>CAVWNE010000010.1:0-107229 GCA_963756325.1 uncultured Acidimicrobiaceae bacterium
TACGTCGCTGATTGGATCCGCCCGGACACGCAGCGTCGCTCGCGCTATATTCCGCCCGGGCGTCATCTCATGTGAAGGCAAAAGTAAGATCGCGCGCCCTCAGTGCGACGGGCGGCGAACAAGGATGCCGAGCGGAGTCGGTTCGAGGATGTCGACCACCCGGTACGCGATCGGGCGAACCAACGAGATGATGATCACCACGAACGCCCCGAGCAAGAAGCCGGCGACGACGTCGCCGGGGTAGTGCGCGCCGACGTAAACACGGGCGAAGCACAAGAAAAGTCCGAGCAGGGCGCTGAGGGAGCCGAGCACTACCGTGGCCGACACGAATTGATTGCGCCCGGTTTTCGTATCCGCTGTTCGAGAGACGAGTAAGACAGATGCGACGAGAGCACCAGCGACGACCGCGTGATCGGAGGGAAAGGCGTAGTCATTTGCCTTCGGGACGAGCACAAGAACGTGGTGAAGTGTGTCGTACGGGCGAAGTTCCTTTGCCCAGTGCCCAACAATCTGGTTTAGCCCGAGAGCAAGGAGCGCGCCAAGCCCGCCAAGTCCCATCAGCGCAGCCGCGTGCCGGTCACGGTGCCACCAAATGCTCGCATAGGCGGCGAGAAAGAGGACGACCAGCAACACGACCCCGAGCCACAACGCATAAGCGTGCATGAAGCCATGGGCCCATCCCGTGCGACGAGAAAAATTATTGATGCTCAAATAGATGCTGGTGTTGAGGCCCCTTGGCGGTAGAACGTTGATGTTTGCCCAAAAGGCGCTGGGTTGAAATGCGGTGATCATCGGCACGCTCGATGTTATCGAAGGTCCCGAGCGCACCAAGGTCGAACTAGAGCACCGCCATCTGGACCGTCACGGTGAGGGATGGCAGAGAGTTGGAGAAGGTGTGGACGGCCACCAAGGTTGGCCGCTCTACTTGGCGGGCTTCGCCGCCTTGCTTTTGAAAGAGTCCTAAGGCGCTGGTCTAACGCCTCGGGCGAGCTGACGTCATCGCGACGATGGGCGGATAAGGCCCGCCCAAAGAAATAATTGAAGCGGACCCGATGTTTGGACGTTGACCCTATGAACAATTCATCGATTTAAAATACGTGGCGGTCAATGCGGAGTCGTACCAGCGGCTCGGCTCTACGCTCCAGCAGACCCAATGCGGCCCTTGGGGCAGGTCGTTCGTCGGTTACGGGTAGGGAAAGACAGCATCAACACGAGGTCCGCTGCTCGACCAAAAGACTTTGTAGGGATGATGACCCGCTACCGCTAGGCGAGAACGAATGCCATTCTTCGTGGTCAAGGCGCTAGTTGTCATCAGCGACAGAAGGTTCTCCGGAGTTAATTCGGCGTTACTTCAATAGACCGTGAGGATTTTGAACGGGGTCCAATCCGACAGAAATGTCGGAAAAGCTTGTACCGAGGCGCCTCAACTGCTCGACGTGCAACTTTGACAACTCCTCCAGACGGTGCGCTCCTTCAGAAGTGAGTACGAGTCGAACCATCCGTCGATCATCGTCATCCCTCGATCGAGTAAGGAGACCTAAAGTTTCGGCTCGGTTGACCAGCCCGACAACTGAATGATGGCGAAGTAGCAAATAGTCCGCGGCTTCCCCGATCGTGGGACCCTTTGGATCCCGATGTCCCCGAATTGCGAGAAGCAGCTGATGCTGGGCGGTGGTCAGCCCGGCAGCCTTGGCCTGCTGTTCACTCCATCTATCGAATAAACGCATGCCGGTTCGAACGCTGAGTAGGCGAAAGTACGTCTCATTGGAGAGTTCCACACCATTCATAATAGCATCGTGCCACGATATAATTACCAGATGCCCAGTCCGAAAGCGTCCTTTGCGCGGCGCGCACATCGAGAGCTTTCATGAGCGATACGCCTGAGGCGCTTCCGTCGAGGGCCGAGCGCACGCTGGGAGACTTTACGACGTCTCCTCAGATTCTTAAGTTGGTTCCCCTCGCCTTCCTCGTGGGAGTACTCGGCGCCGGAGTTTCCTTGGCGCTACTCGACATGATCGGCTTTTTTACCAACCTCCTTTACTACCAGCGCCTCAGTGTTCATCTGGTTTCCCCCTTCGGGAACACCTTGGGGCCGATTGCCGTGATCATTCCAGTCGGTGGTGGTTTGATCGTGGGATTGATGGCTCGCTTTGGCTCGGAGCAAATTCGCGGACACGGCATCCCCGAAGCGATGGAACGAATTCTCATCAACGGGAGCACGGTTCAACCGCGACTCGCCATTTTGAAACCAATCTCGAGCGCGATCAGCATCGGCACCGGAGGACCCTTCGGCGCCGAAGGCCCCATCATCCTCACCGGGGGTGCGATTGGGTCCATCATTGGACAACTGTTCCCGTTGACTGCGGCTCAACGACGGAGCCTCTTGGTGGCGGGGGCGGCCGCCGGAATGAGCGCGGTGTTTGGCACCCCGGTCGCGGCGACTTTATTCGGCGTGGAACTCCTCGCCTTTGAGTTCCGCCCACGATCCATGGTGCTGATCGGTATCGCTGCAGCGACGGCGGACGCGCTGCGCATTGAAATGGCGTCAGCGCATTTGGTGACACCCCAGCCGATCTTTGTCATGCCGAGCCATGGGCCGATCGCGGGCTTTAATCTTCTTGGTGCGGCGGCCGTTGGCGTGGCCTGTGGGCTCATGGCCTGGGTCATGACCCATGCGGTATATCTCAGCGAAGATCTCTTTAAGAAGCTCACCCGACGCCTTCACTGGATGTGGTGGCCCATGATGGGCGGACTCATCATCGGTCTCGGTGGGCTAGTCGACCCCCGAGCACTCGGTGTGGGCTACGACACGATTCACGCGGAGCTGCTGGGGCAACTCACCATCGGGGCACTCCTATTGCTCTTTGCGGTGAAACTGATCATCTGGTCGGGCGGCCTCGGAAGCGGCACCAGTGGCGGGATCCTCGCGCCAATCCTCATGATGGGCGCAGCGCTCGGCGGCGTCCTTGGTCACGCGCTGCCCGGCGCGTCCCCCGGGGTGTGGGCGCTCATTGGCTTGGCCGCCGCGCTCGGGGGAGTGACGCGATCGCCTTTCACGGCAATCATCTTCGCCTTCGAACTGACCGACGACACGCACATTCTTCTTGCGTTGCTGGTAGCGGCGACGCTGGCGCATCTCGTGAGCGTGCTCGTCCTCAAGCGTTCGATTCTCACCGAGAAAGTAGCTCGTCGAGGGTTTCACGTGATGCGCGAGTACTCGGTCGATCCTCTGGAGGCAACGTTCGTTCGCGAAGTGATGGGGACCGACATTCTGACGGTGGAACCCGACGCTCTGGTGGCCGACGTGTACGCCTCGATGCCGGAAGGCTCGCAGGAACGTCGACAACGTCTCTATCCCGTCATGGACGAGGACAACACGCTCGTCGGGGTGCTCCCCTGGTCGGCCGTTCTCGAATCGAAGGACGTCCAGGATTTACGAGTTCGTGACGTGATGACTCTGTCACCCATTACCGCCTTCGCAGACGAGATCCTGCGTTCGGTGGCCGACCGGATGGCGTCGGAGGGGATCAGCGTGGTGGTCGTGGTCGACCGAGAAGATCCCACGCACTTCGACGGTCTCGTGAACCAGTTCGATCTCCTTCGTGCGCGAGAGAAGTTGCTCGTAGAGGAGCGCCATACGGAGCGTGTGCTAACGCTGCGACGACTCTCACGGCGTAGTGAAGTTCCTATAGTCAGCGAGATTGAATTTGAAGGCAGCGGTGAGGAATCGGGGATCGTATGAGAAGAGCAATGGTCGACTTCGCGCTGGACGACGAGGGTGACTGGATCGCACGACTCACGTGCGGACACAGTCAGCACGTTCGACATCGCCCACCGTTTCAAGACAGGACCTGGGTGCTCGACGCCGAGACTCGTCGTGCGCGTCTTGGAGTGTTTCTCTTGTGTCCGCTATGCGATCGGGCCGAACTACCGAGAGGACTGCACCCACTTCGGAGGTCACCCGCGTGGGATAACGAGACGGCGCCGTCAGCCATCAAAATGTCTCACCACCTTGCTGAGGGAACGTGGGGAGTCATCACCGTTGAAGATGGCCAGTTGAAATTTGTCACTAACGGTGAGGTCGTGATGAACCAACTCGTGGATAAGAACTCTCCCCAGGCGATTCCGCCAGGACTCGATCATTCTGTCGAGTTCATCGGGCCCGTTCTATTTAGGATTGACTTTTTCTCTGTTGAGAGAGACGACTCCAGAGATCCCGTTGATGCATCTACTCTGGACTCCGCCCGAGAAATTCCTACTCGCGTCGGATCGGAAGAAGGGGGCGAGTCCGCCTGTTTCGCAAATGTGGTGTGCACGCTCTGTGGCGCCGTGCTCGAAAGTGATCCCCACGTGCACCGGTACTGAAAATACCGCCGGAGTAAACCTCAATAGTGCGTTGGGACGAATTTGAATTTGAACCCAGAGGAAGCTGTCAGTCACACTCGGGAATGAGGGGCTTTAATGGCTCGCCCATCTCGGTGAGCTCTTCGAGTACCTTGCACGTGGAGGCTCGAGGGGCCAGTCGATGATTCAAGTGAAATGAGAGGAATCGAGTGAGTGGATACTTGGTTTTGATGCAGAATATTGACGACGTTGACCGGTATCTCAACGAGTGTGTGCCCGAGATGCTGCCCTTTGTCCAGAAGTACGGCGGCGAGATTCTCGTTGGTGGCCCGGGAGCAGAGCCCGCAGAGGGTGATCCGCCGAACAGCGCGATCGTGATCCGTTTTGCCGACACCGACACAGTTTGGGCTCTCTTGAACGACCCCGACTATCAGCGAGTGAAGGAGATTCGGCTGAGCGCGACGTCACGCGGACAAATGGTGGTGGCTCCGGAGTTCGCGCCTCGCGGGTAACTCCGTCTCTCGTTCATCGATTGCCGGTGTTGATCGTGGTGTATCGCAGGCGAGAGAGCGTTTTTGATTTGGTCCGGGTTCAGTGAGCGCTGAACGGAACCCAGACCAATTCATACGAATCCAGAACGCGTGTGGTGGGACCGATATGCGATTGCGCCATCAATTGCAACCGAGAGGCCTCGGTGCGGGAGTTGTTGCCTTCGTAATGTCATCGAGCAACTAACCCCTCGCGCACCAGAGCCCGATAATCGACTTGGACGCCGCACCGGTTTCTTTGACTTTCTCTTCGTCTGTGAGCGCTCGAAGCGCGGTCGGGGACAAGAAGTCGTGGAGGACTTTATTCCATGCGTCGGACTCTGGTGAGTCCAGGCCGTATTTGAAATCCAGTTGTTGAGTCAATCCTGCAACTTCATTTTGATACCACGTCCCTTCGACGCCCTCATCGATCACGGCGCTTTCGTAGCCACGTTGGGCGACGCCGGATATGAGCTTGGACGCGGCGGCGTTCACGTACCTGTCACACGCGTTCGACGAGTCTGCTCGCGCTGAGTTCGTGGACGTCCCAAGCGCTCGGACTCCGGGTTTGCAAGAACCAAGAAACAACGCGCACACGCAGAAGATGAATGCGATCGCGCCCCGATGAAAGGTACGACTCAGAGCTGCCATCCATCAAACTCAGAACCTCCCATGGGCGAACCTTACGAGGACGCATCAGTGGCGCGCTGGCTCAGTGACATTTCCTCAATTTCTGGCGCGTCTTGAAGGAACTGACCCTTTATCGAGACGTAAGCAAGCAAGTGATCAGACTAGGACTGGCCATAGGGTTTTCAGAAGATCGTTATCTTGACATCGTTATGGCTGCTCCCGAGATTCCTCACGAGTTGCGAACTCGCGAGCCGGTGGCTCATCAGTGGAGCAGACTTGCCACCACGTTAATGACGAGACCAATGATCACTGCGCCAAAGAGATAGGAGATCAGGGCATGGCGGAGGGCCATTCGCCGTATGGTCCTTGATGTGAGATTGGTGTCGGAAACCTGGAAGGTCATGCCAATGGTGAAGGCCAGATAGGCAAAATCAGAGTAATCGGGCGACTCCTTCATATTGAAGTCAATTCCGCCGGCGGAACGGGTGTAAAAGAGTCGTCCGTAGCGAAGGGTGTACATCGTATGGACCGCTGCCCAGGCGAGGATGACACTAAGTACGCCAATGCTCAGCAGTAGGGCCTTCATCCCGCCGTGCGAGCTCGCCGCCTTCACCAAAATCAATCCAACTGACGCCAACTCCGCGATAGCTGCGCTCACGATGACCGAGTCGGCGAGCGCCAGACTCGGATCTTCTCGAACGGCATCCTTCGAGCACTCGCTAGCGCTCATGGGCAGTACCCGTATCCACACCCGGAGGATGTAAAGCGCGGCACCCACGTCCCAACCGGCTAGGGCGGCTCCTTGCCAGGGCAGGAAGAAAGCCGCGATTGCCCCACTGGCCAGACCGATTAGCAGAGCCAGCAGCAATCGACGGAGCGAGAGCCCTTTAGTCACTGCACCGAGCATCGAATAGTCCTTATCGCTGGTTCTGTCGCGGAATGGCTACTTCTTCAAGAATGAGTTGAATCGTCGCGGCCACGGGTATGGCGACAAGTGCTCCTATGAGTCCGAGGAGCGAGGCTCCGACCAGAGTGGCGATAATCGTCAGGCCCGGTGAAACCTTGACGGTTCGCTTCATCACGCGAGGATTCAAGAGGTAGTCCTCAATGTAGCGATAGGCGATATAGAACGCGAGCGTGGCGATCCCAATGGGCACGCCCTTGGTGAACGCCACCAGGGTTACGGCGGCCCCCGCGACCGTCGAGCCCACCATGGGTATGAGGTCGAAGACGGCCACCGCCAACCCGAGAAGCAGGGCGTCAGGAACTCCAAAGGCGAGAAGCCACACGTAGGTTCCGGCACCCGATATGACCGACGTGACGAGGTTCCCGAGCATGAAACCGCCGACCCGTGTGAATACTTCGCTCGTCAAGAGGCTGACCCTTTCCCGGCGACTTCGCGGAACGAGAGAGAGCCACAGTCTCTTTACTCCGGGCAACGCGAACAAAAAGTAGATGGTGAGGGCCATGACGCTGATCGTTGCGACTCCAAATGACAACAACATCTTTCCCGCGCCTAAGACACCTCCGGCAGGAAACTTGAATTTGTTTTTTCCCTTGAAGTAACTCGTCAGGTGAAATTTGACGGCGAGCTTGCCGGCCCAACCCCGGCCCGCTGCAATATTCGCCTTGTAGCGCGGGTAGTTCTTGATGAATTCCTGAACTTCGTGCGAGATGGGACCAGCCGCCGAAACCACGAACCCCGCAATGATCAGGACAAAGCTCAGCACCACAAGTCCTACGGCGATCCATCGGCGAAGGCCCCGGGTCACCAAGAACTCGATGATGGGATCGAGTCCAATCGCGATGAACAGCGCCAGCCCGATGATCACGAGCACCGTGGTGATGTTGGCGAGGCCGCGCACCAGCAGATAGGCGACGGCCACCCCCAGGGCGGCGTTTAACCCAATGAAAAACGGGGCCCGATGATCAAAGGGCCGACCTAACGAACCCAATGAGTCGTCGGACTCATCGAGAGCCCGTTCGACCGCGGGAGGAAGGATCAAAACAGGAGGTATCTCGGCGTCTGGTAGTTCGTCAGCCCTCTCGCCTTCCAGTGTCATGTTCTCCCTTTAGTCAGGTAACTCATCGGCGGCAACACGCTAGAGGCTCGTCGTTCCGGGCTCAAGGTACCATCGCCATCGATGCTTGTCGAGAATGGGTTGCACTCTCGAGATGCCTCACTTGAGAGCCAGGTACACCGCCGCGAAGTGACATCCCGCGCCCACCAAGGTCAGTGCGTGAAAGAGCTCATGGGGACCGAACGTCCGCGGCCACAGACGCGGTCGTTTGAGTCCCAGGAAAATTGCCCCGAGCGTGTAAGCCACGCCCCCGCTGACAATGAGTCCGAGGCAGACCGCCCCGCTTCCCCGATAAATCTGGGGCATGACCGCGACGGCGGCCCATCCCATCACGATGTAGGGAAGCGAGTTCACCCAGTTCTGCGTATCCAGAGTGAGTTGGCGAATCAGGATGCCGGCCACGGTACCCAAGCCAAAGACCAGCAGCACCACGGTGCGGATCGTTCCGTGCATCGTCAGTCCGATGAGGGCGAGGTAGGTGCCGGTGATAGCGAGGAAAATGGCGAAGTGATCCGCTCGCCTCCAGCCGCGGCGGGCTTGGGGAGACCAATTAAGCCGGTGATAGGAAGCGCTCGTAAACAGCATGGATCCGACACCGAGAACAAAGCAGAGGATCCAGCCGATCTGGGCGCCCGAGCGGGCGCGCAGGAAAAGCGCGATCGAGCTTCCAAGGAATATGGGTAGACCCCCCGCGTGGAGCCATCCGCGAAGGTAGGGCTTGTCGGCCGACGACGTGAGCACCTCATCCGGAGTCATTGAGGAAGGCTACTGACGCCAAATAGACGATCCGAATCTCTGGAGGTGCGTTATCCGAACACCCTGGTAGCGTCCTTATTTAGGTTCCGCTCTGATGGAAAGGCGTCCTCGTCGTGGAAGAAGATCGCACCTCAGAACAGTTGCCGTCGGGGGACGAGTGGCGGTATCGGGACCAGGACGACTATCTCAAGCTCGGAGATCACGTCACCGAAGGGCACGACGGAAAGCGGATCAGAAATCGTGTGTTCGTGGCCGGCGGCGTCGCGGCGGCGATCGTACTGGGGGTCGCGCTGGCCATCGTGGGTGGCGCGGGACCCGGTTCGACGGACGCCGCCGCGCAAGTGATGAGGAGCGCACGCACGACCCTCGCCGCCCGCACGGCGGACCTACAAATAATGGGGTCGCTGAGCGACAATGGCCAAACTATCCCCATCACCGGGTCAGGGTACGCCGATCTGTCCGCGGGCCTCGAGACCATGACCTTTAACTTCTCTTCCAGCGGCACGAACCTGCAGGAGACGGAGGTCCTGAACGGCTCCGCCTTGTATCTGCAGCTCATTGAGAACGATCAAAATCTGATCAACCAACTGGTTCCGGGCAAAGCCTGGGTTCAGTTGCCGATAAACACGGCAGCCTCGTCGGGGCTGGGCGAAGGTACGCCCAACATTTTCACCCAACTTCAGCTGTTAACGGCACAGGGCAATACCGTGACGTCACTTGGATCATCAAACATCAACGGCGAAGCCGTCAACGGCTATCAAGTAATCATCACCAAGAAAGCCATGGCCTCGGGCCTCAAGCGCGCCGAGGCCGACGGTGGTGTGGACGCAGCGGCCATTAAGGAGGCGCTGAGCAAGGTCTCTATAGCGCCGCCCGAGGTCGACGTGTGGATTGACTCCAGCGGGCTCCTGCAGCGCGAAAGGGCCGTGATCAGCATCTCCACCGGGGGCACCACGGTGGGAGGCGATATCGACGTGGACTTCTCCAACTACGGGACACAGACGGCGGTGACAGTTCCCGCCGCGAGTCAGGTAGCGCCCTACAGCTCGTTCCTCTCGGCGGCGCAAGCTGCGGGCTGAGGAGTCTCACGGTGAGTGGCTCTGAACGCAGTGAACTGGCGCAGGCGGGCTTTCAGAATGGGGTTCTCTACGATGCCGCACGGCCGAACTATCCCAACGAAGTGCTCACTTATTTCTGCGCCAGGTTCAAACTCGATCAGTCGATGCACGTGCTCGACCTGGGGGCCGGATCGGGCATTTTTAGCCGTCAGCTGCGGCCCTTCGTCGGACGAGTGACCGCGGTGGAACCGTCGGCCCCTATGCGAGAGTCGTTTCGGTCATCGAACACCGACATGGAAGTTCTTGAGGGCAGCGACGTGGCGATACCGCTCGACGACGACAAGGTGGACGCCGTCTTTGTGGCCCAAGCCTTCCACTGGTTCGATGCTCCGCGCGCCCTGGACGAGATCCGTCGTGTTCTCGTATCCGAGGGCGGACTGGGTCTGGTCTGGAACGAACGCGACGAGTCCATGGAGTGGGTGAAGGAGCTGAGTCACGCCATGCAGTGGGATACCCGGCAACTCTACGACGTAGGGAGAGACTTCACGGAGGTGATGGCCGCGGGCCCGTTCAGTGGCGTCGAGCGAGTCACGTTCTCACACTCTCAGTCACTCTCGCGCGAGGGACTCATCCAACGCGTGTTGAGTACCAGTTACATCGCGACCATGGAGGAGCAAGAGCGCGATCGACTCATCGCGTCCGTGCGAGGGGTTTCAGACCAACTGGTCGAGCCGATAGTTCTGCCCTACGTCACGACCGCCTATACGGCGAGGGCGGTACCCGCTAACGAGTGAGCAACGGTGCGGGCGAAGATTGCTTGTCGAGTAGGGGATCGTCTAGATTCGCCCTGAGCTAGCACGAGCGAGTTTGCATCAGGCCTGGACATTCCCTACACACCGAGGAGACTCACATGTCAAACAACTTCGCCATCGACATTGAAAAGATTCGAGATGAGGCTCGCAAGCACATCAAGCAAGGCGCGCTCATGCCAACCGATACGACCAATGTTTCTCAAGTGATCGAGGTGCTCAACAAGGTGGTGGCGAGTGAGATGGTGTGCTATCTGCGCTACACGCAAAACGCCATTGTGTGCCAGGGCATCAATCGTGAACAAGTAGCGGCGATGTTCGTGGACCACGCGACAGAAGAGCTGGGGCACTTCATGAGGGTCTCGGACCGTATTAACCAGCTCGGAGGCACGCCTGACCTAGACCCCGCCACCCTGACGGCCCGCGCCATCACCGATTATGTAGCTCCCAGTGACGAATCGGATCTGCAGAGCATGATTCGCGAGAACCTGGTGGGCGAGCGGGTGGTCATCGAGGTCTATACCGAGATCATCCGCTGGCTCGGCGAAGGTGACATCACCTCTCGGCGAATGATGGAGCAGATCCTCAAAGAAGAAGAGGACCACGCCGATGAGCTCAACGACCTCTTCGAGGGCTGACCACTCGAGACCTCCGCGGAGCCCTCAGCAGCACTACCCCCGGTAGTGTCATACCTATGAGTCCCCAGTCATTGACGGATCTCAAGCATCTACGTCGGGCGAGGGACTTCATTGATCGCTATTACGCGTCGCCGCTCGACATCTCGGAGATCGCTCGAACGGCATGCATGTCGCCCGCGCACTTCTCGCGTAGCTTTCGGGAGGCTTACGGCGAGACTCCGTACTCCTACCTCATGACGCGACGTATCGAGCGCGCCAAAGCCTTCCTGCGCGAGGGAATGTCTGTCACCGATGCCTGTGCCTCCGTCGGGTGCACGTCGCTGGGCTCATTCAGCTCGCGTTTTCATGAACTGGTCGGCATGACGCCGTCGCAGTACCGGGCTCTTGATCACCAAGGCTTTGCGGACATTCCCTCGTGCGTGAGCATGATCGTGACCCGCCCCCAGCGGCGCTCCGTTTCCGTGTGAGGCCTGATAAAGGCTCGAAAAGTAAGCAGGATTGAAGAAGTTCTGTGCCACGAGCTCTTCCTATGATGGGCGCATGTCACTCACACTTGCCACCACGTTCATCTCCGTCGAAGACCCCGAGGCCGCGTTGGGTTTCTATCGCGACGCTCTCGGTCTTGAGGTTCGTATGGACGTCTCGAACGAGGGATTTCGCTGGGTCACGGTCGGGGCTCCCGGTCAGGACGACGTCAGTATCGTCCTCTCACAACCCCACGGGGGTCGCTCCAAGACCGAGGGTGATGAGCTGTTGTCCCTGGTGACGCGGGGAACCTTTCAGGCAGCCATCTTTAAAACGGACGACCTCGAGGGGACCTTTGAACGGGTGAAAGCCTCGGGTGCCGACATTCTTGAGGAGCCCACCGACCAGCCGTGGGGTGTGCGCGACTGCGCGGTGCGTGACCCCTCGGGCAACCTCGTGCGCATTCAAGCGTCGAAGTAGATCGGAGCTCTTAATGAAGACCATGACCTGTAAGCAGTTGGGCGGCCCGTGCGATCTGGCTCACCACGCCAGCACCGCCGATGAGATCATCAAGGCCCAAGACTCTCACCTCAAAGTAGAAGTCGCCGGGGGCGACACCACGCACGAGAGTGCGTTGAAAGAAATGAAGGGTCGATGGAAGAACCCGTTATCGGGGATGGGTTGGTACCGAAAGACGAAGAAAGAGTTCGCCGCCCTCCCCGAGGACTGATCCGTCGAGAAGGGCGTAGCGAACGACTCTAGAGGACTTCTGCGTTGAAGGGCAGCACCGGAGGTCCGTTGAAATAGTGACCTTCGTCGAGGTCGGCGAGCAGCCCCGGCTGCACCGGTGTCCAGTCCAGAAGCTCCTTGGTGAACTCGCCTGAGGCGGGGCTGTCCATGCCGATGAAGTGGGCCATCCAGGTGAAGTGCGCGGCGGCGTCCTCGGGAGCGATGGACTTCTCAGGGATATTGAGGTGCCGTGCGATCACTTCCGCGATGTCGCGAATCGCTACACCTTCGTCTTGTACGGGGTGCAAAGTCGAGCCGGCGGGCGCCTTCTCGGCGGCCAGGCGGAAGAGCTTGGCTGAGTCCAGGCGATGGACCGCGGGCCAACGGTTGGCGCCGTCACCGATGTATCCCGACACTCCCGAGCTGCGAGCGGTGTTGACGATGGTGGTGAGAAAGCCGTTGTCGCCCACGCCGTGATTGGTTGGGGGCAGCCGCACGATGGAGCTGCGTACGCCCCGCGAACCGAGTGAGAGCACGTACTCCGCCGTCTCCCATCGAGCCCGGGGACCCTCGGGGAGTCCCCCCACCGCGGGGTCTCCTCGGTGACCGTCTTGTTCGGTGGTGATGCGACCGGGCACGGGCGTGAGTCCGAGCAAGCCCGAGGCCAAGACGAAGGGTCGATCGGAGCCGACGAGCGCCTCGGCCATCGTCTCCACCGCCGCGCGGTCAGCGTCGGCGGCTCCTTGGAAGTTTCCAGAAAAGGCCAAGTCGTGTTTGAAGGCCAAGTGGATGACGCCGTCTGACTCATTGGCCGTGGACGCGAGGAGGCTGAGGTCATCGAGACTTCCGCGTCGCACGTCCACGCCCGCTGCCTTTAGAGCATCGGCTGACTGTTCCGACCTCGCGAGGCCCACGACTTCGTGGCCGGCGCCAAGTAGTTCAACGACCACCGCGGAGCCGATCCATCCAGACGCCCCGGTAACAAATATGCGCATACGTCCTCCATGAGAGTGAACTCCCGACAGTAAGGGGCTGGGGGAGAGCGATGACACTCGCTGACATCAGCATAGCAGCCTTATGACAGCGACTGTCATCAGTTCACCAGAGCTGGGAAATCTGAGTGGCGACGGCGCTGAAGCTGTCGATCTCCACCGTCTCCAGATCTGCCTCGCCCGCGCTCATCGTGTCGGCGAGGGCAATGTCGGCCAGTGTCGAACGGACCGACTCGGTGAGGAACCTCGACGGTTGAGCCCACGAGTGCTCATCGCGGACTCGATGGTGGTGGTAGCGAAGGGGGACGTATATCGTGAGATCCCTACGAGCGCGGGTGACGGCGACGTAGAACAGTCGACGTTCTTCTTCGAGACCTTCTCGCGTGCTGAGGGCCATATCGGAGGGGAAGTTTCCGTCAGCGGCGTGAATCACGTGCACCGCATCGAACTCCAGGCCCTTCGCCGAGTGGACGGTGGAGAGGACCAGCCAGTCCTCATCCATCATCGGGGGCCCGGCGAGATTGCCCGTTGAGTGTGGGGGGTCGAGCGCCTGAGCGGCCGCGACGTCGCTGAGTCTCGTCGCGTCCGTGCAGGCGAGGACTAGTGCGCCGAGATCTTCTAGGCGCGGTGGAGCGTCCTCGTAGGTCGCCTCAATGAGCGGCGTCATCGCGAGACGAAGACGGTCGGCGTGCGCGGCGAGTGGCTCATCGAGTCCGCGACACAGCGCGTCAGCGAGTCGTTGGGACATCTCATTCGTCTCTGGCGGCAAGACGCTCTGTAAGTGCGCCCAACGCTCCGTGGTGACGTGGTTGGAAAGGGGAAGTTGAGAGTCGTCGCCACGCAGTGCGTCAATCGCTCGCCGCGCCTTCGCCGGGCCGACGCCGGGCAGTAGCTGCAGGAGTCGAAACCAGGCCATCTCGTCTCGGGGATTGTCGACGAGGCGAAAGGCGCAGAGAAGATCCTTGACGTGGGCGCCCTCGAGGTATCGGAGCCCTCCGTACTTAATAAAGGGAATGCGACGCCGTGAAAGCTCGATCTCTAAGTCGGCACTGTGGTGGGACGCGCGAAAGAGAACAGCCTGGCGCTGTAGACCCATGCCCGATTCGTAGAGTTCGAGGACCCGGTCGGCGACCACCGTGGACTGCTGTCGTTCGTCAACGCAGTGAATGAGGGAGGGTTGCACGGCTCCGGGAGTGGGGACTTCCTCTCGCAAAATCGAGGTGAATCCTTCGGGCGCGTCGGCCGCGAGAGCATTCGCCACGTTCAGTATCGGCGCACTCGAGCGATAGTTGGCGTTCAGGATGATGGTGGTGAGACCTTCAAAGTACTTCTCGGCGTCGAGGAGATATCGGGGCGAGGCTCCCCGAAACCCGTAGATGGCTTGAGCATCATCGCCGACCAAGGTGATGCGGGGGTCTGAGTGACGCAGCCCCCTGAGAATGTCCAACTGGAGAAGGTTGACGTCTTGAAACTCATCGACCAAGACGTGATCAAACGCGGCCCCGAGCTTCTTGCCCAGAACGTCGTGTTGCACAGCGTGTCGCCAGAAAAGTAGGAGGTCGTCGAAGTCGAGCAGACCCAGTGACTGTTTTCTCGAGACGTAGGCACGAAAGAGTGTCCCCACGTCATCGCAGTGTTCGATGCACCAGGGGGTGATGTCGTTCATGACCTCACGAAGTGGCACTCCGGTATTCACGGTACGCGAGTACAAGGACGCCAGCGTGGCCTTTTTGGGAAGCCGTCGCTGACCACTGAGTATTCCGAGATCACCGCGCACGAGGTCGAGCAGGTCCGCACTGTCACCCTGATCGAGAACGCCGAATCCCTCGGGAATGCCCACTGAGGCGTGATGTCGTCGAAGAGTGTGATGGGCGACTGAGTGAAAGGTTCCGCCGGCGACGCGTTGAACTCGCTCGTCTCGCCTCGACGCGCGCACCCTCCCCACGATCTCGCGTGCCGCTCGTCGAGTGAAGGTCAACAGAAGTATTCGCTCGGGAGGAACCTCGCACTCGAGCAAGAACTCGACTCTCGCGCTCAGCGTGGTCGTCTTGCCGGTCCCCGGTCCCGCCAAAACCCGCAGCGGGCTATCGCCAAACGAAGCCGCCTCACGCTGGCGATCGTTCAGATGTTGCGGGGCTGGCGACATGGCTGAAAGTTACCGATGCCCTGTCATACGCCACTAACGAACGGGATGAATAACCGCTCTACAGGTTCCGGTCGTGCCGCGCGTGTTAGCAAGGAGCATGTGAGGACGCCACGGACCTTGGTCGGAGCCATCGGACTGACGCTTCTCGTTGTCGGCACTACTGTCGTGGCCGGTGCGGCGCCCAGTGTTGAAGTCCACGTGGTGAGCACCTCGAAGTCAGCGGGCGGACCAGCGATAACGACCGTGGCCTGCATGAGTGTGGGCAACTGCGTCCTCGCCGGTTATGGAACGAACGACCATGTCTTCCTACGGGCCGAACGAGCTGGGATCTGGGTTCGAGCGCTCAATCCGCTGAAACGCTTTACGAAGGCGCTGGGTCCGACCCTGAACTCGTTGAGCTGCTTTCGTGGCGGGTGTCTCGGTCTTGGTCAGTTCACTCCTTCGATGAGGTCGAAGTCGGCATCGTATTTCACGGTCTCCTACTCAGGTGGTGCGTGGCACACGGCGAAGATCGCCCGCCTGGAACTTGGGAGTGCCAAGGGTTTCGATGTGTCGGGGCTGTGGTGTCGCGACAGTCGAGACTGCATCGCGGTAGGGAGACTTCCCTACAGTCCTGACTCCGTCAACTATTCCGACTTTGTCTCCGCGCCAGGCATTCTGACCATGTCCAATGGACGATGGGGTTCGCCCACCGTGATCGGTTCCAAGGTAAAGGGATTTCCCGCGGGCTTCGTGGACATCTCGTGTCCGAACTGGGGAAACTGCGTGGCCGTGGGCATCGGAAAGGTTGATGGGCACTTCGCGTCCCTCGAGGCGAAGGAGTCGCACGGCGTCTGGTCACGCGTGGGCGTTCCCTTCCCCAAGACCTGGGAAGTTTTGAGCGTTTCGTGTCCCGCCACGACTGACTGCACCGTCGGGGGAAGAACTGACTCGCCACGGCACAGTGAGGCGTTCGTCTCCTCCGAGCAGTCGGGACGTTGGCTTCACGCGGTGACGGTCGGCGCGGTGTGGACCGTGAAGAAGAGGTACACCGCGTCGTCTGCGAATCTGCTGTCGTGCTCGAGCGCGACGACGTGCGTGGTCGCGGGGTCGGTGGACGGACCACACCCGACCATGAGCGGGAAAGTCAGTGTGAGCAGCGTGGCCTGGGTGGCAAACGAGGCCAACGGCACGTGGGACAGCGGGGCGCTCATCGGGTTCCGCCCTGGGCACATCAATCAAGGTCAGCTCGACGGACTCAGCTGTCCTTCGCCCACGTCATGCGTGGTAGTCGGTCAGTCGGGAATCAAGAACGCGAAGTTGACCCAAATCGGTCAGTCGGACAACTTTGTCGCGACCGTCACGCCCTAGTTATAGATTTCGACCCATGACGGACGCCATCTCGCCGGGGCAGTTTCACGAGTCCGAGGGGGTAGATGACTGGCGTGTTCTCGCGGGACGGGCCACCGCCTATTTTCGGACTGGGTCATTTGCTCGCGGTGTCGAACTAATTGACGCCATCTCCGCTCTCGCGGAGAGGGCCAACCACCACCCCGATGTCGACCTTCGCTATTCCCGCGTCACGGTATATCTCTCGAGCCACGACGTTCAAAACCTCAGTCGGCGCGACGTCGCTCTGGCGAAAGAGATTTCGTCGGTGGCGCGCGGCCTGGGCATCCCGGCGACCCAGGAATGAGCGAAAACGTGCATATCACCATCGACGCGATGGACAGTCCGACGATTCGCACGTTTTGGCGAGCGGTGCTCGGGTATCGAGAGGTCGGGGACGGAGACTTGGACGTTCCACGAACGGCCGGTCCTCAATCTGGTTCCAGCAGATGGACGTTCCACGAACGCAGCGCAATCGTGTTCATATCGACATCGACGTACCCTACGACACAATCGAGCCCCGCGTGGCGGAGGCGATCGCCGCGGGAGGGCGACTTGTCACCGACGTGTACGCGCCACGGTGGTGGGTTCTCGCGGATAGTGAGGGCAACGAAGCGTGCCTCATGAGTTGGCTTGGTCAGGACTGAGAGCGAAAAAGTTCCGGACTCTTGTTTTCGCGATCGTCGCGCTGGGGGTCGTGGCACTTGTCTCTGGTGGCTTTAGCGTTCCTCGCGCGGAGAGGGAAACACGAACGGACTCACTCGCGTCTACCCCTCATTTCGACCCACTCTCGTTTTCATTCGACACCGCCGCGAATGGTTGGGCACTCGGAATCGCACGCTGCACAAACGCGATGGGATGCCTGACGCTTCGAGAGACGCGCGACCACGGACATTCCTGGTCCGCGCGCTCCCTGCCCAGTCGTCTGGCCACGCTGTCGAGTGAAAATACCTCGGGTTCGGCGGGCGATCGAGACGGTTTGCTGAGCATCTATTTTGCGAACGCGAACGACGGTTGGATCTATGGCCTCGAGAGAGAACGATCAGTCTTCTTCTCCACCCACGACGGGGGAGCGCAGTGGACTCAACTGTCGACCTCGTTGGAAGGTTCGTACGGTTTCATTTTTGACATGTCGTCACTGCGAGGCACCGCGTACTTAGTTGCCCAGAGCAAGACGTATCACGGCGTGCTGGAAAGCTCTCCGATCGGGCGAGACGACTGGCGAGTGGTTCACACGCCGATCTTGGAGCTCCCGGCGGGCGGGGCGACCGACACCGGTGCGATCGTCTTCAAGGGAGATTCCGGCTGGCTGGTGGTGGGAAACGACCGCGGCGTCTCGGGCAGTGCCGAGCTGACGCGGAGTGGGCACTGGGT
Source organism: uncultured Acidimicrobiaceae bacterium (assembly GCA_963756325.1). Lineage (GTDB taxonomy): Bacteria > Actinomycetota > Acidimicrobiia > Acidimicrobiales > RAAP-2 > RAAP-2. Next base: position 17,918 of record CAVWNE010000010.1, read on the forward strand.
GAAGTGGTCCCCGCCGTGTGAGTCGGTGGGCGACAGCTACGTCGTACCAGTTCCTAGTACCCCGCAAGACCTGGTGGTCGCGTGTCAGATGGGTGGATTCGCGTCCCCACTTTCGAAGTTGGCACCGCCTGGAGCAAAGTTGCAGTCCGTCTGGCTGTACACCTCGCACAATGGGGGCCGCACATTTGAGTACGGACCGCGACTCAGTCGATTGCTTCAGAACGTTCTGGCCGCCTCCATCTCGACGGATCTGTTTGCCAATCGAATTACCAACTCCGCCACCGCGTACGAACAGTTCGTCCGGAGCGTTGATGGCGGTCGTCACTGGGACATCATTCGACGAGAGTGGGCGCTTTCAGTTGCGTTCCAAAGTGGCGCCCAAGGAGTGGCTCTCCTTCAAGGACCACACGATGTCAACGCGATGATCATCACCTCGGATGGCGGCGATCATTGGCGCGCCCTCGACCCCTAGGGAGCGATCTCGCCACATGGACAGATTTCAACGCGCGACGCGAATTCTCCCGGCGTCGGTAGTCTCGGATCAGGACCCTGGAATGTAACGAATCGGGCGCTGGAGAGACAGTAAGAACGCTGAAATAATTCGCAAGACGGCGAGCGCCACGAGAGGAAAGAAATGACGAACTACACCAAGGACGCCGACAAGGTAGCCAAGTTGACGCCCGAGCAGTATCAAGTCACCCAAGAGGCGGCCACCGAACCCCCCTTTCGCAATGAGTTCTGGGATTACAAAGAGGCGGGCATCTACGTCGACGTCGTCTCGGGCGAACCCCTCTTCGCGTCCACCAAGAAGTACGACAGTGGGTGTGGATGGCCCAGCTTCACCGCCCCCCTTGAGCCGGCGAACGTCGTGGAGAACAGCGACCTGAGTTTCGGCTGGAAGCGCACCGAGGTTCGCTCCACCAACGCCGACAGCCACCTTGGACACGTCTTTGACGATGGTCCAGCGGATCAGGGGGGGCTTCGCTACTGCATCAACTCCGCGGCCTTGCGCTTCGTGCCCTACGACGACTTAGAAAAGGAGGGTTACGGCGAGTACACGTCGCTGTTTCCCGCGAAAGGAGAATCACGGTGAGTGAAGAGACGGCCATTTTGGCGGGCGGATGCTTTTGGGGGATGCAAGACCTCATTCGAAAGCGCCCGGGCATCATCTCCACCCGCGTCGGATACAGCGGGGGAGAGGTGGCCAACGCCACGTACCGACACCACGGCAACCACGCCGAGGCGATCGAGATCACCTTTGATCCGAGTGTGACGTCGTATCGCGATCTCTTGGAGTTTTTCTTTCAGATTCACGACCCGACGACCAAGAATCGCCAGGGCAATGACCTGGGCGCGAGCTATCGCTCGGCGATCTTCTACCTCAATGACAACCAGCGCATGGTCGCCGAGGACACTATCGCCGACGTCGAGGCGTCGGGGCTCTGGCCCGGGAACGTGGTGACCGAAGTCGCTCCGGCTGGCCCGTTCTGGCAGGCCGAGCCCGAGCACCAGGACTACCTGGAGCGTTACCCCCACGGCTACACCTGTCACTTCCCTCGTCCTGGCTGGGTTTTGCCGCGTCGGGCCGACAGCGAGTCGTCGACCTCAGTGTCCTCGAAGTAGCAAAGAGCGCCCCAGGGCTGATGACGAAGTCCCGGTCGATGAACTCGACCGGGACTGCGCGTGGCAGAAAGAATCCGAGCTGCTCGGACACTAGGGGGTATGAGGCAAACATCTAAAACCGCGGCCCCCGTCGTCGCTCTCATTCTTTCGGTGGCGACTCTGACTCTTTCGGTGAACGCTCTGGCCTCACCCACGACGACCACCACCTTGTCGCCGCAAACCGTGGCCGCGGGAGAGGCGTACGCTGACGCGTTTCTGGCCCGTCAGCCGATCCCTCCGGGGGCGCAGTTGGTCGCGACACTTCCGACCCCGTTGCCCGCGACTGGAGATATCTCCACGAGCGGCGCGGCGACCGCGCATCACGAGTACGAGGTTCCCACCTCGGTCACCGTGGATGCCTACGTCGAGTCCCATCTGCCCGCCGACGAAACGCTGAGCGGTACCGGCACGGGCGGTGGTCCGAACAGTCTCACCACCCACACTCTGGAGCTGGCGGCGAACTGCGCGAGTCCTCACGTCACGTACTGCGGCGTCTCCTACGCCACCGCTACGGTCAAGGGTCGACAAGAGCTACGAGTCGACGTCCAAGTGATGTGGCTACCGATTGTCCACGTGACCATGCCAATGAATGGGTTGGTGACGGTCACTGGATACGGCGCGACCTCACTCGTGCGTGGCTCGAGCGAGCCTTCATCGGTGGTGTTATCCCAGTCTCAAGCCCGACAGCTCCGCGACCAGATCGAAGGACTCAAGGACATGAGTCAGAACGTGGTGTGCATGGAAGATTCGGCGCTCCTCGACATCACGGTCACTCAGAACGACAAGGTGGAGTGGCGGGCGATCGGCGATGAGTGCCCGGGGGAACTGCGTATTTCTGGCTCCGTTGGCGCTTATCTTCTCGACGATCGAAACTGCGCCTTTTGGCACGTCGTCAACTCATTTTTCCCCGCGGGCACGGCCAGCGCGACGAAGACTGAGAGCTCCGGCTCGTGCTCGGACACTGATAACGGCTAGTTAGCGACCCTGCTGAGCGGAGCGCTCGGCGCGACGCTGATGGGGTCAGGGTGAGGTTTCGAGTTGAGCACGTCGGCGACCGCGAGCACGGTGGCGATGAACCCAATTGCCGCGCCGAGCACGCAGACTCCGGTCCAGTGGAAGTGCTCATAAGTCATGCCGCCGATCCACGAACCGAGTGCCCCTCCCACGAAGTAACAGACCATGTAGGCCGAGTTGATGCGACTGCGGGCGTGGGGAGCGAGTCGGTAGATGAGCGATTGGTTGGTCACCTGCAGTCCCTGGGTCCCGACATCGAGGATCAAGATCCCGACAATGACCATGGCCAAGGAGTGGCGACCCCACCAGAGAGGAAGGAACGAGAAGGCCATCAGCCCGGCGAACACCAAGGTGGTGGGCTTCGTCCACCGGCGGTCTGCCCACCGTCCGGCGAAATTGGCACAGAGCGCACCGGCCGCCCCGATGAGACCGAAGAGACCGATGGTCAGGTCGTTGTAGTGGTAGGGCGCGCCACTTAAGAGAAAGGCCATGGTGGTCCAGAACACGCTGAAGGTTCCAAAGCTCAGTGCGCCGTAGAGCCCGCGACGACGGATCAGCGACTCAGTGGCAAAGTAGTGGACCGCACTGCGCAGCAGCTCGCCGTAGCGCACCGTGGGGCGTTCAGCCTCGCGCGGCAAGAGAAATGAGAGCAAGAGGGCGAGCGACAGCGTCATCAGAGCCGCGATCACGTAGACCGTCCGCCAACTCGAGAGCTGCGCGATGACGCCTGAGACGGAGCGGGCAAGAAGGATCCCGAGCAAGAGTCCGCTCATGACCATGCCCACCACCCGACCACGTTCGTGATCACTCGAGAGTGAGGCGGCCATGGGGACCAGCAGCTGGGCCGCCACCGAGCCGAGACCCACGAAGAGGGTGATCGCCACGAGCAGGCCCACATTGGGCGCGAAGGCCGAGACCAAGAGACCCGCCACGGTGATCAGAAGAATCGAGGGGACGAGTCGACGACGGGGGAGCATGTCGCCCAGCGGCAAGATGAAGGCGAGTCCGATCGCGTAGCCAACCTGGGCGAAGGTGACGATGAGTCCGACGGTGCCCGACGTTGCGTGAAAGGACTTGGCAATGCTGCCCAGTACGGGCTGGGCGTAGTAGAGGTTGGCGGCGGAGATGCCACACGCGAGAGCAAAAAGGAAGACCAGGAGGCGGCTCAGCTGCGGTGGTCGCTGGGTGACTTGAGGGGTAAGCATCACGCTCCTTTCAAGGATGAGATCCATCATAGCGTAATACTGAACGATGCGTACATAAACTAGACTAACTCTGTGATCGAAGAGGTCCCCGCCAGTCCCCGTCCCGGACGGCCGCGAAGTGAGAAAACAAGACTCGCCATTCTCGCGGCCGCGGCCGACATCATGATGGAGTCGGGGTTTGCCGGGACCACCATCGAGTCCATTGCCGCTCGGGCCGGCGTAAGCAAGGTGACCATCTACAAGTGGTGGCCCAGCCGCGGCGCGGTGGCGATTGACGCCTACTTTCATCGTTTTCGCGAGACCACCGTCTTCACGGACTCCGGGGATGTCGCGAGCGACCTGACGGTTCAGATACTTCTCGTGGTCCGGGACTTTCGGGGCCGACCCGGGGAGGTGATGGCTGAGTTGCTGGGGCACGCCCAGGGTGATCCAGTCCTCGCCGAGATGTGGCGTGAGCGCTGGCTACTGCCGCGACGAGACGCGACGACCGTCGTACTGCGCCGGGCGATCGATCGAGGACAGATCCGCAGCGACATCTCTCTCGCGGTACTGATGGACGAACTCTATGGCCCTGTGTACTACCGACTTTTGGCGCGACACGAGCCTCTCAGTGACGCCTTCGCTCGAGAGCTGGTTGTGAACACCTTGCGCGGGGTGAGACCGGACTAGTCGCGCCGGGTCGACTACCTTCGGCGAACTCATCGATACCTAAAAAAACGGCGTGCCTCCAAAGAGACACGCCGTTTTTTTGTGGGGGGAATCGTTACGACGGTTGACCGCGGTGAGTGGGAGGAGTCCCCAGAGCCTCGATCGCCGTGCTGTGCGCTACCATCGCGTTGCCGACGGCCAGCTGGTACGTGAGGCGAGCTGCCTTACGGTCCCAGGCGGTGGTGGCGGACGCCAGCGACTGCGACAAGGCAGTCTGGGCAGTCACGATGGCCGCGCGGAACGCCACGTTGGCGGCTTGGAAGCCCTCCACCCAGGCGGTGCCGTTATAGCCGGCGGGCGGCGACGGGGGGTCACCGGCGGCGGTGATCGCGGCGATGCGCGCGTTCAGGTCAGCCGAGAGTGACACGTTCAACGCCAGTCGCGCGGCTTGCTTTTCCGCGGGGGTGGTGGCCGCGGCGATGGCCGTCAGATACGCCGCTCGCGACGTCTCCACGGAGGCCCGGTAGGTCAGTCGGATGGAGCGGAGTCCATCGACGTACGCCTTCCACTCCTTCTGGAACGCCGTCCAGGCGGACGCGTTAGCGGTCGCCGACACGGACACCGTGGGGGTCGTGGTGGTTGTCGTGGAGTCAGCGAATGCCACCGCCGGCGCCGCGACGCCCATGGAGGCAACGATCGCCACCGCGGCCATGGATTTGATGTTGAGTAGCTTCATGTTCGGTTCTCCCTTCAAGAACAAGTACGACGTTACGGGGCGCAATTGTGAGAACGATGTGAGAGAACTGTCGGATCGCTGAGAGATATCTGCGAAATCGCTGGGAAGGGGGCTCCCGAGGAATACCTTTACCGATCCTTTGCCGAAGGCGGCCTAAGGGAGCCGAACCCGGCGATAGCGATGCACCGCGACGAAGGACCAGACGAGCTCCACGACGCCAAAGGGCCACGCGCCAGAGAGGAAGCCATAGACACTGGAGAGCACGCACCCCAGAGCGAAGGCCAAGATGTACGCGCGGCCGCGGCGCTCGAGCGCGTACATCGCCATCATGAAGGAGACGGCGCATACGCCGTAGATGGTGACGCCCACTGTTGACATGAGTTCAGTCAAGCAGAGCGAGCGGCTTACGGTCCGGTGGTGGATCAGTTTGGAAAATGACCGTCAGAGATAAAGCCTTGACACGCTCAATAAAGTTGGCCTGTACGCGTATCTGAGATGGACTAGAGAGGCCGTCTTACTGATAGCAGGATGCGTGTTCCTGCCACATCGCGCGCACGTAACGCTGAAGAGGTGTCTTGCAGGGCAACCTTTCGGACGGGTAACGCAGCTACGAACCAGCGATCGTCGTAGTTGTAGTTGTAGTTGTGGTTGTAGTTGTAGTTGTAGTTGTAGTTGTAGTTGTAGTAGTCGTTGGCACATCACGTTTTGGCAGGCCAAGATAGGCCACAGCGTGCGCCCATGTGTAAGCCATGCCGAAGGTCGGCAAATTGACGACCCATGAGAAATCAACTGCCAATGAATCTCGCCGGTCGGTCGGGATGGCATATCCCGCTCCCATCGTGAGGGTGAACGTGGGTTGGCCCTCGAACGTATACGTTGCGTCGGGATTCAGTTCGAGCACGGTGTTGCGGTGTCCCCAGCAGCCCGGCCGACCTGCGCGGGGGCAGTCGAGATTGACGCCGTTGTGAAAGGGTGGTGGTCCGTCGTCGTAAAGCCATCCAAGGTCGGCTTGGAGTGCCAATGTATTTCGCGGCCCATAGACACCAGCCCAGGCCGAGTCAAAGCTCGGGTTGAGTCTGGACCAGGCAGTCGAAGGTTCGGGGTCACGCTGCAATCGCGCGCCGGTGACGGCGAAGGTATCGAGGTTCTTCATTAATGCGTAGGCTGGATCTTCCCCGCGACTGATTCGCTCAAGGTTGGTGACGACAAATAATTGATCGACGACGCTAAGCCGATCGAATCCCGACACGTTGAAGGTCAATGGACCGAGTCCCTCCTCAGCGGCACGCGCTCGGTTGATCCATGCCAGGGGCGCAAAGGTTCCTTGGGGAGTGTCGAAGTTGCTCGCTGGGTCGTGCGGGGGCAAAATGACGTGCTTGGCCGAAGCCATGGCAACATTCGCAACTCCAAAAAGCACTGCCAGCATGGCCAACGTTATGGTGACCGTTAGTTTCAAGTGGATTTTCGGAGGTCTGGACGATTCAGTCACGCAACTGTGCGAGGAAAGATTGTGCGTGATCACTCTAAGCGTCTGATTCCCGAACCATTAGTGGCTCCCGCCTCTCCGTCGGTAATTTACTGCACCTCAAGGTATCACTCAGGCATTCCATATCGGGCGCGTGTAGTGGGTCAGTCTGAAAATTACACGACTTGCGTGCGCGGCAATCGTAAAAGCAAAATAACGCACCGACTACCGATGGTCCTCTCAACGCGGGGGACATCCGATTGGTACATTTCAGGAATGAAACTGATGTCCTGGAACGTGAACGGAATACGAGCGGTCGAGAAGAAGGGACTCTTCACTCCAGCCATGGACACGTTGAAGCCCGACATCATCTGCTTGCAGGAGACCAAGGCGCAACAACACCAGTCCGAGGTGCAAGTGCCCGGCTACATCGAACATTGGAACTCGGCGCAGAAGAAGGGCTACTCCGGCACCGCCATTTTCTCGAAGATGGAGCCCTTGACGGTTACTCCGGATCTCCCCGACGCGTCGGTGGCCCAGCACGGAGTGACCGGCGACCAGTTTGGCAATCCCAACACCGAGGGGCGTGTCCTCACCGAGGAGTTCGAGGACTTCTTCGTGGTCACGGTCTACACGCCGAACGCCAAGGAGGATCTGGGTCGACTCACGCTTCGCCACCATCAGTGGGATCCGGCCTTCCTCCACTACGTCACAGAGCTCGAGCGCACCAAGCCCGTCATCTTTTGCGGTGACCTCAACGTGGCTCATACTCCCGACGACCTCGCCAATCCCAAGTCGAACGTCGGCCGCAAAGGATTCACCACCGAGGAACGAGCGGGATTCCAGAACTATCTCGACGCGGGCTTTGTTGACACCTTTCGCCTCTTTCACCAAGGAAACGGCTACTACTCGTGGTGGTCGCACTTCGCGAACTCGCGCGCACGAAACGTCGGATGGCGTATCGACTACTTCTTGGTCTCGCAGTCGCTGGTGGAGCGAGTGGAAGCCGCGGACATTCATCCCGACATCCTGGGCAGCGATCACTGTCCGGTGAGCCTTACCCTGCGCGACTAGGGCCATCGTCCTCCGGTCGGCTCACTGGTCAGACCTCTCACCGGTGATGTCGCGCTAGAAAGAGTCATGCACGTGCGGGGATTTTGTTGTGGGTGGTTGGAGATGGACCGTTCGGGCCTCATCAGCGACGACGACGGTCCGTTGCGGGTCCCGATCCCCGCCTATCTCATCGAGCACGCGGGTTCTCGCATCGTCTTTGACGCCGGCTTGCCGCCCGAGCTACGCGACGCTGACTCTAAGTTGTCAAAGGAACTCGCGCCGTACTTCGGCTGCGACCTGCCGCCCGGAACGAACTTGGCCGAGCGACTGCTCTCCTGTGGCGTGGCGCCAGGCGACGTTGACATGGTCGTCGTCAGTCACCTGCACTTCGACCACGTGGGAGGCAGTTCACTTGTACCAGACGCCGAACTGGTAGTGCAGCGTGCCGAGTGGGAGGCGGCAGTGGCCGACGTCGCGCGCGAACAGTACGTCACCGTCCTCGATGACGCGCGGCCGCGGCGCCTCGTCGAAGGGGAGTGGGATGTCTTTGGGGACGGTCGGGTGGTGGTGGTGCCGACGGTCGGCCACACGGCGGGGCATCAGTCACTTCGCCTCACCACTGACGACGACCGCGAGATCATTCTCTGTGGTGACGCGTGTTACCTGCGCCGTTCCTTGGAGACTCGCACCCTTCCGCCGTCGAGCTTTGACGCGGCGGCTCAGTTGGCGGCGATGACGTGGCTAGATGAACGCGAACGAAGGGGAGCACGACTCTTCTTTGGTCACGAACCAGCCCAGTGGCCTCGCGGTCTCGAGGACGACCGGATTCTCGAGCTCGTGAGCCCCGCCGTCAGTTCAGTCATCGATCTCTCCCTCGCTCGCGCGACAGCCCTTGAGTTGGCGCGCGAGTGGGACCTCGAGCTCGGTGAGCCCTTCGCCCTGGCCAACGTGTCCGTGGTCTTTCCCACCCGCGATGGACGTGTACTCAAAGTGGCGTGGGAGGGTGATGACGAGTCGTTGAACGAGCCCGACGCGCTGCAACTCTGGGGTGGGAACGGCGCGGTGCGGGTGCATCGACGCTCTGGTCGCGCGATCCTGGAAGAACGGGCGCTACCGGGTGAGGACATCTCGGGTCTCGAAGACGAGCAGGCGACCGCCATCGCCGTCGACATCGCCCAGACGCTGTGGCGGCCGGCGACGGCGCCGTTTCGATCGGTGGAAGAGGACGTGGACCGATGGATCGATCAGGCCCGGCGCGAGGGGAATGGTCTCGCCGGAGTGGCTCGAGAGTTGTTTGAGGCCGTCGGAGTGAGTCCGGACTGGGTCGTTCACGGTGACCTTCATCACCACAATATCCTGCGTCACGGGGAGAGATATGTGGCCATCGACCCCAAGCCCTATCTGGCCGATCGCGAGTACGACGTACCGTCGTTTCTCTGGAATCCCATGAACAACTACATGGCCGACCGTGACCAGACCGAGCGGCGTATCGCCGCCTTCGTCGCTATTGGACTGGACGACTTCAAGATCCGCGCCTGGAGCGTGATACGCGGCTCGTATCTTCGCCCCGCGGAAGAGTTCGTCATCGCGCTCAGGGGCCTCATTGCATAAAACGTCAGAACTGTGAGAAAAGTATCAAAAGGTGAGGCATCCGGTGGAACGCAACTGCCGAGGTAATTTCGAGTCGTTTTCCGCGTCGAAGTGAGTTACCGAAGGCCGCGGTGATAAATCGCCGAGATACAGTCTCCACTAGATGATCCAACACCCCGCCTTCGACGTGGAGCCGTGGCGCCTGCGCGAGTCTGAGTTGGATCTCGACATCCTGGCCCAAAGTGAGTCGCTGTTTACTCTGGCGAATGGCCACATCGGTTGGCGCGGGAACCTTGACGAAGGTGAGCCCCATGGGCTGCAGGGCTCGTACCTGAATGGCGTCTACGAGCTAAAGCCGTTGCCTTACGCCGAGGCGGGCTACGGCTACCCCGAACAGGACCAAAGCGTGGTGAACGTCACCGATGGCAAAGTGATTCGCCTACTGGTCGACGATGAGCCCTTTGACATTCGCTACGGCGATCTGCACGAGCACACGCGCGTGTTGGACTTTCGTACCGGTCAGCTGGAGCGCCGAGTGGACTGGTCAACGCCCACCGGCAATCGGGTTCGTGTCACCTCTACGCGGATGGTCTCCATGGTGCAGCGCGCCATCGCCGCAATCCGATACGAGGTCGAAGCGGTGGACGACATGCGCGTCGTGGTTCAGTCCGAGTTGGTGGCGAACGAGCCGCCTAATAAGCCCGCGGGCTTCGACCCCCGGGCCGCGCTCGAATTGGAATCTCCCTTCACGGCCTTGGATCATCAGTCAAATGAGGCGCACGCGGCACTCGTGAACCAGACCGGCTACAGCGCACTCTTGGTCTCCAGCGCCATGGATCACGATGTCATCGGCCCCGAAGGAACTCACGTGTCCTCTACGGCCATGGAGGACCTCGCTCGGGTGACCGTCACGGCGGCCCTGAAGCCAGGGGAGAAATTGACCATCGTCAAGTATGTGGCCTACGGCTGGTCGGGCGTGCGAACCATGGAGGCGTTGCGCGATCAAACCGACGCGGCGCTCGTCGCGGCGAAGGAAAGCGGCTGGGACGGTCTGGTAGGCGAGCAGACCGCGTACCTCGACAAATTCTGGAAGAGCGCCGACGTGGAACTCGACGGGGACGAAGAGATTCAACAGGCCGTTCGCTTTTCGCTCTTTCACGTGCTCCAAGCCGGAGCGAGAAACGAGCAACGGGCCATTCCCGCCAAAGGTCTGACCGGCACCGGGTACGACGGTCACGCGTTCTGGGATAGCGAAGCGTTCGTCCTGCGTGTTCTCAGCCTGACCGCTCCCGAGACGGTCGGGCACGCCTTGCGCTGGCGTCACAGCACCCTTCCCATGGCCCGCGATCGGGCAGCCCTGTTGGGCTTTCGCGGCGCGGCCTTTCCCTGGCGCACGATCGCGGGAGCTGAGTGCTCCAGTCTACTGGCCGGCCGGGACGGCGGCGTTCCACGTCAGCGCGGATGTGTCCGACGCGGTCGTGCGCTACCTGCACACCTCGGGTGACGAGGACTTCGAGCACGACTACGGCGCGGAGATTCTGATGGAGACTGCGCGACTGTTCCAGTCGCTCGGTCACGTCGACGTGAACGGCGGCTTTCGTATCGACGGAGTCACTGGTCCCGATGAGTACAGCGCGATCGCCGACAACAACATCTATACGAACTTGATGGTCCAGAGAAATCTTCACGTGGCCGCAGACGCCGCCGACAAACATCGCGACGTGGCCGAGCGCCTCGACGTGAGCGACGAGGAAGTCGCCCAGTGGCGCCACGCGGCCGAGGCCATGGTGATTCCCTACGACGAGCAACTCGGCGTCCACGCCCAGTCCGAAGGGTTCACGCAACACGAGTTGTGGAACTTCGACGCGACCAAGGCGGACCAGTACCCGCTGCTGCTGCACTTCCCGTACTTCGATCTCTATCGCAAACAGGTCGTGAAGCAGGCCGACTTGGTACTGGCGATGTTCGTGCGAGGTGATGCCTTCACCGCCGAGCAGAAGAAGGCCAACTTCGACTACTACGAGAAGCTCACCGTGCGCGACTCCTCGCTGTCCGCCTGTATCCAAGCGGTGCTGGCGGCCGAGGTGGGATATCTGCCTCTCGCCTATGACTACATGGCTGAGGCCGCCTTGATGGATATCGAAGATCGTGAGCACAACACGCGAGACGGTCTGCATATGGCGTCCCTGGCGGGCACCTGGATTGCCATCGTCCAAGGACTGGCCGGCATGCGCAGGTGGAAGGAGTCACTCTCATTCGCGCCGCGATTGCCCGAGGGCATCACTCGCGTGGCATTCAACATCATTTTTCGAGGACGCCACCTGCGCGTCGAATCGACCGAGAAGTCGACGACCTACGAGCTTCGTGAAGGTGACGCCCTCGAACTCTGTCACGGGACCGAGTCCTTCACGCTCTCGGTGGGCACGCCGGTGCGTCACAAGCCCGTCGCCCCGCTCACTCCAGGGCCACCGCCCACTCAACCGCCCGGACGTGAGCCCGACCACCGCGTCGCCGACGCCCAACGAGAGAAGACCGACGCATGAGCGATTCGACCCCTACTGATCCGGTCTCGGTTGACCTGAGCGCCTACGCCGCGTGGCTCTTCGACATGGACGGAGTTCTCACCAAGACGGCCCTGGTACACGCGGCCGCCTGGAAGCAGGCGTTCGACGCGTTTCTGCTCGAAGAGACCAAGAAAACGGGCAAGACCTATGCCCCCTTTGACGCCGAGAGTGACTACGAAAAGTACGTGGACGGCGAACCGCGGGCAGACGGCGTGCGGAACTTCTTGAAGGCCCGGGGCATCACGTTGCCCGAGGGCAACGATGACGATCCACCGACCGCCGCCACCGTCTGCGGGGTCGGGAACAGGAAGAACGAACTGGTCTTAGAGGTGATGAAGAAAGACGGCGTGCAGGTCTATGAAGGAGTGAAAGACCTCATTGCCGCCCTCAAGAGTCGCGGAGTAAAGATCGCGGTGGTGTCGGCCAGTGAAAATACCGAGGCCGCGCTGACGGCGGCGGGCATCAACGATCTCTTTGACACTCGCGTCGATGGCCATACCGTGAAGGATCTGCACCTGGCGGGTAAGCCGGCGCCCGACTCCTTCCTGCAGGGGGCGAAGCAATTGGGGGTTGACGCGTCGAGGGCCGTCGTGCTCGAAGACGCCTTAGCGGGGGTGGAGGCGGGACACGCGGGCCATTTCGCCCTGGTGATCGGCGTTGACCACCACGATGAGGGCGACTCACAGGTCTACGCCGACCAACTTCGCGCACACGGCGCCAACGTCGTGGTGAGCGACCTCAGCGAGCTCGTCACGGGCAAGGGCGCGACGAAGGCCGGGTAAGGCCGCCTCGCTAGTCCTTGTCGGGCCGGTTCTCTGCTTGGGGGACGTGGAAGGCTTTGCGAGCAGGGCTCTTCAAAGACCTTGGGCGCCGCCTTCCCTTTTGGTTTTTTGGGCTTCTTGCTTTCGCGGCCCTGCGGACTCTTCATGCCCGCATCCTACGACCAACGAGGGTCCCGATGTCAGCGAGGGCGTCGCTACTCCGGTCGGCCGCCAAGGTAAGGCCCAGATAAATCCATTTGCGCCCACTGTAAGGTGGCTCGTGATGAGCTTTTCCGATGATTCAGACGACCTTCAGCTGGCTGCGTCGTCTCTTCGCTCGAACAGCTCCGACGTTCACATTCTCTTGAAAGCCCTCTGTGACGAACTCTCCGACGCGCTGGGTGATCGTCTCCGCATTGAGCGCGCGGGTGGGCGATTTCATAAGTCCGACGCCATCTCCTCGGTGAGCATCGCCTTGGCCGGGAGTCAGTTCGACGCGGCGGTCGAGGGGGCGGCCTTGCAGTGTCACGTGGGCCACGTGTCGGGCGGTATTCGCATTCGCAGTGAGTCAGTCGACGTGGATCAGTGGATCCTTCGCCTGCTCCAAGCCTTGAAAGATGAAGCGGCCCACAGTGAGTCGGCCCGCCAAGCCCTAGAAAACATTGTCATTGGAGGACATCAGTGAGCGACGTTACGAACGACCTGCCTCAAGCCACGGAACATCGCTTGGAGGAACTGGAGAAGGGCCTCTTTACCTCAGACCTCTCGGTGAATGAGTTCCTGCTCGTCAAAGAGGCCGGGTTTCATCCAGTGGGCTTTGTCATGGGATCTTCCATCTACCACACCGGTATTCAGACCCGTAAGTGGAGCCAGAGCCAAGAGTTGACCAAGCTCACCGAGGCCATGTACAACGCCCGCGAGTTGGCGATGACCCGCATGGAAGAAGAGGCGGCGGAACTCGGCGCCGACGGGGTGGTGGGCGTGCGACTGGACGTGAACTACTACGAGTGGGGCAAGGACGCCGCAGAGTTCATCGCCGTCGGGACCGCGGTCAAGGCGGAGGACGGTGTGTCACGCCTCAACAAAAAGGGCAAGCCTTTCACGTCGGACCTCTCCGGACAGGACTTTTGGACGCTGGCCCAAACGGGGTACCAGCCACAGGGCCTGGTCATGGGTACCTGCGTGTACCACATCGCCCACCGCGGCATCGGCCAGACGCTCGGCACCACCGGACAGAACGTCGAGCTGCCCAACTTCACCCAAGCACTGTACGAAGCGCGCGAACTGGCGATGACCAGGATGCAGGACGAGGCCAACGAGCTCGGCGCCTCGGGGATCGTGGGCGTTCGCCTGGAAGAGAAGTCGCACCAGTGGGGCTCGCACACCATCGAGTTTCTGGCCCTGGGCACCGCCGTCACCAAGGGCTCCGAGGACGTTACCTTGGTCAAGCCGGTCACCATCATCTCCCTCGACAACTGATGACGACAGGTTCGAGCGACGTACCCGAAGCCGCGCAGCGACGCCTCGGCGAGGACGCGTTCTCCTCAGGTCTCTCAGTGAATGACTTCGCGGCGTGTGTGGAGATGGGTCTCGAACCGGTTGGCCTGGTTCAAGGATTCTGCGCCATGCAATGGGGGGCCTACGGGGTCGGCTTCATGCAGCGCGGCCTGACCCCCTACGGCGGGGGCCAAGGCGGCTACGTCGAGAACTACCAGTGCCCCCACGTCGGCATGTTCGGCGGCGAGCATCGAACGTGGGGACAGAATTACGAGCAGACCTGGATCGAGAGCGCCTGGAACGAGGGGTTCTCCTCCGCCTACTCGCGAATGGTGGAAGAAGCGCAGGAGGTGCACGCGCACGGCGTGGTGGGCGTCGTGGACACGCAAAGCTCGCTCACCGAGGCGGGGATCATCGAGTTCCACCTCACCGGCACGGCCGTGAAGCTCAAGGGCGCGCCGCCCGCGACCACGCCGCCCTGGACGACGTATCTGGCGGGAGCGCGACTGGCGAAGCTCTTTGAAGCGGGATTTGCGCCCGTGTCGATCATCGCCAGCGTCACGTCCATACGGGTCTGGGCCTACTGCATGACCGAGTATCTGATGGGCGGCGGTGGCGCGTTTGCGATGAATCAAAACTTCGCGCCCCAAGAAGTCGAGCAGATCGTTCGGGCCCAGATCGCCGCGAGGACGCTCGCACGAAAGAACGTGCACGATCAGCTGCACGGCGACTCATTACACGGCGCCGATCTCTCGGTGATGGAGCGAGAGTTTGAAGGCGGCGACCTGGAGGTCCAGACTCTTCTTCGAGGCAATCGAGTTCGCCGCTTTAAGGCCTTCGAGGCACTACCCGTCCCACAACCGACGGTGCGGCTGTCGTGAGTTTGCGACCTGAATCTCCCCTTGACGTCGCGGCCGACGTCCGACTGGCCGCCACCGGCGCGACGTTGCCCGGATCGGGGTCTTCCATGACGTCGGACCTGTCGATCGACGAAGAGTTCAATCTCCACGCCATAGGGTGGGAACCGGTGGAACTGGTGAGCGGGGTCTCCGTGGTATCAATTCCCACGGGCATGTGG
The DNA here is from genome assembly GCA_963756325.1 of uncultured Acidimicrobiaceae bacterium. Lineage (GTDB taxonomy): Bacteria > Actinomycetota > Acidimicrobiia > Acidimicrobiales > RAAP-2 > RAAP-2. The sequence goes on from CAVWNE010000010.1 coordinate 33,191, forward strand.
AACTGGGGCCAGGGTGAGATCTCCGGCGCCACCGAGGCTCACGCCCTGGCCTTTAAGAACGCCATCACCCGGATCGAACAAGAAGCGAGCACCGCCGGAGGTCAGGGGGTGGTGGGCGTGCACATCGAGCGAAACGTTCACTCCTCGCACGTCGAGATCTCACTGCTCGGTACCGCGGTACGACCCGTCGGACTGGAGCGCGTGGTGCTCAATCGGATCTTCGTGTCGGACCTCTCCGCTCGCGACTTCGCGCGCCTGATGGTGGCGGGTTGGGAGCCGCTCGGCCTGGCGACGGGGGCCAGTTTTGTCTACGCCCCACGGCGAAGTGTGGGCGCGGTCTTCCAACAGCAGACCCAGAACATCGAACTGACGAACTACACCGAAGCCATGTACTCCGCCCGCGAGTCAGCCATGGCCCGAATGCAGGAGTCGGCGCTCACCTTGGGTGGGACCGGGGTGGTGGAGGTAAAGGTGGTCGAGGGACCCATGAGCTTCGCCACGCACGCCATCAAATTCGTGGCGTGGGGTACGGTCGTTCGACTAGCGGCGTCCTCGCATCAGTTGGTCCAGCCCACGACCGTCGTCTCTCTCAATGACGCGGCGGTGGCTTTTGACGCGGCGACCTTGGGGTAGGGGCCACGCGATTTCGTTTGTTGCGAACGACGCGGAAGGCTATTCTGCCCGAGAGAGGAGAGCAATGACAATTGCCTGCAAGGTAACGGGAGAGTACGCGCAGCACATCACCTGCCAGCTCGACGCCGGACAGTCAATGTTCGCCGACGCGACCAAGTTTCGCTGGAAGACCACGAACGTCACCTTGGAGACGCGACTCTCCACTCCCGGCGGACAGGCCGAGGCCGACCAAAAAGCCGCCAAAGAGAGTGGCGGGGGAGCTGGTTTCCTCAAGGCCGCTCTCTCCACCGCCACCGAAGTCGGCAAGCGGATGCTGAGTGGCCAGAGTCTGGCGTTTCAGTGGTTTACGCCCCAGGGCGGGTCGGGACTGGTCACCTTCGCGGGCGAACTTCCTGGTCAGGTCCGGGTCGTCGAGCTCGATGGCTCCACCACGGGCTGGCGAGCCGAGAGCCGAGCGTTCATCTGCGCCGAGGCGACGGTGAAGTACGACATCTCCTTTGCCGGACTCTCGACGGGGTTTCGCGCAAAGGACGGATACATCTTTGAGCACTTCACCGGCTCGGGAACCGTGGTTCTCGGTGGCGGCGGAAGTCTGCTCGAACTCAATCCCGCGGACTATGGCGGCAAGATCCAAGTACACGGGGGAGCGCTGGTGGCATTTTCTGACTCGGTGGCCTTCAACGTGGAGCGTATCGGTGCCTTTAACGCCCAGACCGTGATGACCGCGGTCTTTGGGGGCACGGGCATCAACCTCATCACGCTGAGCGGGGACGGGCCGGTCATTCTGCAGTCCACGCTCCACAAGGAGTTTGAGGACGATGAAAAGCAAGACTCGAGCATGGCGAACTCCGCGCGTCAAGGTCTCCTCGGTCGGTTCTAAAGAGAAAGAAGGAAACATGGCCCTTTTTGACAAGGTCAAAGAGCAAGCAAGTCAACTCGCACAGAAGGCCCAAGAAGCCGGTAAAGCGGGACAAGCCAAGATCGAGGACGCGCAGGCGAAGCGCAAGTCTGACGCGATGTTGCGCGACTTGGGGGCGGCGCTCTACGCCCAAAAGACGACCGGCGTTGACCAGAGCGCCGAGATCGACCGCATCGTGGGCGAACTCACCGCTTTTGAAGCGGAACACGGTCTTGTCGCCGCCGACGACGCGAGCGACACGTCCGACGCCGGTGGGTCAACGCCGAGTACGGGCACGAGCAGCGAGGCTGAGCCCCCGCCCGAAGGTGGATTCACCCTCTAGGGCTCGCCCGGCCGTTGTTCTTCACATTCGCGATGCCGACAAGGTTCGGGTCGCTGCGCGGTCACGGCTAAATGCCGCGCCGACGGACAGACTTCCCGGCCCACCACGACCTTGGAAGAATCCACGCGGCGCGCCAGATCGGTCTCCCTCGGGGAGAACGACTCTCGCTACCGATGGTTCTGGCGAGTGAGAAGAGCGGGGACGTCGTCACTGGCAATAGCGGCCGACCACAGAAAGCCCTGTCCTAGCTCACACCCGTAACCGCGCAGCCTCTCCAGTTGAGCGGTGGTCTCGATACCTTCGGCCAACATGATCATCTCGAGTTTGTGGCCCAAGGAGATGATGGCTTCGAGAAGCACATCGTTTCTCGAGCGTTCGATCGTGGGGCTCACGAAGGACTGGTCCACCTTGATGATCCTCGGATGCAACAGGGCGAGATAGGAGAGCGACGAGAATCCCGTCCCGAAGTCGTCCAAGGCGAAGGAGATTCCAAGATTGCTGAGTTGCTCCATGATGGTCACCGTCTCGGTCACGTTCAAGAGCGTGACGCTTTCGGTGATCTCAAGGACCAAGCGACCGCGCTGCAGGTTGTTGCTCGTCAGCGCCTGTTCGATGGTCGAGACGAGATCGAAGTCGTGAAACTGGCGAGCGGAGAGATTCACCGTGACGAAGAGGTCGATCGCGTCGTCGCTGGTCGTCTCCCATGATCGCAAGGCGGCCACGGCTTGACGAATCGCGAAGTGACCCAACTCCAAGATCAGGTCGCTCGCTTCGGCCGCGGGAATGAAGACGTTGGGAGGCACCCACCCGCGAGTGGGATGGTTCCAGCGCATAAGCGCTTCGAACCCGACGATGCGCTCGTCGTTGAGATCCAAGATGGGCTGGTAGTTCATCGTCAGAGTTCCGGCCTGCAACGCCTGGCGAAGTTCTTGGACCAGCGTGAACTGGTTCACGGCTTGTTGATGCATGGTGGTCGTGAAGAACGAGAAGCGACCTTTGCCGAGACGCTTCGCCTCGTACAGCGCCACGTCGGCGTCTTGGACGAACTCCGTGCGATCGCTCAAGGTCGCGTCGGCGACCACGATGCCGATACTGGCTCTTTGCTCGATGGAGATCCCGCCCACGTTGAACGGCGCGGCCAAGGCGTCCAGGAGTCGCGCGGCAACGAGCGAGGCATCTTCGACCGAGGTCAGACCTTCGGCCAAGTACAAGAACTCATCGCCCCCAAAGCGACAGAGCGTGTCGGAGTCGCGGGTGACCTCTTCCAAACGACGAGCGACGGAGATGAGAAGTTGGTCGCCCGCGAGATGCCCGAGTGAGTCATTTACGCCTTTGAAGTCGTCAAGATCCAAGAGCAGCACCGCGCAGCGTCCGCCGTCGCGGGCCATCTTGTAGCGGGCCTGCTCGAGTCGATCGTCGAAGAGAGCGCGATTGGAGAGGCCCGTCAAAGTGTCGTGAAGCGCTTGATGGGATAGTTGGGCGGACAGGGCGCGTTCATCAGTGATGTCGCGCTCGGAAATGACGTGGTAGAGGATGTTGCCGTCTTGGTCTCGAGCCGGTGAGCGCAGGACTTCTACGTAGATCAACCGGCCGTCTTTGCGCAGATAGCGCTTCACGTAGCGCGACTGGTGGGTCTGGCCGTCGGTGATGCGCCGGTGCGAGTCTTCGGTGATGCCGACGTCCTCGGGGTAGGTGAAGGGCTTGGAGTCCCGGCCGAGGACTTCCTCCCGCTCAAAACCAATCATCTTGCAAAAAGCGTCGTTGGCCGCGATCACCCGATCGTCCAAGTCGGTGAAGATCATCGGCGCCATGTTGTCCTCAAAAGCCAGGCGGAAGCGTTCTTCGAGCTCTTGAAGTTGACGCACGTAGCGATTGTGTTCGGTGACGTCTCTTCCGTTGACGATGATGCCCGCCACGGCGGCGTTGTCGAGGGCGTTGGTGGCGACCAGTTCCAGCTCGCGAATCTCATCGTTGGCGCCCAACGTTCGAACGACGTCGCGAACGGTCCCGCTCGGAGTCTCCAACAGCGCCACAAATCGGGTGGCCACCCGATCGATGTCATCGGGATGCAAGTAGAGAAAGGCGCTCGTGCCAATGCCCGCTTCGAGCGAGAGCCCGAAAGTGTCGAGACACACGGGGTTGGCGTACTGGACGTTTCCCGCGGTGTCGAGTACGAGCATGAGATCTTGGGAGCGTTGACCGACCACTTCTAACGTGGCGAATCGCTCGCGCATCCTCGCCTCCACTTCGCTCATGGCGGTTTCTTCTGAACCGACAAGAGAAGCGGACGCTACTTGTACCTCGCGGGACCCACCGGGCGTGTCAGGACTCACTGTGAAAGAGTAACTGTGCAATCCCCACGACTCGTTCATGCCGATCACTCGGCCATCTCAACCACTTCTCGGGCGTCTACCCGTTTATCTACTGGACGGTGACGAGCGTGCCGAGGGGCGTGCGCGGCCAGAGCACGGCGGCGTCGGCGAAAGGCATCTCCACGCATCCAAGGCTCTGGGGATAGCCATAGCCCGAGCGAATGAACCCGTGCAGAGCGTCGCCTCCGTGGAAGTACGACACCCACGGTATGCCCGGGTCACTGTAGGTAGTGCCGTTGGGGTACGTGCCCGACATGGTGGTGACGGTGTAGCGAAGGTACACCGGGTACGTACCGTTCTCGGTGGGCGCGCTAGAGACGCCCGTGTTCGCCAGGGTGTGGAATATGGACTTCCCGTTTTGATACAACGTCACGGTCTCTGGCAGATTTTTCGTGACGTAGACGTAGTCGTAGGGGTCCGGGTCCCCTTGGTGGGCCACGATGGCTCTGGTGAGCGACTGCCAGGTCGGGCCATCCATCTGGCCCGTGGTGGTCAGACTGTGCACGTTCTGAAAGCGCATGAGGGCACCTTGAAGAACGACGTTGTTTGTTCCTACTTGCCACTGGGAGCGCAACGCCGTCAAGGTGCTAAAGCGCCAGTGGAAGTTGCCGGGCACGATCTTGGTCGCGTACTTCACCGACACCGGCGTCGTCGGGGCTTTGCGCGGCAACGTCGTCGTGGTGGTCGTTGTCGTTGACGTCGTGGAGGTCGTCGGTACGAGCGTCGTGGTAGTGGTGGGCGGAACGGTCGTGGTGGTCGTGGTCGTCGGTGGAGTAGGGGCCGAGGAGCGAAGGGTGGCGACGAACTTCACGGGAAGATAACGCAGCGTGGCGAGGTACTGATCCTCTAAGCGAATGGAAAACGGCGCCGGACTCGAGCGTTTTGTGCTGGCCTGCGCCAGGGTCGAGACCCCGAAGGTACTCACCGTCACCGCACACGCGGCGACCAGGTAGGAAGCCCGGGTGGTCTTGGAAATCATCTGTTCCAGGATACTTTGTCGCCACGTTCATTAAATCGGCGCCAGGCGGTCGTTCGGTTACGAATCGGTTACAGATAGACGAGTGAGACACCCCGCGAGCGGATTCGAGGGCTTACTCTCAAGTACTGGATGACGCGGGCAGTAAATTGAGATCCGTGAATCACTCGCTCGCCACAAAGTTATGGCGAGGAACGATTTCGCTCCTCGGACTCGGAGCCGTGGTGATCGCTCTCGTGGTGGGGACGAGCCCCACCGTGGCCATCGCGGGCACGACGAGTTCAACATCGAGCACCACGACCACCTCGACCTCGACCACCTCGACCTCGACCACCACGACGTATCCGGGCGAGATCACCACGACGACGGTGCCCCCTACCACGACGACCCTGCCACGCCCCACCCTGGCCTGGCCGTCGCGGGGAAGCGCCGCAATCCTCGTTCCCCAGCTGGGGGTGTCGGCCGCTTCGTTGAACCAGCCCCGCCAGCCGATCGCCAGTCTCACCAAGTTGATGACCGCGTGGGTGGCACTGCACCGTTTGCCCTTGAGCGTCAGTGGGACGGGACCCTGCGAGATAGTGAACACCAGCGATATGGCGCTCTACAACTACGACAACGCGACGGATCAGTCAGGCGTCAAGATTGTCCTCGGCGAAAGACTGTGCGAACGCACTCTGCTTCGCGGCATGCTGGTTCACTCCGCCGGGGACTACGCCCAGCTGCTCGCCGCGTTGACGGGGATGCAACAAGCGACCTTCGTCGCGGCTATGAACCAAACGGCCAAGTCGCTCGGGCTGAGCCAAACGCACTACGTCGATGTGACGGGGATCTCGACCGGAGATATGTCGACGGCCGAGAACCAGGTGATGCTGGCGGCCGACCTCATGACGAAAGAGCCGGTCGTCCAGAGCATCGTGATCCTGACCCACGTCGCCCTCCCTCTGGTGGGCATCGTCACGTCCTTCACCCCCTACACGGGCGAGGGCCACGTCATCGGGGTGAAGTCGGGCTACACCAACGAAGCCGGCGGCTGTGACGCTATGGCCATGGTGGACCAGATCGGCGCTACGACCTACACCACGTACGCGGTGGTCCTCGGCCAACACTCCTATAACTCGCTGGGCCTCGCCGGCAGCGACGCCTTAGCCTTGTCACAGTCGATTCGGGCCTCGATGTCGCGGGTGAAGACACCGGGGGGCCTCGAGGTGGAGTGGATTGGTCCGGCGAGCGACGTAACGACGACGACCACGACCTCCACGACGACCACGACGTCAAGCACCACCACCACCACGACGTTGCCCTAGCGGGCTGATCCCGGGGCGAAACCAGTCCCATTCGGCCCGAACGGAGTTGCGTTCGGGGTCCTTCTCGCTCGACCGGCGAGGTTGCGAGCACTTCACCAGCCGGTTATCTGGTATCAATAGATTCTCGACATCGCGTAGCGATGGACTCGAAAAGGGGAGATTTCATGCACCGCACCACTCGGATTCGCCAACTTCTTGTCGTGGCGGGCGCCGCATCGCTGATGCTGGCCACCAGCGTCGCGGCGGGGGCCGCCTCCACCAAAGGCACCTACAACGCTGCGGACGCCAAACTCGTCCCCGCCGCCTATAAGAGCGGCACCATTCAAGTCGCGACCGACGCGACTTACGCGCCTGATGAGTCTGTCAACGCGAGTGGAACCATGATCGGGTTTGACGTCGACTTGATGTACGCCGTGGCGACCACCCTCGGCGTCAAGGTTCACGAGAACAACGTGACCTTCGACGACATCATCGCCGGTATCAAGGCCGGGAAGTACGCCATCGGGAACTCCTCCTTCACTGACACGAGCGCCCGCGAAAAGCAGGTCACCTTCGTCGACTACTTCCAGGCCGGTGAGGGCGTCTACGCCAAGTCCAGTTCGACCCTCAAGTTCACGGGATTTAAGAGCTTCTGCGGCGTCAAGGTCGCTGTCGAGACGGGTACGACCGAACAGAGCGACGCCACCGCCGCCTCCAAGTCGTGCCCCGCGGGAAAGAAGGTTGACGTCATTCCCTTCCCGACCCAGACCGAGGCCAACACCGCTGTGCTCTCGGGCCGTGCTCAGTTCGGGTTCCTTGACTCCCAGATCGCCGACTACGTCGTCTCCACCTCCAAGGGCGTCTTTAAGTCCGTGGGCAGTGCGGTCAACGTCGCACCCTATGGAATCGCGACCCCGAAGACGACGGCGGGATCTGGTCTGGCCAAGGCGATCGAGGCAGCCGTGAAGACGTTGATTTCTAATGGCACCTACGGGGCGATCCTCTCCAAGTGGGGCGTGAGTGCTGGCGCTCTTCCGTTATCCAAGATCACGATCAATGGGGCGAGTTCCTAGACGATTGCTACGACGAACCCGTAGCGCATGAGTACCCAGGAGGAGGCTCCGCTCAAGGTCGTCCCGGTACGTCACTACTGGACGTGGGTGGGGGCGGTCGTGACACTCGTCCTCGTCTCGATGGTGGTTCACACCCTGCTGTCGAAGATTCCGAGCGGTACGTACAAGTGTGCGAGCACTCACCCGTTTGGTCACTGCACCCCTCGGATGGAGTGGCGCTTCGGCTGGACTGTCGTCGGCCGGTGGTTCACCTCGCGCGAGATCGTTGACGGACTAAAAATCACGCTGGAAGCGACCGTGCTGGCCATGATTCTCGGGATCGTCCTTGGCCTGGTCATCGCGGTGATGAGGTTGTCGAAGAACCGAATTCTCTCGTCACCCGCGTGGGCCTACACCTGGTTCTTTCGCGGGACGCCGGTCTACGTGCAGATCCTCGTGTGGTTCAACATCGCGGCGCTCTACTCGACCTTTCGACTGGGTGTCCCGTACTCGAACTGGGACTTCCTACGTTTCAGTGCCAACTCGCTCTCTCCTCTCACGGTGGGCGTCTTTGCCCTGGGACTGAACGAAGGCGCCTACATGTCAGAAATTGCCAGGTCGGGCCTGATCTCGGTCGATGAGGGGCAGATCGAGGCGGCCACCTCCATCGGCATGACGCGCGCTCAGACCCTCCGCTACGTCATCCTGCCTCAGGCCATGCGGGTGATTATTCCTCCCACCGGAAACGAAGTCATCTCAATGTTGAAGACCACGTCGTTGTTGAGCGCGGCCGGCGTCATTGAGCTGTTGGGGGCGACCGAGAACATTGCCGCGACGAATTACCAGGTCATGTACATGTACATCACGGCGAGCATCTGGTATCTCATCATGACGACCATCTTGTCGATCGGGCAGTTCTACCTCGAGCGTCACTTCGCAAAGGGTGCGTTACGCACGCAGCCGCTCACCCCACTGCAGCGGATGCGGGCGGACATTCGAGGGATACTCGCCAAATTCCGTACCCACCCTGACGTGCCGAAGCTGAGGGCCAGGTCGACGTGAGCGTCCCCATGGTTGAGGCCCGGGGCGTTCGCAAGTCCTACGGCGGAGTCGAGGTTCTCAAGAGCGTCGACCTCACGGTCAGTCGCGGGGAAGTGACGTGTCTGATCGGTCCCTCCGGATCAGGCAAGAGCACGTTGTTGCGTTGCATCAATCATCTGGAGAAGCACGACGCCGGCGAGCTCTTCGTGGACGGCAATCTCGTGGGGTACGAAGAGCGTCACGGTCGACTCTATGAGCGCAACGACCGAGAGATCTGTGCCGAACGATCCCACATCGGCATGGTCTTTCAGCGATTCAATCTGTTCCAGCACTTCACGGTGCTGGACAACATCACCATCGGTCAGGTGAAAGTGAAGAAGTTTGATGAAGCCCGGGCGAGGGCGAAGGCGAAGGAACTACTGGCGCGCGTGGGACTGGAAGGCAAAGAGAAGTTCTACCCGAGCCAACTATCGGGTGGCCAGCAACAGCGCGTCGCGATTGCCCGCGCTCTCGCGATGGAGCCAAAGCTGATGCTCTTCGATGAACCCACGTCCGCACTCGACCCCGAGCTAGTGGGCGATGTGTTAGACGTTATGAAAGATCTGGCCCGGACGGGCATGACCATGGTCGTGGTGACCCACGAGATGAACTTCGCCAGGGAAGTGGCCAACACCTTGTACTTCCTCGATCATGGAGTGATCGAGGAGTCCGGTGATCCCCGGGAGGTGCTGGCCTCGCCCAAGTCGGAACGACTTCAGAGCTTCTTGTCCAAAGTCCTTTAGCCGGAGGTCTCAAGCCGGTCTAGGGAATCTTGACCGGGAGAGAGATCGGAAGATTCGCTGACGACTGACCAACGCTCACGGTGTACTGACCGGGCAGAACGCCAGGATTTTTGTGAAGAAAGATTGACAGATTCGAGATCGGGATGGTCAACGCGATGCGTCGAGAGGCGAGCGGCGCGAGCGACACTCGCGCAAAGGCCTTTAGTTGTTCGGGCGGTTCGCCGGCCGCCGCCGGGTACCTCACGTAACCCTGAATGACGTCAGTCCCTTCGCGCGTGCCAACGTTGGTGACGTCCAGTCGCACGACGACGTTGCCCCGCGTCTCTTGGATGGACGGGCTTTCCAACGAGAACTTGGTGTAACTGAGCCCGAAGCCGAAGGGAAAGAGCGGCGCGACGTCGCGGCCCTGGTACCAGCGATATCCGATGTCCAGGGCGTTCTCCCCGGTACCAAAATCCACGACGTCGTTGACGCCGGGAAAGTCGGCCACCGAGGTCAGTGGCTGGGCGGAGTCGCTGGAGGGGAAGGTGAGGGGCAGTCGACCCGAGGGATCAAAGGATCCAAAGAGGACCGAGGCAATGGCGGTGCCGTCCTGCTCGCCGGGGTACCACGCCTCAACGACGCTCTGCACCTCACGGAGCCACGGCATCACCACGGCCCCTTCGGTGTTTAAGACAACCACGGTGTGCGGGTTCGCGGCCGCGACTGCTTCGATGAGCTGATTCTCATCTCCCGGCAGGTTCAGGCTCGTCTGGTCCGCGCCTTCGGTGCTGGGCTGGCTCGCGAAGACCACCGCCACTTTTGCCGCGCGCGCCGCGGCGACGGCCGCCTGAATTCTCGAGGTGACGTTGCTGAGCCCAAACTCCGGTGGCCCACTCTTTTTGACCGTGAACCAGGTGCCCTTGAAGGTGTAGCGATGACCCTTCTTCAGCTTCACCATGTCGGTCATGGTGATGGGTTCGTGCAGTCCCGAGGAGGCGAGGATCCGTCGGCCGTTCATGGAGAACCAGGTGTCGCCCACTTGATCGACGGCCACCTCGTACTCTCCGGTGGACTTGGCGCGAAAGACGGCGGTCCAGTGACTCCATCCGCGTCCGGTGGCGGGCTGGCTGGCCGTGTTGACGGCGTTGGTGACATTGGCCGCCGCTTCGATGGAGAGGTCGTCGTTGGCCAGCTGACTCGTCAGACCGGTGCCCGCGCCAAGGGGAGCGGGCTTGAGAGTGACCGAGCCGGAGTTGTCGAGACCGCCCAGGGCGACGGACGTCGGCCCACCCGGGGAGTAGGTGACCGTCACGTCTTTGGCCACCGCGTCGCGAATTGCGCTGAGCGGAGTGACGACAAATGGTGCCACGACGGCCGAGCTCCCGGCTCCTGACGTCTCGGGATCGAGCGAGGCGTCGGTGCCGATGACGGCAATCGAGGTGTGCGAGGTGGGCAGGGGGAGTTCGTGGTCGGCGTTCTTCAACAGCACGATGCTCTCTTGCGCGGCGCGCAGGGCCACGGCGGCGTGTGCCGAGGTCGTCGCCGGCCGGTAGGCGTCGGCCGCGCGCGGATGAGCGATGAGACCGTAGGTGAACATCTCGGTCACGATGGCGCGTACCGAGCGATTCAGATCGGCCACGGGCAGTCGCTTCAGGCGCACGAGCTTTTCGATGAGGCCGGGGGAGGCGCCCTTGATGAGCTCGAGCCCGGCCCTAAAGGCCGTCGCCGGGTGGGTTGCCGCGCGGAGGTCGGATCGGATGAAGCCGGTGAATCCCCACGACTTTAAGGTCGCGTAAATGTAGGGATTGGAGCAAATACTCTCGCCATTCAGGAGCCCGGACGCGCACATGAGGCCAGCCACGTGCGCGTCTTTCACGGCCGCTTCGAAGGGCGCGTTGTAGAGCTCGGCGAGCGCCCGCCTCGTCACGTGGTCATCGATGCGCGCCCGCGCGGTCTCTTGGCTATAGGCCGTGAAGTGTTTCGCGAGCGCCATGACGCCGGTGGACTGGATTCCTTCGATGTTGGCGACGCCGAGAGCACTGGTAAGAAAGGGATCCTCGCCGTAGGACTCGAAGAGTCGCCCGCTAAAGGGAACGCGAGCCAGGTTGAGGTCGGGCCCCTGCACCACGTCGATGCCTTTGGTGCGAGCCTCGTGGCCGACCAGTTGGCCGGTGGCTTTGGCGAGGGAGGGATCGAAGCTGGCGCCGATGCCGATCGCGGCGGGCAGCTGAGTAACCCCGGTCGAGAGTCCCGAGACGCCGTCGGGGCCGTCTGAGAGGGTGAGCGCCGGTAGACACAAGGAGGGAACACCTTGGTTGAAGTTCTCAATGTCGTGACCGTTGCTCAGGGTGACGAACTCGGCCTTGTCACGCAGGGTCATTTTGGACACCACCTGCTCGGCGAGCGCCGCGGGCGTTCTGGTGTGATGGCGGGACTCGTTCACCCACGGACACGACGACCGGTGAGTGGGAATCACGCTCATGGAGGAGTTCGCGGCGTGACTGGCCCCTTCTCGCGCGACCAGACCAGTGAGAACGACGACACTCGCCACGGCTGACATTGCGACGCGGCGAGTGAGTCTGCGACTTGTGAGATTGGGGGGCGGTGTCGGCGTATCGGCCAGCGCGTGAACTACGTTGATAACTGCTCCAATCGGTGACGATCCCACGGGCCAACCACGTGGTCGCGGGTGATCCAACGCTGAGTGACGCGCTCGATTGGTGATCGCGCCGTTAGGGAGAAAATAGGGACAATACTGATACGGTTGCGACGGTTCGACTAAAGACTTGGCAAAGAACTGCCAACAGACTAGACGGCTCACGAGAGCGGGAGTCCATACTTGGGCGTGAACGTGTTGGTGATTGAAGACGATGAACCCATCGCGTTGGCGCTGGTCAATGGGCTTCGCCGAGCGGGTTTCGTAGCAGAGTCAGTGGGCTCAGCGGCGGCCGCCCTGAACGCTCTGCCCACCGAGTTCATTCTCCTGGATCTCAGTCTGCCCGACCGTGATGGGGTCGACCTCTTTCACAGCTTGCGAGAGGTGACGACGGCGCCCATCATCATGGTGACCGCCCGGGGCAGCGAGGAAGATCGCATTGCCGGGCTCGACCTCGGTGCGGATGACTACGTGGTCAAGCCCTTTGGCGTTCGTGAGCTGGTGGCGCGCATCAACGCTGTCCTGCGCCGGTCAAGCGCCAAAGAGCTTGAGCCGGTGCAGGTCCTCGACGGGGTGGAGATTGATCGCCGGGTGCGGACCGTTCGATCGCGGGGAAGCGTCGTGGCCTGCACCCCCAAGGAGTACGGGATTCTTGAGTTTCTCGCGCGCGATCCGGGCAAGGTGATCACGCGGCAAGAACTACTCGACGGAGTCTGGGGCCCGCACTGGTACGGCGCGACGAAGATGATTGATGTCCACGTCGCCTCCCTGCGCCGCAAGCTCGCGGCGCCAGAGTTCATCGAGACGCTTCGCGGCGTGGGGTTTCGAATCGTTCTTGATCAATGAGGCGGCGGCTTCTCGCGGGCTTCCTACTCTTCGCCATTGTCGCGACCGCTCTGCTGGTGGTGCCGATCGGCGTCACGCTTCAGGCGCACGAGAGCTCTAACACGTTGCGCGTTCTTCGACGTGACTCGGGTGCGCTCTCGGTGCTCTTGACCGACGCGCTCAATCACGACAGTGTCAAAAGGGCTTCGCAGCTTTCTCAGTCCTACGCTCTGGCGACCGGTCGCCAAGTGTTAGTGGTCGCCCACGGGGTGGTTATTCTCGCCAGCGATCGTCGCCAATCCGGCGATGCGAGGCTGATCGCCATCGCGGACGCCACCGGCGCGGCGGGGAAGTCGGGCACGTCGCGAGCCACCAGTCACGACGACTCCCAGTACTTCATCTCGGCCAGGCTCACTCGAGTGACTACCTTTTCGAACGCCGTTCTGGTCGTGACCTCGCCGGTCAAGGTGACCGACGACCGAGTACACGAAGAGTGGAAGGATTTGGTGCTCTACGGGCTCTTGGTACTCGTGCTGGCATTCTTCTTTGGCATCGTTGTCTCGGGCTCATTGGTGCGACCGCTGCGGCGCATCGGACGCGAAGTGGAAGCGGTGGGCCACGGGGAGCTCGACGTGCGCGTCGATGAGACCACGGGACCCCAGGAACTCCGGGCCCTCGCCCGCGTGATCAACTCGACGTCGGCGCGCTTGATCACCTTGTTGGAGTCACAACGAGAGTTCGTGGCGGACGCGTCGCATCAGCTACGGACACCCTTGACCTCTCTGCGGCTTCACCTCGAGAACCTTCAGGCGGCCGAGGGGGTCTCCACCGAGAACGACCTCAACAGTGTGCTGGCCGAGATGAATCGCCTCAGCCGCATGGTCGACTCCCTGCTGGCGCTCGCCCGGAACGAGTCGAGGGCGCCGGTCCTGGTAGTGGTGGACGTGAGAGAGATCGTGGTCGAGCGTGCGGACGTGTGGCGAGCTCTCGCCGCGGAGATGGGCCTTGAGATCGTCATCGACGCGCCCGACGTGTTGCGGGCGCTCGCGGTGGAGGACGTCTTGGAGCAAGTACTTGACAATCTCCTCTCGAACGCTTTCGACGCGACACCGTCGGGCGGGCGAGTGACGATCACGTCGTTCGCGACGGAAGAACATATTGAGCTTCACGTCATCGACACCGGGCCCGGGCTCAATCCAGTTGAGCGAGAGATGGCCCTGCGCCGATTTTGGCGTGGTCGCGAGAATCAGACCGAGGGGACGGGCCTGGGGCTCGCCATCGTGGCCCAACTCGTCCATTTATCGGGCGGTCTCATCGAACTACGCGGCGCCGAGGGAGTCGGGCTCGACGCCACGGTGATCCTGCGCCGGGCATAAGTTCTGGTCCCGGTGGGCCCCGCCACCGGGGACCGCTCCCATTCACTACTCGGTGCCACGCAGGTTGGACGGACCGACCAGCGGCTGCACCGCGGCGTCGAGCCAGTTCGTCCGGGGACACGTGAAGAGGCCATAGAAAGCCTCGATGATGGCGTCGTAGTTCACGCGCCATCCCACGAAGTCGCGCCAGGCCACGTCACGATCGGGCAGGATTGGGACGCCCACGCGCGCGAGCCGGTCGAGAACCAGCTCGAACTCTTCTCGGCTGATCGAGATCGGTATGTCTCCGTGAAAATCAACGGGATAGGAGACTTTGAAGTAATCGGCAATCCGTCGTAGCGACAGCCATCCCGCTCGAATGCAGAGTCCCGCGGTGGGAGAGGGCTCGGCGTCTACCGCGGCCTGGAATAACGCGGCGGCGTCGAGCACGCTGGCCGCGCACCCGATCCAGGTCTGATAGGGACTGGGAGAGCGGTAGTAGTTGAGAATAACCAGGGTGGTCTGCGTTTCTCCAACGTCAATGAACCACGCTTCCCACTCCCGCCAGAGCTCGTCGAGTCGCTGATAGGAGTCCACACTGGCCGCGATCTCCAAAACGCCCCAGGGAGTAGCCGGGATGCCGGCGCGAACGCTGAGCCGCGAGACGGCGTACTCACGTCGTTGGAAGCACTGGTAGAGCGCCGGAATGAAGGCGATGAGCAGGGCCAGCAAGACGAGACCGATGGCCGCCTCTATGTACTGAGGCACCAAGAGCGGCCCGTCGTGATCGACCACCACACCGGCCCCGATGATGCATGACCCCGAGAGCGAGAACGCGCGCGAGAAGGTCGTTACCCCCGAGGCAATGTAGATTCCGGCAAAGGCCACCAGGCTGAGCGCCAGCCAGACGACTTGATAGGACAACAGCACGATGGACGGATAGATAGCGAGAATCTCATCCTTCGTGGCGTAGGACTTTCGACCGGCGATCATGCGAAACGCCTTGGCGATCACCCGCGAGGTGTATCGACTCAGTCGGACACTCGCGACGCGCGGCAAAAGGAACGTGCGAATCGCCGCGTCGAGCACGACCAGCTGCAAGAAGACTCCGGCGATGCCGCACAGGACGCGGATCCATAGGCTCATCGAACCCGACCTAGACGAGGGGCGACGACCATGGAGAGAAACTAGTCCAGGGCTGGGCCGGCCTCGCGGGCCTTCACTCCTCGAGCGCTTCTTCCGCCGTCAGCTCGGCGGCGGGATCTGCCTCAAGTCGCTCCGGCGAAATCTCCACGCCACTCTTGGTGGAGCGGCCGTAGGTTCCCGCGTCGAGTCGCGCCAGCGCTCGCTCGATGGCGGCGAGACGTTCGCTCAACCCCTCGGTGACCGCGTCGTCTACTTCCTCGAGATTGAGCGAGACCTGGGGATCGGACCAGTCGCCTTGGTCGCCGGACGTCGTGCGCTCGTCGTGAGCGTCGCCCGTCGTCTCTGACAACAGCCCTTGGATCTGTCGCCTCTCTTCGCTTAAGCGGGCTCGCGCGCTGTCGTCGTCCATAGGTCTCCTCGTACTCGTTCAGGTGAGACTATCGTCCAAAATTTGAGCGTTCTCAGAATCGAACGCCAGGACGCCCCCATCGTGCCTGATCGAGTCGGTCCGTGGGCGCAAGGATGAGTATTAATTGTGTATGACATGCACTCTCGGTCCAATAATCGGCTACTAAAATCTCCCTCAGTATCACCGACGCAGGCCGGTAGGTATTGAGTAGTAGTCGAAACCCATATTTCCTAAAGGACGGCCCCAGTGACGCGTGAGAACTCTCGCTCCCTACGAGCCTTAGACGATCAGGTCGGTCTCTGGCCCCGTCGCGTGCAGCCCCTCATGGCCTCTCGCTTGGCCGAGTCCAACCACATTGGCATCCCCAATCAGGACACCATCGAGGCCCTGTTTCCTCCCATCGCGGACTACGCCTTTCTCTCGGACTGCGAGAACAGTGTCCTCGTGGCGCCGACCGGGTCGATCGAGTGGATGTGCATTCCCAAGCCCAACGACCCGAGCATCTTCGGCACGATTCTCGATCGCGCGGCCGGTTCCTTTCGCCTGGCGCCGGTGGACAGCGCGGTTCCCGCTCACCGTCAGTACGTACCGGGCACGATGGTTCTCGCTACCACCTGGCAGACGAGAAGTGGCTGGCTCATCGTCAACGACTTTTTAGCGGTCGCTCCGTGGTATCGCACGGGCGAGCGCTCCGAGCACCACCGCCGAACTCCCGGTGACTTTGACGCCAAGCACGTTCTCATTCGTACCGCGACATGTCTGCACGGCAGCGTCGACATCTTGCTCAACTGCGAACCCTCCTTTGACTACGGGCGGGTCGACGCCGAGTGGGAGTACGACGGCTCCACCTACGAGACGGTACGTACCACCAACCCCGACTTCCCGCGCCTGACCTTGACCGGCGACATGCGCTTTGGCATCGAGGGCCGCGCGGTGCGCGCCCGCCATCGCCTCACGGAGGGGGAGACCTCCTTCGCCGTCTTTAGCTGGACCGAAGCCCCGGCCCCGACCAGTCGGGCCGAGGTCGACACCTGTCGCGCGGAGACCAGTCGATTCTGGCGTGACTGGATCGACGGCGGGCGCTTTCCCGATCACCCGTGGCGCGAGTACCTCCAGCGCAGCGCACTCACGTTGAAGGGGCTGACCTACGCCCCGACTGGTGCGCTCCTGGCGGCGCCGACCACCTCGCTGCCCGAGATGATCGGGGGCAGTAGGAACTGGGACTATCGCTACACCTGGGTGAGAGACGCAGCCTTCACGCTGCGTTCGCTGCACGCCCTCGGTTTTGACACCGAGGCCGACGACTTCTTGGCGTTCCTCGGCGATGTCTTAGAGCCCCAAGGTGGCATCATGGCCGGCAAGCGGCTGCGGGCGAACCTCCAGGTTCTCTATCCGGTGGACGACCTCGCGGCTCCCACCGAGAGCGAGCTCGACCATCTCACGGGATACGGCGGGAGCAGTCCCGTTCGCATTGGCAACGCTGCCTACAACCAGATCCAGTTCGACATCCTCGGCGCCATTGTCGACTGCGTCTTTGAGCACACGCGCTCGCGCGACTCTCTCAGCGAGAGATCGTGGCGAATTGTGGTCCAGGCCGTCGAGATGGCCCTTAAGTATTGGCGCGAGCCGGATCGCGGAATTTGGGAGGTGCGCGGCGAGCCGCAGCACTTCACCTTCTCCAAGGTCATGTGCTGGGTGGCCGCCGACCGCGGGGCGCGACTAGCCGCCCTACGCGGAGAGCGCGACCGGGCCGACACCTGGTGGGCTGCCGCTCAGGAGATCCACGAAGAGGTGTGCGCAAAGGCCGTGGACGACCAGGGCCGTTTTCGCCAGTATTACGGCTCGGGCGAGATGGACGCGTCGCTCTTGCTCTTGCCCTTGGTGGGATTCCTCCCGCCGACCGACGAGCGAATCCGCGCGACGGTCCTGGCCATCGCCGAAGAGCTGAGCGAGGGTCCTTTTGTCTATCGCTACCGCGCGGAAAAGACCGACGACGGCATCGGGGGAGAGGACGAGGGGACGTTCACCGTCTGTTCGTTCTGGCTGGTGTCTGCGTTGGTGGAGATTGGCGAGTTGGACTGGGCGCGCACCAACTGTGAGAAGTTGCTCGGCGCCGCCAGCGTGCTGGGTCTCTACGGCGAAGAACTCGATCCGAAGACCTCACGCCATCTTGGCAACTTTCCTCAGGCCCTCACCCACCTCTCTCTCATCAACGCGGTGCTGCACGTGATCGAGGCCGATCAGCGCGCCACCGAGTCAGTGATCGGTCCGGCGGGATCGCCTAGTTGGTGGAACGCGGCCGGGAAAGACGAGCGCGGTACTACCATGACCTGAGGTGCGCGGGTTGGGCCCACCTCGTTGTGGGCTCTCGCAACGCGTGTCGGGAGCATTAGGGTTTTGATCAGGTAGCGAACATGGTGGAACAAAACCGCAGCACACGTGACTCGACGTCCACAAAGGAACGTTCGGGCACCCGCGGTTCCCCTAAAGCAGACCTCGTCGTCGTCGCCAACCGTCTTCCGGTGCGCCACGTCGGTACGAACGGCACGAGCACCTGGCAGCCCAGCCCCGGAGGACTCGTCTCCGCCTTGACCTCGGTGTTGCAGAACCGAAACGGACTGTGGATTGGCTGGCCCGGGACAGCGGACTACGACAAGCCACCCACCACCTACGAGGGAATTCGCCTCAAGGCCGTTGACATCTCCGACGAGGAGTATGAGAACTTCTATCTGGGGTTTTCCAACGCCACGCTCTGGCCGCTCTATCACGACGCCATCAGGGCCCCGACGTTTCACCGCCACTGGTGGCAGGCCTACACCCAGGTGAACATGCGCTACGCCGCGTCCATCGCCGAAGAGGTGGCCCACGGGGGAACGGTCTGGATCCACGACTACCAGTTGCAACTGGTGCCCCAGATGTTGCGCCAGCTTCGCCCCGACGTGCGGATCGGTTTCTTCCTTCACATTCCGTTCCCACCTATCGAGCTCTTCATGCAACTGCCCTGGCGCCGAGAGATTCTGGCCGGGCTGCTTGGGCGCTGATCTCATTGGCTTTCAGGTCTCCCAGGCGGCGTCTAACTTCTCGCGCATGGCTCGCCGCCAGAGCGCCGCGACCGGCACCGACTCACTGCTCGACTACAACGGACGCTTCGTGCGGGTGGGGGCTTTCCCGATCTCGGTCGACTGTGAGCAGATCGTCACGCTGGCCCACGATCCGGCTATTCGGGCCCGAGCGAAAGAGGTTCGAAAGGATCTCGGAGACCCCGAGCTGGTCTTGCTCGGGGTGGACCGGCTCGACTACACGAAGGGCATCCAACAGCGCATCAAAGCCGTCTCGGAAATGTTCCAAGACGGATCTCTGGTCCCGGGCAAGCACGTGATGGTGCAAGTAGCGGTTCCCAGCCGAGAAACTGACGCGCACTACGAGCGAGAACGCCACCAACTGGAACAAGCCGTCAGTGAGATGAACGGTGAGTATGGCCAGGTGGGCAGCCCCGTCGTGCACTACCTCCATCAAAACCTGCCCTTCGACGAGCTGGTCGCGCTGTACTTGGTGGCCGACATCATGCTGGTGACCCCGTTTCGCGACGGCATGAATCTGGTCGCGAAGGAGTACGTCATGTGTCGAAGCGACCTGACGGGACGACTGGTGCTCAGTGAGTTCGCTGGGGCGGCCGCCGAGTTGCGCGGGGCGTTCATGGTCAATCCTCACGACCTCGAAGGGGTGAAGGAAGCCATCCGCTTGGCGGTGAACGCCGGGCCCAAGGAAGCGAAAGACCGCATGACCCGTATGCGTCGTAAGACCTATCGCCGCGACGTCTACGACTGGGCCGCCTCGTTCTTGTTGGCCCTCCAACAGACAGCGATGTGACCATCGCTGATTCGACGCCATACACGCGGACATTGACACGAGTGTCCGTGGCGACAGCTCCAATGAAGGTTCGTGTCGTCCGGGACTTCGCGGAGTCGAGGCGTGGCACAACTCTTAGTGAGTGCGTTGGGTCAGACCACCGTCATTGCCATTGGGGCAGTGTCCCACAAGGCTCATTCCCCACAGCCACACGCCTTTCGGAATGCCCAAAAGGGGCTTCGATAACTTCCGTCCAGTGACGGAAATCTTGATCACTGTGCATGCAGGATTGGGCGGCTGGAACGTCGCCGCCGCGTGCAACCACCACTTGTGTTCTGCGACGCTCCACTTTCGCCATACGGCGATCGGAGCACTCGTTGGCGGCTGGGTGGGGTAGGCACCTGGAGTCGTGGTTGAGGGTGATATTCCTGACGCGAGGGCCTTAGAGGCCGCTCGAATGACCCTCATCGAGCAAACGGCCGGCGCTTTCGCCTGCGTCATGGTGCAGAGCGCGGCGATGAGATAGTTCGCCGAACCATCGACCGCCCTGGCGACCGGGCTCGCTGGATGTCTCAGATCGTTTCCTATCTCACTAAACGAGAGTCCCTCGAGCACTGAGGGTGATGAGCTCGCGCCGACTGTCGTGTAGTGATTGCCGATATCCACAAATGGAAGGGCTCCTTGTGGGTTGAACTTGTCGAAGGCGATGCGTTGCGCGCTCGTCATGCGTTCGAGTTGCTTATACCCGCCCGGCGCGCCCGCCGAGGGTGTTACCGAGGTGAGCTCTGTCGGCTCGAACGTGAAGTACTTGCTCATGAAGGTTGCTCCGAGGAAGCTCCAACTCGCAAGTCTTGGGTAGACATCACTCGACGAGGAGAAGACTTCATTGTCGAGGTGGTGAAACGTTCCAAACTTGGAAAGAGCAACGAGAAGCGCCCACCGCTGGAGAGCGCAATAGGGGCAGTACTCAGCACCCACGTACGACACGACATTATTGGTCGCCACCGTCGACAGCGACGGCGTCACCTTATTGGGGATGGAAACGCTTGACGGAAGACCGACTGCTTCCAGGGTGGATATCGGAACATTGATTGCCGCTTGATAGTAGGACGCCAATTGCGCCGACGGGAGCTTCGGCGTCGTCGGAGTCCGATCGATCTGCACCACGCTGAACGCCGCCGCAATGACTACCGCCATGGTGCACGTCGTAAGCACGCGACGCTTCACGTGTCGCCGATGACTACGGCGACGCAACTCATCCAGGCCGGTGCGCGGCAGGGGAGTCTCCTCCACGATCAATTGGGAAAGTCGAGTCAGTTCATTCATGTGTCACTTCCGTTGGTTCGTCATCGTCATTGAGCAATCGTCCGAGGCGCTGGCGGGCATCGTGAAGAGTGCTTGACACGGTGCCGCGGCTGATATTCAGTGTCGAAGCAATCTCGGCTTCGGGCAGACCGGCCACGTAGCGAAGCATCACCACTTGCCGTTGACGTTGCGATAGCCACTCGACCAACTCCCAAATCTCGCCCGCGGGCGCCGGGAGATCGGGCTTGGGGACAATTCTGCGAAGCATTCGTTCTTCCAATTTCCGGCGCCGCGCCAATCGGCTCGCGTGATGCAACGCGACGCGATACGCCCACCCGGTTGGCGACTCCATAGCGCCGACTCGAGACCATTGCTCAATCGCGCGCGAGCATGCCTCGTCGACACCTTCGACGGCAAGTTCAATATCGCCCGTCGTAAGAAGCAAGGTGGCAATCATCCGATCGTGTTCGCGGTCGTACCACGCCTCGAAGGATTCCACGAAGATCAGTTCTCCCTTTCGAAGTATCCCAACGAGATGTCCGCTGACGATGTTCATCACACATATAAGTCACGAACAGATCGAAATGCTGGGTGCCACTTGTTGAATGGCCTTGCTGGTTGAAATGGCCAGAAATTGCGGGCTTCGTGAGTTCGGGGCAGACGTGATCGTTATTGAACCGTAAAGACTTTTAAGATGTCCCGGGCCGTCGGACGTGCGAAACAGCGAGTTGCATTCCCGTTATTCGACTTAGGTAGCCAATGAAGATCTCGTGTCAAAGAGGATCTCGCTGAGATACCAGGATTATGTTTCGCGTATGTTCAGTAAACGAATGACTTGGCGAGCGCTGTTTGCCGCGGCAGTGGTCGTGGCTTCAGTGTTGCCTCTGACATCCTCGCTCTCGACGGTGAGCTTTGCAAGCAACGTCCCGTTTACGCCGGCCATCATCGCTCGAGCGGGCACGACCGACATTTTCTATGTCCTGTCCGAATCGAATGCGTGCGGAATTCGAGAGTGCCTGCGCCTTGAACGATCGGACAACGATGGGCGAACTTTCATTCCCGAGGCAGTGCCGCCGGTGACGCCCGTGCTCGGGGGAAGTGTTGCTCCGATCGGGAATCTTTACTTCGCTAATCCCAGGGATGGATACGCCGAAGAGTTCACCAGCACGGGTGCCAAATGGGCGACGACGTCAATTTTTCTTACCCGGGATGGAGGTCGTTCTTGGGCCAGGGAGTCGGTCGGAGCGCACGTCTCAATATTTGGATTTGCGAGTACTTCTCGCTACTTCTACGCGCTGACGGAGGAGTGCTCCGTTGGAAAGAAGGGTAGATGCAGCCACATCGGACTCAGCCGCTCCTCGGTAGGAACGTCGAAGTGGGAAACGCTGGAGCTTCCGCGCCAGATAAGAAAGTACTGGGACGATTTCCAGATCGCGGCGTTCGGCTCTCGAGTTTGGCTTTCCACACAAAATCAGGCGTCCGCGCCATACTCTCCCTATCTCGCCACCTCGCTCAATGCAGGAGCCTCGTTCACCGTCGCAGTTCAGCCACAGCTCTCGAGTGTGGGGAGCTGTGCTCTTCTTCCTGTTTCGGATGAGATTCTTTGGGCGGAATGCGACCAAGGCATGATGCGCGGGGACATCCCGTACTCCCGCGATGCCGGCGTCCGCTGGCAATACGATCAGAAAAGTCAACTCGGCAGCTTCGGATTCGGCGTATTTGAACCCATTGGTGACGTCGCCTATTTCATCAACGAATTGCACTTGCGTACACTCTTCCGTACGAGAAGCGAGGCGGCAACTCCGGTTGCCGTCGGCACCGTTCCCGGAAGCTTCAATTGGCTTTCCCTTGATATCACCACCGCCGGCCAAGGTTTGGCTCTGAGTGAAAATTCAGGCGGCAGTTCTCCCGATATTCTCTGGCGAGTCACGGACGGCGGAAAACATTGGAGTCGCGTCGAGATCGAAGGTTGAATCTCCGTAGTGGGAGAGCGGGGGATCAGTCAGTCGATGGAAGATCTGGCGATCCACCTACTTTTGTGTCATGTTGACTTCGAATAACAGTTCTTCCCATCGGATCTTCAGAATTGTTGCCTCGTCAGGGGGCGCGGGGCGGAATTCATATCGACCAACCCTCTCAATTCGACCCGCGCCTGAACCATTTGTCATCTGATACTCCGTACCGCGGTCGTCCGATACTTCCATTGACCCAATATTCGGTCCAGTTCCGTAAGAGGCCCCATTAGCGGCGTCTTCCGTATTCGCGGGCATTTGAAGAGGAACCATGCGCCAGATGATCGAGCCTTTGACGTCACAGCACTCGACGCCGAGGACCTGAAAGCTACAAACATTGGGCAGCTCCTGTGCCGATTGATTGGCGGGCACAAGCTTTAGGAACTGAGGAAAGACTCCCGGCACAGGCGCTCGATCGTGACATCAGTCGAGTGAAAGTGGCCGGTAGAACTTCTGAGCGGCGCAAGAAACGCGTCCCTCCACGTTGCCGCTTCGGCATGAGTGATTGCTCCAATGGTGGTCAGGCCATTTAAGAGACCGTCAACGAAAGCTGTCGTGCCATATCGACCAAGTCGCTTCCAGCGGGCGACATCATTCGCCAGTTCGGACAAATGGAGTTCGACATCGGCTTCCACAGTTGGGACGATAACGGGTCGGTCGTCTACTCGTCCACTCCGAAAATCAGTTAAAGCGAATGAAATATAACGGCCCTTCGACTCGCGGAAACTAGGTGGGCTGTCGGCTTTTGGAGTGGTGTTAGCGTCGAAGCGATTCTCTAGGTTTGGGTGAGTATGACGACTTCAAAGGTAAAGCGAACCGTCGCGGGTGCAACTTCTCCCACGCTGAACGGGTCTGCGCCGCAAGAGCGGGAGCGTCAGCGTGACCGCACGCGAACGAAGAGTGACATTTTGACGGTGGCGACTCAGGAGTTTGCCGAAAAGGGTTACCTCGGAGCTCGCGTAGACGACATCGCCACCTTGACCCGAACGACCAAGCGCATGATCTACTACTACTACGACTCAAAAGAGGGCCTGTATCGCGCGGCGCTGCAGCACGCCTACGAACAGATCGTGGTCCCCGTGGAGCGCTACGGCGTGGAGGGCCTCGAGCCTATGGAGGCGATTCGCCAGGTGGCCAAAGTGACTTTCGATTTGCACGACGGGTACCCGTACTTTGCTCGCCTGATCAGTCTGGAGAACATGAACCGGGGTCGCTTTATCGGGGGGAACGAAGGGATCGACGTACTTCCGCGACCGATCATTCCGCTCTTGCAACGGCTGCTCGTGGCGGGGCGAGAGCAAGGTACGGTCAAACGCGAGATGGACGCGAAAGACGTCCACATGTTCATCAGCTCGTTGTGCTTCTTTCGAGTGAACAATCGATTCACCTTCAAGGCCAACTTCGGACGGGACTTGATGTCCTCCAAGATGCGCACTCGCTATCGCAACATGGTGGGCGACGCCGTGGTCTCGTTGCTGTCCTCCACCGGTGAAGAGTCGTAATGTCGACGTCTTCAGTGGAGACGCGGGCCTCAGGAGTTCAGTTGCTCTTGGAGCTGATTGAGCACTTCGTAGCAACCAAGCACTTGACGCACCGAGGCATTGGGTTCGCGACCCTCGTTGATGGCCGAGACGAACTCGCGGTCCTGTAGCTCGATGCCGTTGCTGGAGACCGCGACGCCAGCGAGGTCGATCGGCTCGTCGTTGCCCGTGAAGAGATCGTCGTAGCGGGCGAGATAGGTGCCGTTGTCACAGATGTAGCGAAAGAACGTGCCCAGTGGTCCCTCGTTGTTGAAGCTGAGCGAGAGGGTGCACAGGGCGCCCGAGTCCGTCTTCAACTGGATGGACATGTCCATCGGTATGCCGAGGGCGTCGTTGATGGGTCCCGCCAGACAATGAGCCTCGACAATGGGGGACTGCGTCTGGTAGGCGAAGAGATCGACGCTGTGGGCCGCGTGGTGCCACAACAGATTGTCGGTCCAACTCCGTGGTTGACCGAGGGCGTTGGTGTTGGTGCGTCGAAAGAAGTATGTCTGGACATCCACCTGTTGAATGGACAGTTCGCGGCGCTCGACGCGTTGGTGAATCCACTGGTGCGAAGGATTAAATCGGCGCGTGTGTCCCACCATGCAGGTGAGGCCCGTCTCCGTCGGCTCGCGTGGCGACCGCGAGCGCGTCGGGCCAGCTGTCGGCCAGGGGAATCTCGATCTGGACGTGCTTGCCCGCATCCATGGTGGCGAGGGCTTGACTCGCGTGCAACTGGGTGGGGGTCGACAAGATGACCGCGTCGATGCGGTCGTCGCCGAAGAACGTCGTCCAACTCATCCGTGGCGAGTGGCGCGCCATATTTCTTGGCCACTTCTTGGGCCTGATCGAGTCGACGACTCACGACGCCCGCTATCTCCACGCCGTCAATCACTCGCAACGCGTCGAGGTGCTTAATCCCAAAGGCCCCGGCGCCCGCGACCGCTATGCGCACGTCTTACTCTCCTTCGCTCGACATCGACGGCTCGACCACGAGGTGCCCGACCGCCGTATTGGACGCCGGCACATGGTAAAAGCGGTGCAACTCATTCACGTCCTCGCCCATGGCTCCGCGCATGATGAGCCACATGACGAACTCGATTCCCTCCGATCCCGCTTCCACCAGATACTCCAAGTGAGGCACGTCTGCCAGTTCGTCGGGTTTCGCGACGACGCGGTCGAGGAAGTCGTTGTCAAAGCGCGAGTTGATGAGGCCGGCGCGGGGGCCTTGGAGCTGATGACTCATTCCCCCCGTGCCCCACACTTGAACGTTGAGGTCTTCGTCGTAGGACTCGATGGCGCGGCGAAGGGCTTTACCGAGGTTGAAGCAGCGCCGCCCGGTGGGCGGCGGGTACTGAACCACGTTCACGGCCAAGGGAATGATCTTCGTCGGCCAGGCGGACACTTCGCCAAACATCAACGAAAGGGGAACGGTGAGGCCGTGGTCCACCTCGAGGCGATTCATGATGGTGAGATCAAACTCGTCGAGAATGAGCGACTGGGCGAGGTGACAGGCGAGGTCCGCGTGTCCCTCGACTTGAGGGACCGGGCGGGGTCCAAACCCCTCATCGGCGATGTCGTAGGAGTCGGCGCACCCCAAGGCGAAGGTCGGGATCATCTCCAGCGAGAAGGCCGAAGCGTGATCGTTGTAGACGAGCACGACGACGTCGGGCGTGTTCTCGCGCATCCACTCTCGACTCCACTGGTACCCGCTGAAGACCGGCTGCCAGTAGGCGTCGTTCGTGCGATGGGTGTCCATGGCGTAGCCCATGGCGGGAATGTGACTGGTGGTGACTCCGGCGGTGATCCGGGCCATGGCTAATCGCCCTTCGCTTTTGATCGCTGGCCCTCAGGAGAGCGTCCTCCCGCGAGCATCATGGCGGCGTACTCCTCCTTGGTCATGCCCGTCATCGACGCGGCGGCGTCTTGAAAGCTAATCCCGTCGGTGCCAAAGATCTTGGCCAGGAAGTAGACGTTGCCTCCTGTTTCCAGCATGGCGTTGTAGTCGCGGGCGAGCACGGCGGCTTTCTGGGCGTCGGTCATCGGCCACTCATCGAGGTACGCGCGCTCGTCGGCTCGAAACCGCTCGCGGTTCTCTGGCTTCATGAGGCTCATGCAGAACTGATTGAGGTAGAACCCCTTGCGCGACTGTTGCGCGGTGAAGACGATCGTGCCGGGAATGTCGTCGAAATCGGGATTGTCGTTCATGTGTACTCCCTCCAGTACAGAGTAAGAGGGTTATTGACGAGCAGTTTGCGCCGCAGCTCGTCGGTACGGGCGATGCGAGGTATGAAGTCGACCAAGGCTCCATCGTCGGGCATATGGGTCTTGAGATTGGGATGGGGCCAGTCGGTGCCGGTGAGGACTCGGTCCGGGTAGCGCTCGACGACGCGGCGAGCGAAGGGCACCACGTCGTGGTAGGGCGGTCCGCTCACCGAGAGACGGTCGGGGCAGGTGACCTTGGACCACACGTTGGGGTGTTCGTCCATGAGACGAAGGAACTGTCCGAACTCCGGACCGTCTGGATCCTTGGTGACGTCGGGGCGTCCCATGTGGTCCACCACGACCGTCGTCTCGAGGTGCGTAAAGAAGTCCCACCGCTCGGCGAGGTCGGCCGCCTCAAAGTAGACCACCACGTGCCAGCCGAGCGGGGTGATGCGCTCGACGATGCGCCGGTAGTACTCATCGGGCTCGGTGTCACCGAGCCGCTTCACGTAGTTGAAGCGCACCGCTCGCACGCCTGCTTCGTGAAGAAGTTTGAGCTCTTCCTCGGCGACGTCGGGCGTGATAGTCGCGACGCCGCGCGCGCGGTCGTTCGAGGCCACTAAAGCGTCGACCAGGGCGGAGTTGTCAGAGCCGTGACAGGTCGCTTGGACGATGACGTTGCGTTCGAAGCCGAGGAAGTCTCGAAGGGCGAACAGCTGCTCTTTGGGAGCGTCGGTGGGCGTGTAGCGACGTTCGGGCGCGTAGGGAAAGACGTCGCCCGGACCAAACACGTGGCAGTGCGCGTCGACTGATCCGGCGGGCAGGACAAAGGTCGGTGCGCTCGGATGGTGGTCCCAGTCGAGCCAGTCGGCGTCGGGCGCGAAAGTGACACTCATCGGCCTGCGGCGATCAGTTGGGCATCCAGGCGAGGGTAGACCGTGCGGGTGTTTCCTTCGTAGATGGCTTCGCGCTCGGCGTCGGTAATCGTGGCGGCGTCGAGGTAGCGCTTCGTGTCGTCGAAGTACTGGCCCGTTTCGGGGTCAACTCCGCGGACAGCCCCCAGCATCTCAGAGCCGAAGAGGATGTTCTTGGTCGCGATGACCTCGAGCAGCAAGTCGATACCGGGTTGGTGGTACACGCAGGTATCGAAGTACACGTTGTTCATGACGTGCTCGGCCAGCGGCGGCTTGTCGAGCATGTCGGCCAGGCCGCGGTAGCGACCCCAGTGGTAGGGGACCGCGCCCCCTCCGTGGGGAATGACGAATCGCAAGGTCGGAAAGTCGCGAAAGAGGTCTCCTTGGATGAGTTGCATGAAAACGGTGGTGTCGGCGTTGATGTAGTGGGCGCCGGTGGCGTGGAAGTTGGGGTTGCAACTACTCGAGACGTGGATCATGGCGGGCACGTCTAACTCGACCAGTCGCTCGTACATCGGGTACCACGACCGATCGGTCATGGGTGGCCCCGTCCACAGGCCGCCGCTCGGATCCGGACTCAGGTTTACGCCTACGAACCCGAGCTCATTGACGCACCGGTCCAGCTCAGGCAGCGACTCGCTGATCGACGCTCCCGGCGACTGGGGAAGTTGACCGACGCCCGCAAAGGACGAAGGGAAAAGGTGCGTCACGCGCGCGATGAGGTCGTTGCAGGCACGAGACCACGCCAGGCTGACGAGCTCGTCTCCCACCTGGTGCTCCATGGCGGACGCTCGAGGTGAAAACAACGTCAGGTCGGCGCCGCGCTCTTTCAGCAGGCGAAGCTGATTCGACTCGATGGTCTCAATGATCTCCTCGTCAGAGATTGGTGGATACGGAGGCGAGGTCCCCCCGGCCCGGAACGCGGCGACCTGGAGCTTGCGCCAAGCGTTGTGGGGCTCGGGCGCTGTCGTGTAGTGGCCGTGACAGTCAATGATCATCGGCCACCCCAAATCGAGTGCGGCACCAATACTTCGCCTCGCATGAGAAGCCTCGCCGTTCGAAGTAGCGCGCTTCGACGAACCACCACCTCGCCGTCGAGAACCTCCACCTCGAGGTCCACCGTGAAATATCCGGTGGGGTGCTCAATGTCGAGCGAGTAGGAACCGTCCGCGGCGGTGATGTTCGCGATCTGGTCAGCCACCGAACCGGGAAGGAGACAGGCCGTGGCGACCGAGACCGCCCCGAAGACGCCGATCGCCTCGTGGACGCGCCGTGGGATGAAGGTTCGCGTGGTGAGCGCCCCGTCGCCGCTCGCCGTCGCGAGCAGGCTCACCTTGGGCACCGTTTTGTCCGCGACGTCGCCGAGATTCATCAGTGGTCCCGCGGCCCGTCGTATCCGTTCGACGGTGGCACAGACCTCGGCATTAGCTTCAATCTCGGCGGGCGATTCATCCCCGCGCAGTCCCACGTCGGACGCCGCCAGGCACACGACCGGCATGCCATTGTCGATACAGGTCACGGCGAAGCCTTCGACGGTGTCACGCACGTTCCCCGTGGGTAGAAGGGCCCCGCACGTCGAACCCGCGATATCGACGAACTCAAGCGGAATGGGCGCGTGGGCGCCCGGTACGCCATCGATGTGGGCGCGGCCTTCGTACTCGACGTATCCCTCGGGAGTGCAGACCTGAGCCACCGCGAGGCTGTCGGTGTTCTCCATCCAAATGCGCACTGGGGTCACGTCACCCGAGGGTTTGAGAAGTCCTTCTTCCAAAGCGAAGGGGCCGATCCCGGCGAGGAGGTTGCCACAGTTTTGATTGTCCGCGACCTCCGCGCGATCAGGCCACACCTGCAAAAAGAGGTAGTCAACGTCCGCGTCGTGGCGCTTTGACGGCGTGACGACCGCTACTTTCGATGTCAGAGGATGGCCCCCGCCCATGCCGTCGATCTCTCGCACGTCAGGCGAGCCCATGGCGGCGAGGAGTACGGCATCTCGGGTCGCGATGTCAGAGGGCAGGTCCTCGCCGTGAAAGTAGAGCCCCTTGGAGGTGCCTCCGCGAATGACCGAACATCGAATGGCCGTCTGACTACTCATTGCCCGTGTGTTCGACATACGTGAGTCCTTTATCGGCCAGACGCTCGCGCATGTTGTAGAGGTCGAGTCCGAGTTCGCCGCCCGCTAGTTGCTTGCGCTTGGACTGTTCATTTTCGTCACGCGCTCGAGCGGCGGCCAGCACCGTGTCGGTCGCCTCACGTCTCACCACGACGACCCCGTCGTCGTCGGCGACGATGAGATCGCCGGGATGTACGAGCACGCCCGCGCAGACGATCGGGGTCTGCACGTTGCCCGGTGTCTCTTTCACCGTGCCTTGGGCGCACACCGTTTTCGACCAGACCGGAAAGTTCATCTGGGTCAGTTCGGCGACGTCACGCACGCCGGCGTCGATGACCAGACCCCGTAGTCCGTGTGCGACGAAGCTGGTCGCGAGCAGTTCTCCGAAATATCCATCGTCGCAGGGGCTGGTGGGGGTGACGACGAGGACATCGCCGGGTTGAGCCTGTTCGACGGCGACGTGCAGGGACCAGTTATCTCCGGGAGCAACTTCGCAGGTCAACGCGTTGCCCGCGACGTGAGCCGGTCGAAAGATCGGCCGGAGGCGAGGTGCCAGCAGGCCGACTCGACCTTGGGCCTCGTGGATCGTCGCCACCCCCAGCGTGGCGAACGCGTCAACCAACTCGAGTGGGGAACGTGGCGTGCCACGAACTACAACTGCCATCACACCCCCTCAGTACCCCGCGTTCGCGCCCGGTGATTAATAGTGACGAGGATACACTAAAAGGTTAATTAGAGTGACTGACGTGACGAGCGGGACCGGGCGTTGCGGAGTAGCCACCAGGCTACGAGATTGGGTAAGTCGGCTGGTGCGTTGCGCGACTCGTTGGACGCGGGCGCTGCTGGAGGGCCGCCCACTAGAGGAGATTGAATGACAGAGTCACCGTCGGGCGGGGCCCCAATGCAGTCACTTGGAGAATGGACATCAGTGCTGGCCGAGGTTGACTCCGACGGCATTGCGTGGGTAACGCTCAATCGGCCAGAGAAACGCAACGCCATGAACCCCACTCTCAACAACGAAATGATCGAGGTACTCGATGTTGTTGAGTCCGAGGAGCGCGCTCGCGTCCTCGTTCTTACCGGAGCCGGCGAGTCATTTTCAGCCGGCATGGACCTCAAAGAGTACTTTCGAGAGATCGACGCCGGCGGCCCGACGGCCCGGACTCGCTCACGTCGGGCGTCCAATGAATGGCAGTACCGACGCTTGATGTTCTTTATGAAGCCGACCATCGCCATGGTTAATGGATGGTGCTTCGGGGGTGCCTTTACCCCCCTTGTCGCCTGTGATCTTGCTCTCGCCGCGGAGGAGGCAGTCTTTGGATTGTCCGAAGTGAACTGGGGGATCCCTCCCGGCTCCATTGTCTCACGAGCCCTGGCCGAGACGATGCCCGCGCGAGACGCACTTTTCTACATCATGACGGGAAAGACGTTTAGCGGGATCGAGGCGTCTCGCATGCGCCTGGTCAATGAGGCCGTTCCCCTCGTCGATCTGCGCGAGCGCACCGCAGAGCTCGCTCGGCATTTGGCGACGATTAATCCGACGGTTCTTGAAGCCGCCAAGACCGGATTTAAGAGGGCCCGAAGCATGGAGTGGGAGGTGTCGGAGGAGTATCTCTATGCGAAACTCGATCAGTCGATTGCCAACGATCCAGAACACGGTCGTGAACAAGGTATGAGCCAGTTCCTCGACGACAAGTCTTACCGTCCAGGTCTTGGCGTGTACAAGCGTGATTGAACCGCGCGCTGGTTCTCTCGATACCTCTCGCATTCCCACGGAGGCGGTACGTCGGCTACTAAAGCCTCGGTCCGTGGCGATCGTGGGAGCCTCCAGTCAGCCCGCCTCCATAGGAGGCGCGCCGCTCGTCTTGTTAGAGCGATTCGGCTACGGCGGAGACATTCATCTGGTGAATCACAAGAGGAGCGAGATAAACGGGCGACCGTGTGTTCCTTCCATTGACGAACTGCCCTGCGGGGTGGACGCGGTGATTCTGGCTATCCCCCAAGCGGGCGTGCGCGACGCGGTGGAGGCAGCGGGTCGGCGCGACGTAGGCGGGGTGATCGCCTTCTCCTCGGGTTACGCCGAGGCCGGCGAAGCCGGGTTGAGCGCCCAGGAGTCATTGGCTGAACTGGCATTCCAGCACGGGCTCGCCCTCGCCGGCCCGAACTGCCTGGGACTTGTCAACTTTGTGGACCGCGTTCCCCTGACCTTTGGCGACGTGGCACCGAATCGCCGAGATCCCCGGGGAGGTCTGGCGATCATCTCTCAGAGTGGCGCGATGTCCCTCGCCTTAACGTACGCGGCGATGGCCCAGGACATCCCCGTCTCGTACGCGATTTCCACCGGAAACGAGGCCGTCCTAGGAATCGAGGACTACCTCACTGTCCTTATTGACGAGGGAGCGACCAAGGTGGTAGCGCTCTTGGTGGAACAGATCCGTCGCCCCGAGATGTTTCTCGGACTGGCCACCAAGGCTCGCGAGCGCGGAATTGCCCTCTGCGCGTTGCACACCGGTCGAGGAACACGCTCGCAGGCCGCGTCGCTCACCCACACCGGAGCCATCGCGGGTGATCAGGACGTCCTGCGCGCAGTCGTGGGGCGCGAGGGAGTTCTCTTCATTGACTCACTCGATGCGTTAGTTGACACCGCCGGTCTCTTGACCAAGACCTCGTTACCCCGCCGCAGCGGGGTGGGATTCATGACCGATTCGGGCGCGGCCAAGACCTTCGCTCTCGACTTCTCCGAAGAGATCGGCCTGGACCTGCCCGAACTATCCGCGTCGTCCTTAGAGAGGCTCACCCAGGAACTCCCCGCGTTTGCTACATCCAGCAATCCCGTCGACATCACGGCAATGGGTCTCAACGACCCGAGTCTGTACGCCCGCGTCGCTCAGGTGCTCCTCGACGACGACGACGTGGGAACGGTAATCGTGTCCGCGATGCCCGGATCGACGCAGCAAGGTACCGAGCAGATTGATGCTCTTCTGCCCACCCTTGCGTCCGCGACCAAACCGGTCATGTACACGATCATGGGTGGCGAGTCACCACTCCTCGAAGCGAACCGTCTCAAGATTCTTGACGCGGGTTTGCCGCTCTTTCGTTCGCCTGAGCGGGCACTACGCGCGGCGAGAAATGCGAGCTCCCTCGCGCGACTCACTGACCTGGCTGCGCAACGCTCGGCGCCTCGCTCAGTGAGTCGCGCCGAGATAGGGCCCCGCGTGTTGAACGAACGCGAAGCCAAGGTGCTCCTTTCCAGTTTTGGACTGAACGTGCCCCGGAGCGTGATGGCCTCGAGCGAGTCCGAAGCGGCCGCCGCGGCTCGTGAGATCGGGCTGCCGGTCGTGCTCAAGGTGTCCTCCGAGAAGATTGTCCACAAGAGTGATGTGGGGGGAGTGGCGATGGTGCTCGATCAACGAGACGTGGCCCCCGCCGCCACACGTATGCTTGCCTCGGTACGTGAGGCTCGTCCCGACGCGGCCATCGGGGGAATACTGGTGGAACAGGCGTTGACCGGCGGAACCGAGTTCATTGTGGGCTCTCAACGTGACCCGCGGTGGGGGATCTTCACCCTCGTGGGATTGGGCGGCATCTGGGCGGAGTCAATTCGCGACAACGTTGTCATCGTCGGGGACGCAGATCGCACGGAGATTCGAGAGGCCCTGGGGCGCTTGCGTTGCGCCCCGATTCTCGCGGGCGGCCGGGGCCAGGCTCCCCTCGACGTTGAGGCGCTGGTCGACGCCATCGAACTTCTTAGTGGCCTCCTGCGATCAACGCCGGAGATTTCTGGTATCGAAGTGAATCCTCTTCTCGTGCGGGCCGAGGGCCAGGGGGTCGTGGCCCTAGACGCGATGATCGAGACTACGTTCAACTCCGACGGCCCCGCGTCGAAGAGCAGTGCCAGCCCACGATGATCTCCAACGACACAAAAGTCCAGGTCATTATCGTCGGATCGGGACCCGCGGGACTCTTGCTCGGCCACATGTTGAACCTTGATGGCATCGACAACGTCATCCTCGAACGCAGAAGTCGCGAGCACGTTGAGTCTCGAGTGCGGGCGGGGGTCATCGAGCACGGGATAGCCCAACTCTTGCGTGACGTGGGGGCGGGGGAGCGGCTGGATCGAGAGGGCTTGGTGCACCGGGGCGTCCAAATATGGTTCGACGATCAGCGCCACCGGATCCCCCTGAGTGAGCTGGCGGAAGGGCGCGCGATCACGGTGTACGGCCAACAAGAAGTCGTCAAAGACCTCATTGCCTTACGCCTGGCGAGTGGCGCACCCATCGAGTTCAATGCGCAAGTCCTAGAGATAGAGGGCACCATGGGCGACTCGCCCTCGGTGGTATTTGACTCAGCGGGAACGCGAGTCCGTGTTCGGGGGGACTACGTCGCCGGGTGTGACGGAAGTCTGGGAGTTGCCAATCGCGTCGGCGACTTCACGCGGGTCGAGCGCTCGTATCCCTTCGCGTGGCTCGGAATCATCGCCGAGGCGGCGCCGGCGACCGAAGAGTTGATCTACGCACGTCACTCGCGCGGATTTGCGCTGTACTCGATGCGTTCGCCGACCATCAGCCGGCTATATCTGGGCATTAGCTCTGAGGACTCGCTCGAGGAGTGGAGCGACGATCGGATCTGGGAGGAGTTACACACTCGCTTGGCGACCGACGGCAACTCGTCGGTCAACGAAGGTCCGATCCTTGAGCGCAGCGTCGCGGGACTTCGCAACGTCGTGGCCACGTCCCTGCGCCAGGGTCGTCTGTTGTTGGCCGGCGACGCCGGACATATCGTTCCGCCCACCGGAGCGAAGGGCATGAACGCCGCTTTGGCTGACGTACGCGACCTTCACCGGGCGCTGCTCGCGGCGTACCGTGATCACGACGACCGACTGCTGGGGGGATACTCCGACCT
The DNA here is from genome assembly GCA_963756325.1 of uncultured Acidimicrobiaceae bacterium. Lineage (GTDB taxonomy): Bacteria > Actinomycetota > Acidimicrobiia > Acidimicrobiales > RAAP-2 > RAAP-2. The sequence continues at coordinate 67,764 of CAVWNE010000010.1, forward strand.
CGCCCTCGAGAGGAACTGGCGGGCGGCTGAGTTCTCAACGAATATGACCCAGATGCTTCACCCGTACCTGGACGATCCCTTCGAGAGCGCCGTTCAACTCACTCGACTTCGTCAGCTCTTCATGAATCCAGAGATCGCCACGGCGCTCTCGCGCAACTACGTCGACCTCAACTCCCTCTAGGTCTTAAAAGGGATACTCCGGAAGCTCGCTCTGCGCCGTGACCCACTGGGTTTCGGTGTAGGCCTCCAGGTTCGCGAGTCCCCCCATACGGGAGCCGTTCCCCGAACTTCCGGTGCCTCCAAAGGGAATCGTTGCTTCGTCAGCGACTGTTTGATCGTTGATGTGTATCGCTCCCGAAGGGATGCGGTAGGCCAGCTCCAGCGCCTTGAGTCCATCCCGCGACAAAATGCCCAGCGACAAACCGTAGGGCGAGTCGCAGGCCAGAGCCACGGCCTCATCCCATGAGCTGAAAGGCACCACCGGCGCCACGGGACCGAAGACTTCTTCGGCGTACGCCGGAGCGTTCCGTGGCACATCGGTCAAGACGGTCGGGCGGTAGAAGAGCTCTTCGAAGGTGCCCCCGGCCCTCAACGTCGCGCCCGCGCCGACGGTGTCGGTGACCATCTGGTGCACGCGATCACGCTGAGTGGCGTCGATCAGTGGGCCAAGAGCTACCTGACCCGACATGGGATCACCGACGGGAAGATGCTCAGCGTGCTCGGCCAACGCCGTCGCGTAGTCATCGGCGATGCGCGCGTCCACCAGGTGGCGCCCGGTCGTCATACATATCTGGCCCTGGTGCATGAAGGAGCCAAAGGCTCCCACAGAGACGGCCTTCTCGAGATCGACGTCGCTCATCACAATGAGTGCGGAGTTGCCGCCCAGTTCCAAATGCACCCGCTTGAGATGTTGCGCGCCGAGTGCGCCGACGCTTCGACCGGCTTTGGTGGAGCCGGTAAAGGCGATGACCCGCACGAGCGGATCGACGACCAGCGCCTCGCCCACGTCCGCCCCTCCCGGAAGCACCGAGAGCACGCCGGGGGCGAGTCCCGCTTCTTCAAAGATCCGCGCCAGCACCACGCCGCCGCTTAGGGCCGTACGCGGATCAGGCTTCACGACGACCGCGTTGCCCAGAGCGAGCGCGGGCGCCACCGAGCGAATGGAAAGTATCAGAGGAAAATTGAACGGGGCGATGACCCCGACCACGCCGACGGGTACACGTCGAGAAAAGCTAAGCCGCGGCATTTCGCTGCGAAGAATCTCGCCGGTGGGATGAGACGCGAGGGCCGCCGCCTCGTAGCACTCTTGAGCGGCAATGTGAACTTCGAGGCCGCCCTTGGGGTTGATGGCCCCTGTTTCGCGCATGTTCCACTCGGTGATCTCGTCAGCGTGCTCTTCAAATAACTGGCCGGCCCGACGCAAAATCGCAGCCCGTTCCGAAAATGGCCTATTCGCCCACTCAACCTGGGCTGAGCGAGCGACTGACGTGGCGGCGGCCACGTCGCCTACAGAGGCTCGTCCCAAGCGTCCCAGCTCTTTGCCGGTCGCCGGCTCCACGATGGGTGCGCTGCCCGCCCCGCCCTTGGTCCACTCTTCAATGTAAATCTTCTCGTCCCACTCGGTGCCCAGTAGTGACATATCTCCCCCTTCGCGACGCGATAACGTCAGCATACATAGCACACTAAATGGTGAGTTACGCCCTTCGCGAGCGAAGGGTGGCAATGACATTGAAGTGGGGGGACAGTGTTACGGGACCATTGGTACGTCGTCGCACTGAGTTCAGAGCTGACAACCCAGCCACTCTCGCGACAGATACTGGGTGAGCACGTTGCCCTTTTTCGTTCGGAGGCGGGAAAGGCCGTGGCCTTCGCCGATCAATGTCCTCACCGTGGGTATCCGTTGTCGCTAGGCACCGTGGTGGGAGAGACCTTGGTGTGTGGTTATCACGGATTCACCTTCAACTGCGAAGGTCTCTGCGTTCAAGTGCCCGGCCAGGAGCGAGTACCCGGTCGGGCGAAGGTGCGCGCGTACACGCTGGTTGAGTTAGGACCTTGGATTTGGATGTGGACCGGTCGAAAGGATCCGGACTTCTCGATGCTTCCTTCGGTGCCGCGCATGACCGATAGCGAACAATGGGCCAGTATCGCGGGCTTGGCGACCATTGAAGCTCGTTTCGACTTCCTCGTTGACAACCTGCTCGATCTCTCACACGAGACGTATCTTCACAAAGGTTCCATCGGCACACCCGAGGTTGCTTCCACGCCCATTGAAGTCGAGTCGGACGATGAGATGGGCGTCGTGCGGGTCTATCGTCACATGAATGCGGTGGAGTGTCCGCCGTTTTACTCGCGAACCACGGGGCTCGGTGGAAAGGTCGATCGCTGGCAGGATATTGAGTACTTCCCACCAGGCTTCTACCAACTTCACTCTCGTATCGCGGAGGTTGGCCGAGCGCCACTTCCTGACGGGAACGACGATCACGCCTTTCACATGACAATTTTCTACGGGCTGACGCCGGCGTCGCCGGGACGAGTTCACGACTTTTGGGCGCTGTCTCGCGATTTTTGTCGAGAGGATACCGAGGTCGATGAGTTCCTCATGAAGATGCAAGTCAGCGTGGTGCAAGAAGACGTTGACGCGCTGAACATCCTCGAACGTCGAGCAAGAGACCAGGTTGAGCAGGATGAAGTGAGCATCAAGATCGATAAGGGCGGTCTTGCAGCCCGGCGCCTTCTGCGAGCGATGGCCGAGACGGCGGACGCTCCTGGCCCCCGGTTGTGATTTCCTTTAGTGTACTATTTGGTTCAATAGTGTGATAGAAAGCATCACTGAACATTCCTTGAGGGGGGATCATGGGTGAAGAGTTCGAAGGCGTGAACAAAGGCAGCGGAGCGAGTTGGCGCGAGTTTGAGTTCGGCCGCCGCCTTGCGCTACAGGCGTCAAGCGTTATTGCCGGAGGCGTCGGCGCCGCGTCGCTCATTGACATTTCCAAAGCGGCCGCCGCGGCTAAGTCATCGACCATCAAAATTGGTTATGTCTCACCGCAGACGGGCGCCTTGGCTGACTTCGCGGGTCCCGACAAATACGTGTTAGCGAACATCAAAAACACGGGAGTGTTCAAGAAGGGCATGACGATCGGAAAGACGAAGTACCACTTCGAGATCATTGTGAAGGACACTCAATCGGAGTCGAATGTGGCGGTCCAGGTAACCCAGCAGTTGATTGCCGCGGGCGTCGACCTGGTACTGGTTACCTCCGCACCAGAGACCACAATCCCGGTGGCGACCACCTGCGAGCAAGCGCACGTGCCCTGCCTCTCCACGGTGGTGCCATGGGAGGCGTACTGGGGTGGATTTAGCGGTACCTCGATTACCGCCGAAGGTGGCGCCGGGGGCACGGGGCCGAAATACAACTCGATGTTTTTCTTTGGACTTCCGCAATTCGCTGGAACGTTCATTCCCATGGTTAAGCGTGTGCAGGCCATGACGAACTGCAACTCATACTTTGCCGAAATGTTTCCCAACGACGCTGACGGCAATGCGTTCGCGGGAGGGTGGGCGCCCACGGTCAACGCCATCTATCCCAACGAGTTCAACTTTTATAGTGGTCAAAACGGCTACACGGACCTGTCGTCGAACTACTCGACGATGATCGAAGCGTTTAAGACCAACGGTCCCAACGGTGGTCAGTGCGATTTGTATATCAACTGCCCGTTGCCCCCCGACTTTCAGACCTTCTGGACGCAGGCCAAACAGATGGACTGGACGCCCACTATCGCCACCGTGGCGAAGGTGATGCTCTTTCCGTCGGACGCGTACGCCCTCGGGCAACTCTCCAACAACATTACGACCGACGCCTGGTTCACTCCCTACACGGCGTACAAGTCGTCGCTCGATGGGATTAGCGCCGAGAACTTCTGCGCGACGTACCAACGTCAACACAAGACGCAGTGGGTTCAGTCAATGGGATCTAGTTACTCCCTGTTTGAAGTCGCCGTTGAGGCGCTGAAAAAAGTCAAGAATCCCCACGACCGCGCAGCGCTGGGCGAGGCGCTCCAGCACGTCAATTACTCTGGGATTTGTGGACCCATCAACATGAATCTGCACAGTAAGGACCCGATGTTGGCAAGTCCCGCCACCGGGATCGGCATTATTTCGCCGGTCGGGGTTCAGTGGAAGCCCGGATCCTCGAAGTTGGTGGGCGGGGCGAAGTATCCCTGGTCACAGTACGTGGTCGACAACTCGTTGAATAAGGACGTCAAGATCAACGGCACACTCGAGCCGACTAACTCTTAGGCAATTTGGTGGCGCTGCTGGCAGTGAACGGCGTGTCAAAGAAGTTCGGCGAAGTGGTCGTCGCTCGCGACGTCACCTTTGAGTTAGCCGAAGGAGAGTCGTTAGGGATTGTGGGGCCGAACGGCGCGGGCAAGACCTCACTCTTTGGGATTATCTCGGGGGACCTCAAGCCGGAACAGGGCGAGATCACCCTGGGCACCGTTGATCTGTTGGCGCTCTCGCCGTCGAAGCGCACGCACGCGGGAATTGGGCGAACGTATCAAGTGCCGCGGCCCTTTGAGCACATGTCAGTCTTTGAGAACGTCGTGGTGGCCGCCCAGCAGGGTGCCAGCTTGCGTCGTCAAAGTGCCTACGACGCCGCCTACGCCTCGCTCGTGACGACAGGCCTGGTGGAGATGAGCGACCGTTCAGCCGGGAGTCTTGGTCTTTTGCATCGAAAACGTCTCGAGTTGGCTCGAGCCTTGGCGACCCGCCCACGGGTGCTGTTGCTGGACGAGATTGCCGGAGGTCTGACCGATCCGGAGGTAAATGAGCTCACCCGCATCGTGGCGGGCTTACAGCGCGAGGGCATCGCCGTCATCTGGATCGAGCACGTTGTTCGAGCGTTGGTCTCTACCGTCTCGCGTCTATTATGTCTCGCCAACGGCGCCGTCGTGGCTGACGGCTCCCCACAAGATGTTCTCGCGTCGGACGCGGTCCGGTCGGTGTACCTAGGCGGTAAGACAATAGCGATGGGTCGACTGGCAAACTCGTGAGCGATGTGTTGTTAGAGGTAACCGATCTGGTCGTGTATCACGGTCAACTGTGCGCGGTTGATGGGGTCTCGATCCGCATCGAAGAGGGCGAGGTGTTCGCCGTTATCGGCGCGAACGGGGCCGGGAAGTCGACGCTGCTGCGATCGATTGCCGGACTGCACAAGTTGACCCGGGGGAGCGTCGTCTTCAAGGGCCGCGACCTCGAGGGCCTCGCCCCGCACCGACGCGTTGAACTGGGAATGTCTCTCGTGCCCGAAGGGCGACGGCTGTTCGCGTCGCTAACCCTGGAGGAAAACCTGCAAGTAGGGGCGGCCGGAGGAAAAACAGGCACCTTTACCCTCGACAAGATCTATGAGTTGTTCGACTGGATGCCCGCGCGTCGTCGTCAATACGCCTGGCAGTTCTCGGGCGGTGAACAACAGGCCATCGCCCTCGGACGGGGACTGCTGACTAACCCGGATCTGCTCATGGTGGATGAGCTCTCCCTCGGACTTGCGCCCATTGTGATCGAGAAGATCTACGCCCTCATCCCCGAGATCGTGTCGCACGGCGTCAGCGTGCTGATCGTGGAGCAGGACGTATCCCAAGGGGTATCCGTGGCCGGTCATGTGCACTGTCTGCTCGAGGGCCACACGTCGCTCGCCGGACGACCAGACGAACTGACCACCGATCAGATCGAGCGCGCCTACTTTGGTGCCGCCCAGGGTTCGGTTAGCGAGGCCCACTCGTGATTTGGTTCAACATTCTCGTGGAGGGAACGTTGATCGGGGGCTTCTACGCCCTCTTCGCCTGTGGGCTGTCGTTGATGTTTGGCGTGATGAAGGTGATCAACCTGGCGCACGGTGACTTGGCAGTGGTGGCCGCCTACGTCGCGGTCTTCCTGGTGCCTCATTTACACGTGCCCGAGGTCCTCTCGTTTCTCGTCGTGGTTCCGGTCTTTGGTCTTCTCGGCTACCTGGTGCAACGGACACTCATCCAAAAGAGCATCGATCGAGATCCCTTCACCACGCTCCTGGTGACGTTCGGGCTCTCAGTCGTGATTGAAAACCTCCTGCTCGAGGGATACAGCGCCAATGCCCAGACGGTTAACATCGGGGCCCTCGGGTATAACTCGTGGCACCCCGGTTCCATCTTCTATCTGTCCTACGTGTCCCTGGTGGTATTGGCGTCGTCGATTGTTGTCTTGGGTGCCCTCCAGTTGTTCCTCTCCAAGACGAGTCTCGGTCGCCAGATTCGCGCGGTCTCGGACGATCAAGAGGCGGCGCAACTCAGCGGCACGAACTATCGGCACATTTTCGGCGTAGCCGCGGCCATCGCCTTTGCCACCGTTGCTCTTGCCGGCATCGCCTATGGGATGACGACCCAGTTCACGCCCACGAGCGGCGGCATCAATCTGCTCTTTGCCTTCGAGGCGGTGGTGATCGGCGGCATCGGGTCTCTATGGGGGACGCTCATTGGCGGTATCTCCCTCGGCATCGCCCAGCAGCTGGGAGCCCACTTCAATCCGCAGTACCCCACGCTCTTCGGCAACATTCTGTTCTTGCTGGTACTCGCGGTGCGTCCGCAGGGCTTCTTTGGAAAAAAGACAGCGTTGTTGTGACGAACCCCACCCTCGCGTCCATCACCGTTCGTCGAAGTACCCAGTCGCCGATGTACACGTTCGTGGGCGTGTTTGGGCTGGTGATCGCCTTGACCGCGGCCCCGTGGATCTTTCCTCAGGGATTCGTCGCGATCCTGGTCAACTTCTTCGTGCTGTTGATCATGGCCACTATGTGGAATCTCCTAGCCGGCTACGCCGGCATGGTGTCGATTGGCCAACAGGCCTTCGTGGGACTGGGCGGGTACGGCGTGCTGTACTTCGCCATCAAGGGGGTGAGCCCCTTTTTGGCGGTGCCCCTCGCCGCACTTGTTGGTGCGGTCGTCGCCCTGCCCATCACCTTCCTCCTCATTCGACTACGTGGGGGATACTTTGCTATCGCCACGTGGGTGGTCGCCGACACCGTGATGATCATCATTGGCACGGTGTCGTTGCTCGGAGGTGGGACCGGGAAACTGGTTCCCGGCTTCACCAGTCTGAGCCCCACTCAGCTCAATCACTATGCGTATCTGGAAACCTGGTTGGTTGCCTTGGTGGTGCTGGTGGGCACCTATCTCCTGTTGCGCAGCCGCACCGGTCTCGTTCTCGCGGCGATCCGCGACAACGAAGTGGCCGCGCGCAGCGTGGGAATCGATGTCGTGCGCGCACGGCGACTGATATTTGTCATCGCGGCCGCGGGCTGCGCGGCGGCGGGCGCCGTGCTGACGCTCAGTCAGACCTACGTGCAGCCCACCAATGAGTTCAGTCTTCAGTGGGCGGCAGAGATGCTGTTCGTCTCAATGATTGGGGGACTGGGCACGATTGAGGGGCCGATCCTCGGTTGCATTATTTTCTTCGCTCTCCAACAGACCCTCGCCCAGCAGGGGGCCTGGTACCTGGTCATCTTGGGCTCGGTCGCCATCGTGGTGGCGCTCTGGCAACCGCGGGGTCTGTGGGGAGCGGTGCGTGACAAGTTCGGAATCGAACTTCTCCCCGTGGGCCACTGGGTCGGTTCGCGAGGGGAACCTCGCTCGCCGGATCTGCTCGCGGAAGAGTGAACGGTGCCGCTTTCTAGACGCGGGCTTAGACGATCTCTTCGATGAGATCGGCGACGGAGTTCACGACACGCGACGGTTGATAGGAAAACCGCTCAATCTCATCGCGCTGGGTGATACCCGAGAGAACCAAGATCGTGTCGACCCCCGCTTCAACACCGGCGATGACGTCGGTGTCCATACGATCACCGACCATCACGGTGGTTCGAGAGTGAGCGCCCAAAATATTGAGCGCGTCACGAATCATGACTGGATTGGGCTTTCCCACGAAGTACGGGCGAACCCCGGTGGCGCTTTGGATGAGGGCGGCGAGAGCCCCGCAACCCGGGAGCAGGCCGTTGGGGGTCGTCCCGTTGGTCTCGGGATTGGTGGCGACGAACTTGCTCCCATTCGAGATGAGTCGAATCGCGGTGGTGATCTCCTCAAAGGAGTAGTTCCACGTCTCGCCGAGAACGACGTAGTCGGGTTGTTTGGCGTCTTCGACGTAGCCCACGTTGGCCATGGCCTCGTGAATGCTCGTCTCGCCGACCACGAAGGCGCGTCCCTTGGGCCTTTGGTCGTGGACAAACTGGGCGGTCGCCAGGGCTGAAGTCCACAGTTGATCTTCTCGAATGTTGATACCCAACTTAGTGAGTCGTTCTTGAAGTTGACGGGGCGTAAAGAGCGCGTTGTTGGTGAGAACGAGAAAGTCCCGTTGCTTCTCGCGAAGGCGATCGATGAACTGGTCGGCACCCGGAACCATGTGGCCATCGTTGATGAGTACGCCGTCCATGTCGCACAGCCAACTCACGGGGCTCGCCACAGTAGCCATCTCTCCAGTATGAACGAATTCACTTCTCGGCACTTGGGTGCGCGTGCCTAACTTACCTGACCCGGTACGTGGCACCGCCCCGCGAACGCCTTGGACGAAGGGCGTTCGCGGGGCGGTGCGATCGAGGAGTCGTTACCTGCGGAAGTTCGAACCTGAACCGCCGCCGAAACCGCCTCCGAATCCTTCACCGAAGTCTCCACCGTGGTGACGTCCGCCAAAGTGACCGGGGGACGGGGCGGCCGCGGGAGTGGGCGTCGCGGCGTAGATGTCAACGCTCAGAGCGTCGAGCGTCGTGCCGTTGGCATCGACGAGGCCCTCAGCACGAATGTGTGCGCCCATGACCACGTCAGTAAGCGAGCCCGGCGCGTCGGCGTTGGTGTACGTCGTGGCGCCGCCCACCAGCACGAGGCGCGTAAATCCTTGGTGGTCGCTCAGGGTGATGTTGTCACCGTTGACCGCCGTCACTACTCCGCTGACGTGAGCCAGTTCGACCCAAATGCCGGTCGCGGTGGTGGCGGCGCTAGAACTGAACTCCACGCCCGCGTGCTCGTTCACCACTAGGTCCACGGAGCTCAAGGTGAGCTTGTCGTGACCGATGGCGCTGATCGGCGTGGTCGTGGCGTACGTGAAGGTCGTTGACGTACCGCTACGGCTGTCGATGGTGACCGACGTAGCGGTCACGGCCGTGATGACACCCCAGTCGAAGCCCATCTGGCTTTGGGTGCCTCCCGCGATGTCGATGCTCAAGGCGTCAAGCGTGGTGCCATTGGCGTCCACCGTGCCCTGGGCGAAGATCTTCGATCCGACGAGAACGGCGTTGCTCGCTACCCCGGTGCCTCCCTGGCTATAGGTGGTGGCGCCGGATACCAGAATCGTGCGGTTGAATCCCTGCGGATCGCTGATGGTGATGGTGTCGCCGCTGATGGCAGTGACCTTGCCCACCAGCACCGCGGAGCCGTTGTGGGAGAAACTAAAAGGTACGGCTCGCTGGCTTGACCCGTCGTGGGATGAGTGTCCCCGCCCTTGGGCACCGGCGAAGGTTGCTGAACCAATGGTGAGTGCGGTGCCGAGCGCAAGTGCCGTCACCGCTCGCCCCATTATCTTGATCGACGTCATAGTCATCCTCTCTGTCGCTGCTCTTTCAATCATTCTTAGTCTGGCGGAAGGGGTCTGGGAACGGTCTGTGAGAGGTCTGTGAGTGTCCCGAAGAGACAACTATGGCGAGTAGGGGAGATCGGTGGCCCTATAAGTCCTGATTAAGCGGGTATATATTAACTCGCACGTTGGGCGACCATTTCGCGCGTGGGGAAAGATTGTCCTTCTCTTTACCTCAAAGGAGTTCTGATCTCGATCTCGAATCGCCGTTGAAGTGATCACTACTCGCGATGAGTGAACCTGTTGCTTTTCTGTGCGTACCACATATAGTTTCGAGTGCCAGTCCATGACGAGAGGGCCAAAATGCCTGCGATGACACCCGAGAAATGGAGTGATCTTCCTCACTTCGACGCTGTTGATTGTGCTTCGAGCGAGGAGCGCTCCGTGAGGTCGGTGACAACCGCTCCCCAGGGCCTCGAGGGAGAAGGGTTTCCCGTTCGCCGCGCGTTCGCCGGACTCTCGCTGAAGGATCTTGACCCCTTTGTCCACATGGATCAGATGGGTGAGGTCGATTACGCGCCGGGTGAGCCCAAAGGCACTCCCTGGCATCCGCATCGCGGATTCGAGACCGTGACGTACATGATGGACGGCACCTTCCAGCACCAGGACTCCCACGGTGGAGGCGGGCTCATCCAAAATGGTGCGACGCAGTGGATGACCGCGGGCAAGGGGATCTTGCACATCGAGACTCCTCCAGAGAACCTGGTCATCTCGGGCGGGCTCTTTCACGGTATCCAACTTTGGGTCAACCTCCCGGCCAAGCAGAAGATGATCGCCCCCGCCTACCAAGGTCTCGAAGCGGACGAGGTGGTGTTCGTCTCGCCCCTCGACGGCGAGTCGCTGGTGCGCATCATCGCCGGGAACATCGCCGGTCACCGTGGTCCAGGTTCCACCCACACACCCATGGCCATGACCCACGTATCGGTGTCACCTGGTTCGCAACTGGATCTTCCGTGGGATCCCACGTTCAATGCGCTCGTCTACGTGCTGGCGGGCACGGGCTACGTGGGAAGTGATCGGCGCCCGATCGAGATGGGTCAGCTCGCCGCGTTTGGAAAGGGCGAGTGGCTGCGTCTGGGCGCCGACGCGCAGCAAGATTCGCGCACGGCGCACTTCGAGTGCCTCGTCCTCGGCGGTCAGCCCATTGGCGAGCACGTCGAACACTATGGACCCTTCGTCATGAACTCGCGTTCGGAGATCGTCCAGGCGCTGGAAGACTTCCAAGCCGGTCGCCTGGGCGTGATTCCGCCTAACGCGTTGATGCCCCACGTCCCCGATCCCAACCCGGTCCGAGTCGAGCACACCGGCATTTAGCGGGCGACCTAGGAGCCGAAGGGGCAGCGTAGTGTGGTCGTGTCGAGCAAATGAAGGGAAGACTCGTGGATGACGAGACGATTCTGCAACGTATCGAGAAGTTGTCGATCGAAGAGCAACAGCTTGAGGAGTCGCACCGCGGTGAGCCTCTCTCAACGGAGCAGCAGACGCGCCTGAAGGCCGTCGAAGTAGAGCTGGATCAGGCCTATGACTTGTTGCGCCAGCGTCGGGCCCGCCGTGTGGCCGGTCAGGACCCCGATGAGTCGACCATCCGCTCAGAGACCGTCGTCGAAAACTATCTTCAGTAGTTCCAAGGGAACCTAGCTCAGTGGACCTCGAACTACGCGGCCGCGCCTTTCTCATCACCGGAGGAAGCGATGGCTTGGGGCTAGCGCTGGCGCAACGGCTCGTCGGCGAAGGCGCACGGGTGGCGATCTGCGGGCGCGACGAGGACCGATTGTCCCACGCTCAACAGATGCTGGGCGGCGAGGCGCTCTGCTATCGCGCCGACGTGACCGCCGCGAGAGAGTTGGATGGATTTATCGACGCCGCGTTAGAGCGTTTCGGGGGCCTCGACGGCGCGATCAACAACGCGGGAAAGTCCGCTGCGGGATCTATCGCTGAGTCTGACGACGACAACTGGCGCAGTGATTATGAGTTGAAGGTCATCGCCGCTCTGCACGTGTCACGTCGCGTACTAAACGCTCTCGCCCACAGTCACGGCGCGATCCTTAACGTGCTCGCCGTGGGGGCGCGAGCCCCCGGTTTGAACTCCACTCCCACTACCGCTTCGCGAGCCGCCGGGCTCGCTCTCACCAAAGCGTTGGCCAGCGAAGTCGGCCCGCGCGGCGTGCGGGTAAACGCGATTCTCATCGGTCTCGTGGAGTCTGGCCAGTGGGTCCGCCGAGCCGAGGCGGCCCACGTGTCGCTGGAGGATTTTTACGCCACGCTGGTGAAGAACAGCAACATTCCCCTCGGACGAGTGGGGACGTCAGAGGAGTTCGCCGACCTGGCGACGTATCTACTCTCACCTCGCGCGAGTTACGTCACCGGCGTCGGCGTCAGTCTGGACGGCGGGCTTTCTCCCGTCATCTAGGTCTCGCTCAGGGGTGGGGGAGTTGCCCCACGAGGGTGCGAAGGGCCGTGGCGACCTCGCTCGCGCCGGCGTAAGGCGCGATGGTGGCCCCCGCTCGTCCGTGGAGGTGCGCGGCGAGCGCCGCGGCCTCGAAGGGTTCGTGACCGCGGGCAATGGTGGCCGCGATCAGCCCTGACAAGATGTCGCCGGAGCCCGCCGTGGCGAGAGACGTCGTACCGGAGGTCACCACGCGCAGCGCGCCGTCCGGGTGGGCGATCACGGTGCGGGGGCCCTTCAATAAGACGACGCAGCCCGTCACTTTCGCCAACTCACGAGCGTCACCGAAACGGTCGTCACCGACGGGTCGCCCACTCAGGCGCTCGAACTCACCCGCGTGCGGGGTGAGCACCCACGAGCCGTCCTTCGGCGCGAGATCATCGATGAAATCCCGATCAAGTCCGTCCGCGTCCAGCACCACGGGACACCTGGCGCCGGAGAGACCTTGGCGCAGCCACTCGGGCGCCTCGGGTCCGAGTCCGGGGCCCGCGACGACGGCCTTGCATCGAGGGTCCACCTTCATCTCCTGCACGTGGACCACCTCAGGGGGAACGCGAACTTCGGTGGCGACGTCCCCCCGGCTCACTAGACGAATCATCGAAGCGCCACCCGCGAGCGCTCCGCGCAGCACCAACTCGGCGGCGCCCGGCATGAGGGCGGAGCCGACAAAGGCTTGGAGCGCGTGTCCCCACTTGTGATCGTCGGCCTTGAACATGATGAGGTGGTCAAGGTCGTCGTCGTCCATCAGACCATCGTCGAACGTGCTCGCGATGCCCAGTCCCGCGAAATGCAACGCGCCCACGAGGTCGGCCGAGGGTCCAGAGAAGTGGGCCGGCTTGTATGCGCCGAGAGCGATCGTGGCGGTAGCCCTCAGGGGCGCCCCCAGTAGGGCGCCGGTGTCGGTGTCCACTCCCGAGGGGAGGTCGACGGCGAGCACCATCGTCCCTGGAGAGACCTTCGGTGCCACGTAGGGCCGAGAGGCCCCTGTGCCAAGGGCCGCGTCCACCACGAGGTCGTAGCCCTCCACACGAGGGGGAGTCACGTCAAAGGGGAGAACGTGAACGAGGGCGCCGCGAGACGTCAACCACCGAGCGGCCACCCGACCGTCGGCCCCGTTGAGCCCCGGTCCTGCGATGACGCACACGCGCCGCGCGTAACAGTGACCAAGCAGTCGTTGGGCGACGAGCGCCACCGCTGTTCCGGCGTCGTGGACGAGGGCGTCTTGACCGCGAGCCGCAACGGCCCGCGCGTCGGCGGCGCGCATCTCTGAGAGCGACAGGATCGGAATCATGGACCCTCCTTCACCGCCACCGTATCGCGAGTCGTTCAACGACTCTCAAAGCGCGCCGACAGCACGAAGCCACCACCCGGACGGGTGGTGGCTTCGTGTGTTGTCTGAGTCGTGCTGCGTTAGCCCTTCAGCCAAGCAGGAATCGGACTGACGGTCAAGCGGGTCGTCGACTTCAACGGTGACGCGGCGGAGTTGCCGGTGGTGTAGACCGTGCCGTTGATGGGGATGCCCTTGACGGGCGCGTTGGATCCGTTGGCCACAATCTTGGCCATGACGCCACCGGTGAGTCCCTGGTGGTTCGAGGCCGAGTACTTCAAGGGAGTGATCGCGGGATCTGCGTAGGCCGTCGACTTCAGGGCCGCCACGAAGTTCGCGCGCGTGACGTTCTTGCCGTCGGCCTTGAGCGCTTCGACGAACGCGACGGCGTAGCCGACGCCGTAGAGCTCGTTGCCGGTCAAGATCGAGCTCGCCGTGAACTTGGGGAAGTCGGCCTTGTCGGCGAGGAGGACCTTGCGAATCCAGGGGATCCACGGGTCGCCGGTGTCGGTCACCGCGGGGAAGTAGTCGAGCGTGTACGCGCCCGCTTCGCCTACGTAGTTCACCGACGTCGGGTCTGCGCCCACGTTGGAGATGATCCAGGTCGGCGAGTAGCCCAGCGCGTGCGCCACTTCCAGGATGCCCGTGGTGAATCCCGGTACCGAGTCGAGTACGACGACTTGGCACTTGTCCTGGGCCAAGGTCGCGACGTCCGCCTGGATGTCACTGGTCGAACCGGTGATGGCGTCCGCGGCGTTGTAGGTCAGCGAGTTGGCGCTGGCCACGTTGACGCCGCCATCGGTGAGACCGAGCAAGCCGTTCGCCCCGAAGTCGTCGTTCTGACCGATGAAGCCCACCGTCTTACCGGCAAAGTGGGTCTTGATGAAGTGCGCGAAGATCTTGCCTTCGGCGTTGTAGGACGTCTGATAGCCGAACAGGTCCGGGTACTGAGACGGGTTGTCCCAGGCCTTGGAACCGGAGTTCACGAAGAGCTGCGGTACGCCGTTCTGCTTCAGGTAGCTCTCGACGCTCTCTTCGGCGGCGGTGCCGAGCGAGCCGACCGTCGCAAAGACGTGGTCTTGGGCGACCAGCACCTGGTTCTGACTGAGCGTCGTGACGCTCGCCCCCGCGGTGCAGCCAAGACCGTAGGACGCGAGGTCGTAGCAGTCGTCCAGACGGATGTACTTGATCTTGCGACCGTTCACTCCGCCGTGGGCGTCGACCCACTTAAAGACGGCGTTGGCTGCCGCCGAGACCGGGGCGTAACTAGCCGCGATTCCCGACAGGGGCACTGACGCGCCGATGGTGATGGAGTTCGCGGTGACGCCCGGCGTTGAACCAGCCGCACCTGCGCTACTGGACAGTAAGCCGGTGGTGATGCCTCCGAGCGCTAGGGCCGACACGCTCAGGAGCGTTGCCGACCGTCGTAGTCGATTCATGTGTTAAATCCCCCTTGTGAAATTTCTCTAAATGCTTGGTGCTTAGAGTACTTCGCCCGCGTCAGGAAGTTTGGGTCGGGGGGCGCCCCGCGCGGAAAAGTTTCTGAATGGGCGTCTTGATGGAGGCGATGCCTCTGGGCACGAACAGCATGGTGAGAATCAACAGCGCGCCAAAGATTATGCCTTGCATGTTGGCTCCCAGGTTGGACGCGGGGTTGACACCGGTGAGGGAGTTGACGCGGGCCACGAGATCGGGGCTGAAAGAGTAGATAATGCCGCCAATAACGGCACCACTCAGCGTTCCGATGCCACCCAACACCATCAAGGTCAACAGGGTGATGGAGAGGGTCAGGGGGAAGGTTTCGGGAGTCACCGAGGACTGAAGGAGCGCGTAGAGCGCGCCGCCGACGCCGGCGTAAGCGGCGGCCACCATAAAGGCGCTGGAGCGAGCACGCGAGAGGTTGACGCCCATGAGCTCGGCGGCAACGTCGTTGTCGCGCACCAAGCGCATGGCCCGACCGCTGCGCGAGTGAAAGAGATTGGCCATGAAGAAGAAGGAGATTCCTGCGATCACCACCGAGAGATCGGCCAGCCACTGGGAGTTGGCATCGATGGAGGCGTAGGTGCCGTGAAAGAGCTGTCCAAACCAGTGGGGCGTGATGAGTGAGTTCATGAAAATACCGCCTTCGCCGCCCGTTATCGAGGTGAAGTTCTGGGCGATAGGCGTGACAGCGGCGGCGAAGGCCAGGGTGAGGCCCGCGAGATAGGGCCCGCGCAGTCGCGTCGAGGGAATGGCGATAATCAGTCCGGCCAGTCCGCCGGCCACTAGGGCCAGCACCAAAGTGAGGATGAGGGGAGTGGTCGAGTGGTGGCGCGCCCAGATGCCCGCCGTATACGCGCCGACGGCCATGAAGGCGGAGTTGCCGAGGGAGATCTGTCCGCTCCAGCCAATCAACCAACTGAGACCCAAGATAACGATGGCGACCGCGGCGCCGCGCGCGAGATCGCCGTTCGCCACCGGAGGAAGGACGATCGTGATGGCGAGGGCGACCGCCGTCAAAAGGGCCACGCCGAGGAGACGCGCGTGGGTCGACTCTTGTCGAAAGAAGGAGCGCCACCAACCCATTAGACCCTCCGTCCTGCGGTCTTGGTGAAGAGTCCTTGCGGACGAATCATGAGAGCGATGACCAAGATGATGATGCCGCCCAGCGGCGCCACGTTGGGAGACCAGTACGACAGGATGAACTGTTCGGCTAGGCCAATGAGGAGTCCCCCGGCCACGGCGCCGATAGGGGACTCAAGTCCGCCGACGGCGGCCGCGATGAAGCCCGCGACGAATATGCCGTCCATATCGGTGGGAAAAAGTCCAAAGGTGGCCGACGCCGTGATCACGGCGGCGATCGCGCCCACTCCGGCAGACAACATCCAGCCGATGGTCAGCATCCGCGAGACGCGAATGCCGAGGAGGCGCGAGACTTCGGGAGCCATGGCTGACGCTCTCAGCTGCAGGCCCAACCGCGTGAAGCGAAACAGAGCAGCCACCGCCAACATGATGCAAATGGCGAGAACGATCTGAAAGATGATGAACGGCGAGAGATAGACCAGCTTGCCGTCGGCGTGATAGAAAATCTGCGAAAAGGGCTCGGCGATGTTGCGCGTGGTGCTCGTCCAGATCGCCGCCGCCAGCGCCTCGATGACGCCGAGAAATCCCACCATCACCACGATGGGGTTGATCTCGGGTTTGCCGTAGAGGGGCCGTATGAGAACTCGTTCGGTCAACCCGCCTAAGGCCATACCCACGGCTACCGAGATGATGACGCACCACCAGTAGCCGATCCCTCGATCGATCTCGGTCATACCGATGTAGGTGGCGAACATGGCCATGGCGCCCTGGGCGAAGTTCAACACGTGGGTGGACTGCCAGATGATGACCAGGCTGAGTGCCACTAGAGAGTAGACGACGCCTTGAGCGAGCCCCCCGAAGATGTTGTGCATGAAGGTGGAGGTAAGAAACGCGCTCATTCGACGACCACACCGAGGTAGTAGCGACGAAGATCATCGTTGGCCGCGACCTCGGCCGCGTCCCCGCTGGCCACGGCGCTGCCGAGGTGCAAGACGACGGCGCGATGGGCGATGCGCAACGCGCTCTTCGCGTTCTGCTCGACCAGGATGACCGTGAGATGCTCGTTCTCGCAGAGATCGCGGATGACCCGCATGAGCTGTGCGGTGATCTGAGGAGCGAGTCCGAGCGACGGCTCGTCAAGTAGCAGAACCCGGGGCTTGGCGATGAGCGCTCGCGACATGGCCAGCATTTGGCGCTCGCCTCCAGAGAGGGTCGAGCAGAGCTTCTTTCGGCGCTCGCCCAGGGCGGAAAAGCGCTCGTACTGCTCGTTCAAGCCCTCGGTGAGATTGACCTTGGCGGCCATGGCTCCTAGACGCAGGTTCTCCTCCACCGTGAGCTCTTCGATGACGCCGCGTCCCTCGGGAACGTGGGCGACGCCCATCCGAGCAATGTTTTCGGTGGCCACGCCGACGAGCGCCTTCTCGTCGAGGAAGAGGGATCCCGATTTTGGCGTCACCAGTCCCGAGATAGTGCGCAGCAGCGTTGTCTTTCCGGCCCCGTTCGCGCCCAGCACCGCGGTGATCTGACCGGTGGGCGCCTCAAAGGTCACGTCGCGAAGTGCGCGCACCGCACCGTAGCTGACACTGAGGCCCTCGACCCGAATCATTCGTCAATCCCGAGATAGGCGGCCAGAACGTCCGGGTTGTGGCTTATCTCGCCGGGCGTTCCCCGAGCGATGACTTGACCAAAGTTGAGCACGACTAGTTGATCGACCAGTTGCATGACAAAGTCCATGTTGTGTTCAACCAACAGAACACTCATGGACGATTTGAGATCCAGAATCAGTTGCGTGAATGTCTCGAGTTCTTGCTCGTCGAGTCCCGAGGCGGGTTCGTCCAACATCAAAAGACTGGGGCGCGTCATCAGCGCCCGGGCGATCGAGACCTTCTTCGCGATGCCGTAGGGAATGCCGCTCGGCAGGGCCCCGGCGAACTTCGCGATACCGAGTCGCTCCAGCTCGGCCAGGGCCTCGTTGCGCAACTGGCGTTCATTTCGAAGTCCCTGGGGCAGCCCGACCAGCGAACTCCAGATGCCTCCGCCCGGGCGGCTCTGCGCCCCCGCCATAACGTTTTCGAGCACGCTCAGATGGTTGAAGAGTCCGACGCCCTGCAAGGTTCGTGCGACCCCTACCTTGGCCAGTTGCGCCGGGCGAAGTCCCTGGTGGCCCAGTTCGGGGAAGTTTACGCTGCCCGAAGTCGGTTTTTGAAAGCCGCAGGCCACGTTGAAGGCGGTCGTTTTTCCCGCGCCGTTGGGTCCGATCAGCCCCACGATCTCGTGTGGGGCAACTTCAAAGGTGACGTCGTTGAGGGCGAGGAGGCCGCCGAAGCGTACAGTCACGTGCTCAAAGGCGAGCGTGATCGGGTGAGAGGTCGCGTCGGTCACGGAGTCCAAAACTAGTACGGGTCAGTTCATGCGGAGTGCACGTCGCGCCACGTCGTCACTCGACAACGCTGGAACAGTGCAGGCACTTGGTCGCGGCGGCCGGAAGATCTGTGCTCAGACAATAGGGACACGTCTTCGTGGGAGGTGCCGGTGCCGGCGCGGTGAAGACGGGGGTGCCTTGCTTGGCCATGTATCGCCGGTAGGGCACGACGAGCAGCAGGTAGACGACCAGCATGAAGATGATGAAGTAGACGAGCGCCCCGATGAAGGCGCCGACATCCACGAACTGGCCGTGGAACTTCCAGCCGAGCCCCGGATTCTTGGCCGACGTGCCAGCGAGTGAGTTGATGAGCGGCGTGATGATGTTGGTCGTGAACGCAGAGACGAGCGTGCTGACCGCGAGCGCCACCACCAAGCCGACCGCAATAACGATCAAGTTGCCCTGAAGTAAGAAGGCTTTGAATCCCTTAAACATCATCCCCCTTTGTGTCGATGCTCTGACTCTAACGAACGAGCGACGACCGTCTCAATCGTCGTTCCCTAGGAGGGAAGGGATGCGACCGCGGTAATCGTGGCCACGATGTCCTCCGCGCTGGCTCCGGGAGTGAAGACGGCAGCGACACCCAACTCGGCGAGTTCGTCCATGTCACGTGGCGGGACGATGCCGCCGAGCACGACCGGTATGTCAGAACCGCGAGATCGCAGGGCCTCGACCACCAGGGGGGCGAGAGTCATGTGCGCACCGGACAGCATCGAGAGTCCCACGACGTCCACGTCCTCTTGGATGGCCGCCACGGCCACCGACTCCGGTGTCTGAAAGAGCCCGGTGTAGACAACTTCCATGCCCGCGTCGCGTAACAGTCGAGCCACCACCTTGATGCCCCGATCGTGACCATCCAGTCCGACCTTGGCGACCAGGACGCGCACGGTCACAGCGTGGGCACCTCGACGTAGCGACCGAAGACCTCGGCGAGCGCCGCCATCATCTCACCGACCGTTGCGTGGGACGTGGCGGCATCGATCAGGGCGGGCATGAGGTTTACCTCGGGATCGCTCGCCTCCAGACGGAGGCGAGCCAGCGCGGAGCCAACCACGTCGTCGTCTCGGTCGCGCCGGACCTTTTCGAGGCGCGACAACTGCTTGCGCTCGTCTTCGTTGGTGATCTGCAACGTCTCCAAATCATCGTCGTCATTTCCCTCGACGAAGTCGTTCACCCCGACGACGATCCGTTCGCCGCTATTGAACGACCGTTCAAGCGTGTACGCGGAGTCGGCAATACGACCCTGGAACCAGTTCTCTTCGATGCCGCGGATGCAGCCCTCGAGCATCGAGCCCTCACCCATCTTCATGATGTCGGCGAAGAGAATCTCGGCCTGTCGCTCCATCTCATCAGTCAGGGACTCGACAAACCATGACCCGCCGAGTGGGTCGGCGACATTGGTCACGTTGGTCTCGAGCGCAATGATCTGCTGAGTGCGCAAGGCGATTCGCGCCGCCTTTTCCGACGGCAGGGCCAACGCTTCATCCATCGAGTTGGTGTGCAGCGATTGGGTACCCCCGAGCACTCCCGCCAACGCCTCAATGGCGGTGCGCGCAATGTTGATCTCGGGCTGCTGAGCCGTGAGCGAGACGCCCGCCGTTTGAGTGTGAAAGCGCATCTGCCACGAACGCTCATCGAGCGCCCGGTAGTGCTCCCTCATCCACTTGGCCCATATTCGACGCGCCGCACGATACTTGGCGATCTCTTCAAAGAAGTCGATGTGCGCGTTAAAGAAGAAGGAGAGGCGCGGCGCGACTTCATCGACGGACAGGCCGGCCTGAGCCGCTAGCTCGACGTAGGCGAAACCGTTGGCCAGGGTGAAGGCGAGCTCCTCGGCCGCGGTGGAACCGGCTTCGCGGATGTGATAGCCCGAGACCGAGACGGAGTTCCACTTGGGCATCTCGGCCGCGGTGAAGGTGATGGTGTCGCGCACCAGACGCATCGACTGGCGCGGGGGAAAAACGAACTCCTTTTGCGCCTGATACTCCTTCAAGATGTCGTTTTGCAGCGTGCCCCCGAGAAGAGATCGATGGACGCCCGACTCCTCGGCTTGAGCCACGAACATCGCCAGCATGATGGCGGCGGGCGAGTTGATCGTCATTGAGGTGGTGATGCTGGCCAAGTCGATATCAGCGAAGAGGTCGCGCATGTCGGCAAGTGTGTCGATGGCCACACCGCACCGACCGACTTCGCCAATCGACAGGGGGTCATCGGAGTCGAGACCGAGCAAGGTCGGCATGTCAAAGGCGGTGGAGAGACCGGTGCCGCCCGAGCGAATGATGTCCCTAAAGCGTTCGTTGGTGTCGACGGCCGTGCCGAAACCGGCGAACATCCGCATGGTCCAGAGTTTCGTGCGGTACATCGAGGCGTGAACCCCGCGGGTGTAGGGATAGACGCCGGGATACTCGCCATCCTCGGTGCCATAGACCGGAGCGACGGGAATTCCCGACATCGTGGCGAACTCGCCAGAACGCAACGGGGCGTTGCTGTACAGGCGTCGCCACCGCGCCTGGTCGCTTCCTTCGCTCACTACATCTCCTCGCTTGAGACCGCACGAATCAGCATAGAGTCGCTCCGCGACGTGCCTCTCTCGGCGCGCGGCGGCCCACCCTAGGTGTCGGTATCGGACTCGCGCAGAGACTCGTGGTGGGCGAGCTGCTCTTCTTCACGCCGGGCCAGCTCGTCGTCCGGCGCGATCTCCAGTTTGACCACGCGATCGTCCGCCTGAGGGCTAGCGCGGATGAGCTCGTCCAGCTTTAGCTGGAGCACCAGTTGATGGCGACTTTGCGTGTGCTGAATCACGAACAACATGATCAAGGTGACGACGTCGGCCATCGCGCTAAAGGTTGTCATCCAGGTGGTCGGGAAACCCTCGACGCCGAGAATAATGAGAAAGACGAGCAGGGCCAGCGCCACGACGATCGCCGCGCCGGCCCTTGACGTTGCTTCTCCCACCCATCGCAGCAGCTTGCTGATCCTCTGAAGGTGTATTCCGCGTTCCATGTCTCTCTAATGATGACAGGGAGCGCGCCGCTCGCTCATCGTCAGTGCGGGCATCGCGTCACGCGTCAGCGATGGCGAGCGCCAACAGGGGCGCGGACGCTTTGTTGAGGCACTCTGTGAACTCGAACGCCGGCTGGCTGTCGGCGACGATGCCCCCGCCGGCCTGCACCGTGGCGACACCCTCGCGCAACGACACGGTGCGAATCGTGATCGCGAAGTCCGCGTTGCCCGAGAGGGAGAAGTACCCCACGGCCCCCCCGTAGGGGCCGCGGTAGACCGACTCGAACTCATCGATCAGCTCCATCGCCCGTACCTTCGGTGCGCCGGTCAGCGTGCCGGCGGGGAAGAGGGCGTCAAAGGCGTCAAAGGCGTCGAGCCCCTCTTGTAACTCTCCGTCCACGTGGCTGACCAGGTGCATGAGGTGGCTGAAGCGCTCGACGTGAGCCAGTCGCTCGACGCGCACGGTGCCGGGTGTCGCCACCCGACCGATGTCGTTGCGACCGAGGTCCACCAGCATGACGTGCTCGGCGATCTCCTTCTCATCTACCAGCATCTCGGCCTCGAGGGCGAGGTCCTCTTCGTCGCTGGCGCCGCGCGGACGCGTGCCGGCGATCGGGCGAGTGCTGACGACGCCGTTGTGCACCCGCATCAGCATCTCGGGCGATGCGCCGACGATCTGGCTATCGCCCGAGTCGAGAAGGTACATGTACGGAGAGGGGTTGAGGGCCCGCAGCACTCGATACAAGGTGAGCGGGTTGACCGAACTCGCCTGGCGAAACTGCTGGCTGGGGACCACTTGAAAAACGTCTCCCGCCACGATGTGCTTCTTGGCCCGTTCGACCACATCGCCGTACTCGTCGGCCGAGAAATTCGAGAGCCCTTCGGCGAGATCGGAGATCTTGATATCGGCTCGCTGCTGGGGGGCCGTGGCGACCAGGCGCTCGGTCGCGGGGTCCGTCGCCGGCGCCGGGCCCAGCAGCACGACCACCAAATTGTTCAGTCGCTCGAGAGCCTGGTGGTAGACCCCGGCCGGATCAGTACCCTCCACCACCGCGAGCACCACGATGGTGGTGGAGTGACGAAGGTGGTCACAGATCAAGGTTGCGTCAGGAAAGGAGAAATCGACGTCGGGCCAGCTGGCGTGGGTGTCTCGTCCAGGAAGTCGTTCGAGGCGCCGTACGTAGTCATAGGTGACAAAACCGACGGCCCCGCCAACGAAGTCGGGGAGGTCACCGGGCACATACGTCCGATAGGTTCCCAGGAGTCGGCGTAGTTCGACGAGCGGCGCGAGTTCGCTCTCTCGACGCGTCGCGCCTTCTACGATGGTCGCCTCATCCTCGGTGGAGAGTCGCCAGCGTCGATCGAGTCCAATGAAGGAGTATCGACCGGTCGCCTCACCGACCGCGGCGCTCTCTAGGAGAAAGATGGCTCGGTCATCCAAGCGCTGGTAGAGCGAGACCGGGGTCTCGCGATCCAGCTGCAGGGTGACGTGGAGCGGGACCACGTTGAATCCCTCCTCGATGAGATCGAGGAACTGGTGCAGGTCCAAGGGGTCCATCTATGAAGGCTAGTAATTCTGGACCGTAGGATTATCTCCAATGGCGCCCGGCCCCTCCATTCTCGTCGTCGATAACTACGACTCGTTCGTCTACAACCTCGTGCAGTACTTGGGAGAACTCGGCGCCCGGGTCACCGTGCGACGTAACGACGACGTCCGGGCCTCCGATCTCGCGGCCCTCGGGGTTGACGGGGTCTTGATCTCACCGGGCCCGGGCCGACCAGCCAGCGCCGGCAACATCATTGACATCGTGCGTCAGTGTGGCGAGGAGTCCTTGCCGATGCTCGGGGTGTGCCTCGGTCATCAGGCCCTGGCCGAGGCCTTCGGCGGGCAGGTCGACGTAGCTCCAGAGTTACTGCACGGCCGGGCCAGCGTGGTTACCCACGACGGCGCCGGAGTTTTTTCCGGGGTGGCCAACCCACTCGTGGTGGGTCGCTATCACTCCCTGGTGGTTCTCGATGACTCTCTGCCCGACGTGTTGGAAGTGAGCGCGACCTCCAACGACCTCATTATGGGTATACGCCATCGCGAACGGGACCTGGAAGGCGTGCAGTTTCACCCCGAGTCGGTACTGACTCAAGACGGGTATCTGATACTCGCGAACTGGCTGGTGCGCTGCGGCGCAGACGACGCGCTGGGGCGGGCGTCAGACCTCGCTCGACGGGCTGACGACATTCGCTCCTCGCTACCTCAGCCGCGTCGCTAAGAAGCACCCGGTCCGCGTGGTGGCGACGCGGCGAAGCACGCTCTCGCGCAGCGTCGGGTATTCATCCGTTCTGGTAGGCGGCCCTTCGCCACCGTCGCTCGATTCTCGCGACTCTGTCGATTGGGCGAGTGGCGCCATCGTCGCCTTGCGTCAACGAAAGCCTTCACCGACGGGCACGCGAGTCTCGTTGATCTCGCCATCCACCAGTTCGGTCCGGTAGGCCGCGGGACCGGTCGTGGGATCGGCGTCCAGATCGGCAACGACGGTGGTTGGTTCGACGCCCTCGTACCAAATGCCCACGTGGTCGTCGGTGCAAAAGGCCAGGGGCCCAAGCACGCCGTCCTTCATGAGCTGTTGAAGGAGGGGCCGGCGCTGCGCTTCGGAGTCGTAGTGAACGCCGTTGGCGTAGGGGAGGAGCCCGAGGCCGTTGGTGACTGGTTTGAGGGTGGGGCCGAATGAGTCGGTCGTGCCCCCGTCGTGCCAACAGAGACTTCCCGCGGACACGCCCGCCAGAATGACGCCCTGCTCCCACGCTTCGCGCATCGCGAGATCGACGCCGTGCACGCGCCACAGGGCGAGCAGATTGGCGACTGAGCCGCCCCCTACCCACACAAAATCACAGGACGTCAGTCGCTCCGTCGGATCGGCGGAAGGTTGGGTGAAGAGCTTGAGCTGGGTGACATCACAGCCCGCGGCGTTGAATGCTTCATAGAGCACGGCGTACCAGTCGCTCGGGTCGCCCCCAGCCGTTTCTACGAGGCAGACCCGTGGTCGGTCCTTCTTGGTCAAAGCGAGGGCGCCGAGAATCATGTTCCCCAGGCGAGCGGTGCCCTGCACGGGACCGGGGACGAAGCCGCCCGAGGTGGCCAGTATTCGTGGAGTGATCATGACCATTTCTATCCGACCGTCGGGGAGAAGGGTGCCTCGGACCGTGCGTAGTATTCGAAGAGCACACCCGCTGAAGGAGAACCATGGCCACGAGCGAAGCCGACCTTGACGTACTGATCGACGACCTGGTCGCTACGTATCCGATTGAGTCAACCGACCCCGTTAAGTTCCTCGGTGAGCAGTTCGACCGGGGGCTGGCCTGGGTGCATTTTCCCGAAGGACACGGAGGTCTCGGCCTCTCGCCGGCGGACCAGCTCTACGTCATGCGCCGACTTTCTTCACTGGGGGCGCCGAGCGCCATCATGCGCAACATCATTGGCTACGGCATGGTGGCCCCGACGATCTCTACTCACGGCACCGACGAGCAGAAGTCGCGCTTCCTGCGTCCCCTGTTCACCGGGGAAGAGATCTGGTGCCAACTGTTCTCCGAGCCGGGCGCCGGATCGGACGTGGCGACGTTGGCCACTCGGGCCGAACGTGACGGAGACGAGTGGGTCATGACGGGCCAGAAGGTGTGGACTACTCTCGCGCACATTGCGTCCTACGGTCTCATCATCGCGCGCACCAACCCCGACGTCCCTAAGCACAAGGGCATTACGGCGTTCCTGGTGGACATGCAGGCCCCGGGTGTCGACGTGCGACCCCTGTTTCAGGTCACCGGGGAGGCTGAGTTCAACGAGTGCTTCTTCAACGAGGTGCGCATTCCCGACACCCGTCGACTTGGGGGAGTGGGCGAAGGGTGGGGTGTCTCGATTACCACACTGATGAACGAGCGAGTCTCGATCGGTGGCACCGTGCCACCGCGTAGCTCGGGACTAATTGGCGAAGCGCTCAAGATTTGGAAGGCCCACTGGGCGACCCGCACCGATGCACACGCGCTCGCGGTGCGCAGTGACGTCATGCGTGCCTGGGTGCGCAACGAAGTCGGACGCCTGACGAACTGGCGGGCCAGTGATCTTCGTCGAGCCGGCACTCCCGGTCCCGAGGGCTCGGTGGCGAAGTTGGCATTCGCCGAAGAGAACCAGCGCACCAGTGAGCTGTGCGTCAACCTGATGGGTTCTGAGGGCATGCTCTATGGCTCGAACTATCCCCAGATTCGACCGAGCGAGTCGGCCTTCAGCGGCGGTGACATGCGAAAGGCATTCCTTCGCATGCGAGCCAACTCCATCGAGGGTGGCACGAGCGAAGTCATGCGCAACATCATCGGAGAGCGCGTGCTCGGCCTCGCCGGCGAACCGCGCAACGATAAGGATGTTCCCTGGAAGGATGTCCCGAGAAGCTAGAGACGGACCGGCACGAGCTGCGCGTTGAGAAACTCCCGCGTGCGCTCGTCCGCGTCGTCGCTCGCCTCTCTGTTATAGGCGTTCGGCCTCGCGTCACAGTGAAAGCCGTGACCGGCGTAGGGATAGCGAACGATCTCGGTGACGACGTCAAGCTCGCTGGTGAGCGTGCGCAGGTCCTCGACCTCCTCAACGGGGATACCCGTGTCGAGGTCTCCGTAGAGACCGAGCCACGGCGAGCGTAGTTTCTCCGCTACTTCGAGCAGTGGGGGAAGTCCCATCCGTCCCGTGGAGATACCTCCGCCGTAGTACGTGACCGCTGCGCCGATCGTGCCGAGAGTCGCGGAATACAGCGCGACCGATCCGCCCATGCAAAAGCCCACGACCCCGATGGAGGCCGGCGTGAAGCCGAGAGTCGCGAGGAAGTCGGTGGTGGCGTTGAGATCGTTGCGCAACCCGGACTCGGTCAACGTCGACATCAGCTCCTTGGCTTGTTCGAGGTCGTCGTAGGGAACGTCGGGCGAGCCGCTGCGATGATAGAGGTGAGGAGCGATGACGAAGTAGTCGTCGTCAACGTAGCGATCGGCGACCTTGCGGATGTGGTCGTTGACGCCGAAGGCTTCTTGAAGAACGATGAGCGCGCGAGGGAAATCGGTGGAACCCGCCACGTAGACGGGAAATCCGGGCGAGTTCGACGCAAAGCTCATTCGAAGATCGGGCCTACGGTTCGCGTGCGCTTCAGTTCATAGAACCCCGGAATACTCGCGACCATCATGACGCCGTCAAAGAGCTTGCCCGCCGCTTCACCCTTCGGGGCGGGAGTGACCACGGGTCCAAAGAACGCCACGTCGCCCACGTGAATCACCGGCGTGCCCACGTCGTAACCCACCGGATCCATGCCGGCGTGGTGGCTCTTGCGCAGCGCCTCGTCGTAGTCGGTGGACGTGGCGGCCAGAGCGAGATCTGCTTCCAGCCCGACGTCGCTGAGGGCTCCCGCGATGACGGCGTCGAGATCCTTCTCGCCCTGTACGTGGTGACGGGTGCCCATCGCGCTATAAAGCGGTTCGAGAACCTCGTTGCCGTGTCGCTCCTCGGCGGCGATGAGGACGCGAACCGGTCCCCACCCCTTGGTGAGGAGCTCTTTGTAGGAGTCGGAGAGATCACGCCCCTCGTTCAAGACGGCCAGGCTCATGACGTGAAAGTCAATGTCGAAGTCGCGAACCCTTCCGGCTTCGAGCAACCAGCGCGACGTCATCCAGGCCCAGGGGCAGAGGGGATCTACCCAGAGGTCAACGTGTTCCGTCATGAGGGTTCCTTACTTCGCGGCGTGTGCTTCCAACACAGTAACGACCATGTTTGTGACCCCAACCGCCATCGGCAGGTCCAGCATCTCGTCGATGGCGTGGGCGTTGGACTCCGGTCCGTCCACCCCGGTCGCGACAAATTGGACGCCCGGGTAGCGCGTGGCGAGAGAGCCGAGGAAGGGAATGGACCCGCCTTCTCCAGTGAAGCCGACGGACTTGCCGAAGTAATCGAGTGACGCTTTCTCCAGGGCCGGAGCGAGCCAGGGCGCCAACTCTGGCGACACCCATCCATTGCCGGGATTAACGTTGGAGATGGTGACCGTGGCGTGTGAAGGCACGTCGGTCGTGAGGATGCGCTTGAGGATCTCGGCCGTCGCGAAGGCGTCGACCGTCGGGGGGAGCCGGATCGAAAGAACGGCCGTCGTGTAGGGCCGCAGTACGTTGCCCGCGATGTCGGGGCCCGGAATGCCGCCCATACCAATGACCGACAGGGTGGGATACCAGTTGCGTCGCAGGATTCTGTCTTCGGCGTCGCTGCCCATGAGCTCGAGGCCCTCGAGGGTGGGAAAGTCGTGCGCGAACACGTCGCCGAACTCGGTGGCGATGCCGTGCGCGGCGCGGGCGTGCGAGTCGGGAATCGTGGCGTGCAACTCCTCGATCAGTATCTCGCCCGTGGTGGAGTCTTCGACACGATCCAGCAGCTGGCGAAGCACGCGAAACGAGGACGGCACCACACCGCTGGCCGAGCCGCTGTGGCGGCCCTCCTCCAGAACGGCCACTTTGATCTCGAGGTTCACCACCCCGCGAAGTGATGAGGTAACCCACAGGCGGTCGTAGGTGAGGGCGCCTGAGTCGAGGCAGATGAGAAGCTCTACGTCGCCCAGGTGCTCGGCCAGGTCGTCGAGGTACGCCTCGAGGTCCGTGCTGCCGCTCTCTTCGCTCGCTTCGATGAGCACCACGCATCGCCCGTGGGGTATGTCGTGGGCCTCCATGGCTTCGATGGCGCTGAGCGCGGAGAAACAGGCGTACCCGTCGTCCGCGACGCCGCGCGCGTAGAGTCGATCGCCCCGACGAACCGGGGTGTACGGGCCGAGTCCCTCCGACCAGTTACCAAGCGGCGGTTGCTTGTCGAGGTGGCCATAGAGAATGACGGTGCCGCCTTCGCCCGCCGTCGAGTCGACGGTGACGACCAGCATCGGCGTGCGTCCGTCGAGATGGCGAATCTCAATGTCGACACCTTTCAGTGTGCGCTCGCGCGCCCAACTGGCGAGAAGCTCCGCCGCCTGATCGAGGTAGCCGTCCGTCGCCCACTCGGCGTCGAACATGGGAGAGAGCGAGGGGATCGTCGCGAACTGTGTCAAGGCGGGCAGGGCATCGCGTTCGAAATCGTCAAGGGAAAGGAGTGGCATACGTGCGAGATTACTTTGCGCGCGAGAGATGCACGGCCTGCCAGCAGTACCAGGCGACGTCAGAGCGCACGCCTTCAAAGACAGCGCCGTGACCCCTCAAATCCTTCTCGGTCACCATTTCCTCCAGTTGGTGCAGGAGCGACCATCCGTGGCGCACGCCGAGGTCTCCGGCGGGCCATACATCGTGCCGAGCCAAGGTGTGCATGAGATACATCTGAACAGTCCAAGTTCCGATGCCCCGTACGGCGACAACGTCGGTGATCACCTCGAGATCGGTCATTCGCCCATGTTGGGCTAAATGAATGCGACCGTCGCGGGCCCGCTCGGCGAGATCAAGCATGGCGGCGGCTTTGGCGTTCGACAGGCCGACTCCTCGAAGATTCGCGTGTCCCGCTTTCACGATGGAGCCGGGATTCACGTCACCACCACAGAGGTCGATCACGCGCTGGTGAATAGTGTCGGCGGCTTTGGTGGCGAGGAGTTGAAACGTGATCGAGCGCGCGAGAGTTCCGAAGCGCGCGGCGACGGGAGCGCTGCGACGTCGCGGCGGCGGGCCGACGCACTCGATGAGAGTCGCGAACGCGGCGTCGCGCCCTTCAATCTCGAACGCACGCTCGGTCGGTGTCATTGTTGATGTCACGTTTGGACTATTGCATAAGCGTGTAATCCGCATTCTTCGAGTCGCGTTTCGAACGTTCATTGCATTCACTTTTGCTGAGGTGGTTTTAAGAAAGTTCAAAGCGGTGATCAGGAAACTCACGCGAAAAGTTGATACTTTTTTCCCGTTAGCAATACGTTGCAACGTTGGCCGAGCGGAGACGTTTCAACGCATCGGCGAATCCGCTCATAGAGCGGTCGAATCGTGAGCAACGAAGCTACAACCAATGACGCGCCCGTCATCAAGACGCTGATACCAGCGCGCATCGACCGATTGAAGTGGTCGAAGTTCCATACCAAGATGGTGATGGCACTGGGCATTGCCTGGATTCTTGA
The DNA here is from genome assembly GCA_963756325.1 of uncultured Acidimicrobiaceae bacterium. GTDB lineage: Bacteria > Actinomycetota > Acidimicrobiia > Acidimicrobiales > RAAP-2 > RAAP-2. Next base: position 97,310 of record CAVWNE010000010.1, read on the forward strand.
TGGGCTGGAGATCACTCTGGCGGCGGACGTGGCCGACATCCTGGAGAAGAAGAACACCCTGGCGATGTCGCCGCGCGCGGTGGGGGATATCGCGTCGGTGTATCTCATCGGGGAAGTCTTTGGAGCCATCATCTTCGGTCGACTGTCCGACAAGCTCGGGCGAAAGAAGCTCTTCCTGGTGACCTTGGGCGTCTATCTCATCGGCTCGGGTCTGACGGCGGCAACCTTCGGGCACGGGGCAGGGTGGGTGACCTTCTTATACGCCACTCGGTTTATCGCGGGAATGGGCATTGGTGGCGAGTACGCGGCCATCAACTCAGCAATCGATGAGATGATTCCGGCCCACTATCGCGGACGCGTTGACATCGCAATTAACGGTACGTATTGGGGCGGGGCGCTGATCGGCACCGTCGCTGAGTACTACATCTTGGGCCACTTCAACGACACCGTGAACTGGCGTCTGGGCTTTCTCATTGGGCCGGTCTTGGCGCTGGCGGTGATCTACGTGCGGCGAAATCTTCCCGAGAGTCCGCGCTGGCTGATCATGCACGGCCGCGAGAAAGAAGCCGATAAGGCGATGAAACGCATTGAGAGTCTCTCGGACGAGAAGGACGCGCCGATGCCCGATGAATCCAAGGCCATTGAGATCAGCCCTCGTAATGACATTGGCTTCTTCGCTCTGGCTTGGGTGCTCTTTCGCCAAATGCCCAAGCGCAGCATCTTGGGCGCGTGTCTGATGATCTCGCAGTCGTTCCTCTATAACGCAATCTTCTTCACCTATGCTCTCGTGCTCGCGAACGTATATCACGTAGGATCGTCGACCATCCCGCTGTACTTCATCGCGTTCTGCGTGGGCAATCTCTTAGGTCCCTTGCTCATCGGGCCCCTCTTTGACACCCTGGGACGCCGAATCATGATCAGTGGGACGTACTTGATCTCGGGCATCTTGCTGGCGGTGACGGCGTGGGCCTTCGACGCGAACTTGCTCAGTGGATTTAGCCAAACGATGTGCTGGTCCGTCGTCTTCTTCTTCGCGTCCGCCGGAGCGAGCGCGGGCTACCTGACCGTCAGCGAAGTGTTTCCTCTGGAGGTGAGGGCCAAGGCCATCGCGGTGTTCTTCGCTATCGCCCAGTGCTTTGGCGCGCTCGGTCCCAATATCTATGGTGGGCTGGTGAACAGCCACCGAGGACTGTTCATCGCGTACCTCGTCGGAGCGGGCGTGATGATCATCGGGGGACTGGCCGAAGTGTTCTTGGGTGTCGACGCGGAACGAAAGGCACTTGAGGATGTGGCGACGCCACTCTCCGCGCTTGATCCCAAGACTCGACGAGCTCCCGCCATGCCTCGCCCGGGGTTCGCCAAGACGCCGCGATGACGAACGTCGTGGGGCGGTTACGGCGGGGTCACCTACGCCGAGGTCTTGTGAGCGGGTAGATAGACGCCGTCGGGTGGATTCTTCGCATTGGCCACCACGTCCTCCAAGAGTGCGTGGATGGCCCGCACGGGCGCCGAGGGAAAACCAAATCGCCGAGTAGCGAGGACGACTCGGCGCTTGGCGATGTTCTCGATGGGGAGCGCAATGAAATTGGCGCGCAAGTGTGGCGAAAGCATCGTCGCGGGAAGGATTGACGGACCGTGTCCGTCAAAGGTCATCGAAGCGATCGTGCGTAGACCGTCCAGTTCCACCAGCGGGTGAAGCTCCACGCCAGCCTGTCGAGCTGCTTCGTCGATCTCTCGACGGATGGGCGTGCCTCGCATGGGGAGAAGAATGTCGTGTTGGGCCAGCACAGAGAAGGGGAGCGGCCCCGGGTAGCTCGCCAAGGGATGGTCGTGATGGGCAATGACCACGAGATCTTCGGTAAAGAGATCGACCTCTTGGAGTTCGTCAGCTTGCACCGGCCACGCCAGTACCGCGAGGTCGAGCTGCCCGTTGACCAGACGGGGCTCAATGGCGGAATTAGTTCCTTCACTAATTCGCAGATTGATGTGATGGTAACGCTCGCGCAGATTTTCGAGCAGCAGCGGCACGAGCCACCGGCCCGCGGTGCCGATCATGCCGAGGGTGACTTGTCCGCGTATCTCGGAGTTCAACTCAGAGACGTCCGAGGCAATCGCCCGGAGCTCGTTGAGAATTCGTCTCGCGCGCTCGGCCACCACCACGCCCGACTCCGTGAGGGTTCCCGTGGCCCGATTCACCAGTTCGGTGGCCAGTTCGGCCTCGAGGCGAGCGATCCGGTTGGAGATGTTGGACTGCACCGTCCCCAGCGATTCGGCGGCGCTAGAGAATGTTCCGTGCTCGGCGATGCCGATAAGTGCCTCTAATTGGCGTATTTCCACCTATCTATTATACAGATGGTAAGTATCAAAAGCATTCACTTGAAAGATAGAGCCGGACCGGGCATACTGGTCGAAGCCTGCATTACTAGAACCCCCCTCTAGTAGTCCCAGGGTTTTGCAAAAGGACCAGCCACCCCCCGGTTGGTCCTTTTGCGTTTTCTGCGGCGTTAGCGTTGACCCAAATGTCCCCGGCTCTTTCCCTTCGCGACGCAGTCGCCACGAGAGCGGTTCGCGCGGCTAATTTTCTCTCGCGAAGGACGGTCGGCGGCTCGGGGACGGTCATCGGTGGACGCGTCGGTCTGGCCTTGGCCCCTCGATTGCTGGAGGACCTAGCCGACACGCGCAGCGTGGTGTTAGTCAGTGGAACGAACGGCAAAACCACCACGACCGCGATGATCGCGGCCGGCTGGGGTGGTGAGGTCGCCACCAACGAGACCGGATCGAACATGCCACCGGGCCACGTCGCGGCCCTGGCGTCCTCACGTAGCTCTCGGGCGGTATTGGAAGTCGATGAGTCCTGGCTGGACCGCGTGGCCACGTCCACCAAGCCCCGGGTCATTGTGTTACTGAACCTCTCGCGCGACCAACTGGATCGCGCCAATGAAGTTCGCCAGATCTCTGAGCGATGGCGTTCCCTGCTCGCCGGCTACGAAGAGGCGGTTGTCGTGGCGAACGCCAACGACCCCCTCGTGGTCTACGCCGCAGAACTCGCCACGAGCGTGGCCTGGTGCGATGTGCCGACTCCTTGGAACACCGACGCGGTCTCGTGTCCTCGCTGCACCCTTCCGCTTCGATTCCATGACGGACAGTGGTGGAGCGAGTGCGGGTTCTCGAAGCCTCTTAACATCGCGACCACCTTGGACGACAATCTCATCGTTCGCGGCACGTCTCTCTCCCTTGCTCTTCGACTGCCCGGCGCGTTCAACGAGGCGAACGCCGCCATGGCTCTCACCACGCTCACCTATCTCGAGATTGATCCCCGAGAGGCTCTGGCGCGGGTGAACGCCCTCGAGAGCGTGGCCGGTCGGTTCAGTCTCCGTCGGTGGCGGGGCCACCAACTTCGACTCCTGCTCGCGAAAAACCCCGCCGGATTCTCCGCCATGTTGAACACCGTGAACGATGACGACAGTGACATCTGGGTCACCATCAACGCTCGCGTGGCCGATGGTCGCGACCCCTCGTGGCTCTACGACGTCCCCTTCGAGAAGCTGCGCGGTCATCGCGTCTACTGCTTTGGTGACCGCAAGCTCGATCTCGCGACGCGACTCGAGTACGCCAGCGTTGACTACGCGGTGGTGAACGATGAGGCATCGCTCCCCACCTCCCCGGTGGTCATCAACGTGATCTCGAACTACACCGCCTTTCAAGACTGGCGAGAAAAGTCGGAACCGTGCTGAGGATCGCCTTGGTCTATCCCGAGCTACTGGGCACCTACGGCGACGGCGGTAACGCGCTCGTCCTGGGCGAGCGAGCCCGCCGTCGGGGGATAGAGGTCGAGGTCGTGAACGTCGCCCTCGATGACGACATGCCGGACGCGTCGCTCTACTTGCTGGGTGGGGGAGAGGACGGCCCTCAGCGTCTCGGGGCGGACCTCCTGCGGGAGTCCTCTTTCGCCTCGCGAGTGCGAGACGGCCAGTACGTGCTGGCGGTCTGTGCCGGACTGCAGATTCTGGGGACGAGTTTCGCGGTGGAAGGCAATGACGAGTACGAGGGCCTCGGCCTCGTCGACGCCGTGACGCACCGCGGACTCACGCGGTCGGTCGGTGAACTACTGGTGCGGCGCGAAGACAAGGTGTTGGTGGGATTTGAGAATCACGGAGGTCGAACCGAGTTGGGCGCTGGAGTCGAACCCTTGGGCGTAGTTGAACGGGGCCGAGGCAACGATGGCGTGGTCGACGGCTTTCGCACGCCGACAATCTGGGCCAGCTATGCCCACGGTCCGATGCTCGCTATGAATCCGTGGTTCGCCGATGAGATTCTCGCGAGCGTTCTCAGTCGCGAACTTGAACCGCTTGACTCCATCGCCGACGATCTGTACGCGGAGCGTCGCCGGGCCGTCCTTCACTCGGCAGCGTCCTCGCGTCGGCCGTAGGAGGGGTCACCGCTGACCTCTCGCCCGAGCGCTTCCACCGCGCGCTCAATCCTCACGCCAAAGTGGCGCATGTTCTCGCCCTCTTCGCAGCGCAGGGGCTCACCGAAGGCGACGACGACGTGGTGTCGCTTCTCATTCGCCTCAACGTAGATCGGGGCCTTGGCGTACTTGGCCCCCTTGAGATAGCCCGACTCGTGAATATACGTCGGGATGACGGTCGCCTTGGAACGCTCGGCGAGGTAGGCGGCTCCCCCCTTGAACTCTTGGAGATGGCCGTCGGGAGTGCGACCGCCCTCGGGGTAGATGACGAGATTCCAGTCGTCTTCGACGAGTTCGAGGGCGAGCTGAGCGCTGCGCCGATTGACTTTTAGGCGATCGACGGGAATCGCGTTGAAGTACAGCACCGTCTTGATGGCTTGGCGGTAGTCCATGAAGAAGCTGTCCATGGCGGCGGCGACCACGGTGCGGCGTCGTTCCTTGGCGGGAATGGCCGTCAGAAGGAGGATCGTGTCGGAGTGACTCGCGTGGTTGGCCACGAAGATGAACGGACGTTGCCCGGTGACGTTCTCACTTCCTCGTATCTCCAGCGTCGAAAGATAGCGAGCGTACGGCCCCATGATGTATGTCTGAATGATGTCGCGCGCGAACCGGGCCGTGTATCCGCGTCCCCACTTCGTTGGAAAATCGAGTCCCAGTTTGGCCATGTTTAGCGACGTTTGGGCGCGGGCTTCTTTGGCGTGTAGCGCTTGGAGGCTTCGGGACCTGTCGACTTGGGAGGGGTCTTCTTCGACGAACGCGTCCGCGTAGCAGGCTGGTTGGATGCGCTGGTCGACACCGGATAGGTCTCGATGTCCGGATCTCGTCCCTCTTTTCGAGCCTGGGCCATCTCTTTCGCCACTCGATTGGAGCCCATCATCGTGGCGACCCCGTACTTCTGAAGTCGATAGGCGCGCACGATGAGCCACGCGCCCATGAAAAAGAAGACTAGGCCAGCGCCCACTCCGAGACCGAGACCAAGAAACACAGCGAAGGTGGCAACCCCCGCTCGCTTGCGACGAAGTGCGAAGAACACGATGCAGGCGGCCACAATGAGAATGAAAAAGAACTTGACTTCCCACTGAGTGCCCGTGGTCTTGACGATATGTTCACAGAAAGTGGCGTGTCGAGTTGGGTAGGCGGAAGGGCAGACTTTTCCCGTCGGTACCGATTTCTTGGTAATAGTCGGGAGGTTTCGTTTCCACTCGACGGCCGTCACGATGGCCAAGACGAAGGCGATACCCGCTCCAAAAAGGCTGACAGTGCGCTCCAAGGGATCAAGACCGAGAACGACCTCGCGCGGAGCGAGCGACGGTCGCCGCCCGCGGCGACTCCGCATTGACCTCCTGGAGGTCAAGTCACTGTTATCTGGCACGTGTGAAGGCTACAACTCTGAGCAAATGACCTCACGGCCCTGCACATGTATCATTGGTGCCTCGGGCGCTTAGCTCAGTTGGTTAGAGCGCAGCCTTCACACGGCTGAGGTCGAGGGTTCGAGTCCCCCAGCGCCCACTTCGAAGCAGAATACGAACCGGGTCTGATGACACAGGCCGCTGGCACGATCTGAATTATGAAGTTCACTGTCGCAGCCACCCACGAAGCGCCTTGGTATGTTGCTAGGTGTCTTGACGTCGACGTAGTCAGTCAAGGTGAGACAGTCGTTGAGGCTCTCGCGAATCTCGAAGAAGCGCTGAGCTTGTACGTCGAGGGGGAAGACCTCCCCGACGCAATAGAGCCACCAATCATCACCACGGTTTTGATTCCTGTGTGAGCCGCGCACTACCCGTTGTTTCCGGTCAAGAGACCGTCACTTCGATCAAGAGGATTGGCTTTGCCGAGATCGGGCAGCGAGGTAGTCACGTGAAACTCCGCAATCAAAGCGGCAGAACTGTGATTGTTCCAATTCACAGGGAACTTGTCGCGGGACGCTTGCGGCAATTCTTCGACAGTCTGACGTTATGGAGAGCGAATTCATCGGCTTGCTGTAGACAGCGTTTTCTCTTCCAGGAAGATCGACGTTCGTACGAGCACCGAGACCGAGTGGTTCTTATCGTATGACTCATGGTCCACCCGGCAACAGACAATCACTTGTATGAACTCATAATCTCGTTGAGTTGACGACGCAATTGCCTCGCGAATTGAAGAGTTCGTTCTGGCGTTTTCGAATCGAGGGTAAGCGGAAGTACATCAGCGCGAACGATATGCTACCCACGCTGACATGGCTTGGCGCTCAGTGAGTGCTTCAACGTCACTTCGTACGTAGCCCGCGAAGTTGACCAGATCGTCGACCAACCATGTTGGCGCGAGTGTGTCGTCGGTTGTGGGATGCAAAGGCGCGGGACGTCGCTTCTTCGTGAGACTGGCTTCGAGCAGAGCCAACACCTCTTCGAATGTTTGGGTCTGAGGACCTTCGGGCATTGCAGCTACCCGTCGACGCATCTCGGTGTAGACCTCGCTGTCTTTTCGAGCGCCCACGGCCCAGATTTCACCAATATCGACGATTGGCTGTCCGGTATCGTCAAAGGTCACTCGCCACACAATGCGCCAGTCCCGGTCACCCACGGTCAACTTGCGATAGCCGTGTAGTCCGCCGCCGAGGGGGGCGCCCGCTTCGGGGTTACGCTCGATGAGCAGAAACTTCTTCATCGCCCATTTGAGGGCCGGACGATTCTTCTTTTGAAGCGCCACCAAGTCGTCAATCGCGGCGTCAGTGAAGCGAAGTTCCGTATGATGCGCGCTGGGGTGACGACCAGTTCTGCGAGATGGCGGTTCGTCTCTTTGAGCACTTTTGGACGGGGTCACTCTCGACCAGCGGCCAGGTCCTCATCAACTTCGCGTTCGAGAGTCGCTCGATCGAATCCGAATCGAGAGAAGACGTCGTCGAGCGAAGTTCGTTCCCCGTTGTCGGTGGCGGTGCGGATGAGAACGACCGCAAGATCGCGTAAGTCCCGTTCGGCCTCTTGGTAGCGATGGAGTTCGCTCACTCCGATAATCGCGGCCACCGGACGGTGGTTGCGCTCGACCGTAATCGCCGATCCGGCTTCGGCGTCACGAGCTAGTCCGGCGATCCCGCGTTTGGTGGCGTCGCTGACGGAGAGGGAGTAGGTGGGTGTGCGGGTCATAGAGAAAGTGTACATCAATCTACACAGATTCTGTCGTCAGATACGCGAGTCATTCGACGAGGTCCGTAAGTCAGACTCCAGGGAAGCCAAAACTCCAAAATATTGGTCGCTCAGCTGGTAATGGTTGGATTCCGGTTCTTATTGTGTCCCTCAAGGTCCACAAATATTGATTGCGCGAACGCGAATATCGGTGACGTGGACCGATTTCCTTCGTCACCGGTTGCTCTCGCTGGAACTAGGCGATTGCTGTCGTCAGCGGTTCCGGTACACGTCGGCGCGGTGTTGAATCCGATGTACGACCACGGTCTTGGGGTCGTCAATTATCTCGTAGATGATCCGGTAATCGCCCCGGCGCGCCGAATAAAGGCCGTCGAGTTCCCCGACCAACTTCGTGCCGAGTCGTTGCGGGTTTTCTCTAATCGTCCCCGTCAGTGCGCTCAACGCGGCGTCACGAATTTTGGCAGGGAGATGGTTGAGGTGGAGAAGACCTTCAGGTGTGATTCTTACTTCATACACGGGGTCGGGCCATTCCCCCATCGGGCAGGGGAAAGGTCTCGCCACGTGCTAATTCGGCTCGCGATATCTCAAGCGAGCCGTAAAGTTCGGTGTCCTTTAGTATGTCGAGCGTCTCTTCGAGTGAATCAAGATCGTCCGGACTTAGGAGTACGAACGATGGTCGTCCATTACGCGTCACCAAGAAGCGTTCGTGTTCGCGCTCAACCCGTTCGGCCAACTCTGACAAGTGTGCCTTCGCGTCAGAGAATGCCATCGACTAAGTCATTGGTCAAAATTTTAACCTAGTTGGGGCCAGTTAGCAAGTTCATCGGTGAACTGCGAAGTGAGCGGAGCGATCGAGAAGGTGACGGTTCCCTTTCGCCGACGATGGCATTGGCGTTGTCGCGGTTCTTATTGTGTCCCTCAACGTCCACTTGTTGTCGATATCACAACGGTATTCCTGGTTCTGCTCTTCGACCTAAAGATGTGGCGTCACACTCAGGTCCTAGCGTCATTGATATGCCCCGACTCTCTGAGTTCTACGGAATGGGACTGCTGAAGGTTCGGTTGACATCTTGACCTGTCCCACGGTTTAGTTACCTAATTTTGGTGAAGAACAGGCCTTCAATGAAAGGCTGTTCACCATGCCACGACCATTCCCCGCTGAGTTTCGATTGCGAGCTGTTGCGCTCGTTCGAGCTGGTAAAACCATCACGAGAACCGCCGAAGAGATCGGTGTGAGTCAAGCGGCTCTTCACGGTTGGGTTCGCCAGGACAAGATAGATCGTGGTGAAATCCCGGGCGTCTCGACGAAGGAGAGCGCCGAACTGAAGAAGGCCAAGCGCCGCATCCGTGAGCTCGAGATGGAGGTGGAGATTCTTCGTCGGGCTGCGAAGATCCTCGGTGACGAGCGACCCCACCCAAAAGGATTCACCCGGTGATTGACGTTCTAGTCGACGCCGGGTTCCCCGTCAAAGTCTGTTGTCGCACGTTGGGAGTCTCGAGCCCGGGCTACTACCGCTATCGTCAACGGCCGCTCGCGCCCAGCAAGATGCGTCGTGAATGGCTCACGAGTCTCATCCGAGAAGTGCACCTGGCGAGTCGTGGCACCTACGGCTCGCGGCGCGTGCACGCCGAACTGACGAAGGGACTCGGCGTTTTCGTCAGCGAACGACTCGTCGCGGTGCTGATGCACCACGCCGGCATTTACGGCCTTCCCGGTCCCGCCAGGGTCAAACGACTTCGCGGCATAGTGACGGCTGACGATCTCGTGAACCGCAGGTTCCACCGCGACCGACCCAACGAGCTGTGGTGCACGGACATCACGGAGCACCCCACGCGAGAGGGAAAGGTTTACTGCTGTTGCGTGCTCGACACGTACTCGCGACGCATCATCGGCTGGTCTATCGACAGTGTGCAGAATTCGAACCTCGTCGTGAACGCTCTCGACATGGCGATCAAGAATCGCCGACCGGCACCCGGTGGCGTGGTCCACGCCGACCACGGCGCCCAGTTCACGTCCTGGGCCTTTACCGACCGCATTCGAAGCGCTGGCCTAATGCCCTCGTTTGGCACGGTCGGCGACGGGCTCGACAACGCGATGATGGAGTCGTTCTGGTCGAGCATGCAGATTGAACTGCTCAACCGCAAGCGATGGAAGACGAGAGTCGAACTTTCGAACGCGATGTTCGACTACATCGAGATTTTCTACAACCGCCAACGACGTCACTCCCAACTCGACTACGTGTCGCCCATCGAGTTCGAATTAGCATCAAGTCCTTAACCCAAAAACCGCCTGATCTTCATAACAAATCGGGTAACCAAAGTGGGGGGCAGGT
>CAVWNE010000011.1:0-93932 GCA_963756325.1 uncultured Acidimicrobiaceae bacterium
CCGCGTACTTCTCTTCGAACAGCGCCATGGCCCGTTCGGCCGCTGCTCGACTCTCGGCCATCCAGATCTGGTGCAGATCGTCCTTGGCCTTGGACCTCGTGGCCTTGGGTAGGTAGTTGAGGATGTTCGCTGACTTATGCATCCAACACCGCTGGTGCGTCGTCTGGGGGAACACCTGAAGAGCGCCGCCCAGAAACCGCCCCGTCACCGTCGCTAACTCCGCTCCTTGAGTCCGCGAGCCTTGGCGTCGAGCAAACCTCGCACCAACTCTGGGTGGACTCGCGATCCCGTCCTCGAGGGCGATCGGGTGCCCGGCCCTTCTCGTCCACACCCATCAGCACCAGCACACAGATCTTGGGGTTGTCACCGCGGATCTCTTCGTAGCGCCGTCGGCGAAGAGGTAGGTGAAGGGGACCTTGGATAGACATGCTTCCACTCGTTGAACTCTTTGGTCCAGGACTCCTTCAGTTCACTCGAGCACCCGGCGTGGTTTTCTTCGCGCCCTCGCCGAGCACGACCTCCAAGTCTGAGGCCGCATCGCTTTCGGAGATGCCCTTTAAGTAGGCGGAGGCCGCCCAGGCCGAAATCGACTTCGAACGACGCAGATACCGGGGACCATCGACGAGGCGAAGTTCACGCTCTCGCCGTCACGCGCACGGATGCGGGGGACCTCGACCGCAACGTCACCGACGGGCGTGGTGACGTAACGCTCGGGCAGGTAGCCGTTGCGCACGACGTCACGACCATCGTCGCGTAGTTGGTTGAGCACCAACTGCACTTCGCCTCGAGGGCCACGGCGATGAGTTCTCTCGCGTGGCCGCGCAGCAGTTCGGTGATGGGATCAGAGACTTCTTTGCTCGCACTCGTGTCAGGGCGCGACGAGAAGTCAGGGGTTAGCATCGTCATGGGTTGGGGTCTCCTTGTTGAGGTTGATTGCCAAATGACATTTCAACACGGAACCCGGCCCACCTAACGGGGCCAGCGGAACTCTTCAACTCAGGGTCGCAAACACAACTTTCCTACATATCTCACAAGTGACAGCTTCTCCGCTAGGTCAACTGGACTTAAATCCGTGTCCTCCAGTAGCGCGCAGAGTGACTGTCGACCGGGGCGAGACAGTACCCGGCTTCTCCATCAGGTATCGCAGGATCTAGCCTTTTGCGACAGTAAAATTGAGGTCACAACTGTTGTTGTAGTACAAGTCACCGTTGGTGCGCACTCCACCCCTTGAACCGGGGCCAAAGGCAATTTCAAGCGCTCCGGCTTTCCGTACGCCGTTCACGGTAATGCTCACCTTTACAGCTTCAATGACATTGGTAGGTGACGAGATTGCGTATTGGTTCGTCGGACTACCGAGATCGCTCAGCGGATCGCGAACAAGGCGATGTGCACCAAGTACCCGAACGACAAGTCCACCCGAGCCACAACTCAATTCAGCGCTCGCACCTAATACAAGACTAAAGTTCGTCACCGTCTGTGATGCTGTAACGGCAAAAGATCCACTCTCTAGCTCTGTGCCAGCGTGAAGCTGCCACACTCCAGGAGAGGGTGCGGTTCCACTAGCGCTAGCCGCAGGAGCTCCCGCGAGGCTCAGGGCGGCCACCGTGACCATTGAGGCCGAAAGGCTGAAGAGTCGAGCCCTGATCTTGGTCCGTGCCTTCGAGGATTCAAGCTGAAGAACAGCCCTCTGTGAACTTCGGCTGTGAATGATGCCCACCGGAACCTCCCCGCCTGCGACCGCGTCCGCGCACGTTATCACAGTAAGTAATTGTATTGGCGCGGTCCCGGCGGTAAGGGCTTGAAAGAGAGAGGCGAAATTCGCGCTCCATCTGCGAGTGCGGACCGTGTTTGGATCCTTAGCTTGCGCAAACTGGATTTAGCCTCGATGCAACGCGTTTCGGAGTTACCCTTCGATGATGGAGAGCAACAATCGATCGAGGCCGCGCGCATTGGTCGTGAGTGGATTCCTCGTTGTAGCTATCGGCTATTTGGTCCAGTGCATCGATTATTTTTCAAAGGACGGTTTCCATGATGCCGTTGGCGTTGAACTGTTCATTTACTACCTGTCCATACCGTTGGCCTATGGCATTACCGGCTGGTCTTGGTACTGGCTAACCCGCACATTGCCGTCAGCGAGTGATGACAAGTCACTTCGTCATGGACTCAGGGGCCTCGCCCTTCAATCACTCGTCATTGCAGTTGGAACCTTCGCGATTACGAACGTATTTAGAACGTTTGCAGACGAATCAGTGATCGTTATTGGATGGCTGTTCGTGGGAATCGGAGGCTTAGCGATAGCAATTGGTTTTTGGCTATTGACTACTCAGATTGGTTCACGAAGCCAGAACTCTGAGCCACTCACGGATGACGTTGCTCAACGTTGACATGTCTCGAAGCAACGCTTAGCTGCTGGCGAAAGTGGATTACGCCCTGGATCAAACTCGTGCCGGAGACCCGAAACACCAGATCTGCTACCAAGCATTGGCGTCTCCTCGCGCAAAGCGCAATCACTTCAGATTGACGGCCTCACTTGCACGGCTCGGAACACAAAGCCGTCCTGGTCCACTTCGCTCTCAAAAGTGAAGCGAACACGTTGACCAACAGACAGGGTCTTCCGACCGGGGACCTCAATCATCGAAAAGTGAATCCAACACCCTCCAGGCGTGTCAAACGAATCAACGATACCGATGCCTTCACGGTCGTCGTATTCTCGAACTACGCCGTCCAACCAATCGTGGAACATGACGCGAGCATATGACGTTGAGTTGATCGCGGCTAATGCGACTGTCGACGACTCGAAGCAACGAATCTGCTACCAAGCACTGGAGGCTTCGAAGATAGTCCGCCCTATTCGACTGTTACGCCATTGGACTTGAGGGCGACGATGAGGCGATCATCAACACGGGGTCCAAACGAGACCCACTGACCGGGCGCAGATTTGGACGTGAAGCGAATGGTCGAGGTTCTTCTACGGGCAGTAAGAATGTCACCTCATCTGAGATCCGTCGTCGGCAAGTACCAGGCAGCCCATCTCACGGCCATCTCGTACTCCCCACGAATGTTGCTCAAGTCGTGCCAGCGGCCACGTCGACCTATCGGCCCAGGTGAAGCCTCACCGCGATAGCCGCAATGTCTTCTTCCACCGAGCTGGCAATGTCCCATACGAGCTGGTAGGCGTCATTGTCGGCAAGGCCCGAAGCAAATCCGTTCAGATCGCAAAAGACCACGGTGCTGAGCCACGCAAGTCTCTTATTACCATCGACAAGCGCATGGTTCTTGGTCATCGAATGGAGCAGCGCCGCCGCCTTAAGACCGAGCGTTTGATATGCGTCCTCGCCAAACGCACTGGATCGGGGCCTACTCACCGCGGAGTCCAGGAGACCAAGATCGCGAACGGGACCGACGCCCAGTGTCCGAATTAACGCTATGACGTCCTCAAGTACGAGAAACTCGATCTCGGTCACTCCGCGCCGAGCCGCTCCAAGACGTCGGCCCAGCGCACTGCCATTCGGCGCGTCGCGTCCTCCACCCGAGCGTCGTGGCCCAAGCGCTCGTAGCGTTCCAGCACCGCACGCCGAACAACTTCTTGTCGGGAGATGCCTTCAGCCCGTGCGAGGGAGTCAAGGGCCCCTTCGAGGGCGGCGTCGGTGCGAACTGTGAATGCCATAGTCCGATGATACCACTCCGGTATCACTTTGGCTTCCGAAGCAGACGTGACAGGAGTGCGACCTCGCACTGGCGGCTTGACAGCAAGCGGCGACCAATGTCCCCTGGAACTACTTCCGCTACACCTCGCGCCGATGACCGACTGTCACCATGACAATTAAAAGGATGTCGTCATTGACGGTGTAAATGAGTCGATAATCCCCGACACGTAGTCGAAAGCCTGGCCGACTCCGAAGTGCTCGTGAAGCTGGCGGACGCGGATCTGTCAGTAGGGCTTACTCAAAGTCGCAAACATTGGAAAATGCTTGACGTTGCAAGTGAGAAGTTTGGACTCGACGATTATCACCGTTGCGGCGATTGCAAGATCGGCACTATCAATTGAGCCGTGGCTCGGCAGCCACTTTCGACCCAATTCGCCAGCGCGCTCGGCAATCAGAGTGTCGACACCGTGCCAGATGAAAGTTGATAAGAACGATCGTGTGGCACGTTCCTCGCTATTCCTCATGCCTGCGAGAACCTCAAGGCGCGTGATTTCACTTGCGTGCAGCGGCGCATCTAATCTCTCGTTCTCCAGAACCTGCTCGGCGCCATGGTGACCTCGTAGGTAATCGATGATTACGGAGGTATCGACGAGGACTGTCACTATTCGCGACGAGTGAGGCGCGAACCTGAACGCAACCTCTCCACCGTGGATGCACCGTCCTCATGGTGATCAGTCCACGTGCCGAAGGATTGGCGCATGAGATCGAGGTCATCAGAACTTGAGCGAGATGTTCCGTACATTGCCTCAACGGCTTCTCTAATGAGTGCTGAAAGGGACTTGCCCGTGCGTGCAGACTCGGTGTCCAGTGCGCGGCGTTCTTCGGATGTAAGTGAAATCTGCGTTCTCTGCATGATGTAAGTATACATCACTTACTGATATCCGATGGTGACGACCACTATCTGAAGTACTCCGTCGCCACGATGTCGCTGCGCAGCACGCATTACGAAGGGTGACACAGCCAAACGTCACCAGCGTCGCCGATGGCGGCTACTTCGGGCAGGTGTTGAGTCTCTGAATCGCGCCTGCAGCTTGGATGAATCCAATCGGGTTCGGCTCCTTGAAAAAAAGCGCAGCGTGAAGATGCCTTCCCAGCCGTATCCGAGTCGGCGCATCGCCCGACCCCACGTCACTGAACAAGAACAGCAGGAGGAGGACGCGTTCTGTGGACCTCGGGTCGACTATGGGTTCGCCAGTTGAGTCCGCTCCGGTGGACTCTATGTGCCAGCCGTCGTCTCCTGGCGCCGCGTTGACTGGGAAACGGATTGGGAAGGTTCCGATCCCGTTGCGTTGGTACCCAGCGGTCAGCACCCGCGAGTTGGTCGAACGCTCTGTGCAGGCGCTCGGTATTAGCGGCGGCGACAAATGGAGGGTCTGCGCGTGCTCCCACGCGGATCACCGGCCGTTTCCATGTAGCTCTGTCATGCTCGTCGCAGTCGGTCGCCTCCCAGAGCAATTCCCAACACTCGTTGGCCCAAATCACGAGGGAAAGCACTCCTCAGCAAGACGGCACCATCACTAATAAAGCGGTCCACGTCAAGGTCAGGCAGAGCAGCACCTGGCAAACAACTCGATGACAATCATTTGGGTCCCGCGTTCACGGGTGAGCTCTCGTGTATCACAGCACCCCTGAAATCTGCATGACATAGATCGGCGATGTGAAGCGCAAGTGATCATGGGCGATTGACCCACTCGGAAATTGTTGGTGTCGGAGACCCGAAGCAACAGATTGATACCAAGGATTGGCGGTTGAGATTATAGGAATCACGTTCAAACTTTCAACTGGAATGATTTCGTCGGTGCCCACAGGAGCACTCTTTGAAGTTGTGTGCCATTTGTAGCATCAAATACTGATAGCATTTACTTATGGCATCTCATCGTACAACGTTTACTTTGGATGAAGATCTTGCTGAACGCGCCCGCCGACTCGGTGTGAACATTTCGGCTGCGGCCCGCCAGGGGGTCAGCGACGCTGTCCGTGCCGCCCTCGAACAATCGGACCGAGAGGCATACACAAAATTTCCTGAAAGAACTGATTCCGACTGGACGGATGCTGAAGCGTGGGGCCAGCCGTGAAGCGAGGCGAAATCTGGTTGGCCGAGGTCGGCGGGAAGCGCCGACCCGTTCTGATACTCACGCGAAGCGAAGTGATCGACGTTCGAAGTCTCACTACGGTTGCCGAGATCTCAACATCAACGAGGGGTCTTGCCGCAGAAGTTGAGTTCGATCACGATGAAGCGGGAATCGACCAGGATTCAGTCATTAATTGTGACGGGCTTCACACGGTTCTACAGAGTTCCCTCGCCGGGCCACTTGGCCGAGTAGACGAGGAAGTCATGCACCGTGTCTGCTCGGCGATCAATTACGCAGTCGGTTGCTAACCACAATGGACTGTTTCTTATTGGTGTCGGAGACCCGAAGTAACAGGTCTGCTACCACGCACCGGCGACTTGCACTTGGATCGCCGTGATTGGTGTCGGAGACCCGACACCCCATATCTGGTACCAGGCATTGGCGACTTTTCAATTTCGTCAATCAGATGTGATTCGTTGAACTCCAAACGTGGCTAATGGTAAACATCGCGTCGATGACCGATAGTGACAACCACAATGAGCAGCACCCCGTCATCAATGGTGTAAATGATCCGGTAATCGCCCACCCTGAGTCGGTAGCCGGGCCGTCCTCGAAGAGGCCGAGACGCTGGCGGACGCGGATCCTGAGCGAGCAGCGCAATGGCGCCTTTAATACGCGGCTGCGTGGAACGATCAATCTTTCGAATTTCGCGCAGGGCCGCGGGCCGGAACTCAATTCGATATTCATTCACGACCAGCCGAGATCGATCTTCACCTGTTCCCAGGGTATGTTGGCACCCTCTTCTGCCAACGCGGCGTCGTACGCGGCGTCGTCTTGCGACTCTTCAAAGGCTTCGAGCATTTCGTCATAATGTTCGGGGCTCACTACGACAGCGGCCCGACGTCCGTAAAGCTCTAGGACGACCGGCTCTGATTGGGACATCTCCACTACATCGGAGAGTTTTTCGCGCGCCTTGCTGACCGAGATTTTGTTCATGGCAGAATTGTACAACATCTAAGTCATTTCTGTACAAATTGGTGTCGGAGACGGGACTTGAACCCACACGCCCCTAAGGGCACCAGCCCCTCAAGCTGGCGCGTCTGCCTATTCCGCCACTCCGACGCGGCCTCCACTCTAGCCGCCAAGAAACTACGGAAGTTTCCCTACGAACCGGTCGTAATGGGAACCTTCGACCAGGTCGGTAATTGATCAACGAAACCCGCCACCAGAAAACTACTCACCACGGGCGACAATGTGCCTGACCATATCGAGAGCGACGGCGCAGTGAAGAGCGGCCGTACCCAAAAGTCGTTCATGATCACCTGGTCGAGCTCTAACCAGGTTGAGGTGGCGGTGACGGGATTGAAAGTAGTGAGCGCGGCCTTGAAGAGAGTGGCTGTGCTTTTGAGGCGCACACCGCTCGGGTACGTGTCGGGATAGGCCGCGCCGGCCCACGAGCGAGCCGTGAAGGAAGGGTTCGTCGCGGTGGGTCGCGCGAACAGAGCAACCTCCACGCGACCCAAGGACGCGTCCCGCGCGGCGCCCGCGTCCGAGGTCGCCTCCACCACGGTTGAGCGAATGCCGATTGCTTTCCAATCATTGCGAACCAGTCTCGCGACCGCGCGGTCGAGGTCACTGGGCCCCACACCCAGAGAGATGTTCAGGGCCTTGGAAGAACCATCGCTCCACCCGGCCGAGGTTCGTTGAAAGCCCGCGTCACGCAAGTCTGCGAGTGCGCAGCTCTGACAGTCGGCGAGTCCGCCCGTCACCGGACTGGTCGTGGTCGTCGTTTGGCCCGGCGGATTCGAGCCCGACGTTCCAGGGTATTGACCTTGGCCCTGAGAGAAAATCGCAGACGCCGCGACCGACGGCGAGAAAGTGACGGCACCAAACATCGTGTCGATCATGGCTTGGCGATCGACGCTGAGACTAAGGGCTTTGCGCACGGCGAGCACCCTGGTGATGGGAGAGACCGGGGAGTACGTCATCTCTTCGATGTTGTTGGACGAGGCGATATGACTCAAGAGGGCGGGGTGGTTGCTGAGAGCGAGAATCGAGGAGGCGTTCAGGGCCAAGGTGTAGTCGGCGTAGTTGACACTCGCCGAGGATGGCAGGTTCTGCGTGTCAGTGATGACGACGCGACCAAATCGGTTGGTGTCGAGGGGCCAATGAGGATTCATGGCCAAGACGATCCGATTGTCCGTGGCGCTCGACACGTCGTAGGCGCCGAGCGAGGGCCGCGTGGTGAGATCAGAGATGGCGCACCCCGGTGTCGTCCCCGGTGCCTCCACGTCGCGAAAGAGCAACTCCCAGTCGGCGTAGGGAGAGTTGAAGACGGCCGTCACCGAGAGCCCGTTGGTCGAGACCACCAAGGACTTGATGGCGCGATAGCCGTCGCTCGTGACGCTCGGGAGCGACCGGGCGCGCTGCCACCAGTTGACCAGGTCCGACCCGTTGAAGGGCAGGCCGTCACTCCAGAAGAGCTTGGGCGTAATGGTGTAGCGAACGGTCTCGGGGGTGAGGGAGATCAGCTCGGTCGAGGCGATGGCCCCGCCCTCACCCTCCAGGGTGCCGTTCATGTTGGTGATGAACGCGGAGGGGCGAACGAGGTCGAGGATGGCGTTGGAGGTGGCGGTGACCCCGGGATCAAGAAACGAACAGCCGTTGAAAGGTCCGGGCAGAGAGAGATCCAGCGTCTCGTTGTTCTCATTGGAACTGGGAGGCGCCGCGCCATAGGAGAGGGACACCGGAACCGCGACCGCGACCAGGCAGAGAACGCCCAGCGCCAGCGAAAGCCAGCCGCGACGCGACGACATCGCCTTTACTGCAGGCGTAGGTCGAGCGCCAGCGTGGCAAAGGTGAAGACGAAGGCCACGCCAATAGTGATGCGGTCGAGATTGCGCTCCACGACGGTCGAACCGGTAGCCGCGGCCCCGATGGAGCCACCCATCAGGTCCGAAATACCGCCCCCACGACCCGAGTGCAAGAGCACGAGAAAGATCAACGCCACGGCGGCACATGATTCAACAGCGATAATTGCCCAGGTCAGCATTGGGTCCTCCGATTAGCGCTTTATAGCGTAGCAGTCGTCACACGCCTGGAGAATGGCGTAGAACGACTCCGCTTTGAGCGAGGCGCCGCCGACCAAAAAGCCGTCCACGTCGCCCTCGCGCACCAAAGCGCCGGCGTTGTCGGGATTCACCGAGCCGCCATAGAGCACCTGGGGAGCCGATAGGCCCAGGGAGCTCATCACGCCTCTGGTGAAGGCGGTCATGTCGCGGACCTGCTCGGCCGTCGCGTTCACGCCGGTGCCGATCGCCCAGAGGGGCTCATAGGCTACCGTCACCAAGGGATGAAAACGCTCGTCCAGTCCGGAGAGCGCGCTCGTCAGCTGCGCGCGCACGAACTCTTCGTACTCACCGGCGTCTCGCTGCGCAGAGCTCTCACCCACGCAGAGAATCGCGTGTTGGCCGGCCCGCACCACCGCGCGCAAGGTGTCGGCGACCAGGTCGTCGCTCATGTGATAATGCGCGCGCCGTTCGGAGTGACCGACGATGACCCACTCCACGTTGAGCCGCACCAACATGGACGTCGAGATCTCTCCGGTGAAGGCGCCGTTGTCGTGGGGGTTGACGTGTTGGGCACCGAGGGAGATGGTGAGACGTTCGGAGTCCAAGATCGAAGAGACGGTGCGCAGGTCCACGAACGGCGGAGCCACCACCACGTCGGTGTGCTCGACCGGCCGGTTCTTCATGAGGAGACCGAGCTGTTGAACCAGGTGCAACCCCTCGACGAAGTCGAGATTCATCTTCCAGTTCCCGACCACCAGCGGACGCTTGGTGCTGGCCATCTAGTTCGACCAGGCACTTTCGCGCAGCGCCCGCAGTCCGGGCAGGTCGCCTAGCTCCACCAGCTCGAGGGAGGCGCCTCCGCCGGTCGAGACAAAGCTCACGTCGTTCTCGAGGCCGTACTCGCCGAGCGCGGCGACCGAGTCTCCCCCGCCCACCACGCTGACCGCCGACGAGCTCGCGATCGCCCGGGCCACGCCCTCCGTGCCTACCCCAAAGCGCGGATCCTCAAAGACGCCCATCGGCCCATTCCAGAGAATCGTGCGAGCACTCCCGATCGCCGCGGCGAAGATCTCCAGGGAGTTGGGGCCGATGTCGAGTCCCATGAAACCCTCGGGGATGTTCTCGTCAAAGCTGAGCGCCGAATCGTCTCCGCCCCCGGGGCCAAAGGCTGAGCCGTGGGCAAGACCGCGCGCGTCGACGGGGATCAGTACGTTGCCCCCTTCGAGCAACGAGGCGCACTGGTCGACAAAGGTCGCGTCAAAGAGAGAGCTCCCGACGCTTCGCCCCTCGGCCGCGGCGAAGGTGTAGGCCATGCCGCCGCCGACGATCACCAAGTCGGCCTTCGCCGCCAACACCCTCATGATGCCGAGCTTGTCTTTGACCTTGGCGCCCCCGGTCACCGCGACGAAGGGCCGTTCGGGTGACTCCAGCAGCGAGAGCAGCGTGGCGACCTCGCGCGACAAGTTGGAGCCCGCGGCGCTCGGCAACAGAGTCGGCGGGATCATGATGGAGGCGTGCGCTCGGTGCGATGCCCCAAAGGCCTCGTTCACGTAGTAGTCGAAACCCTTGACGAGGGATGCACCAAACTCCGGGTCGTTCGACTCCTCGCCCGGGTGAAAGCGTAAGTTCTCGAGCAGCTCCACCTGGGGTGCGAGAACGCGCAGCACCCGACGGAGCGGCTCCACGCTGTAGCGCTCATCCACCTTTCCCTCGGGTCGTCCGAAGTGCGTGGCCGCGACAACCGTGGCGCCGCGTTCGAGCAACGTGGAAAAGAGCGGCAACGCGGCCCGCAGACGAAAGTCGTCGGTCACCGTGAGCACGCCGTCCACCTCGGCGACCGGGGCGTTGAAGTCCACGCGCACGAAGACGCGCTTGCCGCGGAGATCACCCCACGCGTCGATGGAGGGCAGAGGGGCCGGCACTAGCGCGAGACGTAGCGGGCCAGGTCGACCAGTCGGCTCGAGTAGCCCCACTCGTTGTCGTACCAACCGAATACCTTGACCAGACTGCGCTCGTCGTCGAGGCGCTGAACGATGGTCATGAGCGCGTCGAAGGTGCACGAGGCGGGACTACCGACGATGTCCGAGGAGACAATGGGCTCATCGGTGTAGACGAGGACGCTTGAGAGAGGTCCGCGGGAGGCCGCCGCGAGGAAGGCGGCGTTGATCTCCTCGACCGTGGTGGTGGGCAGCACGGCCGTGAAGTCGGTGATGGAGCCGACGGGGATCGGCACGCGCAGCGAGGTGCCGTCCAACTTGCCCTTCATGGCCGAGAGCACCAGGCTGGTGGCGCGCGCGGCGCCGGTCGAGGTGGGGACGATGTTAATGGCGGCCGCCCTCGAGCGCCGTAGGTCCTTGTGCGCCAAGTCGAGCAGGTTCTGGTCGTTGGTGTAGGCGTGCACCGTCGTCATGAGGCCGGCCTCCACCCCGAAGGCGTCGTCGAGAACCTTCACCATCGGCACGAAGCAGTTCGTGGTGCACGAGGCGTTGGAGATGACCAGATCGGTCTCGGGGTTGAAGGAGTCCTCGTTGACACCCATCACAAAGGTCGCGTCGGCGTCCCCCGAGGGCGCCGAGATGATGACGCGCTTCGCTCCCGCGGCCAGGTGCGCCCCCGCGGCCTCACGCGAGGTGAAGATGCCGGTCGACTCGATGACCACGTCGATGTCGAGCTCGCCCCAGGGCAGGTCAGCTGGGTTGCGCTCGCCAAAGACCTTGATCGTCCAGTCCCCCACCCGCAGGGCGTTCTCGCCCACCTGAACATCCCGGTCGAGCACCCCTTGGGTCGAGTCGTACTTCAGAAGATGGGCGTTCATCTCTGGCGATCCGACGTCGTTCAGCGCGACGACTTCCACCTCGGGGTCTCCCAGTGCCGCGCGTAGAAATCCCCGGCCGATTCGTCCAAATCCGTTAATCGCGACCCGTGTTGCCACTGGCTTCTCCTTCATTTTGGTGGTTGTCTATCTTCGCACTTTCGAGCACGGCCATCGTCAATTTTTGCACATCGTGCACCAAGCCATTTCTCCCGGCGAGATCCACCACCGTCGTGGCGATCGACGCGTCATCGTGAGCGAACGGTGAACCATGATCGACCAGCACCAGATCGACGTGAACCCCGTGACGCTCGAGGGCATCGAGATGGTCCTGCAGCGAGAAACCTTCGGTCTCGGGGATCTCGGGACGAAGGTTGGCCACGTAGATCTTGGTCGCGCGCGTACCGGCCAAGGCCTGAGTGATTCCGGGAACCACGCAGGCGGCGATCACACTGGTAAAGAGGGAGCCCGGACCGATCACCACGACGTCGGCCCGTTCGATCGCCTCGACGGCCGCGATCGGTGCGGCCGGTTGCGCCGGTTCCAGGCTGACCCGTCGGATGGTCGAAGACTTCGCCACCTTGGTCTGACCTCGCGTCGCTCCCTCCTCGGTCGTGGCGAGCAGCACCACGCCCTCGCAGCTGGCGGGCACGATAGTGCCGGTCACGCCCATGACTTGAGCGACCGCGTTGACTGACTCTTCGAGGTTTCCCGTCGCGTCGATCAGGCCGACCAGCAAGAGATTGCCCACCGCGTGGCCACTGAGCTCCCCCACGCGAAAGCGGTGCTCAAAGGAGGCGGTGAGAGGGTTCTCCGGATCAGCCAGGGCAACCAGGCACTTGCGCAGGTCCCCGACGGCCGCCACGTCGAGCATCGCGCGCAGTCTCCCCGTGGAGCCTCCGTCGTCGGCCACCGACACCACTCCGGTGACGTCTCCCGAGAGGCGCTTCAGCGCACGAAGAGACACGGCGGTGCCGTGGCCCCCACCCACCGCCACCAGTTTCATCGGGCAATGTCGCGGTGAAAGACGGCCGTATCGAGGCGAAGACGACGGCGAACCTCTTCGGCGATCGCGACGCTGCGGTGGCGCCCGCCGGTGCAGCCGATCGCGATCGAGAGATAGGACTTGCCCTCTTGAGCGAAGGCGGGGATCTGCCACGCGAGCATGCCCACCACGTCCGCCAAGAAGTGTTGGGCGGGCTCTTGATCCAAGACGTAGCGCGCCACCGGCTCATCGAGCCCGGTCAGGGGCCGCAGCTCGTCGATCCAGTGAGGGTTCGGCAAGAAGCGACAGTCAAAGACGATGTCCACGTCGCTGGGCAGGCCGTAGGAGTAGCCGAAGGTGAGAAGGGAGATGCGCAGTGACTCCATGGCGTCGGAGAAGGTCTCCACGATGCGTCGCCTCAGCTGGTTGGTGTTGATGGACCCGGTGTCGATGACCAGGTCCGCCGCCTCGCGGATCGGGGCGAGCAGAGCGCGCTCCTCGGCGATGGAGTCCACCAGGGTGGCCGCGTCCAAGGGGTGACGCCGCCGCGTGCCCTCGAATCGTCGGATCAAGACGTCGTCGGGCGCGTCCAGGAAGAGAATCTTGGCCCCCTCGTGCGCCAGACGCAGCTCTTGCTCGACCGCGAGCAGCGAGTCCGGTTGAAGACCGGCCGATCGTCCGACGATGAAGGCGATCCCCGCGTACTCGTGCGCGTCGGCTGCGGCCGACTCACTGACGCGCACCACCAGCTCCAGAGGAAGATTGTCAATCACGAACCAGCCGAGGTCGTCCAGAGCCGAGGCCACCGTCGAACGGCCCGCCCCCGACATGCCCGTCACTAACAGGACCTCACTCATCGTCACTATCCTTCGTGGGTCGCGGCGCCGTCGGCGCCTGTAAGTGATCGTAGAGCCTCACCGCGACGTCGCTCGGCAACCAGGACAACGCGTCGAGCTCCTCCAAGGTTGCTTGGCGCAGTGAGTTGAGTGAACCGAAACTCTCGAGCAGGCGATCGCGTCGGGCGGGACCGAGTCCCTCCACTCCCTCGAGGGAGGAGGCGACCATGGACTTACCGCGCTTGGAGCGGTGAAAGGTGATGGCGAAACGGTGAGCTTCGTCGCGAATGCGTTGCACCAAGTACAGACTCTCCGAACCTCGCTCGAGCGCGATCGGCACCGAGCTGCCCGGTCGAAAGAGCAGCTCCTCGCGTTTGGCCAGCGCGGTGAACTCCACCAGTCCCGAGAGCTCGAGGGTGCGCGCAGCTTTCTCGGCCGCGTGGAGTTGCGGGAGTCCCCCGTCGATGATGATGAGATCGGCCCGACGGAACTTGGAGCTCGACTGGTGCTCCTCCCAGTGGGTAAGGCGCCGACGCACCACCTCTTCCATCGCTCCGACGTCGTCGTTCCCGAGCACCTCTTTGACGTTGAAGTGCCGATAGTCACTCTTCACCGGGAGTCCGTCTTCGAAGACCACCATGGAGCCCACGTAGTTCGTGCCTTGTAGGTGACTCATGTCGAAGCACTCGATGCGATAGGGCGGCTGCTCCAGGTTCAGGGCGGCCCCCAGCTCTTGGAGGGCGCGCGAGCGCACGTTGTGGTCCGCCTGGCGACGCAGCGAGTCGCGCGCGATCACCGACTCCGCGTCGTGAACTGCCAGTTCCACCACGCGTCGACGCCGGCCGCGCTTCGCCGCCATCACCTCGACCGGCTTCTCGCGTACCTCGCTCAGATACTCGTGCACCAGAGTCGAAGCCAGTTCCGCGCGTTCGACCACCACGACCGCGGGCACCGACTCCTTATCGAGATACATCTCGGTCAGCGCGTTCTCAAGAATCTCACCGTCATCTTCATCGAGGGAGCGATCCACCAGGTGCACCGTGCGCCCGATGATGCGGCCAAAGCGCACCCGAAAGCGCACGATCGCTGAGCGCGAGCCCTCACTGGCGATGGCGATCACGTCCAGGTTGGAATGGGTGTCAAGGACCACGCTCTGCGCACCGGCCGCTCGCTCCAGCGCGGCCAGGCCGTCGCGGGCCTTGGCCGCCGCTTCGTAGTGTTGCTGCTCAGAAGCGCGGCGCATCTGCCCCTGCAGTCGATCGCGTAGCTCACGCACGTCGCCTTCAAAAAACCGGGCCCACGACGCCACGAGCTCTTGATACCCGGCCGGGTCAATCTTCCCTACGCAGGGTCCGGAGCACTTGCCGATGTCGTAGAGCAGGCACGGTCGCTCGATGCGCTGTTGATACAGGAACTTGTGCTTCGAACACGACCGCAGGGGAAAGGCCTGCAAGAGCTCGTCCATTGTGGCCCGCACCGCGCGGACGTCGACGAAGGGACCGAAGTACCGTACGCCCTTCACGTGTTGACCACGGGTCATATAGGGCGCGGCGAAAGGCGTGCGAGAGTCGAGCGCCACGAAGGGAAAGCTCTTGTCGTCCTTCAGGCGCATGTTGTAGCGAGGTTGATTGTCCTTGATGAGCTCGTTCTCAAGAATCAACGCGTCGATCTCGTTGGGCGTGACGATCCACTCCACGCTTGTCGCCTCGCTCATTAAAAGCTGCGTCTTCTCCGAGAGCCCGGACTCGCGCTGGAAGTAACTGGAAAGACGTTGGGCCAAGACGCGCGCCTTGCCGACGTAGATAATGGTCCCGCGCTCGTTACGAAAGAGGTAACAGCCGCTGTGACGAGGGATCCCGGACGGTTTGGCCAGCATCAGCCGTGGCCGTGGCCGGCGAGCACCTCTTTAAGTACCGTGCCGGTGGCGGTGGGGAGTTGCGCGATCTCTTCGGGCGTCCCCTCTCCCACGACCAGTCCCCCGCGTCGCCCCCCCTCGGGGCCGAGGTCAATTACCCAGTCAGCCGTCTTCACCACGTCCAGGTTGTGCTCGATCACGAGAACAGTATTGCCCTGGTCGACCAAGCGGTGAAGGACGTGCAAGAGACGATTGACGTCCTCGAAGTGCAGACCGGTGGTGGGCTCGTCCAGCACGTAGAGCGTGTGGCCGGTCGGTCGGCGAGCCAGCTCGGTCGCCAACTTCACCCGTTGGGCCTCCCCACCCGACAGAGTCGGGGCCGGCTGGCCGAGTCGCACGTACCCCAGACCCACGTCGTAGAGGCTCTGCACGTGGCGCAAAATGAGCGGCTGACGCTCAAAGAACTCCCGGGCGTCACTGATCGACATGTTCAAGACGTCGGCGATCGACTTTCCGCGATACAGGATCTCCAAGGTCTCGCGGTTGTAGCGAGCCCCGTTGCAGACGTCGCAGTTGACATACACGTCCGGCAAGAAGTGCATCTCGATCTTGATCGTGCCGTCTCCGGCGCACGCCTCGCAGCGCCCGCCCTTCACGTTGAAGGAGAACCGGCCGGGCTGATAGCCACGAACCTTGGCCTCTTGGGTCTCGGCGAAGAGTTTGCGAATCTTGTCGAAGACTCCGGTATAGGTCGCCGGGTTGGAGCGCGGGGTGCGACCAATGGGTTGTTGGTCGACCGCCACGACCTTGTCGAGGTTCTTGACCCCGAGGATGGTGTCGTGCTCGGCTACCACGGTCTTTGCTCGATTGATCTGGCGCTCCAACGAAGCGAGCAGGATCGCGTTGATCAGCGACGACTTGCCCGACCCCGAGACCCCGGTGACCGCGACGAAGTCCCCGAGGGGAATGTCGACGGTGATGTTCTGTAGGTTGTTGGCTCGAGCGCCCTTGATGGTCAGCTGCTTCCCGTCGCCCGCTCGACGCTCGCTCGGTACGGCGATCGACTTCTTGCCCGAAAGGTACTGACCGGTCAGTGACTTGTCGTTCTTGAGCAACGCCTCGTAGCTTCCGGCGTGCACCACCTCGCCTCCGAACTCGCCCGCCCCGGGTCCGATGTCCACCACAAAGTCGGCCAAGCGAATCGTCTCTTCGTCGTGTTCGACGACAATGACCGAGTTCCCCAGATCGCGAAGTCGTTCCAGTGTCGCGATCAGTCGACGGTTGTCACGCTGGTGCAGACCAATGGAGGGTTCGTCCAAGACGTAGAGCACACCGACCAAGTAACTACCGATCTGGCTGGCCAGGCGAATGCGTTGAGCCTCGCCCCCCGAGAGGGTCGCCGAGGCTCGGCTCAAGGTCAAGTAGTCGAGTCCCACGTCCATCAAAAAGGTCAGTCGTTCCACGATCTCTTTGATGACCTGGTGGGCGATCGTCTCTTCGCGCTTGGTCAGTTTCAGCGTGTCGAAGTAGTTGATGGCTTCGTCGATGGTCATGGAGTTGACCTGGGCGATGTTGCGGTTGTGAACCCTTACCGCCAGGACTTCAGGCTTCAGGCGTTGACCCTTGCACACGGTGCACTCCACCTCGCGCATGTACTGCTCGGCCTGTTCGCGTGACCAGTCCCCGTCGGCCTCGTTACGCTTGCGCTCGAGCCACTCCACGATGCCGTTGTAGGTTGTCTCGTAGCTACGCACGCGACCGTAACGGTTCTTGTACTTCACGGGCACTGACTTCGAGTCGACCCCGTAGAGAACGAGCTTCTTGTCCTTCGCCTTCAGCTTCTTCCAGGGCGTGTTGACGTCGAAGTTACCCATGCTGGCGATGCCCTCGATCAGGCGTTCGAAGTACTTAAAGCGAGCTCCGGCCCACGGGGCGAGCGCCCCCTCGGCCAGCGAGAGGTCCACATCGGGCACCACCAGATCCGGGGCTACCTCGAATCGCGTCCCGAGACCTGTGCACACCGGGCACGCGCCGTAGGGAGAGTTGAAGGAAAAGTCGCGCGGGGCCAGCTCGGAGAAGCTGAGTCCACAGTCGTGGCAGGCCATCTTCTCGGAGAATGAGACGATTTCCTCGGGGTCCAGAAAGAGGAACTTGACCACCCCCTTAGTGAGCCTCAGCGCCGACTCGACCGACTCCGTCAAGCGCTGGCGGTTGGACTTCTTCACGGTGAGACGGTCCAGAACCACGTCGATGGTGTGCTGTTCGTAACGCGCCAGTGTGAGCGAGTCGCGCTCGGAGAGCTCCATGACGACCCCGTCCACCCGCACTCGCGAGAAGCCCTGGCCGGAGAGCTCGTTTAACAACGTGCTGTACTCGCCCTTTCGACCTTCCACCACCGTCGCTAAGACCAAGAACCGTTCGCCGTCCGGACGGGCCAGCACCTGATCCACGATCTGCTGGGGGGTTTGACTGGTGATCGGCTTGCCGCAGTTCGGACAGTACCGTACGCCGATACGCGCGAAGAGCAGGCGCAGGTAGTCGTGGATCTCGGTGATCGTTCCGACCGTGGATCGCGGATTGCGCGAGGCAGTCTTCTGGTCGATCGAGATCGCCGGAGAGAGTCCCTCGATGAACTCCACGTCGGGCTTGTCCATTTGACCGAGGAACTGACGCGCGTAGGCCGAGAGACTCTCGACGTAGCGCCGCTGACCCTCGGCGTAGATGGTGTCGAAGGCCAGTGACGACTTGCCCGAGCCCGACAGCCCCGTGAAAACGACCAACTGGTCCCGCGGAATCTCCACGGACAGGTTTTTCAGGTTGTGAACCCGGGCGCCCTGGACGCGAATCGACTTAGACATAGGGGGAATCTACCGGTTCTTCCTCGGCCAGATAACTCTCGATGGGTGCCACCATCTGTCGCTGCAAGTTCTGCAAGGTGTCTCGCAGCAGCGCTGCCTCTTCAAAGCGAAGATCTCTCGCGGCGCCGAGCATGGCCTCTTCCACCCGCGCGATCTCCAGGCTGAGATCGTCGGGCAACATGTCATCGAGTGACGAGACGCCGTGCACTTTGGAGAGAACTTCGCGCGGTGCCTCGCTGCGCAGGCGGTTCAGAATATCGGCGACGTTCTTTGACACGGTGACCGGCTCGATGCCGTGCTCTTCGTTGTAGGCGATCTGAATCAAGCGTCGCCGTTCGGTCAGAGAGATCGCCGCCCGCATGGAGTCGGTCATGCGGTCCGCGTACAAGATGGCCTCGCCGTTCGAGTTTCGCGCCGCGCGGCCAATCGTTTGCGTGAGGGCGCTGCGCGAGCGCAGGAACCCTTCTTTGTCGGCGTCCAGGATGGCCACCAGCGAGACCTCAGGCAGGTCAAGACCCTCGCGCAACAGGTTGATGCCGACCAGGATGTCGAACTCGCCGAGACGCAGCGACCGGAGAATCTCGATGCGTTGGATGGTGTCGATATCACTGTGCAGGTACTGAACCTTGTAGCCAGCCTTGGTCAGAAACGTGGTGAGATCCTCGGCCATGCGCTTGGTAAGAGTGGTGATCAGCGCACGCTCGCCGCGCTCCACCACCGCGTCGAGCCGCAACCGCAGATCATCAATCTGATTCTTGGTGGGGACCACCGTCACCACCGGGTCCAGGAGACCGGTCGGTCGAATAACCTGCTCGACGACCTGGTCGGAGTGCTCGATCTCGTAGGGGCCGGGCGTGGCGGACACGAACACCATCTGGGGAACCAGCTCCATGAACTCATCGAAGTTGAGCGGTCGGTTGTCGAGCGCGCTCGGCAACCGAAAGCCGTGCTCCACCAGGGTGAGCTTCCTGGAGCGGTCCCCGGCGTACTGACCTCGTACCTGAGGCACCGCGACGTGAGACTCATCGATCACCACCAAGAAGTCCTCGGGGAAGAAGTCCAGCAACGTGAAGGGCCGCTCGCCGGGAGCTCGGCCATCGAGGTGCGCAGAGTAGTTCTCGATGCCCGCGCAGACGCCGGTCTGCTCCAGCATCTCGAGGTCGTGCTCGGTCCGCGAGCGGAGTCGCTGCGCTTCTAGGAGCTTGCCCTCGCTTTGAAAGAGCGCCAACTGCTGTTGCAGCTCTTCTTCAATGGTGCGAACCGCCCGTTGCAGCGTGGCGTTGCTGGTGGCGTAGTGCGACGCGGCGAAGAGTGTGAACTCATTGACCCTCCCCCGGCTCTCCAAGGTGACCGGGTTGAAGAAGGAGATCTCTTCGATCGCGTCGTCAAAGAACGAGACGCGCACGGCCTCATTGCTGTAGGCCGGCTGGACCTCGAGGGTGTCACCCTTCATGCGGAAGGTGCCGCGTTCAATGACCAACTCGTTGCGGTTGTACTGCATCTCCACCAGTCGACGCAGCAGCCACCGTTGATCAAAGTGCTGGCCCACCTCCAAGGGCAGCATGCGTTCGCGATACTCGAGCGGCGATCCGAGACCGTAGATGGCCGACACCGACGCCACCACCACCGTGTCCCGGTGAGTCAACAGGGACGAGGTGGCCGCGTGTCGCAGACGGTCAATCTCTTCGTTGACCGAGCTGTCCTTCTCTATGTAGGTGTCAGTACGAGGAACGTAGGCCTCAGGTTGGTAGTAGTCGTAGTACGAGACGAAGAACTCCACCCGATTCTTTGGCAGCATGTCGCGCAACTCCGAGGCCAACTGTGCGGCCAAGGACTTATTGGGCTCGAGTATCAAGGTCGGTCGCTGCACCTGTTCCACCAGCCAGGCGATAGTCGCCGTCTTGCCGCTACCGGTGATCCCCTCCAGGGTCTGATAGCGAAGCCCGTCCCGCACTCCTTGGGTCAAGGCGGCGATCGCGGTGGGCTGATCTCCCGCCGGCTGAAAGGGTGACTCAACGAGGAAGTCAGTCATGAGCCATCAACTCTTCGAGAGCGACATCGAGAGATCCATAGAGTTCGTCGATGGTGCCGTCGTTCCAGATGACGCGGTCGACGATCGCCGCCCGCGAGTCATTGTCCATCTGAACCGCGAGTCGGGCCAGCGCGTCGTCAGCCTCCAGTCCCCGCTGGGTGGTCAGGCGTTGAAAGGCAACAGCCGGATCGACGTGAATCGCCCAGGTCTCGTCGAAGCCGAACATTTCACGGTGCTCGGGTCGATAGAGAGGCAGCGCGACAAACACGACCGGTGCTGTGGCGTGGGACAACTCGGCCGCGACCTCCGCGGCGATGTAGCCATGAGTGATGCTGTTTAGCCGGCGCAGCGCGCTGGCGTCATGAAAGACCACGTCCGCCAAAAACTTTCTATCAATGTCTCCCTCGGGAGTTAAGACGGCTGTACCGAAGGCGTCGCGAAGAGCGATCCAGGCGGGTTCGCCCTTTTCCACCACCTGGCGCGCCACCACGTCGGCGTCAATGACTGAAAAACCGAGGGATACAAGTCTATCGGTGACGATCGTTTTTCCGGCCCCGATTCCTCCCGCCACGGACACACGTTTCACATGACTACGGTACTCAGGGCCTGTCACGCCCCAACCGGGCCACGGTGTTACTTCTGGGTACGTCGACTTCGGTAATGTCGCTACAGGTCTCTGAGGGGGAATGTTGGGGCGATACTTAGTGCGACGCCTGATCATGTTGATCGGCATCGTGTTCGTGATCAGCGTGGGGGCCTTTTATCTCATTCACCTGCTCCCCGGGGATCCGGCCGCCGTCATCCTGGGCACCGGCGACAGCCCCGCCAACCGCGCCAGGCTTTACAAGCAGTTGGGGCTTAATAAACCCATCATCGAGCAGTACTTCGTCTGGATTAAGAACGTCCTTCGAGGAAATCTGGGGACCTCCTTTATCACCGGCGGTTCGGTCTGGGGAACGATCAGGGCCGCGTTGCCGATTGACGTCGAGACGATCATCATTAGCCAGATCTTGGCCTTCGCCTTCGCCATCCCCACCGCCATGCGCAGTGCCCGTAAACCCGACGGACTGGTGGACCGAATCCTCAGCGCCGGCAGTTTCACCCTGCTGAGCGTTCCCTCCTTCGTCCTCATCGTGGTCCTGGTACTGGTGGTCGCGATCAAACTCGGCGTGCCCCACACGGGGCCGTCTTCCTACGTCTCTTTGACTCAAGACTGGATCGGCAATCTCGAGAGCATGGCCCTTCCCTCCATCACCCTGGCCATCGGAAGTTACGTGGTGTACTACCGGGTCCTTCGAAGCGACCTCATCGCCACTCTGCAGGAGGAGTACATCACGATGGCTCGGTCCAAGGGGATCAGTTCGCGCCGCATCATGTGGCGCCACGCCTTTCGACCTTCCACGGTGGCGCTGCTTGGTACTGCGGGGGTCAACATCGGGGGACTGTTGGCCGGAGGCTTCATCGTTCAGTTCATCTTGGCCATGCCCGGTCTCGGATATCAGTTGATCGCGGCGATCGGCCGGAGCGATTATCTGTTGGTCCAAGGCATCGTGCTGGTGGTCTCGGTGGGGGTCATCGTCATTAACTTCGCTTTTGACTTCGCCACCAACCTGGTCGATCCGAGAATTAGTCGTGAGTAATCCGAACTTCGTGAATGAACTGGTCGAAGAGGCGTCGGTTCACTCCCAGCCACTGCGCAAGCGCAAGCTCGGGTTTCTCTTCTGGCTGTGCGTCGGATGGATCGCCCTCAACATCTTCGGGGCCATCTTCGCCAGCTTCTTGCCCTTGATCAATCCCCTGTATCAGAACTACAACGTGGTGAACGCGGCTCCCTCGCTGCACCATCTCCTGGGCACCGACGACCTAGGGCGCGACATCTTTTCGCGCATCGTCTTTGGATCGCGGGTCTCGATTGAAGTAGGTCTCGGCGCCATGCTGATCGGTTTTGGCATCGGCGCTCCACTCGGCATGCTGGCCGCCTACCGACGTGGAACCTTCGACGCGGTGTTGTCGACCATCATGTACGTGTTCCTGGCCTTTCCCGCCATCATCGCCACGATCGCCGTGCTGTCGTTCTGGACCCCGCGATCACTGCTGAAGATCATCGTGGTGATCGGCATCGCGGCCATCCCCTTGGTCTATCGGGTCATTCGAGGGGCGACCCTGAACTTCGCCACTCGCGACTTTGTGGTGGCGGCGAAGGTACAAGGCGCCACCGATCGACGAATACTGACCAAGGAGCTCCTGCCCAACGTGGCGCCGATCGGTGTCTCCTTCCTGCTGGTGGGGATCGCCACCGTGGTGACCCTGGAGGGCGCCTTGGCGTTCCTCGGGCTGTCGGTCAACCCGCCCACTCCCTCGTGGGGCAACATGATCAACGAGAGCTTGGCCAACCTTCAGCTCAATCCTTGGCTCGCGATCTTCCCCTCGGCCGCCATGTGCTTGTTCTTGCTCTCGCTCAACTTCATCGGAGACCGTCTGCGCTCGCACTACGACATCTCCGAGATCAAGCTATGAGCGCCGACACCCTCCTCGTTGTTCAGGACCTCCACACCACCTTCGACACCCCGCGCGGCCCACTCGCGGCGGTCGGGGGCGTCTCCTTCGAACTCGGTCAAAACGAGACCCTGGGCATCGTGGGTGAGTCCGGTTCGGGCAAGACCGTTTTGTCGCGGACGATCATGGGACTGCAGCCCCGCAAGAACGTGGAGGTCACGGGCTCGGTGCTCTTGAATGGGTTCGAAGTCGTCGGGGCCAGCGAGAAGGAGAAGCGCGCGATCTGGGGTCTCGAGGTCGCCATGGTCTTCCAAGATCCCATGACCTCACTCAACCCGGTGTTGCGCATCGGCAAGCAGATCGACGAGATATTGCGCGTGCGACGAGGCATGAGCCGCGCCGACGCCAAGGCTCGGGCCATTGAGTTACTGGAGCTGGTCGGCATCCCTTCGCCCGCCGAGCGCTATCGCGTCTATCCCGGTGAACTCTCGGGCGGCATGCGCCAGCGGGTGGTCATCGCGACGGCCCTCGCCGGCTCCCCCAAGTTGCTCATGGCCGACGAGCCCACGACCGGTCTGGACGTCACGATTCAAGCTCAGATCTTGAACCTCCTCGACGGGCTAAAAAACACGATGCAGATGTCCGTCGTTCTGGTGACCCACGACCTCGGCGTGGTCGCCACGCGCACCTCGCGCATCATCGTCATGTACGCCGGTCGCATCGTAGAGATGGGCTCGACCCGCGACGTGTTCGCTCGTCACCGCATGCCCTATACGCGCGCCCTTCTCGACGGGTCACCGAAGGTGTCGAGTCCTTCGCACACTCGACTCTTGGCCATTCCTGGCCGTCCGCCCAACCTGTTGGACCTGCCGAAGGGTTGCGCGTTCGCTCCGCGGTGCGCCTTCGCCACGGACCAGTGTCGCGAGGAGCGTCCCGAACTCGAGGCCTCGTACGAACCCGGGCACACCTTCGCCTGTTGGAACCCGCTTCCCGTCAGCGAAGGAGTTCCCGCGTGAGCGAGACCCGTACACCCCTGCTTCGCGTTCGTGACCTGGTGGTCACCTTCGGTCATCGGCGCAAGGTGAGCGCCGTGGCGGGTGTCTCCTTTGACATCTACCCGGGAGAGACCCTCGGACTCGTTGGAGAGTCGGGGTGTGGAAAGTCAACCACCGGCCGAGCGCTGATGCGCATCATCGAGCCGACCAGTGGCTCCATCGAGCTGGAGGGCGAGGAGCTCACCACCAAAAAGGGATCAGCGTTGCGCCAACTGCGCACGCGCATGCAGATGATCTTTCAAGACCCCATCAGCTCGCTCAACCCACGCCGGCGCGTGAAGGACATCGTGGCCGAGCCCTTGGACTGTTGGAAAAGCGTGACCGGCGTCGAGCGCGACCAGATCGTGAGCGACTTGCTGCTCAAGGTCGGCATCGACCCCGAGGTCTACGGCGATCGCTACGCTCGACAGTTCTCCGGCGGTCAGTGCCAGCGCATCTCCATCGCTCGCTCACTCGCCATGCGACCCAAGCTCTTGATCTGTGACGAGATGGTCTCGGCCCTTGACGTCTCAGTCCAGGCCCAGATTCTGAACCTGCTCGAGGATCTGAAGGTCGAGTACGGGCTCACCTTGCTCTTCATCGCCCACGACCTCGCCGTCGTGAAGAATGTCTCGGACCGGGTAGCCGTCATGTACCTCGGCAAGATCTGTGAGATCGGGCCCGCCGACACGCTCTACGACACGCCCGAACACCCTTACACGAAGTTCCTCCTGGGCGCGGCACTGGAGGCCGACCCCGACGCGCCGATGCACTCAGAGGTTCTGGGCGGCGAGCCGCCGAGTCCCCTCAATCCTCCGAGCGGCTGTCGCTTTCGCACCCGTTGCCCCTTCGCCACGGACAAGTGCGCGAACGAAGAGCCACCCCTAGAAGAGATAGTGCCGGGCCACCAAGTGGCCTGTCACTATCCCCTGTCCGTCGCGGTGGAGCTAAAGACGAACTAGGCGCTCGGCGCGTGGCCGTCGTCTTCGTCCGCCGGTTCCTCGACCTCGGCCGGGGCCCCGACCGCTTCGTCGCTGGCCACTTCGGGCTCTACGACCTGGGCGTCGACACTCTCTGACTCTCCCTCGGCCGCTTTCGGGGCGACCTCGGTGGCGTACTCGGCCCACGCGGCCTGCGCCTCGGTCTCGGGCGTGAACTCGCCGTACTCGATGGAGCCGATGTAGTTGCCTTCTGCGTCATAGGCGTGTGACCCAAAGGCCTCACGGTACTCTTCGGAGACCTCGCCACCTTCGGCGGCCTGCTTGATCGAGAGACTGATGCGGCGACGAGCGGTGTCGAGCTCGATGATCTTGACCCAGAGCTCCTCGCCGGCCGTGACCACCTGATCAGGCGACTCGACGTGGTGCGCGGCCATCTCTGAGATGTGAACCAAGCCCTCAATGCCCTCGCCCACCTGGATGAACGCACCGAAGGGCACCAGCTTGGTGACACGGCCATAGACGAGTTGGTCCACCGCGTGGCTGTCGGCGAAGACCTGCCAGGGGTCGGACTGAGTGGCCTTCAGCGAGAGCGAGATGCGCTCCTTCGAGAAGTCGACGTCGAGAACTTCCACGTCGACCTCGTCGCCCACGGCCACCACTTGACTCGGGTGGTCAATGTGCTTCCAACTGAGCTCAGAGACGTGGATGAGGCCGTCCATGCCCCCGAGGTCCACGAAGGCACCGAAGTTGACGACCGAGGAGATGACACCGTGACGGCGCTCCCCCGGCTTCAAGTTGGAGAGGAAGTCGCCGCGCTGTTCTTTCTGCGTCTCTTCCAGCCAGGCGCGACGCGAGAGCACGACGTTGTTGCGGTTGCGGTCGAGCTCGATGATCTTGGCCTCGACCGTCTTACCGATGTAGGGCTGAAGCTCACGCACGCGGCGCAGCTCCACCAAAGACGCCGGAAGGAATCCGCGCAGGCCGATGTCCACGATGAGGCCGCCCTTGACGACCTCGATGACGACACCCTTGACGACCTCGTCACGGTTCTTGAGCTCTTCGATGTTGGCCCAGGCCTTCTCGTATTGGGCGCGCTTCTTCGAAAGGACCAGTCGGCCCTCCTTGTCCTCTTTTTGGAGAACCAGGCACTCGACCCGCTCGCCGAGCGAGACGATCTCTGAGGGGTCAACGTCGTTGCGGATGGAGAGCTCGCGCGAGGGAATGACGCCCTCGGACTTAAAGCCAATGTCGAGCAGCACTTCGTCGTGATCGATCTTGACCACCGTGCCGACGACGAGGTCGCCGTCTTCGAACTCCAAGACGCTGTCGCCGACGAGGGTGGCGAGGTCGGTGCCGACCAAGTCGTCTTCGGTAATGACGCGCGGAAGGTAATTTCCGTTTTCATCGAAGGTGCCCATTTGCTGGGTCGAGAGGAGGCTGGTGCCGTCCGCCATGAGGTACTACTTTCGTGTGACCACAACCGGGGTCTAACTAGTCGATAGGGGCTGGGTCGCCGGTGTTAACCCAGATGACAACTCTAGCATCCGGACCTTTAGCCCTTCGCCGCCGCCCAGTTCTCGCCCCAGTTGAGCGACACCTCGAGGGGAACCGTGAGCGCGGCCGCGTTCATCAACGCGTCGATCATCACCGCGCTCACGCGCTCTTTCTCCTCCGGCGGCGCCTCCACCACCACTTCGTCGTGCACCTGCAGGATGAGACGAGCTTCGAGACCTTCGGCGCTCAGCTGTCGATCCAGTCGCACCAGGGCTGACTTGAAGATGTCGGCCGCCAGACCCTGAATGCCGGCGTTCATCGCCTGACGCTCGATGGCCAGACGTTGCGCGCCAACCGCGTTCTGCAGATCCGGGAAGGGACGGACACGTCCAAACTCGGTGCGCGAGAAACCGTCGATGCGAATCTGCTTCACGATGGCGTCCAGGTACTCCCGCAAGCTCGGAAAGCCCTCGAAGTAGCGATTCATGATCTCTTTGGCCGCGCTGACCGGAATGCCGAGTCGTCGGCTCAGTCCAAAGGCCTCCATGCCATAGACCAGTCCGTAGGAGACGGCTTTGGCGCGTTCGCGCTGTTCGTTGGTGACCTCCTCAGGCTCGACGCCAAAGACCGAAGCGGCGATGGTGCGGTGCACGTCCTCGTGCGAGGCGAACGCGCGGAGCAGTCCCTGGTCTTGGGAGAGGTGGGCCAAGATTCGCAGCTCAATCTGGTTGTAGTCCGACACGGCCAGCAACCAGCCCGGAGAGGGCGTGAAGGCGTAGCGCAGGCGCCGTCCCTCGAGCGAGCGCACCGGGATGTTGTGCAGGTTGGGGTTCTCGGAGGAGAGGCGTCCGGTGCGCGCCACGACCTGAGTGAACATGGCGTGGATGCGACCGTCTTCTTGCACCGTGTCGATGAGGGGCGCGCCGTAGGTGCTGCGGAGTTTCTCGATCTCGCGATATCGAAGGATGAGCGGCACAATGCGGTGCTCGTCCTCGATGGCCTCGAGACTGCCGGCGTCGGTGGAGCGACCGGACTTTATCTTCTTCACCGCGGTGAGCCCGAGCTCATCGAAGAGAACGACTTGGAGTTGTTGGGGAGAGTTGACCTTGAACTCGTGGCCGGCGACCTTTTGAATCTCCGCTTCGAGCTCCTTGACCTCGGTAGTGAACTCCTCGGAGATCGTGCGCAGCAGCGCCGCGTCCACCGATATCCCCCGTGCTTCCATGCGACCCAGCACCGCGACCAGGGGCAGTTCCACCGCTTCGTAGATGCGATTCAGTTCCCAACGATCGACCTCGGCGCGCAACACGTCACGCAGGCGAGCGATCTGTTGCACCTCTCGCACCAGCGCCTCGTCGCTGGACGCGCTGAACAGCGAGGGACGGGTGTCTTCGATGGGCTCACCGAGAAAACGCAGGGCCACATCGGCGAGGTCGTAGTGACCACTGATGGAGTCCACCAGGTACGCCATGATCGACGTGTCGTCCGCCGGTTCGCGCAAGGAGTACCCCGCCTCGCCGGCCCGGCGATACAGAGTGCGGACGTCGTGCCCGGCAAAGGCAATGTCACGGGCGCTCTCAAAGAACTCCTCGAGCGACACCACCGCGATGGCTCCGCTGGTCGCGTTAAAAACGGCGACTCGCTCGTGGTTGAACGCCACCAGCGGCACCTCGGCGTCGCCCAAGACGACCGCCAGCGAGCTCTCGGGCCGCAGCTCAATGTCGGGTCGCGTGGGCACTAGGGCGACGAGCGCCTCTCGCTCCTCGGCGTTCGCGGGCTCGCCCAGCAGGCCATCGGACATGAGCTTGCCCATGCGGGTGCGTACCGAGTTCATCTCGTAGCGCTCAAAAAAAGCGTTCACTTCCTGGCGGTTCCAGCCCCCCAGGGTCAAGTCATTCAGCGTGAAGTTGAGCGGCACGTCACGAATGAGCATCATGACCTTTTCGTTGTTGCGGGCCCGTTCTTCGAAGGTCGCGAGGTTCTCGCGCAACTTAGGCGTCAAGGTGTCGAGGTTGGCGTACAACTCATCCATATCTTGGAACTGAGCGAAGAGCTTGGCCGCGGTCTTCTCTCCGACTCCCGGCACGCCCGGCAGGTTGTCCGAGGTGTCACCGCGCAGGGCGGCGAGCAAGGGGTAGCGCTTGGCCTCGATACCGGTGCGCTCAAAGATGCCGTTCTCGTCGTAGAGCGAGTAGTCCGACACGCCCCGCCGGTTGTAGAGAACCTTGACGTAGGGATCCTCCACTAGTTGGAAGGTGTCTCGGTCGCCCGAGACGATGACGACCGGTATTTGGGCGTCGCGACCCCAGGTCGCGAGGGTCGCCAGCACGTCGTCCGCTTCGTAGCGCTCGACTCCGAGAACCGGGATGTGCAACGTCTCGCACATGGTGCGAATCAGGTCGAACTGATGCTCGATCTCGGGAGGCGTCGCGTCACGTCCCCCTTTGTAGTCCTCGGTCATCTCATCGCGGAAGGTGCCCCCCGCGAGGTCGAAGGCCACCGCGAGCGCCCGAGGGTTCTGTGAACCCACCAGCGAGATGAGCATCGAGGCGAATCCATGAAGGGCGTTGGTGACCACGCCCGAGGACGTCTGAATGTCGGTGGGCAGAGCGAAGAACGCTCGAAAGGCGAGCGACATGCCGTCGAGCAGTACGAGCGGCCGCCGGTCGACCGGGGCGACTGGCTCAGCCAACGAACTCACCTTTGAGGATCTGTTGGGCCACGTCACGCATTCGGGTGCGCGCACGCATGGCGGACTGCTGAATCACCTCAAAGGCGGCGGGCTCGTCGAGTCCGCGCTCGGCCATCAGTAGCTCTTTCGCCCGTTGCACGATCTCGCGCGTCTCGATTTTGTCGTCGGCGCTCGGTGCGTCGTGAGTGATGAGCGGCTCGCTCGCCGCAGGATTCATGATGGCCGCCAGCTTGGGCAGGATCTCACTCGAGCGAAAGGGCTTCACCAGGTACGCGGCCACCCCGGCGTCGCGCGCGCTCTCGATGAGGGTTCGCTGACTAAAGGCGGTGAGGAGCACGACGATGGTGCTCGAACCCTTTAACGCTCGCGCGACCTCAATGCCATCCAGCCCCGGCATCTTGATGTCGAGCAGGGCCAGGTCGGGCTGATGCTCTTTGATCATGGCCAGGGCGTCGTCACCCCGAGCGGCCTCGCCCACCACGAGATAGCCGTCCCCTTCGAGTATTTCCTTCAAATCGAGTCGAATAATCGACTCGTCGTCGGCGATAACTACGCGCTTATCCATTTTCGTCCTTCGGGGTCCACGCGCGTAGAAGTTCGTCGCGCTGAGCCACCAACTCTTGTACCTCGCCGAGGCGACGCTTCATCTCGGCGTTCGCCACCGCCACGTGGCGAGCCAGATCTTCGTACTCTTTGGACTGCAGGGGGGTCTCGGACACCAAGGCACGAATCCGCGCGTCGTCGAGGGCGTCATTCCACACCGCGACCTGTTCTTCCAAGACGCCCAGGCTCTCACGGGCCTGGGCCAATTGGCGTTGGAGGTCCCCGAGACGGCGTTTAACGAGTCCTGAGCCCATGGGAAACAGTCTACGAGTCACCCTGGGACAGGACCGTAACGGGCTCGGCCTCAGCCAGGACCACCACCGAGGGCTCCACGCCGAAGCTGGTGGAGGATGTGGCCGCCACTTCATAGGCGCTCACCCCCACCTCGCCGAGGTCACTCGGCTCGCGCACGCAACTGTTGGCGAGCGCCCGGTTCACCTGGCGCGCGTAGGGCGACTCGAAGAACCCACCCAGGTAGACACGAAGTCCGAGTTCCTGGGCACGAAGGATGATCGTTCGCGCGGTGGCGAGACCTCCGACGCGGGCGGGTTTCACACACACCATCGCCGCCGCGTGGTAGCGCTCGATCTGAGCGAGATCACGAAGAGAACGAACCCCTTCATCCAACGAGACGTCGACGTCTAAACGCTTGGCGAGGCGCGCGTGGTCGATCACGTTTCCTACTGCGAAGGGCTGCTCCACCGCGTCGAGAGCGGCGAGCTCACTCACCTGCGCCACGACCTCCAGGACCTCGTCATCGTTGCTAGCCGAACAGTTGAAGTCGAGGATCACCGGAAGTCGCA
Source organism: uncultured Acidimicrobiaceae bacterium (assembly GCA_963756325.1). Classification (GTDB taxonomy): domain Bacteria; phylum Actinomycetota; class Acidimicrobiia; order Acidimicrobiales; family RAAP-2; genus RAAP-2. Next base: position 30,292 of record CAVWNE010000011.1, read on the forward strand.
ACTCACGAAGTTGCTCGCGCGCGAACCCGCTCACCGCTCCGGGGGCGCACTTGGCCCTCACCCGGACCGTTTCATCACTGAGCGGCCACGGAGAGTCGTCCAACAACGAGACGGTCCGTTGCAGTGGGGTCACCCCTTGAGGCACCCAGAGATCAGAGGCCGGACGCGCGTCGCGACGAAGCTCCCGGTCCAAAAGCGCCATCTCAATCAGGGCGAAGGCCACGTTTTGATCAGGGGTCTCGGCCCCGAGGCGCGCCACCCGACTCCAGTGAGGGATCTCGCCTTCGCGCTCACGCACCTCTTCGAGACGACGAAGAGCAGCGCGTAGGGCAACCAGTACGTCATCCACTCCCGGATCGCCGTTCAAGGGCCACGGCTGGGGCGACACCTCGCCGAAGCCAAAGTGCCCCTCGTCTTCGACGCGGAGATAGAGGCGCGTGCGCTCGTCGTGCGTCTCGAGGCTTGCGCGAATCGGACGCGTGAGCGCGACGACCTGACGATAGAGCGTCACGTTCATTCCAGTGAGCCTAGGTATCCTGGTACGGTGGTCGCCGCAGCCCGGATGGCGGAATTGGCAGACGCGGAGGCCTCAAAAGCCTTTACTCGAGAGGGTGTGTGGGTTCGAGTCCCACTCCGGGCACTGTTACTTTGGGAACCATGGTGGATCCCGCAACGCTGCCCTTTCGCGACGACGTCGTCGCCCTGTTTCCCGGGCAGGGCTCGATCAGCGCGGCGGCCGGTCGGCCGTGGCGAGGTTCGGCCCACTGGAGCGTCGTCGATCGCGTCAGCCGGGTCTCGGGCGTCGACGTAGAAAGGCTGTTGCTCGACGAGGATCGAGACGACGTCGTACGAACTGATAACGCGCAGCTGGCCACCTTCGCCCTCTCGTTGGTCGGCTATCACGAACTGCTCGATCGGGGGGTGCGCCCTCGCTACCTGCTCGGCCACAGTCTGGGCGAGTTCTCTGCCCTGGTGGCGTCGGGTCTTCTCGATCTCGACGAAGGAACACGTCTCATCGCGGTGCGCGGAGCCGCCATGGCGCGCGCGGCCGCACTGACCGAGGGATCGATGGTGGCCGTCATGGGTGGCGACGAAGGTGCCCGCGACGCGCTGGCCACCCTCGACAACGTGTGGATCGCCAACATCAACGGGACCGGTCAGATCGTTCTGAGCGGAACACGCGAAGGTCTCGATGATCTGCTGGCTCGTCACCGTGACCTCGGTTGGCGTCGGGCCACGTCACTGGCGGTCGGCGGAGCGTTTCACTCGCCCCTCATGGCACCAGCTCAGAGTGAGCTCGACGCGGCTCTCGCGGGAACCTCCTGGGGCACCACGGAGGCCACGCTGATCTCAAACGTGGATGGTCAGGTGCACACCTCGCCTGGAGAGTGGCGCGATCTCTTGCGTCGCCAGTTGACCTCACCGGTGGACTTTCTGAACGCCACTCTCGCCCTGCCTGAGTTCGTGCAAACGACGGTGGAAATGCCCCCGGGCGGTGTGCTCAGCGGGCTCACCAAACGCATCCGCGACTTCACCGCGCAACTCTCTCCCACCACCCTCGAGGAACTACAGGAGTGCCCCCTATGAGCCGTCACGTCATTGTCACCGGCGCCAGTCGCGGCATCGGCGCCGCCATCGCCCAGCACTTTGTGGCCGAGAGCGAGAACGTCGTCACCCTGTCGCGTTCGGGCATCGCGCCCAGCGGCTGTGCCAAGTCCTTCGAAGTAGACGTGTCGGACTCCACGCAAGTGAATGAAGCCATCAAAGCGGCCGTCGCGGAGTTCGGACCGATCGACGTCGCAGTGGCGAACGCCGGCGTCACCCGTGACGGCATCGCCATGAGAATGTCCGACGATCAGTGGCGCGACGTGCTGTCCATCAATCTCGACGGCGCGTTCTACACGGCCCGGGCGGCGCTCGCCTCCATGGTTCGCGCGCGCAGCGGATCGATCATCTTCATCGGATCGATCTCCCCCTTCATGGGCACACCCGGTCAAGCCAACTACTCGGCGGCGAAGGCCGGACTGGTCGGACTCGCACGCTCCCTGGCCCGCGAGGTCGCCTCTCGATCGATCACGGTAAATGTCGTCGCCCCCGGGTTGGTCGACACCGACATGACGACCGAGCTCGGCGCCGCGAGGGACGCCATGCTCGCCTTGATCCCGCTGGGACACGTGGGACAGCCGAGCGATATCGCTGGGGTTGTCGGGTTCCTCGCCAGTAACCATGCGCGCTACATCACCGGCGCGGTCATACCCGTCGACGGAGGGCTCGGTCTCGGTCTTTAGTGTTCCTTCTCGCGACACTGATTGACTACGATGGAGCGACAGAAAGTGGGGCTACACCATGGATCGCAACGAAGCACTGGCGAAATTTACTGAGGACACGGTTGAGGTGCTGGCCGTGGACCCCTCACAAGTCACCCTCGAAGCGTCTTTCGGCGACGACCTTGGCGCGGACAGTCTGGACCTCGTAGAACTCGTGATGGCCCTCGAAGAGACCTTCGACATCGAGGTCGCGGAAGACGAGCTCAAAGAGATCAAAACAGTCGGCGAGGCCTTCGAACTGATCTACGCCAAGCTGTAGTGCGCGTCGCTGTTTCCCCCTCGGGACCGATTCAGGGTCGCCGGGTTGCCGTCACCGCGCTCGGCGCTCTGAGCTGCGCGGGCGTGGGTGTGTCAGCTCTGTGGGCCGCCCTCCGCTCGGACGTCGCGCCCGCCAGCAAACGCATCGGCGAGTTTGACGCTAGCCATCTCGGCAACGCCAAAGAGCTTCGCCGCTTCGACCCCTTCGCGCTGTACGCCTTGATGGCGGCCGACGAAGCGTGGCGCGCCAGCGGGTTAGACGGTCCTTACGAGGACGCGGGCAGCATCGTGACGACCGGCATTGGCGGCCTCCAGACTGTCCTCGACCAAGACGCCGTTTTGATGTCCCGCGGTCCCGATCGCGTCTCGCCCTTTCTCGTGCCGATGCTGATGCCCAACGCCGCCACCGCCGCCGTGTCCATGCGCTTTGGACTAGGGGGACCGTGCGAGACCGTCACCACCGCCTGCGCCGCGGGTACCCACGCGATTGGCAACGCCGCGCGCCTGATCGCCTCGGGGCGCTGCGACATCGCCGTCGCCGGCGGCGCCGAAGCGGTCATCGTTGAGTTGGCCGAAGCCGGGTTCCGCAACATGACCGCTCTCTCCAACAGCGGGCTGTCACGACCCTTTGACGTCGATCGAGACGGCTTCGTTATGGGTGAGGGTGCGGGCATCTTGATTCTCGAAGACTGGGACTACGCCCACGAACGTGGCGCGACGATCCTGGCCGAGGTCATCGGCGCCGCGTCCACGGCCGACGCCCATCACATCACGGCCCCCGATCCGAGCGGCCGCGGCGCGGTGCGCTGCATGAACTTGGCCCTCGCCGACGCCGACATCGCCGCGGCCGACGTCTCTCACATCAACGCCCACGGCACCTCCACCCCACTGAACGACTTCGCCGAGTCGGTCGCCGTACACCAAGTCTTCGGCGACGAAGCGCCGCCCACGACCTCGATCAAAGGTCACCTCGGTCACTCCCTCGCGGCCGCGGGCGCCCTGGAAGGCGTGGCGTCGGTGTTGACGCTGCAGAACCAGTTGATCCCCCCGACGGCCGGAACCACGGTCATCGACCCCGAAGTACACCTCGACGTGGTCATTGGCGAACCTCGCCAAGCGGAGGTGGACATCGTGCTGTCGAACTCCTTTGGCTTCGGTGGTCACAACGGCAGCGTCATCTTTCGCCGCTACGTCGAGTAGTTATAAGGACCACTCGTTGTAGTGGCGCTCGACGAAGGTGTTGTCGTAGGCCCATCGCGCATTGGCGATGAACTCTCCTAAGCGAACCGGGTCCTTCACCCCCGGCGCACTCTCGACACCGCTGCGCACGTCGACGCCAAAGACCGGGAAGTTCTGTACGACGTCGATCACGTTGGTGGCGCTCAGCCCACCCGAGGCGATGAGCGGTACCCGGGGTCCTGAGTCCGCCAACTGCTCGAGGGCGTCGGCCAACGCCTGACGTTCGTCACTCTCGGGAAGGACTAGGTAGTCCACGCCACTCCACAAGGAGAGCTTCTCGGTGCCGTCGGGCACGGAGCGCAGCACCGTATTCACGCGGGCGGTGATGTAGCTGAGTTCGTCGCCACTGATCGCTCCGTCGATCTGCACGGCGGTCAGTCCGAGGGTGTTGGCCACCTCGCACACCCGTTGAGGCAACTCGTTGCGAAACGAACCCACCGTAACGACGCCGCTGGGCAGGCGCCCCACGATGTCGTGCGCCGTGCCCACCGGGATCTGGCGATCGCCCAGCGCAAAATCAAAACCGACGGCGTTGGCTCCGAGACCCACGGAGAAAAGGGCGTCCTCTTCGGAGGTGATGCCCGAGATCTTGATGAAAAGACCCTCAGTGGTGAAACGCACGTGTCGTCTCCATGCGTTGAAGGTTACTCACGCCTTTGGCGTCAGCTCACTTCTTCCACGGTGATGTCGCGCGGAGACTCTTCGCCGAGCAGTGTGCGATGCGCCACGCCCAGTCCGAGGACTCGACCGTCGCGCTCCACGGCACTGGTGATCCCTTGAGGACCCTCGGGACCCTTAGAGCGGAGAAAGTCGTTGAGCGCGTCCTCGCTGGGACCTTCGACGCGAACCAGGCGCCAGGGCACACTGGATCCTCGCGCGTCCAATCGCCCCACCAGCTCTTGACCGGTGAAACAGCCCTTGGAAAAGGAGATCGTCTCGTCGACGAACCGGCGTCCGAACGTGTGAGGAGTAAGAGACCGTGCCACTTCGTTCGCTCCCGGCCACGAGGCGTCGATCTGTTGAGCGACGGTGACGAATGGACCGTCATCGACCTCATGGAGTTCGAGGGAGCATTTGGTTCGCAGCAAAAACCGACGCAGTCGTGCGAGCGTTACTTCGGCGTCCTCGCGCGGGACAATGAGATCAAAACCACCGTCGTGGTGTCGAACGAAGCAGACAGCGATCACCACGCTGTCTGGAGCGAGCACCGCACTCCAGGCACCGGCTTCACCGATCGTGCCGAGATCCTGGCTGAGCTGGCCCTGAAGGAAAGTCAGGGTCTCCTCACCCCGCGCCTCAATGACCGACCACGCGAGTTCCGTCGTGACGTCGTTCGCTGAGCTCATTGACTATTACTGTATGGGCCGGTGAGGCAACTGGCGCCGCGATGGAGGGAAGCCCGATGAGCATGCAGACGGAACTCAACACCATCACCTCGACGATGACGGACCTCTCCGCACGTATCACCTCCCTCGTCGAGTCCGAGGGAGACGCGATGGCCCCCGACGTCTACGCCGAGTTGGTGGCGGCCGAACGCACGGTGGGCGCGCTGCTGCGCCGGTTGAGTCGCGTGGCTGCTCGGGCAATCTGAGAGCCGCCAGTAGTCTCGAAGTATGTCGCCCACGTGGTCGTGCGTCTTATCGCTCTCCTCCCAACAGCGACTCGATGTCTTAAGTTTGCTGGACCGCACCGAAGCGCTCCTGGGTCGTGAAGCGATTGACGAGGGCCGACGTCGTACCGTGGTGCACGGGTGGCGCGCGGAGCACTGGCTCTACTACGAGGACGCCGTCCTCACGCGCTACGCCATGGCCAACGGCGACGATCATGCCACGGTCGAGATGTGTGGTGGCGACGTCGACGAGACCTTGCTCGAGAAACTCCTTCAGACCCACCTGGTAGTTGACTGGTGGACCCGCGGCCCCGAGCCCTGTGAGCACACTTTCGGCACGGTCATCCGCATGCTGCAACTGATGCGCGTGTCCTTACCCGTTCCCGTGGAGCCAGTGCCCGAAGGATTCACCCTTCGCAACTTCGAGTCCCACCACGACGAGCGGGCCTGGCTCGAGCAAAACAACGCCGCCTTCGCGCACCACCCCGAACAGGGCGCCTGGCACATCGCCGACCTGGACGAGCGCACCCACGAGCCGTGGTTTGATCCCTCTGGGTTCTTGCTCTTAGAGACCGAAGGGAGAATCGCGGCGTCGTGTTGGACCAAGGTCCACGAACTTCACCCCGACCGATTCGGTGAGATCTACGTCATCTCGGTACACCCCGACTTCCAGCACCACCATTTGGGGCGCGTCATGGTGACCCAGGGCCTCAACGTGCTCTACCGTAAAGGAGTTATCGAAGCAGTGCTCTTTGTGGATGAGTCCAACGAGCCGGCGATGAAGCTCTATAAGTCCTTGGGGTTTCACCTGGAGCGCGAAGACCGACTGGTTCGCTTTACCCGACTAGCCCACCCCGACGATGTGGCCCACGCCGTAGGTGACCGCGGAGGCGAGCGCCATTATCACGAGGGCGCGTAGGGCCGAGTAGACCACCCCGCGGCGAGTGAAATGTCCGACCGCCCCTCCCACAAAAATCGTGGAGGCACCCGTGAGTCCGACGGACCACCACATGACATTGCCCCCCGACGTCACGATCCAAGGAACCAGCGGCAAAAACGCGCCCGTGGAAAAGAAGAGGAACGATGAGATCGCGGCGATCCAGGGTGAGCCGGTGGCCGACGGGTCGATCCCGAGCTCCTCGCGGGCGTGCGTGCGTAACGCCAAGTCGGGGTTTTTCATGAGATCGACGGAGAGACGTTCGGCCAGCTCTTCGTCTATCCCGCGTCCGAGAAACAGCTCTTTCAGCTCTTGACGTTCCGTCTCAGGGTTGTCGGCCAGCGCCTTTCGCTCCACGCCGATCTCGTACTCGTAGAGTTCTTTTTGCGAGCGCATCGAGAGGTACTCCCCCGTTCCCATCGAGAACGCCCCCGCCACTAGTCCGGCGAGACCGGCGAGTCGTACGACGTCGTGACCGGGATTGGCGCCGGCAAAGCCCAAAATGAGGGACACGTTGGTCACTAGTCCATCAAGCAGGCCAAAGAGCGCGGCTCGAAAGCCCCCGTCGCTGATCTGGCGGTGATGCGGCTCGCTGACGATTGCACTCACGCAGGGAGTCTAGGAGCGAGCCCATACCTGGGTCGGTAAGTGCGGGCTAAAGATTAAGGTCTTTTCGGAGGTTGGTCATGACAACGCACGTGAACAGCATTGAAGAGTTAAAGGGATTAGTCGGGACTCATCTGGGCTACTCGGACTACCGCACGGTGACCCAAGAAGAGGTCAACCTCTTCGCAGATGCCACGGGTGATCACCAATGGATCCACGTGGACCCCGAACGAGCGGCCGCCGGTCCCTTCGGCCACACCATCGCCCACGGATACCTCACCCTCTCTCTTATCCCGGCCCTCGTCGGTGGACTCATGAAGGTGGACGGAGTCTCCATGGGTGTCAACTACGGATCGAACAAGGTCCGCTTCACCTCCCCCGTACCGGTGGGCGCCGACGTTCGCGCGGGAGCAACGCTCGCCTCGGTTGACGAGGTCGCGGGCGGCGTGCAGGTCGCAATGGACGTCGTGGTCGAGATCAAAGGTTCCGAAAAGCCGGCCTGCGTGGCCCAGACTCTCTCGCGGCTGTATTTCTAGCGATGGTGACGTCCCTCCCCCAGGGTGACAAGAAGACCGAGCACGTTCGCACGATGTTTGACGCGATCGCCCCCCGCTACGAACTGGTCAATCGCGTGATGACGTTCGGACTCGACTCGCGCTGGCGTCGTCGCGCCGTCGCCGACCTTCGCCTCGCGCCGGGCAGTGTGGTGCTGGACGTCGCCGCCGGAACTGGTGACTTCACTCGCGAGTTGCGTCGTCAGGGTCACCGCGCCGTGGCCACCGATCTCAGCTACAACATGCTGCACACCGCTCGCAACGTCGCCGAACGCGTCCAAGCCGACGCCTCGCGCCTCCCCTTTCGCTGGGCCGGATTCGACGGCGCCACCTGTGGCTACGCCTTGCGCAACTTCACCGATCTCGAAAAGTGCGTCGCCGAGATGGCCAGAGTCCTCCGTCCGGGTGGACGCCTGTCCCTGCTCGAGGTCGCCGAACCCCGCGGCGGTCTGTGGCGAGCCGGCTTTCGACTCTGGTTCCGTCGCGTCGTCCCTTTCATTGGCTCCCTCTTGTCCGACCGCGACGCGTATCACTACCTCCCGGCGTCCACGGCCTACCTGCCCCCGGCCACGGAAATTGCGGCAATGTTGAATCGCGCGGGCTTTAGCGCCGTGAACCACCGGCGCATCATGGGGGGACTGAGTCAGCAGTTCCTCGCCACCCGGTCGACATGAAGTTCCTGCGCCATCGCACTCAAGCGCTGCGCCTTGAAGTGTTGCGGGCCCTCGGCGCACGCGACGGGTGGCTGATCGAAACGCCGGACGTGCTGCGCGTGGGCTTCGGTCGCGTCGCGGACTCCGTCGAGCTCGCCGCAGGGCTAGACATCGCCACCAGCGCGAGTGGTGCGCTGTCCGAACACGAACTCTCTGGTGACGACGGTCCGATGGGTACGGGGATTATCGCCTTCGCCTCGCTTCCCTTTGACCGAGCCGCACCGGGGGTCTTGGAGGTGCCCGAGTTCTGCGTGACGCAGTTCGCCAACGGTGACACCTGGCTGACGTCGGTCAGTGACGCTGGCTCCTGGCAAGACATCTACGAGAGCGTGACCCTCCCCACCCAGGAGACGCAGAGTCCCCGTACGGTGATCTATCAGCCCACCCCCGAGGAGTACGCGCACAACGTTGCCCTGGCGGTGGAGATTCTTCGCCGCAAAGAGATTGTCAAAGTGGTGCTGGCGCGCGCGGTGCTCGGTTCGGTGCCCGAGTCAATTGACGCAGCGGCCATCGCCCAGCGCCTGCGCGTCCGCGAACCGATCTGCACCCTCTACAGCCTTCCGCGCCCCGACGGACGACGCTTCGTGGGCGCGAGCCCGGAGCTACTGGTGCGCCGAAGCGGCGCGGAGATACAGTGCCACCCTCTCGCGGGCACCATTACGCTGCCGCCCAACGTGGCGCCCGACGACTACGAAACCTGGCTGCTCGGAAGCACCAAGAATCTTCACGAGCACTCCGTCGTGGTGGATGAGATTGTTCGCAATCTGGCCAACGTCTATGAGGACATCGACGCCGACGCCGAACCGTCGATCGTGGCGCTGCGAACAGTGGCTCATCTGGGGACGCGCATCAGCGCCCGCCACGACTCTTCCACCGTGGCGCCCGACGCGCTGGACGTCCTGCGGATGCTTCATCCCACGGCCGCCGTCGGCGGCATCCCCCGGGCGAGCGCGTATGAGCTGATCACCCGTTTGGAGCAACACGACCGGGGGGCCTTCGCCGGGCCCGTCGGATGGATCGATGCCCGCGGAGACGGCGAGTGGTGGATTGGCTTGCGCGGTGTCCTCTTACGGGACCGGGAGTTTGAGGCCTGGGCCGGGGCGGGAATTGTCAGCGAGTCTGACCCCATCGCCGAGCGCGAAGAGACACGCGACAAGTTAGCGGTCGTCTTGACGTCTCTGCTCTCTGAGCGCGTCTAGCGCCGACGAGCCCTCACCTTTTGATATCCGCTCTTTCCCAGGCCGTACCAGCGCTCGAGGGCCCACTTCGTCACCAGAACCAGCGCCTCGACGACAATTCGTTGGGACATCTTCGACTCGCCGCGCTCGCGGTCCTTGAAGGAGATGGGCACCTCAACGATGGAGGCACCCCGACTCCGAGCGCGGTAGGTCATCTCGATCTGAAATCCGTAGCCTTCGGCGCTGACGGAGGTGAAGTCGATCTTCTCCAGCGCCGTGTCTGAGTAGACGCGATAGCCCGACGTCGAGTCAGCCACGTGCAGGCCCAGCATCACTGACGCGTACTCGTTGCCGCCGCGCGAGAGCAGTCGCCGTGATCGTTTCCAATTGGGTATATGCCCGCCCTTGATGTAGCGCGAACCGATGATCACTTCGTACTCCTTGGCGGCGATCAGCAACTCGGGTAACTGGCGCGGGTCGTGGGAGAAGTCGCAGTCGATCTCCACGAAGTGGTCGTACCCGCGTTCGAGTCCCCAGGCGAACCCGGCGCGATAGGCGCGACCGAGTCCATTTTTGGCGGTGCGTTCGAGGACGTCAACGCCGCCCAACTCCGCGCCGACCGCGTGGGCACGCTTCGCCGTACCGTCGGGACTGCCGTCGTCGACGACCAGCACGTGGCACTCGGGCACGATCTCGTTGAGCGTTCGTAGCATCAATTCCACGTTGAAAATCTCGTTGTACGTGGGCAAAACCACGAGCGTGCGCATTTAGAGAATTCTAGAACGTGGCGTAGGCTTGGCCGGTTGAGCTCCCGAGGACACTATGACTGACGCCGCCCCGAAGAAGCGACTGGTCCTCCCCCGCGAGATTCGCCTCATCTTGAGTCTGGGCTCGCTGATCTTTGTCTTTGAGTACCTGGTGCTCCCCCAACTCGGTCGAGCACGGCACTCGCTGCCGCTGCTGGGCAGCGTGAATCCAGGACTGGTGGTCCTGGCGGTCGCCCTCGAGATCGCCGCCATCCTCTGCTACGTCGAGCTCACCCGCACCGTGCTCTATCCCTACGCCCCGAGTCGCTACAACACGCTTCGCGTCGACATGGCCGGCTTTGCCATCAGTCACGTCGTGCCCGGAGGGACCGCCCCGGCCGGCGCACTGGCCTATCGAATCTTCAATGAACTGGGAGTCCCGAAGGAGACCAACGCCTTCGGTCTCGCCGCTCAGGGCTCAGGATCAGCCGTCATCCTCAACGTCATCTTCTGGATCGCTCTCGTGATCTCCATTCCACTGAATGGCTTTAACCCCCTCTACGGCTTCGCCGCACTGGCCGGCGTGTTTTTGCTCCTAGCCTTTTCTGGAACGATTCTCCTGATCACTCGGGGTCAGCGACGGGCTGACGCCTGGATTCGGGCCATCGCGCGGCGAGTGCCCTCGGTCAAACCCGATGTGGTCAGCGCCCTGATCGGCAAGATCGCCGCGCGTATCACCCTGCTCATCACCAACCGTCGCACGCTCTGGTGGGCCTTTACCTGGGCCACCCTCAACTGGCTGCTCGACGCCGGCTGCTTGTGGGTCTTTCTCTGGTCCTTTGGCGCGGTGGTCTCGCCCATCGACCTGCTCGTGGCCTACGGCCTCGCCAACATTCTGGCGGCGATTCCCCTCACCCCGGCCGGTCTCGGCGTCGTGGAGACGGTGCTCATCACCTCGCTGGTGGGATTCGGGGTGTCCCACAGTCAGGCCATCCTCGCGGTGCTGGCCTATCGACTGGTCAACTTCTGGCTACCGATTCCTCTGGGCGGAGCCTGTTACGCCAGTCTGCAGTGGCGACGCCCGACCGACGTCACACCTGAGAAAGGGATCGAGCCCGATCCATCGCTCGACGTTTGAACTCGGCCTGAGCGGAAAAACTGTTGACCGGCTGCAGTCGACGCCAGCGACGATCGGTGCCGAGCACCCAGGTAAAGAGATCATCCCGCCAGGTGATCTCAAAGGCCTCCAGGAGTTCGCTCTGGAGCGCGGCGACCTCGATGGGAACGAGCACTTCGACGCGGCGATCCAGGTTGCGCTCCATGAGATCGGCCGAACCGATGTAGACCGAGTACTGCTCGTCCTCGGGTTGTCCGAAGATGAAGATCCGCGAGTGCTCCAAGAACTCCCCGACCAAAGAGTGGACTTTGATGTTCTCGGAGAGCCCGGGAACTCCCGGACGCAGCGAACACAGGGTTCTCACGATGAGGCGAATCTCCACCCCGGCGATACTCGCTTCGTAGAGCGCGTCAATGATGGTGGGGTCGGTGAGGCCATTCACTTTGAGGGCGATACGACCGGCCGAGCCACGATCACGCTGGCCCTTGATGAGCTCCAGCACGCTGGTGCGCGTGTTGAGAGGACTCACGATGAGCTTCTCATAGTCGCCAATGCGCGAAAAACCCGTCAGATAGTTAAAGAGCTCTCCGATGTCATGGCTGATTGCCGGATCGCAGGTCAACAGGCCAAAGTCCTCATAGATCCGGGCCGTTCGGTCGTTGTAGTTTCCCGTGCCGATGTGCACGTAACGGACAGTGGTGCCGCCCTCACTACGCAGCACGAGGGTGATCTTGCAGTGCGTCTTTAGACCCACGATGCCATAGACCACATGCACACCCACGTCTTCCAGGGCCTTCGCCCACTCGATGTTGGCCGCCTCGTCAAAGCGCGCCTTCAACTCCACCAGCGCCACCACCTGTTTTCCTCGCTCGGACGCCTGGATCAGCGACGCGACGATCGGTGAGTCGCCCGAGGTGCGATAGAGCGCCTGCTTGAGTCCCACCACCTTCTCGTCCATGGCCGACTGGGAGGTGAAGGACTCCACCGAGTCGGTAAAGGACTCGTAGGGGTGGTGCAGCAAGATGTCGCCGTCGCGGATCGCGGCGAAGACGTCGCCCACGTGATCGCCGTCCAACAGCCGCCGGGGGGTCAACGGGGACCAGCTTTCCCCCTTGAGGTCGGGACGGTCGATCCGATAGAGGCTCCACAGATCGCTCAGCCCGAGCATCGCTTCGGTGACGTAGACGCTGGCCGGGTCGAGGTCCAGCTGGTCGACCAGCAACTTCAAGAACTCCTCGGACATTCCGCGTTGAATCTCCACCCGCAGCGCTTCCCCGAAGCGACGTCGTCGCAGTTCTACTTCAAGGGCCACCAGGAGGTCGTCCGCCTCGTCTTCTTCGAGCGTCAAGTCCGCGTTACGGGTCACGCGAAAGAGGTCGGCCTGACCGATGGTCATGCCGGGAAACAGTTGATCGAGGTGAGCCACAATGAGCTCTTCGAGCAGTATCCACTCACCCTCGGCGGCCGGAATGAACCGCGGCAAGGAGTTGGGTACTTTCACCCGAGCGTTGCGTTCGTCGTAGGTAGCCTCATCGCGCACGGTGACCGCGATATTCAGCGAGAGATTCGAGATCATCGGAAAGGGATGCCCGGGGTCGACCGCCAGCGGGGTTAGCACCGGATAGACGTTCTCATTGAAGTACTTCGCCAACGTCGCTTTCGCGTCGTTGTCGAGATCGCTGTGACGCACGATCTTGATGCCGGTGTAGGCCAGGGTGGGCACGATCTGGTCCAGCATCAGGCGATCCAGCCGCTCGACGAGTTCGAGCACCCGTTCGCGAATGGCCTCCAGCTGCTGGCGAGGGCGTACCCCATCCACCGAGGGAGTCTGAACTCCCGCCGCGACTTTGTCTTGCAAGCTCACCACGCGTACCTGGAAGAACTCGTCGATCATGTCGGCGAAGATGGCGATGAACTTGCACCGCTCCAGGATGGGGAGACGCTCGTCACCCCCCAGATCGAGCAGTCGCGCGCCGAACTCGAGGCGTGAGAGTTCGCGACTCGAGAACCTCTCGGGTCCAAACGTCGACAAATCAGTCACTGGCGCTTTCCCTCTGGTTGTCAAGTCGTAGGCACCATCGTAGGGGTACGCTTGGCGTTGTGGCGAGACGCACGAGCCCCCTAGACGGGCGCCCGATGAAGTCGGCACCACAGAACCCTCCGCTCACCAGTCGGTCACGCAACCCTCGCTTGACCGAACTCGGTCTCTTGGCCCTGTCGTGGATCATCACCTCGGCCTTCTATGTGTTGGCCTCGCTGGGGTCGCAGGGAAAGATGCCGGCTCGCTTCGGATGGTATCTCGGGGGCATCGTCCTCATCTCGCTGCTCATGCACTTTGCGGTTCAGCGCTACGCGCCTCGGGCGTCGGAGATCCTTTTGCCGATCGCCACGCTCCTCAACGGCATTGGCTACGTGGAGATCGCCCGATGGAACCCTCCGTACGCGAGAACCCAGACGCTGTGGTTCTTCGTCAGTGCCGTGGGTCTGGCCCTGACTCTCAAACTGGTCCGTCACGTTCGCGACCTCGACCGATATCGCTACTTGACCCTGCTGGTCGCCCTAGCCCTCTTGGTGGCGCCCTTGGCCGTGGGCACCACCATCAACGGTGCGCGCCTCTGGATCGACGTGGGACCGTTCTCCTTTGAGCCCGTTGAGTTCGCCAAAATCCTCCTGGTCTTCTTCTTCGCCTCCTACTTCGGCGCCAACCGCGAGCTTCTCTCCACCCCGACCCAACGACTGGGTCGGCGAAACGTCGTTCCTCCCAAGGTTCTCGTGCCGATCTTCGCGGCGTGGGGCATCTCCGTCGCGGTACTGGGCGCCGAAAACGACCTGGGCTTCGCGATACTCATCTTCGCGCTGTTCATCTCCTTGTTGTGGGTAGCCACCGGCCTCAAGTCCTACGTCGCACTTGGGGTGGGACTCCTCGTGGGCGGCGCGTATATCGCGGACAAGCTTTTTAGCCAGGTGCAGGTGCGCGTCTCGGAGTGGCTCAACCCGTGGTCGGCGGCCAACTTGAGTCACTCGTCTCAGTTGATCTGGGGCTGGTTCTCGATCGCCGCGGGCGGGATCACCGGGACCGGGCTGGGCCTGGCCTCCCAGACGACCGGCAATATCCCCTTCATCACCTCGGACATGATCTTTGCCACGATCGCCGAAGAGCTGGGCTTCATCGGCGTGGTGCTGGTGCTCTGTCTCTACGGTTCCTTCGTGGGCGAAGGATTGCGCATCGCGCAGCGGGCGACCTCGGACTTCGTTCGCTTGACGGCAACGGGGCTCACGGCCCTCCTCGGCTTTCAGGCGTTCTTCATTATGGCCGGCGTGCTGCGGCTTCTCCCCTTTACGGGCATCACCTTGCCGTTCATGGCCTACGGTGGCAACTCACTGATCGCCAACTACTTGATTGTGGCGATCTTGATACGCATCTCTGACGAGGGCCGTAGCGAGCGACGCGGGGGCGAGATCGTCGCCGTGCATCTCACTTAGGTGAAATAGAGCGCGAGCACCTCTTCGGCGCAGAGGATAGGTGCGGGAACGCGTTGACGAAGGGCCAGGGTTAGCGCGTCGCTGGTGCGACAGTCGAAGACCTCGCGTCCCCGCGGGGTCATTAGGTCTAACTCGGCGTAGAAGATTCCGGCCTCGTAACGAACGATGCGGGCGGCGATCACTTCTGCCTGGAGGCGCGTGAGGATCGTGGTCATGAGCTCCGCGGTGCTGGGCCGACGACCCTCCAATCCGCTGTGGGCGTGCTGCAGGGCAATCGCGTCGGGAACGGCGAGAGGAATGGCTACGTAGCGAAAGGGCGACTCCTCTTCCATGAGGTGGACGAGGGGCGATGCGTCGTTGAGATCGTACAGCACCGACTCCACGTTCATCACCCGAAAGGCGGAGTAGGTCTCGCCCACCGAGGGAACGTCCACTTCGGAGAGAGCCTCCTCAGAGGGAAGTATCTCGCTGGTGCGCTCGCTCGCCTCATCGGCGTCTTCGCTCACCGACTGGTCGTTCACGATCTCGTCGCTCACGGTGTCACCCGCGCCGGTCCGCGACGTGACACCGAGAGCACCATGCCGCCCGCGACGAAGAAGCACACGGCAGCCGAACCGCCGTAGCTCAAGAGGGGCAAGGGCACACCGGTGACCGGCATGATACCCATCGTCATACCCACGTTCTCGAACACACTGAAGGCGAAGAAAATGAAGACGCCGATGCAGATCAGTCGGCCCATGGTGTCGCGCGCGTTCTTACCGATCACGAACATCCGATAGCCAATGAAGGCCAGCAGCACGATTACCACGGTCGATCCGATAAATCCCAGTTGCTCGCCGATCGCCGTGAAGATGAAGTCTGTCCACTGCTCGGGCACGTAGCCGAGCACGGTCTGGGCGCCGTGGAAAAGTCCCGCCCCGTGCAGTCCGCCGGCCCCGATCGCGCTCTTGGCGTTCTTGACCTCGTAGATCAAGGTGGCGAGGGCCGGGTTCGTCGAGTTCTGATTAGCGAACGAGATGAATCGATCGACCTGATACTTCTGAAGCAGGTCGAGATAGATAGCCATGGCCAGACCCAGAGAGCCCAGAACCGCCAGCAGGGTCATGAAACGTGGTGGCACTCCAGCAATGACCATCATCGCCGAGACGACCAGCACGATGATGATCGCCGTACCCAGGTCAGGCTCTTTCACGATGAGTGCGAGCGGCACCACCGCCATCAACAACAGACGCATGACGTCGTACATCTTCAGTCCCTCAGACCTCCGCGCGCAGAACGTGGCTAGGGCCAAAATCAAGAACAAAACGGAGAACTCACTGGGCTGAATCTGAATGCCACCGAGGCTGTACCAGCGCTCCGCTCCGAGGGCGGTGTTTCCCAGCACGAAGACCCCGGCCAGTGCGAAGAGCGAGACGACGTACAGCGGAGTGGCGGCGATCTCATATCGTCGATAGTCGATGCGCGAGACGACGTACATGGCGACGATGCCCAACACCACAAAAAAGGCTTGGCGCTCCACGTAGTAGTGGGGGTTCTCCCCCGCGTCCACCAGGGCCTGTCGAGTGGCCGAGTAGATCATCACCACGCCCGTGACCCCGAGGGCGATCAGACTCCCGAACAGTCCGTAGTCCATGCGATCCTGCCGGCGAATGTGCGAAGTGATCGCGCTCAGCGTGTCGGTCATGGCAGTTCCTCGAGAAGTTGTGCGCCGTTCAAGGCTACGCCCCACCACCATCGCATCTGAATCGCCGCTTGATAGGCCAGCATTGGCAGACCGTTCAGCGTCCGACATCCCGCCTCGAGGTAGCGTCGTCGCCACTCCGTCTCGGGCGGGTCGTAGACGATGTCGACGGCGATGGTGTCGTGGTGCACGCCCTGTAGCACGGTCGCCTCCGCGTGACGACCACTCTCGGGAACGGTGTTCACGATGAGATCGATGGGGCGATAGACGAGCGACGAAGAGTGAACGTTGGTATAGCGCTCAACCAGAGCGTTCACGTGGGCCGCCGTGCGCCCGTGGACCACCACCGACTGGGCGCCGTGGGCGACCAGTCCGTCCACGATCGCGCTCGCGGCCCCTCCGGCGCCGAGCACCACCACGTGCGCGTTGTCGATCACCGAGTCGAAGTGGGCGCGCAGTGCGTCCACGAAGCCTTGGCCATCGGTGCTGTCACCGAGGAGGACGCCCTCTCGCACGAGCAGTGAGTTCACCGACTGGGTTCGCGCGGCACCCTCACTGGGCACGTCACACTGCTCGAAGGCCGCGCGCTTGAGCGGGCTGGTGATCGACAAGGCGTCAAACGCGGTCCCGAGCAGTCGCCTCAGATCGCTCGCGTGAGCCAGATCGATCTCCACGCGCGTCGACGTGCCGCTCAGTCCCGCCAGGCGAAAGCCGATCTCGTGCAGTCGTGGAGAGAGGGAGTGCGATACGGGAGATCCCGCGATGCCGACGCGCCAGCTCACGGCAGTCCCCGTGACTTGGCCAGAGCTTCCGCGGCCAACTGTTGGGTGAACGTCGTGGAGAACGTCTCTTGGCCGTCCTTGTTGGTCAGTTCGAAATACACCCACGTACCTTTCGGAGCGTTCAGTACCGCACGTAAGGCCACCTTAGAGACCGTGCAGATGGGCGTCGGGGTAAGACCGGTGTTCAAGTAGGTGTTGTAGGGACTTTGCACTTGTTCCATGGCGGGGGTGACGGGACCACCGTCCTGTCCCAGAGCGTAGAGGACCGTCGAGTCCATCTGGAGTGGAGTGCCGCTGGCCAAGCGATTGAAGATCACCCGGGCAACCTTGGGCATGTTGATCGAGTAGTACCCCTCCTTCACGTCGATGGAGGCCGCGGTGATGAGCTGATAGGGATCGAGTCCCTCCACGGTGGTCGAAGGGGTCAGACCGGCCGACGCCGCTTCTTTGTCGAAGCTGTCCACCATCTCGCGAGCCAACTCGCCTGGCGTGGTCGTGGTGGGGATGAGATAGGTCCTGTCCCCAATGAGGCCCTCGAGGGAGGACCCGTGTCCGTAGGGGCTCGGCGTGACCGCGGCGGTCGCCGCTTTGGCAAAGGCGTTCGCAAAGGTCACGCCCTTTTGTTGCTCGATCATGAGGGCGATCTCGTGCAGGGTGAGGCCGGGCGAGGCGGTGACCTCAGGGATTTTCGGACCCGTGAAGACCGATTTGAGGTGAGAGTACGAAGAGCCTTCACGGACCTCGTAGGCACCGCTGTGCAGTTCGAAAGACCCAAAGACAATGGTGTCGAGATGAAACGCCAGCGACGACGCAATGACGTGGTCTTTCGCCAACTGGCCACCCAAGGTCGACAACGACTCGCCGTTTTGAATACTGACGATCCGTTCGCGGCCGTGCGAGGAGATCGGAAACGTCTGCAGAAAGAACCACACCAGCCCCAAAAAGATCACCGCGCTCATGAGCGCCCCGACCACGATGACGATCCGGCGCGCGCGCCACACGGGACGGGCGCTACTGTGCACGTCGACCATCCATGTAGCTCTGCAACATGATCACCGCGGCCGCACTATCCACGTGCGCACGATGGTTCTTCGCCTTCACCCCAGCCTGGGACAGGGAACGTTGGGCCTGGTGGGTCGTGAGTCGCTCGTCCCACTGCACCACCGGAGTAGGCGCCAGACCCTCCGCGAGAAGGGCGTACAGCGCGTCGGCCTCCTGGGTGCTCGCGGTCTCGTTTCCCGACAGGGCGACCGGTCGACCGATCACCACCAGCTCGACGCTTTCCTCTTCGACCAGCGAGCGCAGACTTCTCACCAGCTCGTCGTTCGTGGCCAGCGCCGGGCGGGGAAACGCCATCGACTCATCGCGATCGGTGACCGCCACGCCGCACCGCTTTGACCCCGGATCGATGCCAAGTAGCCGAGCCATCCAGCCCTACAGCGACTTCGCCGCGATGATCACCGCGTCAATGCCCTGCGCGTCACGACCGCCGGCCAGCGCCAGGCGAGGCGATCCTCCACCCCCACCGCCGACGTGTGACGCGAGCGCCTTTACCGTCGCCGCCGCGTCCAACGATCCGTCGGTCGCCACCACGATCGCCACCTTCCCTTCGTCCGCACCGACCAGCACGACCACGCGGCGACCGCGGTGCTGCAGGTCTTGAGCCAACGTGCGCAGTTGCTCACCGGGGTACCCGTCGACGCGCGCCACCACCACGTCGCCCGGACTCGAGTCGTGGAGCTCGTTGGCGAACTGGCTGAGCTGCGCTTGGCGAAGTGACGCGACGTTCTTCTCTACTTCACGTTGACGTTCGAAGAGTCGCTCCAGAGCCGGGATGACGTCGTCGTTGGAGGTCTTGAGGAGTGACGCAACCGCGTTGAGGGTCTGTTCCATCTCGTAACTGCGACGGTGCGCGCCGAGTCCGCTAACCGCTTCAATGCGCCTGGTGTTCGCTCCGATCGAGGACTCGCTCACCACTTGAATCTGACCGATGTCGCCCAGTCGCTCCACGTGGGTGCCCCCGCAGAACTCCAGGCTGTGACGGCCGGCGCGTACGACGCGAACACGGTCGCCGTACTTGTCGCCGAAGAAGGCCACCGCCCCCATGGTCTCGGCCTCGCTCTTGGTTGTTTGAATCGTGTCGACGTGCTCATTCAGCACCACGTCGGTGTTAACGATCGTCAGAATCTCGCCCGTCTCCTCCTGGGACAGTCCGCCATCGTGAGAAAAGTCGAAGCGCAGGCGATCGGGCCCCACGTAGGAGCCCTGTTGGCGCACGTGATCGCCGAGGACGTTTCGAAGGCCCGCGTGCAACAAGTGGGTAGCCGTGTGGTTGCGACGCGTCGCCTCACGACGGTCCCCATCAATGGTGGCGACCGCGCTCTGACCGGGCAGTATCTCGCCGTGAAGTCGACCTCGGTGAGCGAAGAGTCCCCCGGCTACGTTCTGGGTGTCGAGGACCTCAAAACGTCCCGTCTCGGTGACCACGGTGCCCGTGTCTCCGACCTGACCTCCCGACTCCGCGTAAAAGGGCGTGGTGTCGAGAAAGAGCTCACTCTCGCCGTTCTCTCCGGCCAGGACGCCCACCACCGTCGTCTCCAGGGAGTACCGGGAGACGTCGCGACCCACAAACTCTGTCGACCCGTGCTCCTCAATCAAGTCGCGATACTGCGCGTCGTCGGCTCGACGCAAGGTTTTGGCACTGGCGCGAGCGCGTTCGCGCTGGGCGGCCATGGCCTCATCAAAGGCCTCGCGCGCCACGCTAAGCCCCGACTCCGCCACGATCTCACTCGTGAGTTCGATTGGGAACCCGTGGGTGTCGTGGAGGCGAAAGGCAGTTTCACCAGGAAAGACAGTGGCCCCACCGGCCACGACTTCGGCCCGGGCGTCTTCCAGCAGCGCGAGGCCCGTCTTCAGCGTGCGAGCGAAGCCCGCTTCCTCGCGCTCCACGATCTCGACGATCAGGTCGCGCTGATCGACCAACCTCGGATAGGCCAGGCCCTGTTTCTCGATGGTGGCGTCCACCAGCGGTGCGGTAATGGAGGCGTCCGAACCCGAGCGTCGCGCGGCGAGGATCGCGCGGCGGATGATGCGTCGCAGCACGTACCCGCGTCCCTCGTTGGACGGCAGGACGCCATCGCCCACCAGCATGGTCATGGCGCGTCCGTGTTCGGCCACCCGGCGAATGAGAACGTCGGTCGCCTCGTCTTTTCCGTAGGGGTGCTTAAGTGACGTCGCCGCGGCCTCAAGGAGTGGCGCGAAGAGGTCCGTCGCAAAGACCGACTCCACCCCGTTCAAGATCGAGAGGATCCGCTCAAACCCGGCGCCGGTATCGATGTTCTTCTTTGGCAACTCAGTCATCGCGCCGCCGAACTCGCGCTCGAACTGCATGAAGACGAGATTCCAGATCTCGACAAAACGGTCTTCGCCGCCCGTGGCCGGTCCCCCGGCCTCCCCGTAGGTCTCACCCTTATCGAAGAAGATCTCCGAGTCATAGCCACACGGGCCCACCTCGCCCATGAGCCAGATGTTGTCCTCGCCCAATCTCTGCAGACGATCAGCGGGCAGGCCGATGCCGTCGAGCCAGATGGCGGCCGCGTCGTGGTCGTCCTCGTGCACCGTCACCCACAGCTGTCCGGGATCCAGGCCAAAACCCTCGGTGATGAGCTGCCAGGCGTAGTTGATGGCCCCCTCTTTGAAGTAGTCGCCAAAGGAGAAGTTGCCCATCATCTCAAAGAAGGTCAAGTGACGCTGGTCACTGCCGATGACGTCGATATCGGGCGCCCGGAAGCACTTTTGGATCGAGACCGCGCGAGCGTAGGGAGCCTGCTCCTCACCCGTGAAATACGGCTTGAAGGGAACCATCCCGGCCACCGTGAACAACAGCGACGGGTCGTGCGGGATCAGGCTCGCTGAGGGCACCAAGGTGTGCCCGTTTTTCACGAAGTAGTCGAGAAAAATCGATCGGAGTTGAGCCGCTTCCACCCGAGTTACTCTACTGGCGGTCTCGGTTCATCCTGGTGGGAGCGGTTCGTTCGCGCGCGCCACTGTTCCACGAGTGGTCCTTCACGGCCGTAGTCCGAGGGGTCGAAGAACGTCTCGTCCTTCCACGTGTCGGGAAGGTACTGCTGGTCGACCCAGCCCCCGGGATGAGCGTGCGCGTACTCATAGTCCGTGCCGTGACCGAGTTTCTTCGCGCTGCCATAGGAGGCATCTCGCAAGTGCGCAGGCACCTCCACTAACCCGCCCGCTTGAACGGCCGTCGTCACCGCCCCCAGAGTGCGAGTAACGGAGTTGCTTTTGGGCATCAGGGCCAGGGTGATCGTGGCGTGAGCCAGGGTCAGTCGCGCTTCGGGCAGACCGACGAACTCCACCGCCCTCGCCGCCGACTCGGCCACCAAAAGCCCCAGCGGATCGGCGAGTCCCACGTCCTCGCTGGCCAGGATCACCAGACGACGGGCGATAAAGCGCGCGCTTTCCCCGCTCTCCAGCAACGTCACCAACCAGTACATCGCGGCGTCTGGGTCCGAGCCTCTCACTGACTTGATGAACGCGCTGATCTGGTCGTAGTGCGAGTCGGCCGACTGATGGTAGAGCCGTCCATCTCTCGCTCGGGCCACGTCTTCTAACGCCACGACGGTCGCTTCACCTTCCTGGCGGGCGAGCACCACGGCCGTGTCGAGTGTGGTGAGGGCGCTCCTCGCGTCGCCGTCAGCTGATGAGGCGATCGCGCCGCGCGCGTCGTCGGTGATCGTGGCGTCGCGCAACTGGAGCCCTCGGTTGACCAACACGTCGAGATCGCTTTCGCCCAGTGGACGCAGCCGCCAGAGCGTCGAACGGCTCATGAGCGCCGCGTTCACCTCGAAGTAGGGGTTCTCGGTGGTAGCGCCGATCAGGACCACTTCGCCGGTCTCGGTAGCGGGAAGCAAGAGGTCTTGTTGAGCCTTGTTAAAACGATGGACCTCGTCGATAAAGAGAACTGTCCGTACGCCGCGTTCACCGAGACGTTCTCGTGCGCGCACGATCGCTTCGCGAACATCTTTCACGCCGCTCGACACCGCCGACAGGCTCTCCATCTCGTACCCTGCCGCAAAGGTCAAGATGCGCGCCAAGGTCGTCTTGCCCGTGCCGGCCGGGCCCCAGAGGATCATCGAGGTAAGTTGACGCGTCTCTACCAACCGACGTAGCGGGCCGTCGGGTCCAACGAGATGGTCTTGACCGACGATCTCGTCGAGGGTGCGCGGACGGAGCAACTCCGCGAGCGGCGCCGCTTCGCGCAGACGCTCGTTGACGGCGTCGTCAAAGAGCGACGTGGCTCACGATCCTTTGGCGGTGGGGCGCAGATGGAGATCTCGCAACTGTCGCTCCGTGATGTTCTTGGGGGCCCCG
This sequence comes from uncultured Acidimicrobiaceae bacterium, assembly GCA_963756325.1. GTDB lineage: Bacteria > Actinomycetota > Acidimicrobiia > Acidimicrobiales > RAAP-2 > RAAP-2. The sequence goes on from CAVWNE010000011.1 coordinate 52,910, forward strand.
GTCATGAGATCCGCCCCGGACTGAGTCTTTGGAAACGCGATGACTTCACGAATGTTCTCTTCGCCGGCAAAGATCGCTACCAGTCGGTCAATGCCGAAAGCGAAGCCGGCGTGGGGCGGGGCCCCATAGCGAAAGGCACCGAGTAGAAAACCGAATCGGCCTTGGGCTTCTTCGTCGGTAATTCCGAGCGCGCGAAAGATCCGTGATTGGATATCGGCACGATGTATGCGCACCGAACCACTACCGAGTTCCCAGCCGTTGAGTACTAGGTCATACGCCTGAGCGCGAACCTTCAAAGGATCACTGTCGATCAGCTCCATGTCCTCGGCGTGCGGCATGGTGAAGGGGTGGTGCGCGGCTTGTAAGTTGCCGTCTTCGTCGACGCCCTCGAACATCGGAAAGTCGGTCACCCATACGTATTTGTAGGGGCCCTCTCCGACGGGCGGAGATCCAATCGCCACCCGCAGTGCGCCCAGTACGTGGCAGGCGAGTTGGTACTCATCGGCCACTACGAGCACCAGGTCGCCCACGACGGCCCCGTCCAGGGTGGCGAGGGCGGACGCCTCGTCGGCGCTGAGGAAACGAGCCAGCGGGGAGTCGAGTCCTTCGGCCGTGACCCGGAACCAGGCGAGGCCTTTAGCACCGAGGCTTTTCGCGTGCGCGGTCAGTTGATCGAGTCGGGCGCGCGAGTAGCTCGCACCCTCGGGCACGCGCATCGCCTTCACCGTGGGCGCGCCGAAGGCTTTCACCTCGCTGTTCTCAAAGACGGCAGAGAGGTCCCCGAGAGTCATCTCGAATCGCAGGTCGGGCTTGTCGGTGCCGTACTTGTCGAGAGCCTCGGTCCAGGAGATGGTACCGATCTCACCGGGACGCTCGCCCGTCGCCATCTCCGCCGCGTCCAACACCGCGCGAGAGACGAATCTCAGTACGTCGTCTTGGTTCACGAAGCTTGCTTCGATGTCCATCTGGGTGAACTCGAACTGACGATCCGCGCGCAGGTCCTCGTCGCGCATGCAGCGAGCGATTTGGTAGTACCGATCGAACCCGCCCACCATGAGGAGCTGCTTGGCGATCTGAGGACTTTGGGGCAGCACGTAAAACTCGCCCGGGTTCAGGCGCGACGGCACCACAAACTCTCGCGCTCCTTCGGGGGTAGGCGCCCAGAGCAACGGCGTCTCGACCTCGCAAAACCCTTGATCGTCCATGGCCCGGCGCAACGCCGCGTTGACCGCTGCGCGGAGTCGAAGATTCGCCTGCATCGGTTCGCGACGGATGTCCAAATAGCGATACTTGAGACGAACTTGCTCGTCAATGTCAACCCGGTCGTCCAGCTGAAACGGCGGGGCCTCGGCGACCGAGAGGATCTCCACCAGGCAGTCCGAGAGTTCCACCGCACCGGTCGCGAGTCGGTCGTTAACCGTTCCTTCGGGACGTGGCGTGACGGTGCCGGTGACCCGAACGACATACTCGCTGCGCGCGTCCACCGAACCCTCAATGACCGCCTGAACCACGCCCGAACGGTCGCGGATATCGAGAAAGGCCAAATGCTCGCCGTGCTCGCGTCGTTTGGCGACCCACCCGCAGACGCTGACGCGCTCACCCAGGTGATCCTCGTCGACCGAGCCGCAGAGCAGGTCGCGCAAACTGGTGGCTTCAACATCCTGGGACATGATCACTTCACTTCGTAAATAGATTGGCGATCGTTTCGACGATCTCCCCTCGAGCAGCGCGCTGTTGCGTCTGTCCAAAGTCCTGGCTCCGCAGGTCTCTAATGGTAACCTCGCTCGCCGCCAGCTCCTCGGGACCCACCAGGAGAGCGAACCTCGCGCCGGAGCGATCAGCCGCCTTCATCTGAGCCTTCATCGAGCGCTGGTCGTAGGCGCGATCGGTGGCGAATCCAGCCTGTCGAAGTGTCTCGATCATCGCCGCGACCGACACGTCACCGGTCGTATCGATGACAAAGAGATCGAGCGTTCGCTTGAGGAGTTCCGTGGTCACACCCTCGGCCTCGCGAGCGAGCAGAATGCGCTCCACCCCGCTGCCAAAGCCAATCCCGCTGGTGGGCTTGCCGCCGAGCTCTTCGGCCAACTGGTCGTAGCGACCGCCTCCGCCAATGGAGTTCTGGGCGCTCTCGAAGGCGTCCGCCACGAACTCAAAGGTGGTGCGGTTGTAATAGTCAAAGCCGCGCACGAGTCGAGGCGCGAGCGTGGTGGCGATGCCGATGGCACTGAGGCCCTCCACCACGGTGTCGAAGTGAGCCCGACAAGCGCCACAGATGTGGTCAATCAGCATCGGCCCTTTGGAGGTGACGTCAACGCACTCTTCACGCTTGCAGTCCAGGACCCGCAACGGGTTCTGGCGCCAGGTCTTGGCGTGCTCGTCACACAGCTCGTCTTCATGTTCGCCGAGGTACTCGCCCAGCAGGGCCACGTACGCGGCTCGACACTCCGGGTGGCCCATCGAGTTGATCAGCAGCGTGATCCGTTGAAGGCCGATGGCCTTATACACAGTGTGCGCGAGGGCGATGACCTCGACGTCGACGGCCGGGTCGTCAGTGCCGAGCACCTCCACCCCGAGTTGGTAGTGCTGACGGTAACGGCCCTTTTGAGGACGCTCGTAGCGAAAGGCCGGAGTGAGGTACCAGGCTTTCCAGGGAGTGGTGGGCTGATGTTGCACGAACGCGCGCACCACCGAGGCGGTCCCTTCAGGACGCAGGGCGTAGCGTCGCTGCCCGCGGTCTTCAAAGACGTACATCTCGTTGCGAAACACGTCGCTGTCTTCACCAATGCCGCGCACGAAGACGCCGACGTCTTCGAAGATGGGCGTCATGACCAGGGAGAACCCGTACCGATAGGCGGTCTGGGCAAAGATCGCGACCAGGCCTTCCCACTGGGCGGACTCCGGTGCAAGAACATCGTGAGTTCCTACGGGCGCCTGAAAGGGCGCAACGGAGTCGCTCATGATGTCTTGTTCTGACCCGGCAGTTGACGAAACGCGTCAAAGACACCATCGACACCCTTGAGGGCTGCCAGCAGACTCGACAGGTGCGTCGGATCGGCCAGCTCGACGTCAAAGACCATGCGCACGATGCGAGCGCCCGAGGTGGTTGATGAGCTCGAGATGATGTTCAGGTGGTACTCCGCCACCACCTTGGAAACATCGAGCAAGAGGCGAGAGCGATCGAAGGCCATGATCTCGAGCACGGCGCGGTACTGCCCCCCGGCCGAACCGTCCCACTCGACGTCGATGATCCGCTCCCCCAAACGCTGCGCCAGAGCGACCGCGTTGGAACAGTCGTCGCGGTGCACCGAGACGCCGCGTCCCTGGGTGATGAATCCCATGATGCTGTCGCCCGGTACGGGCGAGCAACAGCGCGCCAGATGCACCATGACATCGTCGAGCCCTTCGACGTAGACCCCCGCGGTGCGCCGCGTGCTGCGCGAGGTACGCGGCGCTTTGGTGACCGTGGTTGGCATCTGCTCGGCGTCTCCTCCGCGCAGCTCACGATCGAGTCGTTGGACCACGGCCAGCGCGGAGATCTGGCTGGAGTCGATCGACATAAACAGTGCGTCGCGATCCTCCAGTCCGAGCGCTCTGATAACCGCGTCCAAGGCGCTCGAGGAGAGCGACGTGGCGATCGGCAGACCCTCGCGCCGCAGCGCCTTCGTCAGCTCTTCACGCCCGCCCTCAATGGCGTCATCGCGTCGTTCTCGCTGGAACCACTGGCGAATCTTGGACTTCGCGCGCGATGACTGGGCGATGGCGAGCCAGTCGCGCGAGGGGCCAGCGTTGTCGTTCTTGCTGGTCACGATCTCTACCACGTCGGCCGAGCGCAGAACCGTGTCGAGGGGTACCAGGCGCCCGTTCACCTTGGCCCCGACGCAGCGGTGACCGACCTCGGTGTGCACGGCGTAGGCGAAGTCAATGGGCGTCGCCCCCTCGATCAGGGCAATCACTCGGCCCTTCGGCGTAAAGAGATAGACCTCGTCTTGGCCGAGGTCGAGCTTCAGGGCTTCGAGGAAGGCGATGGGATCGTTTTCCTCCTCTTCGACGTCGGCTAGACGCTGCATCCAAGCGACTTCCCTCGCCGAGGCCCCCTCTTTGTAGCTCCAGTGCGCGGCCACGCCGAACTCGGCGCGACGGTGCATCTCTTGGGTTCGAACCTGAACCTCGACCGACTTGCCGCGGGGCCCGATCACCGTGGTGTGCAGGGACTGATACAGGTTGAACTTGGGAGAGTTGATGTAGTCCTTGAAGCGACCCTGCACCGGAGACCAGAGCGCGTGTATCGCGCCGAGTGCCGCCCAGCAGTCGCGCTCCTCTTCGACGATGAGTCGCAGACCCACCAAGTCAAAGATGTCGTCGAACTCCTTGCCGCCCACCACCATCTTCTCGTAGATGCTCCAAAAGTGCTTCGGTCGGCCACGAATCTCCGCGGCGATGCCGAACTCGGCCAGTTTCTTAGACAGCGTGTCCATCACCTCGTGCAGGTACGCCTCGCGCTCGGGGGCGCGGGCCGCCACCATCTGTTCGATCTCGGCGTAACGCTTGGGGTGAAGGGTCGCGAAGCTGAGGTCTTCCAGTTGCCACTTGACCTGTTGGACGCCGAGGCGGTGAGCGAGCGGCGCGTAGACGTCCAGGGTCTCTTGGGCGATCGCGCGCTGACGGTGCATCGGCATGACCGAGATGGTGCGCATGTTATGGAGTCGGTCGGCCAGCTTGATGAGCAGCACGCGCCAGTCCTGGGCCATGGCGATGAACATCTTGCGAATCGTGGCCGCTTGTTGAGCTTCCTTGGAGTCAAACTCCAGGCGATCCAACTTGGTGACGCCGTCCACCACGGCCGTGACTTGGGGGCCGAACTCTCCCTCCAGCCACTGGACGGTGACTCCCGTGTCTTCCACCGCGTCGTGCAGCAAGGCGGCCGCGATGGTGATCTCGTCCAGCCCCAGGTCGGCCGCGATTCCGGCCACGGCGATGGGGTGGGTGACGTAGGGCTCACCGGTGCGGCGTAGCTGGCCCTCGTGGGCGTTGATGGCGGCAATTCCCGCCCGACGGATCAGTTCGACGTCGCCGTCGTCGTGGTGCTCCTTAAAACGCGCGATTAGCCGCTCAATTGAGCCCAAAAGGACCGGATCGGCGGTAGCGCGCGACGTGAGACTGACCATACGATCAGCCTACCGGTGGGTTAGCGGCGTTTCTGCTTACGCGCGCGCGCCTGGATGGTGCCGGTGACGGCACTGGAACGCATCGGTCGAACCCCGACGCTGGAAGAGGAGCCCTGCGCTCCCGCGACCGCGGCCGTCGTCGCGGTCAAGACTTTGCGATCGCCACGAGCCAACACGCGGGCCGCCAAGTCGCGGTAGCGCGGCTCGCGCTCTTTCATCACGGCGAGCAACGGGCTGGCGATGAAGATCGAGGAGTACGCCCCGCTCATCAGGCCCACGAAGAGGGCCAAACCGTAGCTCTGCAACGTGGTCGCGCCCAGAATGTCGGCGCCCACCACCAGCACCGCCAACACCGGCAAGATGGCGACCAGCGACGTATTTATGGAGCGAGCCAGGGTCTGGTTCATGGAGAGGTTGACCATCTCGCTGTAGGTCAGGTCACCGCCCTTCAAGACCCCGTTCGTATTGTCTCTCACTCGGTCAAAGACCACCACGGTGTCGTAGAGCGAGTAACCCAGGATCGTCAAGATGGCGATGACCGTATCGGGCGTGATCTGCAGCCCAAAGAGGGAGTACACCCCGACCGTGACCAACAAGTCGTGGACCATGGCGATGAAGGCCGCGGCGGCCATTTTCGGTTCGAAACGAATACTGATGTAAGCCACCACCGCGATGAAGAAGACGATCAACGCCTCCAGGGCCTTGTCGGTGATCTGGCCACCCCAGGTCGGTCCGACCGAGGTGATCGAGACCTGATTATCGGACACGTGCGCGGTCTTCGCCATCGCGTCGACCACTTTGTTGCTGAGGGCCTTCTGGGCGGTCTGGCTCAACGACTGGATGTCGGCGCTGACGTCGTAGGTCTGCGATCCCAGCTTCTCGACCGTCGGGTTGGGCAAGCCGGCCTTCTCCACCGCCGTCGTCATCTGAGCGATGGACGAGTGAGGCGCGAGGACTTCCCAGGAGTTACCGCCCTTGAAGTCGATGCCGAAATTGAAACCTCGCACCCCGAGCGAGCCCAGACCGAGCACGATGATGGCCAGGGACACGCTGAACCAGATCTTGCGGCGTCCCACAAAGTCAACGCGCGTCAGACCGTGATAGAGACGACCGACGGGTCCGTAGTGCTTGTCGTCGGCCGGAGCGAAGGTGTCGTTATTACTCACTGGCCGCACCCACCGTCTGTTGGGGACCCGCGTGAAGTCCGGCCGCCATAGACAACGCCGAGCTGCCCGCCGTGTTACGGCGACCGAGGAGTATGACCAGCGGTCTCGTGAAGTACCAGGTAATGAACACGTCCATCAAGGTGGAAAGTCCGAGGAAGAAGGCGAAACCCTTGACGTCACCCACGGCAATGATGTACAGCAGTACCGCGGCGAGGAGACTCACCGTATCGGCGGCCAGCACCGTTCGCCAGGCCGAGCGAAAGCCCCGGTCTACCGATGATCGAATGGAGCGCCCGGCCCGCGCTTCGTCTTTTAATCGTTCGAAATACACGATGTAACTGTCGACCGTGATACCAATGGACACAATCAATCCGGTAACACCGGCCAAGTCAAAACTGGGCGCGAACGCCGTGTGGCCGAGCGCCGAGATGATGGCCCACAGCAACGCTGCGGTGACCGAGAGGCCGAGCACGATAACCAGTCCGAGGGCGCGGTAATAGAGGATGGTGTACAACAACACCAGGGCGAGGCCGGCCAAACCGGCACCCAACCCCGCCACCAGTGCGGAGTGGCCGAGCGTCGGCGAGACGGTGACGGTATCGAGCGGGTTGAGTCGAACGGGAAGCGCACCAAAGTTCATGGCCAGTGCGAGATTCTTTGCCGAGGCTTCAGTGAATGATCCCGAAATCTCACCTTGACCATCAAAACTCGTGAAGGTCGCCTGGCCCGGCAAGATGTCGGGCGCGGACTGGACCACTCCATCGAGCTCGATACCCACTTGCTTGTGGAAGTTCTCCTGGGCCACCTTGTCCCAGGCGGGACTACCCGTTTTGGTCAACGTGTAGTTGACAACCCACTCGCCGGTCTGGGTCTGTTGGGCGACCGCCTTCTTCACGGCGCGTCCCGTCAGTTGGGCGGGTCCCAGTACGTAGCGAAGTCCCTTTTCTCCAAGCACCGGTAGGAGAACTTCGTTCTTCTTAAAGTCCTTGTCGGGCGCGGTTGCCTTTAGGTCAGTAAAGGCCGGATCTGGTTGAAGAGCGTTAGTGTTCGCGGTCGTCTCCAGGTACTGCGCCCCGCAGGTGGGTAACTTGCCCGGAGCAACAGCCTTCAGTTTGGTTCCGACATCGGCGGCACAGAGAACGGGGCGGAAATACAACTGCGCCGTCTGCCCCACCGCGGCCAGGACGGCCCGGGCGTGCTTCGCTCCCGGGACGCTGACGACTACTTCTCGGCCCTGGAGATTGACGGTGGCGCCCGAGACGCCGAGTCCATTGACCCGGTTGTTCAAGATCGTCACGACCTCTTGCATATCCGAGAGCGACACCTTTTGTGCGGGCTTGTACACGACGGAGACCCCACCAGCGAGATCCAGACCCAACTTGGGACCCCAGCCGAGTGACAACGTCGCAGCCAAAGCTCCAAAAGCGATAACGATGGTGAGAACGAGGCTGACGACCAGCGATCGTCGTGAACCAACCTGTGGCGGCATTACTGAGCGTCGCCTTCCGTCGGGTGGTCGTGGTCGTGGTCGTCCGTGGACTCAGGGATGTCCATCGGAGGGATGTACTTGCGGGCGATCGCCGAGGGAATGAAGTCGAGCTCGACCCCACCCTCCGTTCGCAACGTGACCAGGTTGGGCTCGCTCTTGACGACGGTGCCGATGAATCCGCCGATGGTCTGGGCGACTTCTCCCACTTCGACCTTGCGCTGCTCTTGGCGCTGAGCCTTCATCCGCTTATTACGAGGGCGAATAAAGAAGTAGTACAGGCCCGCGATGAAAACCAGGTAAATAAGAATGAATGGCGAAATCCCCGAAGACTTCTTGGCCGTCGTGGCGACGATGTGAGAAAGCGCGAACAGCATAGAGTTTTCCTTCGTTAACGGACAGAGAAACTCTACTCTGTGCCCGCTAAGCCCTTAGAACAGCCCATCGTGGCGCTGGGGTAATCCCAGGTGCTCGTACGCGCGCTCAGTGGCGACCCGGCCTCGCGGCGTGCGAATCATGAGTCCCGAACGAAGAAGGTACGGCTCATAGGCGTCTTCAATCGTCAGCGGCTCTTCTCCGCACGCGTGAGCCAGCGTGGTCAGCCCTACCGGCTGGTTGGCGAACTGGTCACACAGCAACGTCAAGATCCGCCGGTCGATCTTGTCCAGACCAAACTCATCGACGCCAAAGAGAGTGAGCGCGTCGCGCGCGACATCTTCGTTGACGTCGTGATGGCCCCCTACCGAAGCAAAATCCCGGACCCTTCGTAGGAGGCGATTGGCGATGCGCGGCGTGCCCCGACTTCTCGAGGCGATCAGCGTGGCGGCCTCGGGACCGAGGGCCACGTCGAGCAACTTCGCCGAGCGCGCCGCGATCTCCGTGAGTTCTTCGACCTCGTAGAGATCAAGTTGGCCAATGAAACCGAAACGATCCCGCAGCGGCGCGGCCACCAGGCCGGTCCTCGTGGTCGCGCCCACCAAAGTGAAGTTGGGTAGGTCCAAGCGAATCGATCTCGCTGACGGCCCGCGGCCAATCATGACGTCGAGACGGAGATCTTCCATCGCCGGGTACAGCACCTCTTCCACCGCGCGGGACAAGCGGTGCAGTTCATCGATGAAGAGGACGTCGCCATCCTGCAGATCCGTCAACAGGGCGGCGAGATCGCCGGGTCGCGAGAGAACCGGCCCCGACGTCACGCGAAAACCCGCACCCATCTCGCTCGCCACAATGCTGGCGAGCGAGGTCTTGCCGAGGCCCGGCGGTCCCGCGAAGAGCAAGTGGTCAGCGCACTGGTTTCGCGCACGCGCCGACCCGAGCACAATTTGCAGATGTCCGACCAGATCACGCTGGCCCACAAAGTCGCCGAGCGTCTGGGGACGAAGTGACGCCTCAGTCCGTCGTTCTTGCTCGCTCGCGTCGGCCGCGACCACGTGATCGCTCAGTTGATCGAGGTCGAGTTCGTGCTTCACGGCCGCCTCAACAGCTGCAGCGCGGTGCGCAACGCGTCTGATTCGTCAGGTGGCAAGGTCACATCGCGCAGCGCCGTTCGAACCTCATGGCTGGTGTAACCGAGAGCGTGCAGAGCGTCATCGATCGCCGCGTCAATGTGGTCAACGGGTTCATTCGCCACGAAAGCCACGTCGCCGAGCACTTTGCCTTTTAGCTCGAGCACAATGCGGCTCGCCGTCTTGGGTCCAATGCCCGAGATGGTCGCCACCTTCTTTGCGTCATCACTCTCGATCGCGTAAGCGAGTTCCGCGACGCTCATGGTTCGAAGGGCGCCCAGTGCGGTGGAGGGTCCCACCCCTGGGGTCGCGAGCAACAGCTCGAAGAACTCTCGATCGTCGGCCGTGTGAAATCCGAAGAGTTGAATCGCGTCCTCACGCACCACCGTATAGATGAACAGCTCGAGCAGTTCATCGAAAGGAGGTGTCTCGCTGGAGGCCACGTGAACCTCGTAGCCCACGCCCTGGACATCGATCAGCACCGCACCGTTTCTTAACTGGTGCACCACACGCCCGTTGAGCCAACCGATCACGCGCGACTCCCGAGGGCGAGACGGCGCTCCGTGCGCACAATCATGAAGTAGGCAATGGCCAGGGCGAGGGCGTCAGCCGCGTCGGCGGGTCTGGGTATCTCACTCAGACCGCAGAGTCGCGCGACCATTGCCTGCACCTGAGTCTTGCCGGCGGCCCCGTATCCCGACACGGCCAATTTCACTTCTTGAGAGGTGAACTGGCGCACCGTGACGCCCTCGATGCCCGCGAGGGCAATGGCCACGCCGCTGGCCTGAGCCACCGGTATCGCGGTCTTCGCGTTTCGTTGGTAGAAGAGACGCTCGACGACCACCGCCTCGGGCTGCAGATCCTTCAAGAGGGCGTCCAGCTCGACGTGAAGTTCTCGAAGTCGCTGCTCCACCGGAGCGTGAGGGTCTGTTTCAATGGTGCCGGCCCGCGCCGCACGGAACGACTCGACGCCCTCAAAGGATCCTTCGATCAGTCCGAACCCGCAACGGGTCAACCCAGGATCAATACCGAGTACGAACATACGTTCGATAGTAGTTCGCGGGACCCGCCTCGCCGGGTATTACGTCAGGACCTCGATCGCCGCGTCCACCAATCGTCCCAGTCCCCCTTCACCGCGCTTTCGCCCCGGCGCGAGCCTCCACTCGTCGTGCGCGAGCAAGTGATCCGAGATAGTAAAGATGGCCGCGACCTCCACTCCCAACACTTCCCCGACCGCAAACAGTGCGGCCGCTTCCATGTCGACGGTCAGAATTCCTTCGTCACGATAGGCCGTCGCCTCGGCGATCGTCTCACGAAAGATGGCGTCGATGGTCCAGGTCGGTCCTTCGCTCACTTGATCTCCACCCGACAACACCTGGACAAGACGCGCGCTGAGCGTGGGAGACGGGTGGGAATAGCGGGCCGCGGCCAGATAGTGATGTGACACACCCTCGTCGCGCAACGCTTTCGAACAGACGACGACGTCGTCGAAATCAAGTTCGTTGGAGAGTGCTCCGGCAAAACCGAGCGAGACGAATCGAGTGGCTCCTAGTTCGACCAGCTCTTCCAATACCATGGCGGCGGCCGGTGCCCCTATGCCAAAGCCAGTCACGAATCCGAGGTCGGCGCCCTCGCGACGCCAGATCGAGAACCAGGGCGGTGGATATCCAAAGACCTCGACAAAACCTCGTTCCCTCAGTATCGGGGGAAGCCGAGTTGCGGAATACCCCAAAACGATCGACGAAGGGACCGAACGGTCATGGGCCCCGATCGCCTCCATGAAGTTCTTGGCCGTGAGCAAGGCGTTGCCCTCGTGCTTGTTCGGAAATCTCGGAAAACCGAGCGACTCACTCACCCGTCGTAAGCGGCCAGCAGTTCATCGGACATATCGAAGTTGGCGTAGACGTTTTGGACGTCGTCGTGGTCGTCGATCGCGTCCATCAGGCGCAGTATCTTCTTCGCCTCTGAGTCATCGGTGATGGGGATGGTGTTCTGCGGCACCAGGGTGAGGTCGGCGCTCAGCACCTTTAGCCCGTGCTTTTCCAAGGCGTCGCGCACCGAGCCCACGTCATGGGGCTCGGTCGTCACGGTGTAGTTCTTGCCGTTGGCTTCGTAGTTCTCGGCGCCGACTTCCATGATCCACTCGAGCAGCTGATCCTCATCGACGGGTCCCGCGACCTCGACCACGCCTTTTCGGTCGAACTGCCACGAGACCGCGCCGGGCTCGGCGATCGCTCCCCCGTTCTTGCTCAAGAGGTGCTTGATCTCCGCACTCGTACGGTTTCGATTGTCACTCAAGGTCTCAATAATGACGGCGACGCCGCTCGGTCCATATCCCTCGTAGCTGATCGCCTCGTAGCGAACCCCCTCCAGCTCCCCGGTCCCGCGCTTGATCGCCCGCTCAATGGTGTCGAGAGGCACCGAGGCCTCACGGGCTTTTTGGAACATGGTGCGCAACTGCGCGTTGGCGTCGGGGTCGCCCCCGCCTTCGCGAGCCGCGACTTCAACTTGGCGAATCAGTTTGGCGAAGACCTTCGCGCGGGCCGAGTCCTTCGCGCCTTTGCGATGTTTGGTCGTTGCCCATTTGGAATGCCCGGACATGGTTCCTCCTGCCCCGAAGGGCTTGGTTATCGTATCGAAAATCAGAGAGAGTTGAGAAAGAGCTCGTGAACGCGCGTGTCGCTTGAGAGCTCGGGGTGAAACGAGAGTCCCCACACGTGTCCCTGTCGCACCAACACCGGATGTTCGCCCGCCCCATCGCCGTGGTCGAGGGCAGCGAGAACCTCCACTTCCTCGCTGACTTTCTCGATGCGCGGAGCCCGAATGAAGATGCCGGGCACCCGACCGACCCCTTTCACCTCAAGCTCCGACTCAAAGCTCGCGATCTGGCGACCGTACCCGTTACGTCGAACGGACACCGAGAGCGCCCCGTAGCTCCACTGGTCGCTTCGCCCGTCCAGTATCTCGTCGCTCAAGAGTATGAGTCCGGCGCACGTCCCCAGCACCGGCATCTCTTCCTTCAGCTTCAGGGCCAACGCGTCGCTCAGCCCCGAAGTGACCAGAAGATGGGCGATTGTCGTCGACTCTCCTCCGGGCAGCACCAGTGCGTCGACGTTGTCGAGAGCTTCCAGCGTGCGAACTTTGACGGCCTCCGCGCCGAGGGCGCTCAACATCGCGACGTGCTCTCCCACGTCGCCCTGAAGCGACAGCACGCCGACGCGCTTCATTACCAGCCGCGCTCGGCCAACCGCTGTTCGAGCGACGCCGTCTCCCAGCCCTTCATGGCAGCGCCGAGTCCCGTGGAGACCTTGGCGACGACGCTGGCGTCTTCGAAGTGGGTGGCCGCTTCGACGATGGCTTGGGCCATGCGCACCGGCTCGTCACTCTTGAAGATGCCCGACCCCACGAACACCGCTTCGGCGCCCAGTTGCAAGACGAGTGAGGCGTCGGCGGGCGTCGAGATGCCGCCGGCGCAGAACAGGGGAACGGGCAACTTGCCCAACTCGGCCACTTCTTGAACCAGTGGGAGAGGAGCCTGGAGGTCCTTCGCCAATGAGTACAACTCACTGGCGTCGGCGGTGTGGAGGCGACGAATCTGTGCGTTGATGGTACGCAGGTGGCGCACGGCCTCGACCACGTTGCCGGTCCCGGCCTCGCCCTTGGAGCGAATCATGCAGGCACCTTCGCCAACGCGCCGAAGGGCTTCGCCCAGATTGGTGGCGCCACAGACGAAGGGCACGGTGAAGGCCCACTTGTCGATGTGGTTCTCTTCGTCGGCAGGGGTCAAGACTTCAGACTCGTCGATGTAGTCAACGTCGAGCGCTTGAAGGATTTGGGCTTCGGCGAAGTGTCCGATACGGGCCTTCGCCATCACCGGGATGGTGACGGCCGCTTGAATCTCTTGGATCATCAGTGGATCGCTCATGCGAGCCACGCCGCCGTCGCGGCGAATGTCGGCCGGCACGCGCTCGAGCGCCATGACGGCGACCGCTCCCGCGTCCTCGGCGATCTTGGCCTGTTCCTGGTTGACAACGTCCATGATGACGCCGCCGCGCAACATGTCAGCGAGACCCCGCTTGACGAGGGCCGAACCGGTCGTGGAAGAAGAACTCATGACACCAGCCTAATGGCCGATGGTTACCACTCTTCGAGAGCGCGGGCCCGTAGTTCAGGGTCGTCGAGGTCGCCCAAGTCGCTGACTCGTCGATCGCTCCACTGATCAAAGAAAACCCAACGCCACTCGGCGTACTTCGGCGAGGCGAAAAACGAGTCGGTGGCTATCTCTTGGCGCGCGCACTTGCGCAACGCTCCGGCCAGGCCGAGCGGATAGCGAATACTGGCCGCGGCTACTTCATCGGCCCGATAGGCCTGCCCGCGACCGGCCAGGTTCTGTCGAGCCTCGCCGCTGATAGAGGAGACGGCGGCTACGGACTCGCGCTCCAACAGTCCGAGGCGTTGACGCGCGAGACAGTGCGCGACCACACCTTCGAGCTCGATCAGTTCAAAATCCTGCATCAGTGCCGAGGTGACAAAGAGCGAGTACTTCGCGCCGTCAGGGACCAGGGCCGCGTTATATCCCTGCTCGCTCACAATGAACGCTGAGACGTGATCGACACCAAAGGTGGCGGCCAATCGATCGAGGACCGTCACCAGTCGCAGGCGATTGGTCGGGTCGCCGCCGGGTGTGAAGGTGGCGAGCATCGAAGCACCCAAAGTGTGTCCGCGTTGGTGGTACGAGAGCAGGGACCGTCGAAGGCTCCACGCATAGAGCGCCGCGAGAAGGACGCCGAGCGCCGGCAGCCACGGTACGGCGACAACGCCCACGATCAGGGCCAGGACAATCACCGCGACCACGATCGTCTGTGGGAGTCGACGGCGAATGGCGAAGGCTCGGAGCGCGCGCTGATGATCGTGACGCTCAGCAGTCGAGGGCGCGTAGGGATTATTCCAGTCGGGATCGAGCACCGGGGCCACGTAGCGTGGCGCGCGGTCGCGCGAATCGTGCAGGCGACGAGATCGCGAACGTTGCTTGGTGGCCATCTCTTTAGGCTACTGGGCTCGTAAATCGCTGCCGCGCGAGCTCGTAACGAGTCTCATACTCGTCCATCAACTTCGCCATCGACCAGTTTTCGCCGTAGCGACGCGCCGCCTCCGTGCGTTTCGGACTCTCCTCACCCAGGGCGCTCTCCACGGCGAGTTCAAGGGAGTGCGCGTCACCGGGATGAAAGAGCGTCGCGTGACCTCCGGCCGCCTCGCGATAGCCGTTGATGTCGCTCGCCACGACCAGTGTCTCACTCGCCATGCCCTCGAGGAGCACGAGCCCAAAACTCTCGCCGTGGGTCGAGGGGGCCACGAGAGCGTGCACGCGACGAAGCCATGAGCGCTTCTGGGCGTCGCTCACTCGCCCCAGGAAGACCACCCTCGGATCATGCGCGGCTAAAGCCTCCAGCCGATTGCGATCTCCCCCCTCTCCTGCGATCACCAGTCGCCAGGGCTTGCCTGGGCGAGCGTTGTGTTCACGCGTCGCTTCAATCAGGGTGCCCACGCCCTTTCGCTCCTCCAGTCGCCCCACGTAGAAGAGGACAGTTTCGACGGAACGTTCGCGAGCGGTCGCGACGAAGCGTTCGGTCTCGAACCCGTTGAAGAGAATCTCGCACTCCATTCCCGCGGCTCGTTGGAGCGTCTCCGCCGCAGCCGGACTCACGGCTACCGCGACATCCAGGCGTTGACTCAACGCGCGAATGATTGGCGCGCCGTATTTCATGGCCGGTCCGTCGCCACTTCGGTGAAAAGTACCGACGGTCGGGAACTGGTGCGCCCAGAGAGTGGCCCACCCCAGCACCGGCGCGAAGGGCTCGTGCAAGTGGATGACCTCGGGACGAAACGAGAAAATGAGGTCCTTGGCGCGTTGGGATGCCATCGGCGACAACGTCAGCGGAGCTCGTGAACCGTTGGCCGGTATGGAGGACCGAGGACCGAGGCGTACCACCTTGGCTGGTGTGTCGTACTTGGTGTGGTCGTGCGAGTCGGGAGCGAGGATGAGAACATCGTGGCCGCGCTGTGACAGCACGCGGCTCATCGCGAGCACCTGCTCTTGCACGCCGCCGAACACGCTCAGCGCGTAGGGAGTGACAAGGGCGATACGTCTCGTCACGAGTCAAAGCGCGGCTGAAGGACGTGCCACTGCTCGGGGGCGCGGCGGATCAGATGCTCCAGCTCGCGGGTCACGTCCTGGGTGATGCGAAGCACGTCCTCGCGAAGACGCGAACTCGTGCGGGTGGTGTCGATCGGCGGTGTCACGACGGCGTGATGATCGCGTCCGGGACCGCTGTAGCAGGCCGCCACCACCAGCGACGCACCGGTTCGAAGGGCCAGTGTCGCGGGACCGCCCGGCATGGTCACGCGCCGGGAGAAGAAGTCGACCTCCACCCCGTCACCTTGTAGATCGCGGTCACAGAGCAGTCCCACCACGCCCCCCTCGCGCAGGGTCGACAGAAGCACCGTTCCGGCGTGGGAGTTGAGCGGTTCGATGAGAATGCCAATGGACTCACGTTTCTTCTTGAACCACGCGAAAAACTCCGGCGGATCGAGTTCCTCAGCGACGGCCGTCATGGTGAGTCCGATGGAGTCGAGGAAGGAGCCGCCCCACTCCCACGATCCAATGTGGGGCAAGGCGATGATGACTCCCCGTCCCCGCTCCTTCGCCGCCAGCAGATGCTCGAGACCCTCGGCGATTGCGAAGCGATCAGTGATCGTCGATTTCTTCAGAGCCGGAAGCTTGGCCCCCTCGGCCCAGTACTGGCCGTATCCGGCAAACCCTCGATCGACGAACTCCTCAACCAGAGCGTCGCTGACCGACGCGTTGGGGGCGGTCAAGACCTGGCGAAGATTGGCGCTCAGGTTGGCCCGGGCCGCGTGATGACGCCGTCCTACGGACTGGGCGACTCTCGAGGCGATCGCCACGTCGACGCGTTCGGGCAACGCTTCCATGCAGGCACCAAGCGCTTTGTACGCCGCCACGCGCGCGGTGGTGGCCACCGTTAGTGACGCGAAGCGCGACTAAGACCTTGACGCAACCGCCGACTGTGCTGGCGAGCGCGCAAGGTCGGCGCAGTTGAGGGCGCTGGTCGCGCGGCGACCTGCCAGACCCTCCAGAAACGTCCGGCCGCAGTCATCGCCGTGAGACCCAACATGACCCACAGCACCGGAATAAATATGGTGTAGGTCACCAAGCCGACGCCGAGCAAGATCATGCGTTCGGCGCGCTCCATGAGACCACCCTTGGCCGCCAGTCCCAGGCTCTCCGCCTTGGATCGTTGGTAGGAGATTAAGAACGTGGTGGTCAAGATGCCAAAGGGCAAGAGAACCAACTGTCCGTGGTGGTGCGAGGTGAGGTAGAAGGCCACCCCGCCCATGATGATCGCGTCCCCGACGCGATCGGTCACCGAGTCAAAGAAGCTGCCCCGTTGACTGGCCCGATGGCTGGCCTTGGCGACGGCGCCATCGAGCAGGTCGTGAAAACCGGTCAAGGTGAGCAAGACAATGGCCAACCAGTTGTACCCCGCGGCGATGGCCCAGGCCGTCGCGCAGGCGAAAACCAGCCCAGAAAAGGTGAGGACGTCGGCCGAAAAGCCAATTCGTACGAGCCCGCGCCCCACGGGCGCCATCCTCGTGTCTACCGACTGGCGAAATTTGCCGTCGAACATCGACCCTCTTGGCTCATGGCGTCAGTCTACCTATACCCATCAGTAACTCTCGGTTCCCAACTGGTCGTATACCTTGTGCCAGGTCGAGACCAACGACTCAGACAGCACCCGGGTTTCACCGATCGTGGTCATGAAATTGGTGTCGCCATTCCAACGCGGCAACGCGTGTCCGTGCAGGTGGCGAGGGATGCCCGCGCCGGCGGCCGAGCCCAGGTTCATACCCACGTTCATCCCGTCGGGGTGATACGCGCCATTAAGGGCGGTGACCGCCCGACGGAGCACGCCCACGTAGTCCAAGTACTCCTCGTCGCTCAGGTCCTCAAAGTTCGCCACGTGGCGGTAGGGCACGACCAAGAGGTGTCCCGAGCCGTAGGGAAAGGCGTTCAGCACGAGAAACGCGTACTCACTGCGCCACAGCACGCCCGTCGACTCATCGACGGGCTCGGTCGCGAGTTGGCAGAAGACACAACTCGCGTCGTCGTGGTCGTGCTCGCCGGCGAAGGCTCCCGAGACGTAGCTCTCGCGCCACGCCGCCGAGAATCGCTCCAGACCCATCAGGGCGCCTCGGGCGAGGCGTGACGAGCGACCTCATCGACGACCCGCTGTGCGAACTCCCCCACCTTGACGCCGCGCTCGGGATCGTTCGAGCCGCGCGCGTTGATG
Organism: uncultured Acidimicrobiaceae bacterium; assembly: GCA_963756325.1. Lineage (GTDB taxonomy): Bacteria > Actinomycetota > Acidimicrobiia > Acidimicrobiales > RAAP-2 > RAAP-2. The sequence goes on from CAVWNE010000011.1 coordinate 70,604, forward strand.
CCGAGGGTGCCGTTCGCGACGTCGTCGTCACCCACCACGATCACGTAGGGGATCTTCTCCAGCTTGGCCTTTCGGATACGCGCGCCCAGTGGTTCGGTGGCGTCTTCCACGTGGGTGCGAAGACCACGCTCGCGCAACAGCGCCGCGACCTCGTAGGCGTAGTCGTCATGGTCGTTGCGCACGCCGAGGACTCGGACTTGCTCGGGGCAGAGCCAGGTCGGCAGGTTACCGGCGTAGTGCTCGATCAAGATTGCCAGGAAACGCTCAACCGACCCAAAAAGGGCACGATGAATCATGATCGGACGTTGACGCGTGTTGTCGGGAGCGACGTAGGTGATGTCGAAGTTGTTGGGCGTCTGGAAGTCCAACTGGACGGTCGACATCTGATGGGTACGACCGATCGCGTCCCTCGCTTGCACCGAGATTTTTGGTCCGTAAAAGGCACCGCCGCCGGGATCCATGACGAACTCAAGGCCGGCCGCCTGACCCACCTCGGCGAGGATCGCCTCGGCCTCCGCCCACTCTTCGTCGGTCCCGATCGCCTTGCCTGGAGGTCGGGTCGAGAGTTCCAGATAGAAGTCATTGAGACCAAAGTCACGAAGGAGATCGAGCACGAAGTTGAGCGTTCTCGTCAACTCGTCTTTCATTTGATCGCGGGTGCAGAAAATATGCGCGTCGTCTTGTGTCATGCCCCGAACTCGCGTCAGTCCTTGAACGACACCGGACTTTTCGTAGCGATAGACCGAGCCGAACTCAAACATGCGCAGCGGCAACTCACGGTAGCTGCGCTGGCGCGCGGCGAAGATTGTCGTGTGAAACGGGCAGTTCATCGGCTTGAGGTAGTACCGCTGACCCTCGTCCAGAATCATCGGCGGGTACATACCCTCAGCGAACCAGGTGAGATGCCCCGAGGTCTCGAAGAGCTCCGCCTTGGTGATGTGGGGTGAGTAGACGAACTCGTATCCCGAGACCTCGTGACGCTGTCGCGAGTACTCCTCCATCACACGGCGGATGATTCCCCCGCGGGGATGAAAGAGGGCGAGGCCCGGGCCGATCTCACTCGGAAATGAGTAGAGGTCAAGTTCGGCTCCCAATTTTCGGTGATCGCGCGCTTCCGCCTCTTCCATTTGATGAAGATGAGCAGCCAGAGCCTCCTTCGACTCCCACGCCGTGCCGTAGATCCGCTGGAGCTGTGGGTTGTCCTCGTCCCCACGCCAGTACGCCCCGGCGACACGCGTCAACAGAAACGCCCCGAGTCGTGCCGTGGTGGGCACGTGGGGGCCCCGGCACAGATCCACGAAGGCGGGCGTGTTCGAGTAGGTCGAGACAACCTCCTCCCCCCCGGTTTCGGCGAGATCTTCTTCGCTACCTCTCGCCACCGCCTCAATGATCTCGACCTTGAAGGGCTGATCGCGAAACAGTTCCAGGGCGTCGCCGATGACGTACTCGCGGCGCGTAAAAGGTTGATCTTCGGCGATGATGGCGCGCATCTCTGCGTCCACACGCGTGAGGTCGTCATCACTGAAGCGCACTCCACCAGGGAGTTCGAAGTCGTAGTAGAAGCCGTCGCGAATGGCGGGTCCAATCGCGTAGTGCGCTCCGGGCCACAGTCGTGTCACAGCCTGAGCCATCACGTGGGCCGTTGAGTGACGAAGGACCTCTCGCCCGTCGTCGCTGGGCGCGGTGACGAGGGACACCTTGTCGCCGTTGGCGAGAGGCGACGTCAGATCAGTGAGGGAGCCATTTACTTTGGCGGCCAGCGCATCCTTCGCCAGCCGCTTTCCGATCGCGGCGGCAAGATCCAGGGCCGTCGCGCCCTGCTCGAGGGTTCGGGCACTGCCATCAGGGAGTTCAACTGAGATCTCGGCCATCACTTACCTTTCGCTGATTACAGCGTAACGCCGAGCAACGTGGCGGCCGAGGTGACGTTGGCCCCCGCGTGTGCGGCGGCGTCGATCGCGAGCAGAGCGCCTGGCGTATCGAGGTCGTCGTCCAGGGCGCTTCGCACCTCATCGAGAACGTTCGACGTACGACCCGTCAACGAGGAGCGCCACGTCGCCAGTCGCGACTGTGCACGTGACAACATCTCGTCGCGCCACTCCCAGTCCTCGCGATAGTGCCGATCAAGCAACGAAAGTCGTACCGCGGCCGGCTCCGAACGGCTGACCAGTTCGTGCACGAAGACAAGGTTGCCCAAGGACTTACTCATCTTCACCCCGTCAAGTCCGACCAGCCCCACGTGCATCCAGTGCTTCACGAAGGGCTCGCCGGTCACGGTCTCACTTTGGGCAGCCTCACACTCGTGATGGGGATAGGCCAGATCGCGCCCGCCGCCGTGCACGTCAAGGGTGACCCCGAGTTCTCGCAGCGCCAGCGCGGAGCACTCAATGTGCCAACCGGGCCGACCGGGCCCCCAGCGCGACTCCCACGCCGGTTCATCCTCTAACGAGGTCTGCCACAAGACGAAGTCCAACGGGTCACGTTTGCGAGGGTCGTCGGGCCGTCCTCCGTGAATCGCCGCGAGTTCCAACATGACCTCTCGACTGTCATGGCTGACCTGGCCGAAACGTGGAAACTTCCCCACTTCGAAGTACACGTTGCCCTCGACCTGGTACGCCACGCCGCGATCGAAACTCTCTCCGATCAGCGTCAGGATCTCGGGAATCGCGCTCGTCGCTCGGGGTTCGGAATACACCGGAAGGAGGTTAATGAGCTTCATGTCGCGCTCGAAGATGGTCATTTCTTGGGCCGCGAGATCGAGGTAGTTCACGCCGAGCTCGCGAGCCTTGCGCAAGATATCGTCGTCGACGTCGGTGACGTTGCGAACGCAACGCGCCTCATGGCCCGCGTCGATCAATCGACGGCTCAGCGTGTCAAAGGCCAGATAGACGAACGCGTGCCCCAAATGCGCAGAGTCATAGGGCGTAATGCCACAGCTGTAGAGCGTGGCCACGGGGCCGACCTCCAGCGGGAAGACCCCCCGACGCGCACTGTCGTAGAGCTGCATCAGTCAGTCAGCCCAGCCAGTTTCACGTACGTATGCACTTGGTGACGAATATTGATGGTGATGCACACCGCGGTAAAGGCCTCAATGGCACTGGCGAGCGACATCGATCCTGCTTCCACTCCATGAAGGCCGGGCATGTCGTTCACCATCTCAACTACCGTCGCGCGCCCCGCGGCGCTGTCGGAGAAAATTACGACGTCCGCCTCGAGTCCGCTGTCGAGGTTTTCCATCTCGCCCGCGGGCAAATGGTGAAAGGCGCCCACGACGGTGCTCTCGGGCAACGCGAAGGCCAGTTGCGCCGCCATCGAACCGCGTGGCGGATAGAGCGGGACGAGCTCCTTTCCCTCGCGCACGAGCGCGTTCACCATCGAAATGACGACCTTCCCCTTCAGTGACTCGCGCAGGCCCTTCACCGTGTGGATCGCCGAGTCCCAGGGTGTGGCGACGATTACGACCTCGCAGTCCGCGGCCGCTTCATTGGTCCCTCCACGAATAACGCCGTCCCCGCGAGGAAGAAGAGTCGACGCTGTGACCTCCGCGCGAGTTTCGTCACGTGAACCGAGAATGATGTCGTAGCCCGCACTGGCGAGCCGAATGGCTACGCCTCGACCGGCCGGACCGGTACCGCCCAACACTCCCACTGTCGTCACTGTCGTCCCCAATGCTCGAAATCCCTAGAAGTACGCTAGCGACATGGCACTCCTGAGCGATAACCGTATCTTGGTCACAGGCGTCTTGACCGACGACTCACTGGCCTTTGGCATTGCCAAACGAGCTCTCGAAGAAGGTGCGACCATCGCACTGTCCGGGTTCGGCCGGGGCTTGTCCATCACCCGCCGCACCGCGAAGAAGTTGGGCGACGTCGGCGAGATTATTGAACTCGACGTCATGAACCCCGAGCAGATCGCCTCGGCCGTGGAGGAAGTGACCTCACGATTCGGACGCCTCGATGGTCTCGTCCACGCTATTGGCTACGCCCCACCCAGTTGCCTGGGTTCGGGAATGTTCGCTGCCCCCTTTGAGGACGTGTCGACCGCCATGCACGCGTCGACGTATTCTCTCGCCGCACTCGTGGGCGCCTTTCGGCCGCTGCTCCAAAAGAGTGAGGCCCACGGCGGGGCGTCGGTCGTGGCGCTCGACTTCGACGGGACCCGGGCCTATCCCATGTACGACTGGATGGGTGTCATGAAGGCCGCCCTGGAATCGCTCGGACGTTACCTTGCGCGCGAAGTCGGACCTGACCGCATTCGGGTCAACATGCTGGCCGCGGGACCGGTGCGCACCATGGCGGCCAAGTCGATTCCCGGCTTTTCCCTCTTTGAAGACACCTGGAGCGAGCGAGCGCCCCTCGGCTGGGACGTGCACGACGCCAGCGCCGTCGCCGACACAGCAGTTGCTTTGCTCTCCCCCCTTCTTCGTGCCACCACCGCTTCAGTCATACATGTTGACGGTGGCGCTCACGCCATGGGCTAGTCGAAAAGCTGAACCACCTTTTGAGCCGCCAGTCGATCAAACGCGTCCGGCCAATACTGCTGATACGTCGCTAACCACGGTGCCAAACCATCAGCGAGTGCTCGCCCGTTAATGAGGTAGAGCTGCTGACGACCTCGACGGGTCGCCACGACGAGGCCGGCGGCGCGCAAACTCATGAGGTGCTTCGATATCCCCGAAGTAACAAGCCTGGGAAACTCGGCCGCTAGCTCACTCACTGTTCGCGGGCCGCCATCGGCAAGCAGGTCAAGAATTCTTCGACGTGTGGGGTCCGCCAAAATCCGAAATAGTTCGTCGTTGGATGTCGCCACCGAGTCTCCAATGTCTTACCTTGTAGTAATACATTACCCTAGGGTAAGACGATGCGAATGTCAAGGATTTCAAGCCGTTTTTGGAAAGTCGAATGGTCTAAACAGCTGGACTCAGTCCTCTTGACCGCCGAATTGGGTCTCGTAGAGGTCTCGATAGAGACCCTCCTGCGCATGAAGTTCGATGTGAGTACCGCGCTGCACGATTCGACCGGCGTCCACGACAAGGATCTGATTGGCGTTGCGAATCGTGGAAAGTCGGTGCGCGATCACGACGGAGGTGCGGTCTTTCATCGTCTCGTCCAGCGCTCGCTGAACGGCCGCTTCACTCTCGGCGTCCAGATGGGCCGTCGCTTCATCGAGGACCACCAGGTGCGGCGCTTTGAGTAGCAGTCGAGCGAGGGCGACTCGCTGCTTCTCGCCGCCCGAGAGTCGATATCCCCGCTCCCCCACCACGGTCGAGAGACCAAGGGGCAGTGACGCCACGAGCTCGGCGATCTGAGCAGAAGCGAGTGCGGTCGCAATCTCCGCCTCCGTGGCGTCGGGTTTCGCGAAGACGAGGTTTGCCCGAAGGGTGTCGTGAAAGAGGTGGGCGTCCTGGGTGACCACACCCACGGTGGCATTGAGCGATCGCGTCGACGCGTCGCGCAGATCAACCCCATTGATCGTGACGGAGCCGCTATCTACGTCATAGAGCCGAGACACCAACATCGATATCGTGGTTTTTCCCGCTCCGCTGGGACCTACCAAGGCCGTCATGGTGCCGGGCTTCACCTCAAAACTCACATCGTGCAACACCGCTGTCCGCGGGGTGTCATCCAGACGCGCCACCGCTTCCAGTGAGGCCAGCGACACGTCCTCTGCCCCGGGGTAAGAAAAATTGACATGGTTGAATCGCAAATCCGCGGGACCGGGCGGAATGGTTACAGGGTTCGGCTTCTCTTGAATCATCGGAGCGAGGTCCAACACTTCGAAGAGACGTTCGAAACTCACCATCGCGGACATGTAGTCAATATTGAGGCTCGACAGTTGCGTCAAGGGACCATAGAGCCGGCCGAGGTAGGCCGTGAGGGCCACCACGGTACCGATCATGATCACGCCGTGGGCCGCCTCGACGCCCCCGTATCCGTAGGCAAACGCAGTGGCCAGCGACGCGGTCAGGGTGAGAGAGATGAAGAAGAAGCGCTGATAGGTGGCCTGATGAACCCCGATATCGCGCACCTGGCGAGCGCGATCGTCGAAGTTCTGGCGCTCTTCGCTGGGGCGCCCAAAGAGCTTGACCAGCATCGCACCGGCGACATTGAACCGCTCGGACATCACCATGTTCATCTCGGCGTTCAGCTCCATCCCCCGTTGGAACAACGTCCCTAACCGTCGCCCCACGCGCCGGGCGGGAATCAGGAATACCGGCACGAGGATGAGCGCGACCAGAGTGATCTGCCAACTCAGTATGAACATGACCACGAGAACAATGACCACCAGTACCAGGTTGCCCACGACGTTGGAAAAGAGATCAGTGAAGGCCTGTTGGGCCCCGACCACGTCATTGTTCAGGCGGCTGATCAACGCTCCGGTCTGGGTGCGCGAGAAGAACGCGATGGGCATCTCTTGAATATGGCGAAAGACTTCGACACGTAGGTCATAGATCAGTCCCTCGCCAATGATCGCAGAAACTCTTCGTTCGAACATTTGCAGGCCCGCGTCGGCGATCGCCAGTGCCGCCGTGATGGATGCCAACTCGACCACGAGGCCGGCTCGGTGCTGGGGAATACCAATGTCGATAATCGCTCGCAGCAGTAAAGGCGAGACCGAAGAGATAATGGCGTCCAAGACGACCACGCTCAAAAAGAAAATCAGCGCCGGACGGTAGTGCCGGGCGAACTTCAATATCCGGGGCAAGGTGCCCTTTTTTATCTGGTGCTCGAGAATCTTGCGATCGCGAGAGAGCGAGCGCAGACCCAATCGTCCAGCGCCACCCATACCCCCTCCACGCATGCTCATCGGCACCCTTTCGACTCAGGCAGTGTAGGAAGTGACCCGCGAGGGACAATCATCGTCGTCGAGCGAGCGCTGCCCTACGAGGTCAGTGCGCTCACCATGATGATGGCCCCCAGAGTCATCATCACGCAGGCGCCCACGGTGCGCAGCACGACCAGTCGATTCGGGGACCCGGAGAGCCACTCACGGGCCGTCCCCGCGATGATGCCCCACGTGGAATCGCTGCAAAAAGCGAGGACGCTGAAGATGAGTCCGAGGATGAGCAGTTGAACGGTCACATTACCCTTCGTGCGATTGACGAAGTGTGGAAACACCGCGGCGAAGAAGACCAACGACTTTGGGTTCAAGATGCCCACTACGTAACCTTGGCGAACAATGCGCACGTTGTTCGGACGTCGCGACTCCCGTTCGGTCATAGCCTTCGCGTGTTCCTGGCGATGGCGCAGAGCTCCGATGCCGAGCCACAAGAGATAGCCGCCCCCGATCAACTGCAGGGCAATGGTGAGGGTTTTTGAGTGCGAGAGAAGGGGGCCGAGACCCACCGCCACGATCACCGACAGCGTCAGGGTTCCCAGGCTATTTCCGAGAACCGTGAGCACGGCCACCGCGCGTCCCCAGGCCACGCCCCGGGCCAAAGTAAAGAGCACGCTAGGCCCGGGCACAATGATGATGATGATCGAGGCCACCAGAAACGTGACGAGTTGGCCGCCGCTAATCACACGTTTTCTCTCGCCGGCAAGTTGTCGTTGGCGGTCGAACGACTGACCTGTCTCGCGTCGCACATAGTTCGGGTCAACGTTAACGGAGTCACGTACCGTGCCCGAATGCAAATCACCCTAACTTGAGTGAGTGAGTCCGCGACACGCACCATTTCCTTCGCAGTTCTCGTGGGGGACGTCGACCTCGGCCTATCAAATGAAGGCGGCAACGACAATACCGACTGGTACCGCTTCGAACGTGCACCGGGCACCTCAGCAGTGGAGGTCTGCGGTGACGCCTGTGACTCCTGGCATCGTTACGAGGAGGATTTAGACATCCTCGTCTCGCTGGGGCCTCAACTCCTTTCGGCTCTCGGTGGAGTGGGCTCGCATTGAGCCAGAGCAAGGGGTCGTCTGCGAAGAAGCCCTCGCCCATTATCGCCACCTTCTCCAGTCGTGTCACGAACGGGCAATCACGCCGGTCGTCACGCTGCATCACTTCACGCTGCCTCTGTGGGTCGCCGACCAGGGTGGATTCGAAAGTCCGGACATCGTTACCTGGATGGGCAACTACGCCCGAGTGGTGAGTCAGTCGCTCGGCGAGCTCATCGGCGTCGCGTGCACCATCAACGAGCCCAACATCGTGGCGATCATGGGTTATCTTACGGGGAACTTTGCCCCACAGGTGAAAAACTGGGCGCGCTTCGTCGCAGTCAATGAGATCATGCGCAGATGTCACGACGCGATGCGCGACTCACTGGCCGATGGTCCGGGAGGCTTTCTCATCGGCCTTCCTCTCTCAATGCAGGAGTACGAAGCTGTTCCGGGTTATGAAGTGCGACTCGAGAGCTTCCGCGCCGAGATGGAAGACAAGTACTTGCTCTCTCGCGAGGGCGACGATTACATCGGCGTTCAGTGCTACACCAAGCTCACTCTCGGACCGGACGGCATCGTAAGAGATCCCGAGGGCGAGACGATCGATATGGGGTACCGCTTTTGGCCTCAGTGCGTCGAGTACACCGTGAAGCGCGTCGGCTCTCATCGGACTTCCGGTCATTGTGACCGAAAATGGCATCGGTACCGCCGACGACCACCAGCGCATTCGCTATCTCAACGGCGCCCTGCAAGGGCTACGTCACCTCCTCGACGACGGGTACGACGATTCGCGGCTATTTTCAGTGGTCCTTGCTCGACAATTTTGAATGGACACTCGGTTATCGTCCGAAGTTCGGCATGGTCGCGGTGGATCGAATCACCTTTGAACGCACGAAAAAACCCTCGGCGGAATGGTTTGCGCAAAGCGTTCGTAATTTCTTTACAACTACGTGACACCTGTGTAAAGCAAGCAAGCCGCGTCAATAACGCACCTACGATTAATGCAGGCGAGTACGTCGATGCAACCCAGCATCACTACCTCGTCAAAAGCACGGGAGGTGCGTGATGCGACATCACACTTTTCTCCTACAAGGAAAGTTCACTACCAAGATTGTGGCCCTGAGTGGGGCATTACTCCTCATCGCAGGCCTTTTTGTGTGGAGTGTCGCCGCTAAGCCCACGCTCTCCTCGGCGGCCGTCGCGCCCGCATGCACGACGGCCAACCTCGACGTGTGGTTGAACACGGCGGGCAACGGCGCGGCTGGTAGCTCGTATTACAACCTCAATCTCACCAACCTTTCGTCACACTCCTGCACACTCATCGGTTACCCCGGCGTGTCGGCGATTACTCAAGCCGGCATTCAGCTCGGTAGCGCGGCGGGACGCGACGCGCAACACGCGAGCACGCGGGTCACGTTGGTGAGCGCGCGTACTGCGAAGGGTTTCGAATCATCAACCACGCGCAACACGGCGACCGTCATTCTGCAGATCACCGTCGCGGAGAACTTTCCCACCGCCAGGTGTTCGCCGATCACCGCGTCAGGTCTTCGTGTCTATCCGCCCAGTCAAAAAGAGTCGACCGTCGTGCCCTTCCCTTTTGTCGCGTGCGCGAAGGCCGGGCCCCAGTTTCTTCGCGTGGAAGCGGTTCAGCACTACATCGCCACGCAATGAGTTGACCTGATCACACTCGAGTGATACGGTTCACTAGTCTCCTAGTGAACTAGAGGTATCATGATTGAGTTCTATATCGACAGCCATTCTGGCGTGCCGCCCTATCTCCAGTTGAGTCAGCAGGTTCGACGGGCGCTCAAGCTCGGACTCCTTGAGCAGGGTGACCAACTCCCGACCGTGAAAGAAGTCGTCGCTCGACTGGCCATCAACCCGAACACGGTGTCCAAGGCCTACCGTGAACTCGAGCACGAAGGTCTGGTGGCCGCCCGTGTCGGCGTGGGTACCTTCGTCGCCAAATCTCTGAGCGACTCGTCTCTCGCGGCGCACGGTCCTCTGCGCCACGACTTCGAGCAGTGGCTACTCGCCGCTCGCGGCGCCGGGCTCGACGATGAGAGCATTGACGCGCTGATACGAGAGTGCTTTCGATCCTCCTCGGGGGCGGTCCTAAGTTGACGTCCGTCCTTGCCACCGAGGCACTCACCAAGCGCTACCGCGGCAAGACCGCACTCAACGACTGCACTCTCCAGCTTCCCGAAGGCCGCGTGGTCGGCCTCGTCGGTCCCAACGGTTCCGGCAAGACCACCCTCTTGAACCTCGCGGCCGGACTCCTCTCCCCCACTTCCGGCTCTCTTACGGTGCTGAGCGAGGCGCCCAGCGACAATCCCGCGCACCTCGAGCGCGTGAGTTTTGTCGCACAAGACACCCCCGTCTATTCGACACTGAGTGTGGAGGATCACGTAAGTTACGGCGCCCACGTCAACCCCCGCTGGGACCGAGCCCTCGCGCAACGACGTATCGAGGATCTCGGACTCGATCCGCGACAGCGGGCGGGAAAACTGAGCGGCGGACAACGAAGCCAACTCGCCCTCACGCTCGCCATCGCGAAGCGTCCCGAGTTCCTAATACTTGACGAGCCCGTGGCCGCCCTTGATCCCCTGGCTCGACGCGAGTTCCTCCAAATTCTCATGGAGACGGTGGCCGATCAACACGTCAGCGTCGTGCTCTCCTCTCATCTGGTGGCCGACGTCGAGCGAGTCTGCGACTACTTGGTGATACTCGTCTCCTCGCGTGTGCAGATCGCCGGTGACGTCGATGATTTACTCGCGACCCACCATCGACTGATTGGTCCGCGCGACGCCGACACTCCGACGGGACAAGTCGTCGTCGAGTCCAGCTACACCGACCGACAAAGCATGCTAATTGTGCGCTCCGACGGGCCCGTTGGCGATCCCGGCTGGGTGGTTGAGGCCATCAGCCTCGAAGATCTCGTTCTTGCCTACATGAGTCAGGGACGTCGCCTTGACCGCGGCGCATCGACTGAATCGAACGACTCATGACCTGGTTCGCGTGGCGCCAGTTCCGCTTGCAGGCGATCGTCGCAGCGATCATCCTCATCGTCCTGGCGGTTGTATTTGGGATCACTGGACTGCACCTGTATCACCAGTACGACACGGTGGTGAAGCACTGCGCGTCGCACGCCGACTGTGGCTCCGTGATATCGGCGTTTCAAAGCTCCAATCATCTGCTTCAGCACTTCATACAAGCGGGCGGCATACTGTTGCCCGCCCTCTTGGGAGCGTTCTGGGGCGCACCCTTAGTGGCGCGTGAGTTCGAGTCAGGAACCTTTCGCCTGGCCTGGACGCAGAGCGTGTCGCGCACGACGTGGCTCATGGGCAAATTCGCCGTCGTGGCACTCGCCGCGGTCGTGACCGACGCGCTTTTCACCGCGATGGCGACCTGGTGGGCGAGGCCCTTCGATCACCTGAACAACTCGCCATTTAGCGGGTTCGATACTCGCGACATCGTGCCCATTGGTTACGCACTATTTGCGGTCACGCTCGGCGTAGCGATCGGTCTTCTAATACGACGCACGGTGCCGGCGATGGCCCTCACCTTCGCCGCATTCGCGACGCTACGAATTCTCTTTACGGATTACGTGCGGCCCCGTTTCGCGACTCCCCTGCGATACAAGAGTGCCTTCAATGCGCCGTTCCAGAGTTCCGGTGGGGGCGCCCCTTCGGCGATCGCGAAAGCTGGCCCGGGGGCAAACGCCTGGGTTCTCACCAATACCACCCTGAGTCGGACGGGGAAGATCATTGGACAAAACGGCGGTATCGGACCCAACGGGGAGTTCAACGTGACGTCTATCGGCTCCCACCACGACGCCCTCGGCGGAGTGGGAACATGCCCCAATAGGTTCCCGTCGCCACCCGCCCACTTGGTGGGGCAGCGCATCAGCATTGGCCCCGACCCAGCCATGACGAAGGCGATAGAGACCTGTATCAACTCATTTCACTTACAGTCGCTCTACACGTACCAGCCAGCTAGCCGGTTTTGGACGTTTCAGTGGTACGAGATGGGTTCCTACGTGGTTCTGTCGGCCGTACTCGCTTCGCTCAGCGTGTGGTGGGTTCGTCGTCGTTAAGACCGCGAAGTTGTGCGTTCGCGCTGATGGCGACGAGTTCGCTGTTCGAGGACACGACATAGCGTTAATGACTTCGTCAGGTACCAAGAGTTTTCACGTTCGCCCGGTAGAATTGTTCGGTGCCCAGCGACAGTACTAGCGGCGGTCGCGACCCGCGGGCCGAAAAGATTGCCAACCACGACCGGCTGATGGCCATGGGCGACGCAGTCAATCGACGCAACGCGACACAGAGAACACGTCCAAAGAAACGACCCAACTGGTGGCGGCGTTCACTCATCGCGGTCGGCGTCGTGATCGTCTTGATCGTCGGTGGTGTGGTCGCTGACTACTTCTACCTCGGTTCCTTGGTCCACCACGTCCCCGTCAATAGCACCCAGACATCGTCGGCCGCGTCGGAAAACATCTTGCTGGTCGGCTCCACCACGCGCTGCGGTCTCAAGCAGCAAAACGTGGCCTATGGGCTCTGCTCCCAGGGCGTGACCGGCGTCAACAGCGACATCGACATGATCTTGCACCTGGACCCCGCGACGCGTACGGTCGCGTTGCTCTCCATCCCTCGCGACACCTTCGTGCCCAACGCGCGCGTCATCGGAGCGAACAAGATCGACGCCGCGCTCTACGAAGGTCCTAGCCAACTCATCAAAGCAATCGAAGAGGACTTCGGGATACCGATCAACAACTACGTGGAACTGAACTTCGACACCTTCGCCAACGTCGTGAATGCCCTTGGGGGCGTAAAGATGTACTTCCCCGTTCCCATCTACGATGCCGAGTCCGACCTCAATATCGAGCGTCCCGGTTGCTATGACTTGAATGGTTTCCACGCTCTGCAACTGGTGCGCGCCCGTCATCTCCAGATTCAGCCCAATCCCTCGAACCATGACCCGCGATCCTGGCCCTTCGAGGCGCTCTCAGACATCGCGCGCATTCGGCGCACGCACGAGTTCCTACGAGTCTTAGCGGCAAAAGTCGCGGCGCGAGGGCTGGGCAATCCCCTTACCGACCAGGGAATCATGACCGCAGTTCTGCCGAGCCTGACCGTCGACAGCGGATTTACCGAAGGCAAAATGGTGAGCTTGGCCGAGTCCTTTGCCCACACCAGCATCGCGAACGTTCCCCAGTTCACCTACCCCGTCTCCGACGTCGAGACGGGTTCGCTGCTGTACCAGGGCTACTACTACGGCGATGTCGTCTTTCCCATTGAACCCAGCGGGGCAGCGGCCGTCGACACCATTCTCGGCGTGAAGGCGGGTATGAACTCATTCACCGACGCGCCGCTGCCGTCGCCCTCCAGCGTGAAGGTCACTGTGGAGAACGGCACCGGCATCACCAATCAAGCGGCCGCCATTGCCAACCCGCTGCATAACCGAGGATTTAACGTTCTCTCAACCGGGGACGTCACTCCCGATGGTCCCGTCGATGAGACGATGGTCTGGTACGGCGGGCCACCACCGCCCGCGAACGGGAACTGGACGAGCCCGAGCCTGGCCGCCGCCGAAGCAGTGATTGATCAGTTGGCTGGCCCCGCGGTCCTTGGCTACAACCCGCAGAAGGTCACGCCCGGCGCCACCGTCACCATCCAAACCGGCGACGCGCTCTCTATGATTCCTGCCGCCTCCACGGTCACGACCCATCACACGACCACGACGAAAAAAGGCGGGCTCACCACCACCACGTCGCCCACCACCACGACGACCCTGTACGAACCCCCGGGCATGCGCAACAACCCCGACTTCACGGCGCCTAACGCGGTGAGCCCGACGTTGGAGCCCTGGGACCCCCGGGCCTGCAACGCGGCCGGAACCGGACCGGCCCCGTCCTAGGAAGATCGCCTAACTAGGGGTCTGACATTTCTGTGCGAACAACGTGCTCCCCGGCTGCAAGGCAAGACCGGAGTTCGGACTGACCATCAGACAGGACTCGTCCACCGCCACGAACTGACCCGCGGGGATCGACTTGAGCTGATCGACCTCGCGGTAGGTCCAACGTCGATCAGCCGTCCCTTGGAAGTACCAATTACTACCGTTATCGGCGAGGATGAGCCCATAGGTCTTCAGGGTCGTGAGCACCGTTTGGCAGAAGCGACTGCACTCGGCGACGGGAAGCGTGAAGGAGGCGTTGAGGCGAAACCGGGCGCCCATAGGTGGACAGTTGACGTCCGCCTGTCCGGCCTCGTGACGTGCCGGCCAGACATAGGACTCGCTGGTGCATTGCGCGGTAAAGCGGATGGCGTGGTCCATGGCGCCCGAGGCGACTTCGTTGAAGTTCACGAGGCCAGGAAAAATTGGCAGTCCGGCCGCGTCGGCCGACGTCCAACCGGCGGGACGAAGCGCGTCCGAGCGAAGGTTCCACTCCGCACCCGACCCGGCCGTCGATCGACCCGCGCCGTGGAACTGCGTGTCCCAGGTCTCAAAGAGCGTGCACGCAGGCGAGGTCGCGGACCGACGGGGATCCACCATCAGGGCGTGCCGGTCGGACCCTCCTTCGATGGGAGTAGACGCACTCAAGGGATAGAGACCGCGATAGCTCTCCGAGGCGTACTGAAAGGCGATGCGTGTGAAGGTGGTACCCGCCGGCACGATGTCCCAAGGAATTCCATAGGGGGTGGCAGGGTCTCCCGACGGTCCAAAGTCCGGGTGCAACGATATCGTCGACGCGTCCATGGTCGCGAGCCAAGTGGCACTGTTCGCGTTGACCGGAAGTCCGGTGATCGGGGTGTTCCAGACGTTGTCTGCGGGAAAGGCGGGACAGCGGGTGCCAGGAATCGTTGTGCCGGGCGCCCGCAACGAGGGGTGATTCACGGCCGAGGCGGACAGCGGGCTCGCGAGGACCGCGGTCGCGAGGCCGGCGAGCGTCGCGACAAGCGCCCTTCGATGACGCGCACGGCGAGGGCGCGAGGTCATCAGGGGTCGACGCGCCAGGTGCCGCTTCCCTCTCACGAGCGGAGCGTACCATCGAGCATTTCACGTTCAGTCTCGGAACAAACGAGCCACAATGGATCGATGGTCACCCGACTCCCCCGGACATTCTTCGCACGGGCGCCCGAGGTTGTTGCGTACGAACTAATCGGCTGCGTGATGATCGTGACCGGCTCTGGCCGCCAACGTCGGGCCATGATCGTCGAGACAGAGGCCTACGATGGCGCCAACGATCCGGCCTCTCACGCGTATCGCGGACCGACGCCGCGCACGGAGATCATGTTCGGGCCAGCCGGCTTCGTCTACGTCTATCGAAGTTACGGAATCCACTGGTGCATGAACGTCGTGACCGGCGTGCCGGGAACGGCGAGCGCCGTGCTCTTGCGGGGAGCCGAGTTCGTCGACTCAAAAGAGAGTGACGACACGACTATGCGCGGGCCCGGTCTCTTGACCCGCGCTCTGGGCATCACCGGCGACGACAACGGCCAAGACGTCTGTCATCGTCCGCCGGGAAGGTTCTCTTTCGTCGGTGCGACAGCGAGCCACCCACCGCGGGTCGGGCGCTCAACGCGCATCGGCATATCCAAAGCTCAGGATCGCCTCTGGCGATTCTTCAAGGAGTGACTCCCAGGCACTCGGTTGGCGGCACAACGACTTACTTCTTGCGGCGTTCGCCCTTGCGGCGCTGACCCTTTCGACGCTCCTCCCCGTCGGGAGGCCCCACATCTTTCACTCGCCGCTCACTGTTGCGCCGCTCGGCGCCGCGCCGCTCCTGGTCGCCCGCGGAGTCTTCGGGAGGCTGCATAGCCCATGTCTAACACCAGAGAGAGCGAGTCGACGCCATAGGTGGTTCCAGAGTGTCGGACCATTAGCTCATGGACACGGAGATGGAACTTCGTTATTGAAGAGATCGAGAGAACTCCTCAACCATAGGAGCCACCCGAGATCTCGCTCGACCCCGATGCTGGTCGCCTCGAGCGCCACGTGAGAGCTGGTGAGCTGACCGCACTCGAGTGCGTCAGGTCTACGGACTTCTCCTCGTATGGGTTAGCGAACGATGATCGTTCCGGTCATGTATTGGTGGATGGAACAGATGTAGTGATACGTGCCCGCCTTGGTGGGCATGGTGATCGTCTTCGAGCGATGAGGCTTGATATCCCCGGTGTGGAACTTTCCGCTGGTGGAGGTCATCGTGTGCGTCACGGAATCCTTATTTACGACCGTGATTTTCGCTCCGGGAGTCACCTTTAGCGTCATGGGGCTGAACATGAAGTTCTTGATCGTAATGGTGTACGTCTTGGCTTTTGTCGACGAGGCCACCGCGCTGGTGCTCGGCCCCGCCAGAAAGCTGAGGCTCGCCAAGAGCAGGGTGAAAGCGACGAGGGGGATCGTCACCCCGCCCTTGGCGAGACGCTTCATCAGGCGGCTTTCGTCGTCGGGCTGAACGCCAGCGGTGAACCGGATGCGGTCTGGACCCCGGGATACTGACCTAGGACGTAGTACAAGATGGCGATGTGTTGCATCTCGACCGGCTGAATGGAGGACGAGAGACCGATCGCTTCTTTGCTCATCAGCTGTGACGTCTCGGCCTGATAGGTCTCGGCGGCAATGGTTTCGAGAACCAGCGCCAGATTGGCCAGGCCGGGAATGGTGCTGATTTTCGCGAAGTCCTTCTGTACGGTCGGAGTCAACGTCGGGTTGGTCACGGTCACCTTGGCCTTGCTATTGGCCGACAACACGGCGTTCCACGCTTCGGCGTGCTGCTTGTGCTGAGCAAGCGCCGTGGTCGCAAAGGTCGCGACAGCCGGCGGGACTTTGCCCAATTTGCCGGCGGTCGCCGCCGCGAGTCCGGCGTTGTACGTGTAGACCGCCAGATTCTCCAGGCTCGCGGCCACGGCCGCCACCGCCAGGTCGCCCTTTAAGTTGCTCGGTGGAAAGGCCCTGGCACCGACCAGCGCGCCAGACGAGCCCCCGCCCAACTTCGTGGCCGCGCCGGCTAATGCGGGGTTCGCGCCAATCGTCAACAGCGCGGCGCCACCGGCCAACACGCCCCCCATACCCACCAAGAAGCTTCGACGGCTCGACGCGCGAGCCGTCGCTCCTTCTTTCAGGTTGTCGACCATGTTGGCTACGCCCGACCACATCGAGGGCATGCCGACGTCATTGTGCAAGTCGTCGAGCTCCTTCGTCATGGCCAAGAGCTCCCTCTCGGTCCCTTGGAATTCGTTCGGCTGTTCGTTGGTCATTTCACGGCTCCTTGGGTCGCGGGTGCAGCACTGTTGGTCTTGTAGAACGCGTTGGGAAATCCGACGCTGCCAGCCGCCGAGGGCAACTTTGCCGCGGTCCCGGATGCCAGCGATATCAATTGCGGCGCGTCCGCCTTAAGAAGTGCCTGGACGGCGAGCAAGACGGCGACGTGTTGCGCTTCCACGCCCATGATGCTGGCGAAGAGCGCCTTATTAACGGAGGACGACGCGAGGACCGTGTCCTTTACGTAGGTCTCGGCGGCGATGTTCTCGAGCTCGAGCGCCAGTGCGACCACGCCCAGAGTGCCTTCGGCAGCGCTCACGCCACTCAAACTCTTCACGGCCTTATCCACCACCGGAACGAAGGCTGGGTCAGGCTTGGTCTGAGCCTTGCCTCCGAGGTTCTTCACCGCGGCGTTGAAGGCTTCGGCGTGCTGCGCGTGCTGGCTCATCGTGACTTGGGCGAACTTTCGCACCACGCCATTGGCCGACGCACCACCGATGTACGGGAGCGTGAGTGCGGTCTTGTACGTTGAGACGGCGAGGTTCTCGATGGAGGCCGCTGTTTGAAGGATCTGCACATCTTGAGTGCTCGCGGCCGAGGCCGAGGACGCAAGCACGCCCACCAGCGCGAGACCGCCAGCGGCGCTCAACAGCGCCGCGCCACCCAAGCTTGAGCGAACGCCCCGCTGGTGCTCTTCGAAAAAGCGCTCGTTATCCGACCGGTCGTCGTTCGTGATCGATCGATTTTGTTCAACCAACTCGTCGAGTGCCGCGTGCGTGGGCCGCATCGCATCCGCCTGTAAGTCTTGCGACTCTTCGAGCAACTCACTGAGCGCCCGTGCATCAACATTCATGGTCGGTCTCCTTTGTAGGTTCGAGAACATTTCGGAACCGCGGCGTTGCCGGATGTCAGAAAATTGAGAAGTTCTCGGGAATTGTGCTCGTACGGGAATTGACCTTCGAGCTCGTCGCCGGGCAATTTCAGGGCAACGGCACTACGTCCAATAGGTCTTGGGCCCTAGGCCTCGGTCGAACAGAGGAGCGCGGCGATCACGAAGATCACCACAGCGGCCAACTCGATGGCGAACGCCTCGTGGGCAAAAGGAGCGGACGACGAGTCCTGAAAGCCAAACAGACCAACGTTCACCGAAATCAGAAATCCCACGAGGGTCGACAACGCGAAGCCCGCGGCGACTATTCCCGCCCAGACACGCCGCACCACGACCACGAAAATCGCGATGACGAGCCCCGCTAACGATTGGAGGAGAAAGAGGTCCCCAACGGTGGGAATATGTCGGTAACCCTCACTTTGCCAAAGGTGAAAGTGAATGTAGCTCGCTACTAAAAGCAGCGCGGCGCCCGTCACGAAGGCGCCGATAGCCGCCAACCCTTTCACGCCGCATCCCCTCGCCCGACGCCGCAGAAAGTGCAAGTTCACAACCATGGTTCGTAGCGAAGTCGAGTCTGGATGCTTCATCTACATTGCATGTTTTTATTGGTGCACTTTTAGAGCAGTGCACGGCGGCTCTCGCAGATATCTCCATATGCGGGACACGAGCGGACGCTGTGATCTTGTATGGCCTCGTCCGATTCAAAGTGGAGCTTGAGTCAACCGGTGCCCCACTTATCCAGGAACTGCAAATGAGCGCTCGGGCGCGAAGTTCGGGAATGTTAGCTAGACAACATAATTACTGGAGTGGCCGTCGGCTCTACCGGCGTCGCCTGGGTCGAGTACCACGGAGAGGTATGTGCAGTGACTACTCTCGTCTGCCCAGGTTCGGCGGTATCGGTCAATCTCCTCACTGACGTCGTGGGATCTCCCGTGCCCGCGGGCGCAAATCCGACGGGAGCCTCACTTTGTCCAGACGGTTCGACCCTCTACGTTCCCGACTGTGGCGCTGATGCCGGAGTCGACTGCCCTTCCTATTTTAATGTAGATGAAGTACTCCCCATCGATACCGCAACCGGTGTGGCGTCGACACCAATCCCCATTGTCGTAGCTGGCAGCCCATACACCGTTAACGAATGTGGCGCTGGCGCCCGCAATAATGTCCAGACGTCGCAAGACGGGTCAACCCTGAATATAGGCAGCGACGGTCCCGTTTTCGCTGTCGATCTCGCCACTGGAAACTCGCAGTTGCTCACTCCCCAGGTCAACCCCGAACTGGGTTTCTTCGATTGTCCCTTGGTGCTCAACCCCAATGACAGCACCGCGTACGGCTTCGCGTACCAGGCCCCGTCGACTCGAATCAGATGTCGGATGGGAAGTGACCTGTGACGGCAGTGTGTTTGAGAGTATCGGCGCGGGCATTGGCACTCCCGGGGCTAGCGCGGTGGTGGCTGATGGCTGGGTCGGCAGCCCCTATGGTCCCGAGCCGAGCAACGGCGAGATCGACGGTTTCCTCGCCGGCCTAAGTGAAAATGTTCAAGGTGGCTTCATTGGGGGCTTAGAACTCGAGGCGGAGGGGAACCAGATCGCCTACGTCACGAGCCTTGGCTTACAAGCGGGCGCCTCAGTCACCATCACCGACGGCCTGTCTCAAGGCAAGCTCGGCAACGCGCCGGCGACGCCCACCAACTTCTGTGAGCCCGCGTGGCTAGAAAGTGAGGTGGCCCTGTTGGGGCCGACCGGACTTCCTTCGTCGCTGCCGTCCAGCGCCGCGTCGCTGCAATTTACGGTGGGCTCTCCGCCACCCACCGTCACGGGCGAAGAGGTTGTCGCCATTACCGGGGTCGGCGCGGAACCGGACTCGGTGGTGATCGCCGACATCGGGGACCCGTCGTACTTCGGACGAGCCGTCGCTGACGCCAACGGCAACTTCACCGTTGTGGGCACCATTGACCCAAGCCTGTCGCCCGGCACAAACACTCTCTACATCAACGGCACCGCGGCCGGTGGGGGGGCGCTGACGTTATCGACGCCGATCATCGTCGTCGCCCGAACGCGTCCCGTAACTACACTTCCTGGTGAGCCCGGTGCGCCCTCGAAACTCACCGCCACCCCGGGCAACACCACGGCGACCCTCACCTGGAACCCTCCGACGAGCAACGGTGGCTCGGCCATCACCGGATACAGCATCACGCCCTCGAGTGGGCCGTCTTTTAGTGTGGGCGACGTCACCAATGACACCGTTACGGGACTGACCGATGGGACCAACTACACGTTCACGGTCGCGGCGATCAACGCCATCGGCACGGGGCCGAGCTCGATCGCGACGACCTCGGTGACTCCCTCGAAGGCGACATCCAAGACTGTCCTCCAGATCTCGGTACGAAGGGTGACCTACGGACACGAAGGAGTTGAGCATCTCTCGGTGTTGGTGTCACCAAAAGAGTCCGACTTGACGCCGACGGGAACCGTTTCCGTCAAGGAGTCGGCGAAAACGTTGTGCGTGATCAAGTTGACATCCGGAAATGGTATCTGCCGGTTCGCTAACAAGAGACTCAAGGCGGGGACCTACCGCCTGGTCGTCACTTACGGCGGCAGCGCGACCTTCAATCGTTCCGTTTCGATAAAGGAGACCCTCATCGTCGTCAAATGATGTGTCGATGATTCTCCGAACCACAAAAGTGTCTGACCTGCGCGGTCGACGAGAAGACGTGTCCCACCTTCCGCTATCACGTAGGTCACGCATGACCCAATTGCTCGAAGCCAATCTTGGCCAGAAACAATAAGGAGCGACGGGCTCACGCAGGAATTAGAACAGTGGTTATGATCGGTGGCTCTAGCGAGTCGGGAAGATCCTCCCCTTCGAAATACAGTTCGAGAGCTTCTCCGAGATTCGCGACGGCATCATCGACCGTCTCACCTTGACTGACTACGTCGACATCAAGGCACCTCGCGACATACCAAGGTGCTTCGTGCGTGACCGCAACGGTGAATTTCATCACAAAATGGTACCAGCGGCCTGCGTCATCGGGCCCGGTACGTCTTCTGCTCCGGAGTGGACCTTGAGGGACACAAGAAGAACCGGATACCTCAGCACTATCGGTCGGCAGTTGGTTAGCTCGAACGGGTATGAACTCCGAGACTCACAAACTGACTACTGCCACAGCAAGGTTTTCAAAATGGTGCGAATCAATAGGTTCTCAATCGAGGCGCCACGAAGCGACTATCCTTACTAGATAGACAAAGTAAGGAGTCTGACATGGACGTAGCCGCGAGAGTGACATCGAAGGGGCAAGTGACCGTCCCCAAGGCCGTTCGCGAAGCGTTAGGCGTGAGCGACGGAGACGCAATCATCTTTCGAATTGAGGGCAATCGTGCCGTCGTTGCCCGCACACCCGATTTTCTTGAACTCGCGGGCACACTTCGGATTCCTGCCACCAAGAAGAATGTCGCCTGGGACAACGTCATCAAGAGCACTCGCGCGATTAGAGCCGCCAAAAAATCCTGAGCGCGTTCGTCGATACCGACATTCTTGTTCGCCACCTGATCGGCGACCCGCCGAAGATGGCGGCTCAAGCGACGGCCCTCCTCCAAAGAGAGTCTGAACTTCTGGTAGCGGATCTCATTGTCGCAGAGACCGTCTACGTTCTTGAATCATTCTACGAGGTTGAGCGAGCGGAAATCAGTCAGGCGGTGCAGTCGCTGATTGTGATGGAATCCGTGAGCGTCGTCGACGCGCCTCTTCTCCTGCGCGCAGTGGAAATCTACGAGCTCGACCGTCTTGACTTTGCTGAGGCATACCTAGTTGCATCTGCTGAATCGACGGGCGTCTTTAAGATTGCCTCCTTTGACCGTTCAATTGACCGCGTCAAGAGTGTTACGCGCGTCGAGCCATAAGCGGTCGAAAGCCAACCACTCTGTGAAGTCAACCACTCTCGGAGTGGACCTTGGGTCACACAATAAGAACCGAGTCCGGGCAACTACCGATTCAAGGATCTACGTGTCACACTCAGTTGAAGCAATCCGACCGATCCGAAAGTGATCAATCGCTCCACGTACCCTCACGCCCTGGCCATCCGCGACGACGGCGGCGGTATCGATCGACCACTCGCCGATGCAGCCTCAAGCCACGCAGCAATTGCAACCTCGACTTCGGCCACGGCGTCGTGCGGTGTGTCGCCTAGCGCGGAGCAATAAGACAGGTCGGGGACGTCGGCCACCCACGCTTCATCTTCGTTGCTCCAGAACACGTTGATCGGATAGATCGGAATCATCACTCGTTCTCCTCGATTGTCAAATCATACCGCTTCACCAGAGAAATGAGCTGGCGAAGTTGATAGGGCTTCGCCTGACCTCGCCGATCTTGCAGGGTCAACTGTTCGAGAACATCGGGTCGCGCGTACAGGTGATGGCTGCCAGTTACTCTCACTTCTTCAAAGCCAAGCGCCTCGAGCAGTAGTTGCGCATCTGAGAAGTCAACATTCGTAACCGCTCCGCTCGTCAGTCGAAGAAGGAGTCTGGACGGCTTCATTGACCGCGATGGTATCGGGCCGCTGTGACTTCCTCGTTAGCCGACCTTGCGGGTGAGGATGACCAAACCGTCGATTCGGAGTGGACTTGAGTCACACAATAAGAACCGAGATGCCGAACTCCGTGCCAGCGTTCAACCTCACTGAATCAGTCCGCGAGTGTCGCGCAGTCCAGATGGGAAGATCTTCGGCGTCTTCAATCAGCATTCATTCGGTGTGGTTCGAGTTGTCCGGTCAGTGACGTCGGTGTCGCGCGCGCGCTGAATGTAAAGCTGCCGAACCGGTGCAAGGGGAAATGGCGCGCCGTGCAGAGATCAGCCAGTGGCGTGAAGGTGATACTCGTGAAGTACTTTCGCTGAAGAACCGCTGACAGGCTCAAAATCTCCGTGAAGAACGTCCGGGTCGAGATCCACGCCGTTCGGCCACCCGATGGTGCCGGCAACTTCATCGACGGCCGCCAAACTGAAGACGCTCACGTCCTTCAACGTCTCGAAAACAGCCCCTTGGAGAACGCCGTCAAAGTCAAGTTCTCTGACAAGTCCATCCGAAAACGTGAGCAGAAGTCGATACTCGCCAAGGTGCCTCACTGCGACGATCCGGGCCAAACGCCGTCTCCAATATCGGCTCTCTTCAACCAGTTGTGCAGGGTCGCTTCGGAGATGCCGAAGTCCTTCGCAATTTGGCTGACCGGGGCCTCGTGTTTTCGAGCAACCGCCACGACGTCGTCGCGGAACTCGGCTGGATAGGCTCTGAATCCTCACAAGTTAGATG
>CAVWNE010000012.1:0-688476 GCA_963756325.1 uncultured Acidimicrobiaceae bacterium
TTGTGGTCACCTAAGACGGTCGCTCGGCTAAACGGTTACGAGGTCAAGGTCGTCAGACTTAACGGCGACTTCACTTGGCACGCTAACGACGACACAAACGAGTTGTTCTTAGTTACTAGTGGCCAACTCACCGCGCAGATGCGCGAAGGCAGCGTGACGCTTGGCCGAGGGTAACTCTTTATCGTTCCTCTAGGAGTCGAGCACTGCCCCGTCACCGAGGGGGAAGTTCACGCAGTGATTATCGAGCCAGTCGGCGTGGTCAATACCGGTGACGCCGGCGGGCCATTGAGGTCCGCTCAAGACGACTTCCTTGCGCAGTCTTCTTGCCGTCTGTCCCAATTGCTTGAGAGCCGCCAGTGCGAAGTTGCAGATCTGTCACCGACACGTAGTCAACGAGGTTGCAGATCTGTTGCTTCGAGTCTCCGACACTACGGACTCTCGCCGGTTAGAATATGCCTAGCCAACCTGATTGTGCAGTAGGCAAAATTCATTTCCTTCGGGATCTGACAAGACAATCCATGACTGTCCATCCTGGCGGTCGTCGATCTGGGTTGCACCGAGGGAAAGGAGTCGGACAAGTTCTTCCGCCTGACTGCAGCCCATTGGCGACACGTCAATGTGCACTCTGTTCTTGACTGTCTTTGCTTCGGGCACTGGGAGGAAGACGAGTGATAGATCCTTGTTTTCGTCAGCCCCTGGCGCGACCATCCAAAACCACTGGCCTTCGCTCCGAACTTCCCATCCGAGTACTTCACTCCAGAATGCGCTCACTGCACCCGGGTCCGAGCAGTCAATGACAATTTCCCTCAGATGACTTCCCATGGACGAAGTGTCTAGCACCTGCACGCGTGAGCAACGTGACAGGTCATATTCGCTTGATATAGGCGACAACTGGGATCATCGTAAAGTCGAGACTCTGTCATATGGAAAACGCTTGCCCGTCGTGGAAGACGGGCTGTCCATCAGCGGGTTCGAAGATCGGCGAAGCATTGCACTTTCGCCATGGCAACTTCGAGCCTCCCTATCAAGTAGCGAGCCGCCAGTGCTTGGTAGCAGGTTCGTGGCTTCGGGCCTCCGACACCATCAATGTCCGAATGCTGAGAGAAGTGATGTGTTTCACAGGTGATGTACACCGGCACGTCGACGGTTACTGATCACGTATGCGTTCGAAACACAAGAACCGAGTCTTGCATCACGTCGAAGTCCCAGGTCGGCTCATCCCGGCAGATGCTTCTCGCTCTTGTAAATCGCGCACATAGCCGCCCGTTGGTTGGCGTCGAAATCCCTGTCAGGGGTCGTGTCGGGGATACGTCCTTTACCGGCGTCATTGTCGTGGGTCGGCGGAAGTTTGAGATAGCCCTTTCCGGCGGCCTCGATTAGCTCCTTTGTCGTGCAGGTGGGAGCCGCGACGCTACGGCCACATCCCGCCAAGAGCAATGAACTGGTGACAAGGGCGACCGCTGGCAGTATCGCTCGCGACTTCACAAAGCTTTTTGGGCGGCGCCACCCTTCGTCAATGGTCCTACGTTCATCGCCCACGCATTAGTTATACCCGTGTCGGATGGCTCACCGCTACGCCTTTACGAGGAGTGAGTACTCAAAGACGATTGCGCAGGTTGCACTTCGGTGCGAGTCAGTCGGCGCTTGGTGCACCCCTCAGGTTGGCGATAAAACGAGCATTTGGTTGCCTCCGCGTTGGAACTCATAAGAAACGTCGCGGAGTTCCGCTCGAACTCCTTGTCGAGCAAGGCGAGCGATCAAGGCATCAATCGTGGAACTTAGGGAAGAGCCAGACTGGTGCAAAAGTGGAAACACTCGGACCTGGCGGCGGCAGATTCGATGCAGCTCGATGAGTGCCCGATAGTGAAAGTCTTCGTCCAATCGATCGGAATAGGTGAAAAGAAAGTGCGAGCTCAGCACGAGGTCGAAGTGGTGATCTTCGTACGGTAGGTCGGGCAGTGAGGCGGCTACGTACCTCTCGCCATGCACTTCAAAGTCACGAGAAAACACGGTTGCGGCCTTGTTTCTCATTTCCCGGTGACCTTCGGGATCCCCGTAGAAGTCCCACCGGTACCGGTCGACGCCAGCCAAAGTGTGGATGCTTCCTCGATCTGGTTCGCCCATGATCAGATTCTGAAGGTCACGGACTGGCATGGCGTACACGGGATCTACCGCCGTCACCTCAACACCACGGGCACTGGCCTCTGCCGTGAAGCTAGAGGCGCCGCCGGGGCAATCCAGGAGCCGGCCTCGGAAGTCA
This sequence comes from uncultured Acidimicrobiaceae bacterium, assembly GCA_963756325.1. Classification (GTDB taxonomy): domain Bacteria; phylum Actinomycetota; class Acidimicrobiia; order Acidimicrobiales; family RAAP-2; genus RAAP-2. The sequence goes on from CAVWNE010000012.1 coordinate 2,261, forward strand.
CTTTCGGTGAGCGAGAACATAGCTTCGTACTCGTGGAAGGAGCGCGAGCTAATGAGGTAATCGCCAACGTTGTCCGCGTCCGGTGGTGACGTCGCCTGGTTTCGCTCATTCACGACAAGACAATCTACTTAGCAACCGATTGGCGATTGGTTTCACGTTCGCCGGTCCGACGAGTAATAACTGATCACTTCTCGGCCGGACGTGACGACTCACCACGCGGTGCTGTTTCACCGGGAATGCACCCGCCTGTCCGTAGGTGGGTATAGAACGCAAATTGAGCATTGGCGCATTCCCATCGGAGGCGAGATCGAGGCCATCCGTAGCGAACTTTACTCGAAGCGTTCTAGCATTTGTGTGGTTCCTGCTGATCCCAACCGTTGGAGGTAGTCGACGTCGACACTCACGCCACTTGGCGTGGGGGGCAGCGCGGAATATGCTCGCGTGTGGCCAAGTTGATCTTTTCTTCGATCTTGTCGCTCGACGGCTATATCGAAGACGCCACTGGGGACTTCGGATGGGGGGAGCCCGATGGAGAAGTGCTGCGTTTTATCAACGAGTTGGAATCATCAGTGGGTACCTACCTCTACGGAAGGCGAATGTACGAGACCATGGTCTTTTGGGAGACCGCGCAGTCTCCGACGGACTTGGATTCGGCATCACAAGAGTTCGGTGAAATGTGGCGTTCCGCCGAGAAGGTTGTCTATTCGCGGTCGCTTTCAATAGCGTCAAGCGCGAACACTCGAATAGAGCGTGCCTTCAACCCAACGGAGATTCTCGAGATGAAATCGACGTATGAACGTGACATCACCGTCGGTGGCCCCAATTTGGCTGCGCAAGCGCTTCGGGCGGGCCTCGTGGACGAGTGTCAGCTTTTCTTGACGCCCGTCGTTGTGGGCGGCGGTAAGCCCGCGCTGCCCACGGACACTCGGCTCACTTTCGAACTGATCGGCGAGCGAAAGTTTCGAAGTGGCGTCGTATTTCTTAACTATCGAACCGTGACGGTGGGCTAGGGAGAAAGGTCTCTCCCGGCTGAGCCAATGGCTCCTCGCGCGTCGCCCTCTGATTGGCGCGTCATCATGACCGTCTCGTCCGGTAAGAATCGTCAGAGTGATCAAAGTTCCTCATGTCGTGCGCAACAAGGCGATCGCGCTGGGCGCCGAGGATTGGCTCAAGAACCTTCCCGGTCTCATTGTTGAACTCGAGGATCGGTGGAAAATTACTGTCGGGCCCTCGATCGACGGTGGAACTGAGTCGTACGTGGCCGAGGCTGTGGGCGAAGATGGCACTCAAGTTGTCCTCAAATTACTGATTCCTCATGAGGGGCTTTTCGTCTTAGACGAGATCAAGGTGCTCCAGATGGCGAACGGTAGAGGTTGTGTGGAGCTATTGAAGAGCGATGAGGCGAGGGGAGCGCTCCTCCTGGAACGTCTTGGACCAACGCTGCACGATCTGGCGTTGCCGATTGGTGTGCGTCACGAGATCCTCTGCTCTGCGGTGGAGCAACTGTGGCGGCCCGCTCCCGAATCAGGCTTTCGAACGGGCGCTGAAAAAGGACGAGGGCTGGTCCAATTCATTCTTAAGCTCTGGGAAGCATTGAACCGTCCGTGCACAGAGCGCGTCGTCGACCACGCCATCTTGTGCGCCGAGAATCGGATCGCCAAATACGATCCAGAGAGGGCGGTGCTCGTTCACGGTGACGTTCATCAGTGGAATGCACTTCAATCGAGCGATGGTTTCAAGTTGATTGATCCCGATGGGCTTTTTGCGGAGGCGGAATATGACCTAGGAATCTTGATGAGAGAGGATCCTTTAGAACTCTTGGTTGGAGATCCCCACGAACGGGCGCGTTGGCTCGCACGTCGGTGCCACCTCGACGCAACTGCCATCTGGGAATGGGGAGTAGTCGAGCGCGTCTCGACGGGTCTTCTATGCACGCAGGTTGACCTTCAGCCGGCTGGGATGGACATGCTCACGACGGCGGAGCAACTAGCCGTGTCGGGGTGAGCCCCGATATCCCGAATCCCAGACAGAAGCGACGAGAGCATCTTTGGAAACGCTCCTTCGAGGACTGGCCCTGCTCCGTTGGCTATAGCGGCTCCGACTCGCCCCCAGTTGCCTCGGCAATAGTGGTTCTCCAAAGGTGTGCGTACTCTCAATTGGAACGTGGGCTTCCACGGCTAAGCGACTGCTCTGTTACCCGCGAGGGTCCACCCCACAAGCGCGTTGGATCCATGGCCATGGCCCATCCCATACTCAGACTTGAGGAATCGGACGATCGCCATGTGCTTTTCTTCGTCGCAGTCGGAGATGATCGTTTGCCATTCCGCGATCGACCGACCGTACTTCTTTTCGATCGAAGGGAAGTACGACGCGGGACCTTGCTTTGGCCAAGGTGCAGAGTGCTCGATCACGATTTGAAACCTCCGAGGCGACCTGTGACGTTGCCAAACTAGCCTTCAGGCGAACGGGATGTGAGCAATCTTCGAGAGCGTAATCACGGCGCTTGTGGAGCGGCGGACCTACTGAGCGAGGAGAATCGCTAACTCGACCCTCCACTTCGTCTTACGGGGTTCGACCGCTGGGTCGGTCCAGAAGGCCTCGTAGCGACACGCAAATTTATCACCCTCTAGGACGGTCCGACGGCTGAGCTCCAAGGTGTTGTCTCGTGCCCAGTCCTGTAATGATTTATTTGCCCTGAGAGCGTGGTCTCGGTACGTCATCGTTGCGAAACTCCCCGCCGGCATCGAACCTGGTCGAAGCTGTTGATCTTCAAAATGGTGCGTGGGTCCCACAGTGAAATACCCTGCCTCTAGGTCCATGAGGCCGCGCATGTCGATCACGTACAGCCGGAGAAAGCCGTAGCCGACAGTCTCAATCCCGGCCTGTTTGATTTCGGTGCGGGCCTCGGCCAACAGGCGATCTCGCACGGCCAACATGCCCCGGAAGGGTGTTATGACACGAATCCCCACGTAGGGGAGTGCCGGCCGCTCCTCCACTCGTGCGGGCTCGAGGATCTCCATCAAGACGACCATATCCAACCGGACGGGGTTACGCGTTGCGTCGAAGATGTTCTTCGCTTGTGGAACGCGAGCCACTTGCACCCTGCCGAGGCTCGAATACTCGCGAGATCCAGCGCGCGGTCTTCGGATGACAATCTTTGGCAGTTCTCGGGCCACCATCGTTCAGGTCGGTCTGTCCGTATCCGCCAACCGGCGTTGATACAGGGAAGATGCGCGCCACGGGCCAACAGCCTCGGTGTCTTGGCGGATCAAGAGCAATCACAACTTTTCCTCTCACTCGTGGTCTAGCGGAGTTCTCGCTCACCGACACGCCTCGGATGTAACAACGGCGACGTGTACTCTCGTCCCATGACTAAACGACTGTCACCACCTTTCCGCGCCGATCACGTAGGCAGCTTTCTTCGACCACCTAGCCTGCTGGCTGCGAGAGAAGAGTTCGCCGAAGGCCGGCTTGACGCAGATGGTCTTCGCGCCGTCGAGGATAACGCGATTCGCGACGTTGTCGCCTTGCAGGAGAATCTCGGTCTGCAGTCCGCGACCGATGGCGAGTTTCGACGCACTTCTTGGCACATGGATTTCATCTATCAGTTGGGCGGCATTACTCGCACCGATGAGAAGATCCAGGTTGCCTTTAGAAACGAGGAAGGGTCGACCTCATTTACATCGGCCGCCCTGGAGGTGAGCGGCAAAGTCGAGATTGACGACACCATTTTTGCAGACGCTTTTACGTTCCTACGGTCGACCGTCACGACGGCGATTCCCAAGCTCACGATTCCCTCGCCGAGCATGGTTCACTACCGTGGCGGCGCCGCCGCGATTGATCCGACCGTCTATCCCGACGTAGAGGAGTTCTGGAGCGACCTCAGCGCCGCGTACGCCGAGGAGATCCGTCGTCTGGCCGCGTTGGGTTGCACGTACCTTCAGCTTGACGACACGTCGCTCGCGTACCTGAACGATCCCGCGCAACGTCAGATGATCGCCGAACGTGGCGAGGACGCCGAACACCAGCACCTGCGATACATCAAGCAGATCAATGCCGCGATCTCCGGTCGCCCCGAGGGCATGGCCGTCACGACGCACTCGTGTCGAGGGAATTTCCAGTCGTACTGGGCGGCCGAAGGGGGATATGAGTTCGTCGCCGAGGCACTTTTTAGCGAGCTTGACGTCGACGGATTCTTCCTCGAGTACGACGATGCTCGCTCGGGGGGATTCGAACCACTGCGATTCGTGCCGCCGGGCAAGATGGTCGTCCTCGGACTCGTCACGACCAAACGGGGCGAACTAGAAACGAAAGACCAGTTGAAGCGCCGCATCGACGATGCGAGTCAATTCGTTCCTCTCGACCAACTCTGCCTGTCGGGCCAGTGCGGCTTCTCATCGACGGTGGAAGGCAATAGCCTCACCTTGGACGAGGAGATCGCCAAACTCCGCCTTGTGGTCGAGACTGCCCACGACGTGTGGGGATGAACTATTCAGCTAAGTCGTGACCTCAGTTCGCTTCGTATCTCTGGCCATTCGTCACGGAGAGTCGAGAAATACACGGTGTCTCGGACATAACCCGTCCAGGTCAGCCGATCGCGACGTAACGTTCCTTCCCTCACCGCGCCGATTTGAGCCACGGCGGCCTGACTTCGTAAGTTACGGGTGTCGACGCGGAACTGCACGCGAACGACTCCCGAGTCGAAAGCGTGTTCCAGCATCAACAGCTTCGATTCCTGGTTGATGACCGATCCACGCACGTCGCGATGGAGAAACGTGGTGCCGATCTCGACCCCTCCCTGATCGATCAGGGAGGGGTAATAGGTCGACATGCCTATCGCGCGACCATCGAGTCGGCGTCGGATGGTCTCGCCCGACCTTCGCCATTGCCGCCTGGAGACGATGACCGCTGAGTTCGCCTGCCGCCTTTCCGGGTCGATTCGAGTGGCGTAGTTCCCTGAATAGGTTCAATTGACGTAGGGTAACTTTTTGCGACTACGGGCCCACTGCGGCGGCGAGTAGCGAAGCAGGCGAGGAGGAGCGTGACTTCCAGTGGTTTCTCAGCGACACGGCTGATACGAGTACGAGAGGTGTTGGAGCGTCACGTCGACTCCGGCTCGTTGCCGGGCGCGGTCGCCGTGGTTGCTCGCCACGGAGAAGTTCATATTGAAGCGGCGGGGACCTTGGCCTTCGACGGCACGGGTTCGAATACGGCCATGGAGGGCGACACCATCTGTCGTTTGGCTTCGATGACGAAGCCCCTCGTCGCCGCCTGCGCCATGACTCTCGTTGAGGACAACACGCTCCGTCTCGATGATCCCGTCGATGAGCTCTTACCTGAACTGTCCGCCATGACCGTGCTCATCGACCCCAATGGTCCACTGGATGAGACGGTTCAAGCGCGGCGTTCGATAACTCTCCGCGATCTCCTTACCTTTCGCCTCGGCACGGGCTTCGTCGAAGAGGAGACGAAGTCAGCTCCCATCTCCGCCGCCCTCGACGCTGTCGTGGGAGGAGAGAATCCAGGAGATCCGGGGCCACCGCCGCCTGACGAGTGGATCCGTCGTCTGGGCAACGTTCCGCTCGTCTTTCAGCCCGGTGAACGGTGGATGTACGAGACCGGCGCCGACGTGACGGGGGTGCTCATTGCTCGAGCCACCGGAATGACCTTTGGAGAAGCCCTGCGTCAGCGCATCTGTGATCCGCTCGGTATGAAAGATACCGCGTTCAGCGTGCCTTCTGAGAACCTCAATCGAGTGTCAACCTCCTATCAGCGGAACGCCGCCGATGAACTCGTCGTCGAAGATCCTCCGAACGGGCGTTGGAGTCGACCACCGGTCTTTGAAGAGGGCGGTGGGGGACTGGTCTCCACTCTTGACGACTATTTCGCCTTCGCCTCGACCCTGCTAAACGGCGGCTCATATCGTGGCGAGCGCCTTCTCTCGAGGCCTTCGGTGACGTTGATGACCAGTGACCAACTGACGCCGACTCAGAGGGCACTGGCGTGGGCACCCCTCCAAGAGGACATCAGTTGGGGTTTTGGTATGTCGGTGCGCACGCGGCGCGTGAACCTCGGGCCCTCGGTGGAAAGCTACGGATGGAGCGGATACGGCAACGTGTGGTACAACGATCCGATCGAAGACATGACGACAATTCTGATGTGCCAGCGGCGCGATCATCCCAGTCGACTGCCCATTCGCGTGGACTTTTTGAATGCCGCCTACCAAGCGATCGACGACTAAACCAAAGAGCCATGACATAATCGCGGGATGAAGTCTCGTGTGCAGGGTATGTGGTGGGGGTGCGCGCATGGAGGCGCCAGATCCCGAGGCCTTGGCGACGTTTTACTCAGGTTTGACCGGATGGCCCATCGCGCACCAGGAGCCGGGGACTGCCATCCTTTCGGCGCCTGGAGGATCGACCTATATCGTCTTCCAGGAATCGGCGGGCTACGAGGCGCCGGTATGGCCACCAGTTGCGGGCGAGCAGCGGCCGATGATGCATCTCGATTTCCAGGTGGGTGATCTCGAGAGCGCGGTCGAAGAAGCGGTGGACCTCGGGGCAGTTATCGCGGAGTATCAGCCACAAGAGAACGTTCGAGTTCTCTTCGATCCGGCGGGGCATCCCTTTTGTCTCTGTCGCGACGACGGCTAGACGCGGGCGCCCACTGCGCAGCGACTAGCTCAGATTGAAGACCACGGTGACGGTTGTCGAGACTGTTTTTTTGATGGTGGTCGTGTCGTAGATACCGCCGCCAGAGACTTCAACTGAGCCGACCGCGTTGATCTGAAAGGGTCCGCTTCGCGCGCTTCGTAGCGCACCAACGGAGCCGCCGGTGGCCGACGTTAAGGCAATGGCGCGCGCCTTCGCGTCGCGCATCGCGGCGGCCAGGAGACGTGGACGAAGCTTGTTGAGATTGCCCACGTAATACTGCGGACCCGAGGAATCGATATTGGCTCCGGTCTCTAGAACCTGTCCCAGTTCCTGGCTCAGCCGTTGGATCAGATACACATTGTCGCTGGTTACCGTGACGTTGCGGCTCGCCTGGTAGTTCAGAATCTTTCCCGTATCGTTCCCGTTGATGTACTGCTGGTTATTGGAGGTGGAGACGCCACTGAGGACCACTTGTGAACCGGAGATCCCACCCGTTTTCAGGTAGGCGCTTAACTCGTTTACGTCGTTGGCCACCAACAGCACGGCTTCGTGGGCCGTGGGAGCGATCTCTTGGGCCGTCAGTGTCCACACTGCCTGATTCGCCGAGACGTTGGCTTCGGACTCGCCAGTGACGGTAAGTCCCGTGCTGCTGCCTCGAAGCGCAAACCCGTCACCTACTTGAATGAGGCCGATGACGAGGGCGACGCCGAGAAGAACGGCGCTTGCCACCATGGCCACGCCGGTAGAAAGCCCCTTCTTCGATTCACTCACGCCTTGAGACTATCTGAGCGGGGTTTAAGAGGGCTCGTTCGACGGTGAGTTTTCGGGGGACATCTCAGCGAGATAGTCCTCAAGTTGGTCGAAACTCGTCTGCATTCCCTCGGTATCACCCTGGAAGTGGTCGCCCAGACTGGCGCGATCCCTGAACTTCAGGACGGTGGTCACGGTGGTCACGCCATCGACCTCTGAGAACATCGTCGTCTCTATCGCTTCGTCGTCCGGCCAACCTTCAAAGAGCCAGGTGGCGACGATCTTCGTCGGCCGGTCGATCTCCAGGTACGTGCCGCGAAACGAGCACTCATAGCCAGTCGGGGCGAACCAGGCGTAGTGGTATGTTCCGCCTACCCGGAGATCAATCTCACAGATGTGAAGTGGCTCGGGATCGGGGCTGAAGTGCTGGCGCACGTGCTCGGGCTTGGTCAACGCGTCAAAGACGAGTGACATGGGCGCGTCAAAAGCCCGCTCGGTCTTGACCTCACAGTCGTTAAGTAGTTCGACCGTCGCCGAACCGTGCCGATTTACTCTCATGACTCTCCTTGTGCTTCATCGGCTGTCGAGCCGTGGTCTCGCTGAATCTCGGTGAGATAGTCGTCCAAGCGGTCAAGTCGCTTGTTCATCATCACCTCGTACTTAGCCGTCCACTCCTGAAGCGGTCGTAAGCACGCGGGATCGAGGCGGTAGAGACGGTGTCGTCCCACCGCACGGCACCGAACAAGTCCTGCCTGACTGAGGACGCGCAGATGTTTAGAGACCTGGGGCTGGGAGATGGCGAGTTCATCGACAATCGCCCCAACGGGCATCTCGCCACCGACCAGCGCGTCAAGGATCTCTCGACGACGCGAGTCCGAGACTGCCGTGAAGATGTCGGGAGTAGCGGGGGATCGGACCACGTCGACATCATATACCTAAACTGGAATATGTCAAGAATCCTGGTCACAGGGATCAAGAACTCCGTGAGAGCGCCCGAGAGTGTTTCGAGTTCGTTCGTCTCACCTCGGTGCGCGCTATAACGTGACGCCGGTGGACAGCTCTTCCTTTGAACCCTCGACTGAACACCTCGAAGAAGTGGCGCTGCGCGACCGAGGCTACAACGGAGACCAACCTTCCAACGCCCGGCGCAGCGGCGATGTTGTCTTGAGAGAATCAGGTCCGTGGAGCACCTCCGTGCACGCTTTTCTGCGATACCTCCGCCAGGTTGGCTTCACGAACTGCCCCGAGGTCCTTGGGACCGGATTTGGCGACGACGGGCGTGAAACCCTGTCGTTCGTCCCCGGCGAGAGCGCCAATCCCGGTCCGTGGTCGGACGAGGCCGTCGCCAACATCGGCGTGGTTCTGCACGAACTTCACCAAGCCGGCGCGGCATTTGCCCCTCCCGCCAGCGCCTTTTGGCGGCCCTGTCTGTCGCGAGAGCTGCCCGGAGAGCGCCCTACATACGGACACGGCGATCTCGGTCCCTGGAATGTGGTGGTTAATGACGGGTCAGCGTCGTTTGTCGATTGGGATTTCGCGGGTCCGGTAGACGCTCGTTGGGAGTTGGCCGAGGCCACGTGGTTGAACTGTCAGTTGCACGATGACGACGTGGCCGACAGGTGCGGTCTGCCAGGACCAGCGCAACGTGCAGGGCAGGTGCGCTACGTACTCGATGGCTACGGTCTCTCCCAAGCTGAGAGATCCGGATTCGTAGACGACATGATTGGCTTTGCCGTTCATTCGGCTCGGTGGGAGTCGCACCTGTTCAATGTCGAGCCGTCGTCGACCGATGCCGTCACCGAGTCCGGCTTTCCCGTGATGTGGGCGATTACTTGGAGAGTCCGTAGCGCGTCATGGATGATTACGAATCGGTCACTGCTGATGAACGCGATTCTCTAAATGCTCTCGATCGCGATCGATTCCCCCTTAGACCTCAGGATCGTCCATTAGTTCGCGTATCTCCTGCGCACAGCGACACGCGGCAGCGAACTGAGAGGCCCACATCAGTGCTTCCTCCCAAGAGGGGACGTCGACGATGGCGAAACCGCCCAGCACCGCCTTCGTTTCTGGATACGGGCCCTCGGTGATCGTCCCGTCAGGAGCTACGATCGTCGCCCGTTGGCTCTGTAGTCCGGCCCCGGTCACCCAGACACCCGCCCTTTGGGCTTCCCGGACCACGTCGTGCGCGGCCTTGTCGGTGAGCCCCATCTCTTCGTCAGGAATGATCATCGTGCCGTCGTCAAATGAGAGTAGGTAACGTGTCACGCGGTATCACCTTCTTCGAGTTTCGCTTCGGCGCGCGAGCGCCACGTGGCCCTGCGTTTCATCGCCAAGGAAAACGGCATCGTCGCCAGTGAAAAGGACGCCATTCCGAGCGGTGCGAGTATGCCCGTCAAGACGAATACGGCCGCCATAGGAAAAAAGACGATACCGAATGGGACCTCCAGACAGAGCAAACCCGCGATCAACACTTTGTCCATCAAGGGCATCGCAAGCGACGTCGAGGGAGTTTTCGAAGGGATCATCTGATTCGTTTCTGTCACCACCCATTATGACTCGCTCTGGCGACCAGTGTCCTTGTCGAAAAGGTGAGTGCGGCGACTCCGAGGCTGTTTTCAACCCAACGTTCGACTCACACCAGAGGCGGTGAGAACATACTCACATGAACAGTGGTAGATCGTTCGAAGAACTAGTCAACGAGGCCGCGTCGGTCTCCGTCGACGGTTGGGACTTCTCGTGGCTGGAGGGTCGAGCCCGTGAAGAGCGCCCCTCGTGGGGATACTCTCGGTTGCTCCTGAGACGTTTGGCTGGTGCCACCTCGGTGCTCGACATTCAAACGGGCGGGGGAGAGGTCTTTGCGGAGGTTCTCTCGCACATGGATCCCCGTCCGCCAGCTACGGAAGCCACCGAGTCGTGGCCCCCCAACGTGGCTGTGGCGAAGCGGAATCTGTCTCCCTACGCGGCGTCGGTGACACAAGTGAACGATGAGGAGATACTGCCCTTCCCTGATGGTTATTTTGACTTCATCGTTAGCCGTCATCCGACGACCATCAATTGGCCGGAGATAGAGCGGCTCCTTAGGCCCGGTGCAACCTACCTCTCTCAGCAAGTGGGTCCAGGGACCCACCATGAACTCACCGAGTTCATGGTGGGGACGCACACGATTAGTGCAACTAGAAGTGCCGAAGGCGCCGTACAGGCCGCCACGGCCTTCGGACTCGCCCTGGTGGATCTGCGACACGAGTCACTACGCGTGGAGTTCTTCGACATAGGGGCCGTGGTGTACTTCCTCCGTAAAGTCGTGTGGACGGTTCCGGGCTTCAGCGTTGAGCTGTATCGAAGTCAACTGATGCGTCTCTATCATCTCATCGAAGAGGAAGGCTCGTTCGTGTCGCACGCCGAGCGATATTTGATTGAGGTGGTGAAGCCCATTCCACGAGGTCAATGATCAGGGACTGAGTAGTCACCCTGTGCCTTGCATGACCGAACTCCACGTTCTCGGAGCGACGCCGGTCCACTTATTGACATCAGAGGAGGAACATCACCGATGGCGGCCGGGAACTCGTGACTACACCCTCGTGGACGTCTCGATCTTCTCGAGGCTTCTGTAGTGCTCTTTCCAAACGAGTCTGTAGATCTTCACCTTGCGCGGAAGTGAGCGAAGACCAGGAATGAATGGCACGAGGGCTAACAGCACGGTGAGCAACATCATGAGCGCCCAGACCAAGATGTCGGCGTTGCCACTCGAGTTGAAGGGCGGAATCTGGTACCAGAATGTGTACAACCACAGCCAGGCCTGACCGGGGTAGTTTCCGGTCTCGTTCATCATGCCCCACTGGTCGCCCGCGAGGTGCTGGTGGGTGGCCTGAGCGCCGAGGTAGTTGCCGTCTTCAAGGAAGAGCAACGGCAAGGTGTAGTTCGTGGTGTAGAAATCGCCCTGATGGGTGAGAACCGCGTCGAGCGCGCCGGTGCGGGCCATGTCGGTGAGGTCGTTGATAAATACGGGAACCGGTCCCGTGTTGGCTGCCGCGACAGAAATGGCACCGTCCACCCACTTCATGTGCGCCGCACCGTTCGTGTAGTTGGTCACCCACGTGCCGCGGGCACTCGACGACGCGTGGGACCACTGTTGCAGCGCGCTCGAGAGGCTTGCCTGGAAGGGTTGCGTCTTCAAAGGATCTACGACGAAGACCTTGGCTGTATTGATTGACATCGTGACGCCCACCCATTTGGCGAGCGAGAGCGGTCCGAGCTCTTGGCCGATGGAGGCGTTGTTGTACGGCGGGCCATAGGTGGCGGTCTCCGACGTCCCATTTAGCTGACTTAGCGCGTCCTGGGCGAAGTCGATGGGCGCGGCGTTCGACCACGATTTGAGCGTGATGGCCGCCTCGTCCGGTGAGCCAAAGACGATGGCCAGCACCAGGGTCAAAATGGCTACCGCGAGAAGCGCAATGGCGCCCTCTTTCACGATGTCGTAGGGGGAGTGCCCGCCCTTCCACTCGGGAGCGTCGACGTCGGGGCGAAAGCGCTTGGTCACCGTTCGACGCGTACCTTCGCGGGCTCTTCAAAGGGCGGTACCACGCCCTTTATGCGAACGAGCAACACGTGCAAAGCAACGAGCGCGACGACCGCCAGGGGAAGTAAGACAATGTGCCACATCAGCATCTGACCCATATTCAAGACGTTCCAGTATGCGCCGGCGCCGGTGGCGTTAATGCCGTCCTTCGCCTGGGTAGCGATCCACTGTGAGTCGAAGTTCGTCTGGGAAAGGTAGCCGGTGAAGGCGGTACCGATCGAGACAACGAAAGTGACGACACCGGTGATCCAGGTAAGTGCGCGACCACCGCGCCACGCGGCCATGAAGTACTTGCCCCACAGATGGATAACCATGGCGAAGAAGAAGATCTCGACGCTCCACAAGTGCAGGGAGTTGACGAAGAGTCCCACCGACGAGGAGTGCCACCACTGGGGGCCCCGCAGCGCGAGGAGGCAACCCGAGACGATCACGACCGCGAGGGCGGCCATCGTGGTAACACCAAAGACGTAGATCCACGACGAGACGTACGTGGGCTGCGTGTCGGGCAGGACCTTTTCGGGGGGCAACAACTTAAGGGCCCGGCGGCGAAGACGCGTCGTCCACTGCCGGTCGACTTCGGTGCTCATCTTTCGTCCTTGCGACGTCGACGGCCAGGAAATGGGGCGAGCAGAGCCACGACGAAGGTCGCGATCATGAGAAGGATGACGATGAAGTTGGCGACGCTGATGTCAATCCAGTGCCAACGGATGTAGTGCCCGAGGGAGTTAAGAGGCAGTAACGCCGCGACGAAATGAAAAGACATGACCACCCTCCCTTGGATCTCGCCACAGCATCGCACGTTTCCGAGAAATGAAGATAGGGACAAATGTCACATTTGATGACCGGGGATCGAGGGTCCCTACGGCCCGGTCCCAGAACCCGCCCCCATCAGCGATACTGGACACATGGTCGAGCGAAACGTGTTGGGCGGGGAGTTAGAGCCATGCGGGTTCGAGCCCCTCACTGGTTTTTACCGTGATGGATGTTGCACTTCGGGGCCAGAAGACCGAGGCAGTCACACCATCTGCGCTGTGGTGACCGCGGAGTTTCTTCAACACCAGATGGCAATTGGCAACGACCTCAGCACACCGGTGCCGCAGTATGGGTTCGATGGTTTGGTGCCGGGGGATCGGTGGTGCGTGACCGCCGCCAACTGGCTGCGTGCCCATCGCGACGGTGCCGCCGCATACGTGGTCCTCGCCTCGACTAACGAGCGTGTTCTCGATATCGTTCCGATTGAAGCACTTCGCGAGCACGCGGTCGACGTGCCCGCCGGTCCCGGGGACCTCGAGGCCTAGAACTCACGAGTCCGGGGTATCGCCTTAGGTCGGCGGCTGCTCCTGCTTCGACACGTAAGGGGGAATGTCTGGGTGATGTTCAATGATGTGGTCCAGCTTGGCGTGTAGCTCCGCAGTTTCGGACTCAAAATGTCCTTTCACGAACTTCTCGAGGGCCTTTCGAAATGGTGGATAGAAGATGGTGGTGACGATTCCCGCGATGATGACCCAGATCAAGGTGGCCACTACGTCCCCGGGTATGCCGCCTGAACCACCGGCCGGCCAAACCCACCGTTCGACGAAAGACGCGGCAATCATGCGGTTTCCTTATTCAGCCGTTCATGCAAGGCCGGATGGCGCAGGGCGTGTTGCTTCTTCAGTGCCTCGTGATCAGCGGTGTTGGTGTGTTTGTGACATGTTTCGTAATGAGTCCCTTCGACCTTGCCGAGGCCAAATTTGAGCGCGGGGCGCCAACAGCTCTGACATTTGTGGCGATGGTAGAGGCCCACCAAGCTAATAAAAATCGCCCCTTCGGTGAGGTCTGCTCCGAAACCGCTCCACCACGCGTACCATTTTCCGGACTCGTTCGCCGTACCGGTAACTTGCAGTATCCAGTGCCAGACTGCCACAGAGTGGCCCCCAAACCGATGAGTAGTGATGGTCCCAGTCAATTTTAGGCAGCGCCGGTACTCGAACGCGGCATGGTCCGGTGCGCCCAGGTCCCTGTAGAGGGACAGTGATCATACTGACGTCATGTGCAGGAACGCGGAACGTCACCTTGGACACCCCAATCGGTCAGATCGCGGCGGCTTTCACAATCACCGAAGCAAAGGGGGCAATTGGCGGCTTCTCGGTGGGCGGCAGTTTTGGGCACGGAGTTTCCCTGACTCGGCCAAATCTTGGACCTGACGAGGTGGCCGATGAGTTTTGGACGAGACCGTGGTCTAATCAGTGTGACCATGGAGAAGCTAACTACCGACGAAGAATCAACCCTGCTGGCCCGGGCGCGTGACGGTGACGAGCGAGCGTACGAGGCGCTGATTGGCGCCCACCGCGACGAGCTGCACGCTCATTGCTATCGAATGCTCGCTTCGGTGCATGACGCCGACGACGCCGTACAAGACGCTCTCATTCGGGCCTGGCGTGGCTTGGCAGGGTTTGAGTCGCGCAGTTCGATTCGCACGTGGTTGTTCAAGATCGCGACCAACGCCTCCTTTGACCTGCTGAAGAAGCGCACGCGCCGAGAACTGCCCATCGCACGAGGACAGCGTATCGAGACGGGTGGATCTCCCGGCGAGGCGCTGTTTGACGCGGGATGGATCGAGCCCTATCCCGATCGATTCATCGAAGCGGGGGAGAAGTCCCCGCACGCGCGTTACGAGGCACGCGAAGGCTTGGAACTGGCTTTCATCGCCGTCATTCAAAACGTGCCCACACATCAGCGGGCGGCGCTCATTCTGCGCGACGTGCTGGGCTTCTCGGCGATCGAGACGGCTGAGCTTCTCGACACCACGGTGGCCGCGGTCAACAGCTTGTTGCAGCGAGCGCGCACGACGTTAGCTGATCGACTGCCCGCCGTCAGCCAACGCGAGGAACTCTCGCGCTTGGGAGATGAGCGCGTTCAGGCCCTAGCGCTTCGCTACATGAGGGCCATTGACAATGACGACGTCCCGGAAATTCTGTCGCTACTCACTGACGACGCCACCTGGTCGATGCCCCCGCATCCCAACTGGTATCAAGGTCGCCAAGCAATTGAAGTGTTTCAAGAGGGCGATGTGTCTCAGGTGCGTTGGCGTCATCGCGCGACGACGGCCAATGGGCAATTGGCTATTGGGGGTTACATCTTCGATCGCGAGCGCGAGATATACGTGGGTTGCGTGATCGATGTCTTGACGCTCCGCAAGGGCTTGGTCGAGTCCATCACCGCGTTTTTCAGCGCCGAAGGTCTCGATCGTGCCGCAGACCATGGGTATGTCCACGCCGTAGAGTTCGCTCGTTTTGGTCTGCCCGATGAAGTCGCGGAGTGAGATCACGCGATCGTTGATTTCGCCGATGAGAAGGCCTGATCGGCGAAGTGTGCAGGGAGAAAGAGGAAAGTATGACTGCTACGTATGACGACGCTTCACTTGTCGTTCAGTTGCTTCGCTGGGACAGCGAGTCGGGGATTAACGAGGCTTTGGGTGTGATCTTCAGTGAGTTGTTTGAGGGCGACAAAGCGGCACCGGATGACCCAAATGTTCGAAAGATTCTCATGTTTGGCGAAGCGATCGGGGCGTTGGTGAAGCACAATGTTCTAGACCGAGACTTGATTCGCGATATCTATTGGTTCGACGGGATCTGGGATCGGGTCAAGTTTCATGCGCTCGCCGCCCGTGAACAAGAAAATGAGCCAGCTCTGTATGAGAACTTCGAGCTCTTGGTCTCTCAGCACTGAGCCACTCGACGGGAGTGTCAGGGAGGGAGACTAGAACTGACGCCATGCAACTCGACTTTCATGGCGAACTGTTCTTTTGGAGGGGGCCTTCTCCCTACCACTTTGTCGCGGTGCCCGAGAGTGACGGCGCGGAGATCCACGCCGTCTCATCTCTCGTGACCTACGGGTGGGGTGTTATTCCCGTGCTCGCCACAGTGGGCGATACCAGTTGGACGACCTCGCTCTTTCCTAAGGATGGCGGCTACGTCGTGCCCGTCAGGGCGTCTGTTCGAAAGAGCGAGGCTGTCGAACTGGGTGACGACGTGCGCGTGTCTTTGTCGATTGAAGTGAAGTATTGAGACGACTTAGATCACAGTCGCCGTTTCGTCATGTAAAAGGGCCTTGACATCCGGCGCCGATGTAAAGTACCTTTGACATGAGAAGGGTGGTGCGATGAAAACGACTGTCGTTGGCCGATTCATGCTGCTCGGAACCCTGCTCGCGAGCTCGGCACTGGTGTCGGCGGCGGGTGCCGCGGGACCCTCCCCGTCGTGGACGTATTCCAACGGTGATTTGGCTAACACGCGTGACGCCCTGACGTCCACCATCACGGCCGCCAACGTAACAAAGTTGAAGAAGCTCTGGTCTTTCACCTTGACGGGCAAGGCGGCGAAAAGTGTCGGCGGATACGGCACCCTGGCGGCCAATCCCATCGTGCAAAACGGGGTGGTGTACATGCAAGATCTCAGCTCGAACGTGTACGCCATCTCGCTCGCAACGGGTCGGCTCAAATGGAAGTATCGACTCAACCTGCCAGAGAAGTCGGGTCCGGGCCCGAATGGCGTCGCCGTCGCGAACGGCATGGTGTTCGGCGTTTCGCCCCATACGGTCTTTGCCCTCAACGCCTCGAATGGCCATCAGGTGTGGGTCGATCAGAAGTTGCTTCGCTCCGGTCAAGGTACCTTCGGTATTCAACCCCAGGTCGCCACCGGTGATGTCTTTCTTGCCAGCCAATACGGGTCGGCAAAAGGCGGCGGCATTCTCTTGGCGCTGAAAGCATCCACGGGACACGAACTCTGGAAGTTCAATACCATGACGGGCCCCGAGCCCGGTGTACAGAGCCTCGGTCTGGGCGCGGGGGGAGCGTGGGAGACCCCGCTCGTGAACACGAACGGGACGGTCACGTTCGGCATTGGCAACCCGTACCAATCGGTCGGCAATGCCTACACCGAGCCGGCGAAGCTCCTCTACAGCGACAGCGACGTAACCCTTGACGCCACCACGGGAAAACTCCGCTGGTACTACCAAGCCGTGCCAAACGACTTCAAGGACTATGACATGCAGGCGTCGCCCATCTCGGCCACGGAAAGGGGAGTACCGGTGGTGATCGGCGGGGGAAAAATGGGTTATGTCTATGAGATGAACGCGGCAAGCGGAGCCCTTCTCTGGAAGACGCCCGTTGGGATTCATAACGGACACGACAACCAGTCGGCCGACGCGCTGAAGGCCAAGGGAACGCTCAAGTTGAAGCTGCCCTTTACCTTTCTGCCGGGGGCGTTCGGGGGCATCGTGACCAACATGGCTTACGCCGACAACACCATCTACGCCGCGGTCATGAATTTGCCCATCCAGTTCACCGCGACCGATCAAGTCGACAATGGACCACCGGGCAAGGACATCAAAGAGGGCGGGGACGTGGTGGCGCTCAACGCCACGACGGGCGCTATCGAGTGGAGTACCAAGGTTGACGGACTTCCCGACGGGGACGCCACGGTCTCCAACAACCTCGTGTTTGCACCACTCTTCGAGGGAAAGCTCGTCGCCCTCAATCGGTCGACGGGCGCAGTCGTCTTTTCCCAACAGCTTCCAAAGACGGATAACTCGCCCATCGCCATTGCCGGCAACACGATTATCGTTCCAGACGGTGGGCCCAACGACAAGAAACTCAACGGAAAGTCTCGGATCATCGCCTACGCCGTGCCGGGAAGTTGAGTGAACGACGAGAAGTGTTGACACAGGTTTCTTCTACACTCGCACTCCATGACAGACATTGATGATCAAGGACGTCCCGAGCCACCCTTGGCCGGGGACGAAACCGAGACGTTGCGGGGATTCCTCGACTACCAACGAGCCACGTTCGCGTGGAAGTGCGCGGGACTCGACTCTGTAGGGCTGAACACGTCGGCGGCGTCTTCGTCGATGACCCTCGGGGGCATGATGAAGCACCTCGCATTAGTCGAGGAGTCGTGGTTTGGCGATCGTCTAAGGAACCAGGACTCTCGCGCGCCGTGGAACGCCGTCGATTGGGAAAGCGATTCGGACTGGGAGTGGCGGACCGCTGCGGACGACTCGCCTGACCAACTGAGCGCACAGTGGAGTGAGTCGGTGGCGTACGCGAACGCGATGATTGATGAAGCACTCAGCGAAGGTGGAGTCGAACAGCTAGCCCAGCGCAAGTGGCCCGACGGACGCGCGCCCAGCCTGCGTTGGATTTTCTGTCACATGATTGAGGAGTACGCACGCCACAACGGGCACGCCGACTTGATCCGTGAAGCAATAGACGGCGCGACCGGCGAGTAGGACCGTGGTTTCACTGGAATGCGCTCGCAAAAGTTCTACGCGCTCGCCCCGTCAGTAGACGGATGAGGTCAGGCGGCGTAACAACCGGTCGGTGGCTCACTGGTTCCCGACGTGCCGTGCGAAGGCGTTCCGCGCTTTGGGATTACGCTGAACTCGACGCCGTTCCAGGTGATGCTGTAGTACGGAACGCCCGAAGGCCACGACTCAATGAGAGCGGCCCCGCCCACTGCTGACGTAGCCCAGGTCGTGCCGGCTGGTGGAGAGGCGCCTTTTAGGGCCTTGTAGTACGTCAAGGCAGTGTCCACTTCGGCGTAGCTCGCGAGACAGGCAGAGATTGCCGAGGCCGTCGCGTCGCTTGCGATGCTTTTAACCGATGTCGTGGTGGTCGTCCCCGCGGGGGATCCGCCCACCGACGTGTTCGGCCCGCTGGGGCCATTTGAGATTGCCACCGTGACGATGATCCCTAGGATGACAACGACCGCCAGGGTCGACACCATAGCGACCCCGCGCTCGGAGTTGCGTGGAGCGAGTACCTTCGTCTGACTCGTGCTGGGCCACCGTGGTCGCATCTCTCACCGCCCGTCTCTTAAATGCTACGGCGCGCGTGGTGCTGAACCCGGCTATTGCGCCCGTACTTCGGTGATCGATTCGGGCCAGGGCCGAGAGAGCCGCGGACAGACATCCTCGTGGGTGGCGAGCTAACTAGTTATCGCGAGTGCGTTCTCGAAGTCGGCGATGAGATCGGATGTCGATTCGATGCCCACCGAGAGCCTGATCAGCGCCTCGTTCGCTTCGGGTGAGTTTTGGCCCTGATACGCGGGTTGACTGCTCCACATGGCCGAGGGGCGCGTGGCAATGGAATGGACCGAACCCAAGCTGGCCGCTCGCGTCGTGAGGCGCAGCGCATCAAGGATCTTCTCGGCCCGTTCCCCGCCGCCCGAGGGCGCGAAGGAAAGAAGCCCGCTGAAACCGCTCATCTGGGAACGGGCCAGCTCACTCTGGGGATGAGTGGAGAGTCCGGGGTAGTACACGTGGTCCACGTGCTCGTGACGCGAGAGCATGGTCGCGAGCGCCATGGCGTTGTCGTTGTGGCGCTGCATTCGCACATCGAGGGTACGGATCCCACGTAGGAGGAGCCACGCGTCGAACGGTCCGAGCACCGAGCCGACCGCCAAGTGTGTTCGCCACACCTGGTCAATCAGGTCGTTCGATCCAGCAATCACACCGGCCGAGACGTCGGAGTGGCCGCTCAGATACTTGGTGGCGCTGTGCCACACGAGGTCGGCGCCCAGTGAGGAGGGCGATTGATTTATGGGAGTCGCAACGGTGTTGTCGACGACAACGAGCGCGCCGTGTTCGTGAACGATGGCGGCGCAGCGACCAATATCGGTGAGGGTGAGGAAGGGATTGCTCGGTGACTCCAGGAGAGCCATTTTTGTCCGTGGGCGCAACGCGGCCGCCAAGTCAGCGGGGTCGCCCTGTTCGAAGAAGCTGGACGTTACTCCGAACTTTTCGAGCAGGCCGGTGATGAAACTGGTGGTGCCCGGGTAGGAGGTGCGTTGCATAACGACGTGGTCTCCGTGAGTAAGGAGGCTCAGGGCCATCGTGGAGAGCGCTCCCATGCCGCTGGCCGTGACGATGGCGCGCTCGGTGCCTTCGAGAGCGGCCACCAGTTCGCCCACTTGGGAGTGATTGGGATTGCCGTAGCGGGTGTAGAACGCGTCGGTAAAGTCCCGGTTCGCCGCCTCAATGAACTCGTCGCTCGATGCCGCGGCGAAGGTCGTGGCCTGGTAGATCGGGGCGACCACGGCGCCGTCGCGCGATTGGTGGTCACCGTGCAGGGCGATGGTGCCGGGCTCGAGATGGGAGGCGTTCACGGAGTGAGTCTTAACCGTCGAGTACGGGTGGTCAAATCTTCCGGCCCTCATCGCGGGACGTTCACCAAAGTTGATTAAACCACTTGGACTTGTAGGATACCGGGAGCAGCACTCCGCGTCAGAGCGACGTGGCCCGAGTCCAAAAGGAGTTCGCCATGAGCGAATGGGGTTTTGAAACACGTCAGATTCACGCGGGAACCGCGCCTGACCCGGCCACCGGCGCCCGCGCGATTCCCATCTACCAAACGACCAGTTACGTGTTTCGCGACACGGCTCACGCGGCCGCGCTCTTTGGTCTTGCGGAACTCGGCAACATCTACACCCGCATCATGAATCCGACTCAGGATGCCTTTGAGCAGCGCATCGCGTCGCTGGAGGGCGGGGTCGCCGCCTTGGCCGTGGCGTCGGGTCAGGCCGCCGAGACGATCTCCCTGTTGAACCTGGCCGAAAACGGCGGACACATCGTCTCGTCGGCCTCACTGTACGGGGGCACCTACAACCTCTTTCACTACACGTTGCCCAAACTCGGTATCGAGACCACGTTCGTGAACGATCCCGATGACGTGGGAGAGTGGGCGTCCGCGATTCGACCCAACACCAAGGCCTTCTTCGGGGAGACCCTGGGCAATCCCAAAGGCGACGTCTTCAACTTTGAAGGGGTATCCAAGGTCGCCCACGATCACGGCATTCCACTGGTCATCGACAACACGCTCGCCACACCGTATCTCTGTCGACCACTCGAGCACGGGGCCGACATCGTCGTGCACTCCGCGACCAAGTTCATTGGCGGCCACGGTACCTCAATCGGCGGCGTGATTATTGACGGCGGCCACTTCGACTACGAGGCCAGCGGACGTTTTCCGAGCTTCACCGAACCCGACCCGAGCTATCACGGACTCGTCTTCGCCCAACTCCCTGCAGAACTGTTCCCCGCTCGCTACGTCCTCAAGGCCCGACTTCAGTACTTGCGCGACGTGGGCGCCGCCATCGCACCTTTCAACTCGTTCCTCTTCTTGCAGGGACTGGAGACGCTCAGCCTGCGCATGGAGCGCCACGTGGCGAACGCCAGTCGCGTGGCGAGTTGGCTGGAAGGGCGAAGTGACGTGAAGTGGGTGAACTACCCGGGCCTTGACTCAAGTCCCTGGCACAACCTCCAGGAGCGCTATCTACCAAAAGGCGGCGGCTCGGTCCTCGCCTTTGGCATTGACGGGGGAGCGGACGCGGGTCGAGCCTTCATCGAAGGTCTCAGCCTGTTCAGTCACTTGGCCAACGTGGGCGACGCCAAGAGTCTCGCGATTCACCCGGCCACCACGACGCACTCTCAGCTCACCGACGACGAACAGATCTCGACCGGCGTGAGTGCGGATCTGGTTCGTCTCTCGGTGGGCATCGAGTCAATCGACGACATTCTCGCCGACCTCGAAGCGGGCTTTGCTGCCGCTAAAGGAGCATGACGTCCCCGAGGTACTACTGGCGTCCCGGTGACAATCCCGGGTCGCGCCGCTTCGCCACGTTTCGCGGTCCAAATGGCTCAGGTTTCACTTTCGAAGGCGGCGGTCATCTCCGAGAGGTGACCGTTGCCTACGAGACGTGGGGAACACTGAACGCGGAGCGCTCGAACGCGGTGCTGGTCGAGCACGCCCTCACGGGTGACGCCCACGCTGTCGGAGAGGTGGGACCAGGTCAATCGACGCCTGGTTGGTGGAACGGACTCATCGGACCCGGGCTGGGGGTGGACACCAACCAGTGGTACGTGGTGTGCAGCAACGTCCTTGGTGGAGCGCAGGGCACCACTGGGCCCTCGTCATTGGACCGCGATGGCCGTCCTTACGGCTCGCGCTTCCCGGTTATCACGGTGCGCGATCAAGTAGCGATCGAAGCGGAGTTGGCCACGCACCTGAACATCGCCACCTGGCGAGCGGTGATCGGCGGATCCATGGGCGGCATGAGATCACTGGAGTGGACAGTGGGCTACCCCGAACGGGTGGCCCGCAGCGTGGTTCTCGCGGTGGGTGCCGCCTCCACGTCCGACGAGATCGCCCACAGCGCCCTACAGGTGCGGGTCATCAGGGCCGACCCAGCCTTTCACGGCGGTGACTACTACGAGACCGGTGAGGCACCACAAGCCGGCCTCGCCATCGCCCGGGGCCTGGGTCAGATCACTTATCGCACGGGTGATGAGTTTGACGCACGATTCGGTCGCTCGGCGCAAAACAACGGCGACGTTCTGCGCGACGATCGGTACGCCGTCGAGTCTTATCTGGGGTACCACGGAGAGAAGCTCGCTCGGCGCTTCGACGCGAATAGCTACATCGTCTTGAGCGAAGCGATGAATCATCACGACGTCGGCCGCGGACGGGGCGGCGTCGCGCGGGCGCTCGCGTCGGTGCGCAGCCCCATGACGGTGATCGGCATCGACTCCGACCGGCTCTACCCGGTACGCCTTCAACGCGAGATCGCCGATCTCGTTCCGAGCGCCGCTCCGCTCTCGGTGATCACATCGGGTGTCGGTCACGACGGCTTCTTGCTCGAGGTTGATCAGATCGGCAAGATCGTGAAGAGCGCGCTCGAAGAGTGAGGCGAGGTCACAAGACCCCACGGGCGAAGTAAGTTCTCTCTATGCGCCGACGAGTCACGATCGCCCTGGCGCTGACGCTCTCGTCCAGCATGTTTCTGGCGATCGGGGCGCAGGCCGACTCGACGACCACGACGACCACGACGACGACCGGCGGGTCGACCACCACCACTACCCACGGGCCCACCACGACGAAGAAACCAGCGTCGGTGGCGCCCCTCACCGGCCTGCCCTATCCCAAGCACCTTCTCAAAGACCGATCGGCTCTCACCATCAAGATTGACAACACACCCGAGGCCCATCCTCAGTTCGGGGTCTCCGAAGCCGACGTCGTGTATGAGGAGATCGTCGAGGGCGGCATCACGCGACTCGCCGCCATCTTTTACTCTCACCTTCCCTCAATCGTCGGACCGGTTCGCTCGGTGCGCCGCACTGACCGCGAGATCGTCTTTCCCATTGGAGGCATCTTCGCCTTCTCCGGGGGAGCGGAGTACGCCGTCAAGAGCATCGAGACGGCTCCGGTCAAGCTCTATGACCAGTTCAACGCGGGTGACACCATGTACCGCGACCCCACGCGACTACCGCCGCACAATCTTCTGGCCAACGCGATCTTGCTCATGAGAAAAGACGGGCTGCCTCGTCCTCCGCCCCCGCTCTTCACCTATCTCGGTGGCGGAAAGAAGTTCCAAGGACCCCCGGTGAAGGCCTTCACGGTGGGCTTTGAGTCCGGCTACGCCGCGACCTATTCCTGGGACTCGGCGACAAAGTCCTGGGATCGTTCGATCTTTGGCGCGGCGGACATTACGGCCGAAGGTGTGCGCGTCTCGCCGAAGAACGTCATTGTTATGACGGTCAACTACGTGGGCGGAGTCGGGGTGATCGACTCGTACGCCGAGCTCCTCGGCACCGGGCCGGTTGAGGTGTTTAGCCAGGGGCGCCTCGAACGCGGGACGTGGTCGCGGGCCAATCTGCGCCACCCCGCCATCTACAAGAACGCCCAAGGCAAGATCATTAATCTCACCCCGGGACAGACCTGGGTTGAGCTGATGTCGACCGGTGAGAGCGTCGCCATCACGTCAGGGTGAGCTAGCAGCGATCTCGCAGTGCGGCGAGCGCCGGTCGGCGTCGGCGAAGAAAACGCACCAGGCGCGCGTCGCGAAGCGAGCGAGCCCACGAAGCTCGCAGTGTGCGTGAGTACATCCAGCGAGCACCCGCTCCCGCGCAGATTCCGAGCACCAGGGCCGTGGTGTGCTCCACGGCGTCAAGGCCCGGGGCCACCAGCGCCGCGACCAGGAGTCCGAAGGCCAAAAGTATGGCCGAGCGGTTCATTCGCAGGGCCACCAGCAAGCACGCGCCGGCGGCGGTGGTGGCCCCGGAGGGACCCGTGTCCAACACCCGCGCGATGGCGGGAGTCAGTCCGAAGAGCGCGGCGTGTGGGGCATCGAGCAGTAGCCGGGCCATGAGTGTCGAACCGACGTGTCCCGCCGCCGCCACGAGCACGGTCACGCTACGTCCCAGGATGAGTTCGCCCAGTCCAATCACCACGACCAGCTGAAGGACGGCTCCCCAGAGGGGCAGGTAGGCCGTCGGCATGAACAGCGACATAGGCAGTCGAAGGAGCTCCGTCGTAACCGGGAGCCCGGCGTAGACGTCGCCCGAGCGCCACAGCTCGGGGCTGAGTACGGAAAAGTGCACCATGAGCGCGACCGCCACCGACGCGAGAGCGAGCGAGACACCCAGCCACGGGCGCTTGCCGTTCATCCAACCGAGTCGGGTTGCGAACCAGAGGCGGATGAACTCCGCTCGAACACCTCGACGGCGTCCGACGTCCCGGTGCGCGGTCGTGTCATAAAGGTCTATCTGGCTCACGAGTTAGCCCACACCGTTGGCGTTACGCGACATGACAAGACCGTACCGGAAGGCCGCTAGGTTGCGACCGAGCGCGCCACCAACTGGTCAGGGTAAACCCTAGGATCGCGAAATGATGCGTACTCGTTGAGCACGACGTGATAGCTAGTGCGTGCCGAGCATGGCGCGAATGGACTCGCGAAGAGAGTCCATGGTGGCGATCACCGCCGTCGGCTCGTAGCCGCAGTGGGCCATGCAGTTCGCGCACCGCTCGTCGCGTCCACGGCCGTAGGCCGACCAGTCAGTGGTCTCGACCAGCTCTTTGTAACTGGTGGCGTAGCCGTCGGACATGAGGTAGCACGGGCGCTGCCAACCGAACACGGAGTAGCTGGGGATGCCCCACGCGGTGCACTGGAAGTCCTGCTTGCCTTCGAGGAAGTCAAGAAAGAGGGGAGAGTGGTTCAGGCGCCAGCGCTTGCGGTGCCCGTCGGCGAAGGCCTCTTTGAAGAGCTCGCGGGTCTGTTCCACCCCGAGGAAGTTGTCCTGGTCGGGAGCCTTCTCGTAAGCGAAGGCCGGCGAGATCATCATGGCGTCAACCTTGATGTCATCGTTCAAGAAGTCAAGGACGTCGCGCACGGTCTTGGGCTGATCGGTGCTGAAGAAGGTGGAGTTCGTGCACACCCGAAAGCCCTTGGCCTTGGCCGCTTTGATGGCGGAGACCGCCTCGTCGAAGACCCCATAACGATTCACCGCGAGGTCGTGGCGCTCTTGGAGACCATCCATATGAATGACCCATGAGAAGTAGCGCGACGGCGTGAACTTCTCCAAGCGACGCTCGAGGAGTACCGCGTTGGTACAGAGGTAGACGTAGATCTTTCGCTTGATTAACTCTGAGACGATCTCGGCGATCTGGGGGTGCAGCAACGGCTCGCCCCCGGCGATCGACACCATGGGGGTACCGCTCTCTTTCACCGCGGTGAGCACATCCTCAACCGAGAGTCTCTTGCGCAGGATCTCGGTGGGGTACTGAATCTTCCCGCAGCCGGGGCAGGCCAGGTTGCAGGCGAAAAGTGGTTCGATCTCCACGATGAAGGGGTAGTACTTGGTGCGCTTGATCTTGTGCTTGATCAGGTAGCTGCCGATGCGCAGATTCTGGCGAAGGGGGACGGCCATTACCGTACCCTAGTCGGAAGTGCGAAATGAACGGTCTCTTGCACAATGCGCTCCTCACTTAAGTGAACCGGTCCGAGTGAGGCCAACGAGCGAACAACCCCGTCGACGAGCGTCTCGGGCACTGAAGCGCCGGCGGTGATGCCGATGCTCCTCGCACCTGAGAGCCAACTCAGTTCCAACTGGCTCACGTCTTCAATCAACTCGGCCCGACAGCCTTCTCGTTGCGCGACTTCCACCAGCCGCGCCGTGTTGGATGAGTTGGCCGATCCGACCACCAGCATGAGATCGCAGCGGTGAGCGATGGAGCGCACGGCGTCTTGGCGATTCTGCGTGGCGTAGCAGATGTCGTTGGTGCTGGGACCCGTGACGTCGGGAAACCGTGCGCGCAGGGCCCCCACGATCTCGGCCGTTTCGTCGGTGGCGAGGGTCGTCTGAGTCAAATAGGCGACCGGTCGTGCGTCGAGGTGCAGCGTGGCGACGTCAGCCACCGACTCGACCAGTTGGATGTGCTCCGGCGCTTCGCCGAGAGTACCTTCGACCTCTTCGTGGTCGGCGTGGCCGATCAAGACCATGTTGTAGTCCTGGGCGGCGTAGCGACGGGCCTCGGTGTGCACCTTGGCGACCAGGGGACAGGTCGCATCGATGACCGTGAGGCTCTCGCGCTCGGCGCCCTGTCGTTTGACCTCGGGGGAGACTCCGTGAGCCGCCAGCACGACAATCGAGTCGTCGGGAACCTCGTGCAACTCTTCGACGAAGACGGCGCCCAGTCGCTCCAGGCGTCGCACCACGTGCAGATTGTGCACGATCTGGCGACGAACATAGACCGGGGCGCCGAACTGTTCAAGCGCTCGCTCGACCGTCTCAATGGCCCGCTCCACGCCCGCGCAGAAGGAGCGCGGGGAGGCGAGGATGATCTCGTGCTCACCGCAGGCCCTAGCCCAACGCTCGAGAGGTGCACGGGTTTGGGCCAACGAGCCGAGCGCGCGCAGCCCTCCACGAACCGGGCCCCGCGAGCTGGTGTCAGAGATGGCTCGAATCACGGCGAGAGGGTTGTTCGGAAGGTAGTCCATCACCCAGGAGGACTCCATGTCGACGGCCAGCGCACCCGAGGCGGCCAGGTCGGCGCGGTCGCCGGCCGAGACGTAGCTCGGCGACGTGACCAGTGGGCCGTGGTACACCGAGAAACGCGAACGCCGAAACTCGGCGCTGAGGAGCGAGGAACCGGGCAGGTTTCGCGACGTACTCGACTCGGTGCTGCGTAGCTCGCTCGCGATGATGACGTCGCCGGGCGTCAGTTCCGGGGCGAGCCCTCCCGCCACCCCGACCAGTGCGACGGCCGTGTGCTCGTTAAGCCGCGCGGCCAACTTGGCCCCTGACTTTTGAGCTTTGTCTCGCCCGGCTCCGATGATGGTGTCCGCGCCGCCGAAGGCGAAGGACTCGATGCGCAGGGGAGTGATGACTTCGAGCTCAGCCGTTGTAGTTCCCCCTCGTGACATAGCGTCCGAGCGCCATGAGCGGAAACACCTGGCGGTACAGGTGGTAGTTGATGTAAAAGTCACGAGGAAAGCCGGTGCCGGTGAACCAGGGCTCGTCCCAGGTTCCATCGTCGCGCTGGGTGTTCACCAGGTAGGCGAGGCCCCGCTCGAGCGAGGGCGAGGTCTCGCCTACGCTGAGGAGTCCAATGAGCGCCCAGCCGGTCTGACTGGCGGTCGAGGGTCCCCGCCCGCGGTAGGCCGGCTCGCGATACGAGCGCAGGTCTTCACCCCACCCACCGTCCTCGTTCTGATGGGCTTCCAGCCAGGCCACCGCACGGCGAAGGGAGGGATGGTTGTGCGACAGCCCCGCGGCCACCAGTCCGGGCATCGCCGCGCCGGTCCCATAGACGTAGTTGGCACCCCAGCGGCCAAACCACGACCCATCTTCTTCTTGGGCGTGCAAGAGCCAGGTCACCCCGCGTTCGGCGGCCGCGCGCGCTTCGGGGCGGGTGCCGAGCACTTCGAGCACGTGTGCCGTCACGTCCGCGCTGGAGGGATCGATCAGCTCTCCAAAGTCGCAGTAGGGAAGTTCGCGACAGAGCGTCTGCACGTTGTCGACGTCAAAGGCGGCCCAGCCACCGTCGCGCGACTGCATGCCGAGCATCCAGTTCAGCCCTCGCCGGTCCGCGCCTTGAAGTGGCTCGGCCGTTCGAGCGAGAGCCAAAAGAACCTCGGCCGCGTCGTCGATGTCGGGGTAGGTGTCGTTATGGAACTCAAAGGCCCACCCACTCGGCTCGAGGTCGGGTCGGCGCAGCGACCAGTCGCCCGAGACGGTGATCTCTTCGCTCAACAAGAAACGGGCCGCCGAGCGAAGAACGGGGTCTTCGGGCGAGAGTCCCGCGTCGGCCAGCGCAGTGACGGCGAGAGCCGTGTCCCAGACAGGCGACTGACAGGCCTCCAAACGCCGGCCGGCGTCGTCTTCGATGGTGAAGCCGTCCAGTCCCGAGATACCCGCGCGCATGACCGGATGGTCGAGGCCGTACCCACGCAGGCGAAGGGCGATGAGCGAGTACACCCACGGCGGCTGAATGCCTCCCCAAGACCCATCAGCCTCTTGACGCTGGAGAATCCACCGCTCGGCGCGACGTAAGGCGGCGTTGCGCAGGAACTTGACGGGGCGGCGTTCATAGACGTGCAGCACGCGGTCCACGGCGAGAAAGCGGCCAGCCCAGGTGCGGATCGACTCGCGTGGTCGCTTCGTACCGGTCTTGAGCTCATCGACGCGAAAGCTCAACTGGTGCGTGGGACGATAGGCGCTCACGATGGTCAGCGCCACGACGGTCTGGCGAGCCCAGCAGGCAAAGTCATAGACGTTCAGGGGCACTCGGCGAGGAACGAAGACGAGTTCGGCCGGAATTACCGGCAACTCCGCCCAAGGCCAGAGGTCAAACATGGCCAGCCAGATGCGGGTGAAGGTTCGACTGCGCTCGATACCCCCCGCGCCAACGATGTACTGGCGCGCGCGCACGAGATGGTCATCATCGGGCGAGTCACCGGCTAGGCGCAGCGCGACGTAGGCCTCGATGGTGGTGGAGAGCTCGGGTGGCCCGCCGAAGAAGTTGGCCCAGGTACCGTCTTCACGTTGGCGCGAGCGGATCCATTTCGCGGTGGCGTCCGTCTGTTCTTGGGTTCGGATGCCAAGGAACTCACGGAGCAAGAGATCTTCGGCGTCCATGGTGACGTTCGTCTCGAGTTCGCCTTTCCACCAACCCTCTTCGCTTTGCAGCGCGACCAACGCGTCGACGGCGTTCTTGAGCGTGTTCTTCACGTCCCGTTCAAAGGTGGGAGACGGCGCGTTCACGCTGTCTGCTCCGACGTCGTCGAAGGGGCGGTGTGGCTCAGGCTCACTCACTGGTCCCTCTCCACCACGTAGCGCGCGATGACGCCCAGTTGTGTGCGGGCCTCGTCCACCATCGGAGCGCGTTCGAGCGCGTCCAGGGCGGCGGCGAGCTCCTTCTCCGCCATCTCCATTGTCTCGTAACGCGCTCCACAGTCGTCGAGAAACTCCATGGCCGTCGTGACTTCTTCGTCGGTGAGCTCATGACCGATCGGCGTCGTGAAGATATCGAAACCCTTGGAGTTCGCGATCGAGATGGGCAAGGTCTTCTTGCGCAGTCGAAGGTCGTTGCCGACGGGCTTGCCCGTCACGCTCGGTTCGCCCCAGACGCCGAGGGTGTCATCGATAGCTTGGAAGGCACACCCCAGGTGAGCCCCGTAGTCGGCCAGGGCGTCAACGACCGTGCTCTCGGCTCCGGCCAGCACCGCGCCGATGGACGCGGCGCACGACAGGAGTGCGCCGGTTTTTCCCGCCTCCATGGCCAGACACTCTTCCAGCGTGAGAGACAGCTTGTCTTCTGAGGCGATGTCCTGGGCTTGGCCGACAATCATGGCTTGGGTGGCGTCGGCCAATCGACCAGCCGCCGCGAATCGTTCGGCGTTGGGTACCTCGAGCAGAAGCTGAAAGGCGAGAGTCGAGAGGGCGTCACCCGCAATGATCGCCGGACCCACGCCGAACTGTGACCAGACCGTGGGGTGATGACGCCGTTCAAGATCGCCGTCGATGATGTCGTCGTGGATCAGGGAGAAGTTGTGGATCAGCTCGATCGCCAGGGCGCCCGGCAAGCCGACCTCATCCTCGGCGCCCGCGGCGTTGGCGGAGAGCAGGGCCAAAGTGGCGCGGACGTACTTGCCGCCCACGAGGAGGTGGTGGTCGATGATGGGGCTCAACTCGTCACCGACGCGCTTCGTGGCCGTCTCGAGGGCGGGCGAGACGAGCGACTTCGCGTGATTAAGTATGGCGAGCGCGGCTACTTCGTTCTCTTCACGAGAGAGAGAGTTGGACAATGTCACGTCTTCACGCTCTCGCGGTTTACGGGTCCCTCGCTACTCGACCCTGAAAAAAGACTCAGGACTTGTGATGCGGCTTCGCTGCCACTGCGCACCGCGCCCTCCATGGTCGCGGGCCAACCAGTGTCACACCAGGCGCCCGCCAGGAATACCCCGGCCTCCAGCGGCGCGATGGAGGCACGAAGCGACTCGATACCGGGGGTGGCACGAAAGGTCGCCGACGCTTCTCGCGTCACGACGGCACTGAGAACGTGTGCGTCGCGGGCGAGGGGAAAGAGGTCATTGAGGGCTTCACGAAAGCGCGGTATCAGTTCACTGGATCCCGTCGCCATGTATGAGTCGGCGGCCGAGAGGGAGATGACCAAGCATTGACCGGTACGAGTTCCGGCCGCGTCGCTGCGGTCGAAGACGAACTCGATGGGCGAGTCGACACACGCGGCCATGACGAGTTCCGTTACCTTCCGATCGAAAACGAACTGAATGTTAACGATCGGCGACGTTCCTAGTTCAGCGGCGAGGCCTGCGTCCATGACCCCGAGCCCGGCCGCCGCTCGTGGCGGCGTCGCCACAATGATGGCGTCGGCGCTCAGTGACTCCTCGTCGGTGGCGACGCTCCACGTGCCGTCGCTGGCTCGAGTAATCGAGTGTGCGGTCGTGGAGAGCCGTGTGGTCACGCCGGCGCTCTCGAGAGCCCGCGCCGCGTACTCACCGTGCAGAGTGATGAGCGGCACGTTTGACCAGCCCATGTCGGCGCCGTTCGCACTGCGAAGAAATCCGACCTGAAAGACCTGCGCCGCGAGGGCGAGTGACGCGTCATCGGCGCCGACGTTGAGGGTCGGCTGAATGATGAGGTTCCAGAGGCGCGCGATGGACTGTGGCGACTGACCACGTTGGCGCAGCCAATCGCCAAAGTTGATGTCGTCAAGCGCCGGGTCGCCCAACCTCAGGCGACTGAGCGCCAGGACGGGGCGAAGGAGCATAAGACGTTCGCGCAGCGAGAGGAGGCGGTAGCGCGCAAGCGAGGCGGCCAGATGCAAGGGGGCGGGCAAGTTCGAGCGGCGGATGGATCCGCGCAGGCCGCCCGGTGCGAGCACCGGTACGTCGAGGCGCGCCTGCAAGTGCACCTGGTTGCTCGCCCCGAGGCGCGTCAGTAGTTCCCTATACGCACTGCAGCAGCCGAGGAACACGTGCTGTCCGTTGTCAAAAGAGTATCCGTCTCGTTCAATGGACGTGGTCAGGCCGCCCAGATGCGGACGCCGCTCCAACAGCGTCACGTCGATGCCCGCATCGACCAAGGTCAAGGCGGCGCTGATGCCCGCGAGGCCCCCGCCGACGATCAGAGCGCGAGAAGCGCTCATGCGCGCGCCGCCAGGAGACTGTGCACCGCAACAGAGACCTTCTCCAGGGTCGGCACCGAGACCCGTCCTTGGGTGACGGCGATCGGGTTGTTTTCAATTCGTGCAAGAAGGTGACGATAGATACCCGAGAGCGCGCCCACGCAGGCTCGTCCCCGGCCGTGAAGCAGAGGCAGAAGTTGAAGACCTTCGGCGAACCATCGGTCGGCGCGCCCACACTCAAAGGCGACCAGACGCGCCA
Organism: uncultured Acidimicrobiaceae bacterium; assembly: GCA_963756325.1. GTDB lineage: Bacteria > Actinomycetota > Acidimicrobiia > Acidimicrobiales > RAAP-2 > RAAP-2. Next base: position 33,961 of record CAVWNE010000012.1, read on the forward strand.
CCTCGCTGTCGGGACCCGTGAGGTCCGGCGCGCAGCTCACGCGCTCCGCGTCAGCGCGAGGAAGATAGACCCGTCCGAGCGAGCGATCCTCGACGACGTCGCGCAATATATTGGTGAGCTGCAGCGCGACACCAAGGGAGTCTGCGAGGGCGTCGGCCCTCTCTGGGTCGTCGCAGCCCACCACGGCGAGGGTGAGACGGCCCACCGAGCCCGCCACGTTGCGGCAGTACTTCACCAGGTCGTCGATCGTCTCATAGGAGGTGTCGTTGAGGTCCATCTCGCAGCCGTCAATGATCTCGGCGAAACACGACAGGGAGAGCGGGTACCGTTTCGCCGCGTCCGCCACCGCCGCCAGTACGGGATCGTTGGTCTTGGAGTCGATCGGATCGAGGTCCTTGCGCACATGGTGGAGTCCGGCGAACTTCTCTCCGGGAGTTCCCGGACCGTCGCCGATGTCATCGATGCGCCGCGCTAAAGCGTAAATGGCCGACATGGCCTGACGCTCAGGTTTGCGAAGAAGTCGAATGCCGTAAGCGAAGTTCTTAGCCTCTTTACGGGTGACGCGCTCGCACCACTCGTAGGCGTCCTCTACGTTCACCTCGATCTCCGCGGTGGTGCGAAGAGTGCCCGGGCCAGGTGCGCGGCCAAAGAACGCTTGGAGGGCCGACAGTGAGTGGCCAGCACGTCATAGTCCGCTTCTTCGAGCGCGTCGATGACCGCGAGGCCACCGGCCACGAATCCCTCGACGGCAAATCGTGGGCGCCAGGCGAGTGTGGCGGCGAGGGGAGCGCCCTCGCGGAGGAGATCGCGGGCGCGGCCAGACTCGAAGGCTACGACCTCTCGAAGGGGGCGACTGGCCGACGGCGCGAGCAGGTCCTCTTCTGAGCACCCGAATGTATCGAGGTCGGCGAGGGGCAGATAGATACGGCCGGCGCGAGCGTCTTCACCGACGTCTTGGAGGTGCTCCACGATCTGCAGGGCGATACAGATTTTGTCGGAGAGGGCGACGCGTTCGGGCGTGGAGGCACGAAAGACTGACAGCACTAGATGGCCAACGGGGACGGCCGACAACATGCAGTACCCCACGAGGTCGTCGAAGGTCTGGTAGCGCGTCACGCGTTGGTCGACGCGATTGGCTTCAATCAACGCCCGAAAGGGTTCGAGATCAAGGTCGAGGCTCTCGATGGTGGAGGTCAGACGCTGAAAGACGGGGTGAATGGCGTCGCCGCGAAAGGCCAGATCGAGCTCGTCATCCAGCCAGTCGAGCAACGCCAGACGATCGCCGGACGCTTCGTCCCCGATGTCGTCGGTCATGCGCGCAAAGGCGTAGATGGCCATCAGGTTGGTACGTTCTTCGCGGGGCAGTATGCGCGTGGCGACCGGGAAGTTCTCGTGGCGGGCTCTCGCCGCGACGTTGTCGTTCCCGTTCAGGAAACTGCTTATCGTCTGCGTCAATTTGATTGACACCAGCTCCGACTCCCTCTGAGCAATTCCAACAAAGTAAACCTACCAGTCGTGATTTGAAGATCATTCGTCGATTCGGGCCGCGACCTGCGGAGTTACTTCGTCCCTTAGCCTTTCGCCGCGTGTAGCAATTAGCTATTCCAGGGATAGTCAGTCGTCGCGCTCATGTACGTGCCGCGCGGTGCAAGGGGCAGCGCGCGGGGAAACTCGGGCTCATCGTTCAAGAGTCTCGTTAACGCGGTGGCGAGGCCCTGGGGATCGAGACCCAACTCTGCGAGCAGTGCGTCTGGTTTGTTGTGATCGAGAAAGGCGCGCGGCACACCCAGTATCCGGGTCGTGGGAACTCCGACCCCGAGGTCCTGGGCCCGTTCGCGCACCGCCGAGACCATCAAGGTGCCGGCTCCCCCGTGGCGCGTGCCGTCTTCAACGGTGATGATGCGTTCGTGACGCACCGCGTCATCGATCATGGCGGGATCGGGCGGGAGTACCCGCACGTCATAGAGCGTGACGCGTGAGGCGTCGTCACCCATGAGTGAGAGCGCCGCGAAAGCAGAAGGGGCCATCTTGCCGACCGCGAGCACGCACAGCGAGCCGTCCCCCCGGGTAACTTCGCGGGCGTGCAGTCCCACACCGGTCTTTCCGTCGAAGGGCTGGGGAAGGGTCTTTGGAAACCGCAGGGCGGTCGGGGAGCTCATGGACAGTGCCTCGGCCAGCATGCAGGGAATCTCCTGCGCACTCGAGGGAGCAAAGACCGTCATGTTCGGTATGGCGAGACAGAGCGCCATGTCCAAGAGGCCGTGGTGGCTGGGCCCGTCGTCGCCGGTGATGCCGGAGCGATCAAAGACAAAGACGACGGGCAGGTTCAAGAGGCCCACGTCCAAGTTCGCCTGGTCAAAGGCGCGAGAGAAGAAGGTGGAGTAGAGAGCCACCACTGGTTTGAGGCCGCCCATAGCCATGCCGGCGGCGGCGGTCACCGCGTGTTGTTCGGCGATGCCCACGTCGAAGAAGCGCGTGGGGTAGCGCTGCTGGAAGCTAATCAACCCGGTGGGCTCGGCCATGGCGGCGGTAATGGCCACGACGCGGTCGTCAAGATCAGCCAGGGTGATGAGCGAGTTGGCGAAGGCGGCGGTGAACGATTCGGGAACGGGTTGGTCGTGGCTAATTGGCGGCCGCAGCTTGAAATCGTGCATCTTTAAGTTGTCGGTGGTGGCCGGCTCATAGCCTCGACCCTTCTCCGTGAGAACGTGCACTACGATCGGCCCGTCCCACAGGGCCGCGTTACGTAGCGCGGCTTCCAGCGACTCAATGTTGTGGCCGTCGATGGGGCCCACGTAGCGCACGCCCAAGTCTTCAAAGAATGTGCCGGGCGTTACCAGCTCGCGCACGGCCGAGGTCATTCCGTGCAGTCCCGCGAGTCCCGCGCGACCGGCTTTGGGAAGGTGTGGAGCGAGGTGACGAACACCTTCTCGCACCGTGACATAGGTGCGATTCAGTCGAAGGGAGGTGAGGGACTCTGACAGTTTGGAGACAGTGGGGGCGTAGCTACGTCCATTGTCGTTGAGGACAATCACGACCCGCTGGTTGGAGTGACCGAGGTTGTTGAGCGCCTCGTAGGCCATGCCGCCGGTGAGAGAACCGTCGCCGACCACCGCCACGACGTGGCGCTTGCCCCCACGTCCGGCGAGTTCACCGCGGTGAGTGAGGGCAATCGAGAGCCCGTGGGCGTAGGAGAGGGCGGTGGAGGCGTGGCTCGACTCGATCCAGTCGTGAGGGCTCTCGGAACGACTCGGATATCCCGAGAGTCCGCCGCGTTGGCGAAGTTGGGCAAAATCGCGACGTCGACCAGTCAACAGTTTGTGAATGTACGCCTGATGCCCGGTGTCCCAGAGCAAAATGTCCTCGGGAGAGTGAAAAACCCGGTGCAGCGCCAGGGTCAGCTCGACGACCCCGAGGTTTGATCCCAGGTGACCACCGGTCGTCGTGACGGTAGAGATGATGAACTCGCGAATCTCGTGGCTGAGTGCGTCCAGGTCTTTATAGGAGAGGGGCCGCAGGTCGTCGGGACCCTCGATGGAGGCGAGATTCATCATTGAAGCCTACCTTTGAGGTCTCCACGGCGACGACCTTGATCAACAGTGCCTTAGGTGGCGCTGTGCTGGGCGCGACGACGGGCGTAGCGTCCGCGACCGGCCAAGAGGTGACGCTGGGGGTCGTCGTCATAGACGCTCACCACCACCGAGGACGCGCAGAGTCCGAGCGCTCCCACGACCAAGGTGATGAGGGAGAGAACCTCGAAGGTCACGGCCACCGCCCCGCCTCTCAGTTGCTCGTCGAACAGTACGAAGCCGAGGATGATCGAGACAATGGGGTTGGTCAGTATCAGGGCCGACTGGGACACGGCGAGCGATCCCGCTCGAAACGCGTGCTGCATGACGACGAAGGACGTTAGACCAATGAAGGCGAGGGCGTAGAGCTGCCAGGAGATCAACGCGTGGATCCAGTCTCGCAACAGCACGTTGGTCAGTGACTTGGTCACGACCGCGAGAAAGGCGAAGCCCACTGAAGCGCCCCCACCCAGAAACAAGGCGCGCCACCAGTCGGGACCCCTTAGGCCAAGGGCCACGAGTGCGAAGGCTAAGACGGCGATAAAGACACTGGTGGTGATCCATCGGGCGGCGTGCGGCGTGCCGTGACCGAGCGTGGGGGAGGCGACGGCGAGAAACACGGTGAGCCCGACGACCGCCGCGATCGCCGAGACCACGTCGCGCAGATGCCAGGGAGTGGAGTACCAGAACCAGAGCACGAAGACAACGACCAGGAGCTCGCTCACCATGAGGGGCTGCACTTCGGCCACCGAGCCCAGGTGCAGGGCGATCGACTGCACCAGATAGCCGAGCGTCATGACGACAAATCCCACGATCCACACCCGGCGACGAACCATTTGCTGAAGAAAGCCTCGCTCGGGGCTTTCGGCGGGGATGGCCTCGACGCCGAGGCGTTGGCAGACGCTCGATAACGCGTAAAGACACGATGCCGTGAGCGCCAAAAAGATGACCACCCGTTAAGACTACGGGCCGATTGTTCAGCCAGCGAGTCCACTCGTTATCGCGCAGTGTCGTCGCGCGCATAGATTTGAAGGAGCAGAAGGAGGATCATGTCGTTTAATCTGTCGGAACTTCTTGCTGATCGCGGCGGCGAAAACTTCCAGCTCCACAGCAAGTACATGAACCCACAACTGGCCAAGGTGGTCAAGACCCTCGGTTTCGATCGTTTCTACGAACGAGGTGAGGGGTGCTACCTCTTCGACGAGCAGGGCACAAAGTATCTCGACCTCTTGAGCGGCTTTGGCGTGTTCGCTCTCGGGCGCGCCCATCCGGTGGTGCGCGACGCCTTGCACCAAGCGCTCGACGCCGACCTACCGAACATGGTCCAGATGGACTGCGCCCTCTTGCCTGGACTGCTCGCCGAGCAGTTGGTCACGCGTAGCCCAGGACAGATCGAGCGGGTCTATTTCTGCAACTCCGGTGCCGAGGCCGTCGAAGCGTCGATCAAGTTCGCTCGCGCCCACACCGGGCGCTCGAGGATCTGTTATCACGCGCACGCGTACCACGGGCTCACCATGGGGGCGTTGGCGCTGAATGGCTCACAGGAGTTCAAGAAGGGTTTCGGAGACATGTTGCCCGGCGCCACCGAGATCGCGTTCGGTGACGTCGAGGCCCTCACGGCCGAGATTCGCCGAGGCGACGTGGCAGCTTTCATCGTGGAGCCCATTCAGGGCAAGGGCGTCTACGAACTCGACGAAGACATATGGCGGCAGCTCGAAGCGGCCTGTCACGAAGCCGGTGTCCTCTTTATCTGTGACGAAGTGCAGACGGGAATCGGGCGAACGGGCAAGTTCTATGCCTTTGAGCACTTCGGCTTAAAGCCCGACATCATCACCGTCTCCAAGGCCCTCTCCGGTGGCTACGTCCCGGTGGGCGCGATGCTCACCAGCGACAAGATCTTTCGCAGCGTGTACAGCTCGATGGAGCGGGCCATGGTGCACTCGACCACCTTCAAAGGCAACCAGCTGGCGATGGTGGCGGGTTTAGCGACGTTGTCGGTCTTTGACCAAGACGCCATTGTCGAGCACGCGGCGTCAATGGGAGATCTATGGCACAAAAAACTGGGCGAGCTCACTGAACGACATGAGTACGTGAAGCAAGTGCGCGGTCGGGGGCAGATGATCGGTATCGAGTTTGGATCACCCACGACGGCTGCACTAAAGCGCCGCTGGCGCGCGGTCGAGGCCACGCGCACGGCCATGTTCACCCAGACGTTGGTGGTCCCTCTCTTCCAGAAGCACCGAATCTTGACTCAAGTCGCGGCCGACAACGTGAACATCATTAAGTTGCTGCCGGCCCTTATCGCGGGCGAGGAAGAGATCGACCTGTTCGTGGACGCGTTAGACGAACTGTTGAACGACGCTGAGAGGAACAGTGCGTGGATCTGGGGCTTCGGCGCAGCGATGATCAAGGGCACGCTCAAGCGAACTCGTTCTTTGTCGAACGCGGACCCGACCCTGAACCGTCCGTGAACCCCTGGTGGCGTAGCCCCTGGGCTCTTGGTCTCATTGGACTGGTGGTTGTCGTTGTGTTGGCGTTGCTCATTGTGGTTGATCGTCCAGCTTCGGTGCAGGGGTCAGGATTGCAAGTTCTGACGACAAAAGACTACGGGTCGGTGTTGGTGGTACGGGGCGGGCGGTTGGCGGACTTTCCGCTCTATGAGTTCAGTGGCGACACCAAGGACCATCTGGGGTGTGGGAGGCATAAGGCGCGCGGGTACGATCTGGTTCCCAACGGAGCGTTGGCCATGAGGTGCACGGGCCCGATGGGCGACATCTTTGCTGGGGTGACTTCCGACGATTGGCCGGCCCTCACCTCAAAGAATCCGCCCGTGGCGGGGCCGGGTGTCAACCCCGCACTGATAGGCAGGATTCGCCGACCGGGCATTGGCTATCAGGTCACTTACGCCGGTCACCCTCTCTATCTGTTCGATCCCTCCTCCGCCCCGTTTCGGCCACTCGGGGAGGACTATCTCGAGACGGTCGCGCCGCTCGCGCCGTGGCACGGGTATTGGTCACTGGTGTCCGCGGAAAACGGCAACCCTGATCCCGGTATCGCGACCATCGAAGCGGGCAGAACACCGAGCGGCAAGCGTGTGGTGGCCGTCGAGGGCGATCCCAACATCAATCCCTTAGCCGTCACCGTCTATACCTATAGCGGCGGTCTCTGCCCGGCCTCGTGCGCGCCCGAGTGGGTGCCGGTGCTCACGACCAAGACGCCCCACGTGCGCGATCTGAACCCTCGAGATGTGGGCGACGTGCGCCTCGCCAATGGTTCCTTGCAGGCGACCTTCGACTCGAAGCCGCTCTATGAGTACTCGAAAGAGAAGGTCTCGCTCGCTCGCAACGGCGACTTGGCCGCGACGGGGACCGCGGGTAACGGTAGCGGGCAGGCTGTCTCGACCGGTACGTTCTCGGTTATTCCTGTCCCGTAGGGCTTAGGAGCGAACCAGTTCAACCACGGGGATCACGCGGGTGGTCTTATCCTGATACTCGCCAAAACCCGGAAAGCGATCAACCTGAATCGAGTAAATGCGGTCCCGCTCCGATCCCTCGAGCGGCGTAGCAACGGCGTTGAAGTCGTCCGTGCCGAGTTCGACGCGCACCTCAGGGTTCGCCGAGAGGTTCCGAAACCAGTCGGGATGCGAGTCGGCCCCGGCTTTGGAGGCGAACACGTAGAGGTGACCCTCGTGGTCCAAGTACATCATGGGGTGGACGCGTTCGGCGCCGGTTTTGGCACCTGTCGTGTGCAGAAGCAAAATAGGAGCGCCTTCGAACTGACCGCCCACGCGACCTTCGTGGGCGCGAAACTCCGCGATTATTTTGTTGTTCCAGTCGTCATACTCGCTCATGGTTCACCTTCTCTATCGGTTTTTCTCAGAGTAGCCACTGGGCGAACTCGGTGCCCCGGATCGTGCGACTCACCGGCGCCTACTGTCTAGGCATGTGCCGAAACATCACGACGCTTCGAGGACTTGAGCCGGCGGCGAGCCCCGACGAGATCGAAGCCGCCGCGCGCCAGTACGTTCGAAAGGTCAGCGGGGTGTCCTCAGTGTCGCCGCGAACGAGCGAGTCATTCGACAAAGCGGTCACGGCCATTGCCCAGATCACGACAGAGTTGCTCGCCGAACTTCCCCCGCGACAACGGCCACCCACGACGGTTCCTCCGCTGCGACGTCTGGCCGCCTCGGGCGATCTCTAGTCCACCGGCGAACAACCCGACCGTTGTCAGTACCATGGCTCAGGTGTCCGCCTGTCAAATACTCTTTCTCGCCTTTAGCAACCGTCTCGACGCGGTCGAGCTAGCGCACGAGGTCAGCGAGGAGCTGGCGCGTCAGGGCGTCACCTCGTCATTCCACCTCTTGGACTCGCCGGACGAGCCCGACATCGACGCGTCGAGCCTGGTCGTCAGTCTCGGGGGAGATGGCACGTTTCTCAAGGCCACCCGCCTCGCGCACACCGTCGGGGCCCGGGTCATCGCGGTCAATCTTGGCCAGCTCGGCTTCCTGCTCGATGTGCCCTCGACCGAGATTGTGGAGCACATCACCTGGGCGCTCGCCAATAACACTGTGTCGGAGCGATTGGCGCTGCAGATCACTGTCTCGAACATGCCCGGGGAAGAGTTTGCTTTGAATGAGGTGGTCGTCGAGCGCGCAAGCCCAGGTCACATGGTCAAAGTCAAGACCTTCGTTAACGAAGAGGAGTTCTTGACCTACTCGGCCGACGGGGTAATGGTGTCTACGCCGACTGGCAGTACCGGGTACAACTTTTCCGCCGGTGGACCGGTGGTCGACGCCTCGCTTGCCGTCATGATCCTCACCCCCGTGGCACCCCACTTCACGATCGGTCGCTCCATCGTGGTGCCCGTGGACAGGGTGATCCGTCTCTTGGTGGACGATAAGCCGGCCGTCCTCGTCGCCGACGGCCAAACGATCGGTGACCTGGGGCCGGGGGAGTTCATCGAGGTTCGCCAGAGCCCCACGCCGGTCTACGTCGCCGCCTCGCGAAGCTTCGACCTCGCGACCCGACTGCGGCGCAGCCTTCGAGAGGGTCATGCCTAAGGCTCAGTTAGTCGAGCTGTACGCCCACAAACTCGGTGTCATCGACGACGCTCATTTGGAGTTTGGGCCCGGATTCAACGTTCTCACCGGAGAGACCGGAGCCGGCAAGACGCTGCTGTTGGGAGCCTTGGGACTGTGCCTGGGCGGCGACGCGAGCGCCTCTCGCTACGCCTTGACCAACGACACTCGTGCGGTGGCCCTTTTTCTCCGGGGCGACAGCGAAGAGCTGGTCTTTGCGCGCGAATCGGGGAACTCGGGCCGCCTTCGCAGTTCATATAACGGTGCGCCCTCCAGTGCCGAAGCGCTGCGAACGCTCGCCGACGAGCTGATCATTATTCACGGTCAGCACGACTCACTTCTCTTGAAGAGTCGCGCGGAGATTGTTCGACTCATCGATGAGTCCGGGGGTGTCGACACGGACGAGCTCAGCGACACACGACGTCGCCTCAGAGAGGCCCAACAACTTCGCGACGGCTTCGGTGGCGACCAGGACGCTCGTCAGCGCGATCTGGAGTACCTGGACTTCCAGTTGAACGAGCTGGAGGGGGCTCAGATCTCGTCGTCGTACGAGCTCGACGAAACCCTGTCGGAGCTGTCGCGACTTTCCTCGCTTCGTGACGGACAGTCCGCGATCGCCGAGGTGGTTGAGTTGTTCGACGGCGATAGCGACGACGCGATCCTCTCGCAGTTCGCCCATGCGTTGGGCCGACTTCCAGAGGGAGACGCGTACTGGGCGGTCCGAGAGGCCCTCAGCACCGTTCTAGTCGGTGCTCGCGACACACTCCACGAGCTCGCGGCGCTGGCGGACCCCGACGCCTTCGATCCCCGAGTACTGGAAGAACTTGAAACCCGCGTCAGCGTTCTCCAGCACGTGGCAAAGAAATATGGGGGCTCCCTCGAGGCGGCGATGGTGACCCGAGACGAGATGCGTCTGCGTCGACGCAACGCCGAAGGCGATGCTGCGCGCGTTGACGCCATTGATCAGGAGATTCGAGAGTTAGAGCAGCGAGAGGCTCTTCTGGCTCGTCGGGCCAAGAGCGAGCGCGAGGCGGCGGCGGCCAAACTCACGGCCGCCGTTACGCGCCAAATGTCGCGCGTCGCGCTCGCCAACGCCGCCGTTCGTTTCGTGGTCGAGGGGGATGACGGGTCGCACGCGCAGATCTATTTCGCTCCCAATCCGGGTCAGCCCGAGGGCCCCCTCTCTGCGCTGGCGAGCGGAGGCGAACTCAGTCGAGTGTTGCTCGCGCTCTCACTCGAGACGGTGCACGCTGAGGTGGTGGCGGTCTTTGATGAGATTGATGCCGGACTCGGGGGTCAAGTCGCTCAACAGATCGGAGAGTGCTTGCGAGAGTTGGGACAGCAGCAGCAGGTTCTCGCGATTACCCACCTCGCATCGGTCGCCGCACGCGCCGACCATCACTTCGTGATAGAGAAGTGCGTCGAAGACGGTGCAACGACGACCTCGATTCGAGAGGTTCTGGGCGACGATCGAGTACGTGAAATCGCTCGCATGCTGGCGGGCGACACGCTGACTCTCGAATCACGAGCACTGGCCACACAGTTGCTCGAAAACTCATGTGAGGATCGCGCTGGGGCGGAAATATCTCGCTAGGATGTTGTTCCGTGAGAAGCGCAGTCAGTCGATGACTAAATACGTCTTTGTAACGGGTGGAGTGTCGAGTTCACTGGGCAAAGGACTGACCGCCTCCTCTCTCGGCCGACTCCTCAAATCTCGCGGGCTTCGGGTCACCATGTGCAAACTAGACCCCTATCTCAACGTCGACCCGGGCACCATGAATCCCGGGGAACACGGTGAAGTGTTCGTGACCGACGATGGCGGCGAGACCGACCTTGACCTCGGGCACTACGAGCGCTTCATCGATGAGTCCTTGTCAAAAATCTCTAACACCACGACGGGCTCGATCTACTCGAACGTCATCGCGAAGGAGCGCCGCGGCGACTACCTCGGAAAAACGGTTCAAGTCATCCCGCACGTCACCGACGAGATCAAAGAGCGCATTCGCCGCCAGGGTTCGTTGGGCGCAGACGTAGTGATCGTCGAGATCGGTGGCACCGTCGGCGACATTGAGATCGTGCCTTTTATTGAGTCGATTCGTCAGTTTCGCCGTGACGCGGGTCGTGACAACGTCTGCTACGTCCATCTCACCCTGGTGCCCTACCTCGCGCCCTCGGGAGAGCAGAAGACCAAGCCCACGCAACACTCAGTGACCGAGTTGCGCTCGCGCGGTATTCAGCCTGACATCATCGTGTGTCGAAGTGACCAGCCCATCTCTGATGGACTCAAGCGCAAGATCTCCCTCCTCTGCGACGTACCTGTCAACGCCGTCATTTCCGCCGTCGATGAGGCCAGCATCTACGACATTCCGATCACTCTGCACCACGAGGGTCTCGACACCATTGTTTGCAATACCTTGAACATCGATCTCGAGGAACACCCCATCGATTTGGGCCCCTGGGAGAGCGTCGTGCGCCGCGTGCACAACACCACGAGGACCCTGCGTATCGGCATTATCGGCAAGTACGTCACCATGCCCGATGCGTATCTCAGCGTGGGGGAATCAATTCGTCACGCGGGATTTGCCATTGGCGCCAAGACAATCGTCGAGTACTACGAGGCGGAACGTGTGCCCTCTGAGCTGGACGCGGACCGTCTCAGCCAACTCGACGGCATTATTGTTCCCGGAGGCTTTGGGGAGCGGGGCATTGAGGGCATGATTGCCACAGCCCGAATCGCCCGCGAGAGCGACATCCCGTACCTGGGTATCTGCTTGGGCATGCAGGTTCAGGTCATCGAGTTCGCCCGCCACGTCCTGGGACTCAGTGACGCTCAGTCGACCGAGTTCTCTCACAGCTCTTTGGCCCCGGTGATCTCGCTCCTCGCCGAACAGATCGATGTCACCGACCTGGGTGGCACCATGAGGCTGGGCGCGTGGCCCGCCATGCTCGATGAGGGCTCGATCGTCGCCGAGCTCTACGGCACGACGGTCGTCTCCGAACGCCACCGCCACCGTTATGAGTTCAATGCCCGCTACCGCGAGCAGTTCGAGGCAGCGGGCCTGCGCTGCTCGGGCAACTCTCCCGACGGGCGTTTGGTTGAGTTCGTGGAGCTTCCCGGTCACACGTTCTTCGTGGGGACTCAGGCACACCCCGAGTTCAAATCTCGCCCCGATCGACCCCATCCGCTCTTCCTCGGGTTGATCAAGGCCGCCGCCGCGCGGGCTGAGGGACGCGAACCCCACATCATCGATCCCTCAACGGTCGACATCACCTTGTGAGCGACTCCTTCCACGTCGAAGGGGCCGAGATCGTCTTTCGATCACACGTGTTCAACGTTGAAAAGCGCACCGTTCGTCACGGTGACGAGCACTTTCTACGCGACGTGGCCGTTCACCCCGGGGCCGTGGCGGTGTTGGTAATCAACGACCAGGGCCAAGTGGGCTTCATCCGCCAGTTCCGGGCCACCTTCGAACAAGAGCTGCTTGAGATTCCCGCGGGTACGCGCGACGTCGAAGGCGAAGATCCACTCGATACGGCCAAACGCGAACTCATCGAGGAGATGGGCCTGGAGGCTACCGAGTGGACGCTCATCGGACGATTTATGAACTCGCCGGGCTGGTCCACCCAGGTCATGTGGGTGTACGAGGCCCGAGGACTCACCGAGCGCGATCGCGAGCCGGCCGGCGCCGAAGAGCGCAGCGCCACTATTCACTGGTACTCACTCGAGGAACTTCGCTCGCGTCTGCGTGAGGCGTACGCCATTGACTCGACGACGGCCATTGCCTTGCACCGGCTCTTTGGAAACTTTCTTGATGACTTTTGATGAGGCACTGGAGGACTATCTCCAGTGGATGACCATTGAAAAAGGTCGCAGTCGAGCGACCCTAGAGGCGTACCGACGAGACTTGGCTGCCCTGGGTCACTGGATGAGGGAGAAGAGGCTTACCCTCGGTCGCCTTCGCGAGGAAAACCTGGAGGGCTACTTCAACTCCTTGCGCTCAACGCGTCAGGCCAGTACCGTCGCTCGCTCCGTCGCCTCAGTACGGGGCTTCCTTTCGTACCTGCTCGACGAGGGGGAGTTGAAGGCCGACCCGAGCGCGCGGTTAAAGGGCGGTCGTCGTGGTCGCACCCTCCCCAAACCACTCGGCGAGGGCGAGGTGGCGAAACTGCTCGACTCCATTCCCGCCACCTCACCCGTGGACTTGCGCGATCGAGCGCTGCTGGAGCTTCTCTACGCCACCGGAGCGCGCGTGAGTGAGGTGGTCGGGTTGGAGGTCTCGGACATCGACTTCGATGAAGAGCTGATTCTCTTGACTGGAAAAGGATCTAAGCAACGTCTGGTGCCGCTCGGCGGCGCGGTGGGCCGCGCGCTGCGCGAGTACTTGGGTGCCGGCGGGCGACGAACCCTGCTGGCCGGACGTTCCAGCCAGCGAGTCTTTATCAACGCTCGCTCGGGACCCCTGACTCGCCAGGGCGTTGACCTCATCGTGCACAAGCGCGCCCTCAACGTCGGCATCGACCGTTCTCGAATCTCGGCTCACGTCTTTCGTCATAGTTGCGCGACCCACATGCTGGCCCACGGAGCGGACATTAGAGTCGTGCAGGAGCTGTTGGGCCACGCGTCCATCGCCACCACCCAGATCTACACCGCGGTGTCAGTGACCACCCTGCAGCGCGAGTATCAACATGCCCATCCCCGAGCCCACGACTAAAGGTAACGCCCGATGAATTTATGGCTCTGGTTCATTATCTTGGTGCCCTCGGTCGTCCTGCACGAAGTGGCTCACGGATACGTGGCCTACCTCTTTGGCGATCCCACCGCGAAAGAACGCCACCGCCTCACCCTCAACCCAATCGCCCATATCGACCCCTTCGGCACGATTTTGATGCCGGGAATTCTGCTGTTGCTGCACTTTCCCGCCTTCGGGTACGCCAAACCGGTGCCGGTTAACCTCTCTCGACTTCGAAGGCCCCGACAACAGGCGCTGTGGGTCTCACTCGCGGGGCCTGCCGTCAACGTGGTTCTCTCGGCGATCGGCTACGTCGTCTGTCGCTTTTCCATCACCGGAGTCGTCCACACCGCCAACGGCGTCGCCGCCTACGTGACCAACCACGATCTCTTCGTCTTTGGAGAGACCTTGGGGCTGGTGAACCTGGTACTGGCCGTTTTCAATCTGATCCCCATTCCGCCACTCGACGGTTCGGCGATCATTGAGCGGTTTCTTCCTCGTCGCAGTCTGGCGAAGTACTACCAGCTACGCGCACGGGCATTACCGATTTTCTTCATCGCCCTGATTTTGCTGACGTGGACCACCAACATCGCGGGTACCTGGTTGGGCCACATTGAAAATTGGTGGTTCAACCTGCTCTAGACGAGCCCCATGGCGTGGGCCGCGCGTCGATAGACCGGGCCCGCCACGTCGCCCGCTTTCCGCGCTCCGCGATCGGCCACGGCGTAAAGGTCGTCGGGGGACTGGATTAACTCTTCGTAGCGTTCGCGTAGGGGTGAGAGGCTCGCGATCACCACTTCTGTCAGATCGTTCTTCAGGTCGCCGTAGCGCGTGTAGCGGCTGGCGATGGCTTGTGGTGACTCGTGAGCGAAGCTCGCAAATATCTCAAGGAGGTTAGAGACGCCCGGCTTCGTGTCCCAGTCGAAGCGCACCTCACCCTCAGTATCGGTGACGGCTTTAGCTATCTTTCGCTCGATCTCGCTCGGCTGGTCAAAGAGAAGAATCGTGCCCAGGGGGCTCGAGACGGACTTGCTCATTTTTCGCGTGGGCTCTTGCAGGTCCATGACGCGAGCCGCGACGGTGGGCTGCACTCCCTTGGGCACCCGAAACGTCTCCCCGAAGCGATGATTGAATCGCTCGGCGATGTCGCGCGCGAGCTCCAGGTGCTGGCGCTGATCCTCACCGACCGGTACCTCTTCGCTGTCGTAGAGGAGAATGTCGGCCGCTTGGAGGACCGGGTAAGTCAAGAGACCGACTCGGTAGCCGTCTTGGCGTTCCGACTTCTCCTTGAAGGCGACCATGCGTGAGAGCTCACCGTAGGTGGCGACGCACTCCAGCAGCCAGTTGAGTTGGGCGTGGTAGGGCACCTGGCTCTGGATGAAAATAGTGCAGACCTCGGGATCCAGCCCCACGGCCAGGTACGTGGCCAAGAGATCGGTGGTGTTATGTCGCAGCTCCTCGGGCGAGATCTGAAGGGTGAGGGCGTGCAGGTCTACCACGCAGTAGAAAGCGTCGGCATTTTGGGCGGCGACCCAGTGCTGCAGGGCGCCCAGGTAGTTCCCGAGATGCAGTTTGCCCGAGGGCTGCATGCCCGAGAGAATCTTCATCGTTCAATGGTAGATGAGTGACCCGGTAGGGTTGTCGGGTGACCTTCGTCGTGACGACGCCGTCCTTTAGCGGCCCCGTAGAACTTTTGCTGCAGCTGATCTCCAGTCACGACGTGGACATTCTTGACGTGCCCTTGGCCCCCTTGGTTGACGCGTTCGTGGCCACTTTGCGTGACGAGTCGGTGACGCTCGATATGGATGATCTTTCAGAGTTTCTCCTGATCGGGGCGGTTCTATTGGAGATGAAAAGTCATCGACTTCTCCCGGGGCGCGAGAGCGGGGAGATCGACGAAGAGTTCGTGGGTTGGGAGGAGCGCGACGTGCTTTTGGCCCGGCTCTTGGAGCTACGAACCTACGCGGCTCTCGCCGACGCCTTCGTCTCACTCTTTGAGCGCGCGAGCCGAGCGTATCCGCGACTGCGTGGGGTGAACGACGGATTCGTCGTTCGACCGCCGGACCTTCTGCTGGGCGTCACCACGGCGCAACTCGCCACGGCCTATCTGCGCGGTATCGAGGAGAAGCCCGTGCCGGTGGTGCGCCTTCACCACGTCACCGTTGATGCCGTCACCGTCGCTGAGACGGTCGCCACCTTGGCTCAGCGACTACCCACCATGGGACGCTTCTCGTTCCGTCAACTCACCGAGTCGCTCGAGACCCGCATTGAGATCATCGTTCACTTTCTAGCCCTGCTCGAGCTTTGCAAACTGGGACACGTGACGCTGGGCCAGGGCGCGACCTTTGGAGAGGTGCAGATCGAGTGGCTCGACTCCGACTCAAGACTCGATATCGGAGGGGTGGACAGTTATGAGGGATGAACTTTCGCTCGAGCAAAAGCTCGAAGCCATGCTGACCGTCGCTTTGGAGCCCATCTCGGCCGAGGAGCTGGCCGACGTTCTCGACATTGACGCCGAGAAGGTCACGCGGTCGTTGAGTGAGCTTCGCGCGGAGTTCGTAGCAGACCGTCGTGGTTTCCAGGTGGTCGAGCTAGCGAGTGGCTGGGTCATGCAGTCGTCGCCGGACGTGGCGGCCTGGGTGACTAAGTTCGCCAACCGCGACGTCTCGCACCGGCTTTCCTCCGCGGCGCTGGAGTCGCTCGCCATCATTGCCTACCGCCAACCGGTGTCGCGCGCGCAGATCACCGCGCTGCGGGGCGTCAACGTGGACGGGGTGGTGCGACTGCTCGAACAGCGCGGGTACATCGAAGAGCAAGGCCGTGCTCCCGGTCCGGGCCAGCCCATCCTCTATGGAACGACGGAACTGTTTCTCGACCGCATGGGTCTGGCCTCCGTGAGCGAGCTGCCGCCGATCGAGGAGTTTATGCCGCCGGTGGAGACCGCCCATGAGCTAGCCGATGAGATGTCGGCGCGATTCGACGACTCTGAGGTGTCGTAGTTGGACGAGGGCGAGCGACTACAAAAGACGCTCGCGCGGGCCGGCTATGGATCGCGGCGGGCCTGTGAGGTCTTGATCAGCGAAGGTCGGGTCACGGTGGATGGGCGAGTGGCGCAGCTCGGTAACCGCGTTCAGCCCGAGATCAGCGTCATCTGCGTGGACGGAAGCATGGCTCCAACTTCACAAAGCAAGGTCTACTTTCTCCTCAACAAGCCCGACGGCGTCGTGACGACGGCGTCTGATCCTCAGGGCCGTACGACGGTGTTGGACCTGATCGAGTCGCCGGTTCGAGTCTTTCCCGTCGGGAGACTGGACATGAACACCGAGGGCCTCTTGATTCTCACCAACGACGGCCGCCTGGCCCACCTCTTGACCCATCCGAGTTCGGGCATCGCCAAAGAGTACTTGGCCCGCGTGGAGGGGGACCCCTCTCCCGGAGCGCTTCGTCGTCTGCGTGAGGGGGTCGAACTCGACGACGGCGTCACGGCGGTGGCTCAGGTCTCGCGCGTGAGTGAGGGGTTGTTGCGCATCGTGATCCACGAAGGGCGCAACCGCCAGGTGCGCCGCATGTGCGCCGCCGTAGGGCACGAAGTGACGCGCCTCGTGCGCACGCGTATCGGACCGCTGCAAGACGCCACTCTCTCACCAGGTTCCTATCGACAGTTGTCGCTCAACGAAGTGCGCCGTTTGATGGAGGCGGTTGGGATGAGTGAAGAGCTGGCCTCTACGATGCCTTCATGAGTTTTGCCACGGTACGAGGACTGCGGGGCGCGACGACCTGCGAGGCGAATACGGCCGAGCAGATCAACGAGGTGACCCAGGAGTTGCTGGTCGAGATGCTCGAACGCAACGGCATCAGTCACGACGACGTCATCAGCGTTCTCTTTACGACGACCCCGGATCTGACCGCGTCTTTTCCCGCCACGGCGGCCCGAGGTGTGGGATTTGGTGACGTGCCGCTGCTCTGCGCCAGTGAGATCAACGTGCCCGGCGCGATGCCCTTGACCGTGAGGGTGTTGATGCACGCCTACACCGAGCGAGCCCGCGAAGAACTTCGCCACGTGTACCTGCGAAAAGCTCCCTCGTTACGCGATGATCTCCCCGAGTAGTCGCCACGCCCACGTCGTGGGCCTCGGCTTGATCGGTTCGTCCATCGCCCTCGCGCTACGCGACGCGGACTGGATTGTGACCGGGATTGACCATGACGAGACGGTCACCACCGCGGCCCTCGTCGCCGGGGTGGTGACCGGACACGAACCCGACCCTGACGTCGCCCTGGTGGTGCTCGCGGTCCCAGCGGGCGTGGTCGCCAAAGTCGCCCACGAGGTGCTGGAGGGTTCCTCGAATGAACGGCTCATCGTGACCGACGTGGCCGGTGTGAAGAGTGCCATCGTGGGCGACGTGCGCGACCCGCGCTTTCTCGCCGGACACCCCATGGCCGGGTCGGAGCTTCGAGGCATCGCCGGAGCCCGCGCCGATCTCTTTCAAGGTTGCACCTGGGTGCTGACCCCGACGACGGCCACCAAGCCCGAGACGTACACGACGCTGCACGGCGTCTTGCGCGAGCTGGGCGCCAACGTCGTGGCGGTAGACGCGGACGATCATGATCGCCTCGTCGCGGTGGCCAGTCACGTGCCCCATCTCTTGGCCGGTGCGTTGATGAATGAGGCCACCCGCGTGGCGGAACAAGACGCGGTGCTCCTCCAGCTGGCGGCCGGCGGTTTTCGCGACATGACCAGGGTGGCGGCCGGTGACCCCAGTATCTGGCCCGACGTCCTCTTTGAAAACCGTGAAGCGATTAGTCAGTCGCTGCGGGCACTGGAAGAGCGACTGAAGAGCCTGCGCGAAGCCCTCAACGCGAACGATCACGCCACCATCGCGACCGACCTCACTCAGGCAGCCTTCGCACGGCGTCAACTACCGGGCCGCGCGCTCAACTCAGAGAATCTGGCCTATCTTCGCGTCGCGGTGAGCGACCAACCGGGCGTGCTGGCCGCCGTCACTATGGCGGCCTCGGAGATGCTCGTCAACATCTACGACATCGAGATCGCCCACGGCATCGAGGGATCGAGTGGAACCCTGCTACTCGCCGTCGACGCTCGTCTAGCCGACTCGTTCTCCGCGGCTCTTAGTGCCCGCGGCTATCAAGTGGGACGCGAGTGAGCGACGTGGAGGTCGTCACGCGCGCCACGCAGCTGCGCGGATCAATACGGGTCCCGGGCGATAAGAGCACCTCTCACCGCGCGCTCATGCTGAGCGCGCTGGCGAGCGGCGAGAGCACGATCACCGGCCTGTCACCGGGCGAAGATGTGGCCGCCACCAGCGCCATCGTGGTGCAACTCGGGGCCAACCGTCGCGACGAGGACGGGGTCGTGCACCTGACGGGTCCCGCGAACGGGCTGCGCCCGAGCGTTGAAGACCTGGACTGTGGGAACTCGGGAACCTCGATGCGACTGCTGTGTGGACTCGTGGCGTCGATTTCCGGTCACCACCGACTGGTGGGCGACGCGTCGCTGTCCCGGCGACCGATGGATCGGGTGGCCATTCCTCTCGGACTAATGGGCGTCGATTTGCAGGGCCACGGCATGACGTCCACGCCTCCCCTGGAGATCACGAGTCCCTTGCAGCTGCAAGCGCTCGATTACCGCGTGCCCGTGCCGAGCGCCCAGGTGAAGTCGGCCATACTTTTGGCCGCTCTCTACGCCGAGGGTGAGACGCACGTTCGAGAAGACGTGCGCACGAGGCGAACCACCGAAGACATGTTGTCGAGCGCCGGTGTCGACGTGCGCAGTGAAGACGTGGGACGGGGTCGCGACGTTCGAATTCTCCCCGGCCGGCCGAAACGTCACGACTGGCACGTTCCGGGTGATCCCTCCCAAGCAGCGTTCTTCGCCGTGCTGGGTGCCATCCATCCCGACGCCACGCTCGAGGTCCTGAGCGTTGAGGCCTCGGAGGAACGGGTGGGCTTCGTGGGGGTGCTGGAGCGGATGGGTGCCGATGTGCGACTTGATGAGCGTGACGCCTATCACGTTCTTCACGCCCGCAGTTCGTCCCTCGTCGCCACCGAGATTCACGCGCACGACGTGCCGTCCGTGGACGAGGTGCCAGTTCTCACGGTTGCCGCCTGCGCCGCCCGAGGAGTAAGCGCCTTTCGCTCGATGGGTGAGCTGCGGGTAAAAGAGTCCGACCGCTTTGCCGGGTCCATGGCGCTCGCCATGAGTCTCGGCTGTCGAGTCTGGTCCGATGGCGATGACTTCTTTGTGGAGGGTCTGGGATCGGCCGAGCGCTTCTTGGCCTTTACGTTTCACGGGGGCTTGGATCACCGAATGGTCATGGCCAGTGCCATTGCGGGATGTGCCGGACACGGCGTGAGCATCGAGGGCGCCGCGACGGTTTCCTCCAGCTACCCGCACTTCTTTCGCGACTTGGCCTTATTGCAATGAGTGGCCTGATCATCGCGATCGACGGCCCCGCCGGCTCAGGAAAGTCGAGCGTGGCGCGCGCGCTCGCCACGTCGCTGGGCTGGTCGTTTCTCGACACTGGAGCTATGTATCGAGCCGTCACGCATGAAGCGCTGCGCACGGGCGTCGACCCACTTGATGACGCCTCGCTAGCGGCCGTCGCGAGCGACGTGGTCATTACAACGTTGCCTCGGGTCAGCGTGAACGGTCGTGACATCGAAGACGAGATTCGTAGCGACGCGGTGAACGAGGCGGTGTCGGTCGTGGCCGCGAATCCACTCGTTCGCGCCCAGATGGTCCGTCGTCAGCGCGACTTTGCGGGAGCGCAACCCGTGGGTACGGTGGTGGAGGGACGCGACATCACCACGGTGGTATTTCCGAACGCCACGATCAAGGTGTACTTGACCGCGTCGCTGGAAGAACGAGCGCGTCGTCGCGACGATGAAAGTGAGGCGTCAGTCAATCGACGCGACGTGGCCGACACCACGCGAGAAGCCTCACCGCTACGCCAGGCGGACGACGCACTCGTGCTAGACACGACGGGACGAAGTGTGGACGAGGTCGTCGAGGAGATCACGCAATGCCTGAAGCTGCGGACCTTGTCTTAGATCCTCGCAAGACCCTCACCTACCGGTTCTGCGCGGCCGTCGTCGGGGGCCTCGCGAAGATTCTCTTTCGACCGCGCGTCGTGGGGGCCGACAACATTCCCCTCACCGGTCCCGTCCTCATCGCTCCCATTCACCGCTCCAACGTGGATTTCGCCTTCAGCCTGTTCATCTCACCTCGCAAGGTCTTCTTCATGGCCAAAGAGGGCGTCTTTCATCCGGCCCTCTTCGGCAAGTTGCTCACCAAGCTGGGCGCCTTTCCGGTCGATCGCACCAGCGCCGATCGCGAGTCGCTACGGCTCTCAGAAGAGGTACTCAAGCGAGGACAAGCCCTGGTGCTCTTTCCAGAAGGCACACGCAAAGAAGGAACCACCGTGGAGCCCCTACACGATGGCGCCGCCTTCATCGCCTCACGGACAGGCGCGAAGATCGTGCCGGTCGGGATTGCGGGCAGTGAACGAGCCATGCCGGTCGGAGCGAAGTTGCCCCGGCTCGCGAAGATACAGATCGTGGTGGGGACGCCTATCGAGCCTCCCGTGAGCGATGGCCGAGTGTCTCGCTCTCAGATCACCGAGAAGACCGAAGAACTACGTCGAGAGCTAGAAGCTGTCTACGGCGAAGCGCGCCGGCGCCTCGGTGGTTAGCGCTCGCGCCACCAGGTACCAAAGACCACGCGGGCGTAGCGGAAACCAAAGAGCCAGTTCTTGCCCTTTTTTGTCGTCCCGGACGCTCTCGGGTACCAGACGGTCGGCACCTCGCTGGCGCGCCACCCGCGCTTGAGTGAGGTGATCAGCAGCTCGGCGGTTTGATACTGCTCCTGAGTCAAGCGGTCCACCACATCGGCCAGCATGGTGACGCGCAGCGCCCGGTAGCCCGTGGAAGTGTCGGTGAGCTTGGCTCCGGTCATGTGGTTCATGACGAAGGAGAAAAAGTGCACACCGGTCTTGCGCACCACGTCGGTGGTCTTGTCCTCACCCAGCACGCGACTCGCGACCACAAAGTCGGACTGATCGGCGAGGAGGGGAGCGAGGAGGTTAGGAATCTCCTGGGGGTCGTTCTGACCATCGGCGTCCAGCGTGACGACGTACTTCACCCCGAACTCAATGCAGTAGCGGTAGGTGACCTGTAGGGCTACGCCGTGTCCCAAGTTGACCGGGAACTCAAAGACCTTGACGCCAGGAAAGGACCGGGCCACCTCGGCGGTCTTGTCGCTTCCTCCGTCGACGACCACGAAGGTCGTGTACGGACTGCCGTTGATGGTGTCGGGCATCTTCTTCAAGACGTCACCAATGTTGCCCTCTTCTTCGTAGGCGCAGATCGAAGCCACGATCGCTTCAGGGACGAAGCCGGGGTAGTCAGCGTCAAAGCGAGTACGAGCCTGGGCGATGGCAAACTCGCGCAACCGCGCGATGCGCCGCTTTTCGAGGTCCTCGTTCGACATCAGTCTCCTTAAATGGAATGGGCCGATTAAGTCTACTGGGGCGCTTGACGCGCATCGATTACGCCGAGAGCACTTCGGCGGCGGTGAACTCGCGGTCCGCTTGTGCATCGAAGCCCGTCGAGATCGGAGTGGCGAAGACCACGTCAACCAGGGCAGTCAGAGCCTTGAGAACCTCGCGCAGTTCGGGTGGCGGAGGAAAGTACTCGTCCTCCACGGTGACCGAGAAGATCTCAATGCCGTCTCGAGGCTTCAGGTGCGCCAGCACCTCGTTCACCAGGACTTCGGGTGCCGACGCGCCGGCTGTCACGGCCACCACTCCCGAAAGATCGTCGGGCAGTTCGTCGGCGCCGTTCACTCGATACACCCGAGGACACCCTTCGGCCTCGGCGACCTTGACGAGGGCCACCGTGTTGGAGGAGTTGGCAGAACCAATGACGATGACGGCGTCCGCCGACGAGGCGAGCTCGCGCAGCGCGGCTTGGCGATTGGTGGTGGCGAAACAGAGGTCACTGCGGCTGGGCATCCAAATATCGGGAAAGACGACTTCGGCGTACTCGCGCAGGTCCTGCCACTCGTCCAGGCTGAGCGTGGTCTGACTGAGCAGTGCTACGGGCCCGTCGTGACCGTCAATGGCGTCGATGTCCTCGCGCGACTGCACCAGATGGACCGCCTCGGGGGCGACGGCCATGGTGCCCACGGCTTCTTCGTGGTCCTCGTGCCCCACGTAGAGCACGGTGTAGCCCTTGTTGGCTCGCACCTTCAGCTCGTGATGGACCTTGGTGACCAGCGGACAGACCGCGTCAATGACCGTGCCCCCGGTCCGACGGGCCGCCTCTATGACCTCAGGCGGCGATCCGTGCGCACTCAGCATGATGGGAGCGCCTTCGGGAACGACGGTTACGTCATCGATGAAGATGACGCCCACCGACTTGAAGTGATCGACGACAAATTGGTTGTGAACGATCTCGTGGTAGCAGTAGACGGGCGCTTCAAAGACGCGCGTCATCCAATCGAGGGCCTTGATCGCCTTCTCCACGCCCGCACAGAAGCCCCGAGGTGCTGCGAGCACAACCTTGTCAACCGTCACAGAGCCAGCCTAGTAAGAGAGATTTCGCGTAGCGCCTACGCTGTATGGGTGTCTGGCGCCCGTATTTCCTCTATATCTGCGGCCTCGCCGGCTGCAGAGGTGGATCTCGCGATCGGTGACGAGCTGGTCAGCATCAACGGCAAGGCCCCGACCGACATTATCGAGTACCAGCAGCTCATTGACGGCCCCACGGTGACCTTGGTCGTCCGGCGCGAAGGGGAGGAACTCTCGCGCAAGGTGACCATTGCCAAAGACGAGGGCCAGCCCCTGGGGCTCGGGATCGATTCGGCCGTGTTTGATCGCATCCGGACCTGCGATAACCACTGCACCTTCTGCTTCATCTATCAGCTGCCCAAGGGCATGCGCCGCTCGCTCTACGTGAAAGACGATGATTTTCGACTCTCGTTCCTCTACGGCAACTACACGACCCTGACCCGCTTCACCGAGTTTGACCTCGAGCGCGTGCTGGAGGAAGGTCTCTCGCCTCTGTACGTCTCGATTCACTCGACGAACCCCGAACTTCGCGCGGACATGCTGCGCAACCCTCGAGGTGCCACGTCACTGCGGTGGCTTCGAGAACTCCTACGCGCCGGAGTAGAGGTTCATGGCCAGGTCGTCGTGTGTCCCGGGGTCAACGATGGTGATGAGTTGGAGCGCACGCTCAATGACGTGGTATCGCTCTATCCCGAGCTGGCCTCGGTCGCTCTCGTGCCCGTCGGCATCAGTGACTTCACGAGCGAAGAGTCGATGCGCGCCCATGAGCCCGATGAGGCACGCCACGTAGTGACGCTGGCCGAGCGCTTTCAACGCCTCACCCGGGAACTCTTTGGTCGAGCGAAAGTCTTTGCCAGCGACGAGTTCTACATCGTGGCCGGAATCGATCCGCCGGGCACCGAGAGCTTCGAGAGCCTGGACGAAGCGGAAAACGGGGTTGGCCTCGTGGCCGCGTTCGCCGAGAGCTTCTCAACGGGCACGACGATGGCCAAGTTGGGCTCGGGGTTCTTTCAGTCCGTCGACGGGGCGCCCGCGATCGGCTATCGCGCTCCGAGAACGACGAAAGAAAGCGACGCCGACGGAGATGAGGTCACCGTCTTGACGGGTGAGTACGCGGCTCCGATCTTGCGTCGTCTCTTTGACGAGCAGGGGTTCACCGAGGTGAACGTGAAGGCCGTGAAGAACCGATACTTCGGCGGCAACATTAAGGTCGCGGGCCTCCTGACGGGTCTCGACCTGCGCGCTGCCTTGAAAGACATCGATGAGTCGACCCTGTGCCTCGTTCCTGACGTCTGTCTCTCCGAGGGCCGCTTTCTCGATGGCCTCACGCTGGACGATCTCCCTCACGCGGTGATGACGGTGCCAACCACGGGCCACGAACTTCGTTCCACCTTGGAGGGTCTGCGAACTCGAGGACTGAGCCGCGTATGAAGAGGCCCCAGGTGGTCATTGTCGGACGTCCCAACGTCGGAAAGAGCTCCCTGGTGAATCGCTTGGCGGGACGACGCGTGGCCGTGGTCGAAGAGCAGCGCGGAGTGACCCGTGATCGCAAGGCCGTTGAGGTGGAGTGGCGCGGAGTGACCTTTGATGTGGTTGACACAGGAGGGTGGTTGGCCGCCGGCGACACGTTAGAAGACAAGGTGTCCAAACAAGCTGAAGCGGCCCTGACGAGCGCTGATCTCGTTTTGCTGGTGGTCGACGCGTCGACGGGACCGGTGCAAGAGGACTCGACGGCGGCCAAGTGGGTGCGCAACTCCAAGCGTCCCGTCCTGCTCGTTGTGAACAAAGTGGACGACCAACAGCACGAAGCGGCGAGCTGGGAGTTCCTCTCTCTCGGCGTGGGCGATCCGTTCATGGTCAGCGCTCAACACGGCCGAGGTTCGGGCGATCTCCTGGATCGCATCGTCGACGATCTGGGCGACCAGACGGTGGAGGTGGCCGACGAAGACGACGACGGGGCCCTGCGCGTGGCTATCGTCGGACGTCCCAACGTGGGCAAGTCAACGTTGTTCAATCAGCTGATCGGCGAGGAGCGCAGTGTCGTCCACGACATGCCCGGCACGACCCGCGACGCCATCGACACGGTGGTCGACACCAGCGTCGGCCTCATCCGCTTCATCGACACGGCGGGCATGCGCAAGCGCGCGCGCACGGAGGCGGGGCTTGAGACTTACTCGGTGTTGCGTAGCCTCGACGCGCTGGACCGAGCGGACATCGCCATCTTGGTGATCGATGCGCAAGAGGGCGCCACCGGTCAAGACCAGCGTCTGGCTGAGCGCATCTCGGCCTCGGGCTGCCCGGCCATCGTCATCCTCAACAAGTGGGAGCTAGTCCTGCCCGATGAGCGTGACGCGATCCTGGCGAGCGTGGGAGACAAGCTCGCCTTTCTGGGTGACGCCCCCGTCCTCAAGATGACCGCCCTGTCCGGCAAAGGCGTTCATCGCCTCTGGCCGGCGCTGTCCACGGCCGCGCTTGACTACGCCAAGCGAGTGCCGACCGGGGCGCTCAATCGAGCGATACGAGATCTGCAGATCAAGCAACCCGCCCCGACCGGCAAGATTCGCTACGCCGTGCAAGGGGCCAGCGAGCCGCCCACCTTCACGCTCTTTATCGCGGGGCGCCTGCCCCCGACCTACCTGCGCTACGTCGAACGGAGTTTGCGCGAAAAGTTCGAACTCGGCGCGTCGCCGATTCGAGTGCGCGTCCGAGTCGAGTAATGGCCAACTGGTGTGAGAACTGCGATCGCCCCGAAGAGGGCGACGTGTGCGCGATCTGTGGCGCGGAGGTGGTGGAGACCGCGCGAGAGCCCATTCCCTGGAAGTGGCGGTTCTTCGCGGTGGCCACGATTATCTACATCGGTTGGCGGATCTATCAGTTAATTTCGTGGATAGCCCATTAGGAGGTCTGTCGTGCCCATTTACGCACTCGGAGATCGAGTACCTCAGATTCACGAAGACGCCTACATTCATCCTGACGCGGTGGTGATCGGTGACGTACGCATCGGTGCCGACTCGTCCGTCTGGCCGACCGCGGTGCTGCGCGGCGACTACGGCACCATCATCGTCGGCGAGCGCACCTCGATCCAAGACGGCACGGTCGTGCACGCGGTGGATGAGTACCCCACGGTAATTGGCAGTGACTGCGTCATTGGGCACCTCGCGCACCTAGAAGGCTGCACCATTCACGACCGCGCCCTCGTCGGCAGCGGATCCATCGTGTTGCATCAAGCGGTCGTGCACAGCGGCGCCACGGTGGGCGCGGGGGCCGTCGTACGCAACCGGATGGAAGTTCCGGCCAACGCCATGGCACTCGGCGTGCCGGCGAGCCTCAAGCTCGACTCCTGCAACGAGGACGTGGCCGTGGCCTCGGCGGCGCTGTACGCGGCCAACGGTCGCCACTACCGCCACCAGCTTAGAAAGCTCTAGCTGTTGGACACCGCGATGAGGCGTTCCAGCGCGCTCGCTGCTCGACCATCCAGGACGCTCGCGCGGGCGCGTTGAAACCCTTCCTTCAACTCATCGGTCTCCCCGGCCACCATGAGGGCGAGCGCGGCGTTGGCGCACACCGTGTCGAAGATGGCCCCCGGGGCTCCTTCAAGAAACGCCCGCGTGAGAGCAACGTTCTCCTTGACGTCACCCCCGCGGATGTCGGCGACGCGGTGGCGTAGACCGAGTGCGTTACTGGCATCAATTCGCCTGCGGTAGCGCGTCTCGCCTGCCACGTACTCCATGGTCGAGGGCGCGCCGAGTGAGAGCTCATCCAATCCATCATCGGAGCTCACCAGGATCGCTCGACGAGTGCCGCGCTGATGAAGGACCTGTGCCATCTTGTCGAGCAGGCTGAGAGGGGCCACGCCGATGAGTGCTCGTTGGACGAGTGCGGGATTGGCCAAGGGTCCGAGCACGTTGAAGATCGTTCGAAAACCCAGCGCGCGTCGAATCGGCACGAGAGTGGCGAGCGCCGGGTGAAACACCGGCGCGTACATAAATCCGATGCCCGCCTCGCTGACGCACGCGCGCACGACGTCTTCGGGCGCGTCTATTCGTACACCCAACGCCTCTAGGAGATCGGCCGAGCCCACCGACGACGACGCCGCCCGGTTTCCGTGCTTGGCGACCGGCACTCCGCATCCGGCCACCGCCAAAGCAGCCATGGTTGAGATATTGACGCTATGGAGCTGATCCCCGCCAGTTCCGACGATGTCGATCGCGCTCGGGCCGATCGAGAAGGTGGTCGCGCGGGAGATCATCGCGTCGATGAAACCCGTCATCTCGTCCGCCGTTTCGCCCTTCGCGGTCAGGGCGGTGAGAAAACTGGAAATGAGGGCGGCGTCCACTTTGCCGTCGAGGATCTCACACAGGGCGTTCGCGGCCTCGTCACGCTCTAAGTTGGTGCCGCGTACCAGCGGATGTAACACATCCCGCGCGAATGAGTCCATTGGCTAGTTCGTCACGAAAACACGCGCGGGCATAGCGACACGATACTCGTGGTCGTCGCGGTGCTCTCCACAACTACGATTTTGAGATGGCGACCACGTACCTCGACACCATTTTGGAATCTCATCGACGCCGAGCGGCGCACGATGAGCGCGAGTGGGAAGCGCGCGTGGAGCACATTCGCTACGAAGGACCTTCTTTCGTGCTGGTGTTGCGTCAGGGTTCATCGCCCTTCATCAAAGTGATCGCCGAGGTGAAACGTCGCTCGCCCTCGAAGGGCCTCTTGGCGCCCGATCTCGACGTAGCGGCTCTCGCCGCTAGCTACCGCGACGCCGGGGCGAGCGCCATATCGGTCCTGACGGATCAGGAATTCTTCGAAGGTTCGATGGACGATCTGATCGTGGTGCGGCGCTCGGTCGCCCTACCCGTGCTGCGAAAAGACTTCACGGTCTCTGAAAACGACATCCTCGACGCGGTGGAAGCGGGTGCGGGTGCGGTGCTTCTGATCGTGGCCGCCCTGAGTGACGCCGAGCTGCTCTCATTCTTGGAGCTCACCGAAGACTGCGGGATCGACGCGCTGGTGGAGGTGCATGACGCCGAGGAAGCGAAGCGCGCCGTCGATGCGGGTTCGCGCATCATTGGTGTTAACCAGCGCGACCTTCGGACTTTTGATGTCGACGCCGATCGCGCGGCATCGGTCCTTGAGTCTCTGCCTCGCGATGTTTTGACCGTCTGTGAGTCGGGGCTCTCGAGTGTCGAAGACGTGGAGAACGCGGCCCAGGTGGGATTTGACGCGGTACTGGTCGGGGAGGCCTTTGTCACCTCGAGCGATCCGGGCTCTCTCGTCAAGGCGTTCGCGCTCGTGCCAAGTGGGCAACGTGCGTGACCCGTGGTCGCGCGGGTACGTAAAGATCTGTGGCGTCACCTCGGTCGCAGACGCCCTCACCGCGGTCGACGCGGGCGCCAACGCTCTGGGTGTTATCTTCGCCTCGTCACCTCGTCGAGTAAACGTCGAGCGAGCGCGTGCGATTCTCGACGCGACGAAGGGATCGCTCCTTCGCTGTGGCGTGTTTCGAGAAAACACCGACGACGACGTCATCGAGCACGCCCGGTCCCTCGACTTCGACGTGGTGCAGCTACACGGGGCCCTCAGTGAACGCCTGCTCGCCACCCTGCGCGAACGCCCGATACGAGTCGTGAAGGCCCTCAACATCGACGACCACGAGTTTGACGAGTTTGACGAGAGCCGCGTGGACGCCGTCATGATCGATGGGCCCCTCCCCGGTTCGGGGATCGCTCACTCGTGGGATCGACTGTGGTCGCGCCCCTTTGGCGTGCCGGTGATCGCGGCGGGCGGGCTCACTCCTCAGAACGTGGTCGAGGTGGTGGCCAGCACACGGGCGTGGGGTGTCGACAGCTCCAGTGGAGTAGAGGCCCATGCCGGAGTGAAGGACGCCGACTTGGTCAAGCAGTTCGTTATCCGCGCACGAAGCGCCTGGGCACTGGCAAGGGAGTGACGTGTCGAGTTCGAACGTGATGGGCGTTCCCGACGAACGCGGACGCTTTGGTGAGTTTGGCGGACGTTTTGTCCCCGAGGCACTTATGCCGGCTTGCCTGGAGCTTGAAGAGGCCTTCCGCCTGGCGTGGGCCGATCCTGCTTTTCTCGAGGAGTATCGCACCACCTTGGCGCAGTTCGTCGGACGACCGACCCCCGTGACCCCCTTGCCGCGACTGTCCGCAAAGGTGGGGCTTCGTCTCTACGCCAAGCGCGAAGATCTCGCCCACACCGGCTCGCACAAGATCAACAACGTGGTGGGACAGACTCTTTTGACCAAGCGCATGGGCAAGACTCGCATCATCGCCGAGACCGGCGCCGGGCAACACGGCGTGGCCACGGCAACGGGCGCGGCGCGCCTCGGACTCACCTGCACCGTATTCATGGGCGAGGTCGACACCGTTCGCCAAGAGCTCAATGTCTTTCGCATGGAGCTCCTCGGCGCGCGAGTCGTCCCGGTAACCTCGGGCTCACGGACTCTGAAGGACGCCGTGAACGAAGCGATGCGCGAGTGGGTCACCTGCGTCGCCGATACGCACTATTGCATCGGCTCGGTCATGGGACCCCACCCCTTTCCCTGGATGGTCCGAGAGTTTCAGAGCATCATCGGCCTTGAAGCAGCGGCCCAGATGCGTGAGCTCGGTGCCGGCGAGCCCGACCTGGTGGTCGCGTGCGTAGGAGGCGGATCCAATGCCGCGGGTATATTCGCGGGCTTCGCCGCCTCGGACGCGCGGCTGATTGGCGTCGAGGCGGCCGGAGGCGCCGCTATCGCCAGTGGCTCGCCCGGGGTGCTGCACGGCATGCGCTCCATGATTCTCCAAGATGAGTTCGGCCAGATCGAAGAAGCGCACTCACTGTCGGCTGGACTCGACTATCCAGGTATCGGGCCCGAACACGCCTACTTGGCCGACGCGGGCCGGGCCGAGTACTACGGGGTCGCGGACGATGAGGTACTGGGTGCTTTGTCACTGTTGAGCGAGAGCGAGGGGATCATTCCGGCCCTGGAAACCGCGCACGCCCTGGCGTGGATCACTCGTGAAGTCGGCGCGCTGATCCCTCGTGGGTCCACGGTCTTACTCAACCTGTCAGGGCGTGGGGACAAGGACGTGGCCCAGGTCCGCCAACTTCTCTTAGATCAATCATGAAATCGCTCGAGACCTCACTTCGCGCGTTGCGCGACGACGGGCGCAAGGCCCTGGTGCCGTACTTTGTCGCGGGAGCCACGGCGGACTGGGTTCGCCACGTGGAAGCAGCAGCCCTGGGAGGAGCTGACGCGATCGAGATCGGCATTCCGTTCTCTGATCCGATGATGGATGGAATCGTCATTCAAGAAGCCGGACTGCAGGCTCTTCGCGCGGGTACCACCTTTGAGTCGGTGGGCCGAGACCTCGCCGCGCTCGATTCTGAGATCCCGCTCATCGCGATGACCTACTACAACATCTTTCTTCACTACGGGCTCGAGCGCAGCGCCGGGAGATTGCACGAGTTCGCCATTTCGGGAGCCATCGTTCCCGATCTCTCGTTAGAAGAGTCCGCTGAGTGGAGAGACGCGTGCGCCGCGAACGATGTCTCGACCGTCTTTCTGGTAGCACCGTCGACTCCGCTGGCGCGCGTCGATGAAGTGGCCCAGCACAGTGAGGGGTTTCTCTACGCGTCGGCCCGCATGGCGGTCACGGGAGCGAGCGACGATGAAGGCGACGGCGAAAGAGTGGTGGCGAATGCTCGAGGGGTCTGCGATATCCCGGTGTATGTCGGTATCGGCATCACGACTCCGAGGCAGGCGGCTCGACTGGCCGCGGTCAGCGACGGCGTGATCGTCGGCTCCGCCCTCGTGAAGGAGATTCTCAATGGTGCCAACGCTCACGACGTCGAGTCATTTGTTCGATCTTTTCGTGACGCGATTGATGAGGCGTCAAAAGACTGAGAAGTTTCTTCTGGACGACAAACACTCCATTTCACGTGCAAAGTCTCGCGTTCCAACGGTTTTGGAAGGATTCGCGAGATTTTTCTTGTGAAAGGTGTCACATGATTGTCGAAGATAGTCCAACAACGCTGGTCCGCGCTGGTGTTTAATTCCTATCGGGCCCCCATCGCGGGGGTCGCACGTAAACCTTAATTGGGGGAAATAAATGCCTGAAGAAAGAGTTGCGGATCCCGGTCCATTAGGACTCGCTGGGTTCGCTATGACGACGTTCGCTCTGAGCTCGTGGAATGCCGGAATTTGGCACGGTGCGGGTCTCGAGGCGGCGCTGGCGCTCGCATTCTTCTACGGAGGGCTAGCGCAGTTGCTGGCCGGAATGTGGGAGTTCGTGCGCAAGAATACGTTCGCGGCACTGGCGTTTACGTCATACGGTGCGTTCTGGCTTTCGTTCTACGCGTTGATTAAGTTCAACATCCCAGGCGGCGGATCGGACACCGTGCCGATCTTCTTGCTGGGCTGGACGATCTTCACCGTGTACATGACCTTTGCCGCGACCAAGACGAACAACGCGGTTCTGACCGTGTTCGTATTGCTGTCCCTCACCTTCATTCTCCTCACCATTGGCAACTGGGGAACGACGCACACCTTCACGGACATCGTGAAGGCGGGCGGCTGGTTTGGACTAGCGACCGCGGCGGCGGCGTGGTACGCGTCGGCGGCGGGGGTAACGAACGCCACCCACGGCAAAGTTGTGTTCCCGGTGGGTCCACGAGGCTAACGTAGAGGTCACTGGTGGCTTGCCACCGGACCCAACCGCCAACAGCGCCCGTGCCACCAGGTACGGGCGCTGTTGGCATCTACGCGACAGTGAGCACTACTCTCAACTTTGAGTCGCGTGGATAAACCACAGATCTGAATTGTCAATGTATAGAGAACGCTTGGAGTGGGGTACGTGATGAGTGAAGCAAAGTTAGAAGCGTGGCTGGACGAGACGCGCAGTTTTTCACCGACCGAAGAGTTCGCCCAGCAGGCGAACGCTCAGCCATCGATCTACGCCGAGGCCGAAGCTGATCCGCTGGCCTATTGGCGTAAGCAGGCCGATCGCCTCAAGTGGACGAAAGAGCCCACCAACATACTGGAGTGGGATCTTCCCTTTGCCAAGTGGTTCAGCGACGGGACGCTCAACGCGTCCTACAACTGCGTCGATCGCCACGTCGAAGACGGAAAGGGTGACAAGGTCGCCTACCACTGGGTGGCTGACGCGGAGGGTGAGTCGCGCACTATCACCTACGGCGAGCTACAGAAGATGGTGGCCAAGGCGGCCAACGCTCTGACCGAGCTCGGGGTGAAGTCCGGGGACCGCGTGGCCGTCTACATGCCGATGATTCCCGAAGCCATTGTGACCATGCTGGCGATCGTCCGCCTGGGGGCCATGCACTCGGTGATCTTCGCGGGCTTCTCCGCCGACTCACTCTCCAGTCGCATCCTCGACTCGGACTGCCAGGTGGTCGTCACCGCCGACGGGGCGTTTCGTCGTGGTGTCGCGAGCCCCTTGAAGCCCGCGGTGGACGAAGCGTTGAAGAGTTGTCCTAACGTTCGCGCCGTCTTGGTCGTGCAGCGCACGAAAGGCGACGTGGAGTGGACCGAAGGTCGCGACCACTGGTGGCACGACATCGTCGACAAGCAAGGTGACACTCACGCGTACGAGTCCTTTGAGGCTGAGCACCCGATGTTCATCATGTACACCTCGGGCACCACGGCCAAGCCCAAGGGGATCTTTCACGCGACCGGCGGGTACCTCACCCAGGCCGCGACGACCTACTACAACATCTTTGACGTGAAGCCCGACACTGATGTGTGTTGGACAGCCGCCGACATCGGTTGGATCACCGGCCACAGCTACATCGTCTACGGACCGCTGATCAACGGCGTCACCTCGGTCATGTACGAGGGTCTGCCCGACTCCGGTGGACGCGATCGGTGGTGGAAGATCATCGAAGAGAACAAGGTGAGCATTCTCTACACCGCGCCCACCACGATTCGCACCCTCATGAAGTGGGGACACCAGCACCCCGGCGGTCACGACCTGAGCAGTCTGCGCTTACTGGGCACGGTGGGCGAGCCCATCAACCCCGAGGCGTGGATCTGGTACCGCGAGCACGTCGGCGGCGATCGCTGTCCGATCGTCGACACGTGGTGGCAGACCGAGACGGGCGCGATCATGATCTCGCCGCTGCCGGGCATTACGGCCACGAAGCCCGGAGCGGCCATGAGGGCGCTGCCGGGAATCTCGGTGGACGTCGTGGACAACGACGGCAAGAGCGTGGGCAATAACTCCGGTGGCTACCTGGTGATCACCCAGCCGTGGCCCTCGATGACCCGCGGTATCTACGGGGACCCCGAACGCTTCAAGGAGACGTACTGGGCCCGATTCCCCGGGGTGTACTTCGCCGGAGACGGAGCCAAGCGCGACGCTGACGGCGACCTGTGGCTGCTCGGACGCATCGACGACGTCATGAACATCTCCGGTCATCGACTCTCAACTACCGAGGTCGAGCACGCCCTGGTGGGATTCCCCGGGGTCGCCGAGGCGGCGGTCGTGGGCGCCACCGACGAGACCACCGGTCAGGCGATCGTCGCTTTCGTGACGCTCAAACTGTCGGCCGACGAGGCCGAAAAGGACCACACGGGAACGATCAACGCCCTGCGTGAGCACGTGGCCAAGGTCATCAGCCCGATCGCCAAACCCCGACAGATCATTTTGACGCCGGAACTGCCCAAGACGCGCTCGGGCAAGATCATGCGACGGCTATTGCGCGACGTGGCGGAGAACCGGCCCCTCGGTGACGTCACGACGCTGATGGATCCCACGGTCGTGAACGCCATCGCGGGGTTGATGACCGAGAGCTCCGCCGACGAGGAGTAAGTACCCCTAGGAGTCAAAGCCGAGATTAAAGAGATCGAGCAGCCGTAGCCACAGGTTGCGGCGACCACCGTTGTTGTCGGCCTTCTCGATCGATCGTTGGGTCCACCGGATGAAGAGCCAGCGAAAGGGTTCCGGGGGGAAGGGCATGGGCTTTTTGCGCACCATCGAGAGGGCGGTCCTCTCGGTGGTGCGGCCATCAAGTAGATCCAACATCACCGCGGCGCCAAAACGCGTGGAGGCGACGCCGAGACCGGTGTAGCCCATGACGTAGGCGGCCTTGCCGCCATGGGCCGTACCCCAAAACGGAGAGAACCGCGTACAGGTGTCGATGGCCCCGCCCCAGGCGTGGGTGAACTTGATGCCTGCAAGCTGGGGGAAGGTCGTCAAGAAGTGGCCAGCCAGCTTGGCGTAGGTCTCGGCGTTGAACTCAAAGTCTCGACGGGCCTTCCCTCTGAACTTGTAGATCGTGTCGTAGCCACCCCACAAGATGGAGTTGTCCTTGGTGAGTCGGTAGTAGTGGAACTGATTCCCCGCGTCGGCTACGCCCTCGCGACCGCTCCAGCCGATGCTCGCCATCTGTTCGTCGCTCAGTGGTTCGGTGACGAGCGCGTAGTCATACACCGCCGCGACGTAGCGACGGGTCTGGCGAATGAGCGAGGGAAAGACGTTGGTCGCGAGGGCCACCTTGGCGGCCGTGACGGCACCGTAGGGGGTGTGCACCCGCACGCCGTGCTCCACGTCCTCGAGCCACTCCACCTTGGAGTTCTCAAAGATGCGTACACCGAGCGACTGACAGGCCCGTTCCAGTCCCCACACCAGTCGCGCGGGGTCGACGAGCGCGGTGCCGTCGATGTCAAAGAGTGCGCCTTCGTAGGAGGGGGAGTGGATGCGAGCTTGCACCTGCTCTTTGGAGAGCACCTCCACGTGGTCCCCCATGTCGTTGCGAAGTCGCGCCTCCTCGGCCATGCCCTCGAACTGCCAGGGCGCCACCGCCACTCGAAGTTCCCCCGTGCGTTCCCAGTCGCACTCGATCCCGTAGCGCGTGATGGTGTCCTCGATCTCGTCGAGATTCTCGCGAGCGAGGCGTTCGATCACCGGCATCTCGTGGGCGAAACGGTTCATGCCGTTATTGAACCCGTGTGTCAAAGACGCGCTGCAAAACCCACCGTTCCGGCCCGAGGCCCCGGCCCCGGTCTCGTACTGTTCGACGATGATGACTTCGCGTGAAGGATCGCGCTCTTTTGCCAGTAGCGCGGTCCACAGACCGGTGTATCCGGCGCCCACGACGCACAGATCAGCGCCAAGATCACCGATGAGCGCGGGATAGGGCAGTGGCTCTAGTGGGTCTGAGTCCAACCACCACAGTTCGGGCTGCACTTCGGCGAGATGGCGTAGAACGAAGGTGTCCTTCTTCTCCATGTTGTGTCCAGCCG
This sequence comes from uncultured Acidimicrobiaceae bacterium, assembly GCA_963756325.1. Taxonomy (GTDB): domain Bacteria; phylum Actinomycetota; class Acidimicrobiia; order Acidimicrobiales; family RAAP-2; genus RAAP-2. Next base: position 69,195 of record CAVWNE010000012.1, read on the forward strand.
AACGCTGGTTCACCCTCTCTAGAAACGACGTGCTCGCGGTCTTCGCGAGTCCGGGTTCCCACCCGGCCGGTCACAGCAATTCTACCGGCCACCCCCCTCGCCGCACGCTTCTCATCACGCCATGAGCGCTCACCATCGAAGTGTCAGGCGACGTGTCGTAAAGTGGTTGCGACGCTCTGCCCTCCGACAGCGAAAGAACCGTATATTCATGCGCATTGCCAACCTGGCCGGTCGTGCAACCATCGTGACCGACGAGGGCATCCTCGACGTCGCGTCGGGATCCCACGGTGCTTTCTCCTCCTCACTCGATAAGTGCATCGCCCAACTAGAGACATTGAAGGTGTGGTTTGACGCAGCTCGCCCTGAACCGAGCGAACGCGTCAAGCCCGACGACTTCGCCGAGGACCCCCGGCTTCGCTCGGTCGTTACCAGTCCTCAGCAGATCTTCGCGATCGGTCTCAACTATCGCCAACACGCGATTGAGATGAATCTGACCTTGCCGAGCGAGCCCATGGTCTTCACCAAGTTTGCTTCGTCGCTCTGTGGTCCCAATGATGAGCTACCGGTGCGCGGAGAGACGACAGACTTCGAGGCTGAGTTAGTGGTCGTCATCGGAAAGCGTTCGCGTAACGTAAGCGTGGAAGGTGCCCTCGAGGTCGTGGCTGGATACTGCGTCGGGCAAGACTTTTCTGAGCGCAGTTTGCAGATGCGCGGAGCCCAAGCCCAGTTCTCGCTCGGAAAGTCGCACCGAAACTTCACGCCCGTCGGGCCCTGGCTCACTACGGCCGACGAGATCGACAATCCGAACAAACTCGCCATCAGGTGCGCCGTGAACAACGTCGAGTACCAGCACTCGAACACGAACGACATGGTTTTTAGCGTGGTACAGATTGTGAGCTATCTCTCCACGGTGGTGGAACTGCGACCGGGTGATCTGATATTCACGGGGAGCCCGCACGGAGTGGGCCAAGGTCAACAGCCGCCAGTCTTCTTGAAACCCGGCGACCACATCGTCACCGAGATTGAAGGTCTGGGCCGCATCACCAACGTGGCTGTCTAGCTGGGCGCATCCACCGCTCATGCATCGCCGCTAACTAGCGTTGATGCAAATGCGACAACGGCACAGAACGTGACCCGGTACGTAGGTTTCGACCTCGAAACAACCGGCGTCAGTTCGTTCGTGGACGTACCGGTCTCCTACAGTTTCGTCGAGCGAGTCGACGATGGCTCTCGGCTTTTCTCCGTGTTTGAGGGTGGACTCGTCAATCCTGGCCGAGCGATTCCGGCGGGGGCCTGCGCTGTCCATGGCATCACAGACGAGATGGTCGCAGACGCCACGCCGCTCGCGGAGGCGCTCGAAGTAATCGTTAAGAAACTGTTCGATGTCTGGCGCGACGGAGGCGTCATCGTGGGCATGAATGTTAGCTACGACCTCACTATGGTGGACTCGTTGTGTCGTCGCCTCGGTCTCGTGCCCCTGCAGTTGCGCGGTCCGCTCGGCGCCGTTATGGACGTGCTCATCCTTGACCGGCACTTCGATAAGTGGCGTAAGGGATCTCGAAAGCTAGTGGACCTCTGTGGGCACTATGAGGTCACCCTCTCGAACGCTCACTCGGCGGCGTACGACGCGGAGGCGAGTCTCGTGGTTCTCGAGACGATGCGACGTCGTTACCCCGATCTGGAACTGCTCGACGCTGCGCACGCCAACGTTGCCCTGCGTTCGTGGTATCAGGAGTGGCTCACCAGCTTCTCGCAATACCTTGAGAAGAAAGGTGAATCACCCATCTCGGCGGGCCGCTACGAGTGGCCGATCCACGTCGATGACGAGCCATTGGTCGGGCTGGGGAGATTTGAACTCCCGATCTCTCGGCCCCCAGCCGAGCGCTCTAGACCAAACTAAGCCACAGCCCGCGAAGGAACAATCCTAGTCTGAGGTCTTCACATCGCTGGGCGGTGGGAACCGTGCGACTGGTCGGGGTGGGTGAGCCAGGCCCGTGCCTCACAGAGATAGGCGATGCTTTCGCCGGTCGATTTCGCCTCGAGTGATTCGAGAATACGTTTATCGAGCGCCGCTAGTAGCTCGTCGACATCCATGATCGTTCCCCCTATCCTCCGGCCGCGGCCGTGACTATTTCTATCTGAGATCCGTCGTGAATCTTCGTCTCTCCCCAGGCGCCTCGTCGCACGACCTCCCCGTCGAGCGCGACCGCGATCCCGCGCGGTTCAATCCTGCGTCGCGACAGCAGCTCCGCGACCGTCTCGTGGACGAAGGGCTCGTCGACTCCATTGACGCGGATCACGCGAATCTCTCCGCGAACTCGAGCGCCTCCAAGGAGCTCAGCGGCGCCAAAGTAACGCCGTGGCGATAGTGGCCCGACAGCCAGGCCCAGCGATCGTCCACGACCTCCAGGAAAGGTTCGAGATCCTTGCTGGCGGGTCGCAGGCCCTGTCGGGTCTCGATGATCTCGGCCGTCTCCAGGCCCGGAACGAGGTCCAGTGCGTCACGCAACAGACGCTGTAGCTCTCCGACTTCGACGCCCAGCTCCCCTTGCTCATCGGAGGAGGCGCCTACGACGCAGTACCCGCCTCGTCGACTGACGAGATAACACGAGCGTCCCCTGACGTAGGCGCGCAGCATCGGTTGATCGGAGCGGTCGATCCCTCGTACCCGCACAGTCATCCCACGAACGGGACGAACCACGTGCGCGACGCGTTGAGCGACGCCCTGGGGCAACGCTCTTGAGCCAGTCGCGAGGATGCCCACGTCGCCGCGATAAGTCTCGGTGGGTGTTATCACCTCGATCCTTCCATCGGATGCGGCGGCGGCGACCACGGGCTCGCGCACCAGCTTCACCCCGAGATGGTCATTGGCGCGCGTGAGGATAGCCATTACCTGATCGGGATCGACCCAGGCGTCATCGTCGTAGTACAGACCCTCACGCACGCGCGGGGTTACGTCTTGGAAGTAGCTTGCGTGCCTCTCGCGAGACACTGGTCGACCGGTGACGCCCAACTCGTCGGCCACCAGATCGAACTGCTCCACCAGTCGGCGATCGCCGGCGTCGAAACCGACGAGGAGTGTTCCCGTCTGAACGAGAGCCAGCGTCTCGCCGGTGGCTTCGAACAGCTCGGCGCCGAAGAGTCGCCACGCCGCGAGTGCCTCGCGCTGGCGTAGGTAGTTCTCACGTTCCCCCGGCGCAATCTCGCCGCTCGGCGCGATCATCCCCGCGGCGGCCCAGGTCGCGCCGCCTCCCGGCGTGGGATCAAAGAGTGTGACGCGCCACCCGTTTCGGGCCAGGCGAAACGCGCTGGACGTCCCAATGACCCCACCACCAACGACGAACGCATCACCACGAGACGAACTCACCCCGCCAGCGTACGGCGAAGAGCAAACTCAGCCGTTCGGTATAGTTGAAGCGGGTCAGCGTTGCCCCATGACAAACGCTATGACCAAGAACCTTTACGACCCCTCTTTCGAGCACGACGCTTGCGGCGTGGGAATGGTCGCGGACCTGACCGGACGCGCGAGCAACGTCACCGTTCAAGACGCCCTCACCATCCTGGAGAACCTCGAACATCGAGGCGCCACTGGTTCTGACGTGGAGTCCGGTGACGGCGCGGGAATACTCACCCAGTTGCCCGATTCGTTCATTCGCGAGCTCTTTGACGTGGTGCCTCCACGGGGCCACTACGGGATCGCGCACTGGATGGTACCTCCAGAGAGCGATCTGGCGGAGCTTCGTCGCGAGATCGACCTCGACCTCGCCCGTGTGGGGCTGACCTCACGAGCCTGGCGAGATGTCCCCGTTGACTCCAGCCTGCTCGGGCCGACCTCACGGGCTGGGGAACCCTTGTTTTTCCAACAACTCATCGTGCGAACCGACGAGGCGTCCGACTTCGACCTGGAGCGGGCACTCTTTTGCGCCCGGAAGGTCATCGAACATCGATTGGACGTCTACGCGGCGTCCTGCTCGTCGCGGGTTCTCATCTATAAGGGAATGTTGACGGCGCCCCAGCTGCGCCTGTACTTCAAAGACTTGACCGATGAGCGCCTGACCTCAGCCATCGCGGTCGTGCACAGCCGCTTTTCCACCAACGTCCTCCCGCGCTGGGACCTGGCCCAACCGTTTCGTTACATCGCCCACAACGGCGAGATCAACACCGTTCGCGGCAATAGAAATTGGATGACCGCGCGTGAGAGCACGCTGGACAGCGACGCGTTTCCCCTGTCGCTGTCTGAACTGACCCCCATCATCACCCCCCACATGAGCGACTCGGCCAGTTTCGATGAGGTGGTCGAACTCTTGGTCCACGCTGGTCGCAGCCTGCCACACGCCGTCTTGATGATGATCCCCGAAGCCTGGGAGCGATCGACCGGGATGAGCCCGGAGCGTCGAGCGTTTTATCGCTACCACGCGGGACTGATGGAACCCTGGGACGGACCTGCCTCCGTCACGTTCTGTGACGGCACCGTGGCGGGCGCGGTCCTCGACCGAAACGGACTGCGTCCGGCTCGCTATTGGGTCACCAAGGATCACCGCGTCATCCTCTCGAGCGAAGTTGGCGTGCTGCCCATCGATCCCTCGAACATCGAGCGCAAGGGTCGTTTGCAACCGGGTCGGGTGTTCCTGGTTGATGTGGAGCAAGGCCGAATCATTGAAGACGAGGAGCTGAAGTCCTCTTTGGCGGCGGCGCAGCCCTACGGCGAGTGGTTGAACCGTCACCAGTTGTCGCTGGACGCCATCGACGTGCCTGAGGCTCTCACCCCTGAATACGCGTCGGTCGTTCGCCTGCAGAAGAGCTTTGGCTACTCCGAAGAGGATCTGCGAATGATCATGCGACACATGGCCCAGGTGGGGGAGGAACCCGTCGGTTCCATGGGCTCAGACACCACGTTGCCCGCCCTCTCCGCGCTGCCGCGTTCAATCTTCGATTACTTCAGTCAGCTTTTCGCCCAGGTGACCAATCCGCCTCTTGACGCCATTCGCGAAGAGCTGGTCACGTCGTCGCGCGTCGTCATTGGGGGCGAAGAGAACCTGCTGCGCGAGAGCGAAGAGCACTGTCATCAGATCGTGCTGCCCTCCCCGGTGCTCAGCGTTCATGAACTCTTAAAGATTCGCTACATCGACGAGCAGCCCGGCATCGAGGGCTTTCGCACGGCCGCCATCGACGGCCTCTTCGCGGCCCACGGCCCGGGCAGCGCCGCCGAGCGACTCGCGAACGCCCTGGAACACGTCACCAACGAGGTGGTGGCCAACGTACGAGACGGCGTCAACGTCGTCATCCTGAGCGACCGGGGGACCTCGGCCACGCACGCCGCTATCCCCAGTCTGCTCCTCGCCTCGGCCGTCCACCACCGTCTGGTGAGTGAACATCTACGCACCAGCGCCGCTCTCATCATTGAGGCGGGCGACGTGCGCGAAGTTCACCACGTGGCATTGCTGCTGGGCTTTGGGGCTTCGGCTGTCTGTCCGTATCTGGCCTATGAGTCCATCGACGCGATGGTCGAGAGGGGCGAACTGAACGATCTGAGCGCCTTTGAGGCGCGCTATCAGTACGGCAAGACGCTTAACAAGGGCGTCATCAAGGTCATGTCCAAGATGGGAGTGAGCACCGTCGCGAGCTACGTGGGCTCCCAACTGTTCGAGCCTGTCGGGGTGTCGGACGACATTCTGGAGCGCTACTTTCCTGGTTTCCACTCGCGCCTGGGCGGGATCACGCTGGAGCACGTGGCGCGCGACGTCTTGCGCATGCACGAAAGTGCCTTTGGCGTCGAGAGTCAACGAGTCGAGATCACCAACCACGGCGAGTACCAGTGGCGACGGGACGGAGAACTCCACCTCTTCAATCCCCGCACCGTACAAAAGCTTCAGCACGCTACGCGCGAAAAGCGGTTCGATCTCTTTAAGCAGTACTCGACCCTGGTGGATGAGCAGAGCAGCGGCAACCTCACGCTCCGCTCGCTCCTCAACCTGGTCCCGAGCGCGACGCCGTTGCCGCTCGAGGAGGTGGAGAGCGTCGCTTCCCTCGTCAAGCGTTTCAGCAGTGGTGCCATGTCGTACGGCTCGATCTCCGAGGAGGCCCACACGACCCTCGCGATCGCCATGAACCGTCTAGGCGCGAAGTCCAACACCGGTGAGGGGGGCGAAGATGAAGAACGTTACGACACGTCCGATCTTCGTCACAACCGACGTTCGGCGATTAAGCAGGTGGCCTCGGGTCGCTTTGGGGTCACCAGTCGCTACCTGGTCAACGCCGACGACCTGCAGATCAAGATGGCCCAGGGAGCGAAACCCGGCGAAGGTGGTCAGCTCCCCGGCACCAAGGTGTATCCCTGGATCGCCAAGACCCGTCACTCGACACCGGGGGTTGGACTTATCTCTCCACCACCGCACCATGACATCTACTCGATTGAAGATCTGAAGCAGCTCATCTACGATCTGAAAAACGCCAACGACGAAGCACGCATTCACGTCAAGCTGGTCAGTGAACAAGGAGTGGGAACCATCGCCGCCGGGGTCGCGAAAGCGCACGCCGACGTGATCTTGATCTCGGGGCACGACGGGGGCACCGGAGCCGCGCCGTTGACGTCGCTGAAGCACGCCGGCACGCCGTGGGAGCTCGGCCTCGCCGAGACCCATCAGACCCTGGCCGCGAATGGCCTGCGTAGCCGAGTGGTCCTGCAAACTGACGGTCAACTGAAGACAGGGCGGGACGTCATCGTCGCGGCGCTGCTGGGCGCGGAGGAGTTCGGCTTCGCCACGGCGCCCCTAGTGGTGTCGGGCTGCGTGATGATGCGCGTGTGCCATCTCGACACCTGTCCAGTAGGCATCGCCACCCAGAACCCCGTGCTGCGCGCGCGCTTCAGCGGCAAGCCAGAGTTTGTGGAGAACTTCTTTGAGTTCGTGGCGCAGGAGGTTCGTGAGTACTTGGCGTTGCTCGGTGCACGAAGCCTCGATGAGATCATTGGTGACGTCACCAAGCTGAGCGTGAACGCGCTCGATGATCCCACCAACGATCTCGATCTCAGCGCACTCCTTGTCCTCGTCGATCCTGATCAGCGCCGACAAAGCACCAAGCAGGATCATGGGTTGGACGGGGCTTTGGACTGGAAGTTCCTCTCGGCCGCGGTGGACTCGGCCTTGAGCGGCGAAGAGTTCCACTACGTCACTCCCGTGCGCAACGTTCATCGCACCGTCGGCACGTTGACCGGTAGCGCCATCACCCGAGCGCTGGGCGCGCGAACTCTGGCGAACGATCACGTGACGATCGATCTGGTCGGGTCCGCCGGACAGAGCCTGGGCGCGTTCATGCCGGCCGGGCTGACGCTTCGCTTGCACGGGGACACTAACGACTACGCCGGCAAGGGGCTCTCGGGCGGGCGCATCATCGTACGTCCCGATCACTCGGCCACCTTCGCCAGCGACGCCAACATCATTGCCGGCAACGTGATTGGCTACGGAGCGACGAGCGGAGAGATATTTATCAGCGGGGTAGTGGGGGAACGCTGCGGGGTTCGCAACTCCGGCGCGACCATCGTCGTCGAAGGCACCGGCGACCACGCCGGGGAGTACATGACCGGCGGGGTCATCGTCATTCTGGGCGGAGTCGGACGCAACCTGGCGGCCGGAATGTCCGGAGGGACGCTCTACCTTTACGACCCCGACGTCACGGTGCACGATCATTTGAGCGCGGGTGTCTACGAGATTGACCTGCTGGAAGCCCACGACGACGCTCGGCTCCACGAGCTGCTTCGTCGCTTTCGCGAAGAAACGGGTTCCGCGAAGGCGGGAAGAATTCTTGAGAAATGGCGAGCCGAACGAATGAACTTCGTTCGCATCGAGACCTCTGAGTACCAGCGAGTGCGCGACGAGGTCAAAGGTGGGTAAGGTCACCGGTTTTTTGGAGTACCCCCGAGAGGGTCCGCGTTATCGACCGGTCCCCGTCCGACTGCGCGACTGGCGCGAGGTCTATGAACCTCAAAGCGACCGGGAGATCGCTGTCCAGGGGGCGCGGTGCATGGACTGCGGGATTCCCTTCTGTATGCAGGGGTGTCCGCTCGGAAATCTCATTCCCACCTTCAACGACGCCGTCTATCGGCTTGGCTGGGCCGAAGCCGCGTCCGAGTTGTTTCGCACTAATAACTTTCCCGAGTTCACCGGACGACTCTGTCCCGCCCCGTGTGAGTCCGCCTGCGTGTTGGGTATCGCGAGCGACCCGGTGACCATTGAGCGGGTGGAGTACGAGGTCGTCGAGCACGCCTTTGCCAGCGGGTTCGTCGTCTCGAGCAAGACGCCGACGGAGACCGAGAAGCGGGTGGCCGTCGTGGGTTCGGGACCGGCGGGACTCGCCGCGGCCGCACAACTGAGAAGTGTGGGGCACGGCGTCGACGTCTATGAGCGCAGCGACGCCATTGGCGGACTGCTCAGATACGGGATACCGGAGTTCAAGATGGAGAAGTCGGTGCTGGATCGTCGTTTAAAGGTCATGGCTGACGACGGCATCGCCTTTCACACCGGGATCGACATCGGCCAGGACGAGACCTCCTTAGCGTGGCTCCAGAGCCAACACGACGCCGTCATCTTGGCGCTCGGGTCCACGAGACCGCGAGTGCTCGCCGTACCGGGGAGTGATCTGACCGGCGTGATGCCCGCCATGACATTCCTGGAGGCCGCGAACCGGGCCGTCAACGAGGGACGTACCTCACCCATCAGCGCCAACGGCAAGCACGTGGTGATTCTCGGGGGCGGCGACACCGGCGCCGACTGTCTCGGCACGGTACATCGCCACGGCGCCGCTTCGGTCATTCAGATAGAGATTCTCGACCGTCCGCCCGAGGAGCGCACCCCGGACGAGCCATGGCCCACCATGGCCCGGCTGTTCAAAACCACCTCCGCGCACGCCGAAGGGGGCGAGCGTCGGTTCTCGACCGAGACCCTGGAGTTCCGCGGTGACCGACGGGTGGAGTCCATGGTCGTGATTGACCATCTGAGCGATGAAAAAATCAGCGTCCCGGCCGACCTGGTCTTGATCGCGGCCGGATTTGTCGGTCCCGAGCTGGAGGCGATGGGCCTCGCCGACCAGCGATACATGACGTCGCGAGCCACCCTGTCGGTCGACGACCAGTGGCGGGTGTTCGCGCTCGAAGGTTCGCCGCCCGTCTTTGCCTGCGGCGACGCCGTGCGCGGCCAAAGCCTCATCGTGTGGGCCATCGCCGAGGGCCGCAGTGCCGCCAGCGCGGTGGATCGATACCTTTCCGGCCACGAGAGCGTGCTGCCCGCGCCGGTAACTCCCTACAGCACGTCGTGGTAGCCCGTTCCTAAACTTCGAAGGTCGGGCGAAGACCCGAGCCCAGGAGGTTCCCATGAGCTCTTCTCCACCAGGCCCCTTAGCCGTCACGGTGATCGGGATCGGCACGATGGGCGGTGCGTTTGTTCGCCGGCTCGTGGCGGCAGGACTTCGGGTGACGGTCTGGTCGCGCCATGCGTCCGACACCGCAGCGTTTGTTGCACTGGGCGCCACGGCCCACGCCCGCTCACACGAGGCGGTCGCCGACGCCGACGTGGTGCTCACGATGCTGCCGAACCCCGAGATCACGCGTGACGTGATGCTCAGCCAGGGGGTCCTCTCGGCGATGGCTCCCTCGTCCACGTGGCTGCAGATGGCCACCCTCGGCACTGTGGCCACTGAGCAACTCGTTGCCGCCACAGAGGCGACGCGTCCCGACGTCACGTTCGTTGACGCCCCCGTGTCGGGCAGCCGCGAACCGGCCGAGTCGGGACAGCTGGTGATTCTCGCGTCGGGACCAGAGTCGGCTCATCAGCCTCTCGCCCCGGTTTTCGCGGCGCTCGGAAGGTCGACACTCTGGCTCGGACCGGCCGGCGTGGGCAGCCAAATGAAGCTGGTGCTCAATACCTGGCTGGCTTTTCAGATCGAGTGCGCCGCCGAGTCGTTGGCCCTGTTGGAACACTTTGGTGTCGACACGGAGCCGTTGGTGGAGATTTTGAGTGAGAGCCCACTGGCGTCGCCCTACGCCCTGTCAAAAGTGAAAAAGATGATCGCCGCTGACTACAGCTCGGACTTCTCACTCGGCCTGGCGACAAAAGACCTGACGCTGGTCGAGAGTGACGCCGGTGGTGGACCGGTTCCGATCGCGACGGCGATCGCCGAACGGTGGCGTGAACTCATCTCCCACGGAGCCGGTGATCTGGACGTTGCGGCGGCACGCCAGGGCCTCGACTGAGGGAGTCACCGCCCGGCCGGGCGCGCCTCCTTGATTTTGTAGCATCGAAGCAGACGTCCAGAGGGGGACCCGTGAAGAGCACGATGCAAGACGCGCCGCTGTTGATAAGCGACATTGTTCGACACGGCGTCGCGATCTATTCCGAGAAGAAGGTCTTCACCGTCACGCCCGGCGGCGTCGAGGTCGCGACTTTTGCCCAGGTCGCCGCCCGTGCCGAGCAGCTGGCGAAGGCTCTCGACCAGCTCGGCATTGAACGAGGCGATCGCGTCGCTACGTTCATGTGGAATAACCAAGCCCACATGGAGGCGTACATCGCCGTGCCGAGCATGGGCGCGGTGTTGCACACCTTGAACATCCGCCTCTTCCCCGAGCAGCTGGCGTTCATCATCAATCACGCCGAAGATCGCGTGATTATCGTCGACGCCTCTCTGGCTCCCGCGCTGGCGCGCGTGAAGGACCAGATTCCCGCCAGCACCCTCATCATCGTGCACGGAGAAGAGTCGACGGGAGTACTGGGGGAGACGCTCGACTACGAGACCCTCGTCAGCGCCGAGCACCCGGGGTACGAGTGGCCGGTGTTGGACGAGCACGACGCCGCGATCATGTGTTACACCTCGGGCACGACCGGCAGCCCCAAAGGCGTCGTGTACTCCCACCGATCGACCTGGTTGCACTCAATGGCCTCGACCAGTGCCAACTCCATTGGGCTGTGCGAGTCCGACCGGTGCCTCTTGATCGTTCCCATGTTTCACGTCAACGCCTGGGGCTGCGTGTACACCGCGTTCTTCGCCGGGGTGGAGCTCATCATGCCCCAGATGTTCCTCCAAGGCGGGCCCATTCTCACCATGATTCGAGAGCTCCGTCCCACCATCTCTCTCGGCGTGCCCACTATTTGGAACGACGTGCTGCGGGTCGCCGAGGCCACCCCCGACGCCGATCTGACGAGCCTTCGTGGAATCCTCGCCGGCGGCTCCGCCGTACCCCGGGTCATGATTGAGGCCTTTCGCGACCGCTTCGGCATCGACCTCATTCAAGGGTGGGGAATGACCGAGACGAGTCCGCTCGCCGCGGTCTCGATTCCCCCCTCGGGGTCACCGAAAGAGCTCGACGTGGACTACCGTGCGAAGGCTGGCCGGGTGGTGGCCGGGGTGGAACTGCGAGTCACCCTGGAGGACGGCACCGTTCTGCCTCGGGACGGGAAGTCCATTGGCGAGTTCGAGATCCGCGGACCCTGGATCACCGGTTCCTACTTCGGCATTGAAGATACAGATAAGTTCCGCGACGGCTGGCTTCGCACCGGCGACATCGGCACGCTGGACGCCGAGGGGTTCATGGTGGTGAGCGACCGATCGAAGGACGTCATCAAGTCGGGTGGCGAGTGGATCAGTTCGGTCGATCTGGAGGTCACGATGATGGCTCATCCCGCGGTCTTTGAGGCCGCGGTCATCGCCGTTCCCGACGAGAAATGGCAAGAGAGGCCGCTCTGTTGCGTCGTGCTGCGGCCCGACGCCAGCGCCAGTGCGCAAGAGCTTCGTGAGTTCCTCTCAGAGCGAGTGGCGAAGTGGTGGCTGCCTGAACGATGGACCTTCGTGGAGAGTGTGCCAAAGACCAGCGTCGGAAAGTTCGACAAGAAGGTCCTACGCGCCCAGTACGCCGAAGGAGAGCTCGACGTCGAAGTGCTCGCGTAATGGAGTCGCTCGATGACTTGGCGGACGAGGTCGCCTCGCTGGAACAGCGAGTCTCCGACGCCATCTTTGACATGGTTCGCGCCCAGCTACGCGGCGAGGACGCGGAGATCGCCAAAGAGCTCGAACGCACTCTCTCCAAGGTACGCCGCAGTCTTCAGAAGGCTGAACATCTCTTACGACGAAGCGATGGCGCCGAGGACTAGCCAGCGTTCCAGCCGTTGACCTCATCAATAACGAGACGCAGGTTCACGTAGTTGCGACCGTCAAAGTTGAAGGAGATGGTCGTGGGGTTCTCCAGCCGATATCCCGGAGCGTCGGCGAACATGGGACACGAGATCGCTAGGGCGGCCAGCTGGTCGGCAGTGGGCGTGCGATTGAGCGAGATCAGACCGCGTTCGCCGTCAATCTCGAAGCTTCGATAGTTCGAGTAGAAGTGCTCAATCTGCTCCACGGTCTCTTCAATGGAAGTGGCCAGGCGCACCAGGAACATGTCGTCGGTCGCGACGTAGTGATTCTTCACGATGGCTTGATCCATGAAGGTCAGCCACTCCTGCCAGAACTTCCCCTCGGGCGTGTCGAGCAGCACCACCGGGGCCGGCGTCGTTTTGCCGGTGTCGAGGAGCGTGAGGACTTCAAAGAGCTCGTCCATTGTGCCCAGTCCGCCGGGTAGCACGACGAAGGCGATGGAGGGCCGCGTCAGAGCCACCTTGCGCGTGAAGAAGTACTTCATGGTCACGAGGTTGGTCGCTGCGATGTAGGGGTTAGCCGTCTGCTCAAAGGGCAGGCGAATATTGATGCCGATGGTGTTGGCCTGGCCCGCGCCGCGAGCCGAGGCCTCCATGATCCCGGGACCGGCTCCTGAGACGATGACCCAGTCGCGCTCGGCCAAAGCGTGAGCCAGCGCGATGGTCATCAGATAGATGGGAGAGTCGGGGGTGGTGCGGGCCGATCCGAAGATGGTGACCTTGCGTCGCTCGCTCTTCTCCTCAAACAGCGCAAACGCCTCGAGAAGCTCGTCAATCGCCTGCACGGCGACCTGGAGGTCGCGCGTGCGGGCGGGCGCCTCGGCCACCGCAACAACTCGGGCGAGCAGCTCGCGCAAGAGCTCGCGACGCTCGTCGGAGAGGGCGGTGTCGTTCGCGATGTCCTCGAGAAGAGTGTCAATCAGGGTGGTCATTGCTACAGCGTCTGATAGAGGGTGCTGCGCTGATGCAGGGGTCGCCCAAGAGGCTCGACCAGCGAGCGAAGGGACTCCACGTCCATCTCCTGACCGTGGGTAGCTCCTGCGGCCCGTGAGATGTTCTCGTCCATCAACGTTCCGCCGAGGTCATTGGCCCCCGCCTGGAGAATGCGACGAGAGCCTTCGACGCCCATCTTCACCCAACTGACTTGAATGTTGTCGATGAGGGTGGCGTAGTGCAGGCGCGCGACCGCGTGCATCAGCACCGCTTCGCGGAACGTCGGTCCTTTTCGCGAGCGGCCTTTCAAGAAGAGGGGCGTGGCCATGTGCACGAAGGGGAGGGGGACGAACTCGGTGAAGCCGCCCGTCTCGCGTTGGAGGTCGCGAGTGCGCAAGAGGTGCGTGGCCCAGCTATCGGGACTCTCGACCGCACCGAACATGATGGTGATGTTGGAGTGAAGTCCCACGGCGTGAGCCGTGCGGTGCACTTCCAGCCACTGATCAGAGTTGATCTTGTCCGGACAGAGAGTGGCGCGCACCTTGTCGTCCAGGATCTCGGCCGCCGTGCCAGGAAGCGTCTTCAGCCCCGCCTCCTTGAGGCGCGTGAGATAGGTCGCGAGGTCTTGCTCCGAACGACGGGCACCCTCGAAGACCTCCAGCGCGCTGAAGGCGTGGATATGGATCGTGGGCGAGCCTGCGCGCACCGCGGCGATGACATCGACGTAGTAGTTACCGTCGAAGTTCGGGTGAATTCCTCCCTGCATGCAGACCTCGGTGGCGCCGCGCTCTTCGGCTTCGCGCACGCGCTCGCTGATCTCCTCCAGAGTGAGCAGGTAGGGGTCGCCGCGCAGGTTCAAGGACAGTGGCCCCTTGGAGAAGGCACAGAATCGACACTTAAAGGTGCAGACGTTGGTGTAGTTGATGTTGCGATTGATGACGAAACTGATGGGCTCGCCGACCAAGTCCTGGCGAACGCTGTTAGCGAGATCGACCACCGCGTTGAAGTCCCCCTCGCGCGCACCGAAGAGGCTGATCAACTCGCTGCGATCAAAGTCATAGCCAGGCTCGTAGCGGACCAGAATCTGCTCGATATCGCTGGTGGTCGTGGACGACGTGGGCCGGGCGGGTGGCGTGTGGTCGGTGCCGGAGTACCAGGCGTCGGCCCGCGCCAGAGAGTGGGCGTCGGCGGAGGCGAGAACGTACGGTCGAACTTTTTCATCGAGGAAGTCCGTACGCTCGCCGAGGAACTCTGGGTACACCGTGAGGCGGGGCGTGAGATGAAAGCCTCGCTCGGAGCTTTCGCGCCCCAGGGTCTCCAGGGCGGGCCACGCCCGTTCGGGGTTCACGTGGTCGGCCGTGACGGGCGAGATACCACCAAAGTCATCGATGCCAAAATCCAGCAGACGCGTGGGATCGTCGCTGAGATTGGGCGGCGCCTGGAGGTGAACGGCGTCGGGCAAGATCAACCTCGCCGCGGCGATGGTCCAGTGGAACTCCTCGTCGCTGGCCGCGGGCTCGTGCGCCATGGCGGTGCGAGGTTTGGGCAAGAAGTTCTGAATGATGACCTCTTGCACGTGACCAAACTCTTGGTGCGAGAGAGCAATCGCCTCGAGGGTGCGAAGTCGGTCCTCTCGGTTCTCTCCTATACCGACCAGCAGCCCGGTGGTAAAGGGAATCTTCAGCTCGCCCGCCCAGCGAAGCGTGTCGAGGCGGCGCTGGGGCTCCTTGTCGGGGGCCAGGCGGTGCGCTGGGAGATCCGCGAGGACTTCGAGCATCATCCCTTGAGACGCGCTCGCCGTGCGTAACTGAGCCAGCTCATGCTCATAGAGGGCGCCGGCGTTCGCGTGAGGGAGCAGACCCGTGCCCTCCAAGACCATCTGGGCCGCCGTGGCGACGTAGTCAACCGTCGAGCAGTATCCTCGCGCGGCCAGCCAACGCGTCGCCTCGTCGTAGCGAAGCTCCGGTCGTTCTCCGAGCGTGAAGAGCGCTTCTGTGCACCCCGCGTCTCGTCCGGCCCGGGCAACGGCCATCACTTCGTCCAGGCTCATGTAGGGCGAGGAGACGTGCGCGGGGGCTTGGGCGAAGGTGCAGTACCCGCAGCGATCGCGACACAGCTTGGTGAGGGGGATGAACACTTTGGGTGAGTACGTCACCACGTGACCGAACAGCTCGCGAGCTTTGGCAAACGCCCTTGGCGCCAGATCCGCCGCAGTGGTTTCCACCAAGTCGCCCGTCGTTTCGAACCCTGCGAGTGTCGTCATGGGTGCATCCTATGACGACACTCGCAGGAGCGGTCCACGCGTGGGCGCAACAGCAGGCATCGAGAGTGCGCGATCAGTTCTGGGAGGGCATCTTCGATGAGACCGTTGCCAACAGATCGTCATACGCCTTGGCGAAGGACGCCACGCCTTCTGTCTCCAACTGCTCGCTCACCTTGGCGAGATCCACATCTGGAGAGAGACTCTTCAGAAGGGCCGCCGTGGCGTCGCACGTCTCGTCATTGAGGAGGTACGACGATCGAAAAGTCACCGTGAGAGAGTGCGTCGGCGAGTGTCTTGTCGGGCATGGTGTTGACCGTTTCGTCGGCGACTAAGCGGTCCACGTAGAGAAGATCGGGATAGCTCGGGTTCTTGGTCGAGGTGGAGGCCCACAGCGGACGCTGCACTTGAGCGCCATTCGCCAACAGGTCAGCGATCTTCTCCTCGCTCACGCGTCCTCGATAAAGCTGATAGGCGCCCGCGGCCTGGGCGTTAGCGGTCGTCCCACGACGGGGGTCCCCTTCGGGTAAGAGGGCGTCCACCGCCACATCGACACGAGAGACAAAGAACGACGCGACGCTGGCGATGCTGCCCACGTCGTGGCCCGCGCTGTAGGCATCGGTAATCCCATCGCGCCAGGCGTTGATGACCTCGTTGTAGCGCTCGACGGAGAAGATCAGTGTCACGTTGACATTGATGCCCGCGCCCAGAACCGCGCGGATAGCGGGCAACCCTGCTTTGGTCGCGGGAATCTTGATCATCACGTTGGGACGACCGACCTCAGCGAAGAGTCGCTTGGCGGCCGCGATGGTGCCCTCGGTGTCATGGGCCAGGCGCGGCGAGACTTCGAGCGAGACAAAGCCGTCGAGGTATCGTCGGGCACTCGAGGCGAACTCCTGTTTCGAGCTCTCGTGCACGCCAGCTAGCAGATCGCACGCCCCGCGCACGTCCGATACCGCTAGCCCCTCAAAGACCTGTTCGGGATCAGTCTCCAAACTCGACTTGATGTCAGCGTCGTAAGCCGACGACTCCGCGATGGTCTTCGCGAAGATCGAGGGGTTGGAGGTCAGTCCTCGCACCCCCTGGTCGACGTACTTCTTCAGGGTGCCGTCTTGCAGCCAGTCCCGGCGCAGATTGTCAATCCAAGGGCTTTGCCCATAGGTGGCGTAGAGGTCGTTGAGTAGGGTCATTTGCTCTCACTTAGTACGTGCTCGACGTGGGCGACCACGGCGGCGGGGACGATGTTGTAGTTCTCAAAGACAACCTTCTCGGGGGCTGACATGCCGAACGTGTTGACGCCAATTGAGTCATCGACGTAGTTGGCCCATCCCAGTGTCGCTCCCGCCTCGATCGCCACCGAGGGAATCGAGCGACGAAGCACGCCGCGACGATACTCACCGGGCTGCGCGTCGAAGCAACGCCAGCACGGCAGGGCCACGACCCGAGTCACGATACCTTTCGCCGCGAGTTCCTCATTGGCGCGCAGGCACAGAGACACCTCAGAGCCGGTTCCCACGAGAGTAAAGACGGCGTCGGCGTTCTCGCGAACGACGTAGCCACCCTTGCGCGCGCCCGCCGCGCTGGCAGCGGCGGCGTCGACGTCAAAGGTCTGGATGTCCTGGCGCGAAAGAATCATGGCCGTCGGTTCAGGTTCCTTCGCGCTCAGGTACTGCTCGATGAGATCGAGTGCCTCGTTCGCGTCGCTCGGACGAACCACGTGGATGTTGGGCATCGCCCGCAGCGCCATGAGGTGCTCTACCGGCTCGTGAGTGGGTCCGTCTTCGCCGACGCCGATCGAGTCGTGGGTGTAGTCAAACATCACGCCGGCCTCACTGAGGGCGGCCAGACGAACCGCGGGGCGAGCGTAGTCATTGAACACGAAGAACGTCGAGCCAATGGGGCGAAAGCCGCCGTGGTGATACTGCCCGACCAAGCTCGCGCTCATGGCGTGCTCGCGGATGCCGTAGTGGATTTGACGACCGCCGGGGGTGGCGTTCCCTTGAACCTCGGCGCCCTGGAGCTCCATTCCGGTGTTCCCGGTGAGGTCGGCCGAACCGGCGGTCAGTCCGGGGGTCTGTGAGGCGTAGACGTCCATGGCCCGCTGCATGGCCTTGCGCGTGGCGACCATGGAGCCCGGCTCAAAGGGCTCCGCTTTGGCGGTGATCTTGGCCACGCCATTGGTGTTGAGTTGCTCGAGCAAGCGGGCACCCTTCTCGCCCGCGGCGGTGATCCGCGATTCCCACGCGACGCGCTCATCGCGATTCGCGCCCAACGTGGCGAGCAGCTCACGGGGTAGTTCGTCGTCCACGGCGAAGGGCTCGTCGGGGACGCCCAGCTGCTTCTTCACCGCCGAGATCGCCTCGGCGGGAAAAGGGGTGCCGTGAGCCTTGTTGCTGTCCATCAACGTGGCTGAGGGGAACCCAATGTGCGAGCGCACGATGATGAGGCTGGGGCGCTCGGCCTCTTCGATCGCCGCGCGCGTCGCCGCCTCGAGAACGTCGAGATCGTTCGCCCTCTCGCCCACGTTTTGGACGTGCCAGCCGTACGCCTCGAAACGTTCTGCCGTGTTGTCATCGAGCGCCAGCTCGGTCGTACCGTCGATCGTGATGTGGTTGTCGTCGTAGTAAATCGTGAGGCGATCAAGTCCGAGGTGGCCGGCGAGTGACGCCGCTTCGTGGCTGATGCCCTCTTCCATGCAACCGTCACCGGCAATCACCCAGGTGCGGTGGTTGACCAGTTCTTCGCCGTAGTCGTGTCGCAAGATGCGTTCGGCGATGGCCATACCCACGCCATCGCCGATACCCTGGCCGAGTGGACCGGTCGTAACTTCCACGGTGGGCGTGACGCCCTTCTCCGGGTGGCCCGGGCACTTGGAGTGGGCCTGGCGAAACTCTTTGATGTCGCTGATCGCCACGTCGTACCCATAGAGATGGGCGAGCGAGTACTGCAAGATGCAAGCGTGTCCGCAGCTCAGGATGAAGCGGTCGCGGTCACTCCACTCGGGATCGGTCGGGTCGTGGCGCATGACGCGACCCCACAGCATCACCCCCAAGGGCGCCAGCGCCATCGCGGTCCCACTGTGGCCCGAGTTGGCCTTCGCGGGCGCGTCCATGGCGAGGGTCACCACTTCGCGAATCGCCCGGCCTTCGAGGTCACTGGCGTGGGGATAGAGGGAGTCAGTCATGCCTAGAACAGTACCGAATTGGTCTCGGGGTTCGTGCGGGCGCCCGAGGTATCCTCGCCACGTGGCGCTCCAGATTCCTCCGAACTGCGACCTGACCCTTGGGCTCGTGTGCGTCGACAAGTCGGTCCCGGGTCGTACGGTCTGGCGGGCGCGAGCCGATGAGAGATTTCTGAATCCGGCAGGACTGGTGCAAGGAGGATTTCTCGCGGCCATGCTCGACTCGGCCATGGGAGCTTCGGCCGTGACCATGGTCACCGATCGACGAGTGACGGTCGCCAACACCGAGATGAAAGTGTCCTTTATTCGCGCCGCGAGAGTGAACGACACTCTTACCTGCGTCGCGACGGTTCTCAAGCCGGGCCGCGTGATTTCGTTCCTTGAGGCGACGATCCGAGATAGCGAAGACCAACTCATCGCCACCGCCAGTTCTACCTACCTGATAAGAGAACGTTCTGAGTAGGCTGAGGGCGTGAAGAACTCGGCCTGGCGTCGCTTTTTGTGGGGAGCCTCTCTTCAGCACGATCTGGATGATCTGAAGAAGATCGCCATTCGCTACATCAAAGAGGAGACCATCAAGCCCCTCAAGGATCTCTGGCGCTTTGTGCTCTGGGGAGCGATCGGGAGCGTCTTTGTCGGGTTTGGCGCCGTGTTGGTGTTGTTTGGCGCCCTACGATACCTCCAGTGGCAGTTTCCCGTCCTTGACGGCTCGCTTTCGTGGCTGCCCTACGTCATCGTCGCCGCGCTCGCTCTCGTCGTCATGGCACTCACTACCTGGCGCATTATGAGCGGCACCGCCAAGCGACGCCTGAGAGAAGCGAAGTGAGCGATAGGAGCGCCACCAGACGTGAACTCGAGGCGTCGCTGCGATCATTCCTCCCCAAAGAGGTACAGATCGGCGGTTTCCTCACTGATTCCAAGCCCACGGTGGCGGCGGTGGGCGTCGGAGGTGTCGTCACGGGGTATCTCTGGGGGCGACTGCGCGGGCGTCGACTGCGCAAGGCCGAAGCCGCGAGCACGTCGAAGAAGGATCAATGAGACGCCGCCTCCTTCGCATGGCTGCCGCCGCCGCGTTGGGACGCGCGTGGTCCCAGAGAGACGCGAAGTGGCTCTCCTTGGGCCTGGGTGTGCTGGCCCTGCGGTTCTTTGACTCGCGAGCGAAGAAGCGCGCGAAGCGTCAGGCGTGAGTAGCGCAGAGCTCGCCCCCGGCGAGCGCGTCATGTTGATCGACGCGAAAGACCGTCACTATCTCGTCACCCTCACCCAAGGCTCGGCCTTTCACACCCACGCCGGCATCGTGCAGCACGATGACCTCATCGGTCAGCCCGAAGGCTCACTGATCTCTTCAAGTACCGAGCGGAAGTTCCTGGTGCTTCGTCCTACGCTCTCCGACGTGGTGTTGAAGATGCCCCGCGGCGCGCAGGTGATCTACCCCAAGGATCTCGGAACCATCCTTCTTCAGGCGGACATTGGTCCGGGTATGCGAGTCCTTGAAGCCGGCGTAGGTTCCGGGGCGCTCTCCATGACGCTGCTGCGAGCGGGTGCCTCCATCACCGCCTACGAGATCCGCGAGGACTTCGCGCAACAGGCCATCAAGAACGTTCACGATTTTCTTGGCGAGAACGTCGACTACGCCGTGCACATTCGCGACGTCACCGCGGGTATCGACGAGATTGACTTGGACCGAATCATCTTGGACATGCCCGAGCCCTGGGATGTGGTGAAGCACGCCGAAGGCGCTCTTCGTCCGGGCGGCATTCTGCTTGCGTACTTGCCCACCATCAATCAGACCCAGCTGCTTCGTGAGTCGCTCAACCACCACACGTTCGGGCTGGCGGAGACGGTCGAGATACTTCGCCGTACCTGGCACATTGACGGACGCTCGGTGCGGCCGGACCATCGCATGGTCGCTCACACCGGGTTTCTCACCTCGGCGAGACGCCTCGTGGGGCGGGTAAGTCCCGTCGACTAACTAGTCCCGGTGGATGAAGATGCACTCACCGGGGCACTCTTCTGAGGCCTCGATCACCGCGTCTTCGAACTCGGCCGGGACGTCGGCGAGCCCTTGGGCGCCGCCCGGATTGCTCTTCACGTCGTCGCCTTGCTTCACGTAGGCCAAACCGTCATCGAGCAGCGTGAACACCGATGGGCAGATCTCTTCGCAGAGTCCATCCCCTGTGCAGAGGTCTTGGTCGATCCAAACCTTCATTTGCTAGTCCTCCATGGCGAAATTACGTATCGACACTCTAGTGGGAGAATTCGAGATTACGTGAATCGCAAACCACGCGAGGCTCACCTAGGGTGGCATTATGGAGCGTTCACCGGGGTTTGACGAATCATCGAGAGGCGACCGTGACGACCTCTTTGGGTCGCCCAACTCGAGCGACTACGGCCTCAGTGACGTCGACCAAGCCAATCGCCGCATCGAGATACTCGAAGAGAAACTGCTTGAGGCACGGGGTCAGCTGGCCCAAAGCCGCTCGAACAACGAAAAGCTCACCATCACCATTCAGCAGACCCGCGATCAGATCGCCGCTCTGCGCGACGAGGTTGAGAAACTCACCCAACCGCCCGCCGTCTATGGCACTTTCACCGGCTTCAACGATGATGGGTCGGTCGATATCTTCGCCTCGGGTCGAAAGATGCGAGTGGCCCTTCATCCCGCTCTTGACCCCGCCCAGATCGCCCGCGGCGATGAGGTCGTCTTGAACGAGTCCTTCACCGTTATTGGGGTGCGGGACTCTGATGGCCAAGGTGAGGTGGTCACCGTCAAAGAGGTGCTCGACGATCGTCGGGTGCTGGTCTATGGGCGAGCGGACGAAGAGCGAGTCGTCGAACTGGCCGAGGCACTGCAATCGGTCAAGCTGCGCAGTGGCGATGCCTTGTTGTTGGATCTTCGCTCAAACCTGCTCACCGAGAAGCTCATTCGACAAGAAGCCGAAGAGCTCATCCTCGAAGAGGTGCCCGATATCAGCTACGCCGACGTCGGGGGACTGGACGCACAGATCGAAGCCATCACCGATGCCGTGGAGCTGCCCTACCTTCACCGCGCTCTCTTTCACGATTACGACTTGCCGGCGCCCAAGGGCATCTTGCTCTACGGCCCTCCGGGGTGCGGCAAGACCTTGATCGCGAAGGCCGTCGCGAACTCCCTGTCCCAGAAGGTCGCCGAACTGACCGGAAACCGCAACGTGCGCTCCTACTTCTTGAACATCAAGGGGCCCGAACTCCTCAATAAATACGTCGGAGAGACCGAACGCCAAATCCGAGTGGTCTTTCAGCGCGCGCGGGAAAAGGCCGAAGAGGGCGTGCCGGTCATCGTCTTCTTTGACGAGATGGACTCGCTCTTTCGAACCCGTGGCACGGGCATCAGCTCCGATATGGAGTCGACCATCGTTCCCCAACTTCTCGCCGAGATCGACGGGGTCGAGTCCTTGCGTGACGTGATCGTCATCGGAGCGACGAACCGTGAGGACCTCATCGATCCCGCGATCTTGCGTCCGGGTCGCCTTGACGTGAAAATCAAGATCGAACGCCCGGACGTCGAGGCCGCGGCTCAGATCTTTCAGCGCTATCTTCACGCCGACCTACCTCTCGATCCCAGCACCGTTCGTGAGCTCGGGGGAGGGGATCGAGCCAAAGCCGTCCAGGCCATGATCGAAGATACCGTCACCTCCATGTACCGCATCGACGATGAGAATCGCTTCCTCGAAGTCACCTATCAAGGTGGAGACAAAGAGATTCTGTACTTCAAGGATTTCGCGTCGGGCGCCATGATCGAAAACATCGTGCGACGCGCGAAAAAGATTGCCGTCAAGCGCGAGATCGCCGAGCAGGGTCGAGGACTTCGCAAGGATGATCTCCTGGAGTCGATTCGCCAAGAGTTCCGCGAGAACGAGGATCTGCCGAACACGACCAATCCCGACGACTGGGCGAGGATCTCGGGCAAGAAGGGCGAACGCATTATTTTTATCCGCACCCTGGTGAATCGTGAAGAGGATGACGTCAAGGGCGGCCGCTCAATCCAGCACGTGGGTACCGGACAGTATCTCTAAGCCCATGGCCATTGCGAAGGTAACGGGCATCGAGACGGAGTATGGGATCTTGGGCGGTCCCGACTTCGACCCCATCACCTCTTCCAGCATCATCGTGAACGCCTACGCCCAGCAGGGGCGCACGCGCATCAACTGGGACTTCGACGGCGAAACACCCGACATGGACGCCCGAGGCCGTGTCGACCTCACGTCCTTTGCTCCGATCGTCGAGACTCATCTGGCCAACACCGTTCTCACCAATGGCGCGCGTCTCTACGTTGACCACGCCCACCCCGAGTACTCCTCTCCCGAGTGTCGCACGCCGCGTGAGGCGACACTTTATGACGTGGCGGGCGAAGAGGTCATGCGGCGAGCCCTGGAGATAGCCAACGCCTCACTCGATCCCGCCCAGGCCATTTCCCTCTACAAGAACAACTCTGACGGCAAGGGAAACTCCTACGGCACCCACGAGAACTATCTAGTGCGCCGCGACCTCGAGTTCGCTCACTTGATTCGGGCCATGGTGCCGCACTTCATCTCTCGACAGATCATCGTGGGCGCGGGAAAAGTAGGCGCGGAGACCGAGTCCGCGCTGGAGCACAATCCTGCCTTCCAGCTCTCGCAACGTTCGGAGTTCTTCGAAGAGATCGTCGGACTGGAAACGACGTTGAAGCGCCCGATCATCAACACGCGCGACGAGCCGCACAGCGACGCCGAACGATTCCGTCGACTGCACGTCATCATTGGCGACGCCAACATGAGCCAGGTCGCCACTCTGGTCAAACTGGGATCCACCGCGCTCTTGCTCGCGGCCCTGGAGGAGTACGGACCCACTGACTTCCCGGCTATGCCTCGCTCGCCGGTTCACGCGGTACGGGCCTTCGCCCTCGACCTCTCGCTGAGCGCGAGCGTACCTTGTGACGATGAGCGCACTCGAAGCGCGTGGGACTTCCAAGAAGAACTCTGGTGCATCGCCGAGCGCTACGTGACGAGAACGGGCGGCGACGCGGTGGCCCCGCGTGACGAGGTTGACTTCATCTTGAGACAGTGGCGCGAGATGCTCGATGGTGTGCGCGATGACCGCGACGCCGTCGCCGATCGTGTGGACTGGGTGGCTAAGTGGCGCGTCGTGAGTGGTTTCAAGGAGCGCCACGGGCTCAGCGACCGCGACGCCAAGTTGCGGGCCATCGATCTTCAGTACCACGATCTTCGCCCGACGCACTCGCTGGCGGCACGCGTGGGACTTCGTGCTTTGTTCGACGATGACGCCATTCGTGAAGCCGTTCACAATCCGCCGCTCAGCACGCGGGCCTATTTTCGTGGACAGTGCGTCGCGCGATATCCCGAACAGATCGTCGCCGCGAACTGGGATTCAGTGGTCTTTGACCTCGGTGAAGGACCCTTGCAGAGAGTGCCAATGCTGGATCCTTTAAGGGGTACCCATGCACTGACCTCAGAGTTGCTAGAAACGAGTGCATCGGCAAGTGAACTTCTTGCCGCTCTAGACAGGTAGAACAGAAGTATGGCAGAACAAGAGCGGATACAAAAACAGCGTACCGAGCGCTCGAGCAAGACCTCTGAGGACGTGTCGGTTGACGCGACCAAGGGCGACCAGCTAAAGGCCGATCTCGACGATTTGCTCGACGAGATCGACGAAGTGCTCGAAGAGAACGCCGAAGAGTTCGTGCGTAACTACGTCCAAAAGGGCGGAGAGTAGCTGCGTGGGTCTCCCGCTTTTTAGCGCCCACGGCGACCCTGGCCCCTCCTTTTGGCACTTCGCGCAGATGTCCGGGCTGGATCCCGAGCCACGACACGGCGCCCACGAGACGCCGCACGCCACCACGGTGATCGCCCTGCGCTACGTGGGTGGCGTGGTCATGGTGGGCGACCGACAGGCGACCGGCAACTACGTCGCCAGCCGAGACATGCGAAAGATAGAACAAGCCGACCGCTTCACCGCTCTCTCCATCTCGGGCAGCGCCGCGCGAGGTATCGAGCTGCTCAAGTTTGCCCAACTCTCTTTTGAGCACTACGAGAAAATGACCGACTCTTCCCTCAGCCTCGAGGGCAAAGCGAACTACCTGTCACCCATCATCCAACGCAACAACTTAAGTTCGCCGCTCGGCGTCGTGCCTCTCTTGGCCGGATGGGACGAGAGCAACCTTCAGGGTCGAATCTTTGAGTACGACGGCGCTGGTGGGTGCTACGAGCGTTTTGACTTTGCCACCATCGGCTCGGGCTCGCCCTTCGCCGAGGGCACGTTGCGACTCGGGTTCCGCGACAACCTCGATCGAGAAGAGGCGCTCGAGCTCGGGGCACTCGCGCTCTACGAGGCGGGCGACAACGACCCGAGCACCGGCGGTCCGGATTTTGTGCGAGAGATCTACCCCATGATGGTGGTCCTCAGCGATCAGGGTTTCGAGGAACTGCCCTCTGACGACGTGGGAGAGCGCTTTCGAGCCATCAACGTGCGACGTACGGAGTCACGAGGCGTGGCCGGGGGGTCGTTGCGATGACCAACTATTTTTACGTCTCACCGGAGCAGCTGACCAAAGACCGTGCCGAGTTCGCCCAAAAGGGAATCGCCCGGGGTCGCTCCATCGTGGCCGCTATCTACGACTCGGGCGTTTTGATGGTGGCGGAGAATCCTTCCGCTTCGCTCAACAAGATCTCTGAGATCTACGATCGCATCGCCTTTGCCGGAGTGGGCAAATACAACGAGTTCGATCGCTTACGCGAAGCGGGCATACGCTGGGCCGACTCGACCGGATTCACCTACTCCCGAGAAGACGTGGACGCCCGAGCACTGGCGAACTACTACGCCCAGCACCTTGGGGACATGTTCACTGAGGGCCAGAAGCCCCTAGAAGTCGAGATCCTCGTCGCTCAACTCGGCAACAAAGTCCGACCCACCAAGTTGTACCGTGTGGCTTACGAAGGAACCATCTCCGACGAACCACGATTTGCGGTGCTCGGTGGAGAAGCGGACACCATCAAGGAACGCTTCGCGTTGTCCGAGGACTCTCTTGAGACTCTCGCTATGACGTTGCACAACGCGGTGAGCGCCTTAGCGGGTCCGGACCGGGTGATCCCTGCAGAAGACCTTGAAGTCTGTATTCTCGAAGATCGCGGCACTCGTCGCACGTTTCAACGCCTGAGTGACTCACGAGTGAGTGAGCTCTTGGGCTGAAAGGCCCAAGTGAGATCATGTTACGAAGGATCTACGGCGTAGAAACTGAGTACGGAATCACATTCTCTTTGCGCGGGCAACGGCGGCTCAGCCCCGACGAGGTCTCACGGTTTCTCTTTCGCAAGGTCGTCGCGTGGGGACGCTCGTCGAACGTCTTTCTCGAAAACGGTAGCCGCCTGTACTTGGACGTCGGTAGTCACCCGGAATACGCGACGGCGGAGTGCGACTCCCTCGACGACTTGGTCGCTCAAGATAAGGCCGGCGAGTCGATACTGCGCGAACTGGTGGGCTACGCCCAGTCTCAGCTCAGCGATGAGGGCATCCGCGGCGACATCTTCCTCTTTAAGAACAACACGGACTCCACCGGAAACTCCTATGGCTGTCACGAGAACTATTGCATCGAGCGCATCGAAGATCTCTCTCGTCTGGAAAACGTCTTCATTCCCTTCTTGATCAGTCGTCAGATCTTTACCGGCGCGGGCAAGGTGGTCACCAACGCGAAGGGCACGGCGTACTCGATGAGCCAGCGCGCGGAGCATATCTGGGAGGCGATCTCCTCCGCCACGACGCGCAGTCGCCCCATCATCAACACTCGCGACGAGCCCCACGCGGATCCCGAAAAGTACCGTCGACTTCACGTAATCGTGGGCGACTCCAACATGAGCGAGTTCGCCACCTTCTTGAAACTGGGGACCGCGTCAGTGGTGCTCGCCATGATCGAAGACGACATTGTTCAACTGCGTGACTACGCCATGGCCTCGCCGATTAACGCGCTGCGCGACATCTCGTACGACCTTTGGAGCAAGGAGCCCGTGAAGCTCATGAACGGACGCGATCTCACGGCCCTTGAGATTCAAGAGGACCTATGCGAGCGCGCCGAAAAGTTCGTCCAGGTCCGAGACCTGCCCGCAGACCAGGTGCGCGCGGTGCGACTCTGGCGCGAGGTGATCGAGCAGTACCGCAGCGACCCTATGGGTCTTGCCGATCGGGTGGACTGGATCGCCAAGTTGCAAATCATCGAGCGCGAGCGCGAGCGTAGTGGCGTTGACCTCAGCGATCCCAAGATCGCCCTTATCGACCTGCTCTACCACGACACCAACCTCGATCGGGGACTGTTCTATCGGCGCTCCTCGCGCGGACACTTCCGGCGGATGGTCACCGATGAGCAGATTGAGCGGGCCACCATGACCCCTCCCAGCACCACACGGGCTCACATGCGCGGCACCTTCATCCAGGCCGCCAAGCACTGGCGCCGCGACTACACGGTCGACTGGGTTCACCTCAAGCTCAATGATGAGATGCAACGCACGGTCTTGTTGAAGGACCCCTTTAAGAGCACTGACGAGCGCTTCCAGAAGTTGCTCGCGTCTCTCGAGCGACACGGCTGAGTTACCGGACACAAGTTTTTTCAAAAAGTGACATCCGTTCGGCCAGGTGGGGCTCTAATTCCCTGACGAAACCAGCCCTACAATGGGGTGGTGCTAAGTCTGAGCCCATTCAAACTTCTGTTGGTGGCGGCCGTCATCATGTTGTTGATGGGTCCCGACAAGCTGCCCGAGATGGCGCATCGCATTGGATCGAGCTGGCGGGCTCTGAAGCGACTCCAGGAGCGAATGGAGTCAGAAGTTCGTGAGGCGATTCCTGACTTGCCGAGCACCGGTGACATTGCTCGCATCGCGCGCAGTCCGATCTCGCTACTGAATCAGCTCGCTGATCGCGTCGACGCCAAGGAGGCCGCGGACCAGCCTGAGACGCCCATCCCGCCCGAACCGGATGGATCGACGTTGTTTACTCCTCCTCGAAGACCGACCACGCCCCCGGTTCGCGGCGACGCCCCCGTTCCGCCACCCGACCCTTCGCTCAACTAACCCGACATGGTTAAAGTTCGTCGCGCTGAGTCCGGGATGACTCTCGGCGAACACCTGGCTGAACTGCGTCAGCGCATCTTGGTCATCGCCATCTGCGTGAGCGTGGTGGGGGTACTGGCATTTATTTTCTACGCGCACCTCCTGTCGATCTTGCAAAATCCCTACTGCCACGCCAGCCCCAAGAGTTGCAAGTTCCTGGTCACCAACCCCCTGGACGGCATCAACCTTCGCGTGAAGATCGCGTTTTTCGCGGGTTTCGTGATCTCGTCGCCGGTCATTCTCTGGGAGGCGTGGCGCTTCATAACCCCGGGTCTCAAGGCTCGCGAACGCCGATACGCCATCCCTTTCGTCGCCGCGTCCATCGTGTTCTTCGCCGCCGGTATCACTCTCGCGTACTTCAGCTTTGCCCAAGCCATTCAGTGGCTGAAGTCCATCGGCGGCCATACGTTGCTCACCGAGTACAACCCCAATCAGTACCTCACATTGTTTCTTTTGATGATGTTCATCTTCGGGATCGCCTTCCTCTTTCCGGTCGTGCTGGTGGCCCTCGAGCTCATCAACGTCGTCACCCCGAAGCGCCTGCTCCATAGCTGGCGATACGCCACGATTATCATCGTGATTGCGTCCGCGATCTTTACTCCGAGCAGCGATCCTCTCTCGATGCTGGCCCTTGCCGGGCCCCTGATCGCTTTCTATTTCCTGGCTATAGGCGTGGGCAAGCTGCTGCACAAGTGAGCGTTCTCGACTATCGCCAAGAGTTCATCGACGGCCTGGGCTTTGGACTCGATCGATTCCAACTCGACGCCATTGAGGCAGTCGACAAGCGCGTCAATGTTCTCGTCAGCGCTCCCACCGGCTCTGGAAAGACGCTGGTGGCCAACTACGCGATCGGCAGAGAGCTAGAGCGCGAACAGCGGACGTTCTACACCACGCCGCTCAAGGCCCTCTCCAATCAGAAGTACCACGAGTTGTGCGGGCTCTACGGGCAGGCGCGCGTCGGCCTGCTCACCGGCGATACCTCGGTAAACCGCACCGCTGCGGTGGTGGTAATGACCACCGAGGTGTTGCGCAACATGTTGTTAACGGAGTCCGATCAACTGACATCGCTGGGGCTGGTCATTCTCGACGAAGTTCACTATCTGCAGGATCCCTTCCGTGGCGGAGTGTGGGAAGAGGTCCTTATCCTCACGCCCGCTCCGGTGCGATTCGTCGCCCTCTCGGCCACCATTGGCAACGCGGACTTCCTGGGGGAGTGGTTGAGCGAAGTACGCGGCCCCACCACCGTTGTCATTGAGCGGACTCGTCCGATCGTGCTCCACAATCACTTGGCGGTGGTGAAGCGCGGCCAGCCGGCGGCTGAGATTCACGATCTGCTCGACGGGCAACGACTCTCCGGTGAGGCCCGACGGATCGACAATCTCATGAAGTCCTCCCGTAAGTTCCGCCCCGGCCCCAAGTGGCAGGGACCTAAGTCGACCGCGCCGCCTCCACCGTTTCGCGCGCCTCGGCGCTCGGAGCTAATGCAGGCATTGGAACGTGAGGACCTCCTGCCCGTAATCGTGTTCATCTTCTCTCGGGCCGCCTGTGACGACGCCGTGCACCAGCTCCGTCGGGACGGTTTGCTCTTCACGAAGCCGGAGGAACGCCGCGAGGTGGAGCGAATCGCGGAGGACCGGCTTAGTGACTTTTCCACGGAAGACTTGGGCGCGCTCGAGTACGCGGACTTCATCGACGCGCTGCGCCGAGGCATCGCGGGACACCACGCCGGGATGGTGCCCGCGTTTCGCGAGATCGTCGAGACCTGCTTTGAACGCAACTTGCTCGGCGTCGTCTTCGCCACGGAGACTTTGGCGCTCGGGGTCAATATGCCCGCCCGCTCGGTCGCGCTGGAGCGATTCACCAAATACTCAGACGCCGGTCGCCAGTTTCTGACGAGCGCCGAGTTCGCCCAGATGACCGGACGCGCGGGACGCCGTGGATTGGACGACGAAGGACACGCCATCGTCTGTTTCGCCAGCGATCTTGCTTTGCACGACGTCGGGCGGGTGGCACTCGCCCCACCGGCCGATCTGCACTCATCGTTTCGCCCGACCTACAACTTCACAGCCAACCTCATCAACCACTTCGACTACGACACGGCGCTCGACGTGGTGCGACGCTCCTTCGCCCAGTTCGAGAACGATCGTCGTCCGGCCGGTCGCAAGCGTCCCCTCACCGATCAGATGATTGCGCGCCATCGCGTGCTCGAGGAGCTCGGCTACGCGAAGGGTTGGACCCTCAGTCCCGACGGGCAGCTGCTCCGTTCGATCTATCACGAGTGTGACCTCTTGATCGCCGAGTCCCTTAACGCCGGCGTCTTCGAAGATCTTGAGCCCGCGGAGTTGGCCGGACTGCTGTCGTGCTTCGTCTATGAGTCCAAGCGGTCGACCCGTGGCGTGAACGCCGCGAAATCGGTCTCCACCAAGAAGAAACGGGTCCACCATGATCGTCTGGGCCAGGTCCGACGCGTCAGCATCAGCGAACGGCTCCAAGAGATCACCACCATCTCTCTCACGATCCGCGAAGTCGAAGAGCGCTACAAGGTCCCGCACTTTAAAGAGCCCGATGGTCACTTCGCGACGGTCATTGCCGCCTGGGCGCGAGGGGTCACGCTGGGCACCGTGCTCGACCTGGCCGACGCCGAGATTGGCCAGACCTCTCCCGGGGATTTTGTACGAAATGCCAAGCAGGTGGCCGATCTCTGTGAGCAGCTGGGCCGCATGCGTCACTTGACGGCAGTGGCCGACGTGGCCTTGGACGCGCGTGACGCGGTGCTGCGAAGTGTCGTTGCGGGGGCCTCCAGCGTCCACCCGCGGGGCTAATTTCGCCTCTAGTCTCGTAACTCCATGCACCCCTACGTTGCCGAAGACTTCACCGACGCCGAGGTGGCGGTCCTCAGGCGCTATTTCACCAATCTCGAAGGTCCGGTCTTCGCCCTCGTCAACCTGCCAGAGGTGGTGAAGGGGGCGCTGTTTGCGCGCTACTCGCGTTCGTCGAAGAGCTTGCGCCGCCTCTTCCTCGATGAGTTCGTGGGTGACCTGGATCTCGACGGGGACGCGGGCATTGATGCGACCATCGGACTGGAGCGGGCCGACGACCTGTATCAGAAGATCTTCTTCGAGTACGGCGATGACTCGGTCGCTCAGCTGGGCGGTGTGCACCTGGCCTGTGAGCAAGCGAGCAACCTTCTCACCAAGGTCCTCGAGCGAGGGCGACTCATGAGTTACCTCGAGCAGTCCACTCGCTACCTGGGTTACGACCGACGCCTCTCCAACGGGCTGTACCGTTTTTATCGCGACAGCGATCTCTTGGAGTCGCGCTTCGGCGCTCGCTACATCGGCGAGATGGACCGCATGTTCGACACGTATCGCGAGCTCTTGCCGGTGCTCACCGACTGGCTGGCGCTCAAGTACCCAAAGACCCCTGAGGACACCGACTTTGTCTATCGCCAGGCGATCCGGGCGAAGGCCCTGGACGGACTGCGCGGGTTACTCCCGGCCAGTGCCCTCTCGAATCTGGGGATCTACGCCTCGGGTCAGGCCTACGAGTCATTGCTCCTGCGCATGCGAGCCCATCCACTGCCCGAGGTGCGCGAGTACGCCCAGTTGATGCTGGACGAACTGGTGAAGGTCATTCCGTCCTTTCTGCGTCGTCTCGACGTGCCCGAGCGAGGGATCGCCTGGACGCGTTACTTAGCCGATACTCGAAGCGCCACGCGGGCTCTACTCGCCGACGACGCAGAAGACAACTCCAAGGACGAAGAGAGCGTTCGACTCGTCGCCTTTGATCCCGACGGAGAGTCACGAGTTCTCGAAGCGATCGTCTTTGCCAACGCCACCGGCTCGCACGAGGACGCCGCTCGGAGGGTGAGCTCCATGAGTGCCACCGAACGGCAAAACCTTCTCGCGACGTACGTCGGGGCGAGGGGGAATCGTCGTCATCGACCGGGACGCGCGTTTGAGCGAACCGACTACCGCTTCGAGGTTGTCAGCGACTATGGAGCGTTTCGCGACCTACAGCGTCATCGTCTTCTCACCGTCGAGTGGCAGCCTCTCACCGTGGATCTAGGTTTCGATGTACCCGAAGTGGTCGTCGAGGCGGGCCTCGCCGATCGCTACCGCGAGTCACTCAGCCGCTCCGCTGACTTGTTCTATGACGTGCGCAGAGACTTTCCCGAACAGGCGCAGTACTGCGTGGCCCTGGCCTTTCGGATCCGCTACGTCATGCAGATGAACGCTCGCGAGGCCATGCACCTGATCGAGCTGCGCTCGGGTCCCCAGGGCCATCCGAGTTATCGACGCATCGCCCAGGAGATGGCTCGTCTCATTCGCGAGGAGGCGGGCCACCACGGAGTCGCTGACGCCATGAGCTACGTCGACTTCTCCGATACGGACCTCGAGCGCCTCGAGGCGGAGCGTACCGCCGAACGAAATCGACGGAATCGCTAGAAATACGACATTTATGGAGTCTTTACCCGGAAAGAGCGCACGAACCAGGAAATTAGCCGTACAATGCCTGCGCTACAGAAGAGGAACTTATGGCAAGTGATGTTGAGAGTGATGAAGTATTTGACGAAGAAGAGCTCGCGGAGGGCTTCGACGAAGAGATTGTGAGCGAGGACGAGCTCGAGGACGTCGTCGATGAGATCGACGAAGAAGTTGATGATGACGTCGACGACGTGGTCGTGGTCGACGTTGAGGACGAGGAAGAAGAAGTCGTAGTGGTAGTCGCGCCCGTGGAGGCCGACGACGACGACGTCGTGGACGACGCGGACGTAGAACTAGCCCTCGACGAGGTGCTGGCCGAGACAATTCTGCGTACCTCGGTGCCCGAAGACGACGATGAGGCTCCGGTTGAGGTTGACCCGACTCTCGACACAACCGAGGCGATTCTGCCCAAACAGGACGATGAGTTCCGATGCAAATCGTGCCGCCTGCTCAAGAAGACGAGCCAGTTGGCCGACCGGCCGAACATGCTGTGTCGCGACTGCGTCTAAGAGTTACGCGTTGATGTGAGCGTTCTGCTCGCCACGGCCGTCACGCCGGAACTGGAGACTCTTTGGGACCGCGCGCATCACGACGTCCTCGCCAAGCGCGGGGGAGTGGCCATGATGGCCACGCTGAGCGAGTCGACGCCCCGTGAGCAACTCCTGGCGGCCGTCGTGGCCGCCTCGTCGCTGTGGCTATACCACGATGACCAGCTGAAGGGATTCGCACTCTGTCGTGGTCAGCTCATTGAAGCGATCTACGTGGCCCACGACTTTCGTCGCCAAAAAATCGCTACGACCATGGTGCGAACACTCTTGGACAGTGCGACCCCGCCGGTTGATGCCTACGCGCTTCCCGGTGATCGAGCGATGAAGTCGCTCTATGAGTCGATTGGCTGGAAGGCCCGACTACTTACGATGCGCGGCGCGTAGGCGGTCGCCGCACGATCCGCGTGGGTGGTGGGGGCGGGGGAACCCTCATCCCGAGCAACTTCGCCAGTTCGGGAATGGCCCCGGCATTGTGAACCGCGACGGCATGGCTTGACTCGTCACTCGGAATCCCGAGGGGCTTCACGTTTCGGCGAATAGACGTATCAGCCGTCAGCTCGACGATCTCGTTCCACACTTTGGGATCCTGATCGGCATTGAGGGTCTCTGAGACGAGGGCCACCACGCGAGTGGCCGCGTCGGCGCTGACGCGCGTGGACATGTCGGGCGGCCGGGCCACCAGAGCCAATGCCTCTTTCACATTCTTCGAAGAGATCGCCGCTTCGAGCTTCTCGTTCCACTGCGTACGAAGGTGCTCAATCCGGGCCGTCAAACTGACCTGAAGTTCTTTCAACTGCACGCGCGCCTCATCGTCTAGTGACACGGTCTTGGCAGAGGTGACAACGGCACGAAGGTCGCGTAGACGCAGCTCGCGCCCGGCGCCGATCGCGCCCGCCGCGCGATCCTTCCACAATGACAGAGTGGTCCGATTCAAGAGATCTTCGGCGATGCGGTCGATCGTCGTGGCGTCAATAGTTGGACGACCCTGGGCGGCCGCGTTCTTGTTCTGAAGCTCGACCGCCGCGCGCACTGCCGGCATGCCACCACGCAACAGTTGCTCGGCCACGGGCAACTGCTCGGGCGACAACGTGGCCAAAAGAGCGTTGCGGTGGGTCGTGGTCAGAGGCGGCTGCTGGGGACCACTCGAACGTTCGGGTCGCGCGGGGCGACCGCCGCGATCAGGACCGGAACCAGTGCGAGGTCCCCGATCCGAGCTCGGGCGCGCCCCACGGTCTGAGCCGGTACGCGGTGGGCGACTGGTTCGCTCACCGGTGGGCGAGGTGGGGGAATCTCCGCGGGGCTCGCGAGCGGGACGGTCGCTGCGCGGGCCGCGTGAAGGGCGCTCGCCGGTCGTTGAAGCGTCCTTGTCGCGCCGAGTGGTGGGCCGCTTCGCGGCCGGTCGACGTCCGTCTCGGCCTCCGTCTCGCTCCTCAGAGTCTCGGCGAGTTCCACGGCCCTTTGAGGCGTAGGTCACCACGACGTCGGGACCTTTCGTCGTCTCGGGGATCAGCTGGATTCGCTCGTTACGGGGATCGATCGGCGAGGCGGTCTTGGGAGCCGTCACCGAGAGCACTTCAATGCCCTCCATGTACTGCTCGATGTCCGCGCGATAGACGTGACCAACCACCGGTCCGCCGGGCACGAGTGACGCGGCCAGCACACCCTTGGGGAGCTTCGCGCCCGCGGCGCGCCACGTGGCGAGATCGCCACTCAAACTCGTGATTTCGATCTCAATGCGTCGAGACATAGGGTAATAATCTACTCGTTCGGGCGGAACCCGACATTTCAGCCGGATTTAGATCGTTATTAAAAACGTTGCGTAACATGGCTGGGTGAGTGACACCCCCGTTGATGCGTCAGACGAGACCGCCTCCAGCGCGCCTCACGATGTCGTGGGTGAAACCTCACTCCCTGTCGAAGAATCGTCTCAGGAGCGAGACGAGGTCCTAGCCCCGGCCATCGCACTGGGACCGAGTGAGTCCGCTCACGCGGAGGAGGTCCCTTTACCGGAACCTTTGCGAGACCCCGCGTCATCAAGCTCAATGATCGACGAAACGCCGCTGTCGTCACAGGTTCGACGAAATCGCGGAGGCCTCTGGTCCACCCGGGTCTCGCTGCTCTTGGTCGCCGCTCTCGTAGGAGGTCTGGCTGGCCACTTCGCTTCGTCGTCCACATCACACGATGGGCAAGTGACGATCAACGAAGTGAGCAACGCGCCAGGAACGGGCACCGCGTCGGGTGGCATGAACATCCCCAAACTTGTCCAGAAGGTGCTTCCTTCGATCGTCAGTATCAAGGTGATCGGCAGCGGATCAGAGGACCAAGGCACGGGCATGATCATTTCCAAGCGCGGTCTCGTGGTCACGAATAATCACGTAATCGCCGCCGCCGTCGGTGGTGGGACTATCACGGTCACGCGAAGCGGCACCACCAAGAGCGAAGCAGCGACACTCGTAGGAACGAACCCTGTCGATGACGTAGCGCTTATTCGCATCAACAACGCGTCCAATTTGACGCCGGTGACTTTCGGTAACTCCAACAAGCTCGAAGTAGGTGACTCTCTTGTCGCCATCGGCAACGCGCTCGGTCTCGCCGCCGGCACGCCCACCGTGACCTCGGGAATCGTCTCCGCGCTCGGACGAACCGTCACCGCGGGCACCAACACCGCCACCGAGACCCTGACCAACATGATTCAGACCGACGCTGCCATCAATCCCGGGAACTCGGGTGGCCCGCTCCTCGACTCGAGCGGGAACGTCATCGGCATGAACACCGCGGTCGCGGGTACTTTGGCGGACGGTGAGAACAGTCAAAATATTGGCTTCGCCATTCCCGTCGCTACGATTCAATCGCTTCTGCCAACCCTCATGGCGGGGGAGAGCGTCGTCACTCACGGCGCCTTCATTGGGGTCGAGATTGAGTCAATGACTCCCTCTTTGCAGTCTCAATACGGCTTCACAGTGTCCTCGGGTGCGGTCGTCATGAGTGTCATCTCGGGAACGGGCGCGGCGGCGGCCGGCGTCAAACAAGGTGACATCATCGTCGGCATCAACAACACCACGATTGAAAGCGCTCAAGACGTGAGTTCGGTGATCTCGTCACTTCACCCCGGCCAGCGCATTGCCTTACACGTCGTGCGCGGAACGAAACACCTAGTAATTGAGGTGACCCTCGGGAAAGAACCCTCGAGCTAAGAGAGCGTCGCCAGTCCGCCGTCGACGGGTATGACCGCGCCGGTGATGTAACTGGCCGCAGTCGAGGCAAGAAAGATTGCTGTTCCGGCCATATCCGACGGCCGTCCCAGACGCTTCATCGGTGCGGCCCGTACGATGTCATCGCCGACCGCCTGAATGGTGGCGTGCATCATTCGCGACTCGAAGGGGCCAGGTGCGATGGCGTTGACCGTGATAGTTGGTGCCAGGAACTTTGCGAGATGACGGGTGAGCTGGTGCACGGCCGCCTTGGACGCTGAGTACGCGTACGTCTCCATTACCGGCACGCGCAGTCCGTCGATCGACCCAATGTTGATGACCCGCGAGGGCTCTTCCGCGCTGGCACGTACCTCGAGAAGCGGACGTAAGAACTTGGTCAGGTGGAAAACACCCTTGACGTTGAGTGAGAGCACCCGCTCAAAGGCGCCTTCGTCGTAGTCGTCCATCGGAGCGCCCCAGGTCGCCCCCGCGTTGTTCACGAGGACATCCAGGTGATCAGTGATGGTTGCCACCACGTCGGCCAGGCGTCGGCACTCAGCTTCGCTGGCGAGGTTGGCCTGGATAAAGGTGAACGATCCTTTTTTGGAGAGTTCCTCGGTGAGGGCCTCTCCGACATCAGCCTTGCGAGACGCCACCAGGACGACCGCGCCAGCGTCGAGGAACCCTCGGGCGATCATCTCGCCGATTCCGCTCGTGCCACCCGTAATTAAAACGACCTTGCCCGAGACATCAAAGAGTGAACTCATGGGCGAATTGTAGGCCAGAGCTCTACCGTAGAGAACAGTCGGTTACCACGTCACCCGCGATGCGACGTAAATAATGAGATTACGAGCTACCGACCCGCAAGCTCGTTACGGACACCGAAGAGACGCCCGACACGGTGTCGATGCTGTACTGAGACTTGATCTCCCAGACGCCACTAGAGGGGAAGTCGAATCCGCACTCCACTTGACTCTGCTGTACCGCTTGGAAAGGACAGACAATATTGTTCGCGGTTGAGGTGGCGGGGGCAATGGCGACCATCCGCACAAAACCACCTGTATTCGCTGGCAAAACGTCCGAGGTGACATTGAAAGCGTTCACGCAGGCCGCGCTCGTATTTGACGCGGACTCTACGCAGGAGTCGCCTGAGGCGGGACCGGAAACGACCGTCGCCGAGCCCGAATTGTCGCTGAAGTCAAAAGAGAGCACGACATTCGTGAATGAAAAGCTATCGGCGCCTGATGGGGCCACGTATATACCGAAACTGGCCGCTACGAAGAAGACAGCCAAAAGTACCCGACGCATGGGGTAAATACTAGCAGAACCCCCTCGGTGTATCGCCGATAATGTTCGTTATGTAAAGTTAGAGAAATTCACCGAAGTTGACGTTCCAGGACGCTAGTCCCCTTCTTCAGGAGGCCCAGAGGCTGCGGTGCGTCGTTCGCGGCGGCGCCTTCAGTAGTTTTTAGTCAACCACTATGTCAGCGAACATCACCATGCGCCCGCGACAACTTGCGTTGGCGATCGGTGCAACGGTGGCCGGCGGTTTTATTGGGACGTTGCTCCGAACCTGGTTGACGGGCATCGACCATCTGCCGAGCCCAACGGGGTCTGTGACGTGGCCCCAGGAGATTCCCTGGGTGCTTCTCATCATCAACTTCGTCGGCGTTTTTCTTGCCACGACTCTTCTTCGGGGCCCCCTGCGCCGGCGAGATCCAAACGACCTCGCTCGAGTCTTCATTGTCACGGGCTTTTTCGGGGGGCTGACGTCCTACTCCAGCCTTTTTGTGGCTTTGGCGACACTGTGGCACGTCTGTGTCGGAGGTTGCCTTGCCGTCTTCTTCGGGGCGATTTTGAGTGGACTTATCGCCGCCTGGCTCGGATTGCGCCGGCTCCATTCGTGATTCTCTTGCTTGCGTCATTCTTTGGTGCTCTCGGCTGTGTCGTTCGATATCTCGCCGAGTACTCCGTTCGTCGACGCCACCCCACCCAACGCCCCTGGGCGACCGTCGCGGCGAATGCCCTCGGCTGTGGCATTGCGGGTTTTGTGGCGTATCAGTTCACGGGCGCGGTGGACGTACACCTTCGCGAAGTCGTCATCACGGGGTTTTGCGGGGGGCTCACCACGTTTTCCTCCGCCTTCGCCGTTCCCGCCATCCTTCAACGCGAACACCACTGGGGCTATGCCGCGACACTGGTCGTCGCTACCCCGCTTTTGTGCGCTGGTTTTTTCTTCGCCGGAGTAGCACTCGCCCATTAGCGAGACAGCTTCGCCCGCCCCGTCCGCTGCACCTTTGCAAAGTTCCGACCGACGAGATTTCGCGAAAGGACAGAGTCTTTCGTGCCGGACCAACGCGATCACTGTTCATCACGTGGCCCTCGCGTCACCAGAGCTACCTCCTTCCCATCAGAGCGACTCAATCCTCCTTTTCTCACCCCTGACGAGGCAAACTGGGTAATGGACGAACTCGAGTACCTCCCGGACGTATTCGTGCCCACGCGGCCTTTGGGCACGTCTATTTCCATCCCAAACTTGGCCGCTGAGTTGGAACTTTCGGTTGCCGCCGTCGTCGCCGGCGATAGCG
This sequence comes from uncultured Acidimicrobiaceae bacterium, assembly GCA_963756325.1. Classification (GTDB taxonomy): domain Bacteria; phylum Actinomycetota; class Acidimicrobiia; order Acidimicrobiales; family RAAP-2; genus RAAP-2. Next base: position 107,690 of record CAVWNE010000012.1, read on the forward strand.
GAACGGCGACGCTCGTTCTTCGCAACACGGGACTCGCCAAGATCGATTTCTACACTGACTCGGTGCTCGTCGGGCGAGTCTTGAATATCTTGCGCGAGCCCGTAGGGTCTGGGCACATCGCCGTAGCGACCACGGCGACAAGTGTTCAACTTGCCTACAAGCAAGAGCTCGAGATACCCGTGGTCTTTGAAACGTCAAGTCATCACGACGTACAACGTCAACTCCCGCCGGGCGAGTTCTTGCTCAGCGTTCGTCTACCTATTTACGACGAGGTTGCGCTTGAGGCGACACGCGTCGTTGAAGTTTCTCCGATAAATCTCACGCTTATTGCCAGCGAGGCGACCAGCGTTTAATACCAGATGCAATGGCCGCGTCAACAGGTTCATCGGGCGATCACACGTGCGCGTCTAAGCGCTGGAGAACCGTGGCTGACAGTCCGGCGACCGAGGCTCCTTGGTGCTCGACCAGGTCCGAAATCTGTTGATCGTTTAAACGAAAGAGACCCAGAAGTAAGTGGCCCGGTCTGATGTTGCGCTCGTGTAGTTCCAGGGTCACGCGAAGCGACAACTCCAACGCGCGCTTGGCCTCGGGAGTAAAAGGTGGCTTTCGCCCGCCCGAGGTTCGGCTCCTGCGATCAGGTGATGACTCCAAGGCCCCTTGGCCGAAACTCTCGTCGACGGCTCGTCTCACCGCGTCGTAGTCAATACCAATGGCGCGCAGCGCCTCGGGATCAATGTCCGGGTCGGTTTCCACTTTGTCCGCGGTCACTGTTCGTGGGAGCGCTCGATAGATCGACTCCCCCGTGATTCCTCGCTCGTGCAAGGGCTCCCCCGCCGTACTCTCGCGACCCTGGGCACAGCCATAGAGAAGATGGACGGGCGTGATGTACAGCGAGCCGGCGTCGATCGCCGAGTTTTGTGCCTCCACCAGCACGGCCTTCGCCTCCGTTGTGAAACGCTCAAACATCGTTATTTCTCCTTAGGTCTCATTGGTCGCCCACCGTGTTTCTGATGCACCGCCTGCTTCGAGACGCCCAGTTCGGTGGCGATCTGCGACCACGACCATCCGAGGTCTCGGGCACGATCCACTTGGAGTGACTCCAGTTGCTCCACCAGTCGGCGAAGTGAGGCGACGGCCTTGAGGCCGACCTCGGGATCCCTGCTCGCAGCGGCACCAGCGATATCGATCGATGTCATTACGTCAATATACCTTGACGTTCGGTCTGCGTCAAGTTTCCTTGACGCAGACCGTCACCCTAGATCTTGAGGGGACCTTGCTCCGCCTGCGAGAGTCCGCTGAAGTCGGCAGTGCCCGAGGGCCTCTTGGGCATCAGTCCCGCGGCCAGGAGACCGATCGCCAGGAGAATCAGAGCAGCGTAGGGCGCCCACACCGTCGGCGACGTGACCTTGTAGATCGCCCCATAGATTGCGGCCGCAGTCACCACCCCGCCCACCAGACAGGCCAGGTATAACGCCCAGGACTTGCCTCGATGACGCAAACCTCGTACCGCACCCACGGCAATCAAGAGATAGATCGCCGCGATCGCAAATCCGCCGAAGGTCGACATCCACGAGAACATCGAGACGTACTCGGGCGCCCCGGTCAGGGCAAAGGAGGTAGTCCAGGCGACGAGAATGATGACCACGGCGTAGGCCAATAGAACAAAGATGCTGGCACCCAGTGGCGTGCCGCGTCGAGAAATCTTGGTAAGAGGACTGGGCATCTTGCGGTCACGGGCTAAGGCAAAGAATCCTCTCGAGGCGGACACCGCGCAACCGATGAGAACGGCGATCATGTCAAAGATCACCACGAGCTCGACGAGTCGGCGAATGCCTACGTCAGCGAAGCCGCCACTCGCCTTGGGTCCCGCCAAGACAAACAGCGGTCCGGCGGCGGTAGCGCCGCCCAGCGCCTTCAAGTTGAAGTGGAACCCGGCCACTTGAGCGAAAGTCCCGATGATGTAGAAACCCGCGATGACGAGGACCGATGTCAGGACGGCGCGCGGAATGTTGCGCTCGGGCTTGTCGGTCTCTTCGGCCAAGTTGGCAGACGTCTCGAATCCCGTGAAGAGCAACACGCCATAGAGCACACCGAACAGAACGCCTTTTATGCCGTGGGGTGAGCTGCCCACGGAAAAACCAGTGGGAATGTGATGAATGCCCCCGCTTTGGACGATGACGAAAATCGAAAACGCGAATACGACGGTGATCGATATCAGCGCCAAGGTCAACTGCATCCGTGTGGACAGCGCGACACCCAAGTAGATAATGGAGCCGACCAAAACAAAGAGGAGCACGTCCCACTCGAAGTACGTGAGCGGCTGCTTATTGAACTCTCCGAGAATCGTGTCGTGGATGGTGCCGCCGATCATGGGCAGGATTCCCGCGCCCAGCGCCAGTATCCCGGCGTAGTAGAGCCAGCCGGCGGCCGTCCCCACTCGCCCACCGAGTCCATCGGTCACGTAGTCGTACAGCGACCCGGCCCGCTGAATCTTCCGGGTGTACTCAGCGATGATCCAGCCGAGTCCGAGTACTCCAACCGCCGCAATGACCACCGCTAACGAGGCAGCGTTGCCCGCGCCGTTGCCCGACGCACTGCTGAGCCCCACCACGAGTGGCACCAGAAAGGCAATCGAGAACACGGGGCCCATCAGTCCAACTGACTGAGCGATCGTGTCTATGAGCGTGAGCTTTCGCTTGCCACCCAGCGTCGTTCGTTTATCGGTCGCCATAACGTCCCCCCGGACCCGGGACGTCGTCCCGTATCGATCGACTAACCGTAAGGGGTCAAACGACCTACGTCAAGTCTTAGTCGCGGCTACGGCGTTCCTCGGCGGAGCGCACCAACCACTGAAACGTGGGGTCTGGTTTTTTCAGGAGCTCGGGATGCCACTGCACCGCGACAATCGAGCCATCGGGAGTCTCCAATCCCTCGACGACTCCGTCGCTCGCTTTCGCCGAGACGACGAGACCCTCCCCCACTTCATCAATCACCTGATGGTGGAGGGAGTTGACCCCGATCTCGCCGGGAAACAGTTCCGCGGTAAGAGTTCCTTCGACCACGCTGACGCCGTGAGTCATCTCATGTCCGTCCACGTCCCACTGCGGATGTCCGGCTCCTTCGTCGAGTTCGACGTGCTGGCGAAGCGTTCCGCCGCAGACGACGTTGAGGAGTTGCATGCCACGACAGATGGCCAAGATGGGGATGCCCTTGTCTCTGGCGGCAGCGAGCAGGGTCATCTCCCAGGCGTCACGATCGGGCTCGATCGCTCCCAGACCCTCGTCCGGATCTTGTCCGTAGTGTTTAGGCTCGACGTCGGCACCCCCCGTCAGCACGAGCCCGTCCAGGTGCTCCACCATCTCTGTCGCGTCGGCGTCGCGCGTCAGTTCCACGGGAAGCCCCCCGGCCAGGGAAATTGAACGCGGATAGTCCGTGAAGTGCAGATCGAACTCTATGCCGCTCATGGCCTTTGGCACGTTGGTTCCAAGCGCGCTCGCGGGCCAGCGCCGTCCTGAGATGCCAATTAGAGGTCGGCTCATATGGTGATTCTAGGGGCGCTACGGCCGCCCGTCTGTACTAAAACTTGTTTGGACACAAACTTCCTGGAGGATCAATGGCCGAACCGCTCGCCGACATCACGTCGCACGACACCTACGTCGACGGGGTTCCGCGCGAAACCTTTCGCTATCTGCGCGACCACGATCCCGTGCATTGGACCGAAGAGTCCGACGGGGGGCGTGGCTTTTGGAGTCTGACGAAATACGACGACGTTCTGTTGGCCAGTCGCTCGACGGACATCTACTCGAGTCGCTTTGGTATTCGTTTGGAGGACATGGACGAGGAAGAGACCGAAGCACGTCGGACGATGATGGAGATGGACTCGCCCGATCACACCAAGCTACGCCGACTGGTGAGTCGTCCCTTCGCGCCGCGCTCGGTCGCTGAGTACGAAGATGCCGTCAGGGCCTTGGTAGTGGAGATCCTCGACGCGCTCGATTTGAGCCAAGAGTTCAACTTCGTCCAGCTCGTCGCCCGTGAGCTACCCATGCGAATGCTCGGGCGTGTCTTAGGTTTGCCTGACGACGATCTCGAGTGGCTGGTCGGTCGAGGGGACGCCCTCATTGGCAACACCGATCCCGATTTCACCGACTTCGTGGTCGATCAAGTCGACACGTCGGACTACCGCCTCCTCCCGTTTCGATCTCCCGTCGCGATCGAACTCTTTGAGTATGCCGCGCACGCGCTCGAGGAACGACGGATCTCTCCTACTCACGACGTGCTGAGCGCATTGCTCGAGCCGAACGCCGAAGGTGAGTCGCTCGATGACCTAGCCCTCAAGAACTTCTTCACTTTGATGGTGGCGGCGGGCAACGACACCACGCGCTACACCATGACCGGCGGTCTGCTCGCGCTGATCAAACGCCCCGAGATCCTGGCCGCCATTCCCACGATGACCCTGGAAGAGCGCAAGCTGCTGGTCGAAGAGATGCTGCGTTGGACGACGGTGACCATGCACTTTCGTCGCACGTTGACCCAGGACGTTGAGCTGCGTGGAAAGAGTCTAAAGGCGGGCGACAAAGTGGTTCTCTGGTACGCCTCGGCCAACTACGACGATGACCACTTCGAGAGCCCCGAAGAGTTTCGCCCCGATCGCTCGCCCAATGACCACATGGCCTTTGGCCTGCACAGCCCTCACCTGTGCCTCGGAGCTCATCTCGCCCGACTAGAAATACGGGTGCTCTTCGAGGAGATCGCCGCGCGTTGGAAGCGCGTGGAACTTGTGAGTGAGCCCGAGCACCTTCGCTCGAACTTCATCACCGGCATGAAACAACTGATGATTCGAGTCGAACCGCGCTAGAGGAACGGAAGATACTCACGAACTTCCCAGTCGGTCGTGGCTGCACTAAATCGATCCCACTCCGTTCGCTTCACGGCGAGGTGCTGAGCGACGAGGTCGACTCCGAGAGCCTCCACTAACGCCTGGTCCGCTTCGAGAGCATCGAGCGCGTCGGCCAGCGTGGCCGGCACGCCGACGGTCGCGTCGATGGTGTCGAGTCCGTTCCCACCTTCGGGTTTGCCGGGATCGCTCTTTGCCACCGCGCCGAGTCGCGCCGCCTGCAGCACGGCGGCCACCGCGCTGTGCACCACGGCCCCGCCGTCACTGAGCCGGTGCTCAAGACGTGCGCCGGCGCCGCGCTCGCCCGGAACGCGGATGGTGGCTCCCCGGTGGTCGTAGCCCCAGTTGGCCCAGTAGCCCGACAGCGAGGCCGGGCGTAACCGCTTGTAGGCGTTCACGGTCGGCGCGCAGATTCCCGCCAGAGCGCGGTGGTGGTCAAGGAGCCCGCCAATCGCGTGCTTTGCCAAGGGGGACAGTCCGTCCTTCGCCTTCGAATCGTTGATCATGTTGTCACCGCTCGGACTACGGAACGAGAAGTTCACGTGAAGCCCCGACCCGCCCCGGTCACTGAGCGGCTTGCCCATGAAGGTGAGCATGAGGCCAAGGCTGTGGGCGACCTCTCGGGCCAGTACCTTGAAGAGAAAAGCGTCGTCGGCGGCGCGAAGAGCGTCGCTGTAGCGCAGCGTGAACTCGAACTGAGGGGTGTCGTATTCGGAGTTGACCGACTCCAGAGGAATCTCCGCCTCAGCGCAGGCGCTCCAAATCGCGTCGATCAGCCCGTAGGGATCAACCGCGCTTCCGGTGCCGTAGACGAAGGCCCCCGGTGTGTCCAGGGGCTTCCATCCGCCGGATCCATCGGGGACGAATACGTAGGCTTCAAACTCAATGCCCACGTAGGGCTCAAGGTCCATCGCGCGCCAGTCGGTGACGGCTCGGGCCAGCGCTGCTCGCGGCGAGACCGAGAAGGGCTTTCCTTCGCGCTCCAGGTGGGCCACTACGACCTTGGTGTTGGCCTCCCAGCCGGGGCGAAGGTCCGCCATCTCATAGACGGCGTCAAAGTCCGGCAGCCCCTCGTTCCAGTGGCTGCCCGTCGTCTCGGGTGTCATTTCCCGGTCATAACCGAGCGCCCAGGTACCCGTGCAATGGTGCGCGCCGCGCTCCGCCAGGCTGGCGGGCAGGTATTTACCTCTCGCCAGGCCCAAATGGTCGGGCCACAGCACTCGAACGCGATCAAACGAACTGGTCATAATGCCTCCATAGTCGGCCTTGGCGAAAGTAGCACGCACCAGGCCGTGTCGTTTGTAAAGTGAAGTACTCATTTGATTACAAACGACTTTCGGAGGCCCCGTGGAGTATCGCCGCATCGTGCTGGACGGCAACGTCGTGGAGGTCGTTCGCGAGGGCAACGAGCTGATCGCGGCCGATGGGCGTCGCGTGGAGGCGGCCAGCGCGACGCATCTGGCACCGGTCTCACCTACGAAGATTCTGTGCTGTCACTTGAATCACGTGTCGCGCGTACGCGAGTTTGGGATCTCTCTGCCACCCGCTCCCACCTGGTTCCAAAAGCCCGTCTCGGCGTTGAACGCCCACGGAGGCGCCGTCGTACGACCGGCAAACTGTCACTATCTGAACTACGAAGGCGAGATCGCCATCGTCATTGGTCGAACGGCCCGCAACATCGCGCTCGAAGACGCCGGGAACTACATCGCCGGCTACACCATCGCGAACGATTTTGGACTCCACGATTTTCGTGACACCGACGCCGGCTCGATGTTGCGGGTCAAGGGCGCTGACACGCTCGCTCCACTCGGTCCGGGTGTCGTGACCGACTGGGACTTCCACTCAAAGACCATGCGCACGAGCGTCAACGGAGTGCTGCGCCAAGACGGCTCCACCGAGGAGATGGCCTGGGACATGCACTACCTCGTCACCGACGTGGCTCGACTGATCACCTTGGTGCCCGGCGATGTCATCTTGTCGGGCACGCCGGCGATCTCACGACCCGTCGAGCCCGGCGACGTGGTGACGGTGGAGGTGGAGGGCCTCGGAGCGTTGACGAACCATGTCGTGAGCTCGCCCGATCCGGTGAGCGACGAAGTGGGGGCCCAACCCACCGCGAGCGAAGAGGTGTTGTCGACGGCGCTCGGCGGTGACTGGGAGTTTCGTGGTCAGCGTCGACCGCAACCGACCGATCGTGAAAGTCTCCCCTACCCCCGCGTGCATCCTCGGTATGAGTCATGACCGAAGAGCGCACTCTCGTCGGCGACGTCCCGGTGGCGACCGGGCACTTCATTAACAACGAACGAATCTCCTCCCCCACCACGTTTGAGGACCGGTCGCCACTCGACTGGACCCTCAAGCTGGCTGACGTGTCGCGAGGCACCACGCGTGACGCGGACCAAGCACTCGCGGCCGCCGAGAGAGCCTTCCCCGCCTGGGCGGCTCTCGGTGTTCACGAACGAGGAAAGTACCTGCGACGCCTGGCCGATCTCATCGACGCCAACGTAGAGCGCATCGCCTCCGTCGAGACGCTCGACATGGCCATGCTGGAAGAGAGCCTTCGACTGCGCGTCATCGGTCGTGGCGCGCGAAACTTTCGCGCCTACGCCGATTTGGCCGAACACTACGAACCGCGGCGTTGGGCGTCCAACGGAACCCACAACACGGTCCTGCGGATGCCTGCAGGTCCAACGGTCGTCATCACGCCCTGGAACGCTCCCTTCATGCTGTCGACGTGGAAGTGTGCGCCCGCTCTGGCGGCCGGCAACACCGTGGTCCTCAAACCGGCCGAGTGGTCGCCGCTCAGTTGCTCCTTGCTTATGGATCTCGTCCTGGAGGCGCAGTTCCCTCCCGGCGTGTTCAACCTGGTCCAAGGGATCGGAAGCGAAGTCGGAGCGGCCTTAGTTGCTGACTCGCGCGTGCGGCGCATCTCCTTTACTGGGTCTCCCGAGACCGGACGGCGCATCGGAACCATCGCCGCGAGAAACCTGGTTCCCTTCACCGGCGAGCTCGGCGGAAAGGGCCCCTTCGTGGTGTACGCCGACGCCGATCTGGACCTCGCGGTGGAAAAGGCCGCCTTGATGTACGACGACGCCGGTCAGGTCTGTCTCGCGGGGACTCGACTGCTCGTGGAAGAGAGTATTCGTGACGAGTTCCTCACGCGATTTACCGCCCGCAGTGAGCTCCACGTCCTGGGAGATAGCCGGGACGCCACGACCACGGTGTCGCCACTCATTCACCCCGACCACCTCACGCGCGTCGAGGGATTCGTCGATCGATCACTCGCCTCGGGCGACACCTTGATCTTTGGAGGCGAACGAACGAATCCCGAGGGGCTCTGGTACGAACCGACGCTCATCGAACCCAAGTCCAACGAGTCCGAGATCGTGCAAAACGAAGTCTTCGGGCCCGTCCTGACGTTCCAGACCTTCTCCAACGAGGAGGAGGCCCTCGCGCTGGCCAACTCCACTCACTATGGACTGTCCGCCATGGTGTTCACCACCGATGAAGAGAAAGCCGAGCGCTTTGGGCTGGGCGTCCGCGCCGGCACCGTCTGGGTGAACTGCTACCTCGTTCGCGATCTCACCGCCCCCTTCGGAGGTATTGGTATGAGCGGGGTGGGCCGTGAAGGCGGTGACTACGCGCTTGACTTCTACAGTGACCTCAAGACGTATCAACTGAAAGAGGAGACCACTCATGGGTGAGATAGTCGGAGCCGGTTTCCTCGCGCACGTGCCCACCATCGTGCTGCCCGACGACGAACGCCGGGCCCTCAACAACGGCCACGAGAGCACGCTCTACACCGGCTTACACCAACTGCGCACAGACGTCTTTGACGTCCTCAAACCCGATCTGGTCATCGTCTTTGACAGTCACTGGTTCACGACGGTGGAGTTTGTGATCACCTCAGCGTCCCAGCGTCTCGGGTACTTCACCTCAGAAGAGCTTCCCCGGGGTATGGCGAGCGTCCCCTACGAGGCCAAGGGCGACCCCGAGTTCGCTGAACTGGTGGGCACTATCGCGGACGCCACGCCGGACTGCTGGATCACGCCGATTGCGAACGAACATCTGCCGATTCAGTACGCCACCACGAACTTCTTTCCCTTCCTTCAAGGCGACGAGGCGTGGTTGTCGGTCAGCACCTGTCAGACCGCGGAGCCTGAAGACTTCGCCACCGTCGGTCGAGTCATCGCACAGGCCATCGAGCAAAGCGGCCGGCGAGTCATCCTCATCGCCTCCGGCGCGCTCAGCCACACCTTCCACACCCTTCGCACGTTGCGCAGCCATGAGGCGGCAGGCGAAGAGCACATCTTCTCTCTCGAGGCGTGCCAGGCCGATCACCGAGTGATCGAGTCATGGCGCCGAGGAGACCACGCCAGTGTGATCGACGGTTTCTCGGAGTTCATGAAGGTCCGGCCGGAGGGTCACTTTGCGCACTACCAAATGATGATCGCGGCCCTAGGCGGGCGTGACTGCGTGGCGCCCGGTCGGCTCTACTCGGCCTATGAAAACGCCATCGGCACGGGTCAAGTGCACATGTGGTTCGATCGACCCACCGACGGCTGGGTGGCCGCGTGACACTGCGCGGCGTACCCTTCCCGCGCACGGCGACGGGTCGAGCGTCGTTGCTTCCGCCTCTCCCCTGGCACTACTCGGGGGACCTCTTAACGGTGGAGTACCGCACCGACCCGACGGCGATCGCGGCGCTCTTGCCCGACGGCGTGAGCCTCGCCCACGACGAAGAGGACCCCGGCGCGGTCGCCTTCATTTGGGCCGACTGGCAGAGCTGTGGCGACGACGGAGCGGAACTTCTCGATCCGATTCGCGCCCAGTACAAAGAAGCTTTCGTCGTCGTGCGTTGTCGCTACGACGGTCGCCTGTTCAGTCGCTGCGTCTTCATCTGGGTCGACAAGGATTTCGCCCTGGTGCGCGGCTTCCTTCAGGGATATCCCAAGAAACTCGGCTCTATCCATCAGACGCGTCCGGTCTCCCGCGGTACGGCGGGTCCCCGTCTCGAAGCGGGAGGCAAGTTCGGGATGACACTCGCCGCAAGTGATCGTCGCCTCGCGCAAGCGACCGTGACTCTCGAGGGTGAGAGCCCGACGAATGGATTTGTGAACGGGCACGCCATGTTGCACCACCGATGGTTCCCGCGCATCGAGTTCGATGATCGAGACTCACTCAGCGAGGTGGTGACGATGGCCGGCGTGAACCTCGACCTCGGACCGACGTACGGGGGCTCGGCCACCCTGGATCTCTTTGACTCACCCAGTGAAGAGCTCTCCTCTCTGGCCCCCCTCGAGATACTCGGCGGCTACTTTCGATCCGTGGGAACCACCTTCAACGGTGGCACCACGCTTGAGGAGTAGTCATGTCAAAGCGCATCGCCAGTCCCCACGCCACCGTCGTCTCCCAGGCCGAGCGCGACATTCGCGCGCGACTCGACGACCACGACCTGGATTTTTCGGCCATGAGTGCCGTCTCCAATATCTATCGCACCGGCTCGGCGATCCGTAACCACATGGAGCGAGAGCTGCTTGCTCGCTATGACCTCAGTTGGGTGGCCTTCACGGTGTTGTGGGTGCTCTGGATTTGGGGCGAGCAAGAGACTGGTCACGTGGCAGCGGAAGCCGGCATCACCAAGGGCACCTTGACCGGCGTCATGAAGACCTTGCACGCACGCAAGCTGATCCGTCGCATCCCCCATCGCGACGACCGACGCCGCGTGTCCATCGGCCTCTCCAAAGCCGGCGAACGGCTCATCGAGCGGGTGTTCCCCGAGTTCAACCGCCATGAGACCCTGGCCGTGAGCGCGTTGAGTGACGCCGAGCAGAACGAGTTGGCCCGACTGCTGCGACTCGTTCTCACAGGGATCAGCGCGACCGACGAGCTCACCTAAAGCGCGTCAGCGCAGCTTCGGTACCTCGAAGATTGTGGTAGCGCGTTCAATCACGTCCGCTTCGTGAGACACCACCACGATCGCCGCTCCACGAGCACGCTCGATCTCGAGAAGCGAGAGAAGAAGTCCGCGATTGGTGGGATCGAGTTCGGCGGTCGGCTCGTCCAGCACCAGCACGCCAGCGCCTTTGGCGAGCGCCCGCGCGATGGCTACCCGCTGGCGCTGACCACCGGACAGTTCAGCGACCGGTCGGCCCGCGCAGGCTTTGAGCCCCAACGCGTCCAACCAGCGCTCGGTGCGCTCTCGAATCTCTTCTCGCTCTAGGGAGCGCGCTTGGAGGGGAAGACCGACGGTTTCGAAAGCGGTCAGCACCGAAAACAATCCAAAGTCTTGGGTGACCAGTGCCGGGCGATCGTCGAAGCCCGTCACCATCGAGAGGGAGGTTCCTTCGAGGGTGACCTCGCCACGATCGGGTTCAAGGAAACCCGCCAGCGCCAAAGCAAGGGTGGTCTTGCCCGAACCCGACGGTCCTGTGATGACCAACATCTCTCCCGAAGAGACGACAAGGTTGACGTCATTGAGAAGCACTCGACCGTCTACGTCAACGCCGAGCGCGCTCGCTCGTAGCTCGTTCGCGCTCACTGCTCGTCCTCCTCTCCGGCTCGGCGCAACTCCACGCCGTTGTCGAGTCGTATGACGCGCACCAGGGTGTCCGGCGGAAGGAGGTCGAGGACCTCGGGTGGCAAGTGCAGACTTCCGTCGCGACCAACCACGGCGTACTCAACCCCAGAGCGTCCCTCGGCGCCGACGCGACCATCGCGAATGGTCACGGTCCGCTCAAAGCGGGTCGCGACCTCGGAGTCGTGGGTCACCACGACCACCGTGAGACCGATCTCTCGATGGATGGCCAACACGGTCTCAATGACCTGGTCGCGCTCGTCAGCCGGCAGCTGACTGGTGGGCTCATCCACCAAGAGCAAACGCGGAGCCACGGCCACTCCCGCGACCAGGGCCACCCGCTGACGTTCGCCCATCGACATCTCCGCCACGCGACGCTCGGCGAGATCCGCGACCCCAAACTGCTCCAGCAGATCCTGGGCCACGCGCACAGACGCGTGGCCGCGGCGACGGGCTCCGTGTTGGGCGAACCAGACGTTCTCGCGGGCCGTGGCGTAGGGCAACAGGTTGGCGATTGCTCCCTGAACCACCAGGGAGATGTCTTGTGAGCGAAGGCGCGAGAGATCATCCGCGCTGAGTCGACCGAAATCGTGTGCCCCGATTCGCACCGTCCCCGCCGAGGGGGCGAACTCCCCGGCGAGGAGTCCGAGCACGGTGGACTTTCCCGCCCCCGAGGGACCGAGCAGAGCCACCGACTCGCCCGAGGCGATATCGAGGTCCACACCGCGAAGGGCGACGACCTCGCCTTCGGGGGTCGAGTAGAGGTGCACCACACCCGAGAGATGAACCTCGCTGCCCCACACGGTGGGCTCACTCGACAGATCGACCGCACTCATTCCATGAACCCGCTGTCCTGGCGGGTATGGCGTCCGCCCATCACCAATCGAGTCGACACTTCCACCGCGATCGCGAGGAGGACGCCGAACATCCCGACCGCGCACAGAAACGGCACGATCGGCACCGACCGAGAGATCGCCAGCCCGCCGGAGCCGGCCACAAACTGAGGTAGCGAGGAGAGGGCCAGTGAGTCGGTCACGAAGCCGATCACCGCTCCCACCACCAGTGCGGCGCTCAGAATCACCGTGGTCTCAAGGAGGTGGGCCCGTCGTACCGTTCGCATAGGAACACCGGCCATCCACAACGAGGCGGTCTCGCGTCGACGGCGACGGCCGTCGGAGATGATGACAAAGGCCACCGAGCCGATGGCGAGCAGCCCAGCAATGGGCGTCACGATGAGCGCCACGGCGTAGGCCAGGGCGATGCCCCCGTGATTTAGTTGGCCCAGTCGGATCGCCGCCGACGTGACGGCGCCGATCGCGATGCCATCAGCGCGAAGTCGAGTCAGTATCGCGGCACTCGCCCCCGGCGCCAACCAAACCTGAAATGTTCGGTAGTCCTCGTTGCTGAGCGCCGCCCGCTGGGCCAGGCCGTAATCGACCAGCACCCCTGTACGACCCATAAACGGAAGCGTCGAGGTCACGGCGACGGGGTGGGTCGTCATGAGTCCCCCGCCCAGATCCACGTCGATATCTCCGTCGGGTAAAGGCGAGGGCGGAGCGTCGGCGGACTGGGCGAGCCTGGTCACCACGCCCGGGACGGCCGCGGGAAGATCGACCGGACTCAAGAGCAGACCACTCAGTGCGAGTTGCGGACCCGGTATGTCAAAGGCCACGGTCGAGCCCGTGGAGTCGACCCCAATCGACGGGGGTTGGACGCTCCAGGTTCCCCTCTCGGCTTCGCCAAAGGAGACCGGGTGCCAACTTCCGCCTCGTTGAACCGACACATCGTCGAGAACGAAGTTGACCTCTTTGCCCGACGAGGTATAGGGATTCTTCCAGTTCGGGGCGAGACTGGTGAGTCGGCACGCAGAGCACACCCCGGTCAGAGACACGTAGTAGCGGTGAGTACCACCCACCACCGGTCCGACATACACCGTCTGGCTCGTCTCATAGGTCTCGTCGAAGAGGCTGACCGCTAACTCAATCGAGGGAGTTCCCTGGGGAACGCTCAACGTCAACTGAAGTTCACTGCCGGTGAAGCTGACACCTTTTGGAATCGGCGGTGACAGCTGTCGGGCCAACGCGCTCAAGGGCTTATTGGACAGCCCGGAGGGCCAAAAGGTCACGGCGGCCAGCCGCGACGTGTCGACGGCCAGCATGGCGCCGGTGGTCGAGGAGTAGTAGGCGGCGGCCATAGCTTCGCGCCCCGAGGGATCAGCCCGACGAACGGCGTCCTCGAAGTTGAGACCTGGTGGGGGCGTCACGTCAACCACCCTCGCGGCACCGACATCGAAGCGAGCGATAACCGACCGGTTCTCTGAGTTGAGATAGAAGCTGCTGACGGCGAAGAGCAGAACCGCTGTGGCGGCGGTGAGGGGCACCAAGCGTCGAAGTACCTCTGGACGTCGTCCGATCTGGCGCAACGCGAGGAACCACGCGACGTGAGTCGACTCCCCCGTTCGAGCTATCAGTGCGCGCACCGCCAGTCCCACCAGCCGCAGCCCAATCAGCGACGCCCCCAGGGTCAACATTCCCGGGGCGAGGAGGGCCAACGTGTCTGCCCGTGAAGCACTCAGGGAACTCGTGGACACCAGTTCGAGAAGTCCCGTCAGAGTGAGAACGACGGCCACCGAGTCGACCACAACGCTGAGCCGGTTCGCCTGACGACGACTGGACGCCCGCGATCGCCACAGATCAGATGACGCAACGGTCATCGCCAGCAGCCCCGCGACGCACGCGCCGAGAGCAGAGAGGATCGCGACCACCGGAAACGAGACCGGCGTGCCCGCCACAAACAGCGTCTTTGTCAGGATAGCGAGCGTCCCCCACGCGAGAAGTATGCCGATGGGAAAGGCCACGACGATCAGTGCGGCTGGCTCGCCGATGGCGAGTCCAATAAGCGCGGAACGGGGAAATCCATGACGGCGTGCAAACTCCGACTCTTGGCGCCGCTCCGCAATGCTTGATCGACCGAGTGAGTACACGATGAGCAGTGAGAGCAAGATCAGCTGCAGAGCGATCGCCAAGACGACAGCGCTCATCAAGTTGTCGTCGTGCCGCGCCGCGCTAATGACGAGCGGGAGGCTCGTCGTGACGACCAGCCCGTAGCGAGAGAACACCGTTGACTTCACCGTGGACGCAATGGACGTCAGCGTGGACGCACCCGAGAGAGTGGCGCCCGGGCGCCACGCGAGGTCCGACGTGAGTTGAGGGGTGTCGAGACGACTTCCCGACAACGTCGTCGCGAAGGAGGCCACCATCGGATCGAGAATGATGTTGGTGGAAGACCCCGTCCCGTAGTCGAAGTAGTTCTCGTCTTTCCAGTAGCTGTTGTCCACCGTGGTGGGCACCGCGTAGATCCCCGTAACGGTTACTTCCATCGAGTTCGAGGACCGCGGCGCTACCAGATGCAGCGTGGTGCCCACCGCGATGTGTGAGAGGGTCGCACTTCGCTGACTGATAGCGACGTCATGCAACCGGGTCGGGCAGCTTCCCTTCAGAAACTCGAGATGTGCGCAACTATCGCTGCGCGCCAAAATGTCCGACGAGTATGGCTGACCCTTGAGGGAGAAATGTGACCCTACGTCCACGCTCATCAGGGCCGGCAAAAGCAATCCCTTGGCCAGACGCTCAGCCGCCGCGGTTGCTTTATCTAGTGTGGCCATTCGAGAGTCGCCACCGTTGGCGAGAATGATCAAGTCGGACTGCCCCACTGGCGCCGCGTTCTCGGTGCTGGTGAGCACTGATGTGTCAGCGCTCTGAAGAAACATGGGGCCGATAGCGGCGGCGGCGACGGCGATGACCGCCACGACAAAGAGCATCGCGGCCGCGCCCCGTCGCGCTCCGATCCCGGCCAGAAGGATTCGGGCGCGAATCATCCGGTCGGTTCCGTTCTTCGCCATGCCCCACGCATGTTAGGTCAGCCGGTACGCCAGACCACTTGCGCCTATCTCAGACTGACGAGATCCTTGTCGCTGCAACGTTCGCCCGTGGCGCGCCAGCGCGCGGGCAGATTTCGCATGATGAGACCGCAGTCCACGACGACCGAGCCGGGCTCAAAGCTCTTCGGATCTTCAAAGAAGCTTGAGGAGATCTCCGTAATGGCGACGGGAGTCGCCTCCCATCGCTCGCAGTGAAGTTGCACACCCTCGAGACACGAACCCGAGAGCGACGGCGAGAATCCCTGAGAACCCCGGCGAAAGAACTCACTCGCCTCGTCGGTCGTAGCGAAGAGTGAACTTCCCAACGCGTCGGTGTCATGAGCGCTCACCTTGATGTTCATGGGGTGCTTGTGATTACGCACCGAGATAGTGAGGTCTCGCTCCGTCTCGCGAACTCTCAGGGTGGCCCGGAGATGGCTACCCGGAAAGAGCCGACCACCAGCCACGGCCGACACGCCTGAGGAGCTGTCACGGCGCGGTACATACACGCCGCTGCGCGTGACGCCCCGCTCGTCCCACTCGACGGCAAAGCGATGAGCCACATTTTCCGTAGTCATCCCTAAGGTCCCAGGAATGCCGTGGGGTCGAAGTTGGCCGAGCCGGATCAGGCAGATACCGGCAACCCCTGCCTCTTCGACCAACTGAGGTCGAAGACCATCGGGCAGGTGGCGGGCGACCTGGTCTGGTCTCACCCTGAAGTTCACGAGTAACCGACGTTCAATGACGCAGTCCACGGTGCGAATAATCACTTCTTCCCCTTTTCTTCAGACGCCCGACGCCTTCGCAGAATCACTTGATCGGGACAGACGCTCGACAAGAAGTCGCCCACACTCGCCGCCAACCGATCACCAACGAGGGTGTACAGAATCCGATTCCCGTCGCGCCGCTCTTGCACCAGACCCGCACTTTTCAGGACGGTCAGATGCCGCGAGATGGAGGGTGCACTGATCGAGAAACGTCCGGCGATATCTCCCGCGGCGAGTTCGCCCTCGCGCAGGTCCTGAAGTATCTGGCGACGGGTCGGATCGGCCAGCGCCCGAAAGACTCCCGTGTCGGTTGCCATAGTTGCATGTTTAGCACATGTGCTAATTAGCCATGGTATAAATCACAGTTACCGGAGCAACGCCTCGCAAACGCTCAACCACGTGGGGGCACTCACATCCTTCGTCGAGACGTGGGCTCGGTTTCCCGCATCCACTCCGAGGGGCCAAGGAACCGCCAACGTCGCATCGAGGGGCGTCACATATACACCAGCCATGTCGGGCGTCCACTCACGCGAAAAGCAATAAAGATATTGCGCCGGACTCGATAGTGACTGCCATCCGTTGAGAACTCCCGCCGGAACAAACACCTGTGTGCCGGAGCGTAGTTGTGACGTCACCATTTCACCGAACGTCCGTGACGTGGGTCGCGCGTCGACCCACACTCCAAATCCTTCACCAGAGACGACTCCGACGAGTTTCTCCGTACCTTCGGCGTGCAGTCCGCGGACCGCGCCAAGATTCGACTCGGTGATGTTGATTTGTGCCCATCCTGATTCGGGCACGGTTAGATCGTGCGCCCCCGTATCACTCACGCGAAAGAACTCCCGAACGACGCCACGCGGATCTGCGCCAATCTTCGACTCAAGAAAGAGCAGTCCCTCGATCAACGTGCTGACTTAGCGTTCCGCGTCGGCCGTGGCGATCAGGTGTCGAGCGGCGCGCGCCTCATCTACGCGCGAGACGGGCGTGCTTTGGGGCGCGCGGTGCAGGGACTCGGGATCGTCCTGGGCCCGTTGAGCGATGCGCTCGATCGCCTGGGCGAGAGCTTCCAGTGTCTGCACACTCTCGGTCTCGGTGGGCTCAAACATCAACGCCTCTTCCACGATGAGAGGAAAGTACACCGTCGGGGCGTGAAAACCCTCTTCCAACAGGGCTTTCGCGACATCTAGACCGCGCACGCCGAACTTGGCCTTCAGATCTGTCGCCTTCAAGGTGCACTCGTGCATGCACACACGGTCGTAGGCCGCGGGCAAGATCGCGCGCAGGCGATGGCGTAACCAGTTGGCGTTGAGCACTGCGTGTTGCGCCACGCGCGTGAGCCCGTCACTTCCGTGTACGTCGATGTAGGCGAGGGCCCGTGCCAGGACCAGAGCGTTCCCGTGCCACCCGTGAACTCGTCCGATTGATCTCTCCGGAGCGACCCAGGCGAAGGATCCATCAGGCAGTCGAGTGGCTTTGGGTCCGGGTAAGAAGGAGACGAGACGCGAGGCGACCGCCACGGGGCCCGCGCCCGGCCCCCCGCCCCCGTGTGGCGTGGCGAAGGTCTTGTGGAGATTCATGTGCACGATGTCAAAGCCCATGTCCCCGGGTCGCACCGCGCCCAGAATCGCGTTCAGGTTCGCGCCGTCGTAGTAGAGCAGTCCGCCCACGTCGTGCACCGCGCGGGCGATGTCAATGATCTCTTCTTCAAAGAGACCCACGGTGTTTGGATTGGTCAGCATGATTCCCGCCACGTCGGGACCGAGCGACGCCTTCAGGGCTTCGAGGTCCACCAGGCCACGATCGTTCGACGGTACCGTCGTCACGTCATATCCGCCCAAGGTCACCGAGGCCGGGTTGGTGCCGTGAGCCGAGTCGGGAATGATCACCCGACGCCGATCGTCGCCGTTGGCCTCGTGGTAGGCGCGCATGAGGAGAAGTCCCGTTAGCTCACCGGCCGCTCCGGCGGCGGGCTGCAACGTCGCGGCACTCATGCCGGTGATGGCACAGAGCTTCTCCTCTAAGGTCACCATGATCTCCAGCCACCCTTGACTGAGCGACGCGGGCGCGCCCGGGTGCACCGCGTTGAGGCCGGGGTCGTTGGCGATGGCGTCACAGAACTTCGGGTTGTACTTCATGGTGCACGAGCCCAGTGGATACATCCCGAGGTCCACCGAAAACTGGCGATGTGAGAGGCGAGTGAAGTGGGCCACCAGGTCACGCTCGGACACTTCGGCGATCGCCACTACGTCCTCGTTTAGGTGTGAGCGCGGCACGAGTTGGTCGAGCGCGAGGGCCGGTACTCCGGTCGTGCGCAACTGGTAGGCCGAACGATGGGGTACCGACATCTCAAAAAGCGTGGGCTCGCTCTCGTGTCCCATGATCGGCGCCGAGGCGGCCCGCCCACCCGGTGCGGGACTTTTGCTCACGACAGCACTTCCTTCAGCGCCGCGACGTAGTGATCGATCTCGTCCTTGGTGCGCCGTTCGGTCACCGTCACGAGCAACACCGACTCGATAGGTCCTTCGATCGAGGGATCTCGTTCTCCGCAGAGATCGCTGAGCGCGAGTCCCGCCAGGACGCCACGTTCGGCCATGCGCTCAATGATGAGTGAGGCCGGCTGGCTGAGACGCACGGCAAACTCCCGAAAGAAGGGCTGGTCCGTTACCGCTTCGACTGCGTCGAGCTCCACGAGTTGTTCGAAGAGATAGTGGGCGCCTTGGGCACAGCGCGTCGCGATCTCGCGTAGCCCGTAGGTGCCGAGCCAGCCGAGTTGAATGGCGGCCGTAACCGCCATCAGGGTCTGATTGGTGCAGACATTGGAGGTCGCCTTCTCTCGACGAATGTCTTGCTCTCGCGCACGCAACGTGGTGACGAACGCCCGGCGATCACTCGAGTCGACGGTCTCTCCCACAATTCGACCGGGAAGGCGGCGCACCTGGTCCTCACTGCAAGCAAAGAGACCGAGGTACGGCCCGCCAAAGGAGAGCGGGGTTCCGAAGGCTTGTCCCTCCCCCACAAAAACGTCGGCCCCCCACTGCCCGGCCGACTTCAAGACTCCCGCGGCGACGGGGTCGGCGCCGATGACAAAGAGCGCGCCCTCTTTGGTCGCGAGTTCCTTCGCTGCGCTGAGATCTTCTAACACACCCAGATAGTTCGGATAGCCCGCGACGATGGCGGCGGCGCCCGTCGTGTCGACGCTCGACCAGTCCGTCACGCCGTTGCGCAGGGGAACCTCAATGATCTCGTGGCCGGTGCCATGGGCGAAGGTTCTCGCCACCTGGCGCCAGTGCGGGTGTATCCCGGAGGAGATGACCATCTTCTGTCGGTCCGTCGCGCCGTGCGCCATGTTGAGCGCCTCGACCAGCGCCGTCGCCGCGTCGTAGAGCGAGGCGTTGGGAATCGGCAGGCCGCTGAGGCGCGCCACCAGAGTCTGGTACTCAAAGATCGCCTGCAGCACGCCTTGGGCTACTTCGGGCTGGTACGGCGTGTAGGCGGTGACGAACTCCGAGCGACTGGCGAGAGCTTTTACCACTGCCGGCACTTCGTGGTCGTAGGCTCCCCCACCCGCGTAGCAGGTCATGGTGGTGGCTCGGGCGCGGTTGGACGACGAGTAGTGGGCGAAGAGGGCGGCTACGTCGGGCTCGCTCATCCCGGGCTCAATGTCCAGCCCGTGGGCGAGGCGCACCGCCGAGGGAATGTGGGCAAAAAGATCGTCGAGAGAGTCCACGCCGAGGAACTCGAGCATCGACTCCACGTCGTCAGCGGTGTGCGGCAGATAGTCAGCCACTACGCCTCCTTGTGCACGAACGGCAGCGCCGTCACGGCGGCCTCGATCTCGCGGCCGCGCAGTATCACCGTAACGGGCTGTCCGGGAGCGAGGCCCGGCTCGAGCAGTCCCATGCCGATGCCGTGACCCAGAACCGGTGAGAAGTTCCCCGAGCTCAACGTCCCGACCGGGTCGCCTTCGACCAAGACCTCCGCGCCGTCACGCAGGGGCTGGCGATCGGGTGTGGCGACACCCGTAAGAAGCCGACTGACGCCCCGCTCGCGTTCGGCTTCGACAGCCTTTCGGCCGCGGAACGTCTCCTTCTTCCAACCGAGCACCCAACCGAGCCCGGCCTCCAGCGTCGTTGACTCGAGGGTGAGCTCGTGGCCGTAGAGGGGCAACGCCGCCTCGAGGCGCAAGGTGTCGCGTGCGCCGAGGCCAGCCGGGGTGATGTCCGCTACCACCAGCGCCCGGAAGATCTGTTCGGCCACCTCATTGGGGGCTGCGATCTCCAATCCCGCCTCGCCCGTGTAGCCCGTCCCGGCGACGCGGACCTCGACGTCGTGATACATGAAACGCTCGACGCGAAAGCGTCCGACGCCCCCAAATCGAGGGTCAACCAGCGCGGCCTTGCCCCGAGCGTTCGGCCCTTGGACGGCCAGCACGCAGCGCTCGTCGGTCACGTCGCGTCCGGGCAGCGCCGAGGTCACGCCTTCGGTGTTGGACGCGTTGGGCATGACGTCAAACTCATTGGCCCCGACCCACCAGACGATGATGTCATCGACCACGAATCCGTTCTCGTTCAAAAGATGGGTGTACTGGGCGCGACCCGGATCGACTTTGTTGAGGTCATTGGTCAGCGTCGCTTGCAGCGCGTCGAACATGTCGGGCCCGTCACAGCGCACCGTCCCGAGGTGACTGACGTCAAAGACCACCGCGTCGTTTCGACAGGCCAGGTGCTCAGCCACGGTCCCGCCCCCGTAGGCGAGAGGCATCTCCCACCCGCCGAAGGGGACGATCTTCGCACCGAGTTCGACGTGAAGGTCATAGAGATAGGGACGGCGGTCCATCGAACTCCTTAAGCGGCTCGACCGTCCACGATACGCAGATCATGCTGACGGAGGAGTTGGTGGAAGTCCCGTTGGTAGACGACCAGGAGAGGAATCTCGGGATAGAGCTGGCGAAAGCGTCGAACCTTGCCATTCTTCTTCGTGACGAGTCGTTGCTCCAGCACGGTGAGCTCGATGAAGAGACGACGTTCGGGGAGATAGAAGTCCGGGCGAAAGCCGCGAGTGGGGACGCCCTTCTCGTCCCAGTCGAGTGGGAACTCCAGGGGTTCGTAGATCCACTGGAAGCCATAGAGGGTGAGCAACTGGGAAAAGAGCTGCTCGCTCGGGTGGGCGAAGGGCTGAGGAATGCTGGGTACCACGCTCGGATGACGACGACGCGGGTCGTCGCTCCTTAACGGTGAGGTCACGCCGTGGCGGCCCCCTTCTCCGACTTGGCAAGATCTGACTCGCCGATCATGGTGCGCAGTTCGGCGACCACGTTGGCGAGAGGAACAATATTGAACACGCCTTGACCTCCGCGGAGGAGGTCTACGAGCTCACCGTCATTTTGGGCGAGCACCGACCCGGCGTCGGAGAGCACGAGACTGCTGGCGGCGAGGTCGCTGCCCAAGGACTGGCGCAGGCACTCGACGGCTTGTCGGGCGCGATTGAGCGAGACTCCCGACGTCAACAGCGACTTGATGACCTTCACCTCGAGCACGTCATTGTAGGAGTAGGAGCGCTTGGAGCCGCTACCCGTAGCCGGGGTGATGGACGGCGTCACGAGCCCCGTGCGCGCCCAGTAGTCCAACTGACGATACGTCACCCCACTGAGGCGACACACCGTCGGTCCGCTAAATCCGAAAGTTGAGTTCTCTGTCATACGTACTGCCTCCCGACCGAGGTGTGTCCAGACTATCCCGAAGGACTACATCAGTGTAGTTAGGCCCGTCGCTAGACCGCAAATAAATCTGGTCGACCCAGGGCGGGCGAGGAGGCTTCGGCGTGCAAACGGGTAGGAATACGGCCTGCGCGATGGGCCAGGTAGCCCGCGCGCACCGCGTCGCGCAGCGCTTCAGCCATGAGCGCGGGCTCCAGCGCGCGGTTCATGGCCGACGCGACGAGCACCCCATCACAGCCCAACTCCATCGCCAAGGCCGCGTCCGAGGCGGTTCCCACTCCGGCGTCGAGGAGGATCGGCACGTTGACGCGCTCGGTGATGAGTGAGAGCGCGTGGGGATTGCGAATACCGAGCCCCGAACCAATGGGCGAACCCAGTGGCATCACCGCGACACAGCCCACCTGCTCGAGGCGCTGAGCCACGATCAAATCGTCCGAGGTGTAGGCCCATACTTCAAAGCCTCGTCGCACCAACTCATCGGCGGCCACCAGCGTCTCGGTGGTGTCGGGCAACAGCGTGAGGTCGTCGCCGATGACCTCTAGTTTGATGAGGGGGGTGTCGAAGGCTTCGCGCGCCAGTTCGGCCACCTTGACGGCCTCCGCGGCGCTGTAGCAGCCAGCGGTATTGGGCAGAAGTGTCACGTTGAGCGAAGCCAGCAGATCGTAAATGGAGCCCTCGACGTTGGGGTCGACGCGACGAAGGGCGACGGTCGCGATGGTCGACTCCGACGCGCGAAGGGACGCTTCGAGAACGTCGAGTGAGCGAAAACCGCCCGTCCCGACGACGAGTCGCGAGGTCGACGTAAACGACCCGACGCTAAAGAGGTCTCCCACGCCCCCAGCGTACCGGTCGCTTTCCCTCATTAGGGTTAGAGCGTGCAACCGGTTGTCGCCCTCTCCATCGCGGGCTCGGACTCAGGCGGAGGGGCTGGCATCCAAGCCGACATCCGCTCTTTCAACGCCTTTGGCGTCTTTGCGACGACGGCCATCACCGCTCTCACGGCCCAGAACACGCGAGGGGTCAGCGCCATAAACGAGGTCGACCCAGACTTCGTCGAAGCTCAGGTACGTTCGGTCACCGAAGACTTTGACATTCGCGCGGTGAAGACGGGCATGTTGGCCGGCGCCGCAACCGTACGGCGAGTCGGCGCGCTCGCCAGCCAAGGACTACTTCGCCACTTGGTGGTCGATCCGGTGCTCGTCGCCACCAGCGGCGACGTCCTCATGAGCGAAGGTGGCATCGAGGCGTACCGCGAGGCGCTCCTGCCTTTCGCCGAGATCGTCACGCCCAATCTCAGCGAAGCGGCCGTGCTGTGCGAGGTGGACGTCCGTGACGTCACCACGTTGGACGACGTGAGCGAACTCGCGCGAGCAATCCTCGCGATGGGACCCCTGTACGTTCTGGTGAAGGGCGGTCACCTGCGTGACGCCTCCCGCCCCGATCGCTCCCCCGACGTCCTCCTTAGTCGCGACGATCTCACCGTGCTCGAGGGACCTCGCGTGGTCACGATGAACGATCACGGAACGGGGTGCTCGATGTCGGCCGCGATCGCCGCGGGTCTCGCACTAGGTCGAAGTGTTCCCGACGCTGCGCGCGACGCGAAGTCCTTTGTCCTCGCGGCGCTTACGAGCGCCGCCGACTGGCACTTAGGCGAAGGAAGGGGTCCGATCGACCACTTAGGATGGGATGAGTGAGTGATGTTCCTGAAGTGCCCGCCGCGCCGCGCCCGCCCTTAACCACCACTACCAGTCTCTGGCCCGCCAGCGTGATTCTCGGCCTCGCCGTGGTCATGCTGGGTGTGTTTATTCTCATCGACTTCGCCACCAACAAAGGCGTGGTGACCGTTCCGACGACCATCCCGACCGTGGTTGGAGGCTTGCCCCTCGACGCGAAACCTACCGCCGCCCTGCAGTACTGCCTGCAGAGCGAAGAGGTTCCCCGCAACATCGACAGCGCCTTCGTCGTACCCGAGAAGACGGTGCCGCGTCGCGGCGCCAACACGCCCGATCTGGGGGCGGGTGAGTACGACTGCTATGAGCCCATGGCCACCACCGGGGCCAGCTCGGGCGCGCTAATCAAGTTCTTCGACACCCAGCTGGAAGCGCGCGGGTGGAGCCTCTTCTCCCAGGGGGCGAGCAACGGCGACGCCCAATCACTGTTTCAAAAGGCGGGCAGCGACGGCTTCTACTGGGAACTCGGTGTCACCGTGAACAAGACCACCACCTCGGGCGTCGACTGGACGTTCACTATCTACCAAAACTCAGACACCGTCTAAGCCACGGCCGCCAGTTCCTTCGCCGGCACCGGAGCGTCCTTGGTGACCGACGCCCACAGCCACAGGTTCAACGGGTAGATCACGTATCCGACACGGGTCGCGGTCGCCACGCAGATCAGCCCGAGAAAGACGATGGCCAGCAGTCCCAACATCTGTGACAAGGTGAGCGGCCAGTGCCGCCGTACGTACTTCGTGGCAAAGTAGCCGCCGATCACGAACGCCACCGGTGCCAGGACGTGACCGAGCACCGGTAGCCAGGTGGTGAGTATGTGCCCCGGCAGCGCACTCGCCGCGGGTGACGTAACTCCGGCTAACCCCAGGGGAAAGGCGAAGACATTGGACATAAAGGCCAGGGGCTGACGAAGAGCGAAGGGGACCGTCGTCACCACCACGATGGCGGCGACCCAGGCCAGTACCTTCTTCCACGTCGAGCGCCCTTCGTCATCGCGGGTGACGAGGAGCGCTCCCGCCGCCATGGGCCAGGCCGTCAACTTCATGGCGGCCGCGAGACCGAGACTGATGCCCGCGAGATTCGACTGTCGACGCTGCAAGGCCGCGACCGCGAGCAGCAACAACGCGAGAATCGGCATGTCATCCCCGCCGGTAGCGAAAAAGAGTGCTCCGGTGGGTAGGGCGACGAGCAGCTGGGCGACACGGACCTTCTGCTCTCGCGACACGCGAAGGAGAATAAGGGCCCACGCGCTCACGATGATGCTCATGAGGGTCATGATGATGCGCGGATCGGTGAGACCCTTACCCTTGTGCGACTCCGCGTAGGGAAGGCCGAATACGCCCATGAGAGGGAAATACGGAAAGAAGGACTCGAACGTGGGATCACCCGGAATCGCATTCACCAAATGTCCGTCGTGCTCGTAGGCGCGGTAGGGGTCCTCACCTTTGCTGATGTACAGGCCAGCGCGAGTGATGACCCCGGCCTCTGGCTGGGCGTGACGCCAGTGCGCCTCCAACCCGAGGGGAACGCCAATCGCGCCAATCATGACCACCACCAGCAGCACCAAGCGCACTGCGTGCTCACGACGCACGACCCGACGCGCGATCACCAAGGCCACCAGTGCGGCGAGGGCGTAGGGGCCGAAGGCCAGATATCCCCACTGCCACTGCGCGGGCTGGGTAGATGTTTCTCCGAGCACCAGAGCGAAGCCGGCCGCCAGGAGATAGAGGATCCCGTCGCCGGTAAGGGCTCCAAGCGACGTCCACCACGCCAGCAAGCGCTCGCGCGCGCGGAACGAAACCGCCAACATTACGTCGAGTCTACTGACGAGCCAAGTGAGCGCCCGACTCTGGTCAAGGGGACTCACGCGACGCGCGACGCAGGGGCAGTTTGGTCACGGGAGGAATCGGGCCGAGGAAAAACCGCACGATAATCGAGAGGGTTAACTTGGTCTGCTCCTTCAAGACACCGTGCGAGGCGCCCGGAATTACGGCCAGTTGCGCCTCGGGCAGCGCCTCATAGAGGGCCACCGTGTGATCGAGTCGGGCCACGTCATCGTCACCCGACATCACCAGGATGGGCGTCGAGATGGTACGCAGATCGTCCACCGATAGATTCGGTTCGCTCTTCACCAGGGCCAACGACTTCTCGACCACCGTGGCCGCGTGTTCGACGCCGTCGGGAGAGTCGCGCGCGAACTCGACCGCGAACTCGGCAAACCCCTCGCTCTCGGGGGTGAAGTCACTCATGGGCACCAGCCCGTCGTGATGAAAGTTGGCACCCACTACCGCCACCCGACGCAGGAGGTCGGGGCGTCGCAGAGCGACCAAGAGAGCCACGTTGGCGCCGTCGCTGTGTCCGAGCAGAAAGACTCGGCGTTCCAGCAGTTCGAGAAAGGCGATCGCCTCATCGGCCATGGTGTCGTAACTAAAGGGTTCATCGGTGTCTGCGGTCTTTCCGTGTCCGCGACGATCGAAGGCCGCCAGCTCAAAGTGCGCGGCGAGCGAAGGGCCGAGGGTTCGCAGCAAGTTTGAGCTTTGGCTGAGACCGCCGTGAAGAAGCACGACCGTCTTACGCTTTTTCTTGGGCAACTTCACCCAGGTCACGTGGTCGTTCAACACGATGCGAGTCACCCGCAAAGCGTACGGGATCGGCTGGTCCTCGAGACTCTGTCTAGTGTTAACCCGTGCGAGCCTTCGTCATCAGTGATGCTTCGGGAGAGCTGTCTCTCGGGGTCGAGGACGCCCCCCTGGCCTCGCGCGACGAGACCGACATTCTGGTCAAGGTCGATTTCTCGAGTGTCAACTTTAAAGACGCCATGGTGGCCTCTTCACCCTCGCGGGTTCGTCGCGTCGACACGTTGATCGGAGGGGTCGACGCCGCCGGAACCGTACGGGCGTCTTTGGATGAGTCCTACTCCCCTGGCGATCGGGTGGTCGCGCTCGGTGGGACCCTCGGCGTCGCCCGCGACGGCGGCTTCGCCCAGTACCTGTATGTCCCCTCTCGGTATCTCACCACCCTTCCCGCCTCACTCTCCACGCGCGACGCGATGACTATTGGCACCGCCGGCTACACCGCCATGGCCAGCGTGCTCGCTCTGGAGGACCATGGGCTCCGCCCGGGCGCTGAAGTGCTCGTCACCGGCGCAACCGGCGGGGTGGGCTCCCAGGCTCTGACGTATCTCGCCCTCAAGGGATATCGGCCGGTGGCGTCCACCGGTTCCCCCGGCGAAGCCGAGTGGCTCGAGGCTCGCGGAGCGACCCGGGTGATCGGGCGCGACGAGCTCAGTGATCGTCCCGATCGCGTGCTCGGCAGTGAGTGGTGGGATGGCGCCATCGACTGCGTCGGCGGTCCCTCGCTGGCCTCGATCCTGCGCTCCTTGCGTTACGGCGCAGCGGTGGCCGCGAGCGGCCTGGTTGCTAGTCCCGACCTACCCACGAACGTCTATCCCTTCATCACGAGAGCCGTCGCGTTGATCGGCGTCGACGCGGTGGAAGCGAGGCCCTCGACGCGAGAGCGCGTCTGGCAAGCCCTCGGAGCGATCGCGCACCTGGTCGACTTTTCCACGTTCGTCGATCGAGAGATTACCCTTGAGGATCTCCGCCCCGCCCTCGACGACATTCGTGGCGGCGCGACAAGAGGGCGCGTTCTCGTACGGCTGTAGACAGTGTTCTAGTAGAACGGGCTGAGCCAGATCTCCCCGTGGCCGCACGGCTGCACCGGCTCCGAGGGGGTCAGCGAGACGGGCGTTCCGTTCTTCGCGAACTGGACGAAGACCGACACCGCGTTCTCACAGGCCGCCGCGCCCACCGGCACATCGGAGTAGGCCAGGGCGAAGGTGGCCGTGGTGTTTTTGCCCAGCGTTAGTGTCGTCGGCGCGTCGTTGGCCTTATCGGTGAGCCCCGAGGCCGACCCCGCCAAGAACTGAAAACTGTTGCTCGCCGAAGGCACGTCAACCAGCGTGCTCGTGAGCACCCCGCCCAGTTTGTCCTGCAAGGTGAGAATCGGCCAACCGTCAAGGGTGCACGAAGTCGACCCGGTGTTGGTGAGGGTGACCGTGGCGTAGACGGTACCCGCGGCACCTTCTCCGGTGTTGTAGATACCGCTGAAGTTCTGGCCCAGGCACGCCTCGCTCACCGGAAGCGTCGTCGAGGTCGAGGTGGTGGTTGAGTGGACGGCCGTGGTGGTCGTAGTCGTGGTGGTGGTGGTCGAGTGAATGACGTGGCGACTCACGGTGTAGATGACAACAATTGCGGCGACGACGGCTAATGACTTGAGAGCTCTACTCACGCGCCAAAGTCCTCGGGGCGCACCTGGTCAAGAAACTCACGCAGTTGCGCCACGAGATCGGCCTCGTTGGGAGTGTCGAGTTCGACGTACTCTTCGTCGTCCTCGTCATAGGCCAGTTGCATAACTTTGCCTTCGCTGGCCATAAGGTCATCGCTCACGAGAATGGGCGAACCGACGCGGAGCGCGAGCGCCACCGCGTCGCTCGGACGCGAACTCACCACGATCTCATCGCCGCTGCGCACCAGTCGAAGGTTTGCGAAGAAGGTGTTGTCTACGAGCTCAGTGATCTCGACCGAGAATACTTGCGCGCCCAACGCACTGATGACGTGACCGAGCAGGTCGTGGGACATGGGACGCGGGGACTCGACACCCTGCAGCGCGTACGCGATAGCCGCGGCCTCGGGCGCGCCGATGAAGATCGGCAGGACTCGCTCGCCGCCGACCTCCTCCAGCAATAGGAGTGGCGTCGAGCTACCCACATCAACACGAACGGCGCGAAGAACCACCTCGATCATGGGCCCAGCCTAGACCCGTCGGTCAGAATTCGGTGTGGCTAGTTGTTGAGATACTCGTTAAGTTCGCGCTCCACGAGAACAGTGCGCAGCGCACCGACTTCTCGTGCCACCTCCGCGGTGATCTGGCGCACCCGCTCGGGTGCGTATTCGTTACCCACTTGACGCAGCGGAGCCGTCACGTCGTCGATCACGCCAATCTCGCGTTCGGCGACTCGTCGCAGCGACCCGAGCAACCGGGCGTCCACGCCCCGCGACAAGAGTGCCCGTGAGTGTGCGGCCACGCGCACGTCGAGCGCGCTGAACGCGGTCTCTCCATTCACCAGCACCGCCGACACGAGACCGAGAGCGTGGATCTGATTGAACTCCTCGGGCGAGAGACCGGTGGTCGCGAGCATCTCCGCGGTGGAGAAGTACTCCTTCACTCGCACGTTCTGGTCGTCGTCATACTCCGTTGACGCGCCGATGTCAGACGGAGTCTCCACCACGCTGAGCGCGGGGCGCGGAATCGGTGTCGGCGCCGGGGCGCTGATTACCGTCGCACTCGCGTCGCGTGCGACGTGTCGGCCACTCGAGTTCGTGGTCGGTGGATCGAGCAGTCCCTGCTCGATGAGCCTCAGACGCACCACGCGAAGGGGCACAAACTCCTCCTGGGCCAATCGAATGGCCTCTCGTAGGCACTCGACGTCGCGCTCGGAGTAGAGGCGATAGCCCTTTCGGCTACGACTGGGTTGCACCAGACCTTTGTCTTCGTAGTAACGGATCTTCGAGAGTTCCACCGTCGGAAAAATCTTTCGAAGCTCGGCGTGGACTTCCCCAATACGCATCACGCCAGGAGTGGCCTTCATCGTGTCGCCTCCCAAAAAACCAACTTAAATTTTCCAATCTGCACCTCGTCGGCCGAGTGCAGGGTCGTCTCTTCCACGCGTTTTCCGTTGACGTACGTACCGTTGAGCGAGTTGAGGTCACGCAGTGTGACGCGTCCACTGGCGGTGCGAGTGAACACTGCGTGATGTCGCGAGACCGACACATCATCGAGCAGAAGACCGCTCGCTTCATGGCGTCCGACCGTGGTGACGTCGCCGTCTAGTTCGATACGCGTACCGGCCTGAGGTCCCGCGGCGATCACTAGTTCGTCACGATGTTCACCTTGTGGTCCCCTGTTCGCGTCGGGATGCATCGCGTCAGGAGTGCTCACCACGGGCACCGCGAGCGTCTCCGGTGAAGTGGCGTCATGTTGGGGAGCGCCACACGACCAACAGAAGTTGGCATTGGCGTTGAGTATCTCTCCGCAGCGACGGCAGTTCACGAGTCTCACACTAGTGAACTTTGAATTTGGCCGCCTGAGCTAATTCGTGGTGAGAGCCTCGTACGCGGCGGCGTCAAGAAGTGCTTCGTAGTCACTGAGTGACGACGTCGTGATCTCGTAGATCCAACCCTCACCGTAGGGATCAGAGTTGACAAGTTCCGGAGAGTTTTTGAGTGACTCATTCACCGCAGAGATCCTTCCTGCTACCGGTGCGTAGATCTCCGACACCGACTTGGTCGACTCCACCTCCCCCACGACACCACCCACGCTCACGTCCGTTCCCACCTTGGGCAGGTCTACGAACACCACGTCGCCGAGCGCGTCCTGAGCGTAGTCCGTGATGCCGACGCGAACCAGGGTGTCATCAGCCTTGGCCCACTCATGGTCGTTGGAGTAACGAAGATCCTGAGGTATCTGCATGCGAGCCAACTTACACAATCCGACGCGCTTGGCGTCCGGTGCGAAGCGCCGCGAGCGCGGGGCGAATATAGCCAAAGAGCACGATCCACGACAGCGTTAGTCCGAGTACGCCAATGATCCAGCACGCTATACGGGCGTCGTGTTGCCACGGAGAAAGCGGCGCGTGATGGTCGTTCGACGTCAACAAGAACAGAGGAAAGGTCGTCATCAGGGCGAACGTGGAGACCTTTCCCCACCACAAGACGTTGATCCGGGCAGCCCCGAGAGCCGCGAGGGCGACGGTCAAGAGCGACACCACGAGCTCTCGGGTCAGGGTGGCCGCGGCGAACCACCACGGCACGCCCCCGGCCGCGGCGACGCCCAGCAGCCCCGCGATGACCAGAATGCGATCGGCGGTGGGATCGAGAATCTTGCCGATATCAGAGACCTGATGCCAGCGTCGTGCGACAAATCCGTCAATCCAGTCCGTCGCTCCTAAGACAGCAAGCAGCCACGCGGCGAGAGCGCGATGACCCGTGCCAAAGAGCAACCAGAAGAAGACGGGTAACAACGCGAGTCGAACCAAGGTGATGGCGTTCGGCCACGTCAACCATCCCGCATCGTTCTCACTCACGAACTGAGCGTATTGCTACGCGACCGTGATCGAAGAGTCCAGGTAGACGTCTTGAACCGCGTGCATCAAGGCAGCTCCCTCGTCGATCGGACGCTGAAACGCCTTGCGACCAACGATCAAGCCTTGACCGCCGGCGCGCTTGTTGATGACCGCGGTACGAACGGCGCCGGCGAGGTCATTGTCACCCTTGGACTCACCACCGGAGTTGATGAGCCCGATCCGCCCGGCGTAGCAGTTCACCACCTGCCAACGAGTGAGGTCGATCGGATTGTCGGTCGTGAGCTCTGAGTACACCCGGGGGTCAGTCTTGCCGAACTTGACCGCGGGATAACCGCCGTTGTTGACGGGTTGCTTCTGCTTGATGATGTCCGCTTCAATCGTGACACCGAGGTAGTTGCCCTGTCCGGTGAGATCGGCACTTAGTTCGTAGTCGACTCCCCCCGTCACGAAGGCCTCGTTTCGCAGGTAGCACCACAGCACGGTAAAGAGTCCGAGGCGGTGGGCCTCGGCGAAGGCCTTGCGGACCTCTTCGATCTGGTGGATCGAGCCTTCGGAACCGAAGTACACCGTCGCCCCAACGCCCACCGCTCCCAGGTCGGCCGCCTGCTGCACGGAACCGAAGAACTGCTGGTCGTAGGAGTTGGGGTAGCGAAGCAGGTCGTTGTGGTTCAGCTTCACGATGAAAGGCATCTTGTTGATGTATTTGCGACTGACGATGCCGAGATTCCCAAGAGTCGTGGCGATGGCGTTGCACTGACCCTCGATGGCGAGGTCACACAGTCGGGCGGGGTCGAAGTACTCGGGATAAGGCGCAAAGCTCGCCGCCGCGGAGTGCTCGATGCCTTGATCGACGGGCAGAATCGAGAGATAGCCCGTCCCTCCGAGGCGCCCGTGGTTATAGAGCAAGCCCAGGTTGCGCAGAACGTTGGGATTGCGGTCACTGAAGGCGAAGACGTCGTCAAGAAACGTTGGTCCCGGGACGGTGAGCAGATCCTTTGAAAAGGCCGTGGCCTGGTAATCGAGCAGTAACGACGCGTCGTCACCTAAGAGGGAGGCTATGTCCATCCGCGAATCTTACTGGGTCTCATTCCGAGCGAAAAGCGAAGGAAGCCACGCGTCCCATCGAACTAGTCGACCTTCTTCTTCGAGACGGGGGTCGATCGGCGTTTGCGGTTTTTGCGCGGCACCGTCGCGCCCAGTTCCGCAAGACGGTCTACGGCGTCGTAGGCCTCGGGCTCAGCAATGACAATGCGCGAGAACATCTCGCGGGCGGCCGTCGTGTCTCCCGCTCGGTCATAGACATCGGCGAGCGCGTACCACAGTCGCACGTGGCGATACGAAGGGTTGCGTAGCTGCTTCGCCGCGCCGGCCTTCGTGAGAAGTTCAATCGCCTCGTCGTAGCGCCGCTGATCCGCCCAGGTGGCGGCCATAACGATGCGACCTTCAGCCAATACTTCTGCCGAGGGCTCGTGCTCGCTCAGTTCCTCAAAGGTCTTCTCCACCGCCCGATAGCGGTGATTGGCTCGATCGGCGTCCATCACGAGCGGTAGGTGTTCGGGGTCTTCACTGATGACGAAGTACGCGCGCAAATGAATCTTGGCCATGGCCCAGCGCTCCGCGCGATAGGCGGCCAGCCCGGTGAGTTCGCGTACCGCGGCCACCCCCGGTGTGGCGTCAGCCACAATTCGACCGAGCCGCAGAGCCTCTTCATAGCGCTTGCGGTCGTAGGCTTCGGCGGCTCGGGTGAGGGTATTCACCATCTTCTCGCGCATGTAGGCCGTTCCGATGAAGGCCTTGCGAACGTTGGCGGCGACGTCGCCCGGCAGGGCGTAGGGCGCGCGCGTCTTGGTCTTCGCCGGGGCGACGCTGCGCGCGGGCCGCTCCACTCGCTCCCAGGCGGGCGCGGGTTCGGGGGTTCTCGACTTGCTCTTGGCGTCGCCCAGCTCTTGACCCGTGCTGGTGATATTGACGGCGCCTTTGCGAGCGACACTCCCCCAACCCTTTCGACGAGCCTGTTCGCCTGCTTCCGCGCGTTGGCGCTGCTCGGGGGTGAGCGGTGCGGGCGGGCGCTCGCGCGAGCGCGACGAGCGATCTGACCCGCTTCGTGGGCCGTCACGTCGCGACGATCCATCGGGACCCTTGCGATACGGACGGGGCGGTCGTGAGTCGCTCGCGTCACGGGCGTCACCGTCGCGGGGTCCCCGTGGCGCGTAGCCAGTGCGTGGGGCACGCGGGGCGCCGTTTGACCTTCGAGAGTCGCCGTCGCGCGGTGCCCTGGAGGCATCGTTGGCGCGGGGAGCTCGCTTCGCCCCGCTCGAAGGTCGAGCGTCTCCACGCGAAGTGGCACGCTCAAATCGTCCGGTGGTCGAAGAACGAGACGGTCCTCGCCCTCCGGTAGCGCGGGCCCCAGAACCACGTCCTTCACCGTCGCGCCCGCTTGCGCTTCGCCGCGCTGGCTTGGCCGCGCGGTCGTCGCGAGAGGAAGACGACCGAGCGTCCCCCGAGGATTTCTTGGGCGCACGAGCCGGCCGTGTGGCGCCGGAATCGCCGCGAGACCCCGCCACCGGGGGGCGTCCACGCGGCGGTCGACGAGAGGGGGGAGTCGTTGCGGTCACGTGCCAGTCTACCTGTCGCCTTCCCAGAGCTATCTCGAACACCTCCGCGATGTCGTCGTGGCTTGGTTACTCAACTTCTGATGATTCGTTGAGTTCCTCGGTGCTACATTCGCGGCATGACCACTGACTTTCGGCACAGCTTTTTCGACGCTTTACGTGATCGCCAACTCCTCGATCACCCCTTTTACCGGCGTTGGGAGGCGGGAGAACTTACTCGTGACGAGCTCACGCGCTACGCCGAGCAGTATCGACACTTCGAGACGATGATGCCTGGGTTCCTCGCGCGACTTCGTGACGAGCTCGAGCCGGGTGAGGCCCGTGACCTCGTTGAGGCGAACTTGCGTGATGAGGTGTCGCCGCCCAGCCACCTTGAACTCTTCGAGCTCTTCGCCGGAGCCTTCAACGCCACCGACGCGCCCGCGTCGCCCGCGATGCGAGGAGTCATCGAGGCTTACGACGGCGTGGCCCGCCGCGGTTGCGTCGCCGCCCTGGCTGGCCTCTTGGCCTACGAGAGCCAGGGCGCGTCCGTCGCCGACTCCAAGGGCGCGGGGCTAGCCACGCACTACGACACGCCGCTGGAAGCCCTGTTGTTCTGGGACGAGCACGGTTCCATCGAGGGCGACCACGCCGAGTGGACCTTCGACGCCCTCACCTCTCTCTCACCAGATCTCGATGAGGTTCGTAGCGCCGCCCGCCTGGTGGGCGATGCGTGGTGGGCCTTCCTCGACGAACGCGAACTCCTAGTCGCATAAAGGGTCGTCTCCGAGACGACGTGCGAAGTTCAATCGCGCGGACGCGACGCGATTCCCGTTTTCAGTCGCCGCCCAAAGAGGTAAGTTGAAGGGAAGTGCACGCCCCGTTGACGACCCCACCCCTGCCTGAGCGCCCGTCTTGGAACGCGCTGGTATCCCACGCGGCCGCGATCAAGCCCCGACACCTTCGCGATCTGTTTAACGCCGACGAGGAACGCGGATCGCGGCTGGTCGTCGAGGCGGAGAGCCTCTATCTCGACTACTCCAAGAACCGCCTCACCGAGGAGACCCTCGACCTCCTCTTTCAACTCGCGAGAGAGTCTCGAATCGAGGAGCATCGCGACGCGATGTTCGCGGGCGAGCACATCAACGTCTCAGAGGACCGGGCGGTTCTCCACATTGCCCTTCGCCTGCCCCGCGACGCCTCGCTCATGGTCGACGGCGTCGACGTCGTCAACGAGGTTCACCGGGTTCTCGAGCGCATGGTCGACTTCTCTCAGAAGGTCCGTAGCGGGCAGTGGCGGGGCCACACCGACAAGGCGATCCGCAACGTGGTGAACATCGGCATCGGCGGGTCAGACCTCGGACCGGTGATGGCCTATGAGGCACTGCGCCACTTTTCACAGCGCGAGATGACGTTTCGCTTCGTGTCGAACGTTGACGCTACGGACTTCGTGGAGGCGGTGCGTGACCTCGACGCCGAAGAGACGCTCTTCATAGTCTCTTCAAAGACCTTTGGCACCCTTGAGACTTTGACCAACGCCACCTCGGCGCGTTCATGGCTAGTCGAGCGCCTGGGAGATGAGTCGGCGGTCGCCAAGCACTTCGCGGCGGTCTCCACCAACGCCGAAAAAGTCGCCGCCTTCGGCATCGATGTGGCCAACATGTTCGAGTTCTGGGACTGGGTCGGGGGCCGCTACTCCATGGAGAGTGCCATCGGACTCTCGACCATGATCGCCGTCGGCCCGGAGAACTTCTATGAGCTACTGGCCGGATCCCACGCGATCGACCAGCACTTCTTGCACACCCCCCTGGAGAAGAACTTGCCGGTGCTGCTCGGTCTCATTGCTATATGGAATCACGACCTGCTCGGCTTCCCCACCGTCGGCGTCATGCCCTACGACCAGTACCTACACCGCCTACCCGCCTATCTCCAACAACTCACGATGGAGTCCAACGGCAAGCACGTCACCCAGGGCGGCGACCACGTCACCTGTGAGACGGGACCCATCTATTGGGGCGAACCGGGCACCAACGGTCAGCACAGTTTCTACCAACTGATCCACCAGGGAACCGTGATCGTTCCCGTCGACTTCATTGGGTTCGCGAGAAGCCTGAATCCCTTGGACAACCACCACGACATCTTGATGTCGAACATCTTCGCTCAAGCTCAGGCCTTGGCCTTTGGCAAGACCGCCTCGGAGTTGCGGGCCGAGGGGGCCGACGAGAGGGTGATCCCCCACCGCGTCATGGAGGGCAATCGTCCCTCCAACGTGCTGTTGGCCCCCGAGCTCTCGCCACGCGTGCTCGGAATGTTGATCGCGCTTTATGAGCACTCGGTCTTCGTACAGGGCGCCATCTGGAACATCGACTCCTTTGACCAGTGGGGCGTCGAGTTGGGCAAGCAACTCGCCGTCACGATCATCCCCGAGCTCGCGAGCAGCGACCCGCTCCGCCACGACTCTTCGACCAACGCCCTCATTTCGTACTATCGAAATCACCGAGAGAATGGACACCCATGACCACCGAAAACCCAATGCAGCTAGGAATGGTGGGACTGGGTCGCATGGGGGGAAACCTGGTGCGTCGACTGGTTCGTGACGGCCACAGCGCCGTCGTCTATGACGTCAACGCCGCGGCCGTGACCGCCCTTGAGGGCAAGGGGATCACCGGAGCCTCTTCGTTGGAGGATTTCGTCAACAAGCTGAGCACGCCCCGCGCCGTCTGGCTCATGCTGCCGGCCGCCATCACCGGAGAGATCTTGGAGCAGGTTGCGGCCCTGCTGGAGCCGGGCGACATCGTGATCGACGGCGGAAACTCGTTCTACCAAGACGACATCACTCGCGCGAAAGATCTGTTCGCGCGTGAGCTGCACTACGTGGACTGTGGGACGAGCGGTGGGGTGTGGGGGCTCGAGCGCGGCTACAGCCTCATGATCGGTGGCGAAGAGGACGTCATCACGCACCTCGACCCGATCTTTAAGACCATCGCGCCCGGCGATGACGGCACCGAAGCCACTCCCGGGCGCCCCCCCGGCGACACCGCCGCCCAGGGCTACCTGCGCTGTGGGCCTAACGGCGCCGGACACTTTGTGAAAATGGTGCACAACGGCATCGAGTACGGCATGATGGCCTCCATTGCCGAGGGCCTCAGCATCTTGAAGCACGCCAACGTCGGCAAGACGGCGGCCAGCGCCGACGCAGAAACCTCCCCGATCCAAGACCCCCAGTACTACCAGTACGACATCAAGCTCGATGACGTCGCCGAGGTCTGGCGCCACGGATCGGTTATCAGCTCGTGGCTGGTCGACCTGACGGCCGACGCGCTCACCGCCTCTCCGGACCTCGACCAGTACAGCGGCCGCGTGTCGGACTCGGGTGAGGGGCGCTGGACGGTGGAAGCCGCCATCAATGAGTCGGTACCGGCCCCGGTCATCGCGGCCGCCCTCTGGCAGCGCTTCGAGTCACGCGCCGAGGGCGAGTTCACGGCGAAGGTACTCTCGGCCATGCGTGCGGGCTTTGGAGGCCACGTCGAGAGGCCCTCGTAGTGCAGCACGAACTGCGGACCTTCGACAACCTCACCGCGCTGGCAGAAGGCGCCGCCACCTACGTGGCCGAACGCGCCCGGGAGATCCAAGCGCGAGGAGTCGCCTTCACCTTTGCTCTCAGCGGTGGCAAGAGCCCCTGGGCTATGTTCGAGACCCTGGCCCACGACAACGTTGACTGGGCCGCGACCCGTATCTATCAGGTCGATGAGCGCGTGGTGCGCGAGGATAACGACCTTCGTAATCTCAAGAGCCTCCGGGCGGCCCTCCAGGGAACACACGCGCCGATTGTGGCCATGGACGTCGAGTCCGACGATCTCGAGGTCGCGTGCAGGGACTACGGCGCCCTGCTGCCCGAGCGTTTCGACCTCGTTCATCTGGGTCTTGGGCCCGATGGGCACTGCGCCTCACTCGTTCCGGGTGACCCGGTACTCGACCTCACCGATCAACTCGTGGCCCTCAGTGGGCCCTACCAGGACACCCTGCGCATGACGCTCACGTACCCGGCGCTCGCGCGGGCCGATCAACTTCTCTGGCTCATCAGCGGCGAAGACAAACGCGAGGCGCTGGCCAAATTGCTCGCCCGCGACCCCTCCATCCCGGCCGGGCGTGTCGTCGCGGGCGCCTCGCTCATCATGGCCGACCGGGCGGCGCTCGGCTGATGATCTCGACTCAGTTCAGACAAGTGAAGGAAAGAAAGTGACCACTCCTCCCGATCCCGCTTCCACCACGCTGAATGCTCGACCGCGGCCCGATAACCACGTCATCGTCATCTTTGGCATCACCGGAGACCTGGCGCGACGAAAGATTCTGCCGGGGCTCTTTCACTTGGCCGTCGCGGGACTCTTGCCCGAGCGCTACCGCATCGTGGGCTGTGGACGACCGAGCTCCAAGATGACCCACGACGACTTTCGCTCCTACGCCTACGACGCGGTGAAGGAGTTCGCCTCAGACGTACCCACCTACAAAGAGTGGGCTGAGTTCTCTTCCAATTTGACCTACGCCATTGATCCCGATGACGGCCCCGAGGGCCTGCCCTCCGTTGTCGCCGAGGCGGAAGCGGCGATGGGCGGCGCCGTGCGGCGGCTCTTTCATCTGGCGATACCGCCTGACGCCATGCACGACGTCATCAGCATGTTGGGCATGCAGGGCCTCAACAAGAACGCGCGCATCGTCTGTGAGAAGCCCTTTGGGACCGACCTCGACTCGGCCAAGAAGCTAAACGCCGAGATTGACGAGTACTTCGATGAGTCCCAGGTCTTTCGCATCGACCACTTTCTCGGCAAGGAGTCGATCGACAATATCTTGGCCCTGCGCTTCGCCAACGAACTCTTCGAGCCGCTCTGGCGCCGTTCTCACGTGCGCTACGTCCAGATCGACGTCCCCGAGACACTCTCCATCGAGGGGCGCGGCGCCTTCTACGAAGGCACCGGGGCCTTTCGCGACATGGTGGTCACCCACCTCTTTCAGGTGCTCGGCATCTTGGCCATGGAACAGCCCACGTCACTCACGGCCAAGCCCTTGCGCAACGAGATCAACAAGGTCTTTGAGTCGTTGCGAGTCTTAGACCCGGTCACGGTGCTGCGCGGTCAGTACGAGGGATACCTCGACGAGCCCGGCGTCGCCGCCGACTCAACCACCGAGACTTTCATCGCGCTACGGGCCTGGGTCGACAACTCGCGCTGGATGGGCGTGCCCTTCTATCTGCGAACCGGCAAATGCCTCGCAGAGAGTCGCCAGCTCATCACCATTGGTCTGCGCGAACCGGTGATGGAGATCTTCCCGGACCAAAAGAGCGGCCAACACCCCGACGCCAACAAGCTAATCATCGACTTCAAGGACCCGGGATCGATTCGCGCCTACTTCCTCGCGAAAGAGCCGGGACCCGAGATGTCCCTCGGCCAGGCGAAGATGAGCTTCTTTTATCGGGACTCGTTCCAGGAGAGCAACAACCTAGAGGCCTACGAACGCCTGTTGCTCGAAGTCATGTTGGGCAACCAGGCCCTCTTCACTCGATCGGACGGTATTGAGCGGCTCTGGGAAGTCTCCGGTCCGTTGCTCGAGCGCCCCTCTCCCATTGAGACCTACGCGAAGGGCAGTTGGGGACCCGAGTCGGTGGCCAACGTTGTGAAGCCTGACCGCTGGACCTTGCCCGAGTGAGCGACACACCCCTGCGTCTCGTCCTGAGCGACGTCGACGGCACGCTCATCAACTCACGCAAGGAGCTCACCCACGAAACCATTCGTGCCGTGCGCACCCTTGAGTCGCGCCACATCCTCTTCACACTGACGAGTGCCCGACCGCCACGGGGCTTCGCCATGTTCCTCGAGCCCCTTAACCTGACAGCTCCGCTCGGCGCCTTCAACGGCGGGCTGTTCGTCAATCGCGACATGAGCCCGATTCACGAACTAGCCGTGGAGGAGGATCTCGTCGGCCCCCTCATTGAGACTCTCTCGGCGAGTGGGTTATCGGTCTGGGTCTACCAAGGAACCGACTGGTTTGTTCTGGATCTCGAAGGACCCCACGTCGCCCACGAGTCAGACGTTGTTCAGTTCCAGCCCACTCAGGTCGCGAGCTTTGATGACGTACGACGCGACGTCGTCAAGATTGTGGGCGTCAGCGATGAACCCACAGCGATCGCACACGCTCAGAGCGCTCTGCGCGACTATGACATCTCCGCGACGACCTCTCAGACCTACTACCTCGACGTAACCAACCCGCACGCCAATAAAGGTTCGGTCGTTGAGTTCCTCGCCGCACATTTTTCGATCGAGACGAGCTCCATCGCCACGATTGGTGATGCCGCCAATGACGTCTCTATGTTCCAACGATCAGGGCTCAGCATCGCGATGGGTAACGCCTCCAGCGAGGTCAAGGCTCAAGCGTCGAAAGTGACAAAGTCTCACGACGACAACGGCTTCGCCTACGCGGTGGAGCACTTGATTTTGCCCCTCGCCTAATACATAAAGCCGTCAGGTCCCCTCAGAGGACTATGACCTCTGAGGGGACCGCGACGACTTAGTGCAGGCTGTAGCGGACCGACGTGCGAGTGCCGTTAGCAAAGATCAAGGTGAGCACCTTCACTCCGGGCCTAGTCGCAGTGGTCTTAACGGTGATCCTGATCGACACGGACTTTCCAGAGTCGCGAGTGACGATACCTTTGAAACCGGCCACGTTGCTCAATACCCGTGGTCGACCATAGAAGTTGTATCCGGTTACGGTCACATTTACCGTGTGAGCCCGGCGGACCGCTCCCGCCAGCCTTAGGGCATGGGGGGCGCCCGAGATCGTGACCGTCGTTGCGGCCGACACCCCACTGGCGTAAGGGGCCACGGCCGCCTTCACAGCCGTCACAATGCAGGTTCCCGCCTTAGTAGCGCTGAGCACGCCAGCCGTAACGAGACAGCCCGTCGCGGTGCCGTTGGTGACGCTGAAGGTCACGGCGCCGGTTCCCGAACCACCGCTCGATGCCAACGTAAGGGGCGCGTCAAGGTAGCCAGTGAGAGAAGTAACCGTCAAAGTCGCCTGAGGCGCACCAACCGAGGACGATGCTGTCGCGGTGGCGATGGCGCGACTAGCGTCCGACGCCGTCAATACGCAGGTACCGGTGCTGGTGAACTCGACCGTCGAGAACGTTGCTACACCGGCGACTGCAGCGACGGTGACAGGAGCTGCGAGGCAGGTCGAACTAAGTGTGATCGAGTCAGTGGATCCGTTCCCAATCGTGTCCACGTTGCCACTCGCATCTTCAACGCCAACTTTGAAGGCTGTGACGATCGTACCGGTGGCCGCCACTGTCGCGGGGGGCAGAACGGTGAAGACGACCTTTGAGGGTGCACCACCACCAACGGTGACCAATGTGCTGGTCGCCGGTGCAACGGTGCCCGAGTTTGTCGAGTCGGTGGCGGTGAGGTAGCAATTGCCGACCGCGTTGATTGTCAACGTCGTGAACGAGGCAGTGCCAGCCGCCGCCGCCATCGAAGTCCCTCCACCGAGAGCGCACGCCGACGTAATGCCGATCGTGTCAGTACTCGACACGAGATTGCCGTACGCGTCTTCAACCTTTACCGTAAAGGGCAGCGCTGTTTGCGCTTGGGCCGTTCCCGAGGGCTCGGTGGCAAAGGCAAGCTTGCTCGCCGTCGAAGGGGTGACGGTAACGCTTTGCGTGATGGTTCCGCCGCCCGTTGGTGTGTCAGTAGCCACTAAGTTGCACGAACCGGTGCTTGCCCCGCTGACAGTAATTCCCGTGAACGTCGCCGTCCCGGTAGCTCCCGATGCCGGGTATGTAAGGCTGGAGCCTCCCGGTGAGAGCGTGCAGTTCGTCGAGGAGAGCGTGATCGTGTCGCCGCCACCGCTATTGGCGCCGGAGAAAGGCACGCTAAAGTTTGTCGCCGTGTTTGCCGTCACGGTTATGGGCGTAATTGACCCCGTCAAAGCCGAAGCGGGCAGTACGCCCACGAAGGCAATACCTCCGAGCACCAGCGCCGCGACCGACCCGAGGCCCAGGGCGGACTTGAACCGCGAAGCAACCGAACGACTTCCAGTACGACCTAAATGCATTCCCATAACGTCTCCTAGTTCAGGACGTGATCACTCAAATGAGTAAAACGTCGCAATTCGTGTTTACCACCCCCCTTGCGCTGTAAAGGCGTCTTTGTTTGCCAATTGCGTTACAATCATTGGCTTCTCAGCGCTCTCACATGAAAGTACGCGTGAATAGTCGCCGAATAGTGAGCCCGTAGTCAGGGGAAAGGGGCATACCACCGAGGTGTACGTAGTGCATATTTACTCGTTTCGCCTCCGGCTCGCGTCATCACGGCACGGTCGCGAGACCCCACGACTCTCCCCCGCTCTTCGTACGATCAAGTGCCGTGGCGCCGTTGGCGAGATTACAGATGGCGTAGCCGTCGGACGGGTTGACGAAGGTCATGCTGGTCACACTGAGGCAGCCAATCGTTCCGACCACGTGCTCTCGATTGGCGCCCAGATTCATGCGCACGATGTTGCCGGTCAATCCTCCGGTGTAGACGTACGCGAAATCAGAGCCCGCTAGAGAGAAGATCCCCGTTCGCTCGACGTTGTGCGGCTGGCGGACAAAGACACTCCACGACGATCCGGAGTCGTCGGTCAAGTGAAACGACTCGTTCGTGGTGCTACTGCACACCGCCCACACCCGCTGCACGTCCTCGGCCACCAGGGAGCAGCCTCGTGAGCCCTTCAGATTCGGGTGGGTCGACGAGACAAAGCTACGCCCTCCGTTGTGCGACACGTAGATCGTCTCGCCATCTTTGGAGAGTTCGGTGAACATCTCCATCTCCCCGTGGCCGGCCACCGCGCCAAGCGGTTCGTCGTAGAAGTTGCCGACGGGTATTTTGACCCCTCGCCAGTAGCTGGCCCGCAGGGGAGCGTGCACGAGTTCCATGTAGTTGCACCCGTCAGTGGCAGAGGAGCAGTGCAAAAACAGCGCGTAGAGATGAGAGCTCGTTGCGGTGAGCCCCCCGATCGTGTCGTCCCGGGGAATCGATGACTGGTGCCACGAGCGAGCCCCATTCGTCGTGACGAAAAGGTGCTGCGCCTCAGAGTTGCCTTCCAGGATGTAGCCAATCTGTGGGGTGACGAAGAGCATGGCCATCACCGTGCCCTGGGGCGTGCGCGCCAGTCGACCATACGGTGGCAGAGCACGCGAGGAATAGCGAAGGGGTGTCACTCGAGTGCTGGAATCGTCGTCGCGGGCCAGATACAGATGAAGACAGCGCGTCTCACCACAGGCCGTCGACACCAGCAGGTAGAAAACCCCCTCGGGCCGAGTCGGGGCAATCAGCAGCGGCCAGCCGTGGGTGGCGAGAGGCGTCGCCGCAGAAACGAGATTCGAGACCGGCACGGCGAGACTCAGTCCGAGGATGAGTACTGCCGCCAGACGCCAACTAAGCACAGACACGAGTCCAGCATGACGCGCGCGAGGGGAATGCGAAAGACCCCCACCTTTCGGTGGGGGTCTTTCAAGAAATCCCGGCGGCGACCTACTCTCCC
Organism: uncultured Acidimicrobiaceae bacterium; assembly: GCA_963756325.1. Classification (GTDB taxonomy): domain Bacteria; phylum Actinomycetota; class Acidimicrobiia; order Acidimicrobiales; family RAAP-2; genus RAAP-2. The sequence continues at coordinate 150,598 of CAVWNE010000012.1, forward strand.
AAGGAGGAACCCCTAAGTACCATCGGCGCTGGTGGGCTTGACTGCTGTGTTCGGAATGGGAACAGGTATATCTCCACCGCCATAACCACCGGAAAACTGTTGCGCTCGGCTACGTGCGTAGCCCGAACCGGCGTAGCCGGCTCCCCGAGCGTCCTAGAACGAGCACGAACATCAAATTCCAAGCCCTCGGCCGATTAGTACCGGTCAGCTGAAGACGTTACCGTCCTTACACTTCCGGCCTATCAACGTGGTCGTCTGGCCACGGGCCTTACCTGGTTAACCCAGTGAGAGATTTAATCTTGAAACGGGCTTCGCACTTAGATGCTTTCAGCGCTTATCCCACCCGCAGGTCGCAAAACAGCCATGCCCTTGGCAGGACAACTGTCACACGAGAGCTGCGTTCGTCCCGGTCCTCTCGTACTAGGGACAACCTTTCTCAAATCTCTTACGGCTGCATCGGATAGGGACCGAACTGTCTCACGACGTTCTGAACCCAGCTCGCGTACCGCTTTAATGGGCGAACAGCCCAACCCTTGGGACCGGCTTCAGCCCCAGGATGCGACGAGCCGACATCGAGGTGCCAAACCTTCCCGTCGATATGGACTCTTGGGGAAGATAAGCCTGTTATCCCCGGCGTACCTTTTATCCGTTGAGCGACGGCGCTTCCACAAGCAACCGCCGGATCACTATGCCCTACTTTCGTACCTGCTCGACCTGTAGGTCTCGCAGTCAAGCTCTCTTGTGTCATTGCACTCAACAGCTGATTGCCAACCAGCCTGAGAGAACCTTTGGGCGCCTCCGTTACATTTTAGGAGGCGACCGCCCCAGTCAAACTACCCACCTGCCGCTGTTCCTGATCCGGATTACGGACCAAGGTTAGGGTTCCGGCGCAGAAAGGCTGGTATTTCAACAGTGGCTCCACATTGACTAGCGCCAACGCTTCACAGCCTCCCAGCTATCCTACACAAACTGAACCAAAACCCAACATCAAGTTGTAGTAAAGGTGCACGGGGTCTTTCCGTCCTGATGCAGCTAACGAGCATCTTTACTCGTACTTCAATTTCGCCGGGTCTGTAGTTGAGACAGTTGGGAAGTCGTTACGCCATTCGTGCAGGTCGGAACTTACCCGACAAGGAATTTCGCTACCTTAGGACCGTTATAGTTACGGCCGCCGTTTACTGGGGCTTAGGTTCTCAGCTTCGCTCGAAAGCTAACCGATCCCCGTAACCTTCCAGCACCGGGCAGGCGTCAGAGCGTATACGGCGTCTTACGACTTAGCACGCTCCTGTGTTTTTGGTAAACAGTCGCTTCCCACAATTCTCTGCGACCTTCTCACGCTCCGGACGCGAAGTCCTTCACGCTAGTAAGGCCATCCTTCTCCCGAAGTTACGGATGCATTTTGCCGAGTTCCTTAACTACAGTTCTCCCGATCGCCTTGGTATTCTCTACCCGCCCACCTGTGTCGGTTTGGGGTACGGGCACCGTGTCAACTCGCTAGAAGATTTTCTTGGGAGCATGGAATCAGTGACTTCGCCTTAACGGCTCGGCATCGTGTCTCAGGCATATGAAGTGCGGATTTGCCTACACCTCGCCCTACGCACTTACCCCAGGACAACCAACGCCTGGGCTCACCTATCCTCCTCCGTCCCTCCTTCGCTTTCCGCCGCGGGGCTGGTCGGTTCGACCCGAAGGTCAGCCCCTTAGTACCCCCACTTTGGAATGGGCGCGGACACGGTGGTACAGGAATATCAACCTGTTGTGCATCGACTACGCCTCTCGGCCTCGCCTTAGCTCCCGACTGACCCTGGGGGGATTAGCCTTCCCCAGGAACCCTTGGGCTTACGGCGGAGGGGTTTCTCACCCCTCTCTCGCTACTCATACCAGCATTCTCACTCGAACGCGCTCCACGTAGGTTTACACCTCCGCTTCACAGCAGGTTCGACGCTCCCCTACCACTACGTCTAAAAGACGCAATTCTAAGCTTCGGCTCTGGACTTGAGCCCCGTTACATTATCCGCGCAAGACCACTCGACCAGTGAGCTATTACGCACTCTTTAAAGGATGGCTGCTTCTAAGCCAACCTTCTGGCTGTCTGAGCGTTCTCACATCGTTTTCCACTTAGTCCAGAATTTGGGGCCTTAGCTGTAGATCTGGGCTGTTTCCCTCTCGACCAACGAAGCTCATCCCCCGTGGTCTCACTGCCAGTCTCTGGAGCATCGGCATTCGGAGTTTGGTTGGGGTCAGTAAGCTTGTAGGCCCCCTAGCCCATCCAGTGCTCTACCTCCGATGCTGAACGACTGACGCTGCACCTAAATGCATTTCGGGGAGAACCAGCTATCACCGAGTTTGATTGGCCTTTCACCCCTTACCACAGGTCATCCCCCTCATTTTCAACTGAGGTGGGTTCGGTCCTCCACGGGGTTTTACCCCCGCTTCAACCTGCCCATGGCAAGCTCACTCGGCTTCGGGTCTGCAGCACGCGACTGAACGCCCTATTCAGACTCGCTTTCGCTTCGGCTACCCCTCCCGGGTTAACCTCGCCACGTACCACAACTCGCTGGCTCATTCTTCAAAAGGCACGCTATCGAGGCCACAGCGTCGTAACGCTGTGACGACTCTCTAACTGATTGTAGATCAACGGTTTCAGGTTCTATTTCACTCCCCTCCCGGGGTACTTTTCACCTTTCCCTCACGGTACTTGTTCACTATCGGTCGTCTATGAGTACTTAGCCTTATCAGATGGTCCTGACAGATTCACGCCGGCTTTCCCGGATCCGGCGTTACTCGGGTGTTCACTCAGAGATCTCATCGTTTCGCGTACGGGGCCGTTACCCTCTTTGGCGTACCTTTCCAGGTACTTCTGCTACGAATCGATTTTGTAACTCTGTGAAGGTTGCTGGTTCCTTCTAGTAAATCCCACAACCCCGAACTGGCAACGCCCAGTGCTTTAACACCAGCTCGGTTTAGGCTCTTCCCGTTTCGCTCGCCGCTACTCAGGGAGTCACTTTTGTTTTCCTCTCCTCGCGTTACTGAGATGTTTCAATTCACGCGGTTCCCTCTACCCGCCCTATATATTCAGGCGGGAGTTACACCCCATGACGGGTGCAAGGTTTTCCCATTCGGACACCCATGGATCGAAGCTCGGTAGACAGCTCCCCATGGATTATCGCAGTCACCCACGTCCTTCATCGGCTTTAGACGCCAAGGCATTCACCGTTGACCCTTTGTAGCTTGGAAAAATTGATATTTTAAAAACTTAAAAAATATAGATGCTCGTGCTCGTTCTAGAATTCTCAAAGATCAGCGCACCGACGCTCAACCGTAGAGCGATGTAGACCTCAGATCGCAGTAGGAACGTCGGGGAATGAGCGGCCCCCAGGGGCATCATTCGAAGGAGCGTCGCTCCTCCAAAACGGAAGACGAGAGTCAGCCTGGATGGCCGTCACCTGACCGGATCACCGACGCACAAGTGCGAGGGATATTCCGCGGTGGCTAAACCACTCAGCCAACTAGCCAGCATTCAACTCGGTAGCTGTCTGTCCCTTGTGGACAGATGTGCTCCTTAGAAAGGAGGTGATCCAGCCGCACCTTCCGGTACGGCTACCTTGTTACGACTTAACCCCAATCACTGACCCCACCTTCGACGGCTCCTTCCTTGCGGTTAGGCCACCGGCTTCGGGTGTTGCCAACTTTCGTGGTTTGACGGGCGGTGTGTACAAGGCCCGGGAACGTATTCACCCCGGCAGTGCTGATCCGGGATTACTAGCAACTCCAACTTCATGCAGGCGAGTTGCAGCCTGCAATCTGAACTGAGAGCGGTTTTAGGGATTGGCTCCACCTCGCGGTTTAGCAGCCCTCTGTACCGCCCATTGTAGCATGTGTGCAGCCCTAGACGTAAGGGGCATGATGACTTGACGTCGTCCCCACCTTCCTCCGAGTTGACCCCGGCAGTCTTCTACGAGTCCCCACCATTACGTGCTGGCAACATAGAACAAGGGTTGCGCTCGTTGCGGGACTTAACCCAACATCTCACGACACGAGCTGACGACAGCCATGCACCACCTGTGCTGGGCCCCGAAGGACACCACATCTCTGTGGCTTTTCCCAGCATGTCAAATCTAGGTAAGGTTTTTCGCGTTGCATCGAATTAAGCCACATGCTCCGCTGCTTGTGCGGGCCCCCGTCAATTTCTTTGAGTTTTAGTCTTGCGACCGTACTCCCCAGGCGGGGCACTTAATGCGTTAGCTGCGGCGCGGAAACCGTTGAAAAGTCCCCACACCTAGTGCCCACCGTTTACGGCGTGGACTACCAGGGTATCTAATCCTGTTCGCTCCCCACGCTTTCGCTCCTCAGCGTCAGTATTGGCCCAGATCACCGCCTTCGCTACTGGTGTTCCTCCTGATATCTGCGCATTCCACCGCTACACCAGGAATTCCGTGATCCCCTACCAAACTCTAGTCACAACAGTTTGACGTGGCGGCCCCAGGTTGAGCCTGGGGGATTAACACGTCACTTATTGAACCGCCTACGAGCTCTTTACGCCCAATAAATCCGAATAACGCTTGCACCCTATGTATCACCGCGGCTGCTGGCACATAGTTGGCCGGTGCTTCTTCTACAGGTACCGTCACAATCGTTCCTGTCGAAAGAGGTTTACAACTCAGAAAGCCTTCGTCCCTCACGCGGCGTTGCTGCGTCAGACTTTCGTCCATTGCGCAAGATTCCCCACTGCTGCCTCCCGTAGGAGTCTGGACCGTGTCTCAGTTCCAGTGTGGCTGATCGTCCTCTCAGACCAGCTATCCGTCGTAGCCTTGGTGGGCCGTTACCCCGCCAACAAGCTGATGGACCGCGAGCCCCTCCCGAAGCGAAAAAACATTTCCTTCACTCATCATGCGATGTGTGAGGGGTATTCGGTATTAGCACCGGTTTCCCGGTGTTATCCCAATCTTCGGGGCAGGTTGCTCACGTGATACTCACCCGTTCGCCACTAAATAGTTCAGGAGCAAGCTCCCTTGTATTCCGTTCGACTTGCATGTGTTAAGCACGCCGCCAGCGTTCATTCTGAGCCAGAATCAAACTCTCCATCAAGTTCACTTCAAGAACCGAAGTTCTTTTAGATCACAGAGAGCCAGACGAGTGACTCTAATACTCGCCTGACAACAGAGTTCACACGGGGTGTGAATACTCTGCCTACTGCAGTACTTCTTTTGACGAACGACGCGTCCTGTTAGATCAGTCCACCGTCGCCCGTACTGGCTTTTGGCTCTCGTTCTTCCGTTTTCAAGGAGCGACGACACACACGACCGAAGTCGGAGGTGTGAAGTACACCACCACGGGATTTTCTCCGTGATTCTGCCGCCAGTTGCCTGGTAGCAGGGATGCCTACCCTACCAGCGCCCGGCTTCACGACGCAAGTCGTTGGGCCAACCTCGCTAGGGGCAGGAGTTCTATGTTAGCAGTTTGAACACGGGGTGATCACCGTTTTGCGGGTGCTTCGTCTCCCCCACCAGCCCTTGCGCGCGTGGTCACGAGGCCGCGGACTCTTGGGCATATTCGACGAAGGCGCTCAGCGTCGAGATGAGGCGCATGTCGTCGATGTCCACCGCACGCGAGTTGAGGAGCGCTTCGGTACAGACCAGATAGGCCAAGCAGCGGGCTCTTGAAACGGCAACGTTCAATCGATTCCTGGAAAAGAGGAACTCGGGTCCCCTGGGCATATCGTCGGCCGAGGAGGTGGTCATGGTAAAAAACACCACCGGCGCTTCTCGACCCTGGAACTTGTCCACGGTACCCACTTGAACGCCGGCCAGCTCTGGCACCGTCCGAAACCTCGCCTGGAGGAGACGGACCTGGTCGTTGTAGGGAGCGACCACCATAAAGTCGCGACCTTCCAGGGCCCGGGTCTCGCCCTTCTGATTAACCCACTTGGTCCCGACCATGAGTGCGATCTGCTCCGCGACCAAGTCGGCTTCTTCGATCGATTCGGTGGAGCGACGTGAGTGATGAGCCTCCAGCCAGCGCAGCCCCGTCCCGAACTCCGTGTCTTGTTGCACACACGACTCGTTGCTCGTAAGGCGCTCTTCGTAGATCTGAGTGGAGATGAATTGACACACGTCGGGGTGCATGCGCCAGGTCTCCGCCAGGAAAACCCCTTGCGTATCGGGAATCGTGAGATGTGACCCGAGCACGTGCTGGAGCACGCTGGCTCCCGAGTCGCCCGGGTGCTCCGCTTTGGCCACTTGACTGAGTTGCAGGGGGTCTCCGAGCAAGAGCATGTTGCGCGCTCCATTGGTCGAGGCGACGGCGTCGGCGAGCGCCAGTTGTCCCGCTTCATCGACGATCAAGACGTCCACGGGATGCTGGCGCATCTCGGGTTTGGCAAACAACCACGCGGTCCCACCCACCAGGTTGAACTCTCCCGACTCGAGGTCGTCTTTCCGCTGTGAGTACGTCGCGAACTCGAGGGGCGTGCCGTCCTTGGTGTCCTTCCAGCGCAGAGCACGTAGACGATCACGGTCTCCCGCCTCTTCGAACACCTTGTACGTCGCGCTCATCAGGTTGTCGATGGCGGGATGACTCATCGCGACGACGCCCACGCGCTTGCCCGAGGTGATGAGATGATGAATCACGTGCGAACCGCTGTAGGTCTTGCCAGTTCCGGGCGGGCCCTGAAAGGCGACGAAACTTTCGTCCAGCTCATCGACCCACGGGTAGATCGAGGAAAGCTCGTCTTGAAAGACGCCCTCGACGGGTCCCTGCCCCTCGAGAAAGCGTGGAGGCTCCCCCGCCAACAGGGCCATCGCCAGGCGACTGGGCGCTCCGTGGAGCCCCGGCTCAAGCACTTGACGCGCGAGATCCTTTAGGACTGAGTCCTTGGGCTTGGGACGAAACCGTCGATCTCGAGTCAGCACGGCCGGCACCCCACCATGTTCGACCTGCAGTGGACCCCAGGGCAGAGAGACTTCACGACGGTCGAAGTCGATGGCCGAGATGGATCCTCGACCGTAGGGGACGCCGACACCGGCGAAGAGAACCTCGCTGCCCTTCTCGAGCGACCGGTCAATCAGTTGCTCGGGCCAGGTCAAGACGATGCGAGGATTTCGCTCGCGTCCAACGGGCTCATCGACGCGGAGAAACTGCAAGTTCGTGAGGTAGTCCATGTTGTCGTACAACGCGGTGTAGTCCCCGTTGAGGGCCACGTACTTGGGCGTAACGTCAGCCGAACGCTCACGACGCCAATAGTTCAACAGATCACCCAACAGGTACTCCGCGCCACCTTCGGGATAAAGGTGGAGGGCTTCGACGAGCTCGTCGGTATCAAGCTCGTACTCCTCTTGGGAGATGACGGGCTCTCGCCACGCCAGACCGTCTGGTCGTTGTCGGACCAGCCAGTCGCGCAGCGCCCGCGTCGCCTCTACGTCGTCTCGGTTGTAGAGCGCGATGTCGCGAAGAGTCTGCTCGTCGCGCGTGTTCATCCACTCCTCATACTCAACGACGGCCATCGCTCCGCCTTCGATAGCGCCGCTTCGGCGAAAGTCCACCAGGTGCTCGAGTTGCTTCAGGCTGTACGCCTCCGTGCCTACACGAACCGCGTTCTTCACGACGGTGAAGAGGTCCACGAACAGGCCCGTCTCCACCAGACTGGCGAAGAGATTCTCGTCCTCGGCGTCGCGCATCAGGCGCTCGATGGTCGAGCGTTCGGTGTGGTTGTAGTGATAGACGTGCATGTGAGGGAACGCCTCGCGTCGTTGCGCGAAGAACTCGACCAATCCCTTGATCATCGTTTGCTGGTCCGCCAGGCCGTGTGCCCAACGTTCGTCGTAGACCCAGTCGCCACCGTCGTCCTGATAGAGCAGGCCGGCGAGGAACATCAAGTCGTGTTGAGCGCTCCAGAACGGATCCCCCTCGAAATCAAAAAAGACGTCGCCGCCGTCGGGAGCGGGCAACTGCTCAAAGCCGTGACCGTAGACGGGGTCTTCCGAGGCCTCGATGAACTCATGGGCCGGTGGACCCGCCCGTTCGCGCGAGGCGACCTGCAGCGCTGCTTGACGCGTGAGGCGTACCCGCTTCTCTTCGCGCAGTTCCGCCACCGACTCCGTGCGCGCGGCCAACTGTGCGATGGTGATGATCCCCGCGTCTTCGAGGATATTGCGATCGCTCTCGCGACTGTTGGCCACGAAGGCGAGAGCGTCTTCGCTTCGCCACTGAGATTGACAGTGGTCTTGGAACTCGCAGTACTCGCAACTCTCACACAGCCGGGGCCGGGTCGTCAGGTTCGTCGCTTCTTCTTCGAGGATCGCGGCGAGCTGACGGCGCAGACGACGCCAGTAGGGCAAGAATTCGTCGACGATTAGCGACTCGGTGCTGCCCGAGCCCAGCCAGATGTGCATCCTGCGTGGAGGGCTTCCCGTCAAGGCGGCCATCGCCTCCGCGTAGAAGCACAGTTGCATCACGTGCCCGGGCTTCGCTTTGTGACGCGTCAGTTTCGCGTCGACCGGTTCGTAGCGGGCATAGCCGGGTGACTCCTCCACCCGCACGAGAAAGTCGGCGATACCGCGCATTCCCTCATGGATGAAGGGCATCTGATAAATCACATCGAATCCGGTGTCGAGTGAACCGCTCACTCGATCTACCCACTGCGCGAACGTCTCGTTCGCGTTGCGTCCGGGAACTTCGTAGATGGTTTTCCCCATGGCCTCGTAGTCGTCCAGACAGCTCGACTCGTGCTGATTACCCTTATCGATTAGCAGTTGGGCGAACTCTCCGAGCGGAGTACTGCGGGGCGCCAGCAGGCCCGAGTCCACCTGATTTCTGAGGGACAGGTAGTGACCGCACCCCAGCCAGGCGGAGATCTTTGAGGGGGTTAGAAGACGCTCAACCATGTTCTCTCACTGTAGGGTCCGCGTTCATTCACAAGGGGCACTCAACAACTTTGACGACATGTTGTGACACGCATCGAGGAGGTCTCATTAGCGTGACTCGAAGAGGAGGACTCCATGACCGATCACGCAAGCCCCGCTCCCCTCCCTGGCAGTGTCCCGCCACCGCACGGCGCCGCCACGCTCGCCGGTCCGGCGGACCCCTCGAGCCCGGTGGACGTCACGGTCTACCTGCGTCCTCGTACCGATCACCCCTCCGCAGCGCGGAACGCCGACGGTTTTCTCTCTCGTAGTGAGCTGGCTGCGGCGCGAGGAGCAATACCGACAGACGTTGCGGCGGTTGAGGACTTCGCGCGATCCCACGGGCTCAGCGTTCTCGAAGTGGATCCCGCGGGGCGCCGCGTTCGTCTGAGCGGCACGACGGCGCAGATGTCCGAAGCCTTCGGCGTCGAGTTTCAATACTACGAACATCCCGAATGTGACTACCGCAGTCACGCCGGTCCGGTGATGCTGCCGGGCGAACTCAAAGACGCGATCGTCGCCGTTCTCGGACTCGACAACCGGCCCCAAGCCGAGACGCGATACCGGTTGTCCAAGAATCCCGCCACGTCCTTTACGCCAGTGGCCGTGGGCGAACTGTACGGCGTCCCGGTGGGCGTGAGCGCCTCGGGAGTCTGCGTGGCTCTCGTCGAACTCGGCGGCGGCTACACGCTCGGTGACCTAGAGACGTATTTCACCGGACTGGGGCTCGCGACACCCTCGGTGAGTGCGATCGCGGTCGACAGCGGCACTAACAACCCCACGGGAAGTACCTCCGGTCCCGACACCGAAGTCATGTTGGACATCGAAGTGGTGGGCGCAGTGGCTCCCGGCGCGAGCATCGCGGTGTACTTTGCTCCCAATACCGACCAAGGATTCGCCGACGCCATAAGTGCCGCGGTGCACGACGACACCCACAAGCCTCAGATCATCTCGATCAGCTGGGGCGGTCCCGAGAATACCTACACGGCGCAGGTCACGTCCGTCTTCGAGGCGGCCTTCGCCGATGCGGCGAGCGTCGGGATCACGGTATTTGTGGCGGCGGGCGACAACGGTTCCTCGGACGGAGCGAGCGACGGCCACGCGCACGTCGACTATCCCGCGTCCAGTCCCCTGGTGATCGGGTGTGGTGGGACCCACCTCGACGCCAGCGACGGAATGATCAGCGCCGAGGTCGTCTGGAACGATCTTCCCTCCGGTGGAGCCACCGGCGGCGGCGTGAGCGCCACGTTTCCCGTCCCGTCGTGGCAGCTCTCGGCCCACGTCCCGCCTTCTGCGAACAGCGGCGGTGGTGTCGGACGCGGAGTCCCCGACGTGGCCGCGAACGCGGACCCCGAGAGCGGGTATCAGATTCGAGCCGACGGCGATGACCTGGTAGTGGGTGGCACCTCGGCGGTCGCTCCGCTCTTCGCCGCACTGAGTGCTCTCGCCAGTGCCAAAGCGGGCAAAGCCCTCGGATTCATCAACGATCATCTGTACTCACGAGACGATGCCGCCTTCACCGATATCACCTCGGGCAACAACGGGGCGTACCGGGCCGGCGTGGGGTGGGATCCCTGCACCGGACTGGGTAGCCCTAAAGCGGCGGCCCTTATCTCGTCACTCGGCGCCGCGACGACGAGCTAGGTCACTCCACCCGGGCCTTCGCCTCAGCGATCGCGGCCTTCAACGCGAGCGCCTGCGCTGCCCGGGCCTGAGGACCCGCCGCTCCGGGCGAGCTCCGACGCTGGAGCGCCGCGCCCGGTTCAAAGAGAACCACGAAACGCTCGGTCGAGGGTGCAGAACGGACGAGATCACGAAGCGACTGGCCGGTGGCGATCGACTCGGCCACCAGTAGGCCCACCTGTTCGTGGGCCTGGCGAAAGGGGACGCCCTCGCCCACCAATTCTTCGGCAATGTCGATGGCCACCAACAGTTCATCATCGGCCGCAGCCGCGGCCCCCTCGCGATGAAACTCGAGCGAGCCGTAGGCGCCGGCGAGCGCTCTCAGCACCAAGAGAATCTGGCGGAACGAGTCAAACAACGGCTCCTTGTCTTCTTGGAGATCCCGGTTGTACGAGAGAGGCAGTCCCTTGAGGACCACCAACAGTCCGGTGAGATTTCCGATGAGTCGACCGCTTTTGGCGCGGGCGAGTTCCGCCACGTCGCTGTTCTTCTTTTGGGGCAGCATCGACGATCCGGTCGTAAAGTCGTCGCCCAACGAGGCAAAGTTGAACTCGGCCGAGGTCCAGAGCACCAACTCCTCACCCATGCGTGAGAGATGAACTCCGAGCAGCGCGATATCAAAGAGCGACTCCGCCACGAAGTCGCGGTCACTCACCGCATCCATCGAGTTCGCGAACGCGCTATCGAAGCCCAGCAGTCCTGCGGTCTGGGCGGGATCAATATTGAGCGAGGTCCCCGCAATCGCCCCGGCCCCTAACGGCGAGACATTGAGGCGTCGGCGTGCGTCACCGAGTCGATCGACGTCGCGAAGGAGGGCGAAGGCGTGGGCGTTGAGATGGTGGCTCAAGAGCACCGGTTGGGCCCGCTGGAGGTGGGTATAGCCGGGCAGATGCGCGTCGGGGTTCGCCACCCCAAGCGCGTGGAGCACCTCGATCAGCTCCAGTGTGGCGATCGCCACGTCACGGAGCGCGTCGCGGGCGAAGAGTCGCAGGGTCGTAGCCACTTGGTCGTTGCGACTGCGCGCGGTGTGCAACTTGGCACCGACGTCCCCGGCCAGTTCCGTGGCCCGACGTTCAATGGCCATATGGATGTCTTCGTCACTCGCCGCTCGTTCGAACGTGCCGCGCGCGAACTCTTCGCGTATGGCGTCCAAGGTCGAGAGCAGAGTCGCCGTTTCTTCCGCGCTCAGCAATCCGGCACTCAACAGGCCCCGCACGTGCGCCTTGCTGCCCTCAATGTCGTGAGCGTACAGCACGTGGTCAAAGGAGTAGCTCTCCGAGAGGTCCCAGAGGGTCGCATCCATGGGCGACGTGAAGCGCCCGCTCCAGAGCGTCACGAACCCGGCGGGGTCGGGTTCTTCGCGCCCTGGCGTTGGGCCCAGGTCTTCACGCCCAGTCCGTAGATACGCACGAAACCTTCGGAGTCGGCGTGACGAAAGGTGTCGGCCGCGTCGTAGGTGGCAAGACCATAGTCGTACAGAGCCTTCGGGCTGCGCCGACCGAGCACCCGCATGAGGCCCGGGGGATCAAATCGCAGGCGGACGTCGCCCGTGACGTGACGCTGGGTCTCTTCGATAAACGCGTCCAGCGCCTCCTTCAGGGGTGAGAACCACATCCCGTCGTAGATCAACTCGGCGTAGCGTGTTTCCAGTCGAGCTTTTTCGTGGCGCAGGTCGCGTTCGAGAACCATGTCCTCGAGCTCGAGATGCGCCGCGATCAATGCCAGCGCCGCCGGGCACTCATAGACCTCGCGGCTCTTGATGCCCACGCGACGGTTCTCCACCATATCGATGCGCCCAAACCCAGTCGAGCCAGCGCGAGCGTTCAAGGTGGCGATCAGATCGGCGAGGTTCATGGCGACTCCGTCGATCTCGGTGGGGCGACCATGGGCGAAGGTGAGAGTCAAGTCCACGGGTTCACCCGCGGTGATACGCGTGAGGGTGTAGGGCTCTTCAGGCGCCTCGGCCCAGGGATCTTCAATAGCCCCGCACTCGATCGCTCGACCCCACAGGTTCTCGTCGATCGAGTAGATCTTCTCCTTCGTCGCCTTGATGGGGATGTCCCACTTCGCCGCGAAGTCGACCGAGTCGGCCCGGGTCATACCCCAGTTGCGCGCCGGGGCCAGTACTTCAAGATCGGGGGCGAGGGCGTGCGTACCCACTTCGAAGCGCACCTGGTCGTTGCCCTTCCCGGTGCACCCGTGCGCCACGGCCTGGGCGTGGAACTTTCGTGCCTGGTCGACCAGGTGTCGAACAATGACCGGGCGCGAGAGAGCCGAGACCAACGGATACTTGCCCTCGTAACGAGCGTTCGCGGTGATGGCCTTGGCGCAGAACTCCTCGGCCATCTCGGCCCGCGCGTCCACCACGACAAAATCCAGCGCTCCCGCGGCCAACGCGCGAGCCTGGATGTCCTCGAAGCTCTCGGAGCTGTCGACGTCTTGACCCACGTTCACCAAGCAGCACACCACTTCGACGCCCCACTCTTGGATCATCCAGCGCACGGCCACCGAGGTGTCGAGTCCTCCGCTATAGGCGAGAACGACTCGCTTCGTCATGACTTATCCCTTCACTTGGCGTTCAATGAGATCACTGATGCCGGCCAGCGTTCGAAACTCAAAGGCTAACTTCGCCCCGCCGTGGGCCTCGGCGGCGATCACCAAAATGGTGTCGTCGCCCGCCACCGAGCCCAGCACGCCACTCAGCGCGCTGCGATCCAAGGCGGAGGCCACCACGTGCGCGCATCCGGGTGGCGTGCGTACGACCACCAGATTGGATGAGCTCTCAACCGAGACCACCCACTCGCCCATCATCCGACGCAGGTGGTCGAGCGGCGCGGGCGCCAACTTCGGCGACGCCGCCAGCACGATGCGCCGCGCGCCGTGTTCGTCGCGGACTTTGACGGTGCCGAGCTCTTGCAGGTCCCGCGTGACGGTCGCCTGGGTCGCGGCGATGCCCTCCTCACGCAGACGGGCCACAATCTGGGCCGCCGTGGATATCACGTCGTGATCGATCAGCTCGCTGATGCGATGTTGACGTTGGGTCTTGGTCATGCTTCTCCTTTTATCCACCGAAGTACGCCCATCATCGACGAACGGCGGTGAAACACCTGGCGCCACACCCGTGAGCGCGCTCCGTCGAGTACTTCATTTGTGATCTCATCTCCGCGGTGCGCGGGCAGACAGTGCAGCAGAATCGCCTCGGGCTTCGCGAGGGCCATCAACTCGTCGTTTACTTGAAAGGACGCGAGATCTGTGCGACGTTTCGCGGTCTCGTCCTCCATCCCCATGGAGACCCAGGCGTCGGTGTAGACGACGTCGGCATTTTTCACCGCGTCGCGCGCGTCGTCACTCTGGCGCAAGGTCCCTGGGCCAGGCACTCGCGAAGGGTCTTCGCTCTCGCCCTCTCTGAGCTGGTAGTGCCGGGGCGAGCTCACCGTGACGTTGACACCGAGCCGCAAGAGGGCCACGGCGAGCGACCGGGTGACGTTGGTGGCGTCGCCCACGTAGGCGACTTCGAGACCGGCCAACTTGGTGACATCGCCGTTCGTGAACTCATCGGCGATGGTCAGCACGTCGGCCACGGCCTGGGTGGGGTGGGCCTCATTGCTGAGCAAGTTAATAAGGGACAGGCGCTCCGTGGTCGCCTTGCGCACGCGAGCAAAGACGCCATGGTTCCGCACGCGCAGCGCGGCGATGGCGTACATCTCGGCCAGAGTGCGCCCGACGTCTTCGGCTGACTCGCGGCTGTCGAGACCGATCTCTTCGTCACTGAAGAACGTGGCGTATCCGCCAAGCTCATGCACCGCGCTCGAGCTAGCGGCGCGAGTGCGCAGGCTCGGTCGCTCAAAGACCAGCGCCACCCCCTGGCCCGTGAGGGTTGTGTCGTCAAAGGGCGATGTGGCGAGGGAGTAGATGGACGCCAGGTCGTCACTCGAAAGGTCTTCGATGGCGATGAAGTGACGACTCACGCGAGAACCTCCGTCGAGGGGATGATCCCGGCCAGCGCGTCACGCAGAGCGTGAGGACGGGTGCCGTTCGCCAGGAGAACCCGTCGAGCGCCGGCGTTGAGGGCGTCGAGGGCGGCGCTCATTTTGGGCCGCATGCCGTCGCGCGCCGCTCCGCTCACCAGCATCGCGCGCACGTCGTCGGCCCCCACCCGAGCCAGCGCGCTTGACGCGTCGTCGGGGTCGCGGCGCAGTTGGTCGACGTCACTCAAGAGAACGAGTACTTCAGCGTCCAGCGAGCCCGCCAGGGCCCCGGCGGCGGCGTCGGCATTGCAGTTGAGCAGTCCCCCGTCGTCGTCCACGGCAACCGGTGACAGCACGGGCGTGAGATCTCGAGCCCACAGGGCCAAGACAATGTCGGGGTCGACCTTAGGGGAGGTGGCAATGCGACCCCACGGTTCTCCGACCGCGCAGGCCCGCAGGGTGGCGCCGTCCACGCCGCTCAGTCCCACGCAGCGAAGGCCGGACTGGCCGAGAGCGGCCACCAGGTGCGTGTTTACCTGAGCCAAAGCCATGGCCACGTAGTCCATCGTGACCTCATCGGTGACGCGAAGCCCCTCGTGGAAATGACTAGACCGACCGACGCTCTCGAGAAGTGACGCGATCTGTGGTCCCCCGCCGTGCACGATGACGGCGTCCGACGCCAGCTGGGCCACGTCGCTGGCGAGAGCCACGACGACGGGCGAGGTCGGCGAGAGCGAGTCGAGCGCGTGACCTCCGAGCTTCACGACGTAGCTCACGGGTTCACTCCGGCTACAGACAGCCCGCGCATCTCGTCACGACCCGTCGCCACGTTCCACGCCTGAATAGCTTGGCCCGCCGCGCCCTTGCCCAGATTGTCGAGGGAGCTAAGAGCGATCAGCCAGCCGGTACGTTCGTCCACCCGAGCGCTGACAAAACAGAGGTTGCTGCCGAGCGGGTCCTTCAGCGTCGGCGGTTCCTCGGTAACGACCACGAAGGGGTCGCGAACGTAGGTATCGCGCAAGAGAGACAGTGCGTCGTCGGTGGTCAACGAGGAGTTCACCCGGGCGTACGCCGTGACGAGCATCCCTCGAGCGACGGGCAACAAGTGCGGGGTAAAGAGCAGCGTCGCGCCCAGTTCTTGCTGCATCTCGGGGGTATGGCGGTGGGTGAGGAGTCCATAGGCCTCGGCGTTTCCGGCTAAGCGAGAGAACTGCAGGCGTTCTGCGAGGGCGCGGCCCGCCCCCGAGACGCCACTGAGTGCGTTCACCACCAGTCCTTCGCGCCTCACGAGCTCGGCGTCAAGAAACGGTCCCAGGGCCAGGGCCGTGGCCGTGGGGTAGCAACCAGGCACCGCGATGAGTCGCGCGCCGGCGAGCTCTTCTCGGTGGCGCTCCACCAACCCGTAGACCGAGTCATTCAGAAGTGCCGGAGACGAGTGATCTTTCCCGTACCAGGTTGAGTAATCCTCGGGATTCTTCAGACGGTAGTCGGCTCCAAGATCCACGACCTGTACGTCGCGACGACGCAGTTCGGGAACGATTACCTGGCTTTCGCCATGAGGAAGGGCCAGAAAGACGACGTCCAGATCCGCTTCGAGTACGTCGGAGGTCTCACTGATCACCAGGTCGGGATAGGCGGCGGCGAGAGAGGGGACGTGGTCGCCGAGACGCCGTCCCGCGCTGGAGGAGCCCGCCGCGACCAGCACTTTAAGGTCAGGGTGGGACGCGCTGAGACGCAACAACTCACTTCCGGCGTAGCCCGTCGCGCCGAGAACCCCAATTCGCATAATGACATTTTATGCACATTTAAGAACAAAAGTTCAAAAATTGTGAATCTGTATACACTTTTCGCGTGTCGAAGCGCGGGTGGATCCTCTTTTTAATGATGGCGGTGATCTGGGGACTCCCCTATCTTTTGATCCGCGTCGCCGTTCGCCAGGTCGATCCGGGCCTGCTGGTGTGGCTGCGGACCGCTCCGGCGGCGCTGTTGCTCGTTCCCGTCGTGTCCTCACAACACCAGTGGCCGACGCTGTTTCGAAACCTCAAGTGGATCGCCATCTTTGGCGTGGTGGAGTTTGGCGTGCCGTGGTTTTTGATGTCCACGGCCGAACAGCACATCACGAGCTCGCTCACCAGCCTGTTGATCTGTGGCGTCCCGCTCCTCTCGGTCATCGCCCAGCGGATCCGACGTACCGAGGAGCGCATCGAGGCACGCCGGTACTGGGGCCTAGGAATCGGGGCGGTCGGTGTGGCTTTTCTGGTCGGGCTAGACCTCGGCGGGGGGAAGTTGACCTACATCGCCATGATGGCGCTCGTCTGTGTGGGCTATACCGTGGGGCCGATTATTCTCGCCACGAAACTTACTCACGTGCCGGGTCCAACCGTCGTCTGTGGCGCCACCTCGCTGGTCGCGCTGGCTTGGACGCCGTGGGCACTCACCCACTGGCCAGCCCACATCTCAGGAGAGACGTGGAGTTGCGTCGCGACGCTCTCGGTGGTGTGTACGGCGGGAGCGTTCTTGACCTTCTTCGCGCTGGTGAAGGAAGTGGGATCTACCCGAGCGGTGGTCGTGACGTACTTCAACACCGCGATCGCTGTCGTGCTTGGCATCGTCGGACTCAACGAGCCCTTGACGGCGGGCATCGTGGTCGGCTTTCCACTGGTCATCGTGGGTTGCGTGATCGCGACTAGTCGGCCGCAGTTGGTGCCCGTCTAGACCTCGTACGTCGCCGAGACTTTGATGACGCCATCCACCACCAGCCACATGGCGCCGGGCGCGCTAGCCAGGACAACGGTGTCGCCGCGTTCGATGGACTGATGGTGGGTCACACTCACGAACCGCACGGGAGAGTGAACGACCTCACTCAACGCCTGCCAGAGCGCGGCGTTGTTGACGTGTCCCACGATGTCCAGATCGGCTGCTCGAAGAACCCAGGGTCGATGAGTGGCGTCCTCGCTCACCGGCGGATTCTCCACGCGACCCGACACCTTTCTCGCGCGTGCCGCCTGTCCGTACACGTCGAAGAAGTCTTCGCGCACTCGTACGGGGTTGCCCTTCGCACTGATGGGCACCCATAGCCCGACCGCTTCGAGAGAGGCGAGGCCGGCGATGTCAACGTTGGTGCGCCGCTCCGCCCACGCGGCACCCCATCCCCCACACCAGGTCGTCAAGGTCACCCGATCCAGGTAGCGGGGCCACCGGGCGCCCTCCACCAGGCGCAGTTGCGTGCGCCGCACCACCCACGTGTCGTCGGTCGCGATCCCGGTATCGGACCAGTCGTCGGTCGCGACGTCCTGGAGAAGACGGGCGACGCCGTCCATGCGCAAGAGCCCGTTCTCGTCGGCGTCGCCCAATCGAATGAGATAGTCCTCGCTGTAGCGGCGACCCTCATCACGAAGAGGTACGAACTCGGGCACGTCCAACCCTCTAGCGAAGCGTGGCGTGCAGGGAGTTCGCGGCCGCGATGAGCACCGCGCGCTCGTGGGAGATTTCCTCGTCGCTCAGGGTGCGGTCGAGCGAACTAAAGCGGACGCTGTAGGCCAACGAGCGGGTGCCCTCGGCGAGCCCCGGACCCTCGTAAACGTCAAAGAGCTCCACCGACTCGACCAGCTCACTCGCGCTTCGAAGAGCCAGAGCCAGGTCGGCGGCGTGCACGCGTCGCGGGGTGGCGAAAGCGAGGTCGACGACGGCGCTCGGAAAGCGACTCGGCACGCGAAGGAAGTCAGACGCGCGGGTCACGGCATCGGGATTCGCCACGGCGTCAAAGTCCAGGTCAATGATGCCCACGCGGCGCGTCCCCGACACCGTGGTGATCTCCTTGAGCAACTCACTATCCACTTCACCGACGTACCCGAGCGTCGCGCCACTCACTCGGTCCACCAGGACTCCGGTGCGAGTGGGGTGCAGTCCCGCAGGGGCATCACCAGAACGAACGACCACCTCTTGCAGGCCGAGACGGCCCTCGATCATGCGCCACAGGTCCACCGCGCTGCGCGCGTCGTCATCGGGCCGACCGAGAACGATCGTGAGGCGTTCGTTCTCGCGCGGCAGGCTCACCATCTGCTGACCCCCCACACCACCGCGGGCCACGCGAGGGGTGTCTGTCTCACTCGGATGCTCAAAGACCACCCCAAACTCGGCCAGCACCACGTCGCCCGTGCCGCGCTCGTAGTTCTTCGCCCACGCGCGCACCAGACCGGTGATCAAGGTGGCGCGCAAGACCGACTCCTCCGAGGAGAGCGGATTGGTGATGCGAACGCGCCCCCGCTCGCGAGAGAGGAGGTCGAAGTCGGCGTCGCTCCCCAGTGAGGGAGTCCAGGCCTCAAAAGCTCCCGCGTCGACCACGACGTCGCGGAGGTGTCGTCGCAACTTCTGGCGCTCGCTCAGCCCCCCTACCTCAGGCCACGCGGGGTAGTGGAGCGGGATTCGCCCGTAGCTGTAGACGCGCGCTACCTCTTCGATCACGTCCGCGCGTCCGAGCGCCCCCGAGCGAATGTCAAGGCGCCTGGTGGGGGCCGTCACCTCCAACTGATCACCCTGCACCGCGACGCGGAAGTCCATGCCGGTAAGGATCGCGACCAACTCCTCTCGTTCAACGGTGACGCCGAGCAGCGCCCTCAAGTCATCGTCGGACAGGGTGAGCGTCGGAGGGAGCGCCACGTCACCGCGCACGTCGAGGGGATCGGCCAACCACTCCAGCTCGGGCACGCTTTCGCGCAGGACCGCCACGAAGCGGGCGGCGGCGCGAAGCCCCAGCTCGGGATCTACTCCGCGCTCGAAGCGGTGCGACGCTTCACTTCGCAGGCCGTGACGCTTTGAAGAGCGCGCGATGGTCATCGGATCAAAGAACGCAGCCTCCAAAAGCACGTCGGTGGTCGAGCTCTCAACTCCGCTGGACGCTCCGCCCATGAGTCCCGCCAGTCCCAGAATCTGATCGTTTCCATCGACGATCACGCCGTCCACGCCGGTGTCGCCGAGACCCCGACCAGCCGTGGCCAACTCGCGCACCACCCCGTCTAAGGTCGTCAGCGACTCGCCGGGCCGCGCTCGTCGTGCCCGCAGCGTGTGACCCGCCACCTTGGACGCGTCGTAGGGGTGGGTGGGTTGGCCGAGTTCGAGCATGACAAAGTTCGACGCGTCGACCACGTTAGAGATCGGACGCATGCCGGCCAGCTGGAGCCGTTGGGCGATCCACGGTGGCGAGGGCGCGACGCGAACATTGCGTAGCACCGAGACGGTGAGCCTCCCGCACAACTCAGGGTCTTCAATGGCGGCCCGGGCGAAGGAGTCACTGGTCTCGCCTGAGTTGGGGGTGGCCAGCGCCGGTACGCGAAGAGGCCGTCGCAGGCGCGCCGCGAGGTCACGAGCCACTCCCTCCACCGACCACGCGTCGGGCCGATTGCCCTCAACCGAGATATCGAAGATCACATCGGGTGAGATAGCGAGCGCGTCTAGGAGTCGTTCGCCCACCTGGGGCTCGATGAGATCGTCAAGAATCATGAGCCCCTGGTGATCGTCGCTTAGGCGCAGCTCGCGTGAGGAACAGAGCATGCCGTGTGAGGTCACCCCGCGCATCGTGCGCTCGGTGATCTCAAAGTCCCCCGGCAGAACCGCGCCGACCGGAGCCAACGGCACGTAGTTGCCCACCTCAAAGTTCATGGCCCCGCACACGATCTCTAACGGTCCTCCCCCGGCGTCCACCACTACCAGGCGAACACGGTCGGCTCCTTTGATCGCACGAATCTCATCGACCCGGGCTACGACTACGTCGTCGAGACTTTCTCCTACGACCTCAACTCCTTCCACAACCAGACCGAGGTCGCTCAGAATCAGCGTCAGTTCCGCGACGGTCTCGGGGAGGTCAACGAACTCGCGCAACCACGCCAGAGAGATCTTCACGAGAGTTGCTCCAAGAATCGCGTGTCGTTGTCGATGAGGGCCCGCATGTCGGTGAGCTGGTGGCGCATCTGACCGCAGCGATCGATACCGAAGCCAAAGGCGAAGCCACTCCACACCCTCGCGTCGATCCCCACCGCCTCAAACACCGCGGGGTCCAACATCCCACACCCCCCCAGCTCAATCCACCCGGTGAACTTGCAGGTGCGACACCCTTCGCCGCGACAGATGGTGCAGGTGACCTCGAACTCGGCCGAGGGTTCGGTGAAAGGGAAGTAGCCCGGGCGAAGACGAGAGGTGATGTCCGCTCCGAAGTAGGCCCGGGTGAAGGTCTCGATCGTTCCCGCGAGGTCCCCGAAGGTAATCCCGCGATCAACCACCAGACCTTCGATCTGATGGAAGGCGTACAGATGACTGGCGTCTGGCGTATCACGACGAAAGCACCGTCCGGGCATCACTGCGTGAATGGGCAAGGTGTCCTTCGCCACGGCCTCTTCCATCAGGTGGATCTGAGAGGGTGAGGTGTGGGTGCGCAGCACCACCGTCTCTGGATCTCCGAGGTCGACGTAAAACGTGTCCCACATTCCCCGCGCCGGATGAGCCGGAGGGATATTTAACGCCTCGAAGTTGTACCAGTCGGTCTCCACTTCGGGGCCTTCGGCCACGGTGAATCCCATGGCCACGAACACGTCTTCAAGTTCGCGCTGCGTGATCGCCACCAGTCCGGGGTGGCCCGGCGACAGCGGCCAGGCCACACCCGAGGTGACCACGTCTCCCAGATCGAGTCGATCGCTCTCGAGGCTTTGAAGGCGGGCCTCTTTCTCGAGGAGTCGTCGGCGCGCGTCAAAGGCCGCGCTGACTACCCGCCGAGCTTCTTGCAACTCGGCTCCGGCCGCGCGGCGCTCGTCGGGCTCCAAGGATCCGAGCGACTTCTGCAGCGCAGAAAGAATGGAACGCTTGCCGGTGATGGTCGTCTCGGACTCACGCAGCGCGTCGATGCTCGTGAGGGCCTCGATCGCGGAGAGCAGGTCGGCCGTCTGCTGGTCGAGTTGGGCGAGGGGCGAGGGTGACATGACGTCTAAAGGCTAGGGGTTGGGGGCTCTGGATTCGTGTCTTGACTTCGCCACATCGCCTCAAAGGCGATGAGCGAACCGGCCACCCCGGCGTTGAGCGACTCGCTCGATCCGGCCATAGCAATGGAGATTGCGGCGTCGCACAGGGCTATCGACTCTTCCTCGAGACCCTCCGCCTCGTTGCCAATCACCACGACCGTCGCCTTCGAGTAGTCGACGTCGCGATGATCGACGCCACCGCGAACGACGGTGGCGAAGGTCGCCGCGCCCCGCGACGCGAAGGAGTGCAGGGTGCTCGCTAACTCTCCGACCGCCACTGGCAAGTGAAAGATCGATCCCGCCGTCGCGCGCAGAGTTTTGGGATTGAAGGGGTCAACCGAGTGACCCGTGAAGACCACCGCGGTCGCCCCGGCCGCGTCGGCGGAGCGAATCAAAGTGCCCGCGTTCCCCGGATCACGCACGTCGTGCAGTACCAAGACCAGACCTTTTGCCGCAATGGCGTCGACCGCCACCACGGGCAGCCTGACCGCCGCGAGGACCGGCTGAGGAGTCGCGGCATCGGCAATTTTCTCCAAAACCCCGGGCGCGAGCGAAAAAACCCGCACGCCGTGGCGGGCCGCGATCTCGTAGAGCTCATTCCCCGCGTGACGTGAGGCGTGGGCCTGGTCCACGTAGATGCCTTCGAACTCAATACCTGCGGCGAGCGCGCTCGCCACGAGGTCAGGACCTTCGAGGACACAGACGCCTTCGCTCCAGCGAAGCGAGCGCTTTTGAACGAGGCGTCGAAGTCGACGCACCCGTTGGTGTGACGAGCCCAACGCTTCGATCAGCGCGACTACTTCGCCAGAGCGTTCGACGCCTGGGCGACAATCGCGCCAAAGGCTCGGTTGTCGTTCACGGCGAGGTCGGCCAGCATGCGGCGGTCAACTTCGATGCCCGCGGCGTTAAGACCAGCGATGAATCGGCTGTAGCTCATGCCGTGGGCACGAGTGCCCGCGTTGATCCGCTGAATCCAAAGTCGACGCATGTCGCCCTTGCGCGCGCGTCGGTCTCGAAAGGCGTAGACACCGGCGTGCTGGACAGCCTGGTTCGCGCTGCGAAAGGTACGACTGCGGTCGCCGTAGTAGCCCTTCGCTTCTTCGAGAATCGCCTTGTGGTGCTTCTTGGCGTTTACCGCCCTCTTTACTCGTGCCATGGCACTTCCTCTTTCTGCTCGTTCTTCCTAGAGACCCATCATTTTCTTCACGTGCTTCAGCTGACCCGGGGCGATGTCCGTCTCGCGGCCCAGGCGACGGGCACGCGTCGAGGACTTCTTCTCCATGATGTGGCCGCGAAAGGCCTTGCGGCGGCGCAGCTTGCCACTCCCGGTGACCTTGATGCGCTTCTTCGCACCACTAAATGTCTTCATCTTTGGCATTTCAGCCCTCCTCTAGCGAAACTTCGGCGCCGGATGGCACCACCTGATCTTCAACTGCTTTCGAACTTTCGGTCGGTTTCGCTTTGGCCTTCTTATCGGGACCGAGCACCATGATCATGTTGCGTCCGTCGATCTTGGGAGCGGACTCCACTTTGGCGACGTCCTCAAGCCGTTCGACGATCCGATCGAGAATCTTCTTGCCCAACTCCGGGTGGGCCGACTCTCGTCCGCGGAACATGATGGTGACCTTGACCTTGTGACCTTCGCTCAGGAATTTCTCGACGAGGCGGGTCTTGGTGTCGAAGTCCCCGTTACCGATTTTCGGACGGTACTTCATCTCCTTGATCCCCACGTTGAGGGTCTTTCGTCGCGACTCCTTAGCCTTTTGCGCTTCGTCGAACTTGAACTTGCCGTAGTCCATGATCCGGGCGACGGGAGGTTGCGCGGTAGGCGCAATTTCGACCAAGTCCAAGTCGAGGCTTCGGGCCAACGTCAACGCTTCGCGGGTCGCCATGACACCTCGTTGATTGCCATCTTGGTCAATCAGACGAACGGTCTCGACGCGAATACGATCATTGACGCGGTGGTCTCCAGGCACTGTTGCGATAACTCTCTCCTTGCTCTACGCGACACCGTGGTGGTGTCGCCACGGCAAGCGAGGCGCATGACTCTGGAACCCGGACGCACAGCGGTGGCCGGGTGGACGTTGGCACTGCCAACCTCGCTTGCTGAACTGCCCAACCACGTTACCAGACAGGCTGAGGACACCACCCCGGGCCCCTCCCACGACGCGCACTCGCGCGGAGGCGCTACCTTGGTTCGCGTGAGCGATCAACCGCGCGAAGAGGGCTTGAACGACGCCGAAGAGATTGCGTTCCTGAGAGACACGCCGGTCGAGATGATTCTGGGCAATCATCTCTTTGTCCTCTTTCAGGTGGCCGCCCTTCGTCTGGCCGAGGTTCCGCCCGACTTAGGGGGCGCCCAGCTGGTGATCGATACGGTGGCCGCCATCGTTGGCGCGACCGGTGAACGCTTGGGAGAGTACGCGGACCTGTACCGTAACGCCCTCGCCGAGCTCCAACAGGCCTACGTACGGGCCAAATCCGGGGCTAGCGCCCCGCCAGCGGAAGGCTGAAGGTCAGTCGCAGACCCCCGAGGGGACTTCGCTCGGTCGACATGACTCCCCCGAGCGACTCGGCGACGTCGGCCATGATGCTCATCCCCAGACCGGAGCCTCCGGTCTCGCGAGATCGCGACTCGTCAAAGCGCTGAAAGCGTTGGGGGCGTACGCCGTAGGTGGGCAGGCCCGGTCCTCCATCTTCCACCACCAGGCGAGCGTTGGCCCCCACGGCGTGCAGTCCCACGCGCACGGGCGCGTCGGGGGGGGTGTGGCGAACGATGTTGGTCAGAGCGTTGTTCAACAGTCGTTCGACGAACTCCGGACGAGCCTCGATCTCGATATTCCTCGAGACCTCGCTGGTCACCTGACGCTCGGGATGATCGAGGGTGAAGTCAGTCGCTCTCTGGCTGACCAACTCACTCAGGTCGACGCGCTCGGGTGCGTGGTGCGGCGCCTCCCTCAACACGGCCAGCAACAAAAGATCGCGTACGAGTTCTTCCATGCGCTCCACTTCGCGCTGCACGCGCGAAACCGCCCGCGCCTGCACTTCGGGAGATGCCGTTCCGCTCGCCAGTATCTCGTTGTACCCCTTCACCACGGTCAGCGGCGTGCGCAACTCGTGCGAAGCGTCGTCGATGAACTGCTGCATCGCTTCGGCGTTCTGCGTCTCAAAAGCGATGCGCTGCTGGAGGGACTCGACCATGATCACTAGTGCCTCACGTAGCTCTTGGAGGTCCTTGCTCCCCTCGCTCGGTGGCGTGGGCTCGTTCTGATTGCCGCTCGCCACGTCACCGGCGTAGTCAATCAGCCGGGTCATGGTACGAAAGTCCCGCCGAGTCACTTGACGCGCGAGGGCCAAACTGAGCAGCGCTACCACCAAAGCGACGAGCGCCACGAGGAGGGCCAAATGCTCGTTCTGCTTCTCGATGCCGGCGGTAGAGCCCGCGACCATCAAGTAGTCGCCGCCCCCTACGTTGAGCGAGCGAACCTCAAAGCCGGGAAGATTCGCGACATTTACTACTCGGTTCAGCGAGTCCTTCACCTCAGCGATCGTGGGGCGTCCGCTAAGGGGGACGGTTCCCGTCTTTACTTCAGTGATCTGGTTCGGGGGGAAGACGACCACCAGGTCCAAGTTGTAGTTGTCGTGCTGGACCACGTAGAGGGCATTACTGAGCGCCGTGTTCGGATCGCGCAGACCACTCGAGACCACGGCGTTGATGGAACTGTCGAGGGTGGCGTACTGGGCGCGTGAGCTTTCGGCGACGGCGAACCAGCCCACCGTCAGGGCCACCAACAACGTGAGGAAAACGAACAGCAAGGTGAAACGTGTCGCAATCCTCACTGTTTGACGGAAGGATTCACCAACTTAAAGCCCACTCCGCGAATGGTCGTAATCGGAGCAAATCCTTCGTGATGGATCTTGCGCCGCACGTAGGAGATATACGTGTCGAGCACCGACGTCTCTGAATCGAAGTCAATGTTCCAGACATCACGCAGCAGTTGTTCGCGCGTGACCACACGGTCTTGGTGTTCGAGCAGCACCTCGAGCAGACGAAACTCGGTGGCGGAGAGCTCGACCTCTTCCTCTCCAAGCTTGACAATATGTTGATCGATGTTCATGACGAGTGGACCACAGGTAAAGACTTGGTCGCCCATCTCATCGAGCCCGGTGCGACGAAGGATGGCTGCCACGCGCAGGAGCAACTCATCGATGCTGAAGGGTTTGCGAACATAGTCATCCGCGCCTTCGCGCAGTCCCTGCTCCACGTCGTTGGCCGAGTCGCGAGCGGTCAGCATCAAGACCGGGGTCTTCGCGTCGTGGGCGCGAAGCTTCTCTAAGAACTCAAAACCGTTCATGGTGGGCATGTTCACGTCGACGATGCAAAGGTCGGCGCTGCGGCGTCGGAGCTGATCCAAGCCATCGGCCCCGTTGGTCGCGCTCTGGACCCGGTAGCCCGCGCCGGAAAGGGCGTCTTGGAGCAGGTCGCGCACCCCGGGCTCGTCGTCAATCACCAAAATTGTCGTCATTTCCGTTCCGCCATAGGGCGAGCGTACCCTTTCGCGGACCGCCCCACCGGCACCGATGCCCCTAGTTCTAAAGGTTTCGACAGTGACTTCACAGCATTTTTTAGGTGCGGCTGACTATTCTGGAGCCGTGAGAAAGTTTGTGGTACGAGGTGTGTTGGCCCTGTCTTTAGTGGGCGCTTTGGGTCTCGCGACGGTGGGCGCGGCGACCGCTGGCACCCCCTCACACACCAGTATCAGCAAGAAGACCTACCGCGAAGAGCTCGCCTCGTATCGCGCCTCGCGTGCGGCCATTGAGGCCACTTTCCGGGCCTCGGTCGCCTCGGCCCGGGCCAACTACCAAGAGTCCCTGGCCAACGCGACCACTTCAGCCGAACGCGGCGCGGCTCAACAGACCATGCAGGAAGCGATCATCAACGCCGCGGGCGTGCGAAGCGCGAGCCTCATTACCCTGGGTGCGGCGCCGATTCCTCCGGCACTGTAACTCTCAGCTTCCTCAGTCGTCCTTGATCTCACTGACCTCAGAGACTTCGTCTCGACCCACCTGACCAACACGACGTTCGCCGTGCGCGCGCACCCCGATCTCGATGTGTCTGGTCCCATCGGTGATCGAGACACAGTGAAAGTAGAACCGCTCGCCCTCGTCGCTCCGTAGCACGCCGTCACCGCGTCGATCGTCAAAGGACTCGATGACGCCTACAACTCTCACGAGTGGGCGATGGATCCTTGGCCCAGCACGCTCACCATCGCCAACGCGCTCAGGGCCGACTCGCGTCCCTTGTTGGTCTCGTCGGGTCTCGACCTCTCGAGGGCTTGTTCTATCGTGTTGGTGGTGAGCACGCCGAAGATGACGGGCACTCGAGTGCTCAGTTGCACGTCTTGAATCCCGCGAGCGCACTCCCCCGCCACCAGCTCATAGTGACCGGTGTCGCCGCGAATGACCGCGCCCAAGGCGATCACCGCGTCGTAGGGTCGAGCGGCGTCAGCGTAGGCCAAGGCGGCGAGAGGAATCTCGAAGGCACCCGGCACCCAGGCGATCGAGATGTCGCGGCGATCCACGCCCGCTTCGTCGAGGGCGGCGAGCGTACCGTCTAGCAGACGAGTAGTGATGCCGCCGTTGAACTGCCCACAGACCACGCCGATGCGAAGACCCCGGCCGGACCCGTCGGCTTCAATGACCTCGCCCGCGCGATCTGCCAGGGCACGCGCGACACTGGGGTCGAGCGCGGTGTCCTTACTCGAGGTCATCAAGCCCCTCGAGGAGGTGTCCCATGCGCTCACGTTTCGTACGAAGGTACTCGATGTTGAACGATGTCGGAAGGCTCTCGAGCGGCACTCGTTCGACGATGTTGAGACCGAATCCTTCGAGTCCACCTCGCTTGGTCGGATTGTTCGTCAAGAGGCGCATCGAGGTCACGCCTAACTCGACGAGTATCTGGGCGCCGATCCCGTACTCGCGCGAGTCAACCGGCAGTCCCTGGACGAGGTTGGCGTCCACGGTGTCGTGACCTTGCTCTTGGAGAGCGTACGCCCGAATCTTGTGGGCTAATCCGATCCCGCGACCCTCGTGGTTGCGCAGGTACACGACCACTCCCGCCCCTTCGGCGGCCACCTTCGCGAGAGCGGTGTGGAGCTGGGGGCCGCAGTCACAGCGCAAGGACCCCAGGGCGTCACCGGTCAAGCACTCAGAGTGGACCCGCACCAACAGATTGGGGGTGTTCTCAATATCGCCGTACACCATGGCCAGGTGCTGCTCGCCGTCTAGAAGGCTCTCGAAGACGTGGGCCTGGAAGGTGCCCCACTCGGTCGGCAGCGAGGCCTCCGCGACGCTCTTCACCAGCTTCTCGTTTTGGCGACGGTAACGAATAAGGTCAGCGATCGTCACGATGGGCAGACCGTGGTGATCGGCAAACTCCAACAGCTCGGGAAGTCGCGCCATGTCGGACTTGTCGGCCGTCACCACTTCGCACAGCACTCCGGCGGGAAACTTGCCGGCCATGCGACAGAGGTCGACCGTCGCCTCGGTGTGTCCGGCCCGACGCAAGACTCCGCCGTTTCGATAGCGAAGGGGAAAGATGTGCCCCGGTCGATTGAGATCATTGGGCTTGGTCTCGGGGTCGATCAGCGCACGCACGGTGGCCGCGCGGTCGCCGGCCGAGATGCCGGTCGTGGTCCCGTGTCGAAAGTCGACCGAGACCGTAAAGGCTGTCCGTTGGGCTTCGGTGTTCGCCACCACCATGAGCGGCAGATCGAGTTCGTCGGCCCGCTGGCTCTCCAGGGGTACGCAGAAGATTCCCGAGGTGTACTCGAGAAAGAACGCCATGCTCTCGGCCGTGACGTCCTCGGCGGCCATGATCAGGTCGCCCTCGTTCTCACGATCCTCGTCATCGACCACGACGACCATCCCGCCACGGCGCAACTGCGCCAGCGCCTCGTCGATAGTAGCCAGGGCCATCAGACCTCCACGTCAATGCGGATATCGTCACCAATTCTACGTACGTCCATGAGACGACCCCGCTTTAGGACATCCATCGTAGGGGTCGAAAACCCGTTCAAAGCCGCCAGAGTGCCCACCGATCCGGCGATCGCGGGAGCCTGGTACCAGACCAGGTGATTAACGAGGCCGGCCTCAAAAAACGCACTCGTCGTGGTGGGACCGCCCTCCACGAGGACTTGGAGCACGTCGTGATGCCCCAGCTCGTCCAGCACGAAACCAAGGTCGCCCGAGAGTTCGAGGCACGGTCGTACCTTGGCGTCCTCGGGTGCCCGGCCCAGCACGACGCGCAGCGGTTCGATCACGATGTCGTCGAGGCGCGCCGTCAGTGACGGATCGTCACTGCGCACCGTCCCCGCTCCCACAACGATGGCCTGGCTCTGAGCCCGCAAGACGTGCGCGTCACGACGAGCGTCCGGGCCGGTGATCCATTGGCTCGTCCCGTCGGCCATCGCCACGACGCCATCGAGCGTGCTGGCAATCTTCGCCACCACGTACGGCCTCCCCGTCACACGGTGCCAGATGTAGGGCGCGAGCTGAGCGCGCACCGCCTCACCTTCGATGCCCACCTCGACGTCCACGCCTGATGCCTTCAATAGTTCGACGCCTCTGCCCGACACGCGCGGGTCGGGATCGATGGTCGCGACCACGACACGGCTGATGCCGGCCTCGATGATCGCCTCGGCGCAGGGGCCGGTGCGCCCCACGTGACAACAGGGCTCGAGGGTGACGATCATCGTGGCGCCGCGCGCGGCGGCGCCGGCTCGACGAAGGGCGCCCATTTCGGCGTGAGACTCCCCCGGCGCTTGCGTGTGGCCCTCGCCCACGATGACCCCACGATCATTGACGATGAGCGCTCCGACCCAAGGATTAGGTGGGGCGTGCAGGCGGGCTTTGTCGCCCTCGGCCATCGCCATCAACATCAACTCAGAGAGTGGGAACTTCACGAGCGAGCGCTCATGGCGGCGGCGCGAATCTCGCGGGCCGCGGCAAGTGGATCGGCCCGGGCGAAGATCGCCGATCCCGCCACCAGGACGTTGGCGCCCGCACTAACGGCCAGCGGCGCGGTCTCAACATCGATGCCGCCGTCGACCTCGATGTTGAGGTCTAAGTCGAGTCGGTCCACCTCATAACGCGCCGCTCGCACCTTGTCCATCACGTCCCCGATAAACGACTGTCCCCCGAAACCCGGAAACACGGTCATCAAGAGGAGGAGGTCAATGTCGCGCAGGAAGGGAGCGACGACTTCAAAGGGAGTGTCGGGGTTCGCGGCCAGACCAATGCGCAGTCCTAACGCGCGAGCCTGTTCAATGAGTTGCACCGTGCCGCCGATCTCGACGTGAACGGTGCAACCGTTCGCGCCCGCGCGCTGAAAAGCCTCCAGGTATCGCCCGGGGTCAGTCATCATGAGATGGCAGTCAAAGAATCGAGCACTGTAGCTGCGAATCGAGGAGATGACGGGCGGTCCAAGGGAGACGTTCGGGACAAAATGTCCGTCCATCACGTCCACGTGCAGCCAGTCGGTTTCGGGGTCGACCTCTTCGACGCAGCGCCCCAGCTCGCCGAAGTCCGCCGACAGAATCGACGGCGCAATGCGGATCGCGCCTACCGGACCCGCATCTATCACCGTCACGCCGACAAGCCTAGGTCCACGTTCGACGCTCCTGAGCAGGGCGAAGACCACTCCACCAGGCCCGGGCACCCATTGTCGCGCGGCCCTCGGGGCGTACGCTCGCCAGAACGAGAGCGCCGTCGCTAAGACCCATCAGGACTTCGCCCTCGCTCGAGACCAACTCTCCCGCCGGCACAGCCTGCTGAGTCGGGCGGCCGTCGCGTACGGCGATTCTCTTCGCGTCGAGGAAGAAGAACGCACGACCCAGACGGACCGTTCGCCAGGCCAAGTCAACGGTCATGGTGTTCGCCAGGCGAAAGGTCTCCGCACTGAGTTTCTCGGCGTAGGTCGACTCGCCCGTCTGCGCAGTCGGGTTATCCAAGAGGTCGGGACTCGCCAGCACCTCCACCAACGCCCGGGCGCCCAGGACCGCTAGTCGCTGGGTAAGTTCCTCCGCCGTGTCATCGCCAACGGGGATGCGGCGCTCGAGATGCACCGGACCCGTATCGAGTGTCGCTTCGAGCGAGATGATCGACACGCCGGTCTCCTCGTCGCCCGCCAAGATGGCTCGCTGCACCGGCGCCGCCCCGCGCCAGCGGGGCAACAGCGAAAAGTGGACGTTCAACAGGGGCGTCTGATGCAACAGCGCTTCCGGGATGAGGGCGCCGTACGCCACGACCACCCCACGTTCGGCGTCGACCTCGGCGACGTCCGCCAGACGGTGCGTCACCCGAAGACCGAGACGAAGAGCGGCCGCTTTCACGGGACTCGGGGTGAGCTCACGGCCGCGACCTCGTCGACGATCGGGCCGCGTCACGACAAGCACCACCTCATGACCGGCGTCGATGACCGCCTCCAACGTGGGCACCGCCGCTTCGGGGGTACCCAGAAAGACGAGACGCATTCAGTCGCCGAGCAACTGATGCAGTCCGTCGGGATCACGGGTGAAGGTCAAGCGGCGCTTACGAAGTACCTTCTTCGCTTCCTTCTTCTGCTCGTCGGTGAGTCGCTCAATGAGCAGCACGCCGTCCAAGTGATCGCACTCATGTTGGAAGATGCGACCTTCGTACTCGTCAGTCTCGATGTCAAGTTCGTTGCCGTCGAGGTCGTAGCCCTTCAGATGAACCGCGTTGGGGCGCGTGATCTCCCAGCTCAGTCCGGGCACCGAGAGGCAGCCTTCCTCATAGACCCACTCCCCCGACGTCTCGACGATGACGGGGTTCACGATGGTGTGAGGTCCATCTCCCTCGCCCGTGTCGTACACGAAGAGCCTCTTTTGCACCCCCACTTGATTCGCCGCCAGTCCGACCCCGGGAGCGTCGTACATCGTCTCGATCATCGACTCGGCCAGGGCCGCGATCTTGGCGTCGATGTTCTCGACCTCGGTGGTTGGCGTCTTTAGCACCAGATCGCCGTAGGTACGAATGGGAAGCGTGCTCACGGCCACCAGGTTACCGTGCGACAAAAACCGGGTTCCGGCTAGTTCACGGCGACGCGGAACTTTGCCGCGGGTCGCGGCGTGTCGCGCAGCGCCGCCGACAGCGTCTCGCTATCCTTCGCGCGTACGACGAATCCACCGGGGCTTATGAGCACCGTGACCTGCTCGCTGGTCACCCCCTCAACAAAGCTCTCGGCCCCCTCGCCCGACACTTCGGCGCTCGCGCCAAAGGGAGCCAGTCCCAGAAGTTCGGCCGTCGCCACGTCCTCTGCGATGAGCGCGTCAAAGTTCGCGTCGCGCAGTGCCTCCAGCACCGCGTCGTCGCCTCGGCGAGTTTGCACGACGACTTGTCCGCGCCCTTCCCGACGTGAACCCACCAGTCGACCAGCCTTACCGACCGCGTTCACCGCGCTGCGTCGAGCCGACTCTCGAGGCGCCAGGAGATACTGGTCGTAGTCCGCGAAGATGACGACCCCGCTGCGCCGCACACGCTGCCACGTCGCTTCGGTACCCACCACTACCCGCTCCAACGGGGCCCCGGGTTCGAGCGACGCCGTCACTTCGCTCACTGGACGCCCTAACTGGGCCGCGACGTCGCGGGCCAGGGTGGTGACGCCCGAGCGAAGCCGACGGACGTTGGTCGATCCACAGTGCCGACAGAATCGTTCGCGACGTTCGTGGCGCGCGGCACACGCCAACCGGTCGCCCACTTCTTCTTCGGCCTGTTGACACTGCGCACATCGCGCCAGCTCACCGCACGTGGTGCACGCGAGAAGTCGCCCCGTGCCGAGACGTTGGAGGATGACCACCACGGCCACCGCCTCGTCTCCCTCGAGAGCCCTGTGCGCCGCGCGCAGCGCCACCTCCGAAAGAACTCCTTCGTGGGGATCGCTCTGGCGACGATCGACCACCTCCACTCGGGGCCACCCGCCGACGAGGTTCTCATCACGCTGGTAACTGCCACGCTCGAGCAACGACGGCGAAGGGATCAGTGACGTACACCACAGGGGCGCCTCGTCTCGGCGACAGCGCTCGCGCAGCATCGCCACGGACTCCCAGGTGGGCGACGCGCTCGAGCGGTACGACTCGTCGTCCGCGTCGATAACTATCGCACCAGCCACCCTTGGCACCGGGGCGAGAGCCGCGCCGCGCGCGCCGACCACGACGGGCCAGCCGGCGCGCATGCGCTCCCACTGTTCTTCCCCGGACGCCACGGCACATCCTCGTTGTTCAAGGCGACCACGCAAGCGCGTGGCCCACGCCTCGGTGGGGACGAGCACCAGAAATGATCCCGCTCGTTCCCTCGTCGCCTCGTAGGCCCCGAGAATGAGAGCCAGAGGATCGGTCGTCGGCGACAACTGCACTACTCCCGGCTCGGAGGTGAGGGGTGGGGATTGCATCAGCCGCGCGGCGGCGGGCGCGGTCGGCAACGACGTGATGACCCGCTTGGGCGAGGCGGCGAGAAGGAACCTCGACCAGGTGGAGTACCAGCGATCCGCCGCCCAACGCAGCAGCGCGAGCTCGGACGCGGGCGGTCCAAACCCGAGCCACTTTTTTACGATCTTCAGATCCTCGGTCGCCGCGACGTCCTCGACCACCCACGCTCGGACCGAGCGATGGTGAAAATCAACGCGCACCCGATCGCCGAGACCGACGTTGTTGGTCACCTCGTTCAACACGTAATCGAATGGCCGGTCGACGGCGGCGACCTCGGTAATGACGCGAACCGCGCGCGCCACTAGGTCAGCGACAGTTCCCGGCGCAGGTCATCGAGCCGGGGCGTCTGCTCCCAGGCGAAGCCTTGGTCGGTACGTCCAAAGTGTCCGTACGCGGCGGTGCGCTGGTAGATGGGACGGCGAAGATCGAGGTCACGAATGATGGCGGCCGGTCGCAGGTCGAACAGCGCGTCCACCGCCTTCGCGATCTTCTGGCGATCAACGCGCTCGGTGCCGAACGTGTCAACGAGTACCGAGACGGGTCGGGCGACGCCGATGGCGTAGGCCACCTGTATTTCGCAGCGCTCGGCCGCGCCCGCGGCCACGACGTGTTTGGCGACCCAGCGAGCGGCGTAGGCGGCCGAGCGGTCGACCTTGCTCGGGTCCTTCCCGGAGAAGGCGCCCCCACCGTGACGGGCCATCCCGCCGTAGGTGTCAACGATGATCTTTCGCCCCGTGAGCCCGGTGTCGGCGTGGGGGCCGCCCAGGACGAACTTGCCCGAAGGATTCACGAACACCCGCATCGAGCTGGTGTCGAGGTCACTGGGCAACATGGGTCGAATCACGTGCTCCAAGACATCGCGGTGAATGGTCTCGTGGTCATAGCCGTCCTCATGCTGGGTGGACACCAGCACGGTGTCGATCGCGACGGGGCGACCCTCTTCGTAGGCGACCGTGACCTGAGTCTTACCGTCGGGGCGCAGGTAGGGCACCTGGCCCGAACGGCGAACCTGGCTGAGTCGCATGGAGAGTCGATGCGCGAGCCAGATCGGCAGAGGCATGAAATCATCGTTGTCGTTGCAGGCGTACCCGAACATCATTCCCTGGTCCCCGGCCCCCAGCGCGTTCAGCTCATCTTCGCCGCCGGCACCGCTGCGCTTCTCGAGGGCCACGTCGACACCGCCCGCGATATCGGGGCTCTGTTGATCAAGCGAGACGAGAACCGCGCAATTATGGCCGTCAAAACCCTTGGCTCCGTCGTCGTAGCCGATGTCCACGATCGTCTTGCGGGCGATCGCCGAGACATCGACGATGGCGCTGGTGGTGATCTCTCCCGCGACGACGCACAGACCCGTGGTCAGAAGGGTCTCGCAGGCCACCCGAGCCAGGGGATCCTGGGCCAAAATGGCGTCCAAGACCCCATCCGACACCTGGTCGGCGATTTTGTCGGGGTGACCTTCGGTCACGGATTCCGACGTGAAGAGAGTGCGATCGCTCATCGAGCTCCTTGGGGTATCGGTACTACGTCGTGGCAAACAACGTAGCCACCCTAGTCAAGATCGACCACGAAACCTCTTCTTTGGAGCGCCGCGAGACCCGTTCAGGCGCTCGGTCAGCGCTCAAGAGAACGACTTCATTGGTGGGGTGCTCAAAGCCCGCGCCGTGCGCGCTGACGTCGTTGACGACGAGCAGATCAACACCCTTCTTCTGCCACTTGAGCGTGGCGTTGACCTCCACGTCGTTCGTCTCCGCCGCGAAGCCCACGATTACTTGACCCCCGTGGCGGCCGGCGACAAGATCGGCCAGGATGTCGGGCGCCGCTTCAAACGTCAGTTCCGGCGGACCGTCGCGCCGCTTCAATTTCTCGCTCGACGCCTTCAGCGTAAAATCGGCCACGGCGGCGGCCATGATCACACAGTCACTCGTCGCGCTTCGTGAGACCATCGCTTCGCGCATCTCGCTGGTGTTCTCCACGCGCACCACCTCGACCGCTCCCCTCGTATCGAGACTCAGTTCACGCTCCATGGTGGTCACCAGCGTGACCCGCGCACCGAGGCGCACGGCGGCCTCGGCGAGGGCGTAGCCTTGGCGCCCCGACGAACGATTAGTGATGACGCGCACCGGGTCGATCGCTTCACGCGTACCGCCGGCGCTGATCAAGATGGACCGCCCGCTCAGCACGCCGCGAAATCCCTCGACCACCCGCGCCACCAGTTCAGCAATGCGGGCGGGATCGGGAAGTCGGCCCGTCCCCTCGTCGCCGCCGGCCAGACGTCCGGTCTCGGGCTCGAGCACGAGCACCCCTCGACGGCGCAGCGTCGCGAGATTCTCCTGCACCGAGGGCTGCTCCCACATCTCTGGGTGCATCGCCGGGCAGAGCAGAACCGGTGCGCGCGTGGCGAGCAAGGTAGCGGTTAGTAGGTCGTCGGCGAGTCCCATCGCGTACCGGGCAATGAGGTGCGCCGTGGCCGGGGCCACCACCACCGCGTCGGCCCGCGAGCCAAGGTAGGTGTGGGGAATGGGAGTCGACGGATCACCGTAGAGCGAGGTGCGCGCCGGCTCGCTAGCCAGTGCGGAAAAAGTGACCGTGCCGACAAAACGAGTGGCGTCGGGAGTCAAGATCGGAGCCACGTGATAGCCACGCTCCATCAACAAGCGCAACAGTTCGACGGATTTGTAGGCGGCGATACCCCCGGCGACGCCGAGGACGATACGAGGAGTCGACGACTTAGGCGTCGCGGAGGGCATCGGTGAAGGCGTCCAGGTCACTGTTGGCGTCCTGGCGAGCCTGTTCCAGCGCCTCGGCCTGCAAACGCTCGTTCTCGAGTTCGTCGACGGTCGGGCGGTGGAACTGGAGTTTTCCTTCGTAGAGCTCTTCCATGGCGAGTGAGAGCGACTTGTTCGATAGCGAGGACACCTGGGGTGGGATCAGCGCGCCGTGGCCCGAACCAAGTCCGTTGTAGTACTCGTTGATCTCGCGCGCGCGAATGGCCGTGACTGCCACGAGGGTGAACTTGGAGTCACCCACCTTGCCCAACAGGTTCTCGATGGGCGGGTCGACGAGAGTGGGGCGTTCAGCCATGAAGGTCAGTCCTTTGACGAGAGATCGCGCCGTTGCCGGCGGAGTTCTTCCAGTATAGAGAGGATTTCGCTCGTCGCTCGCTCGACGTCGTCGTTCACGATGACACGTGGGTCCAGCCTGTAGGCCCTTTCGAGCTCCACGGGCGCGCTGGCCAGGCGATCGGCGACGTGCTTTTCATCGTCGCCCCGTGCACGCAGCCGCTCTTCGAGACGCTCCATCGAAGGCGGCAGGATCAAAAACACCTCGGCGTCGGGCCGTTGAACGCGGACCTGTTCGGCACCTTGAACCTCGATCTCGAGCAGCAGGTCACACCCTGTCGGCGCGACCGGCCGCGGCGTGCCGTAGAGGTTGCCGTGGAACTCCGCCCACTCGAGAAACTGACCGGTCGCGATCGCCGCTTCGAAGGTGGCGCGATCGACGAAGACATACTCGTCTCCGTTCTCACTCGGACGCGGCTCACGGGTGGTCCAACTCTTCGACAACCACAGCCGTCCGTCCACGCGCACCAGGCGCCTCGCTAACGTCCCTTTGCCAACACCACCCGGTCCAATAAAAACGACCAGTAGTGGCTCAGCGGACAAGAGCTCGGAACAGTTCGGCGCGCTGCTTGGGGCCGAGTCCTCGAATACGACGAGTCTTGGCGATAGACGCACTCTTCATGATGCGTTCTGCCTTAACTTCGCCGATCGCCGGCAACGCGCTGATCAAGTCGTACGCGCGCATCTGCGCGACGCACTCCTCGTTCGCAGCCAGCTTGAACAGCTCCTCGAGCGAGAGCTCGCCCGATTTCACCATCCGCTTGACCTCAGCGCGACGGCGACGATTCGCCACCGCCAAGCGTGACGCCTCGACGCGCTGCTCTTGCGACAGTGTGGGTGGAGTCGGTGTCACAAAAGTCAGACTAGTCCCACCAGGTCACGAGGGCTAGAGAGCCGTCCGCAAGTCGTCACGCCAACGCCGGGCGGCATCCTGTAGCGGTCGCCTTTCTGGGCCCGCCGATAAAACGTCGCGCGAAACGCTGACAAGAACGGTCGGAGATTCCGCGCGGGCAAACAACCGGGCCACGTCATTCGCGTCGGCGCCCTGGGCCCCCACACCCGGCACTAGATACGGGCCGGCCAACGTGTCGAGATCGAACTCGGGCGCGTCGCGAGTCGCACCCAGCACCACGCCGAAGGAACCAAGACCTTCATCGCGATGATTCAAGTTCGCCACTTCACGAAGCACCATGTCCTCGATGCGTTCGTGATCGTCCGTGCGAGCCCTTTGCAGGGTCCGGCCTTCGGGATTGGACGTCGCCGCCAACACGAACACGCCGCGTCCGTTCCTCGTGGCCGCCTCAAAGAGTGGGGCCAGCGCGGCCACGCCCAGATAGGGGCTCACGGTCACGGCGTCCGCGGCCAAGGGCGACCCCTCGCTCAGCCAGGCCTGCGCGTACGCCTCGTTCGTCAGAGAGAAGTCGCCGCGCTTGGCGTCGGCGATGATCACGACCTCGGCGTCGCGGGCTTCGACCATGAGCTTCTCCAGTACGCGGAATCCCGACGAGCCGAAACGTTCGAAAAAGGCCACCTGGGGCTTGATCGCCGCCACCACGCCCGTCACGGCTTCAAGAACCGTCAGAGCGAAGAACTCCAGCGACTCGGAGGTGTCGGGGCGATCCCATCTCGCCAAAAGCTCGCGACTCGGGTCGACCCCCACGCACAACGGACCCAACTCGCGAATGCGATCGTGTAGTCGCGCGCCAAATGTCTCAGCCATGGGCTGCTCCTATCATTTCGTCGACACTCGTCACGCGGTGCGCCTCCAACCACGCGCTCAGCTCGCGCTGAATCCTCCACGGCGCACGGGGGTCGGCGAAGGTGGCCGTACCGACCTCCACGGCGTTCGCTCCGGCCATCAACATCGACACCGCGTCCACGCCGTGGGTAATCCCCCCGACCCCGACGATGGGGATGGTGGGAAGGGCCGCCCGACACTCATAGACCGCGCGAAGGGCGACCGGGAGTATTCCCGCCCCACTGACTCCCCCGCCGACGTTGCCCAGCGTG
Source organism: uncultured Acidimicrobiaceae bacterium (assembly GCA_963756325.1). GTDB lineage: Bacteria > Actinomycetota > Acidimicrobiia > Acidimicrobiales > RAAP-2 > RAAP-2. The sequence goes on from CAVWNE010000012.1 coordinate 188,789, forward strand.
GGTCGGCGCGTCTCCACGTCGATCACCAAGCCGAGCACCGTGTTGACCAACACCAGCGCGTCGGCGCCCGCCTCCACAGCGGCCGTGGCGACCTCCACCAGAAGCGGGGTGTTCGGACTTAATTTCACCCACAGCGGCAGGCCGGCCGACGTCGCGGCGCTCACGACCGCGGCCGTCGCGTTCGGTGAGTGCGCGAAGATCTCTCGTCGACTCTCTAAGTTGGGGCAACTCGCGTTTACCTCGAGGGCGACCACCTCCGCACCGCGCATGGCGGTAGCGGCCTCGGCGAACTCCTCGGTGGTACGGCCCCATATCGATCCGACGACGGTGGCGTGTCGACTGAGCAGCGAAGGAAGATACTGCGCGCGCCACGCCGCGACGCCCGGCCCGGCGAGACCCACCGCGTTCACCATGTGAGCGCCCGAGGTCGCGAGACGAGGTGGCGGATTACCGTCGAAGGCGAAGGCCGCGAGCGATTTGATCACGACCGCGCCCAGATCCGCCAAGTCTCCGTAGTCGGCGAGTTCGTCGCCGTGACCGGCCGTGCCCGAGGCGGTAAAGATCGGAGTGCTGAAGGAGAGATCGCCCACTCGAGCGCTCAGGGAGGTCATTCGTGGAGGGACTGTAGCGATCGCACTCGCCACCCCTTCTCGCGAGTGTCGGCGATGCCTTTGGCGGCCGCAAAGCCAGCGCTCAAGGTGGTAACGCACGCGACGGCGTGGGCTACGCACGCTCGACGAATCTCCGCGCCGTCTGAGCGCGCGCTGGACCCCGAGGGGGTGTTGACCACCATCTGCACTTCCCCGGTGGCGATGAGCTTGACGGCGTCCACGCCCAGGTCTCCCAACCCCACTTTTCCCACCAACGTGTCCACGATCACCCCGTTCGATCGAAGGTACCCCGCCGTGCCTACCGTCGCCGCTAGACGAAAGCCGAGTTCACTGAGCAACCGAGCTAACTCCAGACCGGACACTTTGTCGCGATCGGCCAGCGACATAAAGATCTGACCACCGTCGGGCAGTCGGGTGCCCGCGGCCAGCTGCGACTTGGCAAAGGCGATCCCGAAGCTCTCTCCGATGCCCATGACTTCTCCGGTGGAACGCATCTCGGGACCGAGCAACGTATCGACGCCGGGGAATCGACTGAAGGGCAGAACTGCTTCTTTCACACTCACGTAGTCGGGTCGTGGCGTCGAGCCCGGGACAACGCCTTGCTCGCGCAAGCTCGCCAACGAGTGTCCCATCATCACCCGGACCGCGACCTGCGCCAAGGGCACACCCGTGGCCTTCGCCACGAAGGGAACCGTCCGACTAGCGCGCGGGTTCGCTTCGAGCACGAAGACCTCGCCGTCCTTGACCGCGTACTGGACGTTAATGAGACCCACCACCTCCAACGCCTCAGCGATTTTCACCGTATTCTCGTGCAACGTCGCCAGTACTTCGTCACTTAAGGTCTGAGGCGGGAGCGCGCAGGCCGAGTCGCCCGAGTGCACGCCTGCCTCCTCCACGTGCTCCATGATGCCCGCCACGAAGATGTCGCCGGCGACATCGCGCACCGCGTCCACGTCAACTTCAATGGCGTCCTCCAGAAAGCTGTCAAGCAGGATCGGTCGACTTTGCGACACGCCGCCCTCTCGCGCCAGGGAGCCGTGAGCGCTGGTGAGATCGGACATCACCCGAGAGAGGGCCGCGTCGTCATAGACAATCTCCATGGCGCGCCCCCCCAGCACGTAGCTCGGGCGAACCAGAACCGGATAGCCCACCCGTTTCGCGATGGCCCGCGCCTCGGCCAGGGTCAGCGCCACGTCGCCCGGCGGTTGGCGTAGTCCGAGGGACTGGCAGATGGCAGACCAACGCTGACGATCTTCGGCCGCGTCGATGGAGGCGACCGGCGTACCCAGCACCAGACTGGGATCCAGGGAGTGCGAGAGCTTGAGGGGCGTCTGACCTCCAAGAGCCACGATCACGCCGAGCACTCGCGCGCCCCCCACGCAGGCCGCCTGCTCCGCGGCGATCACTTCGGCAACATCTTCGGGCGTCAAGGGCTCAAAGTACAGACGATCCGAGGTGGAGTAGTCCGTCGAGACGGTCTCGGGGTTGCAGTTGACCATGACCGTCTCATACCCCATGCCCCGCAGCGCCATCGACGCGTGCACGCAGCAGTAGTCAAACTCAATACCCTGGCCAATCCGGTTCGGTCCCGATCCGAGGATGATGACCCGGTCGCGTGAGGAGGTGGCGACTTCGCTGTCATCTTCGTACGTGCTGTAGTGATAGGGCGTGGTCGCGGCGAACTCCGCGGCACAAGTGTCGACCGTTTTGAAAGTCGTGGTAACCCCCTGGTCGCGACGCCATCGCGCTACGTCAGCGCTCTCGTGACCGGTCAGCTGGGCGATCTGCACATCGGAAAATCCCCACTGCTTGTAGCGTCGCCACTGGCGCGCGCTGAACGCGCGGGGGTCAAGGTCTCCCAGCTCACGTTCACGCTCGACGATGCCGGCCAACTGGTCGACGAACCAGGGGTCGATGCCCGTTCGCGACGCGACCTCATCAACACGGGCTCCGCGGCGCAGCGCTTCGTGGAGCGCGAAGAGACGTTCGGGAGTCGCCACCACGCAGCGCTCCCAAAGGGTCTCCTCATCCCAATCAGCAAACTCGCTCTGATCGGTGAGGGCGAACCCCTCGCGCCCCTGCTCGAGCGAGCGCACGGCCTTTTGCAGTGACTCGGCGAAGGTTCGCCCAATCGCCATCACCTCGCCCACTGACTGCATACGAGTGCCCAGGCGCGGCGACGACCCGGGCAGTTTCTCAAAGGCCCAACGCGGGATCTTGGTGACCACGTAGTCGATGACCGGCTCGAAACTCGCGGGCGTGACGCGAGTGATGTCGTTGTCGATCTCATTGAGCGTGTAGCCCACGGCGAGGCGGGCGGCGATCTTGGCGATCGGAAAGCCGGTGGCCTTGGAAGCGAGGGCACTCGAGCGTGAGACGCGGGGATTCATCTCGATAACCAATCGCTCACCGGTCTGAGGATTGACCGCGAACTGGACGTTCGAGCCCCCGGTCTCTACCCCCACGCGACGCAACACGGCAAAGGCGTCGTCGCGCATGGCCTGGTACTCCACGTCCGAGAGAGTCTGCTGGGGAGCCACCGTGATGGAGTCCCCCGTGTGCACGCCCATGGGATCGAAGTTCTCGATGCTGCAGATGACCACGCAGTTGTCGGCCACGTCGCGCATGACCTCGAGCTCGTACTCCTTCCAGCCGGCGATGGACTTTTCCACCAGGATCTCGGTGATGGGAGAGGCCGCGAGACCCTCGCCGGCCAGTCTCAGGAACTCATCGTCGCTATGGGCGATGCCCGTACCCGCGCCCCCCAGGATGAAGCTCGGACGGATGATGATGGGCCAACCGATCGCCTGAGCGACCACCACGGCCTCCTCGACGGTGTGGGCAAATCCTGACTCGGGCACGGCCAGGCCGATCTCGGACATGGCTTCTTTGAACTTCTCTCGATCTTCGGCGGTGTCGATCGCCTCGGGTCGCGCCCCGATTACTTCCACGCCCAGGCGCTCTAGGTCTCCGCGTCGCACCAACTCCATCGTCAAGTTGAGGGCTGTCTGACCGCCGAGGGTGGGCAGCAGCGCGTCGGGACGCTCTTTCTCGATGATGTCGACCAGGACGTCAACATCCAAAGGCTCGATGTACGTAGCATCCGCCGTGGCCGGGTCCGTCATGATGGTCGCCGGGTTGGAGTTGACGAGCACGACGCGGTACCCTTCGGCGCGCAGCACCTGGCAGGCCTGGGTTCCGGAGTAGTCGAACTCACAGGCCTGGCCGATCACGATGGGTCCTGAGCCGATCACCATGATGGTGGAAAGATCGTTGCGACGCGGCACTAGAGCGACTCCAGTGTGTTGGTGCGCAAAAGCGACTCGAAACGCTCAAAGAGATAGCGAGCGTCGTGGGGCCCCGGGCCCGCTTCGGGGTGGTACTGCACCGAGAAGCACCGCTCCTCGGCGCAACTGATTCCCTCGATCACGCCATCGTTGAGATTTACGTGACTCACCACTCCTCGCTCGAGGGAGCCAGGGACGACGGCGTAGTTGTGATTTTGAGCCGTGATCTCGATGCGACCGGTCGCGACATCCTGCACGGGGTGATTGCTGCCGTGATGACCGAAGGGCAACTTGAAGGTCTGCCCGCCAAGCGCGTCCGCCAGCAGTTGGTGACCGAGACATATCCCAAAGATCGGCACGGTGCCCATGAGGTCACGCAGAACCGTCACTTGCGCCCCTAGCGCCGCGGGGTCACCGGGACCATTGGAGAGGAACACGCCGTCGGGGCGAAGATCACGCACCTCGTCGGCACTCGAGGAGGCGGGAACGACGCTCAGGCGAAACCGCGAGGCCAGTTGAGTGACCATGGTGGTCTTGATGCCGTAGTCGAGGGCGACCACGTGCAGGTCGCCCTCGCCTCGTTCGTAGCGATCTCGCGTGGTCACTTCGTTGACGTAGTCGCACCCGTCGGTGCCTTCGGCACTCGCGGCGGCCGCCACAATGTCTGTCCCCTGTCCAAAAGCGCCCGGCAGCGCGCCGTTGGCACGAAGGTGACGGGTAAGACGACGAGTGTCGACGCCGGTGATCACCGGAATCTGGTGGCGTACCAAAAACTCCTCGAGTGGTTCGTCCGAACGCCAGTTCGACGGCCGCTCACTGAGCTCGCGAACTACCACTCCCCGGCACCAGGGTCGCTCGGCCTCGTCGTCGAGGGATGTGACTCCATAGTTCCCAATGTGGGGATAGGTGAACACGACGATCTGGCCGGCGTAACTCGGATCGGTGATCACCTCTTGATAGCCGCTGGTCGACGTATTGAAGACAAACTCGCCGGTGGTGACGCCCGAGGGCGGCAGGTATCCGGCGGCGCTGCCCTCAAAGGTTGTGCCGTCAGCCAGCACCAGGAGGGAGTCGGGTCGCCTCACGCCAGAGTCCCTTCACTCACCACGAGTGCCCCGCGCACCACGAGCGACCTCACGCGACCGCGCATCTCACGCCGGTCATAGGGGGTGTTGGTGGCGCGACTCGCCAGCTGCCCGCGCTCCACGCGCCAGCGTGCGGTCGGGTCAAAGACCACCACGTTGGCGTCTTCGCCCGGACGAAGTGCACCGCCGTGTCCGCTGTGAGCCAGGCGCTCGTCTTGGTGGCGAAGCTGGGCGATACGCGCCGGTGCACGGCTCAAGAGCGAAAAGAACGCCAGAGCGCTCGGGTCATCGCCCAGCGCCTCGTAGGTGAGCGCTGCGGCGTGCTCCAGGTTCAACATTCCTGGGGGCGCTTCGTCGAAGGGTAGATCCTTCAGCTCACTGGCGTGAGGCGCGTGATCCGTCGCCACCGCGTCGATCTCTCCCGCCGCGAGAGCGCTCCGCAGGCCCTGGACATCGTCGCGCCCGCGAAGTGGCGGGTGAACCTTAAAGAGCGGGTCGTAGGACTCGAGCACGCTTTCATCGAGCGTGAGGTGATGCGGTGCGACCTCGCACGTCACCGGAAGCCCTTCTCTTCGTGCCGCTGCGACCAGAGCGATCGAGCGACGCGTCGATAGGTGCATGAAGTGCACGGGGCAGCCCGTCAGCCGCACCAGTTCGATATCTCGCACGACCATCAACTCTTCGGCCAACGCGGGGCGTCCGACCAGTCCCAGCCGACTACTCAGTGCGCCTTCATTCATCGAACCGCCAGAGGCCAGTTGCTCGTCCTCACAGTGCTGGGCGAGTCGGACCCCAAGAGTCTTCGCGTAAACGAGAGCTCGACGCATGAGGGCGGGGTTCTGCACGCCCGAGCCGTCATCGGTGAAGAGGCGCACACCGAGGGCGGCCATCTCGGCCATCGGCGCCAGTTTCTCGCCAGCCCGGCCCTGAGTGATCGCGCCCGCGACCGCAATGTCCAGCGGGGTCGCTTTCCCGCGAGCCAGGACGAAGGCCACGAGCGCGGGAGTGTCGAGCGCCGGTTCAGTATTGGGCATCGCGACGAGCGCGCCGTAACCACCGAGCGCCCCCGCTCGTGCCCCGGACTCGATGGTCTCAGCTTCTTCTCGCCCGGGTTCGCGCAGGTGAGTGTGCAAGTCAACGAAGCTCGGTCCCACCCAACAGCCTTCCGCGTCGATCACCGTGGCGCCCGCGGGCTCACCAAGAGCTGCACCTACCTCAGCAATGCGATCGTCCTCGATCAACACGTCACCCACGGCACTGGTGCTCTCGCCGACGACGAGTCCCCCGCGTATGAGTATCCTCACGATCTCTCCTCGTTCACGCCGGCGACGCTCAAATACAACACGGCCATCCGGATCGGGACGCCGTTGGTCACCTGTCGATCGATCACGGCGCTCGGCAGGTCCGCGACGGCGGAGTCGATCTCGACCCCCCGATTAATGGGTCCGGGATGCATGATGATCGTCTCGGGTCCTAAAGTCCTGGCCCGCTCGATCGTGAGACCATAAGTTGCCGTAAATTCACGCAACGTCGGCACGAATGAACCAGAACCTCGCTCACTCTGCAAGCGCAGCAGGCCCACGACGTCGGCCCGGGTCAGGGCCTCGTCGAAGTTGTCTTCCACCGTTACGGGCCAGGACGCCACGTCGTCGGGTAGCAACGTACCGGGCGCGGCGACCCGAACGTCAGCGCCCAAGGTGACGTAAGCGCTCACGTCGCTGCGGGCGACGCGGCTGTGACGAAGATCGCCGACAATGAGAATGCGAAGGCCCGCGAAGAGTTCCGCGCCGGTTTCCGATCCGGAAGTGGCCTTGCGCTCAGCCAGTATCTGTCGAATCGTAAATGCGTCGAGGAGACCCTGGGTTGGGTGCTGGTGCTGACCATCGCCGCCATTGATGACGCGTACGTGGGGCACGTAGCGACTGACCTGCAAGGCCGCGCCACTTGATTGATGGCGCATCACGACAGCGTCGATCCCGAGTGCGTCGATCGTGGAGATAGTGTCGCGAAGCGACTCGCCTTTTTTAACGCTGCTCGATGCGATCGCCAGCGAAAGGACGTCAGCGCTTAGACGCTTGGCCGCCGTTTCGAAGCTCAAGCGGGTTCGCGTGGATTCCTCAAAGAAGAGAGAGGCCACAACACGGCCCTTCAGGGCCGGCACCTTTTTCATCGCACGCTGGTTGACCTCGACAAAGGTTTCAGCCACATCGAGAATCTCCACCATGGCCTCGCGTGACAGATCTTCGAGGGAGATCAGGTTTTCTCCACGCAAACTGGTGATCACGACTTCGTCCCAATCCAGACACCCTCTAGCGTCGCGTTGATGTCCTCGTCGAGAGACGTCGGCAGATTCTTTCCCACGTAGTCCGGCCGGATCGGTAGTTCTCGATGTCCTCGATCGACCAAGACCGCCAACTGGACCGAGCGTGGTCGACCCCAGTCCGTCAGGGCGTTCAGAGCCGCACGAATCGTTCGACCGGTAAAGAGAACGTCGTCGACCAGCACCACCGTACGACCAGTCAAGTCGTGATCGATAATGGTGCGCGACGAGTGGGGCATGGGATTCATCGTCAGATCGTCGCGAAAAAACGATACGTCCAGGAGTCCGACGTCGGTCGGGCTCCCCACGATCTCACCCAACAACGACCCCAGCCGACGCGCGATGGGCGCTCCACCCGTCTGCAAGCCGATGAGGATGACCCCGCCGAGCCCTTTATTTCGTTCAATGATCTCGTGGGCGATTCTCGTGAGAGCCCGTAGAACGTCCTCGGTTGAAAGCAACTGGCCCTTAGCGGAAAACGCGGCGTCCCGTGTTGCAGGACGACTCTCATCACTCTGTGCCATCATGCTCCCGTCGTACGAATCTCACCGGATTCGCTTCACGACTTATCCAAAACATCATAACAAGGTCCAACGATTGCCCCTCGCGGGCCGAGTCGTCTCACGTCTCTCAACGACGAGGTAACCAGATATTCCTCGATCCCTTTGCGCCGCGCGTCGCACCGTATACTTCTGGCCAGTATTGGGTTCTCTCGACCTTTACCGAGGTGGGGTGGCCGAGCGGGGAAGGGAGTCCGGGTGGGCTGGTCAGGCGTGACAGGGTCGACGTGAGCTACCTCACCGCCAATTGGGGCTACCCGGCGATCATTGTGTACGCGATCGCTTTCGCGCTCGTCCACGAAGTCGGACTCCGAGCACTGAATGACCGTTCAACGCCAGCGCACGCCCGGTCGAGGCGGCGCAAGATGTGGTTTAGCTACGCAGGAATCGCCGTCTTGACTCTCAGCATCGTCTCTCCGCTGGAGTATTGGTCCATGGAGTATTTCTGGGTCCACATGATTCAACACGTCACCGTCATGCTGGCCGCCCCCGCCCTCTATGTTGCGGGCGCGCCCGCGATACCACTCATCCACGCGCTCCCGGTAAAGGTTCGCCGCCGGTTACTCCGCGCACTCCTCCTGGGGCGAGCCCGGGTAGTCGTGCGCCGCATCACCGCGTTGGTTTTTTCGCCCTGGGTCGCGATCGTCTTGTTCAATGCGGTGATGGTCCTATGGATGATCCCCTCGGTCTTCAACCACGTGATGGGTTCGGCGGATCTGCACATTACCCTCATGCTCGGGTCGTTCTTTGTAACAGGCGTCTTGTTCTGGCTCCAGTTCATCCCCTCTAGGCCCTGGCGACCACGACTTTCGCCCTTTGCGCGCGTGGGGGCGTTACTTGTGACCAATCTCGTGATGACCTTTATTGCGATGGCCCTAAGTTTCCTCGCTTCGGGGCCTTTCTACGACATTGGAAATACCATGCTCGGCATGGCCGGCATGCACACCATGGTGCCGACCACTCTCAATCCCTTCGCCGACCAACAGATTGGCGCCGCCATTCTCTGGGTATGCGGGGATTTCTGGTGTCTACCCGCCATCATCTTGGTTCTGCGTCGCATCACCCACGATGACTCCAACTCGTCACTCATGGACCGAGTTCTTCGCGGACGCTCCTCAATGTCCGCAGAAGAGTACCGCCGCCTCGGTGCCCCAGAGGTCACTCGGTAACTGTCTGATCGCTGTCCACATCCCCATCGCCCACGGACGCTGTCTGTGTCGTGTCGTCACTCTCCCCCGCCAGCGGCATGACGTATCCAAAGAAGGCGACCGAGATTCCAACGAACATGACAGCAAGGCCGGCTAAACGAAGCGAGTGGCTGTAGCACATGATTCCACCAATTGCACCCACCGCGACACCACAGAGCCCAGTGATAGCGCCGATTCGTTCCAGACGTGGTGCCCGCACTTTCTGCGTGACGACGAGTACCAAGGCGAGCGCGCCGATGCCAAGTGCTCCGCCCAATACTGCGTGCGTCAAATAGAGCGCCTGGCCCTTGTGGGTCGTCCAGCCGTTCGGCCGACTGAGCGGCACGACGACCATACCGGCCAATCCCACCACGAACTCAACGACGACCGCCGCCAGCATCACTCTCCAGGCCCCCTTGCTTGTTGAGGTCTCCGGGTCAAGCAAGGACGAGTCGACGACAACGACCGCCGCGGGCTCCTCGGCGGCACTCGGGGGTCTCACCGGGGCCAGGAACACCAGCAACGGATAGGTGATCAGTGCGATCGCTAGATGCATGCCCATCAGCACCACAACGGCCTGGGGGGGCTGGTGTCGGAGCAAGAGCCACGCGTCAGGCAACAGCAATATCAGCGTAGCGACGATCGCCAGGCGCAAAAAAAACGCTCGCGGCGATGACACGATCCGCGCCACCATCGCCCACGCCACGCCGGCGCAGGCCACTCCGACGATGGTGAGCGATCCGTAGTCGAGAACGCGAAAATGCGAGTAGTGGATGGTGCTTGGCGTGATGGCTGTCCCCAGCCAAACGAGCCCCGCATCGACGGCGATCGACAGACCCACGGCCAGCAACGTGACACCCACCACGCGCGGAGTTGAGGGCGGCCGGGCCATCATCGAGTCCGTTGGAGCGTAGGACACCAGGACGCTCGACGACTGTCGGGGTCGCATTGTGGCGTCACACGCGCACGGTGCAGTGCCATCTCACGAAGAATCGCGAAGGTCATCGAGACGGCTGTCGCTCGATGCGTTCGGCTCACTTCTACTTCGTTCGATCTTTTGAACTTCCTCTTGCCACGCCGCCAGCATTCCCTGATACTCCGGGGCAATCGCCGGTTTGTCGTGACGTCGCTTGAACGTGAAGTCGGGGTGCAAGATCTTCCACCACATGTAGATCGCGAACAGGGCCAGCAGGGGCCACTCGAAGACGTACGCCCAACTCAGCTCGTTTCCCCGCTCGGCTCGTCCGAGCTCAAACCAAAAAGCCCCGCCGCAGAGCACGAGACCCACGAACAGCGTGAGATGCGTCTTGACCGCGGACTTTCCCGTGAGACGTACCTTTTGATGCGGCGATTCGCCTGGCGTTACCGGCTCGGAGTCACCCACCACCTGTACTTTATCGGTGAGGAGACGAAGGGCCGGTAACGTCCGAGGACTCGGCAATCTCTCGTGCGATATGGTTTTTATACGCCATGACCAAGGAATCTACGGAACCCTCCGACGCCGCCAGAGGACTCAGCGAGGAGGAGCGAGCCTCTTACTTTGCGCCACCCAACCGGTCGAAGTCTCGCGCGAACGCGCTTGGCACCCGCCAAGTTACCGTACCGCGAAAATTCGTCGTGTGGTCAATCGTCGCCGTCGCGGTTCTTGGACTCGGAGGCGTCGTCGCCCAGCACTTCTTTGAGACCTACGGTAAGGCACCCACCGCGATCATGCCCACCTCACCGGTCATAAAGGGAACGCCGCCGCACACGATCCGTACGCCGACCTTGATCTCTTTGCAAGTCTTCATGGGACTGAAAGACATCGGGAGCGCCGTGGCGCCGTCGATTTCTCTCACCGATCAGTCCGGACGACGGTGGACATTGAAGTCAGCCAAGGGAAAGGTGGTGGTCCTCGCCTTCTACAACTCCATCTGCAACGACATCTGTCCCGTACTTGGCACCGAGATTCGAAAAGCGAGTACTGAGCTCGGAGTCGACGCGGCCAAGGTGGTGTTCGTCATCGTCAACACAGATCCCAATCACACGCAGATCTCCCTCGACAGCCCCGCGATCCGCGTACCCGATCTCACCAATGTTCCGTCGCTCAAACTGCTCTCCGGACACGTTACGGCCCTCAATAAAGTGTGGACGAGTTACGGCGTCCGCGTTCTCGTGGGCGCGAAGCGCGCCCAGGTGTCTCACAACAACGTTCTGTACTTCATCTCCCCGCAGGGCAATCTTGCCGCCTACGCGGCACCCTTTGGCACCGAGAGCAAAACTGGGGTCTACTCGCTTGGGACCTCCAGCCTCGACCTGTACGCCAAAGCCATCGCCGAGACTGCGGATAGCTTCGTATCGTGAGTAACGACGACGTTTCTGGATTCGAGCAAGTTCCATTCAATCCCGCGGCGATGCCGACCTCCTCGCTGGGCATCACGAAAGCAGTTTGGTACCGTCGACCGTGGTTTCTCTTAAGCGTCGCTCTCGTTGTCATTGTCGCAATATCGGTCATCGTGGACATCCCACGTCACATGACCCCCCAGCAAGACGCGGCGACCCAGAACGCCTCGATCAACGAGATCAACACCGACCTTAAAGAGTGTTCTTTCGCGGTCAAAGAGTCGTTTTCGTTCTACAACGAGGACGTGGCGGGCAAGCTCACGTCATCAGACTTGTCCCTCGTCCCCACGCTCCTGGTCGGGGACCAGACGGCCTGTTCCTTTGCCAGCGAGCCAGTCTATGACCTCACCAACAACATTCAAATCGACGACACCAAGGCGGGCATTCACATCGACCACATGTTAAGTGCGGTGGAGCAGTGGATCACAAACAACGCGCTCGCCTCCATCGAGGACATTCAATTTCTCTTCAAGCACAAGGGTGACGCGAACGCTATCCATAAGCTTTCCATCGAAGAGTCCGACCTGCAAAACGTTCGCGCTCGCGCGCTCCGGGACGAGGCGGCCGCCCAAAAAATTCTGGGCCTAACACTCGTGTCCGTCAAGCTTCCCGTTCTCCCCCACCTCAGGGGCACGTGAGAGCACCCCGGGGCTCGAGCGACGTCTAAACCCGCCATCCCCGGGGTTCACGCTATGGTGTGGCCCAATGGACCACCCGGCGGCCGAGACTGATCATCCAACCCTCGACACGAACTCCCTTATCAAGGGGCTTCTCGTGATCATTGAGTACGCGATCGTCGCGAGCCTGCTCTTGGTGGCCGGCATTGTGCTTGTCCGCACCGTCGTCACGTTTTTGAGCAACTGGAACTCATATCCTCAGTCAGTGGTGTCGGCCATCGACGGGATCCTCGTCGTCATCATCTTGCTCGACATCGCGCACACCGTTTTTGGTCATCTACGATCCTCGGTTTTCCCGGTGAAACCCTTTCTCATCATTGGAATACTGGCCGGCGTGCGGGACATCTTGAGCGCGTCGGCGCACCTGACGCTCAACGCGTCTCTGTCTGAAACGGGGTTTCGAAACACTTTGATCTCACTCGGAGTGGGCGTCGGTGTCGTCGTATTTTTGCTACTCGGCCTGTTGATATTGCGCTTCTCTTCAACAAAGGACGAGGTCGCGGGTCTCGATCGATAGTCCGCGGCGCGGGCCCTACGCTCGCTTCGAGACTCTTCGCCAAATCGACGTGGGCAGGCATTGAAGCACGAGCGCCACGTAGCGCAGTATCGGCGGACTCCAGACCACGACCTTGTCGGTGGCGAGCGCGCGCATCACGTTCTCCGCGACTTCGTCCGCCGTCGTAGTGAACGGCGGTTCCTTGAGACCGGCACTCATCCTTGTTCGTACGACTCCGGGTCGCAGGATCTGCATGGTGACGCCCGACCCTTCGAGTGATTCAGCGATACCGAGACACATTCGATCGAGGCCCGCCTTGGCGCTCGAGTACAGATACAGGCTTCGCCGCGATCGAACCGCCGCGATCGATGAGATAACGAGGACCCGGCCCATACCTTGGTTAACAAGCAGCTGGCGAATCTCCGCCAGGGCGGCCCCCGGCCACGTGAAGTTAACGCTGATCAGCCGGGTCACCGCCTCCGCGTCATTTTCGTCTCGCGCCTGCGACCCGAGGAGACCCACCGCGATTACTACCAGGTCGACCGGCTTACCCATTTTCTCGAACGCTTCACGGACGATGGCGGCGGCATGTTGGGGTTCTTCCGCGTCAAAGTGAACGGTGTCGACCTTCGTCGCTCCCCACCTTCGGGCCTCGTCTTCGACCTCGCTCAAGAGGGCCGGATTGCGACCGGCGAGAACGATAGTGTCAGCCCGCGCCGCGGAGAGTTTCTTCGTGATCGCTCGCGCAATCTCCGAGCTGCCGCCAAACACCACTACGTTCTGTGGCTGCCCGAATGCGTTCTCCACTTACGCACCCTCCAGTCCCAGTCGTCGCGCCAGGTCGCTTTTGAGCTGGGCACGCGGATCGATTCGGGACTTCACGCGGAGGAACTCATCTACGCGAGGGTACATCAGAGCAAAATTGTCGGGCCCAAGTCGAGCGTCCTTGGCGAGGTACACACGTCCCTTCGCGGCAATTACGGCACTGTCGAGTTCGTCAAGTAGCCCCGGAAGTCTCGGCGAACCCACCGGAAGGTCGAGGGCCAATGTCCACCCCTTGAGTGGAAACGAGAGAGGGGCGCGGTTGCCCGGACCAAATCGCTTCAACACCGCGAGAAAGCTCGCCACCTTCGACCCGGCGAGCAGATCAATGAGTTGAGGAACCGCCTCCGCACTCTCTTCGGGCACACAGAACTGATACTGCACAAAGCCGCGCTTGCCGTAGAGACGGTTCCAATCGCGCACACCGTCAAGAGGATGGAAAAAAGTACCGAGCGGCACCGTTGCCCCCCTTTCGCGCTGGGGTGCGCGTCGATACCAGAGTTCGTTAAAGACTCGCATTGACGCTGAACTCAAGACGAAGGACGGGGCACGAAAGGGCACCGTCACTTTGGCGGCACGGGGCGGGTCATGACACGGGCGTTCGACGTCCTGAGCGGTGGCATGGCGGGCACGGGTCAAGATTGAACGACCCGTCCTCGGGCCGGCGCTCATGCAGTCCACCCACGCGACCGAGTAGGGGTAGTCGCTATCGCGCTGGCGCATCTCGGCCATGACGCTAGCGAGATCATCGAAACGATCGGTGTCGACGATCATCTGATTGGTTTCAACACGAGTCAAGTTCAACTCAACCGAGGAGACGACGCCCGTGAGGCCCATGGCACCCATCGTCGCCCAAAACAACTCCGACTCTTCGTCGGGCGAGACCCTAAACACTCCCTCGGGCGTTACCAGGCGCAGGGACCGCACGTGATTCGCGAATGATCCGTCGAGATGGTGATTCTTGCCGTGCACGTCGGCCGCCACGGCTCCGCCAATTGTGATCTGACGCGTGCCCGGTGTGACGGGAACACACCATCCCTGGGGCAGCGCGCTTGCCAGGAGCTCGTCGAAGGACGCGCCCGCGCCGACCGTCACGACGCCATCGATGATCGGACCAATGTGAGACAGGCTTCGGTTGTCGAGTACCACGCCGCCGCTCAGCTGCGCGGCGTCCCCGTAGCTTCTCCCGAGCCCTCGAGCGATCATCGCCTCGCCCGTCGACAGCTCGCGCGCAACGTCCTCTTCGCTGCGCGGTGATCGCACCGTCGACACCGAGGGCGCTCGACCTCCCCAACCAACCAGCACGGCACTCATTCGTACACGCTAAAGATCATGAGAACGACCCAGATAGCGAGCAAGACTTGAACGGTACGGTTATGTAGCAACAGCTTCTCGGGTGCGGCACCGTTTCCGTCTTGGGCGGAGCGCATGATGAAGAGCATGGCAAAGACCACCGGCACCACACTCAAACGCACGGGCAGGGTCGCGTCATGATTCGCGGACAGACCCGTCGAGGACCCGTCGAAGGCCCACAGACAGTACCCGGCGACCACGACCGTCGCGCTCATGGTCAACACGGACTCGAGAAACTGCGCGCTGTACTCGGCCAGCACCCGGCGCGTCGTCAGTCCGCCGCCGGACTTCAGCTCGCCCAATCGCTTACCCACGACCAGAAAGAGCGCCCCGAACGAGATGACCACCAGAAACCAGGTCGAGACCGGGATGTGCGACGCCGCGGCGCCAGCGTAAGCCCGCAGAAAAAAGCCACTCGCTACCGTGCCGAGTTCGACTATGGCCACGTTCTTGATCCACACGATGTAGGCCAGGGAGATGATGACGTACAGCGTCAGCACGATCAGGAGTCCGCTCGGATGGTGAATCAGGAGCGCCACGATAAATCCGAGCACGAACAGGACGAGCGCGGCGCCAAAGGCCGTCGTGGCCGAAAGTTGGCCTGACGCGATCGCTCGAAATCTCTTTGTCGGATGGCATTGGTCGGCCGCACGGTCGCGGATGTCGTTGAGCAGATAGACGCCTGAAGAGACCAGGCAGAAGGCTACGAAGGCGACCGCCGTGTTCTCCAGCACCGCCGAGTGAGAGAGGATGCCGGCCGCGGCCGGCGCGACCACGATGACGCAGTTCTTCACCCACTGAGCGGGGCGCATCGCCGAGAACAGCGAGCGCGACACACCTTTGGTCGACGTTCGAGTCGTCGTCATGAGAGTGAACGCGGAAGGAAGCACTCGACCATCGGAAATCCGTCGCTCACGTGGAACAGTTCCGAAGACTCCACGACGAGGCCCTCATAGCCCTCGATGGGCTTCACAAACTCGAGTCCGCCGGGCCCGGCGAGGGCGAGGGCGGTGGCCAATGCGTCAGCCAACCACAGCTCCGGGCCCGTTACCGTTGCGGACACGGTCGAAGCGGCGACCCCCGTAAAGGGATTGACGAGGTGGTTGCCGCGCTCGTAGGTACCTGAGGTCGCCACGGCGCCCGGTGATTCGACGACGCAGGCAAGCCGAGCGGGATCGGCGGGACTCACGATACCCAAGCGAAAGGGCTCGCCCGGCGTAGGGCCGCCGAAGCTCGCGATATCCCCGGCGGCGTTGACCAGCGCTCCGCTGAGACCTTGATGTCGCAGAGCGTCGAGCGCCTGCTCGGCGGCCCAACCTTTCACGAGGCCGGTGGGGTCGACTCCACCCGGCATCGACCACGGATCGAACCAGCCTCGTGACAGAACTCGCGCCGCTCGGCAGTCTTCCAGGACGTCAAGGATCACGGCCGGGACTTCGCTCAACGCCAGTTCGCCACGGCGTAGTCGCGACAGCGGGCTGTGCGGCTTCCAGGTACTAAAAACATCGTCGGCGTCGTGCAGGGCCTTCGCCGCCCTGTCGCAACTGCGAGTGAGTTGGCGCTCATCGGGTCGCGACTCGCCGTAGAGATCGATGGTTGTTACCGTACCCATGGCGTCGATCTCGCGATGGAGTTGAAGACGCGTCTGACCCGGGTGCACCATCGTGCTCACAGCCCCAACTTCGATAACGCCGACTGCAGCGACTGTCGAAAGCCGGCGGAGGTGTAACTTGCCCCTGAAACGCCCTGGATGTTCGCTCCTTGGGCGGAGAGAGCCTGTTGTTCGAGTTGGGGAATGGCCATCTGATCGATTGACACCGATCGATAGTTTCCCCCATCGTTGATGGAACCAATTTTCACATTCGAGATTTTTGAGCCTGAGACCGTTACTTTGACCGAGAGCACCCCATAGATGTAGTTCACGGACGTACCAGTGGCGCTGCGTGTGGTGGGCGGAGCGGTGGTCGTGGTAGTCGGCGGACGGGTGGTCGTCGTAGAGGGCGGACGAGTAGTTGTCGAGGCGGTCGGAGCTTGCGTGGTGGGCGTGGTGGTCTTCGGAGGAGGTGCCGCCGTTGTTGTGGTGGTCGGCGGGCGGGTGGTTGTCGTGGTCGCCGCGTTCGGTGTCGTCACGAACGTGGGCAACGATGATGACAGATTCCGATAGCCCAATAGTCCAACAAGGCCAATCACTGTGCCCGTGATGACAAGTCCCGATCTCTTCACCGTGATCTCCCTACCGGCTCAAACTCAAGGGGTGAATGAAGGCCATTAGAAGGAAAACGTCTCGAAGTGGAGGCGCTCGGCTCGCGCTCCGAGGCGGCGCGCCGTGGCGGCGACGACGTCGGTGAAGTCACGCGGACCACAGATGTAGACGTCGGCATCATGCAGATTTCCGATCAACTTTCGCATGGTTCGCTCGTCAAGTCGGACGTCGTGGCGGGTTCCAAGCAGTTCGTGATACTGGCCGTGACGACGAGCGACGAGATCCTCAAGTTCGCGACCGTGGACAACGTACTCAGAACTTCGCGCTCGAACGACGACGGTCACTGGAACTGACGAGGGCAGATCTTCGAGCAGTGCTCGAAGGGGCGTCACCCCCACTCCGGCACCGATCAGAACCACTCGTCCAGCCTTCAGCCGGTGACGGGTGAACGTGCCAAAGGGCCCCTCGACGAGGACACGGGTCCCCGGTCTCAGGCGAACAACCGCGCGACTGTGATCGCCCAGTCCCTTGACGGTCACGCGTAAATATGGTGGCCGCGGAAGCGCCGAGAGTGAGTAGGGGTGCGCGTGCCACCAAAGCCCCGGGGCCAAAAAGCGCCACTGCAGAAACTGTCCGCCCGAGACGGCGAGGCGAGAGAGTTGTCGGCCCGAGACAACGAGGGAGTAGACGTCGGGCGCCTCCTGTACCACTGAGTCGACGCGCAGCTGATGGCGGAGATTGCGCCAGATTGGAACGACGGCCCGAAAGCTCACGATCGAAGCGACGACGCTGAGCCAGATGACAATCCACAGCCAGCGCGTAACCGGCGAGGTGATGAACATGACTCCGATGTGAATCTGATGAAAGAAGGCGAGGCCGAGGGCCAGATAGACACAGAGGTGCACCAGCCACCAGGTCTCGTATTTGAGCCGCTGGCGTGCGATCTTGTGAGAAGTAACGCCCGCCATCACGAGCAGAAGAAAAGCGGCGATCGCTTGCAGAATATCTGGATAGTGCACAATGAACGTCCAAAACTGCGAGAACCAGCCAACGTTCGACGACTGGGCGTAACCCCAGGTCACAAGGACGATGTGAACGGCGATGAGCCCGATCGGCCAGCCCCCGATTCGCCGATGCCATCGCACCAATCGATCCTGGCCAACACTTCGCTCGATCCATGGAATGCGTGACATCAACACGACCATTACCAGCATGAGATAAGTGCCGATCAGAGCACTCAATCGGGCTGCCAGCGTGAACCACCCTCCGGGGGCGCGAAGAGCCCCGAGCGACTCGCCCCAAAAGGCCAGCGCTACCGCGAAACCAAAGCCGATCCCGCCAATGAGCGCCAGTGCGTCGGTGACCCGGGGGGCCGGAGCCGGACCAGGCCGGCGACGCACGCGGCGGGCGGGCGGCCCCGATACGCGGGCGGGACTAGAGGAAGTCACGATGAACCCTTAGCGCTCGACGCTCGGGCCGACATGGTGATGAAGTCTCGCGCCCACCAGGACTCGAAGTAGCGCGACGGGGTTCCGGACATTGAACTAATGAGCTCCGTACCATTGATTAAGCCAGCCAGTCCGTTCGGCGTAGAGGGCGTGTAATAGGAGTAGTTAACCCAATCGACGTTGATGTCAAGTTCCATCGCGCGCACCGCACCGGCGCGAACGAGAAGGTTCGCCAGGTCGGTGATGTTAAGCCCGGGACCGCCCACGTAGACCAACGCTCCGTCGGCGGTAACGCCGAGACCGGAACGCGACACGTACACGGCATTACCCACGGTGGCGCCCCACTTCGACGTATCGTTTGCCTGCAACCCGGGAACTGGTTTTGAGTTATTGACCAGGAGATCCAGGTTCTGCCTCACCGAAACAATGTTTGAACTCACCCGATCGTGCGGCCCCCACGCGATGACGTTGGACGTTCCGTTGCGGTACACGACAAACGACGCCGCACCCACGCGCAGGGGATAGACCATCTTATGATCGGTGTAGTAGCCGCCATTGGCGTCGCTCATAAGAAACCCCGCGTTGAAGGCAGCGACCAGATGGCGGGCGGCGCTCGGGCGCACTGGCGCCGTGTCCGGCCACGGTCCCCCTCCGGGAATCCAACTACCGGAGTAGAGCGTGGCGCTCAAAAGCTTCGTGTCCATCCACGCAACCCCCGCGACGTAGCTCGTGTGAACGGCGTCGGGTCGGAGCGTCGTTACGTAGATCGCGGGTATCCCGTCGACCCGTCGTCCGACTCCTGACCACTCACCTTCACCGGGCAGGGCCGGCGACGCGAAGGGCCGAAGCGGAGCGGGCGTGGGCAAGTGGGAAACCGATATTCCGGCCGCGACCGAACGCGAAGACGGGACGCGAATTTCCCCAGGCGGTAGCGCGCCGCCCACGGGTGGCGGGTGGTGGCTGTACCACTCGTTCTCGGCCCAGTTCACGATGCTCGCTCCCCCGTGGGCTCGTCCCCACTCGGCCAAGCGAGAGCCCAGCGAGCTCCCGAGTCCGGGATTCAGCAGCGCGGCGCCCAAGGAGAAGGCCAGCCACGTGAAAAACACCAGGAGTATCAGCGCGAGCGCCGTCACGACTCGTCGACGCCGATAAATCCGCCGACCATACGAGCTCGACACGAGTAGTCGCTTCGACGTGGGTAACGCGTGGGCCGGCTCGCGACGGCGAGTGATCGAGGGCGACATGCTTATGCCCCGTGCATCCAGGGACCAACCCGCGAGATCGTCAGGAACGCGAGCGCGAGACCAGCGGCCAGACTCAGCGTGATTACGAGCCGTCGAGCCCTCGAACCTGGAACAAGTCCGCGAGTGCGCCGGGCCCAGTCCTTGGTGGACAGGCGTACCAAGTCGCCGAGGTGACCCAGCACGTGCACCGCCATGAGAACGAACCACGCGATGAAACTCGCTTGGTGAAGTTGGAGCATTTGGCTTCGCCACGCCACCGGTTCAAACAGCAGCAAAACGCCCGAGCCGAAGAGCGCCACCGTTAGCACGACCACGA
The DNA here is from genome assembly GCA_963756325.1 of uncultured Acidimicrobiaceae bacterium. Lineage (GTDB taxonomy): Bacteria > Actinomycetota > Acidimicrobiia > Acidimicrobiales > RAAP-2 > RAAP-2. The sequence continues at coordinate 208,780 of CAVWNE010000012.1, forward strand.
ACGGCCCGGTCACCCGGAGCGCGGTGGGTGGCGGACCCTTGTGACGGTACTCGGGCGAGCCGAGATAGTACCGAGCAAATCGCCAGGTCGTGCTGGAGATTTTGACGAGGATCGGAGGAATTAGCAACATTCCAACAAAGACATGAAGGGTGAGCAACGAGTGCACGCGAAGCACGGTGACGCCTTCAATGGCGAGCAAGATAAGGAGTATGAGAGCGGTAGACCCGGTCAGTCGCTCGTTCGCTTCAACGCCCCATCGAACCAGACGATCCCGCACTTGATAGGGAGGATGCGAAGTCCGGAGCGACGACGCTGCGGTCGACCTAATCGATGTCGAATGCGTAGACGCACCATTTCGCGACCGTGATGGCGCGGGCACGTGGGCAAAACCCGACGAAAGCGATCCACCCGACTCTACGGCCCGGGGCTGAAGCTTTGCGTGTTTTGCCCGTGACGGTGCCGGCACCCGAGGAAAGGGCGATTTCGACTCTTCGGCCCAGGTCCCGGGCTGGTTTTCATCGCTTTCATGCACACAACGAAGGCTAGAAAGCGAATCTGACGATCACGTTACGAGGGGCTCGAATTTCGCATTTTCTTATGAAAGTCATGGAAACGGCGTTGAAACGAACTACTCCCGGGACTCTCGCCGACGACTGGCTTCACCAATTCGCGATGGTCTCTTCTCACTTCCCTCATAACCCCTCGCGCCCTTCGTCTCTGTGCGTTGCCAAGGTCGTCTCGGCGCGTACGGTGCTGAGACCATACGACCTCGACGAATCTTCCGCTCCATCAGAGCGCGTTCATCAGGGAGGGTGCCCCCAAGGTTTCTCATCGGGCCCCATTGACTAGCCTTCCCTCAGCGAGTGACATCGCGGCGCTCTGGATGAATTCTGTGGTCAATTTTCGATGAATGTGATTTTGAGCCGTCACTTTGAACGTCTGAGGCGTTCCAAGGGCACGGTGCTCTGCTCCTCGCTTGTACTCGCGGCTTGCGCGGTGTCACTCGTCGCGCCCTCGCGGCTTGGCGCCGCGACACCCGGCACCCATCAAACGGCTCCGGCCACTCGTTTCGGAGTTGGTATCGCCCGCTGCACGTTCGTTGATCACTCACGGCCGTTGCTCAATTATTCGACGACTCCATTTTCAGTTCGCTCGGCCTCACGCACCTTGGTAACAGAAATCAGGTATCCGACGCCGCCGCGTATCGCAGGACCCCCCGAGGTAGCGGGGGCACCGGCCGCGCCACGCAGTGGCGGCTACCCGATGATCGTGTTCGCTCACGGTTACGACGTGACGCCTGACACGTACGCCCCCCTGCTCGACGCATGGGTGCAAGCCGGATTCGTAGTCGTGGCTCCCATCTTTCCCGACGAAAGCGCGTTCGCCGTCGCCGATCAGCCGGGCGTGGACACGGAAGACGATCTCGCCAACGAACCGGCAGACCTCGCCTTTGTCACCAGGTCGATACTTTCGATCTCGACCAACGAGACTTCACGGTGCCGCGTTGTGCACGGACTGGTTGCGCCCTCGGAAATCGCCCTGGCGGGGCACTCGGATGGCGCGACTGCCGTAGGCATGCTGGCCTACGACCATGGGTCGGACCCCCAAGGTATCAACTTCGCCCATCTGCGTACGGGCATCGACTATCGGGCGATCATCATCCTGTCGGGCGCCAAGGACTCGTCCCAGTCGTACGCCGACGAAGCCAGTCGCCCCGATCTTTTGGACATTCAAAGCCGTGTCGACCAGTGCAACCCCTTTCGAGACGGCGTCAACCTCTACAACAGCATTCACCAAACCAACAAGTGGTTCCTCGAACTTCAAACGGCTCATCACCTCCCCCCTTTCGACGGCGTCGATAGGGCCGCATTCAACGTGGCATCAGCAACAACAATTCGCTTCCTGCAGTTGTCACTCGAAGGTGTCATTTCTCCCCCCGGTCTACAGGCCCTGGGAAACCATCGTCCGGCGATCGCTCGAATGTATAGCGGCCTCACCGGCCCCTCGCCCAACGCACCCGTGGTGCCAGAGAAGTGTGGTCCGAATTAGGTCGAACGCTTCCGGCCGGCTCGTGGCCGGACGCTCATCCGACGGTCACCTTGGGAACAGTCGTTTTTCCCGTTGCTTTACGGATGGTGACGCCAACTTACCTCGAATCGCGCTCCGCCCAACGCGCTCTCGCCGACGACACAGTGGGCGTGCGTGGACTTGATGATGGAATCGGCAATGGCGAGCCCGAGTCCCGTTCCCCCGGCGGAGGAGTCCGTTCGGTGGAATCGATCAAAAATGATGTCGCGTTGCTCGACCGGAATACCGGGCCCACTGTCCTCCACCGTCAGCAGCGACCGGTGAGCCGCGACCCGTACGCTCACGAGGACGTGCCCCCCGGGTCCGGCGAACTTGCAGGCATTATCGACGAGCACACCGACAAGCCGATCGATTGAATCGGCGCTGGCGCGTACGGTAGTAGGTACAGAGGAACGGTCAAACTCGAGTGAGATACCGCTTCGCGACGCGAGACCGTCGAATCGGCTCTGCGCTGCGGCCGTGACTTCGCCAAGATCACACGTTCCCACTTCCAGCACCGCGCGTGTTTCGTCCGTTCGGGCGAGCCAGAGCAGATCCTCAACGATGCGATGTAGGCGGCGTTCCTCCTCGACCACGCGGCGCAGCGTGGCTCGGTAACTTTCGGGGTCTCGGGGACGCGAGAGAGCCAGGTCAACCTCTGCCTCAATGACGCTGAGCGGAGTTCGCAACTCGTGCGACGCGTCCGATGTGAACTCCGCTTGTCGTCGGCGGGCTCGAGCCACCGGCGTCAGTGCTCGCATGCCCACCACAAAGGCCGCGACGAACATGAGCACCAGCAGCACGCCACCGGCCGCAGTCTCGACGTCGATAAGTGAGGAGTTCACTCGCGTCACGTCGGCGAGACTCTCTCCGGCCACCAGCCACTGGTCCTTAAATCGCACCGCGCTAAATCGAAACAGCAACTTGCCTACCGACTGCGTTCGCAGACCCGATGACCACGTGGTCTGTGGCAGGCGCGGTGAGTCCGGCACGTACGCGTGCACCACAGCGCTCTTGCTCACTCGCCAGACGTAGATCGGCACGTCGTCGCGGTCGTTATGGTGGGTCAGTCCTTCGAGACCGGCGCCTGGACTCCCTTCTTCGGCGACCCTCTCCACGAGGTTCAACTGCTGCTGCAGTCGGGCGTCTACCTGACGATACAGTCGACCGAGGAGAAGGCTATTGGCGACCGCCGCGACGAGCACGAAAGCGGCCATGCCAATGATGGTCGCCACGGCCGCCACGCCCGCCGCGTGACGACGCTCCATGGAGGCGGACCTCACCGTTGCGCCAGTCGGTACCCGAGTCCCCGAACCGTCTGAATCTGCGCGGTACTGGAAGCGAGCTTCGAGCGTAACCTCGCAATGTGCGCCTCAATCGTGTTTGACGCCGCCGTACGATAGGTCCGCTGCCAGGCGTGATGCGCAATGGCCTCGCGGGACACCACCAAGGGGCTTCTTCTCATGAGAAGCTCCAGGATGGCCCCTTCGGTTGTGGTCAGCTTCACTGCCTCGCCGTTCACGGCGCACAGTTGCGTCCTTGGATCCAAGGTCAAGTCGCCACAGTGAAGCTCGTTTCCTAGTCGCAGCGCGGGACGACGTTGCAGCGCGTTCAGCCGCGCCAGAAGTTCCCCGAAGTCGAAGGGCTTGATGAGATAGTCATCGGCACCGGCGTTGAGCCCTTGCACCCGATCGCTGGAGGTATCTCGAGCAGTGAGCAAGAGTATCGGTGTGCGCACGCCGGCACCTCGGACTTGCTCAATAACCTCCACGCCAGAACGTCGCGGCATTCTCCAATCGAGGATCGCCACCTCATAGTCGCGCGTCCTGAGGGCGGACTCCGCGGTAACGCCGTCAGCGGCGCAGTCGACCGTGTAACCGGCCTCCTGTAAACCGCGGGTCAGTACATCGCGCAACGCCCGATCGTCTTCGGCGACGAGAATCCTCATGGTCCTCCACGGTACGCCACCACAGAGAGCGACCCTCGTGTGCGTCGTACAGGTGGTGTCGGATGACGCGTGACGACGCGATCTCGACCGGAACCTACGAAGGTCGTGTCCCGAAGAAACCTCGGACCCGATCCTTTCGGATCAACTGGTGAAGTTCGTGGTCGGGATCCTCTTCGGATTTCAGCCACTGGACGAGGTTAGAAAAAATCACCGGTAGAAATGCACCCGCCGAGATGAACCAGATCACCCCGGTGGTTAGCAACTGATCCAGCCACGAAGAGGGCCAGTGACCGGCATGGTAATGAAAGGCCGGGTACCACGACCCCTGGTCCATCCCCATTAAGTACGCGAGCACCCACAACGTCCACATCGCCACCGCTGAGACGCCAATTCGATAAGGACGCGCGGCACTGGGGTGAAACGGCGGCGCCACCACGAGCTCCACCCACAAAAACACCCCCGCACCCACCAGGCAGAGAGACTCGATAATCGAGAGCCAGGAGTGACGGACCAGCGTGTCCACCACGGGAGAGAGGCGCCACACGATTGCGTCAGCCATAAAGAGCAGGACGAAGATGATGGCTCGCCGGTGACCCTTCCGCATGGTCATAGAGCGAGCTATCAGGTCGAATCGCCGCAGACGAGCGGGAGCCACCAACTGTCCGTCGTTGTCAATCTGAATCGGCTCATCAGATGTCAAGCCAAACCACCGCCACAGTCCGCCCGCGACGAGCAGATACGGAACGATGAGACAGAAAAGGGAGAACTGCAGCGCTTGGACAAACTCGTATCGACTGGCCCACGACAGAATGGGAGGCACCAACGAGAGTGCCCACAGCACTAGCCCAGACAGCGCGAGCGTGTTACGGCGGAGGGTATGAGGGTACGTGACCCCGGGCGTCACTCCGGATGCTGGCGCTGGAAGTATCCCCATATCAAGACACCAAACAACGTCCCCAGCAGGATCACCAGCGACTCGACCTGGGGGCCTATGTAGTTATCGACACCAAACATCATGAGTACCTCACAGTCGTCGATGCTCCGCTTCGCATACTAAACCTCTTTACCTCGACTCTCACAGCAAGTAAAACATGGCGAACATCAGAGTGCACGCCAAGCCCACGAATCCGAGGAAATATGTCATTGACGCCACATTGGCCCGAAACGATTGCGCCGTGGGAAGCATCGATGTCTCGGGAGTCTCGTTGTTCAACTGATTGCGCATACGCAGCGAGCGAGCCACGGACGTTTCCAGCCAGTAGGCCACGATGACCAGCGTGATGATGTTGATGATCGAGTAGCCAATGAATGTCGAGGCGTAGCCGCTCGAGCCCGGGTAGAACGAAAGCTTCTGATATTCCCAGATCTGCAGAAACAGCGCCAGCACCGACGCCGCAACACCGACCCAGATGGCCACCCGCCACTCCTCTACTCCCCCTCGGCGCAGGCGAGTCTGTCCAAAAATCGCCATCACCACCGCCAAAATTGTCAGCGCCCAGATGGACCACCCGTAATCCGACGGTGCGGTCACGTGGTCCGGGCGCCACAACAGACCGTTGTTCGACGAGCGCAGGTAAAAGTAGCTGAACGCCAGCGCGGCGATGAGAAACGTATAGACACCGATAAAGAGTCGACCACCCGTCCAGATTGCGCCAATGTGTGCGCGCAACTCGTACTCACGCTCTTCAGGCGTGTCGCTCATCTTGTCGCTTTTGGTCATGTCAGTCATCGTCGTCCCCTATTGATCCGACTCGTCAGCCGACGAGCCGCTGCCGCTATGCACCGGGATCGGTGCCTGCTCCTCCGTACCGAAGTCCGCAACCGTAGGCGCACCTTCTTCGCTGTAGTGGTATGGGTCGCTCATAATGACCGGAATCCGCTCAAAGTTATAGGGCGGGATGGGCGTAGCGGTCTGCCACTCCAACCCCAGCGAGTCCCACGGGTTATCGGGCGACTTCTGTGGGCTGATGAACTGGGACCACATGACGTTCGCCACGAAGATCAAGAACGAGGCACCGAGCAGGAATGCGCTCACCGAAGCGAAGTCGTTCAATCCCTGCAGGTTCCTCGCGTAGGTGAACACGCGACGCGGTTGACCCAAGAGACCGATGATGAACATGGGGAAGAAGGTGAGGTTAAAGAACACAAACATCGTCCAAAAATGCCACAGACCCAGCTTTTTGCTCAACTTCTTTCCGGTCATCTTGGGTAGCCAGAAGTACAGCCCGGCAAAGAAGGCGAAGATCAGCCCACCCATGATCGTGTAGTGGAAGTGCGAGAGAACGAAGAACCCTCCGTGCACCGTCACGTTCACCGGAACGTCCGACAAGAAGACGCCCGACACGCCGCCAATCAGGAAGTTGAAGTACACCGCCATACAGAACAACATGGGCACTTCCCATCTGACTTTCGCTTTATACAGCGTTCCCATGCCGACCAGGAAGATGAATCCCGTAGGTATCGAGATCAACTCAGTGGTGAGCATGAAGAGCGGGCGCATGTCCGGGTCGATGCCACTTTGAAACAGGTGGTGTTGCCAGACAAAAAACGACAGCAAGGCGACGCCAATCATTCCCGCGGCCGCTACTCGATATGCGAAGAGCGGCTTTCTCGTGAAGACGGGGATGATCTCCCCGACAATTCCAAACCCGGGCAGGGCCATGATGTAGACCTCGGGATGCCCGAAGAACCAGAACAGGTTCTCCCACAAGTACGAGCTACCTCCGTGCTCCGTCACGTAAAACGCTGTTTGCACCGTCTTGTCAAGAATCCCGAAGAGTCCGGCCGCGAACAGCACGGGTGACGCCAACGTCAAAAGAGCTGCGGTCGCGATAATGGACCATACGAAGACGGGCACCCGACTCCAGGTCATGCCTGGAGCCCGGTAATTAATGATCGTCACCCCGAGATTGAACCCGGCCAAGATCATGCCGATGGCGATACAGGCGAAGCCGAATAAGTAGGAGATCATCCCAGGTCCCGCTTGCGTTTGCAGCGGGGCATATCCTGTCCACCCGGTCGGAAACCCTCCGTAGGGCAGAGCCGAGAAGATAACGAAGTAGCCCGCCACGAACATCCACAGGCTGAAGGCCTCGATCCTCGGAAAGGCCATTCTGCGTGCGCCAATCATGAGGGGAACGAAGTAGTTCCCGAGTGGCCCCACGACCACTGAGGAGGCCATCATCATCATGATTGTGCCGTGCTCACTCACGATCTTGATGTACGTGTCAGCACTGAATGTGTGCACCGTGGGGCTCAACAGTTCAGTGCGGATCGCCATGGCCAGGAGACCACCGGTAAAGAAGAAGGTGATGACGGCTACGACGTACTGAAGACCAACTACCTTGTGGTCCAAGTTGAAGCGGAAGTAGCGAGTCCAGCCTTGGTAATAGGTCTCATTGCTCGGCTCACGTCCAAAGATCTTGGCAATCGGATAGTTGAACGCCCCAATACCGCTCAACCAGCCAATCACCATGAACAAGAGGGCGAGAAAATTCGCGATCGCGTTCTGACCGCTGTTCGCGATGTAGGGGTACCCACTCGCGACGTAGTTGCCAAGCCAGTGTCCCAGGATGTAGCCGAGAAAACCGCAAATGATTGCGGTGCCGACGTGTTGGCTGAAGAGCGGGTTAATCCAATGTCTCGGCCCAACGTAGGTTTGCCGAGACTCGTCGACCTCGGTGGGCTCAGCCAACCCTTCCGCGCTCAATGTCATAGCGCCAACTCCCTTTCAACTCGCAATACCTTCTCAACGTTGTTGTCTCTTACTGATTTCACGATGGCTGCTTCGCGCCGTAGATTTCGACCGGGCTGTAGGGTGTCACGGTCCCGTCGGGATAGTAACCACCTGCGGCGCCGTTGGCATCGGGCACGTAGGTCCAGGCAAACGGCGGGAGGTCCTTGGTATTGGTCGCCTGGGCGGCTTCGGTGGTCGTGGCCCATTTGTCAAACGCCGCCTGGCTCACTACTTGTCCGCTATTGTCCATCGCGCCGTGCCAGATGCCACACAGTTCTGCGCATCGCACTTCAAAGGAGCCGAGTTGCTCGGTCTTGGTGAAGGCCACATTGTTTTCCATTGGGTTTGCGTCGGCTTTCACTTCCAGCTGATACGCCCAAAAACTGTGAATAACGTCCAGTGAGGTTACGTTAAAGGCAATGTTGGTGTCGTTCGGAAGGATCAAGTAGGACGACTCAAATCCACCAAACGTCGGATACCGGTAGGTGAACTTCCACTGCTGGGCAATCACCTGCACGGGAAGAACTTCGCTCTTGTTGGGTGACCATGAAGCCGTACCGTTAATCGCCGCGGTCTCTGCTTGAAGAGTGCCCGACGGTTCCCAAATCGGGTTGGGACCTTCGCCGCCGCCCGAACCTTGTCCGGCGATGAGTTCCACCGTGCCGAAGCCCGCGAGAAAGATGACCACCACTGACGTGATAACGATCCACGAGGTTTCTACTCTCCGGTTGCCCGCGGCCTTGGGGCCACCGACTGACTCCGGAGCGTTCTTATTGCGCGAACTCCAGACGAAGGCGGTGTAGCCAAGCCACTCCCACACCCCGATGATGACCGGCAACCCAATCACGGCAAGCACGTTGAAGTCGAATTGGTCGGATCGCGCACTGCTCGTCATCCGACCCGGGGGAATGTGTGGACCCACCAAGAACCAGAACAGCAAGTCTCCAACGACCGAAAGGACGATCCAGATATAGAAGATTCGCCGTAGGTGATTGGGTTGATTTACCGAAGGAGTTTCAGCAGCCATAACTATTGCACCACTTCCAGTTCGCCACCCATGTAGTTCTGCGTGGACATCGGTCCCCCGTTACCAAACAAATAACCCAACCCGCAGGGAACGAAACACTGCCAGTTGTAGCTTCCGGGTCCGGGAGTTTTGAAGCTGAACGTCTCGACGTTGTGTGGAGAATTGAAGTGGCACGGCGCCACGGCGCAGGGGCTGCCGGTGACTCCTACCAGAGGAACGCTCAGATTAAGCGCGGGGATTGCAAAGGTGTGACCGATACCCGCTCCCGTGTAGGAGTTGTATACCTTGAAGGTCTTACCGTTCAGCGTGGCGTCGTGACCAATGGTCCCTTGCACCTGTCCCCACTCTTGGTTGCGCAGAGGACTGCCGCTGTCAAATTGATTCACGGTCATATCGATGACTGTGTTGGCCGGGAGTTCCCAGGACGTGTCGTGGACCCATTTGCCGGTGTGGGGATCCTTCACCAGATAGGAAACCCACGTGGGATGCGAACCGAATCCGATCGATCCCACCGTCTGCACCGTGAGATGGACCGGTTGACCCGCCGGCTGGGTATCGGTGAAATTAACGACGCCGCCGGGAACGCCGGGGGTGATAAGCGTTGCCACTCCCCAGACCACAAAACCCGCCACGACGAGGAAGAGCACCAGTACCGTCGCCAGCCTTCCACCCTTAGACATACGCCACTCCTTGCGCGGTGCACCCCGATGGAGCCCCCGACAAAAAGAATATCCACACCGTTCACTAATGTGAAGACTTGTGGACGAGAAAACTAAGAATTCTCTCCGGATTCATTTTGGCCTTTTTCTGGCGGAGACGCTGTGTATTTCGGGCTTCATCGTGGAAATCCTTCGCGCCACATCAGGAAACGGCCTCTCGTGGGCGTACGTTTTCGAGTGGCCGCTCTTTGGCGCCTACGCGATCTATATGTGGCGACGACTCTTGAAGGAGGCGCGTGAAGGAGTGAGCGGGCCGCCCGTCTCGTCACGCACCAACGCCGCCCTTGATGAGTACAACGCGTACCTCGACGCCGTCCACCATTCGATTTCTAACACGAAGCGGTCCCGCGCCGAGCGCCCGAACCAGCCCACGTCACAGGTCAAGCCGCGAGAAAGCTAGTTGACTCCGGCGCCAGAGAGCCCGCGGCGCCCTGGCTGACTGGGCGGCACTAAGACAGGCCCGACTGGTGAAGCAGGCTGAGAAGTTCGCTTTCGGTCGACTCCTGGCCAGAAACCCCCGTGAGCGGATCATCGGGAACTATCCAACGCACATCCCCCTGGGGACTGATGATGAACATGTAGTCAGAGTGGATGCTCATCTCGTCACCCGGAACGTTGCTCACGCTAATCCCGTAGTCCTCCCATACCTTTCTTGACTCAGATACCTTGCCGGTCACAAAGTAGAAATTATTGACGTGACCCATGTCGTGCAAGGCAATGAAGTGTCGAACGTTCGCGAGGGTCTGATGATCTGGGTTGGCCGCCACCGCGACCATATCGATCTTCGCGCTGGCACCTAAATCGGCGCGCACCGCTTTCAACTGAGCTGCAAGGAGCGGACAGTCAGTCCAACACACCGGATCTAGGAACGCGAGCAGCGTGTAACGACCGTGGTGCTCTCCCAAGGTGTACGCGTGATCGAACTGGTCAGTGAGAGTAAAGGGTGCGGCCGGTGAGTCCGCGGCCGAAGCTTGGCCGTTTTGTGCGAGGAACAGACTCGGCTCGGCCGCCGAGACGGACGCTATCCCCATGGACACGACCGAGAACAACACCATGGCCGACGCGAAACTTGCCGCGACCGCCCCCGAACTTGAGCGAAGTTCACTCGGCGAGCGCCTCACCACGGGCGCGGCCCCGCGCAGTGCCGGACGGGCGCACCACGCCAAGACCGCCATAGGGATCAAGGAGTTGATGTCCGTGCCCACACCGCCAAATATGGCCACGTCTTCTCCGGTTATCCAAAAGAAAACGCACCCCACGATGAGCACGACGATCGGCCAATTTGCGGCGTGACTGCTGGCGTACCAGAGTCCCCCGGCGCAGAGGGCCAGCCAGAGAATTACGGCCAAATTGAACCCTCCGCCCATCGTTCCTGCGAGGTCGCCCACGCGCAAGACGATCCACGATAAGGCGTGGGGTTGGGCCAGCGACGTCATCGTCCGGGTCATCGAGGTCAGCGCGTTGGCGTTGCCCGCGTGCCAAAAGCCGGCTGATGGGAGCGCCTGCAACACGATGGCGATGGTCAATACCAGTGCCAGGAAACGCAGGGAAAACAGCGAAAAATATCTCGCGTAGACGTCGTGCGGTAGAGCGATCCATACCCCGGCCACCACATAAAAGAGGGTCGCCCCGGGCCAGCCGAAGAGGATCGACGCGGCCGGCGCGAACACGCCGCCGGCGCCATTTCCTATGAGCCAGATCAGTCCGGCCCACCCCGCAGCGACGACACCCACCGCGCGACTGAACGAGCCATTGGAAACCAATAACGCGAGGCCGATGCCTATCTGGATCCACGCGGTCCCCGTGGCCAGGGCCACCGGGTGGGCGTTCCAGAGATGAATGGCGTGCATCTGCAAGGGCTGCAAAAAACTCGGAGCGCCCGCCACCGTTGGTTTCACCACGTCGTTGGCGAGTCCCAAGGGCATCCCGGGTTGAAACTGCAAGATTCCGTCAAACATCCAGATGCAGCCAAAGGCAATCCGCAAGAACGTACGACTTCGAGGCTCATTCAGCCCGTCGCGGGAGAGATTGAAGTCGCCCACGCGCCTGGTCATCACGGCCAGCAACAACAAAATAATTCCAAGCCCGACAATCCAGTACACCGCTGTTCCCAGGAGATCATGTCGAAACAGTGAGACGACGAGAGAGTTCGTCACGGTGACGTTGTTGCGGCCCATGCCGGGCATCTGTGCTCTCCTTCTAGCTGCCCAGTACCCGCTCAGCGACCGACGACAGCACGCCATTTACGAAGGACGAGGATCCATCGGTAGAAAAAGTCTTTGCCAACTCGACAGCCTCGTCCAGAATAACAGCCGTCGGCGGTGCATTTTCCATCAGCATCTCGCCCACGGCCAACGTCATGATCAGTCGATCGACAAGGGCGATGCGCTCCAGTGGCCAGTCGATCGAGAGCTCACCGATGAGCTCGTTGGCTCGACTTTGATGCTCGGCGGCCGAGTTGAGGAGCGCCACCACGTAGTTGTCAGGACGCGCGCTGAGTTCCGTGAGAACCGTCGCGACTGGTCGATCTTTGATCGTTGATTCATACAGAATCTCCAACGCCCGTTCACGAGCGCGGTGTCTGTTCTGTCCTAGTTCGCTCACCCTACGCTCGGGTCATGTACTCACCGGTGCGCGTGTCGACCTTAATGGCCTCGCCTGGACCGACGAAGAGCGGAACCTGCACGACGTAGCCGGTTTGCAAGGTGGCGGGCTTTCGGGCGCCCGACACACGATCGCCCTGAACGCCGGGCTCGGTCTCGGTGATGGTCAGTTCGACTGACGCGGGCAACTCAACGCCGATGATCTCATCGTTGAAAGAGATCAACATGGCCTTACCGGTCTCCACCAGAAAGTTGGTCGCGTCACCCAGACTTTTGGAGGAGACGGGCACCTGGTCATAGTTGCTCTGGTCCATGAATATATAGTCGTCCCCATCACGGTACAGATACTGAGTGTCGCGCTTGTCGATAATGGCCTGTTCAAGTCGCTCGTCCCCGCGATACGTGCGCTCAATAACCGCCCCCGTACGAGCGTTGCGCAACTTGGTGCGCACGAACGCGCCACCCTTGCCGGGCTTGACGTGTTGGAACTCGAGAACCGTGAACAGCCCCTCGTCGATCTTGAGGGTGATGCCGTTTCTAAGGTCAGAGGTAGAGATGACGGCCATGGGCCACAGTGCCTTTCGCGATTGGTGCGCTACTCATTGTAGTTAGGCCCGTAAAGCGCCGATCTAAGACGATTCGAGAAGGTGGCAAACGGCGTCGAAGGCGAGCACGTAACTCAAGGAACCAAACCCCGCGATCGTGCCGTTGACTACCCCTGCGATCGCGCTGGTGTGACGGAAGGGCTCTCGGGCGGCCGGGTTCGAGAGATGAACCTCGATTTTGACTCCCTCGAAGGTCGCCAGTGCGTCACTGAGGGCCCAGGACGAGTGCGTGAGGGCCCCCGCGTTGATCACCAGCGCCACGCAGGTGTCGCGGGCGGCGTGCACGGCTTCGATCAGGTCACCCTCGAAATTAGACTGAACGTCAAGAACGCTGTAGCCCGACGTCTCGGCGCGCGATCGAAAGTTGTCAACGTGCTCTTGGAGAGTGGTCGAGCCATAAATCTCGGGGCTGCGCGTGCCGAGGAGGTCGAGGTTCGGCCCTGACAACAGCAGTATTTTGCCGCTCATGATTCTCCTTTGAACTGCTCAAGCACGTTAGCCACGACCGCCCGGTCAACCCCGGTGATCAGTGAGTAGCCCTCTCGGCCGGCCAAGACAAAACTGAGGTCGTGGCGAGCTTTCTTATCGAAGGTCATGGCCACCAGAAGCTCATCCGGGTCGTAGCCGGTGGGCAGTCGACTCTCCAGGTCCAGCACGCCTAGCACCTCATCGTGATGGGCGACGACCTCGTCACCCACCCGATCAAGCGCTCGTGCGAGGCGCGCGGCGAACGCGAGACCAATAGCCACCGCCTCGCCGTGGCGAAGCTCGTCCGATCCGCGGCGCAAGGCCAACTTCTCCAGCGCGTGCGCGAGCGTGTGCCCATAGTTCAAGAGAACGCGCGATCCACCTTCGCGCTCATCGACCGCTACCAGGGCCACCTTCAGCGTGACGGCCATCTCGATCAGCTGCGTGAGGGTCGCGGCTCGCAGTGACGCCACATCGCGTTTCTCGAGCAGCCAGCACTTGGCTACTTCACCCAGTCCGCTACGGCGCTCTCGTGTGGGGAGCGTCGACAGGACGTTCGTATCGCAGAGAACCCCCAGCGGCTGATAGAAGGCGCCGACCAAATTCTTACCCGCCGCGAGATTGACGCCAGTTTTTCCGCCGATGGCGGCGTCCACTTGACCCACCAGCGAGGTCGGGATCTGCACCAGTGACACGCCGCGCAAATATACGGCGGCGGCGAAGCCCACCAAGTCAGTGACGGCCCCTCCTCCCACGGCGACCACCACGTCGTCGCGCGACAGGCGACGTTCGGCAAAGCCTTCGAGCAGTTCCTCGAGCGACGACAGCGTTTTGGCCGACTCGCCTTCGGGAACAGTCACAGTGAACTGTTCGATCCCACTCGTCACGTCAAACCAGGGCTGTTTCTGGAGCGACGCCGAGGTGACCACCACCGCAGACTTCGCGCGTGGTGCCTTCTCCGCGATGAGAGCGGACAGCCGTTCGCGGGCCAACTCTTCGACCACCACGTCGTAGTCTCCGTGTCCGAGTTCGACGGTGAAGATCACGAGGTGCGCTCAGTGGTCACAGCGAAGATCCGCTCAAGTACGTCATCGGGCGTCCCTGTCGCACTGACGCGTACGCGGGAGCACTCGCGATACCACGTCTCCCGCACCGCGCGAAGACGTCGAACTCCCTGCGCGCGATCCTCACCGAGCAAGGGCCGATCCTCACCAGTCGCCACCCGTTCACTCAATGTCTCGTCGTCGGCGTCCAGCCATATCGCAAACTCGTGGGAGATCATTCTCCGCGCGGTCGCGCTCGTCACGATGCCGGCACCGGTAGCGACTACCGCGTCCAGCACCAGGGCACTGTGCAGCGCGTCGAGCTCTCGCTCTCGAAAGTGGGTCTCTCCAAACTGGCGCAAGTATTGAGCGCTCGCCATGGCCACGCTGGTCGCGACGAGCGCGTCGGTGTCGATCGCTTCACAGCCCCATCGCTCGGCGAGGGCATGCGCCACCGTGGTCTTGCCGACGCCGGGCAACCCCACCAACACCAGACGAGCCACCGTTACGCCGGGCGAGCGCCCGAGACCACCGAGCCGAGGTTCGCTAGGTACGAGTGGTGATTGCGAACAAACTCATCGACCGAGTCACCACCAAACTTGCGCAGCGACTCATTGGCCAACACCAGGGCCATCATCGCCTCACTCACCACACCCATGGCCGGAACGGCCGTCACGTCCGTTCGCTCCTTGAAGGAGATAGTCGACTCCCCCGTTGCCACGTCGACCGTCTCGAGCACCGGGCGATTCAACGTAGCCAGAGGTTTCATCGCGACCTTGGCGATGATGGGTGCGCCGGAGGATACGCCGCCCTCGAGCCCCCCGGCGTGATCGCTTCGACGGATGTATCCCCCGCCGAGCCCGAAACTCTCGTCTCGAGCGATGGCGTCATGGGCCACACTGCCGCGTTGGCTCGCTTGAATCATCCCGTCACCGATCTCCACGGCCTTCACGGCCTGAATACTCATCAACGCTCCCGCCAGCAGACCATCCAACTTACGGTCCCAGTGCACGTAGCTGCCGAGCCCGACCGGCACACCGTAGGCAATGACTTCCACAATTCCGCCCAAGGAGTCGCCTTCCTTGGCGGCCGCCTTGATCTCGGTGATCATCGCGGCTTCGGCTTCGGCCTCGAAGCACCGCACTTCGCTTTCGTCGATGGTCGCGAGGTCGCGGGCGAGAGGACGTACGCCGTCAGTAACAAAGGCGGCGCCAATGCGTATTACGTGGCTCAGAATCTCCACGTCGATCGTCGCGAGGAGCGCCTTCGCCAGCGATCCGGCTACCACGCGCGCGGCCGTCTCGCGCGCGCTCGCTCGCTCCAGCACGTCTCGCGCGTCATCGAACCCGTACTTCTGCATCCCAGCCAGGTCGGCGTGGCCCGGTCGAGGGGCCGTCAACTTCTTCTCGGGCTTCCCGGGAGCTGCGGACATCTCGTGTTCCCACTTGGGCCACTCCGAGTTGAGGACCTCCACCGACACCGGCGAACCGAGGGTGCGTCCGTGGCGAATCCCACCGATCAGTCGAACGACGTCGCGCTCGAAACGCATGCGGGGCCCTCGGCCATATCCCAAGCGCCTCCGCGCGAGTTCGCCCGAGATCGTGTCCACGTCAATCGCGAGGCCCGCGGGAAGTCCTTCGACAATGACACTGAGGGACGGGCCGTGACTCTCACCGGCCGTGAGGAAGCGCAACATTGTTCGATTCTAGTTTGAAGAATCGAGGAGTCTTTTACTCCGCGGTGTAGAAGGGGTTATCGCCCGAGGCGTGATCGGTGACGTCGAGCACCTTCGTAATTTCGGGAATGGACTCACGCAAGCTCGTCTCGATGCCCTGGGAAAGGGTCAGGCGGCTCATCGAACAGCCCTGGCAACCGCCCGACAGTTTGATGTAGGCGATGCCCTTCTCTTCGTCCATGGCGATCAGATCAGCGCGGCCACCGTGCTGGGCGATGGAGGGATTGATCTGCTCTTCGAGCACCACCACCGCGATAGACCCGAGGGTCCCCTCCACTCCGAGCGCCAGAATCTCCGCCGGAACACCGGGATTGATCTCTTCGAGTGAAGGACTATTGGGGTTGACAAGCACGAGTCCCCCGCCGCCCTCGCTGGCGAACTCGAGGCGACTCCCGCGAAGTCGTTCGACGCTCGCGGCCGGGATCACGATGGTGATATCGCCGTCGCGACCAATCGCCGCGCCCTCGGGCGCCAGGTTCAGCTCCGAGAAGTAGAGGTCGTAGGCGTAGCCCGCCCCGCGCGTGCCGGTCACTTCCACCCACAGCGCCAACGTGTCACTGGGCGCTTCGCCACTCATCGCGTCGGTGACGACGTTACGGGCTTCATCGGTCATGGTGAGAACGTCAAAGGTGTCGATCGAGGTCATGTCGAAAGTCTAGAGGTGGTTCCTCAACGCTGCCGCGCCACACTAAGTTTTGTGCGTGACTGCCATCCCCAAAGACGCCCACGAGTGGGTTAGCTTCGAAGATCTCAAACGCGAGCGGACATGGATGTTTGACGTGACCTTCCTCGAGAGCAACTGGACCTGTATCTTTGGCAACGGCTGCCAGGGGGTGCTCACTGGTCCCACGCCCGAGCTGGTGCAGGGGTGTTGCAGCTACGGGGCTCACTTCGTCGATGAACAGGACCGCCGGCGAGTCGAAAAGGCGGCCAAGCGACTAACGGCGGACCAGTGGCAGTTCAAGTCGAAGGGCAAGAACGGCACGACCCGCGTCAAGAAAAACGGCGAGATGGTCACGCGACTCGTCCAAGACGCCTGCATTTTTTTAAATCGTCCCGATTTCCCTCGCGGGGCCGGATGCGCTCTGCACGTGATGGCCATCGACAACCAGGAGAGTTATATCCCTCTCAAGCCCGAGGTGTGCTGGCAGCTGCCGTTGCGACGTGACGAAGAGGTGCAAGACGACGGCCACGTCATCACGCGTATCTCACAGTGGGATCGTCGTGACTGGGGACCCGGTGGCGCCGAGTTTCACTGGTGGTGCACGGAGTCCGCCTCCGCCTTTGTCGGCAAGACCCGGGTCGTCGACTCGATGAAAGAAGAGCTCATCGCCATGGTCTCCAAGCCAGTGTACGACCGACTCCTCGCGTACATGGATCAGCGGGCGAGCGCTCCCAAGGGAACTCGCCTCGAACACCCGGTGCTGCGAAAGAAGTCCTAGCCCTCGGCGGCCAGCGGGTCTTCCTCGTTAAAGGACGTGCGCGGCAAGGATCCCAGGATCTCGTCGTAGCGGTCCTCCTCGGCCAAGCACCACTCGGCGTGAACGTCATCGGGAGCAGCGCTGCACTCGGCGCACGTGGTGGCGCGAGGACCCGTTGACCTTTTCAGCTCTCGGGCTTCGACAAAACGGCGATGGCGACCCTTTTTCACGTCAACTCCTCACTGGCCGCGGGCCAGAATATGGGCGGCGGCCACAGCCCAATATTCTCTGGGCTTTGGGTCCATACTACCAAGTCGATCTTCACATATAACCCCTAGCATTTTGCTTGTGAGCCCAGCCTTTGATCCCCAAGAGATGATTTTGAGATTTCGCGAGCGGGCCGACGCCGTCAAGCGGCGTGGCCTGCCGCCCGTGGAGGGTCCCGAGCGATTGCGCTTCATGGAAGCGGCGAAGATCGACTTCCAGGACTTCGCCATGCTGGGCGACGCCACGGCCACTCTCGAAGACGGCATCTTGCGTCTCGAGATTGACCTGCGCCCGCCGAACGCCTAAGGCGTCAGGTCACTGCGAATCCGCGCGGACGCCTCGGCGAGCTGGCCGACTCCTTTCGACAAAAAGTTGAGAGCCGCGGCGCGCTTGGCGAGGTCATCGCCGGACTTGTAGCAGACGTTGGCCCCCGCCCCCAAGTTCCCGTAGGCCTTGGAGAGCAACGTGTTAACCAGGTCGTCGGGGGTCGGCAACGCGGCGTTGGCCTCTTCTGACTCATAGAGCAACACCCCACAGACCGTGTGGAGACTGTTGACACTCTCGTTCGTTGTTCGTAGCGCCGTAGCTGAGTGTTGCACGTCACCCAGCAGCGTCTTGTTATTGGCCGTATAAGTGCTCTCTCTCGTCCACGTCTTCATCGCGCTGGACATTGACTGCGTACCACAGGCACTTAAGAGCAGTCCTCCCACGAGAAGAATCGCGATCGCTCGTATCACGAGGCGATGACGAGGTGCAGCTGGCGCGGCCCGCGCCGCACGACCAAGTAGCGCCCGTGCAGCGCGTCCTTGACGGTGACCTTCGCGCCATCGTCGAGTCGCACGTTATTGAGATAGACCCCGCCTTGCTCGAGGAAGCGGCGCGCCTCCCCCTTGGATTTGGCTAGGTGCGTGCCGACCAGAAGATCGACCGGATCGACTCCCGACAGCAGTTCCTCTCGGGACCAGGTAGACGACGGTGCGTCGGCGACGACTTCAAGGAGCGTCGCCTCGTCGAGTTCCGCGATGGACTCACCAAAGAGGGCCGTACTCGCCCGTTCGGCTTTGGCGGCCCCTCCCTCGCCGTGAACCATCGTGACCACCTCACGAGCGAGCGCGCGCTGAGCCTGTCGCTCCTGGGGAGCCACTTGCAGGAGCTCGTCCAGGTCGCGAATCGCCTCATGATCGAGAAAGCTGAAGTAGCGAAGCAACATCGGAGTCACGATGTCATCGCTGTTCAATAGGAACTGGTACATCTTGAAGGGAGAGGTGCGCGCGGGGTCGAGCCAAATCTGCTCGCCCGCGGCCGACTTGCCGAACTTGGTGCCGTCCCCGCGCAACAACAGGGGCGAGGTCAGGGCGTCCGCCGATCCCCCGGCCGACTTTCGCACGAGCTCAGCACCCACGGTGATGTTGCCCCACTGATCGGAGCCGCCCAACTGCAACGTGCAACCCTGGTCGAGGTAGAGGCGCAGAAAGTCATAGGCCTGCAAGAGCATGTAGGAAAACTCGGTGAAGGAAAGTCCCACATCGTCGCGGTCCAGACGACTCTTCACCGACTCCTTCGCGATCATCTGGTTCACGGTGAAATGCTTGCCGACGTCGCGAAGGAAGTCGGTCAGCCCCACTGTCGTCAGCCAGTCGGCGTTGTTGAGGAGCTTCGCCTGCGACTTTCCGGCGCTGGGCTCAAAGTCCAAGAAGTGGGCCATCTGCTGGCGAATGCCGGTCACGTTTTCCTCGAGCACCTCACGCGTGAGCAACGGGCGCTCCTCAGCTTTCTCGCTGGGGTCCCCGATCAATCCTGTGCCCCCACCCGCCAAGGCGATCGGCGCGTTGCCCGCGATCTGGAGGCGCCGCATATTGAGGAGCGGAATCAAACTGCCGAGGTGCAGCGACGAGGCGGTGGGGTCAAAACCCACGTACAGCGTGACCGAACCGGCGTCGAGGCGATCAAAGACCCCTTCGTCGGTGGTCTGATGGATCAGGCCACGAAATTGCCAGTCGTCACGTACTTTCATGGCGTCAGTCTACGAGGCAACTTTGTTAAAACGAAGAGGTCGAAGGTAGATGGGTCTGCAGCCACAGGACAAAGGTGTGCCACCACCCCGTGATCTCACAGACTCCTATCGCAATTAGAAGCAACCCACCAATGAGACCAATCATCTTGGCGTGTCGGCGCAACCAAGTTGAGGCGACGGACATCCACTCCGTGGCGAGCGCTGCGATCAGAAAGGGAATGCCGAGCCCGACGCAGTAGAAGAGAGCCAAGATCGAACCGCGCAGCGCCGTGGCCCCTGGGGAGGCCGACTCCAGAAAAATGATCGCCGACAGAGTCGGACCAATGCACGGGGTCCAACCGAGTCCGAAGGTGAAGCCAAGAGCGGCCGCGCCGACGATAGAGGCCCGGGGCAGATGATGTATCCGGCGCTCTCGGTTCAACCACGACGAGGGCCAAAAACCCGCGAAGAAGAGCCCAAGGCCGATCGTGATGACCCCGAATACGATTTCCAGAATTCGTTGGTGCGCGTTGAGGCGCTGACCAAAGTCACCAAACAGACCGCCAAAGCTCACAAAGACAATCGTGAAACCCGCGATGAAAGCGATCGATCCGATGAACGCTCGCCCGCGCCCCGACCGGCCCTCGAGACGTCCGGCGGCGCCGGACAGAAAAGCGAGATACCCCGGCACTAAGGGCAGAACGCAGGGCGACGCAAAGGAAATGAAACCCGCGGCGATGGCGAGTGGAATGGCCGCAAAGAGCGACGCGGGCAGAGTGGCGGCGATCACGCGCGTTCCACCCGTCGAGCGACTTCGTCGTTCCAGGCTTCATGAACGCGGACGTTGTCCTCACGCGAGGGGACCTTGACCACGACGACGCTCAACCCCTCCCTCGCCAAGCCCTTCTCGATGGCCCGACGCGCTTCGTCGAGCGTCTCGACCGACGTGGCGTCATAGCCAAAGGCCTCAGCCACGATCGTGAGGTCGTGCAGTCGCGGCGTCCCAAAAAGTTGCTCAAAACGAGCGGGCTCGACGCGACTCGCCTGGGGCAAGAAAGAGAAGATGCCTCCGCCACGGTTGTCCGCGACGACAAGCACGCACGTTCCCCCGGCCGATCCGAGCCCATCCACCAGCGCCGAAACGTCATGCAACATCGTCAAGTCACCGACCAGTCCGATCGCCTTGGACCCGGCAGCCACTCCCAACACCGTCGACACCACTCCATCGATCCCGTTGACACCCCGATTGGCGAAGGTGGCACTCCCTCTCGCCGGGGCCCACCACTCCACGTCGCGCACGGGCATCGACGAACCAACCACCAACGCGGCACCGGACGCGTTGCTCGCCATGACCACAACACGCGCCAGTGCCGGTTCGCTGAGCTCACCTTGGGCGTCACCCACCTCGAGCCATCGGCCAATTTCCGCGGAGGCGTTGCGCCACGTCACGACATAGCTCTCATCGCCCACCAGAGTGACGTCATGGGGATCCGGCAGTCCCGCGAACGTCTCACCAATCAAACGATCAGGATCGGAAACGAAGCCCGATCCTTCAAAAGCCACGGTTCGCGCGCCCCACGCCCGCAGTTGTTCGCCCAGCACTTTCGACGCGGGTAACCCGCCCAGGCGAACGACCACGTCGGGTTTGACGCGACCGATGAAATCTGACGAACGCAGAAGAGCGTCAAAATACGGAAGCGTGCCGTTTGCGGTGGCGTCGCCGAGAACCACCCAGTTGAGAGCGCGGCACTCGGCGATCGTTTCGCACGAGACCCCGCGGCCGACCACGCAGAGGACCGCGAGACCACGCAGATCTATCGACGCGACGATGTCCGGTGCTTCGTCTCGGGTGAGTGGCGCGATGCGCGGCGGCAGTTCCAGGGCCTCGGCGAGCAGCGGTTCGACGAAGGCCACGTTGAGATGAACGGGACCCGGTCGGGCGCCGCCTGAGGTGATCCAAAGATCGTCAGCCAACTCTCGCCAGGAGTTCGAACCCTGGAAGTCCGTGACGAAGGTGTCCTCGAAACGCCGCACCATATTTCCATAGAGGTGGCCCTGATCAATGGTCTGGGGCGCACCCACTCCGTGCAACTCGGGGGGGCGGTCCGCTGTCACGAGGAGGAGCGGCACGAAGCCGAGGTCGGCTTCGGCGACGCAGGCGTGAAGTTCGGTGGCGGCAGTCCCGCTCGTCACCACTACCACGACCGGACGCCCCGTCGCGAGCGCTCGTCCGAGCGCGAAAAACCCGGCACTGCGCTCATCGAGTCGCACATGAAGCGTGAGACCGGCACAGCTCGAAGCGGCCAAGGCGAGCGGCGTCGAGCGCGATCCCGGCGAGATGACCACGTCGGTGAGTCCGAGTTGCGACCAGTGATCAAAGAGCGTGGCGGCGAACGTGGCCTGCGCCTCACTGGCGCTCGGTACGCTACGTGACAATGTCGCTCCTCGGTCTAGAACGTGATGGCTCCGGGCCCCTTTTCGTGTGGCTCCATGGCTTCACCCAAAGCAAGAACTCGGCCCATCAGTTCCGTTCCATTCTGACAGGAACGTACGAACTCCTGACCATCGACCTCCCCGGACACGGCGAGAACGCCACCACGAGCGCCTCCCTCAAAGAAACCGCCGATCTGCTCGCCGAGACGTTGCCTGAGGAGCCCTTCATCCTTGGGGGCTACTCGTTTGGTGGCCGCGTCGCCCTGCATTTCGCGCTACGTTACCCCGAGCGTTTGCGCCACCTCGTGGTGTTGAGCGCGACGCCCGGCATTGTTGACGCCAGAGAACGTGAGGCGCGGCGACAACGCGACGAAGAACTCGCTCGCCGGATTGAACAAATCGGCGCGAAGGCCTTTCTCAGTGAGTGGCTCGACCAGCCGATGTTTCGCTCACTGCCGAACGATGCGCGTGAACGAGCCGCTCGCAGCTCCGATGCCGCGGGCCTCGCGGAGTCCTTGCGCGTCGCCGGAACGGGCACACAAGAGGACCTCACGGAAGCACTCCGTACGCTCGGCGTGGCTACGTCCATCCTGGCCGGAGCCAACGACGCCAAGTTCGTCGACGAAGCAACGCGATTAGGCGACGCGATACCGACGTCCCTCACCACCGTGGTGGACGACGCCGGCCACGCCGCTCATCTCGAACGACCTCAGCGCGTGGCCGAAGTCGTGACTGCCCTCTAGCCCCAGTAGGCGTTGGTGGCGAGAAGAAGGGCGAGCAGAGCGCCAATCTGTAGCTGCGCGCGAGCCGAGTATTTGAGCATGGGCAAGAGTTCGCGGCCACTTCGCTTGGAGAAGGCGAATTGCAGTGCCGGTAGGTAGACCACCAGGGCGACAAGGGCAACGGCAAGCTGATGAGCCAAGAGCGCCCCGAAGGCGACGCCGACAACGCACACCACGTAGAGCCACGAACTTCTCTCTCGTCCGAGTCTCGCCGCCAACGTTCTCTTTCCCGCGGCCCGGTCGCCCTCCACGTCGCGCAAGTTGTTCGCCTCCAAAAGCGCACACGCCATAAAGCCGGAGGCCACGCCCAACCACCACGCGCGCGAGGGAATCGTGAGGTGCTGGACGTAGGCAGTCCCGACCGTCGCCACGAGGCCGAAGTAGACGAAGACAAACAGTTCGCCGAAGCCGTAGTACCCATAGGGCCGGGGACCGCCGGTGTAGAACCACCCCGCCAACACCGCGGTCGCCCCGATCGCGACAAACCACCACGAGGTGCGTGACGCGAGCCACAAACCCGTGACACAGGCCAGAGCAAAGCCGAGATACGCGGCGCGGCGAACGTGGGCAGCCGGAACGAGACGTGACGCCGTCAAGCGAAAGGGGCCTACGCGTCGCTCATCGGTACCACGAACTCCATCGGAGTAGTCATTGGCGTAGTTGGTGGCCACCTGCAACGAGAGCGCGATAATCAGGCACAACAAGGAGTTGAGCCAGTTAATACTGAGGGGACGGATGAGGAGCGTCCCGACCACCACCGGAACCCCGGCCGCGGGAAGGGTGCGCGGGCGCGCCGCGAGGACCCACCGCCGAGACGGCCCGGGGGCGTCAGTCATGGACGCTTGGGAAACTTTGAGAAGTCCGGCTTTCGACGCTCGACGTAAGCGTTACGTCCCTCTTGGCCTTCTTCGGACATATAGAACAGCATCGTGGCGTCGCCGGCGAGTTGCTGGACCCCGGCGAGTCCATCCTCGGCCGCGTTGAAACCGGCCTTCAGCATCCGAAGAGCGATGGGAGACAGCGTCAAGATCTGTCGACACCAGGCCACCGTTTCGCGCTCCAGGTCGTCGAGAGGAACGACCGTATTGACAAGACCCCACTCGAGCGCCTGAACTGCGTCGTATTGGCGACAGAGAAACCACACCTCTTTCGCGCGCTTTACACCAATGGTGCGGGCCAGCAGAGATGAGCCGTACCCACCATCGAAGGAGCCCACGCGCGGACCAGTTTGACCGAAACGGGCATTGTCCGCGGCCAACGAGAGATCGCACACGAGATGCAAGATGTGCCCTCCGCCAATCGCGTAGCCGGCGACCTGGGCGATCACGGGCTTGGGGAGCCGACGAATCTGTATCTGCAGATCAAGGACGTTGAGACGTCCTACGCCACTGTGAGCGACGTCGTCATCGCCCATATAGCCATCATCGCCACGAATGCGCTGGTCCCCGCCGGAGCAGAACGCGTCGTAGCCCGCGCCCGTGAGAACCACGACTCCTACCGTCAAGTCGTCACGGGCCGCCTCGAAGGCTCGCGAGAGCTCAAAGAGAGTCTGCGGTCGAAAGGCGTTACGTACCTCGGGACGGTTGATGGTGATCCGAGCGATGCCGTCAGCGACTTCGTAGATGATGTCGCCGTAGTCGCCGCGACACTCCCACGTGGGAAGCGCCTGGGATCGAAACTCGTCCAACGGATCGTTCGGAGGTCCTTGAATCACGGTCGTTGCCATGACGGTAACGCTACCGTTCATCGCGAACTCTCTCGCCGCCCCGGGTACCACGCGAACCTCGCGACCTAGTCTTTCTGAGTGCAATCTCTGCTGGCGATCGACCTTCCGCTTGGCCCCGCGCTAGAGGTCGCCCTGCGAGAGTGCGCCGAGCGAGGTCAGGCGTTTTGCGTGCTTGACCAGCGACTCTCTCCTCGACGCAGAGACGAAGAGCTCGCGGCGCTCGGTGCGACCTCCATTCTCCACGCGCAGGAGACACGCGAGCGGCCCGAGGGCCGTGGGGTGGACGACGAGATCGGACTGGTCATGTTGACTTCAGGTTCGAGTGGAGCGCCCAAGGCCGTCGAGTTGACCTGGGACGCTCTGGTGGCCAGCGCGGAACTCACGCAGTCCTCCCTTCGCTCGGGCGCTTCCCCCGTCTGGTTTCCCTGCCTTCCGGCCAATCACATCGGTGGTCTCGCCGTGTTACTTCGCGCCGTGCTCTCCGACGCCACGCTGCTCTGGACGGGCAACGACGATGTGGAACGCGCCGGGAAGGAAGGCGCTACTCACGTCTCACTGGTGCGCGCTCAACTCGCTCGCTTTGACGTGAGTCCGTACTCCCGCGTCCTGCTCGGCGGCGCCCGCCCACCTGAGCAGTTGCCGGCGAACGTGATGACCACCTGGGGCATGACCGAGACCGGCTCGGGCATCGTGTACGACGGGGTGGCCCTCGCCGGAGTCGACGTCGCCAGTGTCCACGGCGAGCTGTGCGTGCGAACGCCCACCTTGTTTCGCTCGTATCGCACGGCTCCGCGACCGCACGTTGCCGGTCCCGATGGTCGAGACGACTGGTTTCCTACGGGCGACGCGGGCACTGTCATCGACGGGCGCGTGTCGGTGCGCGGCCGAATCGGGTTTGTCATCAACTCCGGCGGCGAGAAGATCTGGCCCGAAGATCTCGAGGCCGCCGTCTCGACGTTGCCCGAGGTGCTCGACGTCGCGGTCACCGGTGTGAGTGACCCTGAGTGGGGTCAGCGCGTCATCGCACTGGTCGTCTCTAACGGAGCGCTCATCGATGACGCCGTTCGCGCCATCGCCGAAGAGCGCATCGGACCGTGGGCCAAACCAAAAGAGATTCGCTACGTGACTGCGATACCGCGAACGAGTAACGGCAAGATCCGCCGTGGCGACCTGGAGCATCTTCACTGATCGGTGAGGAGCATCTCACGCAGTTCTGCGAGCGAGCGATTCTTGCGACCCAGAACGCCGACTGTTAGGGTGCTTTTTGCAGCGTGGCTATGGCAAATCGTTCACAACGCCGGTGAACGAAGGCCCCAGAGCATGGCGCTCATCGAACGAAAGTGACTTAACCATGACCGACAACCAATTCACCCCCACGCCCGAGGATCGCTTTACTTTCGGTCTTTGGACCGTCGGAAATCCCGGACGGGACCCCTTCGGTGTCGAGGTCCGCGAACCCTTGGACCCGTCCGACACGGTACATAAGCTCGCGGAGATCGGTGCCTATGGCGTCACCCTGCACGACAACGACCTCCTGCCCGCCGATAGCTCCCCCTCGGAGCGCGAAGCGATCCTCAAGCGCTTTCGCGCGGCCCTGGACGCCACGGGACTCAAGGTACCGATGACCACGGTCAATCTCTTTACGCGCCCCATCTTCAAAGAGGGAGCGCTCACGGCCAACAACCCCGACGTGCGGCGCTTCGCGTTGGCAAAGACGATGGACGCCATTGATCTCGGTGCCGAACTCGGAGCGGAGATCTTTGTGATGTGGGGCGGACGCGAGGGGACCGAGGCGCACGCGGCAAAGCCCGTTGCCGAGGCACTAGATCGCTACCTCGAGGCCATCAACACCTTGACCGCGTACATCAAAGAGCGCAACTACCACGTGCGCATCGCGCTCGAGCCCAAGCCCAACGAGCCGCGCGGTGACATCTTGTTGCCCACCGTCGGCCACGCGCTCGCTTTCATCGACCGCCTGGACTCGCCCGAGATGGTAGGCGTCAACCCCGAGCTCGCCCACGAGACCATGAGCGGACTTTCCTTCCATCACGGGGTCGCGCAGGCGCTGTGGGCGGGGAAGCTTTTCCACATTGACCTCAACGCGCAACGCATTGGCCGTTTTGACCAGGACTTCCGCTTTGGCGCCGAGGAAGTGAAAGAGGCCTTCTACTTGGTCCACTTACTCGAGACGTCCGGGTACAGCGGGATGCGCCACTTCGACGCCCACCCTTATCGTACGGACGGGCCCGACGGCGTCTGGGCGTTCGCCCGTGGTTGCATCCGCACCTACCTGATCTTGAAGGACAAGGCCGCACGTTTCGAGTCCGACCCCGAGATCAAAGCGGCGTTGAGGGCGGCCCAGGTGCCCGAACTCTCCGTACCCACAACCGTGGGCGATGGCACTCCGGCCGCACTGCGCGCGTACGTCAAGGGACTCGACGAGTCCGTGCTCGCCCGCATCGACTATGGACACGAGCACCTCGACCAATTGGTGACCGAGCTACTGCTTGGCGTCAGGTAACCGCGCCCAGTGACGCTGGTCGCGGGCGTCGATTCGTCGACGAAGAGTACAAAGGTTGTCATCGTTGACGTCGATGACGGCCAGGTCGTCGCGTCGGCCTCAGCCCGTCACCCCGCGACCACTCCCCCCCTCAGCGAGCAGAACCCCTGGTCGTGGTGGCGCGCCCTCGAGAAGGCGTGGAAGGCCTGTGGAGCTTTCGGCGAATCGGTCGAGGCGATTGCGATCGCCGGACAACAACACGGTCTGGTGGCGCTGGACGGCAACGGTGATCCGGTGCACGCCGCCAAACTATGGAACGACTCTGAGTCAGCGCCCCAGACCCAGGCGCTGACCGACCTCTTGGGACCAGATGAGTGGGCCCGTCGCTGCGGCAGCGTGCTGACGCCCTCTTTTACCATCACCAAGTTGGCCTGGTTGCGGGAGACTTACCCCGAAGAGTTTGCCGCGATCCGTCGTGTCCTCTTGCCCCACGAGTGGCTGACCTGGCAGTTATTGGGACGGCCCGAGACGGCGAGTGGCGACCGGGGCGACGCCTCGGGCACTGGGTGGTGGTCGCCCGCCACCGGCGAGGTCGACGAAGGCCTGCTTGCTCTCGTGGGAGGCGATCGTGAGTGGCTGCCCACGATCCTCGGGCCTAGTGAGATCGCGGGCTCTGCCCAGTCTCTACAACCGGGCGCCGTGGTGGGGCCCGGCACCGGTGACAACATGGGAGCAGCCCTCGCTCTCGGGCTCGCCCCCGGAGACGTGGCCATATCGTTTGGCACCAGTGGGACGGTGTTCGCCTCATCACTCAGTCCCACCCGCGACGTTGAGGGCGAGGTCGCCGGTTTCGCCGACGCAGCCGGGCGAAACCTCCCGCTGGTGTGCACGTTGAACGCCACCAAAGTCACCGACTGGGCGGTCAATCTCGCCGGCGGGCACAGCACCGACTTGGATCGCATCGGGGGATCGTCCGTCCCCGGAGCCCACGGGGTGACTCTCGTGCCTTATCTGGACGGAGAGCGCACGCCCTTAGCGCCGAGGGCCAGCGGGACTCTCTTTGGCGTCCGTACGACGACCACCGGCGCGGACATCGTCCGGGCGTCCGTCGAAGGCGTCATCAATGGACTGCTCGCCGGGATGGACGCCCTCGTACGTTGTGGAGTCGATACCAGCGGCCGAGTACTAGCCGTGGGCGGAGGCGCCCGCTCGGCGCTCTATCGCCAGGTACTGGCTGATCTTTCTCACCGTGAAGTCATCACACTCGACCCCGCCATTGATCGCGTAGCGGTAGGTGCCGCGGCCCAGGCCGCCGCCGTACTCGCCGAAGTGAGTCCGGACCGCATCGGTGCGCAGTGGGCCCGCGCCGATCCTGTGCTCATCACGACGGAACCCGCGATCAGCGACGCACAAGCAACCGCGTTGCGGGATCATTACCGTTCGCTGGCCAGGAGCCAGATTGCGTAAACCGCGCGCCATGGCCTGACGCACGTGCCCGCGCTGGAACCTTATGAACCGCCAAGCTTGGCGGCACCGCGACGCGCGACGGAGTCAATGGCAATGGCAAGAACGAGCACGAGACCGGTGGCCATGAGCTCGACCGACGCACTCAACTGAATGAGCGCCATTCCGTTATAGATCGTGCCGATGACGAGGCCACCGATCAGGGCATTCATCATTCGTCCTCGACCACCGAAGAGACTCGTCCCACCAATAACGGCAGCCGCCACCGCGTAGAGCACCAGCGTGCCACCGGGAATCCCGTCGGAGATGCCTCCCAGTTCTGAGGCGTAGACGAGGCCCGCTATGCCCGCGGTGAGTCCGGTGAGCGCGAAGGCGAGGAGGCGATAACGATTCACCGAGACACCCGATCGACGGGCCGCCTCCGCGTTGCCACCGATGGCGTACAGATAACGTCCGGCTTTGGTTCGAGCGAGGACGAAACTAAACGCCCCGAGGACCACCACAACCAGCGGCACGGCGTAGGGCATGCCGCGCAACACGATGAACGTCCCGCGGTTGGTGTTAAAGACCAGCGCCAGCACCACCGCGAGTGCCGCGAGAGCCCCGATCTTGATGAACGTCTCGTAAATCGAGACACTGTCGAGACCGCTCGCCCGGCGGGCTCGGTCCTTCGTGAAGACGAGGATCGACATGCCGACCACCACGACGAGGGTGAATATCCACGTCCATAGCACCGACATGTTGATGTTCACGATGCCGTAGAGAACCTTCTCGCGAATGGGAATCGATCCGCCCGAGTTCTGACCGTCGATCAGGTAGATGGCGATGCCTTCCCAGAACAGAGAACCACCGAGGGTGATGATGAACGACGGTACTTTCAGGAGAATGGTGATGACGCCCTGAATCCACCCGATAAAGGTGCAGGCGGCCACCGCCAAGAGCAGGGCCGCCCACCACGGCCAGTTGAACGTGGTGTCCAGAAGAATTGCGCCGATGGCGGCTCCGACTGCCGCGACCCAGCCGACGGAGAGGTCGATGTCGCCAAGGAGGAGCAACCAAATCTCGGCCATGCCCAGAAGAATGAAAACCGTGGACTGAATGAAGAGGTTGGTGAGGTTACCGGCGGAGAGAAACGTAGAGCTGCGTATCTCGAAGTAGCCACCGAGGACGATGAGGCCGACGATAATCGGCAACATGCCGCTATCAGTTCGTCTCAACTGCTTGATGCGCTCCTTGAAAATGATCGCGGGCGACGATTCGTGGGGGGTGAGGCCAACAGGGGTCACCGTTTCGTCTGTCACGGAGCGAAACCTTTCCTTACGGGGCGGAGGTGGCAGACATCGAGGAGAGATTCCTTGACGTGGCGCCAGTAGTAATCAAGTCAACGGCGCTCGCGGTGTCGTAGTCCGATGCGGGACCACTACTGATGAGGGTGCCGAGGTGAAGTACGGCAATGCGATCAGCGACTTCAAAGACGTCGATGAGGTTGTGCGAAATAACCAGCACGGCGATACCACGTCCGGCAAGCGTTTTGATCAGATCGAGAACGAGTTTGGTCTGCGACACGCCCAGGGCGGCCGTGGGTTCGTCCAAGATCACCAGTTTGGTGTCACGCATGACGGCGCGTGCCACCGCGATAGCTTGACGTTGACCTCCCGAGAGTGAGCCGACGAGCTGACGCACCGACTGGACCGTGAAGACGGACAGGTCGCGCAGGAGTTTCTTGGTTTCGAGTTCCATGGTGATCTCGTCCAAGAGACCAGCCTTCGTTGCCTCGTGCCCCAGATACATGTTTTGAACAATGTCAAGGTTGTCGCACAGCGCGAGGTCCTGGTACACGGTAGTAATCCCGAGGGCGTCGGCTTCGCGGGGCGAGTGGATGTGAACTTCCTTCCCCTCCCAGAAGATCTGACCGCTGCTCGGGGGGTAAATCCCAGAGATAGTTTTGATCAGAGTCGACTTACCGGCGCCGTTATCCCCAATGAGTGCGGTGACCTTCCCGGCGGGAAGGTCCAAGTCGCAGTAGCGCAGTGCCTCGACGGGACCGAAGTGTTTGGTCAGCGCCTTGAGGCTCAGAAGAGGCGTGTCGGCCGAAACCGACATCCCCGAGTCCTGTTTCACTTCTATCCCAATATCGGAGGGAAGTGTGACAGGTGACTCGGGGATGTCGGTCATGGCTGTTTGTTACTTAATTCCGTACTTCGTGCAGTCGGCAGCGTACGTCGGCTGAGTCGAGCCCTGAACCGTCGGAGACGTGTTCGTGCAGAGCTGAGCCGTCGTGACCTGCTTCGACGCGATGACCTGCGACTCAACAGTCGAGGCCGTCACCCACAGCGGGGTCAACAGAACCGACGGAACGTTCTTTAGCGACGCGATAGTTGCGCTGCCGTCCGTGGTCTTGCCATTGACGATGCCCGCAGGCACCTTCTCCTTGGCGCGCAGGTAGATCGCCAACGCGGCGGTCGCCTGAGCTTCAATGAAGGACGGCTTGAAGACCGTTCCGCACTGGTAGCCGGAGATGATGTTGTCGATGCCTTGAGGCGTCGCGTCCTGACCCGTGAAGGGGAAGGTGTCGGGCTTGAGACCCTGCGACTGTAAGTACGTGATGATCGGCGCGGCGTTCTCGTCGTTCGGCGTCAAGACCGCGTTGATCTTCGGGTTCGCCGAGTAGGCACCCTGGAAGTCAGTCAGCGCGACCGAAGGCGTCCACGTTCCAACACTCTCGTTGACCGTGTTCGAAGAACCGGACGTGGTGTTGTAACCAGCCGCGTTCAGAACGGCGTCGTAACCCTGAGCGAACAACGTGGCGTTGTTGTCAGTGGGCGCACCCTTCATAACGAAGACATCTGGGTTCGCGACGTTCCAGCTCTTGATGCAGCTGACCAGTCCCTGACCAATCAAGGTACCCACGGCAACGTTGTTGAAGCTCACGTAGTACGAACGGTCTCCACCGAGTGTGAGGCGGTCATAGTCAATGACTTTGACGCCGCGCGACTCCGCGTAGGCCTCAATGATCGCACCGGAAGAGCTGTCAAGTGACGTCAAGATAAGAACCTTGGCACCCTTGGCAATGTCGCCCTGCGCGTCGGTGAGCTGCTCCTGCGGGCTTCCGTGGCCGTTCTGAATGAAGAACTGCTTCGGCTTCAGACCAGCAGCCAGGAACGCCTTCTTGAACGCGGGAGCGTCGTAGTCCACCCATCGAGCGGACGAAACAGTGTCGGGCAAAATAACGGCAATGCTGCCCTTACCCTTGGCCACAACACTCTTCAGGTACTTCATCGTTGAGAAAGTCGGATTGAACGTAGAGTCCGATACCGTCTTCCCCGCTGCGGAAGCCACGCCTGGCAGCACCGCGACGGCGACTCCGCCGACCAATGCCACGCACGCGAGAACCCGTGCTGTTTTTAATTTCATAGTCCCCCAACCCTTAAGAGGCATCGTAATGATGCCCATTTCTAATTTACTTCTAAGTGAACATTTCGTGCAAAGCAATGTTCGGAAGGTGAAGTTAGCACAACACCTACGTGACGTACGTTCACCACCTGAACCGACTAGGGCGTGTTGACACCACTCATTTAAGGCACTTAGGGCACCCCCCACGTGATCATCAGTCGGCGCCGCCGTCGCGTGGAGCGCTACGTGGAAGGTTGGCCTCTCCGCCGTCGCTGGCCTAGACCACTTCGAATCTCCTGATCCAAGTCCCTAAACGGAGCCATCTTCCCACACCGTGCGCAACAAGTTGAGCGATTGTGAACTTCCACACACGAACGTCAAAGGTACGTGAGGACCGTCTCCATCGTCTCCATGATGGCGATGGACTCATCAAGCGGCATCGATGGGCTCTCGGTGAGACCGAGGTGTAGGCAACGAGCTACCTCGATCGCTTGGTACCGAAGTCCGCGCCATTGCGTGTCGAACTCGAACGTCTCGGCGCTGCGGTCACGCTTGATCAAATCGAACGATGTCAGGCCGTAGAAGTCGCCGGCAATCTCGATGCGCGCCTCGGTTCCCGCGACACAGGCTCGGGTGGCAGTTCGCGCGAGCGACGTGCACGTCAAGACGGCGTGTGCGCCGCTGTCGTAGCCAAAGAGCATGGACGTCTGCCCATCGACGCCCGTGAAGGCGCGATCGACGAGGGCCGTGATACGAGACGGGGTGCCTAAGAGCATCGAGGCAAAGGACACCGGGTACACACCGAGGTCGAGCAACGCGCCACCGCCGAGCTCGGGGGCAAAGATTCGGTGTTCGGGGTTTAAGGGAAACCACTGCCCGTGGTCTGCTTCCACCAAGACCAAGTCTCCCAGAACGCCGCTGTCGACAAGTTCGCGAATCTTGACGATATGGGGCAAGAACCGCGTCCACATCGCCTCCATGAGAAACAGTCCCTTTTCGCGTGCCGTCGCGACGAGGTCGCGAGCCTCGGCCGAGTTCATCGTGAAGGGTTTCTCACACAGCACTGGCTTGCCCGCGTTGAGCGCAAGGAGGGTATTGGCGTGGTGCATCGGGTGAGGCGTGGACACGTAGACGACATCGACGTCCGGGTCTGACACCAGTTCCTCATAGGACCCGTAGCGCCTAGGAATATCGAACTCGTCGGCGAACGCGTTGGCCGTGGCTTCGGTGCGAGATCCCACAGCCAGCGCCACGCCCTCCTCAATGAGCCCGAGGTCGCGAACAAAGGTATGCGCGATGCCCCCCGTGCCCATAATTCCCCATCGAAGCGGCTCCGCCATCGCTGTCTCCCTCTCGTCGTCGCGACGACGCCACAGTAGTCGGGACGCTCGGGCGCACTTGACGAGACGGGCCCACACGCACATGGCAAAACCATTAGAACAGTGAAGTGGTTCAGCTCCTTCAGCCCATTCTCACCGAGCGACTCGTGTTGCGGCCTTTTGAGCGCAGAGACCTTAACGACCTCACCGTAATCTTCCAAGATGAGTCGGTCAATCGCTTTCTCTACAGCGCGCCACGCACCCGCGAACAGACTCTCGAGGCACTGGAAAAACGAATTCACGCCGACGACGCCACGCAGATTGACAATCTTTTGCTGGTGGCGATCGAGTTGCGAGTCACTCAGCACCTAATAGGCGATTTCATGTTGCGCTGGCACGATGACGAGCACCATCAAGGCGAGATGGGTGGCTCGCTCAACCCCGCCTACCACGGCCAGGGCTACGCGCCGGAGATCTATGGCGCGCTCTTGGAACTAGCCTTCACTCGCTATGACCTTCACCGCGTCATCGGGCGTTGCGACGCACGGAACACTCGCTCGGTCCGATCGCTGGAAAAGGCCGGACTGCGTCAAGAGGCTCACTTCGTAGAGAACGAGTACGTGAAGGGTGAGTGGACCGATGAGATCGTTCTCGCTATCCTGCGTCGCGACTGGACAGCCATGAAAGACTCTAGGTAGCGGCGACTGAGCCTCAGTCAACACCTAAGGTTTCACTTCCATGGCCCTGTTACGTGACGTCAGATCCCAGTTGGGATCTTCCTACCTACTCGACCACGTCGACAACCCCGTGCGGTGGCGGACCTGGGATGAGGAGACCCTGGAGGAAGCTCGCCGCAACGACCGTCCGATCTTTCTCTCGATCGGCTACGCCGCCTGCCACTGGTGTCACGTCATGGCGCACGAGTCCTTTGAGAACGACACGATCGCGAGTGTCCTCAACGAGTCTTTCGTGCCGGTGAAAGTGGATCGCGAAGAGCGTCCTGACCTCGACGCTCTCTACATGGCGGCGACTCAACTGGTGTCGGGTCACGGCGGTTGGCCGATGTCGGTGTTTCTCCTCCCTGACGGTCGGCCGTTCATGGCGGGCACCTACTACCCGCCCACCGATCGTGGGGGCCAGGTCGGATTCCTCCGGCTACTCGGAGCGCTGCGCGACGCCTGGGTGAACCAACGCGAGCTGATTGAACAGCAGGCCGACCAGCTCGCGGGCGCCCTGTCGCGCGAGGTTCATTTCGTCGATCACCTGGCGCCCTTCGATGAGACGATCGACCTCGACGGGGTGCGCGAGAAACTCCGCGATGAACTGGTACGCCAAGTTGATTCAGAAGGGGGCTTTGGCTCCGCACCGAAGTTCCCCCGGCCGAGTTACGTCAACGCCCTCCTCGAGTTCGGCGACGACAGATCCCGCGAAGCGGTCACGCTGACACTGGAGGCGATGTCCAGGCGCGGACTCTACGACCACTTTGGCGGAGGATTCGCGCGCTATAGCGTCGACGGCGAGTGGCACGTACCGCATTTTGAGAAGATGCTGAGCGACCAAGCCCTGCTTGCGCGCGGTTACATTCTGGCAAGCCGCGCCACACCTAACCTTGCCTGGCGCGACGTCGCCCTCGACACCCTGGCCTTCGTCGAGCGGACCTT
The DNA here is from genome assembly GCA_963756325.1 of uncultured Acidimicrobiaceae bacterium. Classification (GTDB taxonomy): domain Bacteria; phylum Actinomycetota; class Acidimicrobiia; order Acidimicrobiales; family RAAP-2; genus RAAP-2. The sequence goes on from CAVWNE010000012.1 coordinate 243,690, forward strand.
GCGACTCCCCCGGGGCTACGCCGCGTCCCTCGATGCCGACGCGGGAGGCACCGAGGGATCCCACATCACCTGGACACAAGACGAGGTGCGCGCCGCCCTCGCAGGTTTCCCCGAAGCGATCGTTACCGGTGTGCTGGCGCGGTGGCGCATCGATCCCGAGGGCACCTTCGAGGGTCGCTCCATCCCCCAGCTTCGCGAGGGCACCGCGTTCGTGACACCGCCCGAACTAGAGGCAGCGCACCAGACCCTGATCGCGGCGCGCGCGCAACGGGTGCAACCCAGTCGCGATGACAAGATCATCCTCGAGTGGAATGCCATGCTCGCCTCAGCGTTTCTCCTCAGCGGGGCCGTCGAGTTTGAGGCCCGTGGCCTTGAGCTCCTGCGTTCGCTGCGTCGCACTCATTTCCAGGACGAGACCTGGTGGCGCACGGAACATCACCGCGCGCACGCCACCGCCAACGACCTGGCCTGGCTCATCGACGCGGCCGTCGACGCCTTCGAGCTCACGGGGGACGACGAGTGGCGAGAGATAGCTCATGAGGTCGCCACCTATCTCGTCGAGCACTTCTGGGACGGCCCGGTGCCCACCGACATCGATCCCCACGTCGGTGCGGGTTTCTTCACCCAGAGTGATCTCGTCAGCGACCTGTCAACGCGACCAAAAGAGATCTTTGATGGCGCGACACCTTCGGCGCACGCCATCACAACTCGCTCACTCGCGCGCCTGGCACTGTGCCAGGCGACTACGTCGCTGCTCGTCATCGCCCAGCGGCAGGTCGAACTGGCCGCTTCGCTGCTGGTCACTCATCCGAACGCCGTGGTGGATCTCGTTGAGGCGGCGGGCTTCGCCCTGGCGGGCGTTCAGCTGGTCATCCCCGGCGACGCGAACGAACTTTCGAACCACGTACGATCGAGAGCGATGTTTCGTACTGTCTTAGTTACTGGTTCGGGTGAGTCCGAACTCCTTAAGGGGCGCGAGGCGGGCTACGCCTACGTCTGTCACGCCGGCGTCTGTGACCTGCCCGTCTCGAGCGTCGCGGCACTCGACGCGGAACTGCAAAGGACCGGCTCTTGCCCCTCTTGAGCCGCGATCCGGCCGTCCGCGCCACGAGACGCCTCATCACGCGCACCCCACAGCGCGACACGGTCGACCTCTCGCCCGGGGCCGCGGTCTACGGCCTCGTGCTCGGCTCCACCAACGAGTCGACGACCGTGGTCGACCTGGCTAGCCAGGCCATCGTCCGCTGGCGAATACCCTGGCCCCTCGATATCGAGACCGACCTGGCGGCGTTCGATGTCGTCGAGGGTCAGCTGGCCCAGAACATCGAACGCGACGACCTGGCTCAGCCCGAAGCGGTCACGTTGTTAGACCTTCCGCGACGTCTGGGCACCTATCGCGGGCGCCGTGTGCGCACGTGGCTTCAGCAGTTGGCGAGCCCCGCCGACGGTCCCTTGTTCGGTTTTCGCGGACCGAGTGCTCCCTACTGGGAGTTCCGGGGCGAACGGCCGAGCGTGGCCCTGGTCGCGGCTGACCGCGGTCCCCAGCTGCTGCGTCGGCCCGACGATGGCTCGACCTGGGTACGTTTTGGATGGTTCGGTGACGACGTGTGGCTGCTGTGCGAAGACGCCCACGCGATCCGAACGATTGAGGCCACTCGTCGCACCTCACTGGCGGGAAAAGACCTGGCGACGGCGCTGGGCTTTCGACCGACCTACGTGTTGACGACTCTCTCGCAACCTCTCGATGGCCACTGCTACAAGAGCTGCACCGGGCTGTTACCTCGCGGCTGAGCTATTTGGGCAGTTTGCCAGTGGAGAGTGACTCAGCCATCGCCCACCCAAAGACGATGAGACGCTGTCCCTTCTCGGGCTTGAGACCCTTGAAGAAGCTGTGGGCTCCTTCGGGAATGGGGCCCTTGGAGGCGACGTAGTCGAGTCCCCCGACCGGGCCCGGGCTTACCGTCATGATGAAGGTCTTGTCGTCGATCGACTTCTCGGAGCCGAAGCGCTTGGCCAGTCGGCGACCCCACGCACGGTCTTCACCGGTCGGGCGATAGTCGAGGCGCGGCACGACGTCGTCGAGTCCGGTGAAGGCGCGATAGCCGTCGGGCGAGGTGAGGCGCGTGCCGAGCAAGACATCCTCGTCGGGGAAGGCCAGAAGGGCCCGACGAAACTGATCGTGCAGGATGGACTTCAACGTCTGGTCAGACTTCGCGTTTCGATCGACCAGAAGAAGTCCCACCAGCAGCGACGGTGTCCCTCCGATCCGCTCCAATGTGCAAAAGGAGTACCCACGAAGCTTGTTGCCTTCGCGCGCGTGAGTTACGAGTACCCACTCCTCACGTTGCTTTGAAAGAAAGCCAATGTCAAAGTTGGGCTCTCGGTCAACGCAGAGGTCGGCCATCTCGGCCAACTCTGCATCGCTGAGGGCAGTGGTGTCTTTGGTGGTGACCGTCATTGCCATAGGTAACCATTCTACGGCGCGGGGAGTGACCCTCCGCCAGTTAGGCCTTTATGACGTTTCGGCCGAATTCTGAGCGTAGATCCGCAACCACACCGGGTATGTTGACGTTAAATGCGGGACCTAAACGAAAGGTCTTTCCGGCAGATCCCGTGTCAACCACGACGGGCGAGGGTCCGGGATAGCGCGTCAGAATTTCTCGCAACGTCGAAATAGCGTGCTGGGTGAGATCCTCGGGGCGAAGTGAGAGCCGCAGTTCCACATCGGCCCGCTCACCGTGAAAACGTTCTACGTCCACCGCACTGAAGCGAAGCTCCTCGTCGTTGTCGCTCACGCGCACCTTAATGAGCACCACCGTGTCCTTAGCCAGAAATCCGCTAAAGCGCTCAAAGGCGGCGACGGAGAAGTTGATCTCGAGCGACCCTCCCAGGTCCTCGAGAACCACGCGGGCGTACTGCTTATTGGCCTTGGTCTGGCGTATTTGAACTTCGGCCAAGATTCCGCCCACCGTCACGGCCTTGGGGCTGCGTGAGAGCTCCTCGGCCCGTTCGCGAATGGCCACGATCGCCCCGTCAGTCTTCGTACTCAAACTCTCCATCACACCGTAGAGAGGGTGATCGGAGATATAGGTGCCGAGCATCTCCCGTTCAAAATCCAGCTTCACCGACTGCTCGAACTCGATGTCAGTAAGCGCGATCTCCGTTCCCTCCCAGTCCCCTTCGCCCTCGGCGTCGAAGGCGGCAAACAGCGTGGTGATGCCCAAGGAGAGATCCTTGCGGCGAGCGAGCGTGGCGTCGATAATCTCATCGACCTTCAGCAGAAACGCCAGACGAGGAACACCGAGAGAGTCAAAAGCCCCGGCCTTGATCAGCGACTCCATAGTTCTCCGGTTCAAGACCATGGGATCGACCCGGCGCACGAAGTCATAGATGTCACCGAAGGGACCCGTAGCCTCGCGCTCGGCGACAATCTTCTCCACCAGGGCCTCTCCCACATTTCGCACGGCCGCCATACCAAAAAGGATGGTGTTCTCTGATTTCAGCGACGGGGCGTAGTCGGCGATGGACTCATTGACGTCCGGCACGCCGACGGTGATACCCATCTGGCGCGCCTCGTTGAGATAGACGGCGGCTTTGTCCTTGTCGTCGCGGAACGAGGTGAGAAGTGCGGACATGTACTCAACGGGATAGTTCGCCTTCAGCCAGGCGTTTTGATAACCGATGAGCGCGTACCCGTACGCGTGACTCTTGGGAAAGGCGTAGTCGGCGAAGGGTTCGATCTTGTCGAAGATCGCCTCACCCAGCTCGCGACCGTACCCTTCACGTTCGGTTCCATCCACGAACTTGGCGCGCTGAGCGCGAATCATCTCGCGGATCTTCTTCGAGCAGGCCTTTCGAAGATCGTCCGCCTCGGGCAGAGTGAAGCCCGCGATCGTGGTGGCCACGCGCATGATGTCCTCTTGATAGATCATCAAGCCGTAGGTCGTTGCGAGCACGTCCTCCAAAACCTCATGGTCATACGTGACCTTTTGACGCAGGTTTTTTCGGTCGGCGTAGTCGTTGTGAACGTTCTCGCTCAGAGGGCCCGGGCGGTACAAGGCGTTGATGGCGGCAATGTCGTCAAAGGTCGTGGGGGCCAAGCGACGCATGAGCTGGCGCATCTTGTCTCCTTCGAGCTGAAAGAGTCCGATGGAGTTTCCGAGGCGCAACATCTGGAAGACCTTCTCATCGTCCAGAGGAATATGGTCGATGTCCACTCGGTCGCCGGTGCGACGTTCGATGTGATCAAGGGTGCGCTCGATGATGGCCAAGTTGCGTAGGCCCAAGAAGTCCATCTTCAACAGACCGAGCTTCTCGATGGCCGTGGCCTCGTATTGGGTGACGATCGGCGCGCTGTCGAGCGAGCCGTTAGGGCCAGACTTGCGCTGCACCGGGACGTAGTCAAGGACGGGACCCTTGGTGATCACCACCGCGGCCGCGTGAATGCCGTCCTGGCGACGCTTGCCGACGAAGCCCTTGGCTACGTCGACCACGTGCTTCACTTCTGCGTCGTCCTGATAGAGCGCACGAAGTTCGCTGGCCTCCCCGTAGCGAGCCTCGTACCCTGGCGTGGGGCTGAAGCAGGCCTCCAGCGGCAAGTCCTGGCCCATGACGAGAGGCGGCATGGCCTTGGCGATCTTGTCGCCGAGCTGGGGCGGGTAGCCCAGCACTCGCGCCGAGTCGCGCACGGCGGCCCGCGCCTTGATCGTCGAGAACGTCACGATCTGAGCCACGTGATCGGCGCCGTAGCGCTCGGCCGCGTAGCGAATCATGTCCCCGCGATAGCGCTCGTCAAAGTCCATGTCGATGTCGGGCATCGAGCGCCGACCCGGGTTCAAGAAGCGCTCGAAGTACAGCCCGTAGCGAAGTGGGTCGATGTCGACGATGCGCAGGCAGTACGCCACACAACATCCCGCCGACGATCCGCGCCCCGGTCCCACGCGGATCCCCGCCTCGTGGGCGTGGCGAATCAGGTCCCACACGACGAGGAAATAGTCGGAAAACCCCATATCGGCGATGACGCCCAGCTCGTAGTCGAGTCGGGTACGCACCTCGTCTGACAACCCGTCGCCGTAGCGCGCCGTCGCACCGCGATAGGTCAGGTCGCGCAGATACTTCGTGGCCCCCTCTTTGTGCGCGTCGCCGTGATATTCCGCGGGAAGCGGGAACTCGGGCAGGGCGTCGTTATCGAACTCGATCGTGACGTCCGCCCGCTCGGCGATCAACAAGGTGTTGTCGCAGGCTTCAGGCACCTCACGGAACAGATAGCGCATCTCGGCCGCGCTCTTCAAGTAGTGCTGGTCGCTCTCGATTCGGAATCGGTCCGGATCGGCGACTCGCGAACCAGTACCGATGCAGAGCAGTGCGTCGTGCATCTCGTGGTCGCCGTGTTGCACGTAATGCAGATCGTTAGTGGCGAGCAGCGGCGCGTTCAGATCTTTCGCGATTCGCAGCAACTGGGGGTTCGTACGCTGCTGGGCCGCGAGGCCATGATCTTGAAGTTCAATATAGAAGTTCTCGGGTCCAAAGATCGTCTGCAAGCGCCCCGCTAGCTCCAGGGCCTTCACGTAGTCGTTCTGGAGCAGCGCCTGGAGCACCACGCCCCCGAGGCAGCCCGACGTGGCGACGAGTCCCGAGGCGTAGCGTTCGAGTAGCTCCCAGTCCAAACGAGGCTTGTAGTAATACCCCTCGAGGAACGCCTTGGACGATAACTCTCGCAAGTTCTTGTAGCCATCGTTGGTCATCGCGAGCACAGTGAGGTGGTGGTAGAGCTTCTGGCCACCTTCGGAGTCGCCTCCGGTGTCGTCGATCTTGCCGCGACGCGCCGGTCGGTCGAAGCGCGAGTTGGCCGCCATGTACGCCTCGAGACCAATGATCGGCGTGACGTCGTGACGTCGACAGGCTTCGTAAAAATCGATGACGCCGTAGAGGTTTCCGTGATCGGTGATGGCGATGGCCCGTTGACCATCGGCCTTGGCCGCGAGCACCATCTCGTCCACGCGCGCCGCGCCGTCGAGCATGGAGTACTCGGTGTGGTTGTGCAGATGGACGAAGCCTTCAGCCATCAGCCGAACTCTTTCTCTGGGTCACTCCGCAAACTACACGGATGGGATTTCGAGGTTAGTCTCCCCGCGGCCACCCCGCCACGTCCTAGAGATAGGTCCCGGCGCGCGGCTCTCCCGCCCCCGGGGGGAGCGAGCGGTCGCGCATCTTTTCCAACTGGGCCGCCGCGGCGGCCTGTTGGGCGAACAAGGACGCTTGGATTCCGTGAAAGAGGCCCTCCAGCCATCCCACCAGCTGGGCTTGAGCAACGCGAAGCTCGGACTCTGAAGGCACGTCGGCGCTAAAAGGCGTGGCCACGCGCGAGAGCTCCTTCGAGAGATCCGGCGAGAGAGCCCCCGACAACTCATTGATGGACGTTTCGTAGATCTCGCGCAACCTTGCGCGGCCGGCCTCATCCAGTGGAGCACTGCGGGCTTCGTCGAGCAGTTGCTTGACCATGGACCCGATTCGCATGACTTTCGCAGGCTGGCTCACGTAATCGGCGTTGTCGCTCTCGGGCGTCTTTTCACTCTCGCCCGGAGAGAGCACTTCGTCGGGATTCACGCTGACCTCGTCAGGGGATTCATCAGTCACTACTGCAGTGTGCCAGAGAACATGGTGACGCGGTTCACTCCGCGTACGACCACGGAAAATAGGGCCAACCGTCGATAGGATGGCGCGGTGAGAGTATCCACGAGGGGGGACTACGCCAGTCGGGCGCTGCTGAGCCTGGCGCTTCGCGACAATTACAGCGAGCCCACGTCGGTTCGCGATCTGGCCGAACGCACGGGTCTCCCCCAGCCGTACCTTGAGCAAATACTGTTGAGCCTGAAGGGCGTCGGGCTCGTACGCTCCAAACGAGGTGTGGGCGGCGGCTACGTGCTCGCCCGTCCCGCCGAGTCCATCACCCTGGCCGAGATCGTGGCCGCGGTCGATGGACCCATCGCGGCCGGCGATTTTGGGGAACCCCACCAAGACGGCGCCTGTGACCACGAGGGTCAGTGCGTGCTACTGGGCGTCTGGGCCGACGTAGGAAACCACATGCGCGAGCATCTGGCGAGCTTCACCTTGGCCGATATGGTGATCCAGGCCCGGGGCGGTCGGCCCGTCGCGCGCACCCACACCGGCTAAAGTAGGGATATTCGCCCCTTTTGAGGGGTCTTGAAAAGCGTTTTACCTCGTGGTAAATTAGTAAGGCGCCCATAGGAGAAATACCCAGCCTTTAGACGCATCGACTTTGTGCCCCCCACAGACAAGGAGATGCCAGTGAATACCAGCACAACCCCCCGCCGCTCCGCGGTGAATACCAACGACATGTTGGGTCTTCTCATGCGCGACCTCGACCGCTACCCCATGCCGAACTACGACGAGCAGGTCGAACTGGCCAAGCGCGTCACGGCCGGCGACGAAGAGGCCAAGAAGCAGATGGTCGCCGCGAACCTGCGACTGGTGCTTCACTGGGCCCGTCGCTATCAGGACCGCGGTGTCGAGATGGTCGACCTCGTTCAAGAAGGAACCTTTGGGCTGCTGCGCGCCGTCGAGAAGTTCGACTGGGAGCGTGGCTTTAAGTTCTCGACCTACGCCACCTGGTGGATCCGCCAGGCCCTGCAGCGTGCCGTCCAACAGCACGGCCGTACCATTCGCATTCCCCTCGAAGTTGGTGAGCAGCTTCAGCGGCTGGAGGCGACGACGGCGGAGCTGACGTCAATCCTGGCGCGCAAGCCCACCGATGAGGAGTTGACCGAGGCCACGGGAATGTCCAAGGCCGAACGTGAGAACCTCAAGGGACTCGCCGGCGTGACCGCCAGCCTCGACCAGCCCGCCAGTTCTGACTCCGCCACCACGTTGGGAGACCTCGTGGCGCCCAGTCAGCACGACTGGGTCAACGACATCGAGCAGACCATGATGAACGATGAGCTGCACGGTGCACTCTCCAAGTTGACGGATCTTCAGCGCGAAGTCTTGACCCTGCGCTTTGGGCTCAACGGCGCGACTCCCCTGTCGCTGCAGGCCACGGCCACCAAGATGGACATTGGGGTCCGTCGCGTTCGTCGAGCGGAAGACGAGGCGCTCGCGATTCTGCGAGACGACTCTAACGTGCTCGCCGCGCACGACGTCGCCTAAAGGCTGACGTCCCTCGGGACCAGTGCCGCGAGGTCTAGAGGTAGCGGCGCCTGAGTGACGATCGCCTCGCCCGTTCGCGGGTGTGCGAACGTCAAGGTCGTGGAGTGAAGAAAAAAGCGCTCCTCCTCGAGTCGCTTGTCGCGCCGTTGTCCGTAGCGCACGTCGTTCACGACCGGGTGACCGATGGTCGCTAAGTGCACCCGTATCTGGTGCGTGCGACCGGTGTCGAGGCGCAGTCGAAGCAGCGTCATGGGATGGGGATCCTTCAATCGGGCGATCACCTCATAGCTGGTTCGCGCCGGCCGTCCGTCACTGCGCACCGCCATCAAGGTGGGCGTGCGGGTCGAGCGGCCAATGGGCGCATCGACGACGCCTCTCTCTTCGCTCACGTGGCCCTGCACCATACCGAGATAGGTGCGCCCCATCTTTCGCTCGGCTAGCTGTTCGCTCAGCGAGACAAATCCCTCGGGCGACTTGGCGACCACCAGAAGTCCCGACGTTCCCTTGTCGAGACGATGGACAATCCCCGGTCGTGAGATGTCAGAAAGTCCCTCGTCGGCCAGGAACTGGATCTCGGGGTAGCGCGCCAAGAGACCCGCGACCAACGTGCCATCGAGTTGCCCCGCGCCCGGGTGTACGACCTGACCTGCTCGTTTGTTGACCACCACGAAGTCGTCGTCGTCACGAGCGACATCGACCTCGACGGAGGGATCCGCGCTCACGACACCCGTCGCGCGTGGCGCCAGCTGGGCTCTCAGGTGCTGACCGGTCTCTAGGGGTAACGACGCCTTGGCCACGATCTTGTTGTCAATCGACACCGTCCCACTCGCCACCGCCTCAACAGCTTCTGAGCGCGACAGTCCCGTCAACATCGACAGAACGCGGTCAACTCGGATCCCCGACAAAGTGCTCGGGACGAGAAGATCCAACGTCTCTCCGTCAAAGGCGTCGCGGTCGGTCTCGTCGCTCATCGTCCGAGCAGCCGGTCGCCGCGCAGGGCGGCCACGATCAGGACGATAAATCCAACGGTGATGGCGGCGTCGGCCAGGTTAAAGACGGGGAACGACGAGACCGCAATGAAGTCGGTGACTCGGTGCGGGGTGGCCGCTAAACGATCGAGAACGTTGGCCACTCCCCCGCCTAGCAACAGTCCAAAGCCGATCGCCGGGGCGCCGGCGTTCGCGTTCACTCCCACCAGGACGACCGCGACCGCGACGATAACCGTGACCATGGTAGTCACCAGCGGTCCCGAGTTATTGATCGAGAACGAGATGCCCGAGTTGTACTCAAGACGAAGCCACACGAAAGCGATCACGTGATCGGGGTGTCGCGCCAAGGCGTGACGGGCCCAATATTTGGTGGCGGCGTCCACGGCGGTGACCGCCAGCGCCACCGCGACGACGGCGAAGTTGACCCGGAACCTTAAACGCTGGCGCGGCACGACACGCAAGTAAAGACCGGCAGTTGCGCGCGCAGTCTTGGTTGCGAGATCGGCTCGTAGCACTCGTCGCAGCGACCGTAACTACCCTCGTCGATCCGCGCGAGGGCCACGTCGATCTCGTCCACCTTCAGTCGAAGGGCCGTCGCGTAATCCTTCAACTGGTCGCGCTGAATATCTGACGCGACGCTGCTGCCGTCTTCGTCGTCATACTCCAGGCGCTCTCGGTCCACCAGCATCTCATTCGCCTCGAACTCACTCACCGCGATCTGAGCGGTCGTCGCGTCTCGGGTCTCCACCAGAAGCTCTCGCAGTTCCGCGAGGAACTCCGCGTCCTCGGCGTAGGGCTTGGAGTGCATCTTGCGCTCGAGCTCCTCGATACGCTTTTGCTCTTCGGCTTCACGGCGCTCTTGACGCTTGCGCTCCTCGGACTCGCGGCGCTCGATCTCGCGGAGTTTGCGCTGCTTCTCCGCTTCGATCGCCTTGCGCTTGGCGTCGATCTCGCGTTGCTTCTTCGCCTCGACGGCCGCCTTCTCGCGCGCCTTACGAGCGACCTCGCGTTCCTTGGCCGCGATCTTCGCCTTAGCTTCGCGTTCCTTTTTAGCTTTTACCGCCGCGGCGGCTTTGGCCTTCGCCTCGGCAGCCTTCTCTTTCGCGAGGGCGCGGGATTTGGCGTCACGCTCCTTCTTGACCCTGGCGGCGTCAAGGGCCTTTTGGCGGGCTAGGGCCTTCGCTGCGGCGGCCTTCGCCTTGGCGTCGCGCTCCTTCTTGGCCTGTTCTGCGGCCACGGCCTTCTGCTTCTTGGCCGCGGCAGCCTTTTGGGCCGGGCTCAACGCAGCGGGCTTCTTCGCGACGGTCTTCTTCGCGGGAGCCTTCTTCGCCGGGGACTTCTTGGGCGGGGTCGCCTTGGTCGCCTTCTTCACGACTTTCTTCACCGGTGCCCGCGAGGCGGTCTTCTTGACGACCACCTTCTTGCTGGTCTTTTTCGTAGTCTTTGCGCTCGACGGCATTGGTGTACTCCTCGCGTTCCTCAGAACAGTGCTCGCCGAGGCTAGCAGTTAGGAGCGCAAGTACTACCGTTCGTCGCGAGAAGTTTGGTCAAACTTAAGCACCTGACCGATGGTGGGTTGTGAGATCGTCGCCTGACCGGCGTTCGCGGTGGGCGCCGGAGCGGCTGGCGGCACGTTCGTCGGACGATCGCCGAGCGGCGTCGCGGCGGCCGCCGGTGCGGGCGGCGTCGGAGTCGGAGTCGGCGCGGTGCTGCGGGGGGAGCGACTGATGACTTCGCGCCGGCCTGCAACGACGTCTCCACCCACATGGTGAACTCCGCGAGAACCTGAGCGATGCGAGTTCTCTCGGCTTGGAGTTGGGCAGAGAGCGTCTCGACGTCTTCGCTCAAACGCTGCTTCAGACCATTCAGGCGATTGACTTCATCTTCCGCGCGACTGCGGGCTTCGTTGACGATCTCTCGAGCTCGCTCCTGGGCCGCCGCGGTGAACTCACGAGCCTTCTCTTCGGCCTCGGCCTGAGTTTCTTCGATGAAGCGTTGCGCCATGGCGATCATCGAGGTCACCTGCTCAGCGCCCGCGGCGCCACCGGTGCGAATCGCTTGAGCGACCGGAGTCGAACTCGGTGTCGGCGCGCTGGCGGCGGGCGGCGGAGTGAGCGCCACGGGGCCGGTCGTGCCGCGCGCGTCGAGCTGGCTGATGCGCTCGGCTGCTTGGCGCAGCTGTTGACGCTGCTGTTGCGCCAGATCCTTCAGCTGACGAACTTCCACCGACAGTCTCTCGAGGAAGTCGTCGACCTCGTCAACGTTGTAACCCTTGAGACCGACCTTGAAGGCGACCGTATCGATGGTGTCGAGCGCTGACGTCGCGTTATCCGTGCTGTCCATGCAGCCACCCTACCGCCCGTTGCTCGATAAGTTCGAGCAATCGTCACGCTAAATCGCCGAGTTGATCAACCCAAGAATGATGACGGCGACGAAGGGTGCGAAGTCGAAACCCACGCCACCGATGCGCGGTCGAGGGAGAATCGCGCGTAGCGGTCTTAGCACCGGCTCGGTGATATCGGCCAGGATGCGCTTGGTGATAGCGAGCCCCCCTTGAGGGTTCTGCGCGGGGAACCAACTGAGGATCATCATGACGATGAGGATCGCGATGTAGAGATTAATCAGGTCGTGAACGAACCTCATGCCTGATCGAGCGCGTGATAGTTTCCGGCGCGCAGGCGCTCTTTCATCTCCGGTCCGACGAACATTCCCTGGGGAGAGATCAAGTAGACGCCGCGGATCAGCATCTCGATCTTGGCGTTCAGGGCGTAGGCGGTGCCCGCCGTGAAGTCCACCAACCGTCGAGCGAGACCCGGGTCAACGTCGAGGGTGCTCAAGACCACGGCGCGGTTGGACCTCAGAAAATCAGTGATGCGACGCGAGTCGTCGTAGGTCTCGGGCGACACGATGGCTACATCGCGTTCTTGTTGGAAGGGCGAGGCGCCTCGTGCGGCGCTCGAGGTCGCCATGGGTCGGACCCGGCTCACTCCGTTCGAACCTTCGAGCACCGAGATGGGGGCGGCTCGAGTGGGAGACCGGGGAGCGGGGTTACTTTGGCGAAACGGCGAGGGGCTGGCGGGCTGGGTCGGGAAGGTTCGAGCGACGGGCACGGGGGTGGGGGTCCATTCAGGTTCAAACTCCTCAGGCTGTTCCGAGAAGGGCCGGGGCGCGTTGGTAGGACCGTACTCGCCGTACTCGTCTTCGACGAGACCGAGAAACCCGAGGAATCCTCGTAACTTTTCTTTCATTCGCCTCTCCTTGGCCGCAACGCCCAGAACTATGTTAGGCCAGGCGGCCCGGAAGGTCCCGGGAGCCAAAGAGCGCCCGACCCAGTCGCACCTCGGTGGTGCCCGCTTCGCAGGCGATTTCTAGGTCTTCGCTCATACCCATAGAGCGCTCAGTGAGCCCCAGTGAGTCGGCCAGGGCGGCGGTTCGCACGAAGGCGTCGCGGGCCCCAGCCGGTTCGGGCGGAGCCACCACCATGAGTCCGCGAACGTTCAAGTTCAACTCTCGAGCGCGACTTACCAGGTGCGCAACATCCTCGGGGGCCACGCCATTTCGCTCGGCTCGGCCGGTGAAGTCCACTTGAATGTCCAGCCGGGTGGCGCTCGCTCGGGCGGCAATCTTCGTCAGTTCCTTTTCGCGCGAGACGCCGCTCAGCACGTGGGCACACGTAGCGATCCGGGCGATCTTGTTGGTTTGAAGAGCGCCGAGAAAGTGCCAGGTCGCCTCGGGCACGACGTCACGTTTGGCGCAGAGCTCGTCCACGTAGTTCTCGCCAAAGTGGTGAAGTCCGAGCTCGCTCGCCGCGAGCACTTCGCTCACCCCGAAGGTCTTCGTGACGGCCACGATGCGAACACTCGTGGGGTCACGTCCGCTCGCGGCGATGCGCGTGCGCACCGCGTCAAGGTTCGCGCCCACGCGCTCTAGAAGTTCGCTAGCGGAGGAAGCTGGGAAGGTCGTCATCGCCACCGACGTCAAAGAAGTCGTCGCCCGTGGTGGTAAAGATGTCGCTGCGCGGACCTTCGGTCATGACCGGCTCGCTCTGCGCGTTGGTCTTCACCGCGCCCGCGTCAAAGCCCGCCGCGATGACCGTCACTCGAACGGCCTCGCCAATCGAGTCATCGATCACCGAGCCGAAGATGATGTTCGCATCGGGGTGCGCGACCGAGTGAATGATCTCCGCCGCCTGGGTCACTTCGTTCAAGGTAACGTTCGGTCCACCGACGATGTTCATCAAGATGCCGCGGGCGCCGTCGATGGACGCCTCGAGCAAGGGAGAGGTAATCGCCGCCCGCGCCGCGTTCACCGCCCGGCCCTCACCCGTTGAACTGCCCACACCCATGATGGCGGTACCCGCGTTGCGCATCACGGTATTGACGTCGGCGAAGTCGGTGTTGATGAGTCCGGGCACCGTGATGAGATCGGTCACGCCGCGCACAGCGGACAACAAAACATCGTCGGCGATCTTGAAGGCGTCGAGCATGGAGGTGTCGGGCGCCGTCACCGACAGCAGTCGGTCGTTGGGAATCACGATGAGGGTGTCCACCTTGTCGCGCAGCATTTGGATTCCCTTTTCGGCCTGGGTGGCCCGGCGCTTGCCCTCGAATCCAAAGGGGCGCGTCACGACACCGATCGTGAGGATCCCGAGAGAACGCGCGATCTCGGCCACCACGGGGGCGGCACCGGTCCCGGTTCCGCCACCCTCACCGGCGGTGATAAAGACCATGTCGGTGTCCTTCAGGGCCTCTTCAATTTCGCCGCGGTGATCTTCGGCAGCTTGGCGTCCCACCTCGGGGTCGCTACCGGCTCCGAGTCCTCGGGTGAGTTGACGGCCGATGTCGATCTTGAGGTCGGCTTCGGACAGAAGCAAGGCCTGGGCGTCCGTGTTGGCCGCGATGAACTCGATGTTCTTCAGACCCGAGGTGATCATCCGGTTAACAGCGTTCGCTCCGCCACCACCGACGCCAATTACCTTGATAACGGCGTGGTAGTTGCTCTGATTGAGACTCATGGACTCCCCTTGGTTATCTCTTCTATTGTTACCGCCTCAGCGGGGGCGGCGTGGCGAACAGTCATTGAAGGCTAGTCATCGCCTAGATTTCGGTCAAATGCCACGGTTTCTACGAACTGCTCGGTGCGGTCACCGCGAGTTCGTCGGGGACCGTCACGTCGACAACGTCACCGGGTGCCAGAGTGCTATGTGCGATGACCGACGCGATCGCCACGAACTTGGCGTGCAGGTTGGTCGGCGGCCCCAATATAAATGTCACGGGCGTGGTCAGTGTCAGCGTGACTGATCCTTGGGCGTCATCGCTAATGGTCGCTACCTGGGTCGTGAAGGCCCGCGGAAGTTGGCTGGCCACGTACGCGGCGCCACGGCCCGCGGCGGCGAAGGGCCAGCTGGACGGGCTGGATGAGAGGTAGTCGAGGGTTGGAAGATTCTCGTGCAGGGGGGCTACACCGAGCGCTTCTCCTTGGGCGTCGACAAACTCCAACACGTGCTTCGAGGTGAAGGCCACGGCGACGGCGACGTTCTCGTGTATGTCCAGAATGACCGTATTCGGCCACTTCTTAGTAACGGTCACACGGTGAACCCATAAGAACGTCTCGAGTCGCTTGACAATCTTCGACTCGTTGAGGGCGATCATGGACGGATGACTGACTAGACCCGAGCGGCCGAGAATGGCTGCCGCGCTCTCGTGGCGATTGCCGGTGATGGTGACGTGTTGCACGCGAAAGTCTGACTGGTGCAACAGCCACTGGGCGCCAAACACCCCCGCCGTCGCGACCACGCCCACGGCGACCAACCATTTCGTGAGCCGACGCACGCGACGGCGCGGCGGCCGCGCGAGACGGGTGGGCGTACTCTCGTCGCGGCTCGGGCGTTCGCGGGTGGCGGCGTGACGACTCATGGCGTTACCCCAAAGCCTACGAAGCGGTTCTCACTGACCAGTTCCACTCCGGACTCTTCGAGAACCCGTGACCGAACCAGGTTCATGAGGGAGTACACGTCGAGCGCCAGGCCCCCGGCGTCGGCTTGTATGAAGTTGGCGTGCTTCTCACTGACCGCGGCGCTCCCGAGGCGTAGCCCCTTGCACCCGGCGGCCTCGATGAGCCTTGCCGCGTGATCGTCGCTCGGATTTCGAAAGACACTGCCGGCGTTGGCGCCCCCGGGTTGATGCTCGCGCCGCCAACGAACGATCTCGCGGACCCGTGCCTCGGCCTCGGTGACGTCACCCCGGGCCAGGTTGAACCGGGCAGCGAGCACGATGTCATCGGCGCTCACGGCGCTGGTGCGATATCCCAGTTCCAACTCCGTCGCAGACCAGGTGCTCGTCACGCCGTCACGCCACAGGGTGGCCTCCACCAGGGACCCCGCGATGTCATCGCCGTGACCGCCCGCGTTCACCGCGACCGCCCCGCCGACCGTGCCCGGCACGCCGACGGCCCACTCGAATCCAACGACGCCCTGGTGCGCGAGTCGCCGCGCCATCAGGGGCAGGTCCAGTCCGGCGCTGGCGCGCACGGACACGCGCTCGTCATCGTCATACTCGAGCGTGGCGAGGGAGCGCTCGAAGTGCACCACCAGCACGTCGCGCTCGCCATCTTCCACCAGCAGATTCGACCCATTGCCCAGACACACCAGGGGGAGCTTGGTCTCTGCCATGAGAGGACCCAGCTCGTCGAGATCGGCCACGGTGGCGACGGTGACAACCACCCGGGCACTTCCCCCCACGCGGTAGGTGGTGCGAGAGCCAAAGGGTGCGTGCTCGCTGACCCGTGCGCCGCCCACGGCTACGAGGTGCTCGATAGTGTTCACGTCATCCCTCCGGGCAGCGTCGAGATGACCGAGCCGATGTCTCCGGCTCCGAGAAACACAATCACGTCGCTGTCGTCCACCAGCTGTTCCAACAGTTCAGCGACACGAGAGAGATCGGCGCAGTAGATCGTGTCAAGCGTGGGGTCAAAACGCTGCAACGCCTGGGCCACCAACTCACCGGTCACTGCGTTTGGATTCACTTCTCCCGCGGTGTAGAGATCGGTGACGATGACATGTCGTGCGCCGCCAAAGGCCGCGGCGAACTGGTCAACCAGCGCGATCGTTCGCGTCACGCGATGGGGTTGAAACACGACCGTGACGCGTTCGTAGCCACCCGCCCGCGTCGCGGCGAGAGTGGCGGCGATCTCGCCCGGAAGGTGTGCGTAGTCCTCATAGACGTCGACCGAGCGCCAGGCGCCGCGGTACTGAAAGCGCCGAGGTGCCCCCACGAAGTTGGACAGACCCCGAACGATGGCCTCGTCAGCCACCCCGAGCTCGTGAGCCAACACCGCGACGACGGCGGCGTTGGCCACGTTGTGCGCACCGGTGACGCGAAGATCCACTCTGAGGGTGCGCGGCCCCGCCAGTTGAAACGACGCACGGCGGCGCTCGAGTTCGATGTTGCTGACCCGCCACGAGGAAGAAGGTGTGGTGCCCACTAAGACCGCGTCGGCGCGTGAGGCGACAGCGCCGCTCGCCCCCGGATCGTCGCCCCACGCGACGACCGGTCCACGGGTTCGAGCGACCAGATCGGCGAAGGCGCTCTCGAGCGCCGCGAGCGACCCATAGAAGTCCAGGTGGTCCGCCTCCACGTTCAAGAGGCCGAGCGCGAAGGGATGAAGCTCGCCGAAGGTTCCATAGCTCTCATCGACTTCGAGGAGCAGGTCGCCTTCACCCCAGTGACCCTGGGCGCCCACGCCCAGCACCGGAGCTCCGAGCAGCCACCCGTCGTCACGTCCGGCGGCAAGGGACACCTGCACCATCATGGAGGTCGCGGTGGTCTTTCCGTGGGTGCCCGTGAACCCCACGACCCGCTTCATCGCCGACAGTTCTTCAAAGGCGCGCGCGCGAGGAACCATCTCCGCACCCCTCGCGCGCGCCGCCACCAACTCGACGTTGTCCGCAGCGACCGCGGGCGACCACAGAACGACCTCGGCTCCGTGCAGGTGGGCCGCGTCGTGACCCACGTACGTCGTCACGCGGCGCGCTCGGAGGTCTTCAAAGACGTGAGAGTCCTTTTGGTCGCTCCCACTGACGAGGGCTCCGAGCTCGGCCAGCAACATGGCGAGGCCGCTCATTCCCGCTCCCCCGACGCCGACCACGTGCACCCGCGTTCCCGGTCGAAAGCTACTCATGAGCGCGAATCCCCACGATGACATCGGCGATCGCGTCGGCGGCGTGCGGGTGGGCCAGCGCGTGAACCGCACGACCCATCTCTTGCATCGTGTCCAGGGTCGTCATGATGTCCAACGCCTCTGCCAGCGCGTCTCCCGTGCACTGTGAGTCGCTGATCACGATGGCCCCGCCGGCGTCGGCCAGGGCGCGCGCGTTCTTGTTCTGGTGGTCATGGGGGGCGCCCGGTAGCGGCACCAGCACCGCGGGAATGCCCAGCACCTCCAGCTCGGCCACGGTGATCGCTCCGGCGCGACAGACCGCGACGTCGCACAGGCCCCACAGTTCGACCATGTCGCCAAAGGCAATCACTCGGTAGTCAAGACTTTCCACCAGAGGCTTGGTCGCGGCGAACTCGTCGTAATCACGCGCGCCCGTGACGTGAATGAGGGCCCGGTCACTGCGCGTCGCCCACGTTCGAGCCAGGTCTCGCACGGCTACGTTGACACGATGTGATCCCAGAGAGCCGGTCATCACCAGAACGACCGTGCGGACCGGGTCAATGGGCGGACTCATCGCGGCTTTAGCGGCCAGGCGCGACGCCGTCGATCGATCAATCGACTCAATGTCCGAACGAAGAGGAGCGCCCGTCACCGTCTCATGGCGAGCGACTGCGGCGAAGGCCGTGCAGCGCGCCGCGGCAAAGGGACCGAGGAGTCGATGCGCCGCTCCGGGCACGGCGTCGAAGTCCACCAGCACGAGAGGCACTCGCCAGCACACGGCGGCGAAGGACACGGCGAAGGACGCGTATCCGCCCACCGAGACGACCACCGACGGTCGCCGGCGAGCGACGAAGATCTGCGCAAAGACGACCGCAGCGCCCAAGCCGATGATCGATCCGACGTTAGAGAGGAGATCACTGACCCGCCACGAGCGACGAACTCCCCGCCCGGGAAGAAGAGTGAGGGCCATGTCGCCCACGAGCAAAGTTCGTTCCTGCCCCCGGCGGCTGCCGACGTAGCAAACCTCCGAAGCGTCAAGCCCGCGCGCTCGCAGTGACTCAGCGATCGCCTGCATAGGAAAAACGTGTCCCCCGGTGCCGCCCCCGGTGATAACGACGGGGCGGCCCATTAGTAGTCCGGACGGTGCCGGGTCCGAAGTCGAGGAACGGGCCGCCGCTCGGGACGAGCCGGGACTCGGGGTCGCTCAAAGGTCTCGCGGAAGTTGGTGAGTCGGTTGTCGCGGATTGTGAGGTCGCTCGAGCGCGAGCGGTCGTGGGCGATGTTGTACAGCAGCCCCACCGCCGCCAACTCGGTAATGAGCGCCGTCCCGCCGTAGGAGAAGAAGGGAAGCGGCACTCCGGTCACGGCCCACCACCCCACCACTGAGGAGATGTTGAGGAGCGCTTCGACGATGATCCAGGTGGTGATACCGACCGCGATGAGTCGGTAGACCTGGTTCGAACACTGGCGGGCGATCCGCACCGAGACCATCAAGAACGCCACGAAGAGCGCGATGACCGCCAGAGTGCCGATGATCCCCAGCTCTTCGCCCACGATGGTGAAGATGAAGTCGGTGTGCGGGTTCGGCAGAAGCCCCCACTTCTCGCGGCTGTGACCGAGGCCCAGTCCGCTGATGCCGCCAGCCCCCAGTCCGATGCGAGATTGGAAAAGCTGGTACCCGCTGCCGAGCAAGTCCGTATTGGGATGCAGAAACGAAAAGAAGCGTTTGGCCGAGTAGGGCTCAACGCCGAGGTACGTACCCACCGCCGCGCCCGTCGCGACGAGAACCCCGAAAAAGAGATGCCGCGAGAGACCGGCGATGGCCAATATCGAGAGGGCGATGATCAAGACCACCGAGGACGTACCGATATCGGGCTCCAGGACGATGAATCCACAGCCCAACCAGATGGGCGCCGTCCAGACGACGAGCTGTCGCCAGTTATTCAACTCCTCGTGGTGGTGTTGCACCAACCACGCGAGAAACACGATCGTGCAGAGTTTGAAGAGCTCCGAGGGCTGCAGGTCGATGACCCGCAGGTTCAACCACCGTTTGCCGCCGTTGGTGGTCACCCCGACCGCCTTTACCGCCAAGAGCAAGAACAGTCCCACGAGCATGAGGAGCGGAGCGGCGCGGACGAGCCGTTCGAGTCGAACGCGAGCCGCAAAATAGAGAGCGAAGATTCCGAGAACCAGATAGGCCACGTCGTGGACCATGATCGAGAACGCCGTCCCGCCGTTCGCCGCGGACTGGCCCTCGCTGGCCGACGCGACGAAGATGGTCCCAAAGATCACCAGAGCCATCGTCACGAGAATGAGCACGCGGGCCGTGTTGTCGCCGCGAGGAAGAGGGTGAAAGAGACCCCGCTCCCCTCGGACGGGCGTGCGTGGCGTCGCGCGGACGGGGCTCCGTCGCCGATCGCGGACGTCGGGTGTACGGAGTGACACTTAGACCACCTTCGCAATCTTGAGGAAGTCGCCGTAGAAGATTCCCAGACCGAGCATGGCCAGCAGTCCCGCCATGATCCAAAACCGTATGGTGACCGTCGTCTCGGGCCATCCGAGCTGCTCAAAGTGGTGCTGTATGGGTGTTATGCGAAAGACCCGACGACCGAAGCCTCGAAAGGAGATGACTTGGATAATCACCGACATCGTCACGGCCACGAAAAGGCCGCCGATGATGGGCAACAGAAGATCGAGGTTCATCAAGAGACAGAGCGCGCCGAGCCCCGTGCCCACGGCGAGGGACCCGGTGTCACCCATGAAGATTCGCGCCGGTGCGGCGTTCCACCACAGAAAGCCGAGGCACGCCCCCACGAGCGCTACCGCCACGAGACCGAGATCGAGGGAGGCGTGCAGCCGATAGATCTCAAAGTGACGAAACTGCCAGTAGCCAATGATGGCGAGAACGCCAAAGGTGAACGTGGCCGAACCGGCGGCCAGCCCGTCGAGTCCATCGGTCAGATTGACGGCGTTGGACGTCGCGATGATGATGAGGGCCCCGACAAAGAACCAACCCGCCGACGTCAGTTGCCACCCGGGGAGAGAGAAACGCGTAAAGGACAACTGGGTGGAGGTGTGCACCCAGTTAATCGCCAACAGGGCAAACACGGCCGCGATGACCACTTGACCGATCAATTTGCCGCGCTTGTTGAGGCCGAGATTGCGCAGGTTTCGAATCCCGAGGTAGTCGTCAACGAACCCCAAAACGCCTGAAGCGACGATGGCAAGAATGGCGAGTATCCCCGAGCGAGTGAAGACGACCGACGTGCCAATGTGGCCCATGGCGTATCCCAACAGCGCGGCCAAAACGATAATGGCACCGCCCATGGTCGGGGTGCCCGCCTTGTGCTGATGAGTCGGTCCATCTTCTCGAATGGTCTGAACGAGGGAACGAGCCAAGAGGAATCTGATCCAAAACGGCGTGAGAAACAACGCGACCAGGAACGCGACGCCGCCCGCCTCCATCAGACTCAACATGTCGTCACCTCAGAAGTTCTCTCGCTACGGCCCGATCGTCGAAGGGGACGGCGACGTCCCCCACTGTTTGGGTGGCCTCATGACCCTTCCCGGCGATGACGACCACGTCACCCGCGCCAGCGGTGTCGATCGCCAGGGCAATGGCCCGACGCCTATCGCTCTCGCGAACGACCTCAGCGTCCGACACGCACCCCGACATCACCGCATCAATGATGGCATCTGGCCCCTCGGAACGGGGGTTATCGGAGGTAACAATTGTCACGTCCGAGAGCTGCGACGCGACGCGACCCATCTCTGGTCGCTTGCTTCGATCCCGATCGCCGCCCGCGCCAAAGACCGTGACTAGTCGTCCCTCGGGCTGGAGCGAACGGACGTCGCGCAACAGTCTCTCGAGGCCCTCGGGGGTGTGGGCGTAGTCCACGATCACCGTGATGTCGCGTCCATACAGCACCTCAAAGCGACCAGGCACCGACGCGACGTCGCGCATGGCGTTGGCGATAACGGCGTCGTCGACGCCCATCGCGCTCATGATCGACATGGCCATCAGCGCGTTGTCAACGTTGTAGTCCCCGACCAGGGGCGAGTTCACCAGGTGGTCACGCCAGAAGAAGGTCGAACCGCGAAGCGAGTTCATGACGTCGTGCACGTCACGTCGACTCACCCGTGTCACGGGTAAGACCGTCTTCTCCGCGAGTCGCTCTCCGTAGGGATCGTCAACCCAGATCACCGCGCGCTTAGCGAGCTCGTTGGTAAAGAGTAACGACTTGGTTTCGAAGTACTGCTCCATCGTGCCGTGATAGTCAAGGTGATCGTGACTGAGATTGGTAAAGGCTGCCACACAGAAGAGAAGGCCATCGACCCGGCGCTGATCGAGAGCGTGGCTCGACACCTCGAGGGCGATCAAGGAACGCTCGCGCGTAGGTTCAAAACTCGCCACCGTCGCGGCCAGCGTCCGATACAGCTCGGGGGGCGCCGGAGTGGTGCGCTCGTTGGTCAACGTGCCGATGGTGGATGCGTTCCACTCGAGGGCCCGAGCGAGCGACGCGAGGATCGTGGTAACGCTCGTCTTGCCGTTGGTTCCGGTGACCCCCACCAGGGTCGCCTGAGTCTCGGGATGTCCCGTCAGTGTCGCGCTCGCGTGGGAGAGAAGGGCTGGCAACTGAGAAGCGGGAACAACCACCACCGGCGCATCGAGGGTAACCGATACGTCGCCGACCACGCACTCGGCACCGAGCGCGACGGCCTCGCGCGCGTAGGCAACTCCGTGCTTCTTGGCTCCGGGCATCGCAAAAAACAGCGCACCCGGTCCGCAGACCCGCGAGTCAATCTCCACACGTTCGATCTCGAGACTGCTCGTCGCCACGTCGATCGATACGTCGTCCAAGATGTCGCCCAGTTGCATCAGGTCACGTCCGAGGAGATAGCGGCGGCGCCCGTCACCGGCTTCTGGACGGCCCCGTTCGAGGGAATGCCGTAGTGGTGAAGGGCGTAGGACATGATCTCTTGAAACACCGGGGCCGACACCGACCCGCCGTAAATATTGTTGAGCGGTCGTTGAATCACAACAATCATCGACAGTATGGGATTGTTGGCCGGGGCGAAACCGACGAAGGTGGCGTTGTAGCTGTCGGTCAGCTTGTCTTGGCCCGGAAAGGGAATCGTGGCGGTTCCCGTCTTGCCGGCCACGGTGTAGCCGGGAATGATGGCTTCGGTGCCGGTCCCATCGAGTACGACTTGCTCGAGCATCTTGACCATCGTGGCGTCAGCGCTCTTGGACAAGACGACGCGCGTCGCGCTCGGCGGCGTCGCCTTGGTCGCTCCGTCGGCTGAGACGTAGGCGCGGACCAACTTGGGCTCGACGAAGACTCCCCCGTTGGCGATGGCGTTGTAGGCGTCGAGGACCTGAATGGCCGGCACGGCGTCGACCTGACCAATGGGCAAGGCGACCCGGTCGCTCGCGTACCAGTTCGCGGCATTCACCAGCAGGCCGCTCGTCTCGTCAGGAAAGTTGATGGAGGTGCTTTGGCCAAATCCCAGGCGCTGTACCTGGGCCAAGAGGCCCGATTCGCCAACGCGCAGTCCGATCTCGTAGGTACCTATATTGGACGACTGGGCCAACACCTCGGTGGCGGTCAAATGCTCCAGACCGTGATTTTCGGCGTCGTGAAAATATCGTCCGCCCACGACCACCGAGTTCGGTACGGCAAAGACGGTGTTCGGCGTAATCAAGCCGGCTTGTAGAGCGGCGGAGAAAGTTACAACCTTGAATACCGAACCAGGCTCGTAGGCCTGAGAGAACGGCAGGTTGTTGATCGTCTGATCAATTCCCGCGTACCCGACACTTTTTCCCCAGGCTGGAACGGGTCCCAGCGCCCCGGCGGTGGTCTTGGTGTTGACGAGGGAGGCGTCGGCCAGAATCTGACCGGTCTTCACGTCCATGACGACGGCCAAACCGGTTAACCCGTCTTCGGCTTTGAGCTGTTGAGCGAGGTCGCGCTCGGCCACGTACTGCAAGGAAGAGTCAATCGTCAGCTCTAACCCCACTCCCGGTTTGGCTGGACGGATAACTGTTGAGTGCGACGCCGGCAGGTTCACGCCCGAGGCGGAGACGAACTCACGTGTCTTTCCCGTCTGGCCGGCCAGCAGCTTCTGGTACTCATACTCAAGACCGGTCGTACCCGAGCCCGCTGCGTTCACTCCCCCGAGGAGCGACGTGGCCAGCGTGCCATCGGGGTAGGTGCGCACCGAGGAGTCCTGAACCACGATTCCCGGAAAGGCCAACGACGAGACCCGTCTACCGTCCGTGAGATCAAGCGCGTTGTTGATGACGACGTAACCACTGTGACGTGACAGCAAAGCGGTCAGTTGGGCTACGGGCACGTGCACCAGCGGTGACATCGCCGTCGCCTCCGTGGCTGGCTGTTTGATTTGAAAGTCATCAGCCACCACCAGCGAGGTCGGTCTTGAGATGGCCAGCGTCTGTCCGTCGCGATCGTAGATCCCTCCGCGCAACGCCGTCGTGGTCAATGTCTCTTTGACCTGCTCCACCGAGAGCGTGGCGTAGTGCGCGTGGTCAACTACTTGCAGAAAGAAGAGGCGAACCCCCAGCGCACAGAACGCCCCAGCAAGGACGGCGCGAAGGAGGAGGAGGCGCCGAGGGCCCGGCGGTCGCTTGCGTGTGGACCTTGACGACTGCGTCCGGGCGTGCGTGGAGGTCTGGTGAGTCACCGAATCGTCCTTGACGTAGCCGGTGCATAACCTGAGAACTTCGGTAGCGGCAGAGGCGCATCAAGAGACGTTGACGGTACTTGAGTGACCGAGGTGGGGTCCACCAGGTGCAACGCTCCGGCCTGCGTGGCGATCTGACTGGGCGCGGACAGATTGGTGAGCGAACCTACTTGCTCGGCGTAGGTTGACTGCTGCTGGAGAAGCTGGCTCTGCAGCTGGTGTATCTCGATTTGACGATTCGCCTCGAACATCGAGCCCACGAGGCATATCGCCAGAGCCACGATGAACACCGCCACCGCCTTGCGGGCCGAGGACGTCGAACGCCAGCGCTGTGCGGCTTCAGTTCGTCGCGGAGCACGTTGCCGATGGGTCGGACGAGCAATCGGGCGAGCCGACGGGCGACGTGTGTCGACTCGGCGAGGAAAGCTAATGACACTCATGGGGCGATCTTTCGCGCGATTCGCAGTCGCGCCGAGCGGGAGCGGGGATTGAGCGCGATCTCATCCGCGCTGGCCAACTGCGCGCTGGCCTTAAAGACGTTGACGCGACTAATGGCACCGCAGACACAACCGAGCTCCAGGGAGCAGCGGCACCCACCACTTTGTTGTTCGGCGAAGAAGGACTTGACCGCTCGGTCTTCGCCGGAGTGATACGAGATGACCGCCAGCACTCCTCCGACGCTGAGCGCGTCAAGGGCCGAAGTGAGCCCCACGCCGAGTTGCTCTTCTTCCTCGTTGACCTCAACTCTCAGCGCCTGAAATACTCTCGTCGCCACGTGACCACGTCGCCGCGCTGCCATCGGCACAGCTCGTTCCACCGCTTCACTCAGTTCGCCCGTGGTGCGGGGCCGACGATCCACCAGCGATTTGGCGATGGACCCCGCAAAACGCCCTTCACCATGTTTGCGCAGCAGGCGCGCCAGTTCGTGCACGTCAACGTGCGAAAGGTAGTCCGCGGCCGACTCCCCCGAGGTGGGGTCCATCCGCATGTCGAGGGGCGCGTCAGCCCGAAACGAAAAACCCCGGCTTGCCTCGTCAAGTTGGTGCGACGACACACCAAGGTCCATCAAGACCCCGACCACGGGGCTGTCCTGGACGAACGACGACTCGCGAGTCAGCACGTCGTCAATCTCGGCGAAGGTAGCCTTTACGACGAGCGCGCGGGTTGCGAACGTGGCGAGACGAGCGCGCGCCTCTGTGATCGCGGCGGGGTCTCGGTCGATACCGAGAATCCGTAGGCGGGGTGCGGCTCGAAGGAGTGCCTCGGAGTGACCGGCCCCACCCAAGGTCGCGTCAATGACCACGCCTTCGCGAAGACTGGAAAAGAGCTCCACGATCTCGGTCGCCAGGACGGGTTCGTGAAAACGGTCGGGGGCCATCCGCAGCCTTTCAATCGCGACAGCGTGCGAGTGGGCGGAGGAGGATTCCCGCGTCGCTGTCGCGATTGCCAGGCTGCGCGTGGTCCGCGGCCGATACTGCACTGAAAGACGTGTCACTAGTCACTGCCCTGCTTAAAGATCTCTTCGGCGGCATTCACTTTCTCCATGTAGGTGGTGGGGTTCCATAGCTCGACGTGGTCGATGGCTCCGACGACGAGGACGTCGCCACGAAGTTCGCCAAACTCGCGTGTTGAGCTCGGCACAGCGAATCGACCCTGCTTGTCGAACTCCACGTCGAAGGAGTTGGCCGACCAGTAGCGAACCTGTTGGCGCTCGGCCGCTCCGCCGACTCGACTTTGGGCCAGACGCTCTTCCATCTGGCGCGAAAACTCACCGGGTGTCCAGAGCGCCACACACCCCTCGGTATTGGGACTTAGGTGACCGCCGCGCTCAAACTCGCCGCGGAACTTTGCGGGCAAAATGAGCCGACCTTTGGCGTCCAGCGAGTGCTGAAACTGACCAACAAAGCCGAGCATCGTCGTCCTCCCGCGGGTTCACCACTTTCCCCCACTTCGTGACACATTACACCACCACCTACCACCCGTCACCAAATCTCGTCCCTTTTGATCGAAATCTGTGACGAGAGAGCCCCAGGACTTTGACATGCGATCAAGTGTTCGCTCGAGTGAGGTCAGTCGAGATGGATGTGACGACGATCCCAATCCCCGCCGGCATCGAGCACCCGGGCGAGGAAATCTTCACGATCACCGAGCCTCAACGTCGCCAACGTCTCGTGATCGAGGGCGCGATCTAGGCCGCGAGGCACCTTGGAGAGATACTCGAGCACATCGGCCGTCGGCCCCGCGTGCAGCACGGTGGAGACAAAGACCCCTTCGCGCACTCGCCATTGAGTGAGACCCACGGTCTTTCGATCATTGACAAAGACTTCACCGGGTCCGCGACCCGCGAAACACACCAGGCGGAAATCGACCTCACCTTCGAGTGGACCGTCGTGCACGCGCACGTCCCCTGGCGTGCGCGTTCGTAACGCGTCGGCCCACCAGGCACCAACCCGAATGGAACTCACGCGCACATCGTGGCTCCAACGCGGGTCGCCGAAGGGAATCCACCAGTCGATCCATAGATCTTCGGGGCGTAAGAGGACCAGTCCTCCCCCGCCGCGACGTTTGCGTACGCGCGTGGCTGGATCGAGCGCTGGGTCGAGGACATCCGCCGATTGGTTACCCCCCAAGACCAAGGTGGCGCGAGCAACCTTCGCGACAAAGACGGTCGCAACTTCTAGTTGCCTCAACTCTCCGTAGTTGTAGAGATCCTCAACACTCACGAAGCGCGCGGCAGGTACGGAGCCCACAGCGGATCGGGGTCAGGTACGTGTCGCCATCGCCACCAAGGACCGTCCGGCACTCTTGGCTCAAAGTGCATCCGCCAACCAATCTCCTCGAGCAGACGATCACCCTTTTGCATGTTGTGACGGCGACAGGCCGCGACCACATTCGTCCACTCGTGACGACCGCCGCGCGATCGCGGCACGACGTGGTCAATGGTGTCTGCGTGTTCGAGGCAATAGGCGCAGCGATAGCTGTCGCGCAGCAAAAGCGAACGTCGAGTCAACGGCGGGGTACGAATCTTGCTCGGCAGCTTCACCATGTCGTGCAGGCGCACAATGGCCGGAATCTCAATGACGAGGGAAGAGGATCGACAGACTTCTGGCTCGTCGGGCATGGCGATGGCTTCCGCCCGCCCGGCGAGCATCAGTACGACGGCGCGCCGCTCGGATACCAGCTGTAACGGTTCGAAGGTGGCGTTGAGCAAGAGCACGCGAGCCACGAGAAACCTAGCGCCGTGTCCGTTGCTGATCAGACCAGATCGCGTACTCCACAATCTCACGCGCGGTCGTCGTACCAGTAGGGGATCCCGTCGCGGTGGCCAGTCGAAACCGCCAGTACGAGCGTCCGGGCAGGGGAAGAAACGGCGCTCGGCGCCACCACCCGGCTCGACGCAGGCGCCACGCAGCCCTTGCCACGACCGGAATCTCGCCGGGGTGGCGACCGAGATGAGCAGCCATCGCTCGACCGTCAAGACCCCTCACGCGGCACCTCGCCAGGCAACGACGGCGGCGCCGAGCAGCGGCCCCTCGTTGCCGAGTTGGGAAGGGCGTATCTCAATGTCGTGTGAGTAGGACATCATGGCGAGCGAGCGAGCGGCTTTGTTCGCGGCGTCAAAAAACTCGTCGCCGTAGCCAAGGGCAACCGATCCCGCCACGTAGCAGTGGCGGAAGTCCAGCACCGAGCTCAGCGTTCCCACCGCTCGCCCGACCAGCTCTCCCGTACGTTGGCGGGTCGCGACGTCGGCGTCGGCGGCCGGGTGGCCGGTACGCCCCTCGATCGCGCGCCCGGACACTTCGGCTTCAAGGCAGCCGAAGGCTCCACACGAGCAGAGCGCACCGTTGTTCACCACGTTGAGGTGTCCCACGTGACCGGAGTTACCCGTCTCGCCGTCGAGCAAGCGTCCATTCAACACGAAGCCGCCTCCGACGCCCGTGGAGACCACCATCGAAAGGTACGACGACTGATCTTGGGCCGCACCGAAGAAACCTTCGGCCAGGGCCAGGGCTCGCGCATCACCCTCTATAAATATGTCTAAGCCGAGCGCCTCTCGCAAGGACTGACGCAGGGGAAAGTCCCGCCACGAAGCGATGTTGAGTGGCGAGACCGTCTCTCCACCGCGCGTCATTGGTCCGGCGCAACCTACGCCCACCACGGCGATGTCGGTCCCGGCGAGGGTCTGGCGAGACAATTCGACGATCGCGTCAAAGAGATCGAAGCGGTGAGCCGAGACGTCAAGGCGTCCGCGGGCGTGCACCGCCCCGTTACCGTTGACGACGGCCGCGTCAACTTTGGATGCCCCTATATCAAGCGCCAGGCACGGAGACGCGTCGCGCGCGCCTCCGGTATCGTTCATTCGCTTTTATGGCGATGACGCGACAACCAGTCGCGGAGCGAACTGGTACGGGGACCGTAGTTCGCGTGGGCGTCGTCGCCCTGGCCTCGAGTAATGTCCTGCCAGGACGCGCGACCCAAAAGTCGGGCGTTGCGCTCTACAACAACTGCTGAAACAAACATCATGGCTACGCCCACCAGTCCGAGAAGAACTGAGTGCGAAAAAAAGAGGACGAGGATTGCGAGTCCGGCGATAAAGCCGGCCACTCCCCAACGAACTCGCCGACCGCTGTGGGAGTAAATGTTCGTCTCCCGAACGTTTTTTGCGAACCGAGGATCCTGCTTTGAGAGGGACTCTTCAAGTTCGGCCAGGATTCGCTGCTCGTGCTCTGACAGGGGCATCGCGACTCCTTCCGTTAGTCCCAAACGTACTTTATCTTTCTCCCCCTAATATTCGCACGTCGCGAGACTCGATTTCACCGACCCGGACCTAAGAATTCCCTAGGAGAAGCGTGCCCCAACCTGAACTGAGCGTGGCCATCATCTGCACGGGCAACATCTGTCGCTCGCCGATGGCCGAAGTGGTCCTCAAGCACCTCATCGCTGACGACCCGGAACTGAAAGGTCACGTTCTCGTCACGAGCGCTGGCACGGCGAGTTGGCATGTGGGCAGCGCCATGGACCCCCGGGCGCGCGAGGCACTCGATCGAGCGGGATATGGGCTGGGTGGTTCGCCGGGCACCTACGCCAGTCGGGAGTTCCTCGATGCTCAGGATGTCGTCATCGTCATGACCCGTGAGCATCTTTCGGACGTTCGCGCACGGCTGAGCAACACTCGCACCCAGGTGGTCTTGTGGCGCCATCTCATTGACCCTACGAGGGACCTTGATGTACCCGACCCGTACTACGGCGACGACACCGAGTTCGATGACTGCCTCGGTGTGATCATCGCCGGTGGCGAGGCGCTCACTTCCCTCCTCCGGTCTCAACTATCGATGCGCCGCTGACGAATCGCCGCGGCGCGGCGCGGAGCGCACGACCATGTGTAGGTTGAGTCTTCATGAAGACCCGTCTCACCGAGCTCCTCGGTATCGAACACCCGGTGATGCTGGCCGGCATGGGCGGCGTGTCGTACAGCGCGCTCGCCGCCGCCGTCTCGAACGCCGGAGGGTACGGCTGTCTCGGGGCCTCCACCATGTCGAGCGCCCAGTTGGCTCAGGAGATCGCCACCACCCGCTCTCTCACCGCTAAGCCGTTTGGCGTTGACTTACTCACCGCTTTTCCCGACACGCTGTCCGCCCACGTGGAGCTTCTCATCGAGGGAGGGGCCAGCACCTTTGTCGCGGGACTTGGAGTTCCCACGCACGTAGTGGACTTTTGTCACGATCACCACGTCCTCGTGATCTCGATGTGCGGCAAAGTTGAACACGCCCGCAGGGCACTCGATGCCGGCTGCGACGTCGTGGTGGCTCAAGGGACCGAGGCCGGCGGCCACACGGGCACCGTCGCCACGTTCCCGCTCGTCCCGCTCATCGTGGACGCGGTAGGCGCGACCATACCGGTGGTCGCGGCGGGCGGAATCTTCGATGGCCGCGGTCTCGCGGCAGCTCTCGCCCTCGGCGCGGACGGCGTGTGGGTGGGTACTCGTTTCATCGCCACGCCGGAAGCTCGAACGATACCCGGCTATCAGGATCGCTTGCTCGAATCGCGCGAGGACGGCACCGTCATCTCTCGGGCCTTCAGCGGCAAGACCATGCGCGTGATTAAGAACGAGACGACCGATCGCTACGAAGCCGACCCCACTTTGTTGCGACGATTCCCCGACCAACTGATGACCTCTCTCAGCGACGGGACCTTCCACCTCGGCGGTGACCTCACCACGCCCGGAGTCGACCCGCGCCGTGAGGGGTACCCCGCCGGGCAGGCCGTTGGCGGGATCGACGACATCGTGGCGGCCGGTGAGATCGTGAGGCAGATGGTGCGCGAGGCCGAGGATATCCTCACACGGCTCGCTCCCTGACTGACGTTCGATCGCCCCGCTGACGTGACGAATCGGGGCCACCTAGGTGGTCGGACACTCTGTCGTAAGATTCGTCAGTCCCCATGATCAAAGTCGAACATCTCACAAAAAAATATCGAGACACGGTCGCCGTCGACGATCTCGACTTTGAGGTTCGACCGGGGGTGGTGACCGGATTTCTTGGGCCTAACGGTTCGGGCAAATCCACCACCATGCGTATCATCCTCGGGCTGGATCACCCGACCAAGGGGCGCGCCACGGTGAAAGGGAAGCGTTACGCGGAACTTCGCGACCCTCTCCACGAGGTGGGAGCGCTGCTCGATGCGAAAGCCATTCACCCGGGACGCACCGCTCGCAATCACCTTCGCGCTCTGGCGGTGTCGAATCGAATCCCCTATTCGCGTGTCGACCAGGTCCTTGAGTTTGCCGGGATTGCTTCGGTGGCCCACAAGAAGGTGGGCAACTTCTCTCTCGGCATGAGTCAACGTCTGGGGATCGCTGCGGCGCTGCTCGGTGACCCAGAAGTCCTCCTCTTTGACGAGCCAGTCAACGGGCTCGACCCCGAAGGGATCCGTTGGATTCGCGACTTCTTTCGGTCCCTCGCGAATGAGGGCCGCACCGTCTTCGTGTCGTCGCACCTCATGAGCGAGATGGCCGTGACCGCTGATCAGATCATCGTCATCGGCCGAGGCAAGTTCATCACCCAAGGTTCGATCGACTCGTTGACCGCGACAGCCCAAGGCACTGTTTTCGTGCGCGCCTCCAATCATCAGCAGCTTCTCGCTGCCTTGAAGGCCCACGGTGGTGAGACGGCCGACGCGAACGACGACGGAATCACCGTCTCTGAGCTCACCGCAGAGCAGGTCGGCCAGATCGCCTTCGACGCGGGAGTCGTCCTCTATGAACTGACTCCTCAACGGGCATCGCTCGAAGAAGTGTTTATGGACCTCACCTCGGACGCCGTGGAGTATGGATCGTCGGGGGTGCGTCATGAATCGTGACGTCTCCTTCGGCTCGATCGTTCGTTCCGAGTGGCTGAAATTCCGAAGCGTGCGATCGTCGATTACTGGGGTGATCGTGACCCTGGTCTTGACGATTGGCCTGGCCGCGCTGGTCACCGCGTTGATCCGTACCCACTGGGCCACCACCACTCTCGCGGATAGGGCGACGTTTGACCCGGTCTCCTCGAGCCTGGTGGGCGTGATTCTCGCCCAGTTTGCGGTGGGAGTCATCGGGGCTCTCTTCGTAACGAGTGAGTACTCCTCGGGATCGATGCGCACCACCCTCACGGCCGTGCCCAAGCGAGTCGAGTTGACTCTCGCAAAACTCTTCGTCCTGGTCGTCTCGATGCTGGTCGTCGGCGAGTTCGCGTGCTTCGCGTCCTTCCTGTTGGGCCAGTCGATCTACTCCGGCGTCGTGCCGACGGCGTCCCTCTCAAATGGACCGACGCTGCACGCGGTCATCATGGCGGGCATTTTCTTGACTCTGCTCGCCACCCTCGCCTTTGGGCTGGGGTTGATCATTCGTCACAGCGCGGCAACTATCAGCGTCTTCGTCGGCGTACTTCTTCTATTTCCCCTGATTTTCGCTTTCTTTCCCCAGAACTGGCGTAACGCGGGACAGAAGTTCCTGCCCTCGGAGTTGGGTCGCGCGATGACATCTCCCTCGGCCGTCTCACACGATTTTGGCGCGTGGACGTCGCTCATCGTGATGGTGGTTTACGTGGTGGTCATCGCCGCCATCGGCACGGCGCTCTTTAATCGACGCGACGCCTAGCGGGCCAAAGCGCTCTCCTAGGGTGACGAGATGGAACTTCGCGATGCCCTACGAACCACCGCCTCCATCCGCGAGTTCAGTGCTCGTCCCGTTGACGACGCCGTTCTCTTTCGTGTCCTAGACGACGCTCGGTTCGCCCCCTCGGGGGGCAATCGCCAAGCGTGGCGAGTCATCGTCGTGAAGGATCTCGCGCAACGCCGGGCCGTCGCGGCCGCCTATCTCGACGCCTGGCACGACTACGTGGGTTCACTCCTAGCCGGCGTAACGCCTTTCTCGCCGATCGCGAGCGACGAGGATCGACGGGCCGCGAGCGACCAACGCGAAGCCGCGCGGGCCTTGTCTAACCCCGAGGGTTTCGCCGAGACGCTGGCCAACGTGCCGGCCATGTTGGTGGTCGTAGCCGACCTTGGATCGTTCGCCGCGACTGACCGTGACCTTGATCGTTACCACCTCGTGGGAGGTGCCTCGGTCTACCCCTTCGTGTGGAGTGTCCTGCTCGCGGCACGCGATCGGGACCTCGGTGGGGTAATGACCACCGTGGCAATCAAAAATGAGGCATCACTCCGCGAGATCTTAGATCTCCCCGATGATTTTGCTGTCGCTGCGGTGTTGGCGCTCGGCTACCCACAACGACTGATCACCAAGCTGAAGCGTCGCGAAGTCAGCGAGTTCACGTCGGTGGACAGTTTCGGCGGTGCACCCTTTGCGGAGGGACCAACTACGCGTCAATAAGTACTTCGCTGACCTTCTCATCGCGCGTCGGAAGATAGGAAATGACAAGGACCGCCGCAATCACTGCGGCCGCGCCGGCCACGAAACAGCCACGGTGAAGTCCCTGCAGGAACGCGTTGGCCACGCTGGCGTCAAGCCCCGGACGGAGCCGTGGGGGAAAGTGCGACACGGTGAGTTGGGCCGCGCGCGTTGAGCTCGTAGCGACGTACAACTGCGCGCTCGTGAGGCCGTGACCGACGAAGGGCACGAGGGCCGCGCGAACCGCCGGTGCGAACAGGGACGAAAACACTGACCCCACCACGGCGACGCCCATCGAGCCGGCCAGTTCGCGCGTCGTCTCATTGACCGCGGAGCCGGCGCCTACTTGGTCGGGACGAAGCGTGCTCATGAGGGCTGCCGTTGAGGGCGCATTCACCAGCGAGAATCCAAAGGCCAACAGAATCATCACCGCGACGACCGGCCCGACGTAAGCGGCGTCGACCGCGATGGTGCCACCCCAGGCCAGCGCCGCACCGACGATCAGCAGGCCGGCCGCGACCACATACCGCACGCCAACTTTGAGCGAGACCACCGCACCTAAGGGAGTCGCCACCATAACGACCGCGGCAAAAGGGAGGGTATGAATGCCGGCAGAGAGCGCGGAGTATCCGCGGATTAGTTGAAAGTACTGAGTGATGAGAAAGATGAAACCGAAGAGGGCAAAGTAGTTGACGGCAATGGCGCCCGCCGCAGCAGAGAACGTGCGATTGGTGAAGACCCGAACGTCCAGCAGTGGCCCCACCCGACGTAGTTCGTAGATGACAAAGATAATGAGTGCGAGTAGAGCGACGGCGAACAGGGTGAACGTAGTGAGGCTGTGCCAGCCCCACGAGGGACCCTGGATAATCGCGAGCGTGAGCATGGTCACTCCAGAAGTGCCCAAGACCAGTCCGACCACGTCGAGACGCCGGCGAGTGGGGCTCGTGGATTCGGGCACCACGTAGTTCGAGAGGACCACGGCGACGAGGACTAGGGGCGCATTAATAAGAAAGATCGACCCGTACCAAAAGTGCACTAGTAAGAGTCCGCCGACGACCGGGCCGATGGCAATTGCCACGCCGCTGGCAGCGCCCCACACTCCGAAGGCCTTCGCGCGCTCGTTCAAGTCTTCAAAGGCGATCGTGAGGGTCGAAAGGGTGGCCGGAAAGATAAAAGCCGCCGAGGCGCCCATGAGCGCCCGTGCCGCCAGCAGCGTCGGCACGCTGTGCGAGAAGGCGGCCAGCAGAGAAAAGGCCCCGAACGCCAGTAGTGCGATCTGCATGACGCGTTTACGGCCCAGTCGATCGGACAACCCTCCTCCCGCGAGCAGGAGACCAGCGAAGGGCAAGGAGTACGCGTCCACAATCCACTGAAGCGAGGAGTTCGACGCGTGGAGATCGCGCGACAGCACGGGCAGGGCGACGTTCACGATCGTGTTGTCAATGACGACGATTATGACCACCAGACAGAGAATCGCTAGGATCCACCATCTGCGCTCGTGGGTCGAAGTTGGCAACTGAAATCTCCTGTAGGACGATGTTCCATTACAGTAGTACGACGTTCTATACTTGTCAATGATGCGGAAAACGCGAACCCCCTCGTTAAAGATTGGCCCTGAAGTACTGCGATCGGCCGTCTCAATCCTTGACGACGAAGGACCCGACGGCTTCACCGTGCGCGCCATCGCCCAGCGCGCCGGCGTCGCGCCGATGGCGATCTACAACCACTTCGGCGGAGTTAACGGCGTCATCGATCAACTGTGGACACGCGGCTTCGAGATGCTCGCTGAGGCAGTCAGTCGTCACAGCGGCGATGTCGAAGTCGACTTCGTGAGTGCGGGCCTTGCCTATCGACGCTTCGCGTTGGATAATCGTGGCCTCTACACCATCATGTTTCTACACCGATTCCGCAACTTCGAGCCCTCCCCCGCGGGCGCCCAGATCGCCGCCCAGACCTTCCAGGCCTTGGTCAGCATTGTTGAGCGTTGTCAAGCGGCTGGCATTCTCACACATTCACAGTCGAGCGACGCGGCACAGGTGATTTGGTCGGGCTGTCACGGCTACGTCTCTCTCGAACTTCACAGCGTCAACTTCGCCCACAGCGCCGACGACACCTACGTGATGCTGCTGGAGACGCTACGACGGGGCCTTCGCTAAAGAGTCAACTCGAAGGTGACTCGGCCAGCGTCCGCGACGATCAGGGCCGAGCAACATGTCGGTGAGGTCGTGTCGCAGGTGCGCTTGACGCCAGAGGAGTTGTTGTTGCATCGCGCCAAAGACGCGCTCGAGTTCGTCGCACTCGGTACGCCAGGTGGGATCCTCGATCAGATCGAAGCACTTCATCGAGCCGTCCCCAAACTGCACGAAGGCCAGGGTCTCGCTCACTGACACCGCGAGATTGCGGCGGGCCAGCGCGTCTCGCGAAGGGATCTGGCCTGCGCCCAGCAAGATGAATCGGCTATCCCACTCGTAGTGGGCCGCCGCTCGCCACTCGACGCTTTCGCCCCGCAGCAGTGGAGCGAGCGACGAGCCGTCACTTTGAATCGGCTGGTCGACTTCTAGTGCGTCGGCGAGCGTGGCGAGGAGGTCGACGTTCTCCGTGAACCGAGCGATCGTCGTTCCCCCCTCGATGCGAGGATCTCGCCAGATGCCCACGATGTGGTAACTCTGCGGGAAGAATCCCATCTTCTCCATGAGGCCGTGATCACCGAGTTGCTCTCCGTGATCGGAGGTAATCACGACCAGGGTCTCGCCCCACTCGCCTCGCTCCTCAATCGCTGCCACCACCCGCCCGAGCTGGCTGTCGACCTCGCTAATCATCCCGTAGTACTGCGCTTTCAAAGTGCGCATCTCTGTTTCGTCGCGGGGTGCTGCCACGTGGGGCCATCCGAGCGCCGCTTCGTGCAACGGATGACGCCTGGTGGCCCCAACGGGCGCGATCGGAAGTTCCACGTCGGCCGGATCATAGAGAGTGGAGAACTCCCCCGCCGCCGCGAACGGGGGGTGTGGCCTCAGATAGCTCAGGTGCGCGAACCAACCCGACTCTTGGTGGGCCAGCCACTCGGTGAAGCGCGTGGTGAGGAACCCGCTCAACGAGTCCTCGGCGGGTCGCTGTGGCTCACCTCGACACAGTCCTTGCCAGCCCGCCGGTACGTCGTAGCCCTTCGCGCGCAAATACTGCACCCAACCGGCCTGGGTCTCGGGCAGATAGAGCCCGACGGAGAATCCCGGCAAGATGCCGTCATAGTAACTGAGACGCGGATCGTCGTCACCGTTGGCCAAAGCGGGGTCAAGGCCCTGATCGGTATAGCCAAACAGCGTGGGGTCGTAGCCAGCCCGGCGAGCGACGTACGCCAAGTTGTCGAACCCTCGTGACAAGGGCGTCCCATTCGCCACGACACGATTGTTCATTTGATACATCCCCGTGTAGAGCGCGGCGCGACCCGGCGCGCAGGGCGCGGCCTGGGAGTAGTGACGAGAAAGTCGCGCGCCCTCCTTCGCCAGACGGTCCAGCGTGGGAGTCTGAACGAGGGGATGCCCGGCCGCACCATAGGCGTCGCCACGAAACTGATCGAGAGTGACGAAGAGAACGTTCACGGGGTGACAGAAACGAGACGCTGGAGGTGCTGGGCGAGGTCATCGACAATCGCGAGGGCGTCGGGCACAACGCCGCCCATTTCAAGAAAACCATGGACCATTCCTTCAGCCTCGAGAATCTCAACCGGTACCCGGAAATGGCCGAGCAGGCCCGCGTACGCGACGCCCTCGTCGCGCAAGGGATCGCACTCAGCCACCACGACGATGGCCGGTGCGACACCCTCCAAGTCGTTGCACAGCAGCGGCGTCACCCGCGGATCCGTGTGATCACCGAACTCGCCCAGATACTGGCGATAGTCGTAGCGCAGATAGTCGAGATTCAAGAAATATCCCGTAGCGAAGCGGTGCGCCGAGTCGGTCACCAACTCGGGACCGAGAGTCGGGTAAATGAGCACTTGCGCCGCCAGGTCAAACGCATCGTCGCGAATCAATCGGGCGGCGACGGTCACCAAGTTGGCGCCGGCGGAGTCCCCCATGGCGATAAGGCGGGAATCCTCGGAGCCAAACTCGGTCCCGTGAGCCGCCACGTACCGCAAGGTGTCAACGGCGTCGTCGAGGGCCGCGGGAAAGGGGTGCTCCGGCGCTAGCCGGTAGTTGACGGAGAGAAAGCGCATGTTGGTGTCGTAGGCCAGTCGACGGCACAGCCAATCATGCGTTTCGATATCACCCACCACGAAACCCCCGCCGTGGAAGTAGGCCACCAGACCCCGCCCCTCGTCGCCCTCGGGAAGGTACAGCCGCGCTGAGAGTTCTCTCCCCTCCAGAGGCAGCAGGCACTCGCGCGTCTCGACCTCGACTGGAATATCACCACGAAGAGCGCGGGCTTCGTTCCGAAAAGCGGCACGCCGGTCTTCGGTACTGACGCTCAAGGGCGAGGGCTCGGGATTTTCCCGAGCGAGTCGCAAGTACGGCTCGAACGCTGGATTGATCACGGCACCTCCCACCTCCAAGACTAGGCAACGCAGCTCGGGGGCAGCCAAGAACGGAGATCGTGGTTGGCCGCAGTTTCCTTTAATGACGATTAACTTCACGGGGTGGAGATGAATTCATGAACGCCGACCGAGCAGGAATGGCTCGCGGCGTGTTAATTACCAAGGTGGTGAGCGGTGGAGAGACCGGCGCCGACCGAGCGGCCGTAGATTTCGCCGTCTCGCACCACCTGACGTATGGGGGGTGGGTGCCTCGCGACGGCTGGGCTGAGGACCTACGCGACCCGCCCGGTCTGCTCGCCCTCTACGACCACTTCGTCCCGACTCAGTCGGCTGACCCCGGCGTGCGCACGACGCTCAACGTTCGTGACTCAACGGCCACCGTCGTGTTTTCTCCCGCGATTGCCACGTCGCCCGGGGTAAGTCAAACGCTTCAAATGGCGAACGTCCTGAAGCGACCTTTCATCATCATCGATCCCAGCTCCGCGGAAGCGGACGCGTCGCTCCGGAGGTTCTTTGCAGATCTTGTTTCCGGAGCCACGTTGAATGTGGCGGGACCGCGCGAGAGTGAGGCACCGAGTCTCTATCGAGCGGTCACGGACCTGCTGAATCGAAACCTGGGATATTTCACGGCGACGCCGAAGTGACTCGGGGCAACGAGCCCACAACCGGCAGAGTACCTAACTCCTCAAGTGGAGCGGACGACCGGGCTCGAACCGGCGACCTCGACCTTGGCAAGGTCGCGCTCTACCAACTGAGCTACGTCCGCGTGGTACATCGATTGTAGCCGACGCACACGAGATGTCCAGGCGTCACGGCGACGGGGCCCCATCTATGAGCACCGACGCTTCTTCGAAAATGAGGTCCCGTAATCGAGCGAGATCGCTCATTCGATCGGCGCAACCGAGGATGCCGAACTCCAAGTTCTCGCCAAAGCCGAGGACCGTGATGTTCAATGAGATGGAGCCAACGAGAGGACCAAATGGGGCGGCGGACATCACCCGGCGCCCGCTCAGCCACAGTGGGATCGGAGGTCCCGGCACCGAAGAAATCATCACGTTCGCCATGGGCAGATGGTCGAACAGCCCAAAGGCTGACACCAGCTTTCCCCCGAAGGACAGAAGCGCTGGTCCGAGAACTCGGGGCACGTCTTGGAATATGCGTGCGCGGTGCGCGCGCTGCTCGTCGACAGTCTTGGAAGAGTCGTGCGAGATCGCGCGCACTCGTTCCTCGGGATTCACGAGTTCGGTGTGCAACGCTATAAGCATGCCCGAGATCTGGTTCCCCAGATCGGCGGTGTCCCCTTCCGCACGCACGTTGATGGGAACAAACGCAAACAGATCCTTTTTGAGTCCCTCTCCTCGTTCGTCCATGAGTCGCGACAAGGCACCGCTCGTGGTGGCCATAACGAAGTCCGTGACGCTCACCCCTCGCCCTTTCGCGGCGCGCTTCACGTCGGCCAAGGGAACCCTCGTGCGTAAGAACGTCTTGTCGATACCCGCGGCGCCGTTGAGTGATGTCCGACGAGCTTCGAAAATGGAGGGCTGGTCCGGAGTGGCGTGACGTCGACCCCTCACCACGACGACACGGGCGAAGGCTCGGATGATTTCGTACAGGCGACTCCCCCACGAGGAGAGATTCTCCAAGATCAGTTGAGGACGGTCACTCAGTCGAGCAATACCCTGACGCAGGAGACCGAGAGAGGTGGTCACCGTCGGCTCCTCTTCGTAGGCATCTAGGGGCTCGGCCGGAGGGCGAACCTCGGGCGAGATATCAAAGAAATTTGCAATGGTTTCGGCGAAGGACACTCCGTCGGCCAGGGCGTGATGCATCTTCACGACAAGCACTGCTCGTCCGTCCTCCAGTCCTTCGATGATCAGCAACTGCCACAGGGGGCGCTGGGGCGAAAGGGAACGCGAGAGAAACTCAGAGACATAGGCGTCAAGCTGCTCGTCCGTTCCGGGCGCGGGAAGGGCAACGCGCACGACGTGCCGGTCAAGGTCGAACCGATCGTCTTGCACCAAGATGGGCCACGTCATATCGAAGGGTGCGCGCACGACACGCTGAGTGAGCACGGGAATCTCGTGAACGCGCGCGGCAACGACCGATTTGAGGTCTTCAAATCGTTCGGCCGGGTCCTCACTAGCCGCTTCCAACTCGACTACCGCGCCGATGTTCATGGACGTTCCAGGGTTCTCTAGAAGAATGAAGGCGCTGTCGAGGGGGTCGAGAAACTTGGTCATCGCCCGGTACTCCCAAATCCACCCTCACCGCGTGTCGCTGGCGGTAACTCATCAACTACTGAGAAGTCGCTTCGCTCCAACGCGATGACCACGAGTTGGGCGATCCGATCTCCCTTGTGCACTTCGTAGTCGTTCTCGGGATCGAGGTTCACGAGCGCCACTTTCAACTCGCCGCGGTAACCCGGATCGATCAGCCCCGGCGCGTTGGCACAGGTCACCCCGTGACGCGACGCGAGGCCGCTGCGGGGAAGGACGAATCCGCCGTGACCTTCGGGTATCGCGACCGCCAGCCCGGTCGCGACGAGGACGCGACCGCCACCGGCGCGAAGTGTGCAGGACTCGACCGCCACCAGGTCACAGCCAGCGTCACCGTCGTTGGCGTAGAGCGGCATGACGGCGTCGGGGTGGAGTCGCTTGGTGAGGATTTCCATAGCGGGAAGGCTACACAGCCAAGGTCTTTGCCATTAATTAAGTAAGGTCGATTCGTGCTCGCCTGGATGGACTTGGAGATGACCGGTCTCGAACCAGCGCGACACGTCATTGTCGAGATCGCGACCCTCCTCACGGACGACTATTTGAACATCGTCGCCGAAGGACCCGATCTCGTGATTCACGCGACACCCGAACAGCTGGGAGAAATGGGTGACTTCGTCACCGAGATGCACACGAAGTCGGGTCTCTTACCCGAGATCATCGCGTCCACCGTCACGGTCGAGGGGGCCCAGCAACAGACGTTGGAGTTCCTCAAATCGCATATCGGCGAGGCGCGGTCGGTACCGCTCTGTGGAAACTCCATCGGAACGGATCGTCGCTTTCTCCAAGAGTACATGCCCGAACTTGAGGCGTTCCTCCACTATCGCAATGTCGATGTCTCGACCATCAAAGAACTCGCTCGTCGCTGGAACCCGTCGGTCCTCGCCGGACTGCCCGACAAGGAGTCCTCACATCGCGCGCTCGACGACATCAAAGAGTCCATCGATGAACTAGTCCACTACCGCGACACCCTCTTTCAGCCACCGGATCAGACCAAGTAATCTCACCTCGCATGGGTCAGAACGCAATGACGTTGGACGAGGCGAACGCCCAGTTAACGGCCCCCGGGCAAGTCTTTGAGACCGAGCGCGCGCTGGTTAACGGTATAGAGATGACGGTGTGGAAGAACGCCCCGCCGACCCTTCGTCAGATACTCGATATGTCCCAGCGTCACGGAGACCTTGAGTTCCTGGTCTACGAGGACCAGCGCTACACGTTTTCCCAGCACTACGCGATCGTCGCGACGCTGGCCCATCGCTTGAAGGGCCAGGTGTCAAAAGGTGACCGCGTCGCCATCGCCGCGCGCAATCTCCCTCAGTGGGTCATGGCCTTCTGGGCGTCCGTGACCGTTGGCGCCATTGTGACGCCGCTCAATGCGTGGTGGACATCGGAGGAACTGTCCTACGGGCTGCGCGACTCCGGGTCGTCGCTGATCTTCGTCGACGAAGAACGTCTCGAGCGCGTGTATGAGTTGATCGACGAGCTTCCCGACCTCGCGACAGTTGTCGTCCTCGGCGACCCCACACGAGCGAGGACACAGCGCACTCACCCTCGAGTACCCATTGTGACCTTTGAGGAGTTTCTCGGCGAGATCGACCACGCCACGCCGCCGGACACAGATCTGGGGGCGGACGATGACGCCACAATGTTCTATACCTCGGGCACGACCGGACACCCCAAGGGCGCGGTGGGTTCACACCGCAACATCATCACTAACTTCATGAACCTCTCATTCTCCGCCCACCGATCGGCGCTTCGCGCGGGAGTCACTCCCGATCCCACCGTTGCGTCTGCCCAGAACATCGGTCTGCTCAACGTTCCCTTCTTCCACGCAACAGGTTGTTACGCGGTGCTGGTGCCGAGCACCGCGGCAGGCTCCAAGATCATCCTCATGCACCACTTCGACGCGGGACGCGCGCTGGAGATCATTGAGCGAGAGCGCGTCTCCATGATCGGGGGCGTGCCCACCATCGCGATGCAGATCATCGATCACCCCGACTTCGAAAAGTACGACACCTCGAGCGTGGCCAGCATCGCCTATGGCGGAGCGCCCGCGCCACCTGAGTTGGTGACGCGCCTACGCGCGCACTTTCCCATGGGACAGCCCAGCAACGGGTACGGCCTAACCGAGACGTCGGCGGCCCTGGCGTCAAACCCTGGCCCTGACTACGTGGCAAAACCCTCGAGTTGCGGCCCGTGCTACCCCGTGAATGAGGTGGCGGTCGTGCCCGAGGAGTACGTCGGCGACGATCCCGGCGAGGAGCTCCCCCGTGGACCGGACGTCCTCGGTGAGCTGTGGGTGAGGGGCCCCAACGTCATCCGGGCATATTGGAATAAGCCAGAGGCGACGGCCAAGGCCTTTACGAAGTCCGGGTGGCTTCGAACGGGCGACATCGCAAAGATCGACGATGAGGGGTTCATCTACATTGTCGACCGCGCGAAGGACATGATCATTCGAGGAGGGGAGAACGTCTACTCCGTCATTGTCGAGGCGGCGATCTTCGAACATCCTGACGTCCAAGACTGCGCCGTAGTCGGAGTCCCGCACCCCACGCTCGGCGAAGAGGTGGCGGCCGTGGTCGTACTCCGACCCGGTCGAGTCATCGAGGCCGAAGAGATCAGCCGCCACGTCGCCGCTCGTTTAGCCAAGTTCGAAGTACCCACTAAGGTCTTCTTCCGCTCAGAACCGCTGCCGCGCAATCCTCAGGGCAAGTTGCTGAAGCGCGAACTGCGCGACTCCCTCGCTTAAGGGATCATTCATCGGCCGTCCTCGGCACCTTTGGGCACGTCGGATCTGGCGCGAGGGTGGCACCGTACAATCAAAGTCTCGCTCTCTCGCTGCTGATCTTGGGGGGTCCATGGATCGACGGATGATGTCTGTTGTCACGCCTTTGGCCATTCTGGGTTCGCTCATGATGAAGGTCGACGCCGCGTCAAGCGCCTCAGCGCCCGTGTTCACGGCGTACGTACACACGGACGTGCAGATCCCGCGAGGGCTCGCCGCTCAAGGAAAGTACGTCTGGATCACTGACGTCAACAACGACGGGCACGGTGCGCATATCGTTCGTATCAACGCCACGACGGGCGCAGAAAAGCTCATTACGAACCACTTCGTCACACTGCCCTCTGCAATTGTGGTGTCACGGCGCTTCGCCTGGGTGATGAACGCACAGCTCTCGACGTGGTCGCTCCTTCGCGTAAATACATCCACCTTGGCCGTACAACGCATCGAGATCCCCAGTACGGCCGCCACTGGCGTTGCGTACACGGGCGGGCCTATCACCCTTGCCGACGGCTACGTATGGATTCCTGGCTCGCAAGGAATTTTTCGCGTGAGTACGACGACCTTGAAGGCGTCGACGATCACCTCTCCATTGATCGGGGCGCCGGTCGGCGTGACCGCCGACTCGCACTTCCTTTGGATGAACGCGTCGCTCGGCGGGAGCGATTCCAACGTTGCCCCAACCTATTTCGTCCGTGCATCGCTCACTACGGGGACGGTCACCAAGGTGCGCTTCCCGAGCGTCAAGGGCGGTTACCCCATCGGCGACGACGGGACCAACCTCTGGGTAGCGAACACGAAGGGCATCCAAAGGGTCAACCCGTCGAACGGCCTCGTCACGACGGTCTCAGTTCCGAAGACTGCGCAGATCGTGGGCCAGGCGACCATTTCGTCTGCAATCGCCACCGGCGGGATCTATTTCAAGGCGGGGATGCCCGGACTTGGTCGGACCGGCGTGGTGCGCTTTGGGATCACCTCAGGGCAAGCGACGGTGCTCTCATCGCCACTGCTGTTCGATCCAAACATCATCGTCTCCGCGAACGGCGTCGTCTGGGTGGTGAATTCCGCTACGACTTCATCCATAAAAGATCAAACACGACAACCGACTTTGGTGCGAATCTCCCGGCGCAGTCAGGGCTAGCGGCCAAGAAACGAGATGTAAGGATTTCTTCAACCGACGCTCAGAAACTACGCAGAAGCACCCTCGATCACGCGTCCGAGAGTACTTCTGCGTTGATATTTTCTCTTCCCACCACCGGCACCACGGACCGAAGAGACAGACGTTTCTTTGTCCGTTCGACTATTTGTTGGGCTGAGGGGTGAAGCGCAGGTAGTCCTTCACCTTTCGAAAGCCCTTGGGGAACTTCTCCTTCGCGTCGTCGTCGCTGACCGCCGGTGCGATAATGACGTCCTCGCCGTCCTTCCAGTCGACGGGCGTCGAAACCGGGTAGGCCGCCGAGAGCTGAAGTGAGTCCAGGACGCGCACGATCTCGTCCACGTTTCGTCCCACCGATGCCGGGTAGGTCAAGGTGAGCTTCACCTTCTTGTCTGGTGCCACGATGAAGACGCTGCGAACGGTCAGCGTGTCGTTCGCGTTGGGGTGAATCATGTCATAGAGGTCGGCCACCTTGCGGTCTTCGTC
This sequence comes from uncultured Acidimicrobiaceae bacterium, assembly GCA_963756325.1. Lineage (GTDB taxonomy): Bacteria > Actinomycetota > Acidimicrobiia > Acidimicrobiales > RAAP-2 > RAAP-2. The sequence continues at coordinate 287,816 of CAVWNE010000012.1, forward strand.
ACCGATGAGTGGGAAGTTCAGCTGCGCTCCCTGAGTCTCGTCAATGTCGGCCTTCCAGCGATTGTGCGAGTCCACACTGTCGACCGAGACGGCAATCAACTTGGTGTTGCGCTTGTCGAAGTCACCCTTGCGTGCCGAAAAGGCACCAAGTTCTGTCGTGCACACGGGCGTAAAGTCCTTGGGGTGTGAGAAGAGGATTCCCCAGTTGTCGCCCAAATAGTCGTAAAAGTTAAGGGAACCTTCGGTCGTTTCCGCCGTGAAGTCCGGTGCCGCATCTCCTAATCGAATTGCCATGTCTACTCCTTGCCCGCGGGGTGACGGTCACTCGACCGCACCGAGTCACCTTAGCGGTCGATCTTTAATTCTCACAAATTACAACCGGATTTATAGGTTTTCGACACCGGCCGTTCATGGAGTCCTGTGAGACTGGAGGGGTGACGAACTCTTCGGTGCCTACGGTCGCCGCGTTCGACCTCGACGGCACGCTCAGTGAGGGCGGCAGCGTCTTCAAATGGCTCCGCTTTCTGCGGGGAGATCGAGCGACGTATTTTGCCGCCTTCACCCTGTTGGGTCCCCTACTAGTGGGAGCACTACGTAGTGGGCACTGGGCCGATCGGGCGAAGGAGCGACTCTTTCGAAAGCTCCTCCTCGGTGAAGACTTCGACGAAGTAGTCGCCGCGTCGCGCATTTTCGCGGTGGCCCATTTCGAAGATCATGGTCGCGACTGGGTACTGGCGCGCCTTCGCTGGCATCTCCAACAGGGACATGACGTGGTGCTGGTCTCGGCGTCTCCTCAGATCTACGTCGACGTAGTGAGAGAGCTGTTCGATGCAACCGGAGGCCTCGGTACGCGGCTCGCGGTGGACGCGCGGGGCAAGCTCACCGGGAGTTACCTGGGCAAGAACTGTCGAGGGAAGGAAAAACTTCGACGGCTGAACGAGTGGATCTCTGAGCATCATGGGGACGTGGTGCCGGTGACCTACGCCTATGGCAACTCCCGTGGCGACCGCCGGATGCTGCGCGGAGCGACTTTTCCCTTCGACGTGGGCCGTCTCGGACCGCTCGGTGCCCTTCGCCACTTCCCCCGGCTTAAGCGCTCAGAGGTCGAAGCCGAATCTACTGCTGACGAATAGTGGCGCCGAGCTCGACGATTCCGCCTTCGCGTCCGTCGTAGGTCACCTGAATGGTCGCGGCACGTTCGCTCCAGGCGATTACGTTCTGCCCACGGGGGTCGACGATTCCGACGTTGAGGTGGTAGACCCCGTCCAGCAAGGGAATCTGGCCCAGGTCCACCGCGACACAGTTGTGCCCGGGCAGCAAGTTCACCGGCGCGGCCTGAAAGTCACTACGACTTACGAGCATCCCACTATGTGTAAAGAGCTCCATGATGAAGTTGCCACTGTAGGCAGTCTGCGACACGACACTGACGTCAAAGTGCAGACCGGCGCCGCTCTTAACTTCGAACGACCCCGACGGCGTCGACACCGACTCAATGTGCACCGTCCCGAGCAAGTGCGAAGGATCGTGCTCGACAGCGTCCGCCATGAGGTGCTCACGAAAGATGCGCAGTGAATCGCGGGTGGGACCGTCGGCGATCATCTCGCCGCTGTCGAGGACCACGGCGCGATCACAGAGCGCACGCACCTGATCGGCATTGTGCGTGACGAGCAAAATTGTCCGACCCTCTTGCTGGAAGCGCTTGATGCGATCAACGCACTTCGCTTGAAAGCGCTCGTCCCCGACGGAGAGCACCTCATCGACCACCAAGATGTCAGGATCGACGTTGACGGCGACCGCGAAGGCGAGACGCACGTACATGCCACTCGAGTAGAACTTCACTTGAGTGTCAATGAACTGCTCGATCTCGCTGAACGCCACGACGTCATCGAAGATGCCGTCTACGGCCTTGCGCGAAAGGCCCAGCATGGCGCCATACAGGTAGACGTTGTCGCGCCCCGACAGCTCAGTTTGAAAGCCGGCACCCAACTCGAGCAGCGCGGCTAAGTTGCCGCGCAAGCGGATCTCGCCGGTCGTGGGCTTGAGAACGCCGCAGATGCACTTGAGAAGCGTGGACTTGCCAGATCCGTTGTGACCCACTACACCGAGCGTCTCGCCTTCATCCACCGTAAAATTGATGCCCTGGAGCGCGTCAAAGACCTCCGTGGTGCCCGAGCGCGGGTGCAGCAAGCGTTCCTTCAGCGACTGGTGGCGTTCGTGGTGGATCTTGAACTTCTTCGAGACCCCCTCAACTTCGATCACCTTGGCCATTAGAGCTCCGACTCGAACTCGCCCTCGAGGCGACCAAAAATCGCCTCGGCGATGAAGAACGCGATGAGCGCGACGCCCAAGAGCAGAACGTTCAAGATGAGAAACTTCTCAAAGGACCACGTGGGCAAGACATCAATGATCGGGAACGGGGCGACCGTTGAGTGCACGATGGTGTTCACGTAGAACACGCGCTGGAACGTCACCACGATCAGAGTCAGCGGATTCAAGAAATAGACCCAGGTGATCCCGCGTATTTGAAGGTGTGGGGCGATGGCGTGCTCGTAGGAGTACACGATGGGCGTCATATAAAACCAGAGCTGCAAGAACACTTCTATCAAGTGGCGCACGTCGCGTAGATAGACGTTGATGGCCGACAACACGATCCCCAGCGCCGAGGTGAGTAGACAGAGCGCGATAAAGGATATGGGCAGGATGAGCATGAACTTCCAGGCCGGCGAGTGTCCGAGCGCTCCCACCACAATGGCGAGTACGAGGAGCTGTGCCCCGAAGTACACAATGGCCGCCCCCACGTTCGAGAGCGCCAAGATCTCGCGCGGAAATGAGACTTTCTTTACAAGAGCCGCACGATCGACGATGACACCGGTCGCCGTAATGATCGAAGTTTGGAACATGTTCCAGACAATGAGCCCCGAGAAGAGGTAGATCACGAAGTTCGGATAACCGTTCTTCAAGAACACGTTGAAGACGAGGAAATACACCCCGAGCGTGAAGGCGGGAGCGACCATCGACCAGAACAGTCCGAGCGTCGAGTTCTTGTACTTGATGCGGATGTCAGACACGATGAGTCCGAGCAATAACTCTCGACGTGACCAGACGTTGGAGAGGCGAGCAGTCAAGGGGACGCGAGCGCTGACGACGCGCACCGGCGCGTTCGCAAGGGAACGACTACGTTGGCCCTCCAGCGGGGCGTCGCTCACTAGACCCCTTGGCGGAGAGCCGAACGCTCAATGACGGCATCGATGAAGCCGTAATCCAGCGCCTCTTGCGCTGTGAACCATCGGTCGCGGTCCGAGTCGATCTCGATCCGCTCTACGGTCTGACCAGTGTGAAAGGCGGTGCGCTCGGCGAGGGTTTTCTTCATGTAGATGATCTGCTCGGCCTGGATGGCTATGTCCGATGCCTGCCCCTGCATGCCTCCCATCGAAGGCTGGTGCATCAGAATGCGACTATGCGGCAGAGAAAACCGCTTACCGGGAGTGCCGGCGCTCAACAAAAACTGGCCCATAGAGGCCGCCATGCCAATGCAGATCGTGCGCACGTCGGAGTTGACGTACTGCATGGTGTCGTAGATGGCGAAGCCATCGGTCACGGAGCCACCGGGTGAGTTGATGTAGAGGCTGATGTCTTTGTCGCGGTCTTCGGCTTCTAGAAGCAGTAATTCTGCGCAAATGCGGTTCGCGGTGCTCTGGTCGACTTGTGAGCCCAAGAACACGATCCGCTCGCGTAAGAGCCGCTGATTGAGATCGTTTACGCCGAAACCTTCTGCCATGGAGGAGTTAATCATTGGAACAATCTACCGTGCGAGACCCATTTCTCCGTCCCTTAGCGGCCTAGAGTGGAGTCGCTCGCGGGCGTGGCGGAATTGGCAGACGCGCTGGTTTTAGGTACCAGTTCTTCGGAGTGTGGGTTCGAGTCCCTCCGCCCGCACGGCTGTGTTACGACCATGGCCGCACATCTGCTAGCATGGGCAACGCTGTTTCATCGCATCTCGCGATAGAGACCGATTCGACATTTTCTTTCGAGTTGGGCTCATCTCAACTCGTAGGAGTTCTATGTCTTTGTCCTTTGCCGACCTCGGCGTGCCCTCACGCCTCGTCGAACGCCTGAACGCGCGCGGAATCACCGAGCCGTTCCCCATCCAAGAGGCCGCCATTCCCGACGCTTTGGCCGGGCGCGACGTCGTGGGTAAGGCCATCACCGGCTCGGGCAAGACCCTGGCCTTTGCCCTTCCTCTCCTCGCTCGTCTCACCAAAGCTCAGCCCCGCAAGCCGACAGCCCTGGTCCTCGTGCCCACGCGCGAACTCGCCGCTCAGGTTCAAAAGGAGATTGCCCAATTGACCGACGACCGTGGTCGCCGGATCATCTGCATCTACGGCGGCACCTCGTACAACGTCGCCCGCAAGGCCCTCAACTATGGCGTCGACGTCGTCGTGGCCTGCCCCGGACGCCTGGAAGACATGCTCGAGCAGCGCGGACTGGACCTCGGATCTGTGACCACCGTCGTTGTGGACGAAGCCGACCGTATGGCCGATATGGGTTTCTTACCCGCCGTTCGCCGCATTGTCGCTGCCACCTCACCCCAACGCCACGTCATGCTGTTCTCCGCCACGATGGGACCTGACGTCTCGTCACTGGTGCGCGAGTTCACCCACGACGCCGCCATACACGATGTCGTTGGTGAGGAAGCTCCGAGCGACGTTGACCACTACTTCTGGCGCGTGCCTCGTGATCGTCGCCCCGAGATCACGGCCGACATCATCGAGCAGTACGAGCGAGCGATTATCTTCACCCGTACCAAACACGGCGCCGACCGACTGGCTCGCCAATTAGGCGAACGGGGAATCTCCGCCGTACCGTTACACGGTGACCGTACCCAGGCCCAGCGCGAACGCGCGCTGCGTAGCGTAAAGAATGGTCAAGTCCAAGTTCTCGTCGCGACGGACGTCGCCGCCCGAGGAATTCACATTGACCTGCTCCCCGTCGTTGTCCACTATGACCCGCCGGCCCAAGCGACCGACTACCTCCACCGTTCTGGGCGTACCGGGCGCGCCGGTGCGACCGGAGCCGTCATCTCCCTCGTCGGCGAAGACGTCATCGGTCAAGTGAAGCGACTCCAGCGCGCGTTGGGCATCTCACCTTCGATTGAGGATCGCGAGGACGCTCCGGCGATTCGCCTTGGCGCCGTGGATGACACCGCCGCCGCCGAACGCCTCGACGACCGCACACCCGCTAAGCGCCGCCCCGAGCCTTCGCGCGACCGCGAACGTCCCCGTAGCTTCGAGCCGCGCGAACGCTCGACCAGTACGCGGCGCGATCACCGTTCGAGTGAGCGAGAACCACGTCCCTCCCGCGGCTTTGAGCGTCAGCCGACGCCCCGTCGCGACTACACGCGGCCCGAGACTCCTCGTTTCGACGGCGCACGTGGTCGGGGCCAGGAGGCTGTCGTGAGCTTCTTCAACGACACCAAGGGCTTCGGCTTTGCCAGCGACGACAAGGGTGACGATCTCTTCATTCATTTCTCCTCCATCGTGGGCGACGGTTTCAAGTCACTCACTCAGGGCCAGAAGATTACGTTTGAAGAGGCCCAAGGACCCAAGGGCCGCGAAGCCAAGAACGTCCGCGTCGTGGGCGCAGGGCGGGCTCGTCGCCACTAAGGTTTCGGTCCATGTCAGACAAGCCCACTGTTGAACCCCACCTCGGTCCACCGCCCGACGACCTGTTGATCGAAGAGATCATCGTGGGCGAAGGTCCCGAGGCGGCGGATGGACAACACGCCGTCGTGCACTACGTCGGCGTCGGCGCGACCAGCGGGGAGGAGTTTGATGCCTCCTGGAATCGCCACGAGCCTTTCGACTTCGAGCTCGGGGCCGGCCACGTGATTCAAGGTTGGGACCAGGGAGTCCTCGGAATGCGGGTCGGTGGACGCCGCCGCCTGGTCATACCTTCGCACCTCGCGTACGGCGAACGCGGCGCAGGCGGGGTCATCGCGCCGAACGAGACGCTGATCTTCGTCGTCGACCTGCTGGAACTGCGTTAGTTCATAGGCGCGCGCAACTCGTCCACGGCGAGCATGCGCTGATAGTCCCCATAGCGTTCGCAACAGATCTCGGCGAGCAGACGCAGTCGATCGTTGGGATTACTCAGACTCAGCACTTTGAATTGGTCGAGGAGAGACATCGGCGTGAGGGCGCATAACTGCCAGCTCCGCACGCGCGCATCGTCGTCCATCGCGCAGTTTCGCTGCAGACACTGGTCAGCAAAGATCTCACTCTGTAGCGCTCGTAAGGCGCGAACGGCGGACTCCGTTGACTTCAACAGGGCGGACTCAATCGCCACGTCATCACAGCAGCGTTGTCCCACCACCGCGCGCGGATAGGGGTCATCGCTCAACCACTCGATGACTTCAAAACACTCGACTCCCTCGACCACCACCAAGACCTGACCATTGTCGAGTCGATGAGTCCCGAGAATCTCCAGTACTGATCCGACGAAAGAACGCTGATCATTGCCCCCCACGTCGGTGCCCCGCTCGATGAGACACGTGCCAAAACGTCGCTCGCTCTCGACGTCAACAAGAAGTCGGTGGTATCGCGGCTCGAAAACGCAAAGACCGACGGTCTGATGTGGAAAGACCACCATCCCCAACGGGAACATCGCGAGCTCGCGGTTCGTCACGTTCCCAGACTACGGGTGAACGCTCGCGAAGCGACCTAGGAACCAACCACTTTCTCAGCGAAGGTACGCAGCGCTTGACCACGATGTGAGATGGCGCTTTTTTCATCGGGCGACAACTGCGCTAGCGAAGTGCCACCGAAGCCCGTGGGGGCGAATATCACGTCGTAGCCAAAGCCATTCTCGCCGATCGGCGAGTGAAGAATCATGCCATCGAGCACTCCGTCCACCCACCACGATGTGCCGTCGGGATAGGTCACCGCAATGACCGAGCGAAACCGGGCACTGCGTCGCTCGTCGTCAACCCCGTCGAGTTCGGTAAGTGCCTTTGACACGTTGTCGGCGAAGGTCGCGTTCTCGCCGGCGTAGCGCGCACTGTAAACACCGGGGCGCCCCTCGAGGGCGTCGATATACAGGCCGGTATCGTCGGCGATCGCCGGCAGACCCGTCGCGTTGCTGAGGGCTCGCGCCTTCAAGAACGCGTTACCTTCGAGCGTTTCATCGGTCTCGTCGACGTCCGCGACCTCGGGGGGACGAGGGAGAAGTTCAATGCCGTAGGGCTCGAGGACACGACGAATCTCCTCAGCCTTGTGGGCGTTCGCCGTGGCCAGCACGAACGTCGCCATTATCGCGGCGCTGGGGGCGTCTCGAGAACGGCGCGTTGAGCGTCGTGGATGCGACTAATACCCAGCGTCGCGAGGTCGAGGAGCTGATTGAGTTCCTCGCGATCAAAGGCGGCGCGCTCGGCGGTTCCCTGCACTTCGACGAAGCGGCCGGCACCAGTCATGACAACGTTCATGTCCGTGTCGGCGCGAACGTCCTCCTCATAGGGCAGATCCAACATGGGTACGCCGCCCACGATGCCCACCGACACCGCGGCCACGAGGTCACTGAGCGCGTGCTCGGCAAGGAAGCCGCCAAGGACCAGACGCGTGACGGCGTCATGCAGGGCAACGTATCCCCCACAGATCGACGCGGTGCGAGTGCCACCGTCCGCCTGAAGGACATCGCAGTCAATGAGAATCTGAACGTCGGGTAGCAGCTCCAAGCGTGTGACGCTGCGTAGAGAGCGCCCGATGAGACGCTGAATCTCCTGCGTGCGTCCCGACTGCTTACCTTTCGCCGCTTCTCGGTTGGCTCGCTCGGGTGTCGAGCCCGGCAACATCGAGTACTCGGCGCTCACCCACCCACGGCCTTTGCCTTTCAGCCAGCGCGGCAGATCTGTGTCGATCGAGGCTGTGCAGAGCACTCGGGTTCGCCCAAAGCTCACCAGCACCGACCCCGCGGCCATTTCCGTGAAGTCACGCTCAAAGGTGAGCGGCCTCGCCTCGTCATAAGCACGACCGTCAGCACGTAGTTCGGACATATCTCTCCTCAAATCGCACACTTCGCGCCGCTCTACGGTACCGGAAATCGGTAGCGACGGATTAGAAGTAGATGGTCGAGCGGGCTCGTTCCACGACATCGTCGATGTCGTCACTCCAGGCTCCCGTCGACAAGTATTTCCATCCGTCGTCCGCGACGATCACCACGATCGTGGCCGTCTGGTCGTCAAGGATCGATTGGGCACATTTCACCGCACCGGCCATCGCGGCTCCTGAGGAGATGCCGACAAAGAGACCCAGCTCGGTGAGGCGGCGGGTCCACTCGATGGATTCGCGGGGGCGAACGATGATCTTGCGATCGAGCAACTCTTCGCCATTGTTGTCGGTGAAGATCGGTGGCACGTACCCATCGTCGAGACTGCGCAGTCCGTCGACAATCTCGCCGCTCGGTGGTTCGACGGCCCAGACTTGTACCTGAGGCAGCACCTCCTTCAGGAATCGCCCGACTCCCATCAGCGTTCCCGACGTTCCTAGTCCCGCGACGAAGTGCGTAATCTCGGGCACGTCGGCCACAATTTCTGGACCAGTTGAGTTGTAGTGCGCGAGAGGATTCGCGGGGTTCGCATACTGATAGAGAAAGACCCACTCGGGGTTCTCGGCGCTAAGGGACTGGGCCAGACGAACGGCGCCGTTGGAGCCTTCGCCGCCGGGCGAGTCGATGATTTCCGCACCGAACACCTCCAGCAACTGACGACGCTCGGGCGAGACATTGGTGGGCAACACAACCTTGAGGTGGTATCCACGTAGGCGGCACACGAGAGCGAGGGCGATGCCGGTGTTGCCCGACGACGGCTCAATGAGGGTCTGGCCGCTCTCTCCCGGAATCAAGCGACCATCGCGCTCGGCTGCCTCGACGAGAGAGAGCGCCACGCGATCCTTCACCGAACCGGCGGGATTGCGACCTTCGAGCTTGGCCCATATTGCGACGTTGGACTTCGGTGAGAGGGCGCTGACGTCAACGACGGGCGTCGAACCAATGAGTTCTAGGACCGACGCGTAGCGCGTCACTACCAGGCGCCACCCGCGACCGCGGGAAGCAAGGTGATCTCATCGTTGTTGGCGATGGAAGCTTTCACTCCCCCGAGATAACGAACGTCGTCGTCGTTGACATACACGTTCAAGAATCGGTGCAGGGTTCCGTCGTCGTTGAGTAACTGGCCCTTGATAGCGGGGTAGGTCGTCGTGAGCTTCAAGAGGACTTCGCCCACGGTGGCGCCCTCGACGGCGATCACGCTCTCGCCGCCCATGGCGGGACGTAAAACGGTAGGGATTCGTAGTACAGCCGACATAGCGCCCACTTTCGACTCGGTTGATACATGACCTGCTGAGTCAACATTAGCGGATTCTTGACTCGTCGTGTCAGGAAGTCACCGGGTCTCATCAGGAAGAGCCGCACTAGCGCAGCTATTCGGTGATGTCCATCACCTCGACCGCGACATCGCCGTCCCGGATTCGAAAGCTCGCGAGGTCGGCGGGAGACTCTACCAGAGAGATCAACACGTAGTGCCAGGTGGGATCGGGTGCTTGGCGAATGTCGGTGGGACTCGGGTACGCCTCACTATGGGTGTGCGAGTGAAACACGCCAATGACCTCGAGACCCTCGTCCTCTGCGTGCCTCGATGCGCGCAATAAGACAATCGGATCGATCTCATAGACCTTGGCCGAGTCGGCGATGTTGGGACTCGGGATCACCTCGCGCACCACCCCTTCCTCGGTGCCGAGCAAGAGACCACATCCCTCGTTAGGCAAGGCTCGAACGCAGGCGGCCAGCATGGCGTCTCGTTGCGACAGGGTGAGAGTCAGCACCGCCTCACCCTAGTGACTCCTCGGGCGTGAGAACGACGTCGCTACGATTGACGCGTGGCTCGTGCGAAAACCATCAAAGAGCGTCGCGCACAAAAACGTGAGGACGCCGCCAAAGGCGACCGGGTGGTCGCCACCAATCGTCGTGCCCGTCACGACTACGAGATTCTCGAGACCATCGAGTGCGGCCTTGTTTTGGTCGGCTCAGAAGTCAAGTCGCTGCGCGAAGGGCGCGCTCAAATCGCGGAGGCGTACGCGCGAGTTGACGAGGACGAGCTGTGGCTCTTTCAGGCACACATTCCCCCCTGGGCCTACGCCGTCGGCTTCGGCAGTCACGACCCCGATCGCAAACGCAAGTTGCTGGTTCATCGACACGAGCTGGATCGCCTGAAGAGAGAGGCCGCGACCCAGTCGCTCACTATTGTCCCCTTGCAGATCTACTTCAAGGACGGACGCGCCAAAGTAGAGTTGGCCCTCGCGAAGGGTCGCAAGCAACAAGATCGACGCCAGGCCCTCGCCAAACGAGACGCCGAGCGAGACATGGCTCGCGCCGCGCGCAATCTCGAAAAGCTCTCCTAAAGACCGGAGGGCCACGTACCGGCGTCACCAGGTAGAATGATTAGGCGGTCATCGCGATCGCACGGTACCAACGGGGGTGAATTGTTTCGACGTGAGTCGTCCTGGTGAAAGAAGCGAGCCGTGGTCTCCGGAACCACGTTAAAGAGCCGGAAACAATAAATAAACGCCAAGCCTCAGCTTGCGTTCGCTGCTTAGGTAGCGACATCCGCCTAGACCCGGCCTTGCGGTTTAGTAAACGGGTGTCATAAAAGTAAGGCTTACCCGCATGATTCGTTGGTGATCTCGCGGGGACACTTCAGCCACCTACGGATCGCCGCCGGCGCTGGCATTGGCGACGATCCCGACAATCAATTGCTAGCTGCGCTCGGAGAATGTTCACTTAGAAGCTGACGGACGGGGGTTCGTAGCCCCCCACCTCCACGAAACAGTGTTGTAGTGAAATCGGTTCGCCGACGGTCTTCGTCGGTGGCCGATTCTCATTAATTTAAGTAGGCGAGACGCGATGACGTTACAGCTGACCTCGGTAACATTCGACGCCAAGAACCCCCTTCGTCTCGCGCGATTTTGGGCGACGGCCCTTCACTGGGCGGTGGACGACAGCGACCGCGACGTCGTCGAACTGCTGCCGACCGACGGTACCCGCATCGGCCTCACCTTCATCACCAACTCGGACAACAAAGTGGGCCAAAATCGAGTGCATCTCGACCTGACCACCAGCTCGCTCCAGGATCAACGCGACACCGTGCGCGAGTTACTCGCGATGGGCGCCTACCACATTGACGTCGGACAAGGTCCCGAGGATCTTCACGTGGTGCTCGCTGACCCCGAAGGCAACGAGTTCTGCATCATTGAACCCACCAATACATTCTTGGCCAACTGCGGACGTCTAGGGGCAGTGAACTGTGACGGATCGAAAGTGACTGGCTACTTTTGGAGCACCGCTCTCGGGTGGCCCTTGATCTGGGATCAAGACGAAGAGACCGTCATCCGCGCTCCGGATGGGATGGGACCGATGATTACCTGGAGTGGACCGCCACTCCTTACGAAGAGCATGAAGAATCGCCTTCATCTAGATATGGCTCCGACGATCAATGACTCTCATCAATCTGAGGCGGAACGACTTACTGCCCTCGGAGCGACGCGAGTGGATATTGGCCAAGGCGACGTCCCGTGGATTGTGATGTCCGATCCGGATGACAATGAGTTTTGCCTGTTGACCCCTCGCTGAACCGCGAGGTAGTGCACGCAACAACTATTCGTCAAACTCTGTCTTACCGCGAGACTGCGCTCGAAATAGTGATAAAAGAAATAATGAAGTTACGACAGCACCGTGACTCATGAATCGCCGCGAATATTGTTGCGCCGTCGTTGATCCATCAACGAGGGACGACCGTCGGAATATTCATCGTGCCGCACCACTATGGGTCCGAATAAAAAGTGTCACGCATTCATAGTGAGGAGTTGCGTCGCCGCATCGCCGGCGAGGTTTTTTTACGTGATGCTGACCGCCAAGGAGACCTTCCTTTGGTAAATTACTGCATTGGGGCTCAGTACATCTATTAGGCAGGAGCCGTGTTGCCCTCTCAAGATCAACGACATCTTGTGTGCACCATTGCCACGCCGAATTACTTGGATCAGCTTCTGGTCCTGGGGCGTTCCCTCGCCACCGTCATGCCGTCGGCTGAGTTTCGAGTACTGGTCCTGCAGGATTGCGTCGACGCCGAACCTATTCAACGTCGCATCGACGCTTACCTCTCCGAGCTGAGCAGCGACGCTAGCCATAGCGCCCTCGTCATAGATCAGTGTGACTGGCAAGACTTTGACGTTGAGTCGGCGGCGCTGTTCTACAGCATTCTCGAGTTCGCCACATCAATCAAACCAGCGCTCCTCCGATCGTTTCTTCTGGAGGGTTTCGAACGCGTGACCTACTTAGATCCCGATATTCAGGTATTCAATGACTTCACGCCGTTGCTGAACGACGACATGGCGGTGTCTTTGACCCCGCATTTGCTGTCTGACATCCCTGATGACGGCTATCGGCCCTCAACGAGTGACATCTTGAAAGCCGGCTTCTTCAATCTGGGATTTTGTTCCGTACGACCGAGCGCTGTGTCCTTCCTCGACTGGTGGAGTGAGCGGCTCCAGTTCGATTGTCTGAATAATGACACCTCGGGCTACTTCACGGATCAAAAGATCCTCGACCTGGCTCCCTTGAAGACCAGCGTGCAGACCATACGCGAGCCAGGTTGCAACGTGGCGTACTGGAACCTCCACGAACGAAGCGTCGAAAAGGGTGGCGGAGCGTGGCACGTCGCGCACCAATCAGCGCTCCATCCGCTCTACTTTTTTCACTTCAGTGGATTTTCGATGTCGGGAACTCCCTCGCTCTCGCGACACGCCACCCGCCGGGTGTTGGGCGACGCCGTTCCGCGATCCTTCGCCGATCAATATGCGCGGTTGCGTTCGATGTCTGAAGAACTCCCCCCCGTTGCCTACAGCCTCGCGGGGGCGACCGCGTCGAGTCCGTTGCCCAGAGCGTGGAGAGATGCGCTTCGCGAAGACGCCCGTACCCACGTACGGGCTGGATTCACCCTGCGCGAAGTTCGCGAAGAGATTTACTGCGGGCCGGGTGAGGGTCCGTGGACAATCTGTCTGACCTGTGGGGACGGGCACCAGAACTTTGGTTCGCGAGTACGGACGTTCCTCGCCGGGTGGTCGTGCCATCCCTCCCTACTAGGGACACCCAACGCCATCGGCTCCTTTTTCCGCGGCGATAGCTACCAGCATCGCGAAGCGGCATTCGAACAGGCGGCCTGGGCCGCCAAGCACTTCCTCGATCAGGCGCCCGGCCATGAGCCACTCATGGAAGCGGTGCTGGATGCCGCCGACGATGCGATCAAGAACACCGTTGATCTGCGCCTCGTGGGCTACTTCACCTATCCAGCGGGCATCGGGCGCATTGCGCGTTGGACGTTAGGGATTCTCGATGGTGTCGGCATACATCCCGCAGTCGACTTGGTCGCGGTCGGGAGAGATTCACACGAGTACTTGTCTGCCCTACTGCGTCGAAGAAATCCAATGAGCGCCTCGAACGCGTCAGTCCTGTGTTTCATCAACGCCGACCAGTGGGAAAGCCACGTCATCGATCCCGGTCGAGTGAACACGTCGGTCGCTCACGTTGAGGCGGTATGGGCGTGGGAACTTGAGTACATTCCCGATGAGATGGCAGAGATTGTGCTGAAGGGCGGGATTGAAAGGGTCCACGCCCTGTCATCATGGAGTGTCCAAGCAATGGAAAAAGCCCTTCCCGTCCCCGTGCAACGGATGTCTCCCTTTGACCTAGGACTATTTGACGTACTCAAGAACCGGTTTCCCCTCGTGGACGATGTCCCAACGGGTCCCTACATTCTCACCACGTTCGACGCCAAGAGCTATATAAGTCGCAAGAATCCTGAAGCGGCTCTCGAGGTGTGGCGGCGCGTGCAGGACGACTATCGCGACTATCGTCTCACCATCAAGTCCAGTGACTTGCGGGAGTACGCCCCAAGCGAACTTCTCGACGCGATTGACGCCTCCCCAAGAACGGAACTCATCGACGAGTATGTCGACGACGCTGAGTACCTCGCACTCCTTCAAAGCTGTGACGTGTATCTATCGCTCCATCGCTCAGAAGGGATGGGACTAACACCGATCGAGGCGGCGTTGTGCGGATTACCGGTGGTCTACACCAACTACGGCGGAGTTACCGATTTCCTGGACGACGGTTTCTTTCCCGTTAGCTTCGTACCCGTCCAGGTTGGCGAGAGCGCCCACGCCTCCGGCCCGTACGACCTCACAGCGTGGTGGGCTGAGCCCGATCTGGACGTCGCCGAGCGCCAGCTGCGCCGAGCATTGGACCTCGCTCGCGACGAGGCGCGTGAGCTGACATTGATGCCCGACGTGGTGCGACTCCAAAAGAACCTCATCACCGCCCAGGACGAGGTCGTGAAGACGGGCAAGAGGCTCGTCCGTACGGCACGTCGGCGGGGGCGCGGCCACGTGAATGATCCCCAGACGGTGCGCGTTACGACCGAAGAAGCCGGGTCCGATGAACTCATTCAGCGACCGAACCCCCTCATCTACCAGTTGCTCATCGCTCCCTATCGTGGCTATCGACTCCTGCCGAAGTCGCTGCGTCACCAGTTCAATCTCGCGCTCAAGACACTGCGAGAACGGCGAAACATTCTCTGACGCAACTGGCCGCGATGGACGTGCTGCGCCGCACGACCCTAAGGACGCCTTCCAAAGCGAGTAGCCCCGGGGGGTTCTGTCCAATCACCATCACTCGGTCGTCCCGCGAGACCCTACTGTGCCTTGAAGTTCGCTCGGGTGGGCGGCGCGCTCACAACCACCTCGCTCCCCCTCCGCTCAACACGCCACCCCAGACGTTCCGGCTCCGAGAAGGCCGCCAGCCCCCCGAGCAGCACCGCTCGCGCGAGTTCCCCCTTGACGGCTTTTGCGTCGTGACCGACGGCCTGGGACTCATCGGTGGCGACAAAGTGCACGTCAATGACAGTGCGCTTCGCCGTGAGCCTTTCCATGTCGACGCTCGCGAGATGTTCTTTCGGAAGAAAATTGACCACGGTCGCGCGCGATGTTTTCTGAAGTAGGGCCTCCGTCACATGGGGCCGCCAAAACCGTGCCAGCGGGGGCAGGCCCGGAAGTCGCACGTTCATCTTCAAGCGATACTCGGCTATCCGATCGTCACCGGCGAGGAGACCGTACAGACCCGACGGTATGAGGATTCGCCGGCGTTGCGCCGGTGTCAATGAGCCTGGGGCCAGGTAGCCCCACACCACTCCTTCGTAGCGACGCCACGCGGGAAGCTGGGCCGCCGTGCCGTCGAGTATCCGCTGCGTTGCCGACAGAGCACGCTCAAGTAAGGACCCGCGCGCGCTGAGGGCCACTTCGAGTTGCGCGGGGGAGGCACTCTCCACGAACGCTCGCAGGGCTTCAGTGACCTCGCGACGCGGCCCCACCAGTTCCTCAAAAGTTCCGACCGAGGACTGGCGACGTCCGCCAGGAGCCTTGCCCTGGGAGGGAGGAATCAACACAAAGAGTCGTTCCGCCACGACCCCCCACGGTAGCGGCTCAGGCTGCGGTCAGCGTTTGCTTCGTCAGACCGAAGGACCGAAGAAAGTTTCGAACCCTGACCACCTGATCCTCGGTCAGCTCGCGGGTGCGAGTCGATCCGAATGAGACGGTTTCTCCGTCAACGGTGACTGCCCAGTTTCCACGATGGGTCTCATGGACCTCACCAAAACGTGCGAGAAGTGAGCACACGTCGTGCCACTGAATGTTGTGATTCAGCGGGTGACAAAACAGTTTCTGGGCGGTGACGCGGTGGTGATGATCCAACTTGATCGACATACTCTGCCCCCTTAACGGGTCTAGAATTTTCGTCCCTCCACCAGCACTATCCATCATTTAGGAGGGGCTGTCAAGGAGCGCAACAAGTTCCACGTGTTCAGTCATGGGAAAAAGATCAAATACTCGCAGATCACTCAGGAAAAAGCCGTGACCTAAGAAAATCTTAAGGTCGCGGGCGAAGGTCGCCGCGTCACAGGACACGTAGACCACGTGGCGCGGACGGCGCCGCGCGATGGCGTCGGCCACCCCTTTGGCCAGTCCCTGACGCGGTGGGTCAAGGACGACGACGGTGCCTTCACGGACGGTATCGTTCACCGAACGCGGTGTGACTGACCATTCACGTACTTTCAGCTGGCTCAGCCCCGTCGCGTTCTCTCGTGCGTCACGCACCGCGTAGGGAGAGGACTCCACCGCCGTCACCCGGCCGCTGGGTCCCGCGCTCTTGGCCAAGGAGACGCTAAAAAGTCCCACACCACTAAAGAGGTCGGTCACCTCGTCGCCGCTGGCGACCTTCGCCAACTTCATGACGGCATCGAGCAGGACTTGGGGCGCGTCGCGGTGCGACTGCCAAAACGACATCGGGCCGACGCGATACACGTGCCCGCCTACCGAGACTCGCGAGTGCGTTGAGGGATCAAGCGCCAGGCCCGAGAGAGACCGCACTTCAAAGGTGACCCCTCGTTCGCCGCCACGCCGCACGACGGCGAAGGGCTCCCCCGTCCCGATCGCCCGCAACTCAACCTCGTCAGCCCCTCGCCACGGGTGAGCGAACGCCTCGTCGAACTGGCGAGACGCGATCCAACACGTCTCAATCGGCACGAGTTGGTGCGACCTCGCCACGCGCAGGCTTAGTTGCCCCTCCTCATCGACCGCACAGCGCAGTCGCGTACGCGACGCCTCACTCTCGCTCGGTGACGTCACCACGACCTCGTGCTCCACGCCGGCGATGCGACGAAGATGCTCCTGTACGAGCGACGCTTTCCATGTCTGTTGCCCGTCGAGAGACACATCTTGGAGGTCGCAACCTCCACACCCTCCGGGATGCGCGTAGCGACAGGGTGGCGTGACACGTTCGGGGCTCGCTTCAAGCACCTCCACCGCGTCACCGCGATAAAACGTGCTCGTGGTCTCGGTGATCGCCACGCGGACAAGCTCACCGGGCAAGGAGTGACGCACGAAGGTGACCCGCCCGTCCTCCGCGCGACCGACGGCACCGCCCGTCGCGGGTCGTTCCAGTCGAACTGCTAGGAGACCGTCGTCGGGTAACGCCATTTAGCTAGCGCGGCGCAGAAACAAGTCGACGAGTTCCTGAGCGCGACCTCGGGCGGCCGGGGTCTCCTTCGCCGTTTGTTCCACCAGCGCGTCCACATCAATGCCGAAATCACGCGCGTCCTCTTCTTCGGCCGCGAACCACTCCTTGAGTTGAGCGTCGTCAACTTCGGGGTGGAACTGAACGCCGACGTGAGGGCCAATAGCGAAAGCTTGGACGGCGTGCTGGGAAGTGGCCCAGACCTCGGCGACCTCGGGAAGCAGACACTCGTCGAAGTGGAACTCGAGCCACGGACCCACGGAGAGTTCAACCCCCGGAACGACGTCGATCTCAAACCACCCGAGTTCTTCGTGCTTGGCCCGCCGTACCGCGCCGCCAAACTGACGACACAACGCTTGAGCTCCAAAGCAGATGCCCAGGATCGGAAGTCGGCGGGCGTCGGCCTCGGCGATCAGCATCAACTCCTGACGGAACCAGTCCGACTCGAGCTCGAGTTCGTACACGGCACACTTGGAGCCCAAGATGACGAGAACGTTGTATCCCTCGAGAGACGGAGCCCCCGTGGACTCATCGATCATCACCACGTCCACCTCGAAGCCGCGAGACTCAAAGGCCTCGCCAACCAGTCCTGGGCTGTCTTCTACGTGATGTCGTAAGAAGAGCGCGCGATCCATGGTTCTGACCATTCTAATCGGGGCGGAAAATCACCCTGAGTGAACCACTACGCGCTCGGGAGGCTCCAGCCGAGTCCGACCGCTATCTCCTTACAGGTTGGACACAGTGGGTACTTGGAAGGATCGCGACCGGGCACCCACACTTTTCCACACAGTGCACGTACCGGTGTCGCGTTCACCATCCCTTCGACCACCGAGTTCTTGAGTGGTACAAATTTTCCGCTCTTCTTGGTGTAGCCCTCGAGCACCAAGTGAGTGAACCGGTCGTGATCGCCTTCGTCAACTTCAGTCGTGGACTCGACGACAACTTGAGGTTGAGCCTGGATAGTCACGCTCTCAATGTACTGACACGCCATAACCTTTGGTTCCATGAAGAGCCGTCGTCGCCGACCGAGAGTCTCCTCCCGCGCCCCGGGCAGGGTCTCTTCCCACTTCACTCGCGAGGGTGCTCCGAAGACCTCGTACCGCACCGAACGGGAGGCACAGAGTGCGGCGCAACTCGCGTGGACGCTCAATGGCGCGGAGTTACACGCCTATCGATGCGATTTCTGCCATCAGTGGCACATCGGTAACTCCTCCCGCGAGGATTAGCGCCATCTTAGAAAAACGGGCAGTATGGGAGGACTCGAAGAGAAAGGCTTCCTATGTCGGTACAGGCGTACATCCTGATTCAGTCGGAAATTGGTTCAAGCGAAAAGGTCGTCATCGCCACCCGTGCCGTACCCGGCGTGCTGGAATCCTTTGAGGTGACGGGACCCTATGACGTCATCGTTCGCTGCGAGGCTGGAAGCGTTGACGATCTGGGGAAATTCATCGTCGGCGCCATTCAAAAGGTCCCGGGCATCACGCGCACGTTGACCTGCCCGGTCGTCAACATTTAGCCACTACGCATCGCCCGTGGACTCCCTCGCATGGCGAATCCGCTGCGCCACGTTCTCCAGTTCCGTTTCCTGGGCGTGGGTCCCGTGCCAATTCGGGGTGAAGCCATCGTTTACTCGGCGAGGGATCACGTGAAGATGAAAATGAAAGACGCTTTGACCGGCCAGCGCGCCGTTGGCCTGCACCAAGTTGAGTCCTAAGAGGTCGAAGGCCCGCCGCAAACTCTCCGACACCGAGAGCGCAGCGCACATCACGGCGGAGGCAGATTCTCGATCGATGCTCCAGATGTCCGACGTGTGGTATCGAGGGATGACCAGGGTGTGACCGGTTGTGGCCGGACTGCGATCCAGGATCGCGATAACCGCCTCGTCCTCGTAGACCCGATGCGAAGGCGACGTGCCGCTCACGATGGCACAGAAGATGCAATCCAATTCGCTAGTCCCACCACAGATCGTGGTGCACGACGCCGCGCCCGATGAGGTCAAGCTGAATCTGGCTTGTGCCCTCCACGATGGTGAGTTGCTTAGCGTCACGATAGAACTGCTCCACCGGATGGTCGTGCATGTACCCGGCCGCGCCCAGGAGCTGTACCGCCAATCCCGACGCCTTCACCGCAACCTCGCTGGCGTAGTACTTGGCCATCGAGAGCGCCGGCACGTGCTCTTTGGAGAATTTTCCTTGATCGGAGAGAGATGCAGCCCGATAGGTCAACAGGCGCGCGGCCTCTATCTCGGTGGCGCACTTGGCAATCTCCCAACGAATGCCTTGGAAGTCGGCGATGGTCTGGCCGAAGGCTTCTCGCTGCTTGACGTACTCCGTGGCGTACATGAGGGCACCCTCGGCAAGTCCGATACCTCGGGCCGCGACGATGGGCCGCATCGCGTTGAGCGACTCCATGGCCAAGAGAAATCCCCCGCCAATGACGTGCCGCGGCGCGACCTGGACGTTCTCGAAGACGATCTCGGTCGTGTCGATGCCCTTTACTCCCATTTTTTCGTCCACCCGAGGACGCGTCACCCCAGGAGAATCCGCCTCCACGATGAACCCATAAATGTTGGTGCGCTGGCGAAGGGTGGGATCCCCGATCTTGGCGAAGACGACAAACCAGTCGGCCTGCATGCCACCAGAGATCCAACACTTCGTGCCACTGAGGAGAAACCCGTCTTCTACCTCAGGGTCGGGCGTGGCGTGCGTGCGCATCCCGGCGACATCGGACCCCGCACCGGGCTCGCTCAGGCAAAAGGCGGCCCGCGACGTTCCATGAGCGATACCCGGCAGGTACGTCTGCTTTTGCTCTTCGTTCCCGGCGATCATGATCGGTCCCGTGGGCAGGCGGGTCAACAGCAACATCAGCCCGATCACGTTGGAGTACTTGGTGACTTCCTCGATGGCAATCGTGAGACCCAAGATGCCCGCCCCGGATCCCCCATACTCCTCGGGAATGCACAGGCCAAGCAAATCAGCTTTCGCCAGCTCGTCAAAGATGTCCTGGGGGTACTCGCCCGTCGCGTCAATCTCGCGCGCGCGGGGCTTGATTTTGTCTTGAGCGAGTCGGCGTACGGTTTGGCGCAGTTCGCGCATCTCGGGAGAGAGTTCGAAATCCATACCCAGCAAGTTACTTCGGGTCATGTGCCAACATGGCGGGGTGACGACTTTTCAGCGCGCCGAGGCGCTGCGCGCGATGTCGACTTCGAGTTACGACGTGGTGGTGCTGGGCGCCGGAATGACCGGTGCGGGGGTGGCTCTCGACGCCGCCTCACGGGGACTGCGCGTCGCCCTCATCGACCGCGGTGATATCGCTTCGGGAACCAGCTCGAAGTCCTCCAAGATGGTTCACGGCGGACTGCGCTACCTGCAACAAAAGGAGTTCCGCCTGGTGTACGAGAACCTGCGCGAGCGTCAGAGACTCTTGAACAACGCGCCCTTTCTCGTCGAGCCTCTTCCCTTTCTCATCCCGCTCTTCGGCTCCCACGGCGTCGCCTCAAAGGCTCTGGTGAGGGGCTACTCAACGGCGCTTCGCCTCTACGACCTCAGCGGCGGATGGCGCATCGGCCACCGCTATCGCCGCATTACCCGCGACGAAACGTTGACGCACCTTCCTACTTTGCAGGTGGACCGGCTCGTCGCGGGTTTTCTCTACTACGACGCCCGGGGTGATGACGCGCGCGTCGCTCTCACCCTCGCAAAAACCGCCGCACTCACCTACGGCACCGACGTCGCCACCTACGTTCGTGGGTGTGCGGTCATGAAAAACAGCGAGGGACACGTGGTCGCCGTACGCACGCACGACGAACTGTCGGGACGCGAGTTTGACATTGCCACCCGCTCCGTGGTCAACGCCACCGGCGTCTGGGCCGATGACGTCTTCACCATGAGCGAGGGACAACCGTCCCATCGCATCACGCCCGCCAAGGGCGTGCACGTAAGCGTCGCTCGTGACCGATTGCCGGCGGATGTAGCGGCCGTCTTTAGCGTTCCGAACGACCGTCGCAGCGTGTTCGTCGTGCCTTTCGAGGACGGCCCTTACACATACGTCGGCACCACCGACACGGCCTACGAAGGATCCTTAGACGAGCCTTTGTGCACGCCGGGCGACGTGGCGTACCTGCTCGGCGCGGTGAACGCCTCCACTTCATCGGACCTCGTGGTGAGCGACGTCACCGGCGTGTGGGCGGGCCTGCGTCCCTTGCTGGCCCCCACCAACAGCAAGAAGGTGCGAGAGCGCACCGCCGACCTCTCGCGTCGCCATCGGGTCAGCGACTCTCACGACGGGGTCATCCACGTCACGGGCGGCAAGTGGACGACCTATCGCCAGATGGCCCAAGACGCAGTCGACGCCCTGGCGCCCTACGTCACATCGCTCCCGGCGGTTCGAACAAAGTCACTTCGCCTTTTCGGCGTGGGCGCGTGGCGACCAACCAATGAGCGCGAGACGCACCTCTACCGACGATTCGGTGAGGACGCCAAAATAATTCTGACCATGATCGACGACGAGCCGGCGCTTGGAGAAACACCGATCACCGATCAGTCGTACCTCGCCGCCGAGTTCGTCTTCAGCGCGCAACGTGAAATGGTGACGTCGCTGACGGATCTGCTCACCCGACGAAGTCGCGCGCATCTGTTGAACGCGCGCACCACGTACGACGCGGCGGAAACGGTGGCGCGGCTCGTCGCACCGATCCTCGATTGGAGCGAGGAAGAGATCGGCCGGCAAGTCGACGCCTACCACGCGCTGGTCGAGGCCGAGTTCTCGGCTGCCGGGCTGAGCCTTCAGTGACCCAACCGACTCCGCCCAACCACTTTCTCGAGGGCGTGGTCGCCCCGCCTCCTCTTCGGCAACCACTCCTCGATCAACTCGCGCGCGCCGGTCTGGTCGTTGAGACTGGCTCGAGCGAGCGAGCGGATCACTCGCGCGACTGGTGGCCGCGCCTTATCCCCGGCGCCGCAGCGGGCCGGGTGGAGAACTGGCCCGGGGTCGTCGTGAAAGCCGCCAGCACCGATGACGTGTCAGCGACCTTGCGCGTGGCCAGCGAGCATCGCCTCTCGGTTACTCCTCAAGGAGGGCGCTCCAGCGTGGTGGGGGGCGCCACCCCCGATCGTGGTGCGATCGCGCTGGATCTCACCGGACTACGGCGCGTGCTCGAGATCGATGACGCGTCGGGCTTCGTCCGCGTGGAAGCGGGGATTTTTGGGCCCGACCTCGAGGTCGCCCTCGCTCCTCACGGGTTGACGGCCGGACACTTTCCTCAGTCATTCGATCTGGCGACGGTCGGGGGCTGGATTGCCAGTCGCGGGGCGGGACAATACTCGAATCGCTACGGGACGATCGACGATCTCGTGCGAGGCCTGACGGTTGTGTTGGCGAACGGAGAGGTTCTGCACCTGGGCGGTCACGGACCTCGCGAAGCCGTAGGCCCCCACCTCGCCCAGCTCTTCATCGGCTCCGAGGGCACGCTCGGCGTCATCACCGAAGCCACTCTGGTGGTGAGGCGTCGGGCGACCTTCGAGCGGCGTCGGGCGTACTCCTTCGCGTCCTTTGGCGAGGGGCTCGACGCCTGTCGAAGGATTCTTCAGCGCGGCGCCCGACCCGCCGTGCTGCGTCTCTACGACGAGGTTGAGTCGATGCGCCACTTTGAGCTCAACGAGAACGCCTTGATCGTGCTCGACGAGGGCGACCCGGGGCTGGTTGATGCCACCATCGCCATCGTCGAAGACGAGTGTGGTGGCTCGAGATCGCGCGATGAACAACTCGTCGGGCGTTGGCTCGAGCGACGTAACGATGTCAGTGCGCTCGCGCCCTTGTGGGAGCGCGGTCTCGTTGTTGACACCATCGAAGTCGCGGGTTCCTGGTCGAGCCTCGAGTCTCTCCGTGAGAGAGTTACGCACTCCCTTCGCTCCCTCGAAGGCATGCTGGTCGTCTCGGTACATCAATCTCACGCCTACCTAGACGGAGCGTGCCTGTACTTCACGTTCGCAGCCCGGCCCGACGATCCCGAAGCGTTCTATCGTGAGGCCTGGGACGTCGCAATGGCCGTAGTGATAGCGGCCGGGGCAGCCATGAGCCATCACCACGGGGTGGGACGTAATCGCGCCCGATTCGTCGCCCGCGCGCTCGGTGACAGCTTTCCCCTCCTCGAGAGCGTCAAAGGGCTGCTGGACCCTCTGGGCATTTTGAACCCCGGCGTTCTCGGTCTCGCAGGGACTCCGTGGTGAGAGCTCTCTCCATCGACGTCGGCTCCTCTTCGCTCAGAACCGCCATCGTCGACGAACGAGGCGTCGTGACCCATGGCCACCAACGCGCCCTCCGGGTGAACAGTCCTCATCCCGGCGAAGTCGAGCTCGACGCGAGCGAAATCGCCTCGATCGCTCTCGAACTATCCCGAGCCACGCTGGCCCAGTCAGGTGGCTGTGACGCCGTGGGTATCACCAATCAGCGAGCGACCACGGTCGTCTTTGATCCCGCGTCGTCCCGGCCCGTCGGACCGGCCCTCAGTTGGCAAGATCTTCGCACGGTCTTCGACTGCCTCAGTCTCCAAGGTCAAGGCATCCACCTCGCCCCCAATCAATCGGCCACCAAGATCAAATGGCTCGTCGACTCCTCGCGTCGCGCCGCCCACGACCTGCGCTTCGCCACGCTTGAGACCTGGCTCGCCTGGCACCTCAGTGAGGGCGAGACATTCGTCTCGGACCGCTCCAACGCCAGCGTGAGCGGTCTGGTGGACGCGGAATTGGCGGGGTGGGACAACCAGGTACTCAGCGCGCTCGGAGTGGATCCGGTCATGCTCCCCTTCCTCGTCGACACGATGGGTTCCTTCGGTCAAGCCCGCGCCCTCCCGGGGTCGCCGCCACTCGTTGCCCTCGTCGGCGATCAACCCGCGTCGCTCTTTGGCCAGTCCTGCGTGAACTCCGGCGCCAAGATCACCTTTGGAACCGGGGCAATGCTCGACATGGTGCACGGCATGACGGGCCCGCCCTCCCTGCGCCGCTACGGCTCGGGCTGCTATCCGACCGTGCTGCGAAGTCGAGACGGTGAGATCACCTGGGGGGTGGAGGGCATCGTCTTCAGCGCGGGCTCGTGCGTGCAGTGGCTCTGTGACCTCGGACTCATCGATAGAGTCGGGCACAGTGACGCTCTCGCATCATCCGTCGACTCCACTGACGGTGTCGATTTCGTGCCCGCCTTCTCCGGACTGGGCACCCCGCGCTGGGACTTCGGCGCCCGCGGAGGATTCTTCGGGCTCACCCGCGGGTCCAGCGCGGCCCACCTTGTGCGGGCCGTGCTTGAAGGAGTAGCCCAGCGCGGCACCGATCTCCTGGACGCGGCCGAAAGTGAAGTGGGGTCTCAACTAGCGGAGGTTCGCCTCGATGGCGGCATGAGCCATAACCGCTTCTTCGTCCAGCGCCTGGCTGACTTCTCGGGTCATCGCGTGGCCGTCTCGTCGGAGCGTGAAGCAACCACGCGCGGTGCGGGCCTCATGGCACTCGTGAGCGCCGGTCATCTCGCGCTCAACGAGGTGGAGACGCTCTGGTCGCCCGGGTTCGTCGCGACGCCCTCGATGACCGGCTCGACGCGCGAAGAGTCTCGGGCGCACTGGCTCGACGTCGTAGAGCGCGCGGCCGGGACGATTCCCGAACTCTCCGCTGTGTCCTTCTAGCTCGCCCAGGGCGCGAGCGATATCGCGGAGTCGATCGTGGTCAGGGTGTCGAGGAGAACCTTGGCCGTGGCCAGCCCACGGGGGTTACTCAAGGCCAGAATCCCGGTCACCACGTGGTCGCGCACGTAGAGCGACAGCCACTTCATCTCATCGACGCTGCCCGAGACCATAACGACCTCATCCTCGGGGCGAGGATGGCCGAGCATCTGAATCTTCTTGCCGTATTGATCAGACCAGAAGTAGGGAACGGCCGGCGTGGCCGCCTCATCCATCCAACGGTGCGCCAGGTGCCACGCGTGATCTGCGGCGACCTGCCAATGCTCAACGCGAATACGTTCTCGGTCACGTCCGCTGGTGTGTACGAATCGCGCGACGTCCCCGAGCGCGGCCACTCGGGGAGCAGCCTCGAGATTCTCGTCGACGACAATGCCGTTGTCGAGGGAGAGGCCCGAGCCCTCCAGCCACTCGAGATCCAGAGCCGAGCCAACCGCGGCCACCACCGCGCGCGCCTCGAGAGAGGGAGCCGCGTGAAAGTCGACGGTGATCTTGTTCGCGATGGTGACGTCGCGGACACGCTGGCGAACACGTACCTCAATTCCGACGGCGGAGGCCAGCGCAAAGAGCCAGCCTGACGCCTCCTGGCCCACGACGGTGAGGAGCGGGCGATCCTGCGCCTCGAGGACGACAGGACGTAGTCCGCGCGTCAAGAGCGAGGACGCAACTTCTGCCCCGATAAACCCTCCCCCGATGATCGCGACCACGCTCTCGGGATCGAGCTCACCGACGATCTGATCGAGCCGGGCGGCGTCGTCAGACGTGCGCAAAGTTGGCAGAGGCCCCGACGAGTCGTAGCTCAACGACCTCGCCTTCGTGCCGGTGGCGATGACGAGGTGGGTACCCGCCACTGCGGTGTCGTCGTCGAGTTGAACGCTCATCGCTCCTAGGTCAAGTCCCACCGCGCGCCTGCCCAGACGTAACGACGCTTGGGCCCGCTCGATCTTTTCGGGCGTCGCGAGGGTCGCCTTCTCGAGACCCCATTTGCCCGAGAGGATCTGCTTTGACAGAGGCGGTCGATCGTAGGGGACGTGACTCTCTTCTCCGATGAGGGTGACGGCGCCCTCGTAGCCGAGCTGACGGAGAATCTCCACGAAACGCCATCCGGCTAGTCCCGCGCCAACCACGACGACGTGGTCGTGGGCGCTAAGAGGACTCACGCCCCAAACATGGCGAGCCACTGTTCGAGACTCGTTGCCGAGAACACGGGATTGCGAGCTCGGACCTCACCCATCGCTAAAAACGGCTCTTTGGAGTAGAGGTGGCCGGGATAGAGGACGGTGTCGTCACTCACCGCCGCCAGCCGTTCACTCAGTGTCCAAAACATTTCCTCAGAGTCGCCCCCGGGGAAGTCCGTTCGACCGCACCCGTCGACGAAAAGAGTGTCGCCGCTGAGGAGGCACCCTTGCACCAACAGAGATTGGCTCCCCGGGGTGTGGCCGGGAGTATGGAGCAGCGTGATGTCGATGTCACCCACCGATAGGACCTCGCCTCCCTGATGGGTGAGCAGATTGCTCGGGTCAACTCCGGTACGCTCCAAAATCCACGAGACCTCGTCCACGTGGACGTGGATCGGTACGTCGTGGAGTTGAATCAGCTCCACGATTCCCGAGACGTGCTGCGCTCCAATAAAAGTCCCGCCAATGTGGTCGGGGTGATAGTGAGTCGCGACCACGCCGACCAGGGTCATCTCGTCATCCTTCAAGATGTCTAGTAACTCGCCCGGCCGGTACGCCGGATCGATCAGAACGGCCTCACCGGTGCTTCGGTCCCCCACGGCGTAGGTGAAGTTGCGCATCGACAACGCCACCGCGTCACCCACCGCAAAGTCGCGGCCCGAGAGCAGTTGGCGGAAATAAAAGTTGTCGCTCATTCGTCGTTGGCGACCCGCGAGATGCGCGGAGTGAGTTCATCCACCTTGGCCTTGGTTAGAGCAAGACGCGCCTCCAGGCTCTCAATGATGGTCGTCGCCCGCTCCAGTTTCGAAAACAACTCATCGACCGAAACCTCACCCTCATCGAAAGAAGCGACGATGGCGTTCAGTTCATCGGCCGCCTCGTTCCAGTCACTCACGGTCATATCGCTGACTCCTCTTTCTCTCCCACGCGGGCGCCAAACGTTCCATCGGCCACGCGTACTCGTACCTCGTCGCCGGTGGCGACGTCCTCCAGCGACTTTACGACAGCGCCCTCGCTGGTCGTGACGAGGGACCACCCCTGGGCCAGACGTCGAGCCGGATCGTAGGCCACCAGCAGCTGGCGATTACTCTGAATCATCACCGAGGCCGCCGTGAGTAGTTGGCGACTCTGGACGACCAGGCGCTCTCGCGTGGTGTCGAGATGACGCTCCTCGGCGCGAAGGCGGTCACGAACGGCAAAGATCATCGTTCGGCGGCGCTCGCCCAGATAAACCGTGGCCTCGTTTGCGAGGTCGGCCGAGAACTCCAGCAGTCGTCGCGAGGGCTCTTGAACGTTCGTGGCGTACCACCGCGCGACCAGGCCGACCACTTCCTCACCCAATTTGGTGGGGGTGATCGCGCGAGTGTGGGCGACCAGGTCGGCTACCGACTCATCGCCGGTGTGTCCGATGCCGGTAAAGACGGGAGTGGCACACCGTGCAATGGCCCGAGCCACGCGTTCATCGTCAAAGCAGGCGAGGTCGCCCTTGGAGCCTCCCCCGCGCACCAGGCAGATCAGATCCACGCCATGTTGGTGCAGCGCGTCGAGGGCGGCGGCGATCTGAGCGGGCGCGCTTTCTCCTTGCACGAGGGTCTTCACAAGGGTGATGGTGAAGCTGAACGGCGAGTTGACCAGTTGACCAGTGAAGTCGCTGTATCCCTCGGTGCCGGGGCTCGCCACGAGTCCGACCCGCAGAGGTACTGGGGACAGCGTGATCGACTTGTTCTTCTCGAGGAGCCCCTCTGCGAGGAGACGCGCGAGGAGTTCCTGGCGCCGACGAGCCACGTCGCCAAGAAGTCCCTCCACGTCGACGTCGGTGATGGAAAAGCCGATCTGTCCCTTGGGCGCGTAGAGATCGACGTACCCATAAAAGTTGACGATCATGCCCGCTTGGAGCACCACGCCTTCGCTAGCCAGGCGCCGCTTGAGGGGCCCCCACGGAGTGGCCCAACAGTGGGCGTTCAGTACGGGGCGCTTGGTATCACTGTGGGACCCGGCGTCGACCAAGTCGACGTAGACGTGACCCTTTTCGTAGACCTTGGCGATTTCCCCGCGCACCCAGTGCGGCCGGCGTCTTCCAAATCCCGCTTCCAAGTGCGCCGTCAGCAGCTGGTAGAACTCGCCGACCTCTAAGACGGGCTCGTCCCTATCTGACTCGATCACCACGTGGTGAGGCTACCCGCCACTCTGTAACACGATTGTCGCTTGTTGGCCGAAAGAACTTGTGTCAGACTGTTTTTGGATGGTGAGTCGACTGGGTGGCCGCACCGCTGGTAACAGGCGGTGAGGAAAGTCGGGGCTCCATAGGGCAGGGTGCTCACGAAACGTGAGTCGCGGCGACGTGCAGGATAGTGCCACAGAAAACAGACCGCCGATGGCTTGGGTAACCAAGTACAGGTAAGGGTGAAACGGTGCGGTAAAAGCGCACCAGCATCTTGGGCAACCAGGGTGGCTAGGTAAACCCCACCCGGAGCAAGATCAAACATGGGAGGCGGCCCGCGCGCCTTGTAACAGAGGCACTCCCGAGGTAGATCGCTGAGATGGATGGCCGCCCAGCCTTCATACGAGGGTGGACAGAACCCCGCTTATAGGTCGACTCACCATCCGCTTTTCTAACCCTACGAACTGGAGAGGATGAACCGTGCTGCATTTGCCCTATCGCGAACTGCCCCTCGACGACCCCGGCACGCCTGACACCGGTTCACCCCTTCGCTACCTAGGGTGGCTGGCGCATCACCAGCGCTGGCTGTTGACCCTCAATGCCCTCTTTGGCATTGGCTGGATGGTCTCCCAGGCTCTCGTCTGGTTTGCCGTCGGGGCCGCCATCGATCAAGGCGTCGAGCACCACGACGTGGGCCAGCTATGGAAGTGGGTGGGCGTCGTTGTCGTCCTCGGACTCGTTCAAGCGCTCTGTGGGTCATTGCGCCACCAGCTGGCCGTCACCAACTGGATGAACGCGACCTATCGCACCATTCAGGTGGTGGGCAAACACATCACCACCACCGGCACCGCACTCACCGATGAGATCCCTTCGGGCGACGTGGTGAACACGGTCGCCGCGGACGCCGTTCGCATCGGCAGCGCCTATGACAGCTTCGCTCGTTTTTCGGGAGCCATCGTGGCCTGGATTGTCGTCTCGTTCATCTTGCTCTCGACCTCGGTCGAACTCGGACTGGTCGTCTTGCTGGGCGTGCCGATCCTGGGGTCTCTCACCATCCCCTTGATGAAGCCCCTTCATCGAACCCAGGCCGCTCAGCGCGAGGCGGCCGGACGTCTCGCGGCGCTCGGTTCGGACACCGTGGCCGGACTACGCATCTTGCGCGGAGTCGGTGGCGAAGAGGTGTTCCTCGAGAACTACCGAGCCCAGAGCCAGCGGGTGCGCGTCGCGGGTACGCGCATCGCTTCGCCCCAGGCGGGGTTGGAGTCGGGCCAAGTGCTGCTCCCCGCCATCCTCACGGGCATCGTGACGTTCCTCGGCGCCCGTGACGTCATGAACGGCACCTTGCAGGCCGGTCAGCTGGTGGCGTTCTTTGGGTACTCGATGTTCCTGACCACTCCTCTTCGCACGGCCATCGACTACGTGATCCAGACCACGCGCGCCATGGTGGGCGCGGGCAAGGTGTTGCGTGTCCTTGCAATTCAGCCAACGGTGAGCGACCCGGAGAACCCGGTCGCGTGGCCCCTGCGCGTCAGTCGAGTAGAAGATCGTCGCAGCGGTCTGGTACTGGAGCGCGGCCAACTCTGCGCGATGGTGAGCGACCTTCCCGAGGAAGCGGCCGCTCAAGCGGATCGACTCGGACGCTTCAGCGCCGATGACGCTGAGGTCTTCGTGAATGGCGTGGCCATTGGGAGTTACGCCCTGGACGACGTGCGTTCGCACATCATCGTGAGCGAGATCGAGCCTCGACTTTTTTCTGGCGAGCTGCGTTATGAGCTCATGCCTCACGGTCTGGTCGACGATGAGCGCATCTACCAGGTTCTGCGCGCCACCAGTTCACTGGACGTGCTGGAAGCGCTCGAAGAAGGTCTCTCCACGACGGTTGAAGAACGCGGTCGCGGTTTCTCTGGTGGACAACGACAGCGACTGAGCCTCGCTCGCGCCATTCTCACCAACGCCGAGGTGCTCGTGCTGGTGGAGCCCACGTCGGCCGTCGACACGCACACCGAGGGACGAATCGCTGCGCGACTGCGCGAGACGCGCGAGGGCCGAACGACCTTGCTCGCCACGACCAGCCCCTTGTTGCTCGAGAAGATGGATCTGGTCTACCTAGTCGAAGACGGACGCGTAAGCGATCAGGGGACCCACGATGAGTTAGTCGCGCGCTCTGCGCGCTATCGCCAGATCGTCTTGCGAGAGGACAGTTAGTGAGCGATCGCGCCACTCGTCCTCGCTCGAACCAGCTGCCGACGGCTAACGCACGGGTGGTGAGGGCCTACGCCCGCGTCCTCATGCGCCAGCATCGTCGACCCCTCATCCGCATGCTCTCGCTCTACGCACTCGCGGCCATCATGGGTCTGATACCGGCGTGGGTCATCGGCGAGATCACGGACTTTGCGTCGAATCATGAGTTGAGCGCCCAGAAGATCTCCCTCTACGTAGGGGTGCTGGTCGTGGCCTCACTGGCGTACGCGACCCTCACCTTCTTCGCCCGTCGACGCAGTTACGTGTTGGGTGAGATCGTCTTTGCGCAGCTGCGAGAAGAGTTTCTCCAAAGCGTCTTGGCCCTCCCCTTGGTCGAGGTGGAGCGAGCCGGGACCGGCGACCTTCTGAGCCGCACGACCAACGACATGGAAGCCCTGTCTCGAACCGTGCGCTTCGCCGTTCCCGAGTGGCTGGTCGCCATCCTGCAAGCCATCTTGACCCTGGGCGCCATGTTGTTAGTGAGTCCGGTCGCCACCGTGGCCAGTCTCGTGTCGCTGCCGGTGCTCTTCTTCTCCACGCGCTGGTACCTGCGCTACGCGACGCCGGGGTACCGTCGCGAACGGATCAGCTACGCCTCCATGTCAGGCACCATCGCAGAAACGGCAGAAGGGGCGCGCACGATCGATGCTCATCGTCTGGGGCCGCGCCAAACCACGCGGATCGAGAGCAATGTCCGCGAGTCGTTCTACTCTGAGATGTACACGCTCTTGATGCGTATGGTGTGGTTTCCCACGGTGGAAGGAGCGTTCGCTCTCGCGGTCGCGGCCACCTTGGGCTGGGGTGGATGGCTCGCCATCCACCACGTCATCAGCATTGGTGCCGCGACCACCGTGACTCTCTACGTGGTCCAGATCAACGATCCCCTCGACCGCATCGTGTCCTGGCTCGACGAACTGCAGATCGGTCAAACATCGCTCGCCCGGCTGGTCGGCGTGTCGGTGGTGACAGACGACCGACCCTTAACGGGCCCCGAACCCTCGGACGAGACCATCGTATTGGACAACGTGTTCTACGCCTACCGCGAGGGCCACGACGTCTTGAAGGGAGTAACCCTCAAGGTGCGCCCCGGCGAACGACTGGCCATCGTCGGCCCCTCCGGCGCGGGCAAGTCCACCATCGGTCGACTGCTCGCGGGCATCGACGCGCCCCGTAGCGGTTCTGTCCGAGTGGGAGACGTAGAGATCGCCCAGATGCCCCTGGCCGACCTGCGGCGCCACATCGCCCTCGTGACCCAGGAACATCACATATTCATTGGCTCGGTGCGCGACAATCTCGCTCTGGCGCGACCGGAATCGAGTGACGAGGAGATTCGACGCGCGCTGTCCGCGGTGGACGCGCTCGACTGGGTCGATCACCTGCCCGAGGGCCTACGGACCGAACTGGGCACGACGGGATATCTCATTACCCCCGCCCAAGCCCAACAGTTGGCGCTCGCGCGCCTGGTCCTCAGCAACCCTCACACGCTGGTCCTGGATGAGGCCACCGCGTTGCTCGATCCGCGAGCCGCCCGTCATCTCGAGCGTTCCCTGAGCGCGGTCCTCCATGGGCGCACCGTGATCGCCATCGCGCACCGACTCCACACGGCCCACGACGCCGACCGAGTGGCCGTGGTCATCGACGGCGCGGTAGCCGAGCTCGGAACGCACGACGAGCTCGTCGCGCTCAACGGGGAGTACGCGGCCCTGTGGAGCAGCTGGCGGAATGAGAAGCCCACCGCCTCCTAGGCTTGTCAAGTGGCCGAGTATCTGCGCAGTGACGAAATACTCGCCTGCGTCCATCGCATCGCCCTCTCTCGGGGAGCGCCCTTTTCCTTCTCGCCCGAGCCTCCGAGTCCTGAAATGGAGCGTCGTCGTCGGGGCGCCGGCGAACACCGTCGAGAGATTCTCGAGCTCCTAGCGGCCCTGCACCCGGACGCGCAGCGTCCTCGCGACGAGGTCGAAACGGCGACCATGATGCGCGACGGGGTGCCACTTATCCTTCTGCCCCGACTGCCCCGTGACGTGCCGGCGCGGCGATACGCGTCGGTCCACGCTCTGGTTCGCCTGGGACGCGTCGACGAGCGATTCTCGTTCGCTCCAGTGCTGATTAAGAACCACGAGGTGGTGGAGGCGGCCAGTACGCGGCGGACTCTTCAAGGCACGCTGGAGCACCTTCGTCCCACCGAGGCCGAGTTCCTCGACGGCGTCGGAACCCGCTCCGCGCTCCCCATGACGAGAAGCGGACTCTCCCTTTCTCACGCCACCCGGGTGCTCGAGTCGCTCGGCCACGCGGACCCCAGTACGCGCGGTGCGGTCATCGATCGCCAAGGTCGCTTGTGGTGGTTCGATCTGGCCGGCAACAGCTACCCCCGGTTCAACTTGTCCACCTATGACCACTTGCACAAAGAGCGGCTCAGCGTACTCGAGGCCCACGACGCGTGGGCCGCCTCCGGAGGCGTTTTCCCCACCATCCCCTACTGGCATCGAGACTGTCCCGAGTGTCCCTACCGCGAGCACTGCGAAGAGCAACTGGAAAAGCTTGATGACGTCTCCCTCGTTCGATTCACGTCATTTGATCAACAGTTGATACTGCGCGAGCACGGGGTGGAGAGTCGCGCCGAGCTGGCCCGCCTCGATCCCGAGCTCGCGCGACGTGCTCGCCACACCACGATCAATCCACTCGAGCCCCATCGACCAGAAGAGGTCCTTGGACGCCGCATCGACAAGCTCGATGACTTGATCTACCGGGCCCGGGCCCACGAGAGAGGCACCTCCCTGCGCATAGTGAGCCCCGGGGAGGTGGGTTGCCCTACGGCGGACGTGGAGGTGGACGTCGATATGGAGAGCTACGACGACGCGACCTATCTCTGGGGAGCCTCGGTGAC
Organism: uncultured Acidimicrobiaceae bacterium; assembly: GCA_963756325.1. Classification (GTDB taxonomy): domain Bacteria; phylum Actinomycetota; class Acidimicrobiia; order Acidimicrobiales; family RAAP-2; genus RAAP-2. Next base: position 321,169 of record CAVWNE010000012.1, read on the forward strand.
GATCAACCGACCCACCGAAGGGGTCAGGGCCGGGTATCGGGCCTTCGTTGAGTGGGGCAAACTCGATCGCGACGCGGAAGCTCGAATCTTTCAAGAGTTCTGGACGTGGCTGAGCGCCATCCGTGAGGCCTGTTCCGCGCACGGCCGCACCTTCATCGCGTACTGCTTCTGGGCTGCGGCAGAAGATGGTGCGATGAACCGTGCGGTCGCCAACCCTCGCGTCGACGGTCCACGAATCGAGGACCTCCTCGCCTTTCGCCGGGCCGATCCTCCCGCCTGGGTTGATCTGCACGAGTTGGCCAAGCACCAAATTCAGACCGAAGGGCCCCTCGGACTCAAGCAACTGGCAGTGGCGGCCGGATTTCGCTGGCGTGACGTGAACCCCAGTGGCGAAGCCTCCATGGTCTGGTACGAGACGGCCTGTCGTGACGAGTCGCCCGACGCTCTCGCGTCTCGCGAACGCCTGGTCGCCTACAACGAAGACGACTGCCGCGCCACGAAGGCACTCCGCGACTGGCTCAACGGGCTGGCGAAGAACCTCGCACACCGCGACGACGTTCTCTGAGCTTTGGTCCGCTCATTAGCATTACACGGTGGCTCCCACCCTTTCTAACGTGACGTCGGGCGCCCCCCTGACGTGGGCTCGCGTCTTGGGTGTTCTCTGGAGCCTGGTAGCACTCGCCGCTGCCGGGCTGGCGGCCGTGGCCCTCAACGATCTTGCCCATCGCGACGTGCTTCGTGGAGTCCTTCTCCTTATCCTTGTCGTCGCGGGTCGCTGGATGACGACGAACGTCCTTGAGGAGTGGGACGAGTGGGCGGCCGCGCGCTTGCGCGCGGACGGGCGGGCCACGGTGCTCGCGCACCTGCAGGTGCCTCGGCGCGAAGGCGAACGAGCTCGCGGGGACCTTTCGCTCGCCATTGAACACGCGGCCGAGGCGCCCAGTCTCGAACGACTCCGCGCCAGCGCCGCGAGTTCGTTGCTCGGAGTGTTCGTAATCTTCTGGGCTGCCGGGTGGTGGGGGCTCTTGATCACGCTCGGGCTGCTCGCTCTTGCCGCACCGCTCTACCAGCGTGCGGGCCGACGAAGCGAAGTCATCGCTCTTGAGTATCAGGCTCGGCGCGCGATGCTCGAGTCGCGCCAACTAGAGATCCTTCAACACGCACCCGAACTTCGCGGCCTCGGCGCCGTCACCTATGGCGCCGACGAGATCGCGGCTATCTCCGACAGTGAAAACTCGCTCGCGCTGCGAGCCATTCGCGTCGCGCTCGAGTCCTCGCTCGTCACGGAGTTTCTCAGCGGGGTCAGCGTCGGACTCGTCGCCATGGTGGTGGGCTTCGGGCTCCTCGAAGGCCATCTCAGCCTCGTGCGCGCGCTGGTCGCCGTTCTCGTGACGGCGGAGCTCTTTGCCCAAGTGCGTCGCTACGGCGTCGAGTTTCACCGACGCGAAGACGCGGACCGCGCGCGCCGAACCCTCGAGCTCGCAGCGAGCGTCGTCCCGGAGGAGTCGAGCGAACTGTTGGTCGCCCACGAGCTCCTCACCGATGCCCACCCGGGGGTGATCTCGTTACGTCTTCGTAGCGGTGATCGCGTGAGCGTGAGCGGACCTTCGGGCATTGGTAAGACCACCTTGCTGCACACGCTGGTGGGTTGGCGACCCCCACTTGGTGGCACCTCGACCTTGGGCTCTCGCACTGTCGGCTACGTGAGCGTGGAGAGCGCGCTGCTCTCGGGAGCCCTGCGTGACAACTTGATTCTCGGAGCGGACATCCCCGATCAGACCGTGAGAGAACGTCTGCACTCGCTGGGACTCGATGGACCACGTTTCGACGATCTCGACGCCGAGCTCCTCAGCGATGGGCGCGGACTCAGCTCCGGTGAGCGGGTGCGACTCCTCCTCGCCCGTGCTCTCCTCGCTGACGTGTCACTCCTGGTGCTCGATGACGTCGCGGGCGTGCTCGACTCGCACGTGCGCGAGCAGGTACGTGCGGCCCTCGATCGCGAAGTGGCGCTCACGATCATTGAAGCCACCGTCGACACTCCCCTCCTTTCAACGCCGTCACAACAGATTGTGCTGCAACCGTGAACGAGGACCTTTCCCGACTCCGACGATGGCTGCGTCGCGCGCAACCGCCGAGGGCGCAATTACTTCGCGCCCTCCTCGCCGGATTTGTCGCCACCGCCACCAACGTCGCTCTGCTCGTCGGCGCGGTCGCTCTGCTCGTCGAGAGCGCCCGCCGACCGGGCTTGGCGGCAGTCGCCGTTGCGCTCATCGTCATTGAGCTCTTCGCGTTTCTACGTTCACCGCTTCGATTCGCGGAACGACTCGGGGCGCACCAACTGGGGTTTCGGGCCGTGTCGCGATGGCGTCGGTGGCTCGTCCTCGTCGTGGGTCAGCTCAACTATTCACAGTGGCGCGCCTACGCTTCGGGAGACCTGCTGGAGCGTGCCCTCGGCGACACCGATGAGCTCCAAGACCTCTGGCTGCGCTTCGTCATTCCCTTTGTCGACGTGTCCGCCGTCATGGTGCTGGGCGACATCGTCATCGTCGCATTGCCGCCCCACGGTCAGTGGTGGGCCTACGCGCTCAACCTGGCTGCCCTACAGTTTCTTGGCGTCGTCGGTCTCTGCGCCTTGGCCCAGGGCGATCTGAGAAGCGATCGAGCTCTTCGCCGGGCTCGCGGCGACTATCGTGCCCAGCTGGTGGAGCTCAGCGCTGCCGTTCCAGAACTGACACTCCTGGGACGTCGCGAGTTCGCCGAGCGCCGATCCGCAGGTGCGGTTCAAGAGCTCACGCGAGCGGAGTCCGTCCAGACTCGCCGACGCCGCCTCGCCAGCGGACTCGTTCTCCTCGTCTCTGTTTTGGCGCTCGCGGCGCTCGCCAGCCACCCCAACACCTCCAGCGTGTGGCTGGTCGTCGCCGCCGTCATCGGCCTCTCGACATTTGAAGCGCTCTCTTCGATTCGTTTGGCGCTACGCGCAGCAGTCGAAGTAAACGGGGGTGGAGAACGCCTCGAGGCGATGGCCACCGCCCGGACTGCGGGCACCGCCGCGTGGGGCGACAACACGCTTCACCTCGAACACGTTCGCCTTGAAGAGGACGGACGAGTTCTGGTGACTGACGCTACCCTCACCGTCTCCTCGGGGTCTCGCCTCGCTGTCGTCGGCGAGTCTGGCGTGGGAAAGTCGACTCTGCTTCGCGCGCTGGTGAATCTAGATGACGTGAGCGGCGGCACGATCACGTTAGGGGGCCTGGCGTTGGCCGAGGTGCGCGACGACGAGCTACGCGCACACGTCGCCTACGTCGCCAGCGAGCCGGGACTGACCCGAGGGTTCGCCCACGACGTGCTGACCCTAGGACGGCCGAGCACCCGGGATCCCTTCAACGACCTATTGGCCCTGGGCATGGTGGTCGAACACACGGCACGGTTTGAAGAGCTCTCACGCGGCGAGCGAGTGCGCGTCGCGCTTGCTCGAGCCCTGGTCACGAGTCCCGACCTCCTGGTGTTAGATGAGCCGACGGCGGGCCTGGGACGCGATGAGACCCGAGACGTTCTCTCCTTGCTCGCCGCCAGCAACGCAACCGTCGTGGTGGCCACTCATGACCGCGACGTCATCGAGTGGTGCGACGTGGTCGTTGAGCTGCGCGAGAACGAACTCGTTATCCGTTGAGCGAGCGCATGCTGGCCGGCTGGTAGCGATCGCCGTGCACCGCGTTCGGCGGTACCGCCGCCTCCAGGGCGGCCACGTCGTCGTCACTCAGGCTGATCTCCAGGGCCGCGATGTTCTCGCGCAGCCACTTACGACGCTTGGTTCCCGGAATCGGTACCACGTCGTCGCCTCGCGAAAGGACCCAGGCCAGGGCGAGTTGGGCAACGGTCACGTTCTTCTCCCGCGCGATCTCTTCGAGGTTCCGTACCAGTTCGAGGTTGTGTTCGCGGGCCGCCCCTGAGAATCGCGGGTGATGCGTACGGAAATCTCCCTCCCCGGTCGCACTGGTCGCCGCTTCGCCGGTGAGGAATCCTCGACCGAGAGGGCTGTAGGCCACAAAGCCGATCCCCAGCCGCCGACACGTCGCCAGCGTGTCGTCCTCGGGCTCGCGCGACCATAGCGAGTACTCACTTTGGAGGGCGGTGAGCGGAAAGACGCCGTGCGCTCGCTCGATGGTGGCCGACGAGGCTTCGGAGATGCCGAGGTGGCGGACTTTGCCCGCCTCGACCAAAGACTTCATCGCGCCGAAGGTCTCCTCGATGGGCACGGTGCGATCCACCCGGTGCTGGTAGTACAGGTCAATGACGTCGACGCCCAGGCGCGAGAGCGACGCGTCGCAGGCCTCACGGACATACTCGGGCGTGCCGTTGATGCGCAGGAACGAGCCGTCCTCTCCACGTTGGTTCCCGAACTTGGTGGCCAATACCACCTCGTCTCGACGCCCTTTAATGGCCTCACCCACCAAGCGCTCGTTGGTGAAGGGGCCGTACATGTCTGCGGTGTCGAGGAAAGTGACGCCACTATCGAGTGCTTCATGAATCGTGGCGATCGATTCCTGGTCATCACCAGCCCCGTAAAACTCACTCATGCCCATGCAGCCCAGACCCTCGGCCGAGACCACAAGCTCTCGACCCAACGTTCGAAGTTCCATACCATCCTCCATGTGAAATTGCTCACAACCCGTTAAATAAAGGGCTTCCTGAGCATAGTAGTGGTCGTGGACGAACTAATTTTTTGGCATTGGCTGGGGGGGCCAAACATCGAGCGCCCGCCTGTTCCGCAAGGAGCAGGCGGGCTCCGTTGTCTCTGGCGCGCGCGAGGAGTCGCTAAATGAGCGCGGGCACCACGTTGAAGCGAATGAGTTGAGGCGTGTGACCGCGCGCTCCGACCATGGTGAGCGAGCCGTTTTCCAGGCGCATGCGCCAGGCGATCGAACCGGGCACCCCCAGTGCCCAGGCAACGGCCGACTTGATCGGCGACACGTGGCTCACGATGGCCAGGTGCTGGCTGGGCGAGTGCAGGAGGCTCGAGTCGTCCTCAAAGAGGATCTGAAGTTCGCGACGTACTCGTTCGTCCACCGCCGCTAGGGACTCCCCGTCACCGAAGCGAGCGTCGTGAGCGAACTCCAGCGCTCGCCACCCACTTCCGGTCATTGCCGCTGCCGGCTGACCTTCGAGAGTGCCGTAGTCGAGCTCGATGAAGGAGTCTTTTAGCCTGAAGGGTCGCCCCGGTATGGCCAGCGCCGCGGTTTCGCGAGCTCGCGCGAGGGGCGAGACCCACACCTCGGTCACGTCCTTCAGCCAGGGGGCCAGGGCCCGTGCTTGGCGCTCACCCAGCTCAGTGAGGTGGGGATCGCTCCGCCCCACCAAGAGGCCTTCCGCGTTCGTGGTTGATTGTCCGTGGCGGATCAGCGCGATCACGAAAGCAGGAGTCGCCCGCACTCCGGACAGTCCATGAACGCCTCGGGAGGTTGCGCGCGAAAGCGGTCGTGGTCGAGGGGTGAAAGAGCCAGACGGCACCCGTCACAGCGACCCTCAACTACTTGCGCGGCTCCCGAAGTCCCCACTCGCCTCATGGCCGCGTCGTAACGATCGAGCAGTGACGACGACAGCGCGCGGGCGCGCTCGTCTCGATCTCGTTCGAGGGACACGAGCTCGTCGTCGAGCGTTCCTTGCAACTGCGCAATCGACTCGAGCAACTCGGCACGACGGCGCACGCCAGGCTGGGCGAGCTGCTTGATCGACGCGACGAGCGACTCGGCCGGCTCGAGCGCCTCGAGCAGTTCCATTTCGCGGTCTTCGCTCTCCGCGAGGAGCGCGCGCACGTGAGTCAACTCCCCCTGCATGGCGCTCAACTCGCGAGAACTTGCCGTCGAGGAACTCAGCGCGTCATCCAGATCCTTCGCGCGCGTACGGAGGCGTCGAGACTCCACGTCTACCGCGTCAAAGCCTGTTTTCAGTGGGGCCAGCGAGGTCTCGGCGTCGTGAAGGTCCTTCAAAAGTCCTCGCAACTCGACCTCCACGGCGCTCAGCTCGGCGATCTCGGGGAGGTGGGTCTTTTGAGACCTCACCCGCTCGATCCACCGGTCGGCTTCCATCAGGGCGCGCAGCGCGTCGGCTTCACTCACCGCGATAGTTTGCCACGCCCCACGTGTCAATCGACCGAGCCAGTTTGCGCACCACCGGGGCAAGGTCGTCGGCCGCGCGCTCGGCCGCCTCATCGAAATCGAACCAGTACACCTCAGGGCTCTCGCCGGGGGGCGGGGAGGGATCTCGTGGTTCGCTCGCCACCACATAGCGAAGGTCGTAGTGAGTGTGACCGGAGGGACCCGGGTGCACGTCGACGTGAAAGAGACGGGCCGGGTCGAGGTGGCGAACCTCCAGTCCCGTCTCTTCGGACACCTCGCGAACGCACGCCTCTTCGGGAGTCTCACCCGCATCGACGTGCCCGCCCGGCTGCACCCAAATTCCCAGCCGTTTGTGGAGATGGAGGATCATGCCTCGTGAGGAGACCACGAAGGCTCCCACGGTCAGGTGATGGTCGTTCGCTTCTTCCTCGAAGGGGTCCCCGGGCCAGGTGAGACGATCGAGAGTTCTCTCGAGGGAGCGCGCCTCACGCTCGTTCATCGGTGAGACTCGCTGAATCTCCGCTCGTAGGGTCGCGAGACTCACTGATTCTCGAGCAGGGTGCGGACGGAGGCGGGCACCTCGATGTCACGTCGCGACATGGCGCCGTTGGTGTCGGGAACTGGTGGGTCAAAGACCAGTCGCGCCGGAATCGTTCCCGCCCATATGGCTAACTCTTGGTCCTCGGCCTCGTCGTCCGTGGGGCCGAGAGAAAGCTTGGCGGAGGCCTCTTCCATAGAGACCGCGACCAGTAGAGTCAAGCGCCGTTCCTGATCACTCATCGGGCGAACCTCACGCGACCTTCCCTCCACCACCCGATCCACGAAACGATTCAAGACGCGCGCCTTCTCCTGCTCGTCGGTGACCTCGTGGGCCGCGCCAATCACCACCACCGAGCGATAGGCAAGGGAGGACTCAAAGCCGCTGCGCGCGAGTCGAAGGCCATCGAAGATCGTCACCGTGAGAAATGCTTCACCCTCGGTCACCACGGCCTTCATCACTTCATTGGAAGGACTGCCGTGAAGAAAGATCGTCGTCCCTTCCCTGAGGTGCAGTGTCGGCAGGGCCGCGGCCTTTCCTCGCACCGTGGCGGCGACGTGACAGACCCACGCCTCGTCCAGCACCGCGTTGATAACGTCGGCGTCGTACGAGGCCTTTTGGGGGAGCCGGCGCACGCGCGTGCGCGGCCCGGGGCCTAGCGACTCACTCACGGATTGATCTCGCCGCTGAAGAAGGTGCGGGCCATACCAGCCACTTCGACGTTGTGCTCGAAGAGGCGCGCGTACATGAGTCCCCCGCGAGCGCTGGCCTGGCGGACGGTGACGGTCGGGGCGCCCACTGACTCCACCCACCACGGGGCCACGGCACACATCGCGCTGCCGGTCACCGGGTCCTCTGCGAGGCCGAGGCGCGGCGCGAACACCCGAATCGAGACGTCCACCTCGGGTCCTCCGGCGCAGGCGACGATGACCACCGAGCTCGGCACCAAAAACAGGCTCAAAGGATCAACATCCAAGGCACAGAGCGTCTCGTAGTCCTTCACGACGGCCAGCACGCTGGCGGGACCCGACTGGTACGCCTCGCTGACTTCGCCCAACGCGTCGTTGAGCACCGCGGGATCGATGGGCTCGAGGTAGGCCCTTGGCAGGTCGATGCCGACCAGCCCACCAGGTAACCGGCAACCCGAGAGCACCCCGGAACGCGTGGCAAAGAAGAACCTCTCACCGCTCGCGCCCAGCTCGTTCAACAACACGTGCACCGTCGCGAGCGTGGCGTGCCCACAGAGGTCCACCTCGACCGTCGGGGTGAACCAGCGCAGCGACCACTGGTCACCGACCCGTCGCACAAAGGCGGTCTCTGAGACCCCGAGCTCAAAGGCGATCTGTTGGAGTTCGTCATCGGGCAGCGGGTGCTCGAGCAATACGACCACGGCGGGATTACCGCGCTCGCCCTCGCCGATGAACGCGTCAACCCACCAGAGTCGATGCCCGAAGGTTACGTCGACGGATTCCACCTTTAGAGACTGCCACATGACGTACGGAGGACCCCATTAGTGTTGGGCGGTGCGTGTCGCGACGTTTAACCTTCACGCCGGCGTCGACGGTTGGGGTCGGCCCACCCGAGTTCTCGAGGTCGTGAAGGACCTGGACGCTGACGTCATGATCCTGCCCGAGACCTGGCGCGCCGACGACGGTCCCGACTTCTACGACGACCTCTGTACCTCTCTTCATCTGACGGGAGGTTTCGTTCCCCTGGCGCGCGGTGAGCGCGTCACCACGGGTACCGGGGGCAAGTCCTGGCAACCACGCCTCGCGCACTTTTCGGGGGAACGAGGGGTCTATCTCTTTGAACATCGCAGCCTCAGCAAAGAGCAGATGGCCACTCGGGCCGGCGTCGAGCACTTCGAAAAGGGCACGTGGGGACTCAGTCTGTTGACCCGTTTTGCGGTCGAAGACTTCTCGGTCATCGAACTCGGTCGCCTCCCCCGCGAGCGAGTCCAGCGCGCACTGATCGTCGCGCGGCTCAACGACGGAGATCGCCCGTTCTACGTGCTCGCGATTCACGGTGCCCACATCAGCCACGGTTCATACCGCCAGTATCGACGGATCAACGAGATCGCAGCCTCCCTTGACCCTGGCCTGCCGATCTTGATCGGTGGTGACTTCAACTGCTGGCGTCCACTCCTGCGCGTCTTTTTGCCGGGGTGGCGAACTCTCGCACGAGGACGTACCTGGCCCAGTCCGCGGCCCCACTCCCAGATTGACCACATTCTTGGTCGAGGACCGTGGGTGGCCACGAAGAGCTGTACCCGAAACGGCGGCAGCGATCACTTGGCACTGATCACCGATCTCGAACTTGGCTAGCCCTCAGATCAGCTCCATCGCGGAACTCTCGGGCAGACGGTACAACAACCCGAGCAGCGGCAACAGAGGAAGAAACGTCAGTATCGCGGCGAGGCGAAGCGATCCCGCACCCGTCACGTGCACGCTGTCGCCCACCACGCCAAAGATGATCAGTCCGACGATGGCGCCCACCACTCCGGCCACGACGATCCACCCCGCGGCCGTCGCTCGTGACGTGTGCGGAAACAACTCAGTGGAGAGCGCCGCGAGGGCGGGCGCGAGCAGACCGCCGGCCGCGACGCCGCCCATGTAGCCGATGACGAAGGCCACCTGTCCGCCGCCGTAGGCCACACAGGCCAGGCCAGCCGTGGCGAGCGTGCCGATGATGATCGTGCCGCGTCGCCCAATCGTCACCGCGAAGTAGCGACTGAGCAACAGTCCCCCGAGACCCGTCAGCGCGCTCAGCGCCACGACGAGTGACACCACCACCGGACTGATTTTAAGAATCCCCTCGCCGTACACGAAGGTGAATCCACCCGCGGGACCCGAGATCACACCGACCACGAAGATGATCACACCCACGATCGCGACGCGAGCGCGAAGCCCGCGCGGAACGACTCCGAGTCGAGCGAGCGGTCCCCCCGCGCCCCGAAACGCGGGCTCCGGCACTGAGTGCAGGAGTGGTCGAAGAAAGAAGACGGGAACGAGTGCCAGCGCGAAGAGATAGCGAAACGAGTCCGGTCCCCGCAGAACTCCCGCGAAGATCGCGGCGAGTCCCGCGCCAATTCCGGCACCCGCCGAGACGATCACCAGCCGGTCGATGCGCGCTTTCGTACTAGAAAGTTCGACCGTTACCACCTGCACCAGAGTGGCGGTCGAACTGAGTAGCGGACGGGCCAGAGCAAAACACGCCACAAAAAACCAGTACGAAGGACTTAACGCGGCACACGCCGTGATGAGCAGTCCGACGAACAACGTGCGACGCATCATGGTGACGCGCCCCCACCGATCCGCCAGAGCCGCCAGCGGCAACGCCCCCAGCGCCGCGAAACGAAGGATCGCGAGGCCGATGCCCAACTGAGAGCCCGACAGGCCGACCACGCTCTGGATCGACTTTGCCGACGTGTGATGACCGAAATGCCCCGCCACTTTGTCGAGGGACGCCACGGCGCCAAAGGGCGCGAACCCGGCGATGAGAGCGATGAGAAAGAGCGAGATCGTCACGCGCTGCCAGTTTCGACGCACCATGGCGACGAGCGTGTCAGCCAAGTTGCAAGCTCTCGTCCACGGCCACCAGGGTCTTGCCGTGATTACCTCCGCTAAAGAGGAGATTCAGCGCATCAGGCGCGTGAGCGAGACCTCCGACCACGTGCTCTTGGTGATGGAGTTGTCCCGAGAGAACCATCGCGGCGAGGGCCCCTTGGGCTTCGGCGAATCGCTTCTCATAGTCGAGAACGAGAAAGCCCTCCATGCGGGCGCGGCGCGTGATGAGGGCGGAGGTGTGTTCGATGCCGTGACGCGCTCCGCTCACGTTGTACTGCGAGATCGCCCCACACAAGACCACCCGAGCGCGAAGAGCGAGTGTGGCGAGAACGTCGTCGAGGATGGCACCACCCACGTTGTCGAAGTACAGATCGATCCCCTCGGGACAGGCCGCGCGCAGACGACGGCGCAAGTGATCCTCGCGGTAGTCCAAGCACTCGTCAAAGCCGTAGCTCTCCATCACCTCGGCGCACTTTTCGACTCCTCCGGCGATGCCAATCACGCGAGCTCCGTGGGCCTTCGCGATCTGGCCGGCCACCGACCCGGTCGCCCCGGCGGCACCGGACACGACCGCGACGTCGCCCGCTCGAACGCCGCCTACTTCGAGTATTCCGAAGTAGGCGGTGATTCCCGTCACCCCGAGCACGTTCATCACCGTCGCCAGATCAAGGCCCAGTCCTTTTGGAATGACCGAAAAGCGGCGATCGTCGGTGGCGAGAACCCACTCCTGCCACCCGGTCATGCCAAAAACGAAATCGCCCTCGTGGTAGTAGTCGCTGCGCGACTCGACCACCACGCCTGCGCCACTGCCGCGAATCACGTCGCCGATCTCGATGGGAGGCAAGTAGCCCGGCGCATCATCCATCCAGGTACGAATTGTCGGATCAATACTGAGCATCGCCACCTTGATGAGGGCTTCGCCTTCGCCGCACTCGGGACGTGGCGACGCCACCAGTGTGGTCGTTGACTCGTTGACGGCACCCACGGGGCGTTCGGTGAGGACGATCTGGCGGTTATCCATGAGGTCTCCTTCGCGGCGACGCGCGCCGCCTCACCCACACTAAGTCGCTGCGCTTCCCACCTTGGGGCGCGACGAGCGGACCGAGCGGCTAGCGCGCCTCGCGAACCCTGCGAATGACCTCATCGACGACGTCACTGGTCGAGGCGTCACCGCCCAAATCGAACGTTCGGATGCCGTCACTCGCGGCGGAGAGGGTCGCCTCGCGGAGCACGAGGGACGCGCGAGTGCACTCCGGATCGCCCCGGTAGCCCGCGTGCTCAAGCACCGCGGCGCAGGCCAGCAGCATGGCCATGGGGTTAGCCACGTTCTTCCCCTCGAGAGACGGTGCGGTTCCGTGTGGCGCCTCGGCCATCGCCACCGTGGGATCGAGGTTCTCATCCAGCGACAGAAGCACCGACTCAGCCCCGGCGATGGAGCCAAACATGGCCAACACCAAATCACTCAGACAGTCACCATCTCGATTCAGTGCCGGTATGACCACCGGGGTGTGCCACCCTTCGGTCATAAGTCCGGCGTAGGCGGCGTCAATCAACATTGGCCGGTACGCCACTTCGGGGTGGCGGGCGGCGGCGGCGTCCATCTCTTCTTTCAGCATTCCTTCGTAGGTCGCCGAGACGGTCCACTTCGGACCTCCGTAGACGAGACCGCCGAGGGACTTCGCCGAGCGGAACGAGAACTCGGCCACCGATCGGCACACCGAGCGCTCAATGCGCTCGGTACGCCAGGCCCGTTCCGATCCCGAACCCGGGTCGCCCTCACGCCCCTCGTCCGCCCCGTAGGCATCGCCCACGGCCATGCGCACCACCACAACCGGGTGGCTCAGCGCCACGATCGGCGTGACCCCCGGTATCCGTCGACCGGTGCGCACAATGACTTTCCCGTCAATACCCTCGCGAAGAATGCGATTGGGCGAACCCACGCTGTCACGCTCGGTCGGCGTGATGGTCGCTGCCTTCAGCCCGAGGCCCGTCTCGCGCATCGCCACGGCGGCCTCGTACACGACACCGTTATCGGTCCGTTCACGATTTCCCAGTGACAGATCAAAACGCGCGAGCTCGAGATCCACTCCGAGGACCGACGGTTCGACGACGCGCAGGGCCTCGTTCAAGAGTTCTTGACCGGTCTGGTCCCCTTCGCAGACGACAATGGTGGGCCGAGACATCGCTACTCCTTCGTGGTTCTCCTCCACTGTAGAGAACCGTGAACCTTCGCCGGCCCTAGGAAAGTCGGGTGACCTCAACGACCACGCCCAGAGCACTCGAGGGGTCACCGTGATAGATACCCTTGAGCGGCGGGACGTCACCGTATTCGCGACCCTTCGCCACCGTCACGTGGCCTAGCCCGATCTCCCCGCTATTGGTGGGATCGATGCCGTGCCAGTCCCCGTCGAAGTACTCGACCCAGGCGTGACTCTCACCCAGAATCGTCGCACCCAGCGCCGCGTCGGGATCTGAGTGCAGATACCCCGACACGTAACGAGCCGGCACCCCGGCGCTACGTAAGAGTGCGATGGTCACGTGCGTCAGATCCTGACAGACTCCCTTGCTCTCATCCCACGCCTCTTGTGCCGTGGACGACACCAACGTCGCACCACGCACGTACTGCATTCGCTCTCCCACCAACGACATCGCCGCCTCGGCCACGTCTCGCGGATCGACGCAGCTCGCCACGGTGTCACCAAAGAGATCGAGAACCTCTCTCGACATCGTCGTCCGTGCGGTGGGCGCCAAGTACTCGACCAGTTGGTCATTCCACGGAGGCGCACTGAGAGTGGCGACGTCGAGCGCGTGATCGGAGACGGCTTCTGGAAACGTCTCGACGGTCGCCTCTGCGACTACTTCCAGTTGACGATGACGGTCGTGCAGATCGAAGGTGGTGACGATCGTTCCGAAGTAATCGCGATACGTCGACTGCAGCGCGTACGGGGTGACCTCCAGGGACGAAGCCACCACTCGTTGACGATCCAGCGTGAGCGGCGTCATTCGGACCTCGTTGTACGAAGAGTCGGCGGCGCCGTCATAGGAGAAACCGGTGACGTGGCGAATATGCAGCAGCATCGACTGGTCGCTCATACGCCCTCCTCGGCCGCCCAGTTGATCGCCACCACGTGGCGAAAGTAGTGCGAGGTGATCTGATCGTTCGCCTCGGCGCTGGTCTGTTCGAGTAGGTCCAGTACGTCTGCCAACTCTCCAAGCAGCGAACGGGGATCCATGTACTCAAGACGCGTCTGGGTCAGTCGAATCGTGCGACGCGCCTGGCTCACCTCCTGGGCCCCGGTATTCGCTTTGGAGAGCTCTTCTAGACAGTGGTCCGCCACAGTGAGCGAGTGATACGCCGATCGCGGGAAGGCTCGATCGAGCAGCAGGAACGAGGCGATCTCTTCGGGGCTCGAGGCCCGCGTCGACGCCCGCAGATAGGACTCCATTGCGCCGGCGGCGCGCAGGAGCGTGAGCCAGTCTGGCGAACTGTCACCGGCCAGCAGTCGGCCCTCGACCAGACGGGCCGTCATGTCGATGCGCTCGAGGCTACGCCCAAGAACCAGGTACCACCACGTCTCGTCGTGGCTGATCGTCGCGTCGGTCAGACCCGCGAAGAGGGCCATGCGTTCGCGAACGAACTGCAGGTACGTGGCAGAACCTACTCTTTGGGCCCGACGACGCACCGCCGGCAACTCATTGCGCGTGGCATTCAGGCAGACCCACATCTCTGAGGAGATCACCTCGCGCGCGCGCCGGGCGTTTTCGTGGGCGGCGAGGAGACTGCCGGTTATGGCGGTAGGGCTCAAGGGGTCAAAGACCAGTCGCTTGAGGACCATCGACTCGGTCACGATGGGATCAGTCACTTCCATTCCCAAAATGGCGAAGAGGGACCGGCACGCGATATCGGGGTCGCCAAAAGGGTCTTCGGCGATGCGATGGATGTAGGCGTCAACGACGCGGGACGTGTCGTCAGCCCTCTCGACGTAACGTCCCGTCCAGTACAGCAACTCCGCCAGCCGCGAGAGCATTCCGCGCGTCACTGGTTCGACCCCGGGGGCGGTTCCGGTCCTTGTTGGCGGGGATCGCCCTCGAATGAGATGGGTGTCGCCACGCTCGCCACGACGCGCTCGCGAGTGGGGCCTTGCGCGTGGGCGAGTACCCAGGTGTCCTTCGAACCTCCCCCTTGGCTCGAGTTCACCACCAGCGCTCCCTCGGCGAGGGCGACGCGGGTGAGGCCGCCCGGCAGCACCCACACGTCGTCACCGTCAGATATGGCGAATGGGCGAAGATCCACGTGGCGCGGCGACATCTGATTATCGACGAAGGTCGGCACCGTGGAGAGGGAGACCGTGCGCTGGGCCACAAAACCTCGAGGATTGGCCTCGATCGTCGTGCGCAGAGCATCCAGCGTCGCCTCGTCACTCTGGGGTCCAATGACGATGCCTTTGCCCCCGGATCCGTCAACCGGCTTCACCACGTAGCGCTCAAGATGCTCAAGGATCTCGTGGAGGCAGTCGGGATCCTCCAGTCGGTATGTCTCGACGTTATCCAGCAGCGGATCCTCATTGAGGTAGTAGCGAATGAGATCCGGCACGTAGGTGTAGACCAACTTGTCATCGGCTACCCCGTTGCCGATAGCGTTGGCCATCGAGACGGTTTTCGCGCGCACGGCGTTGACGAGGCCCGCCACCCCCACGACCGAGTCCGGTCGAAAGTGCAGGGGATCAATCCACTCGTCGTCGACGCGGCGATATACCACGTGCACGGGGCGCTCGCCCTGGGTGGTGCGCATGAAGAGGTTGTTGCCGATGACGACCAGGTCACTGCCCTCCACCAGTTCGACGCCCATGAGTCGAGCCAGCAAGACGTGTTCGAAGTAGGCCGCGTTGTGAACCCCCGGCGTCAGGACGACGACGTTGGGGTCACGTACGCCCTCGGGCGCCGACTGGCGAAGCGCGTGCAGCAGGCGACCGGGGTACTCATCGACCGGATGAACGCGGTACTGAGAGAACAGTGAGCCAAAACTCTGGGTCATGGCGCGGCGATTTTCAATGACGTACGACACACCCGAGGGAATGCGGACATTGTCCTCTAGAACCCGCAGCCGCCCACCCTCGTCGCGCACGATGTCGATCCCCGACACCGTGATACGCGCCCCGTTTTGCTCAACGATGCCCACCGCCTCGCGTCGAAAATGCGGACTCGTGGTCACCAGGCGTCGCGGGATCAGGCCATCGGAGAAACACGCCCCCTCGCTATAGACATCGTCGAGAAAGGCTTCAAGGGCGTGAACCCGTTGACGCACTCCGGCCGCGAGCTCTTCCCACTCAGTGGCCGCAATGATGCGCGGAATGAGGTCCAGCGGAAACGGTCGCTCCGCTCCCCCGAGGGCGAAGGTGACCCCTCGGTCCGTAAAGGTTTGGCCCAGGTGATCAAATCGCGAACGTAGATCAGAGGCCTTCAGCTCGGCCAGGACGTCAACGATCTTGCGGTATACCGGCCGCGGCACGCCCGGCGCAGAGTAGACCTCGTCCCAGGCCGAGGCCGGCTCTACGTCAGCGAAAGATGGAGTGATGTCACGTTTCTAACACCTCGATGTTTCTGGTGCGTTACCTCGACGACGAGGTGTTCACCCGAACGACCGTCGTGATCGCCGCGCTAGAACGGGTGGCGGCGCGCGGTGAGCCTCGGACTAAAGGAGTCGCCATGGAATACGTATCGCTCGGAACCACGGGACTGCAGGTCTCTCGAGTCTGCCTCGGGTGCATGAGCTACGGCGAGCCCACCCGAGGCAATCAGCCCTGGTCCCTCGATCGCGACGCCGCTCAGCCCTTTTTTCGCCAGGCTTTAGACCTCGGCATCAACTTCTTCGACACGGCCAACGTGTACTCGGCGGGGAGCAGCGAGGAGATCACCGGATCGACGCTTCTCTCGATGACCACTCGTGATGAAGTCGTCATCGCGACCAAGGTGCGCGGTCGCACACGCCCCGGTCCAAACGGCGAGGGTCTGTCGCGTAGGAGCATCATGAGTGAGATCGATCACAGCCTGCGCCGTCTCGGCACCGATTACGTCGATCTGTATCAGATCCATCGGTGGGACTACCACACGCCCATCGAAGAGACGATGGAAGCCTTGCACGACGTGGTGAAGGCCGGTAAGGCTCGTTACATCGGAGCCTCCTCCATGTACGCCTGGCAGTTCGCCCAAGCGCTCTACACTGCTGACCTCAACGGCTGGACTCGGTTCGTCAGCATGCAGAACTACTACAACCTGCTCTACCGCGAGGAAGAGCGCGAGATGTTTCCGCTCCTCGGCGACCAAGGTGTGGGCTCGATCCCCTGGAGCCCGCTCGCTCGCGGGCGACTCACTCGCCCCTGGGACGCCGAGACAGCACGATCAGAGGCCGACGAGTTCGGTCAGAGTCTTTATAGCGACGACGATCGTCCGGTCGTCGAAGCCGTGCTCAGCGTGGCCAGCCAGCGCGGCGTCTCGCCGGCTCAGGTGGCTCTCGCCTGGGTTCTCCTCAATCCCGTCGTCTCTAGCCCCATAGTGGGTGCCACGAAACCAGAGCATCTGGCCGACGCGGTCGCCTCGCTCGACATCACGCTCTCCGAGGAAGAGATCACGACATTGCAGGAGGGCTACCAGCCCCACCGCGTTGCGGGCTTCCAATAAATGACGATGCGGTCCGTGCGCGTCAGCCGATGTAGGCCTTCACGTCCGTGATGAGCTTGTCCTCTACTTCAATGCTCCAGAGCGAATCGGCCACGTCGACCACCAAGAACAGTTCGGAAAGTAACAGCGTCTCGATCGCCGCAACTCCCAGGTGTTCGAGCCATTTGCCAATCCCGAAGCGAACGCTGAAGTCGCCCGAGTTTCCCTTAATCGAGATGGAAAGAGCGCGGTCGGCCGCGACCACTTCGCGCCAGAATCCGGCTTTGCGCGCCTGAATCACCGTGCCCTCGTCACTGGGCGGAGACGTTTGAACGGTAAAACCGTTGGACTTCAGGTAGTCCTCGATGTGCGATTCCAACGCCTTGAGATCGGTGCCCTTACCTACGAAATGCTCTTCTTTGTCGCCCAGCACACTGCCTCCTCGAAACGTCGGTTCCTCGAACCTTACTGGAGGGCTATTTCTGCTGGACCGAGTGGTGCGTGGCGCTTTCTCCTCTGAGTTAGGCGACCGTGGACTGGCTAGCGTCCTGGATCGAGAACTCAGCGCGCCTCAGAGTTCCGGCCAGCGCGACGTCTCTTCTTCAGCCCTCACCGGCCTTACGAGAACGCGTCACGTCCCTTGCGCCAGCGACACGAGGAAGTCGTTGCCAAAAACGCCCGAAGGATCAAGTCGGCGCCGCTGCTCCAGGTAGGAGGGCAAGCGAGGATAGGCCCGCACCAGTTGCTCCGGCGAGAATCGGTGGACCTTACCCCAGTGAGGCCTCGCGTCGAAAGGCCGAATCTGTCGTTCGATCTGTGCGAGAGCATCCAGCACCGCAGACGGATCACGGCGCCAAGTGAAGTGAAAGGCCACCGTGTCGCGCTCGTAGGCCGGGCTGAGCCACACGTCGTCCGCGGCGACGCTGCGCACCTCGCTGATGAGCAGTATCGGGGCGATGGAGGACGCGATGCCAGCGAGTGCCTCCAATACGGGCGCGGCGTGTTCGCGAGCGACGAGATACTCCGACTGAATCTCTTCACCACTGCTCGGTGTGTGATCGAGACGAAAGTGAGGGAGTCGTTCGTGCCAGGGACCGACCTCTCCACCTTGGCGGGTAGTCGCGTCCGGGCTCATCCCCGGCACCGGATGGACCTGATGAGTGGCGGCCCCCGCGCCAAACCAAATATCGGGCCACTCCAACTCCTCACCGAGGGCCACGCGCTGCTTGCGCCACACCTGAGTAAAGCGAGCCGCACGAAAGTCAGTGAACAAGCTCACGCTGTAGGCGCTGGCGAGTATTTCCTCGAAACTGGTCACAAAAGTGGCAAAGGGAAGGTCGAGATAGACGCGTTGGGCAACGTCGTAGGTGGGCTCCACCGCGAGTGACGCGCTCACCACGAACCCCACTCCCCCGAGCCCCACCTGAGTAGCGCTAAATCGATCCCCGTCGAGATGCGGAGCCACCTCGCAGAGTTCCCCCTGGGAATCAACGACCGTCATGGCGTGCACGGCAGTGGAGAGACATTTGTTGCGGTCTCCCGAACCGTGGGTCGCCGTGGCGCACGCTCCCGCTACGGCAATATGACCGAGTGAGGCGAGGTTGTGGAGCCCCCATCCCTGGCGGTGCAGTTCGACGGCCACCTCGCCGCAGGTCATGCCCGCAGCGACGGTTGCGCTCTTCGCCGTGACGTCTACTTCGACCCGCGGAGGAAGACTCGCGAGACTCACCAAGATGCCCTCAGAGTCGGCGATGGTGGAGAACGAGTGACGCGACCCCAGCGGGCGAACCAGCTCGTTGGTGGCGACGACGGTTTGCAGCTCTTCGAGCGACGTGGGGTGCAACACCCGGCGTGCCCCGTACTGGACATTCCCCGCCCAGTTCATTTCGGGAGTCATCCCACACCCTTCCCCAGCTCGCTTCAGGTTAAACCAGCGGGGGTGTCGAACGAGAGAGAGCGGCGCGACTAGTGCCAGTCTCGGATCGCCTGTCCCAGGGTCTCACTGACGTCGCGGGCGAGGAGCGGGGCCCACGATGCGGCGTCCATGAGCTCTACCTCGGCTCGATCCGGCGCGTGAAAATACTCCCAAAAGCGCATCAGCGCGCTCTCGCCGTCAACCTCAAACATCGCCGCGGCGAGCCGTTGCCACCGACACTGAAACCAGACGTAGTTCAACCAGCTGATCGGTTCATCAGTGCCGGGATAGTGCGCTTCGAACTCATCGAGCCTGCTGTACCGTTGCAACCGAGTGAGTTCTAGTGAGTCCACTCATGCTGCACTCCTCGCGGAGTTGTTCGCCCCGACGAGCGCCGGAGTTCCCTTCCGCGTGTCATCGCCAGCCGCTGAGTGAGACTCAGTCTGATGCTCGGCTCCACGCTTCACCGGGGCTCCAACTGAACCCAGGCTCGCCCAACGGGCGAGGTTGATAGCGGCATTGTCGTCGCGCTGGTGTGACGAGGAACACTCGCCACAGGTCCAGTGTTCGGACCAGCCAATGTCCTGGACGTGACCACATGTGTGACACGTCTTGGACGACGGAAAGTACCGGTCGGCTTCGATCAACCGTGACCCGTACCAGGGGCACTTGTAGCGAAGCTGACGACGCATTTCTCCGAGGGCCGCGTCAGAGAGCCCCCGCCGGCGCACACGTGCACCGGGAAGACCTTTCTGTTGCAGCAATGACGCCGCATCCAGACCTTCGACCACTACCACGCCGTGGGTCTTGGCGAGGTTGGTGGTGAAGACATGGATGGTGTGCTGGCGTACATGGGCGACCTCGGCGTGAAGTCGCGTGATCTTGGTGGAGGTGTCGTGATACTGGCGCGAACCACGGGTGCGACGGGATCGCTGTCGCTGGAGTCGGCGCAGCTCCTGGAGCCGGTGTTCGAGGGCCCGGGGATTTGCGAGTTCGCCAATGACTTCGTTGGTGGTACGACCGTCGCCAGTCTCCTCACGCCCACGTCGACGCCCACCACCGAATCGGGTTGGGTAACGCCGGTCTGCTGGGGACGAGCGACACTCACCCGCACGGCCGCGATGATGCGCTCTCCCTGGCGTGAGAGCGTGACCCCGAGGATCCTGGCCCGATTCACTGCGAGCAGCCGTTCGATCCGTCGGGTGTTCTCGTGAGTGCGAATGGTGCCCAGCACTGGCAGGGTGAGATGTCTCCGGTCGGATTCGAGCCTCATAACCCCTGTAGTAAAGGAGAATCGGTCCCGGTCACGTCCGCGCTTCTTGAACCGGGGAAAGCCGACCTTGCGACCCTTGATCTGGCCCGCGCGCGACTTCTGCCAGCGCCAGTAGGCGTCGGTGGCCCCGCGTACGCCGTCAGCGAAGACTTCCTTGGAGACCTCGGCCACCAAATTTCGCCGGTTTCAGCGTTGACGCAGACGGTGTCCTTCTCGGCGTTCCAGCGCTTGCGCAGTGAGTAGAACGAAGGTGGCGTCCCCGACTCGCCGGTCTCGCGGTAGTGCTCAAGGTCGCATCTGATCCGATCAAGGGTCCAGTTGAACGCCTTGCGGCGGGCTCCAAAGAACCGCGAAATCTGCCTCTTCTGCTCGACGGTGGGATCGAGGGCGAAGGTGAAGGCCTGAATGATTTGGCCGTCGGGCGGATAGTACCTACGCGACATCAGATTTCCTGGGCCGCCGCCCACGCCTTGGCCGCACGGTGCGCGGCCGCGCACGACCGTAGAGACGGGCACAAAATGACGTCAGCACCTCAGTCATGTCGCGAACGAGGTCGTCGTCGACTTCCGCGTCGTCTACCACCACCAGGCGTCGCCCGTTGGCCTCCAGCGAAGCGGCGACATGCTCAGAGCCAAACCTGGCGAAGCGGTCTCGATGTTCGACGATGATGGTCGTGACAGTCGAGTCGGACAGGAGCCCAAGGAACTTGCGGCGCTTGCCATTGAGACCGGAACCAACCTCGGTCACAACCCGGTCGATCGAGTGGCCGTTCGTTGTCGCCCACGTGGTGACTCGAGCCACTTGGCGATCAAGGTCATCTCGCTGATCGGCTGACGAGACACGGGAGTAAATGACGGTCGATCCGCTCTGCGATGTCGAGGTTTCGAGATCGCCGACGAGAATCAAGCGGCCGACCTGACGCGCTGGCACAGGCAATGTCCCCTCCCGGAACCACCGATAGGCGGTCTGGGGATGTACTCCTTGTCGGTCTGCCCACTCACTCAAGTTCATTGCTGAGAAGTCTTGTGCAGCGGTGTCACATCAGTTGGCAGCCCCCTCGATGTGGTCAGTCGATACATTGTGGCGTGCCCGAATTACCCGAGATGCAGGCCCTGTCAGAGCGGCTGGACGCGGTCCTCGTCGGCATGAGATTGCGGCAGGTCAGACTTCTTGGCTTCTCCTCGCTGAAAACGTACGCGCCGGCACCCGATTCGCTGTACCACCAGATGCTCGTCTCGGTGAGCCGACGCGCCAAGTACCTGGTGTGGGAGTTCGATAGTGGCAGCCAGATCGTTCTGCACCTCTCTCGCGCTGGGCGCCTCGATGTCGAGTGCCCACCGAAGACCACAAAGCCGCGCGGCGCCGCGGTGCGTTTTGAGTTCGTTCGCGACCAGGGCGAAGGTGAAGGGCCGAGAGTCGCGGTCCTCGTGCGAGAGTACGGCACCCAGCGAAAGGCCTCGTGGTGGGTGCTGCCGGCCGGTGACGAAGGACCGCTGCGTGGACTCGGCCCCGAGCCGGGAAGCGACGAGTTCGCCGAGCTCATCCGCGCGAGCGACTCCCGGCGTCGATTGACCACCGATCTTCGCGACCAACACTTCCTGTCGGGGATTGGACGAGGGTGGGGTGACGACATCTTGCATCGGGCCAAACTCTCGCCGTTCACCTCGTTGCACTCGCTGCGTCCAGAGCAGCGCGAAAACCTGCTCACGGCCATCATCGACGTGTTAGCCGAGGCGCTCGAGTTGGAGCGCACGAGAGAAGGCGGGTTGTCAGAGGCCAAACTGAGCGGCCGCTTCAAAGTGCACGGCCGGGTCGAAGAGCCCTGTCCGACCCCCTGCGGTGACACCTTGCGCCGAGTGTCCTTCGAGTCGTACGAGATCACGTACTGTCCCACCTGCCAGACCGGCGGACGCACACTGGCGGACCGCCGTTTGTCACGCTTGCTCAAGTAGCAACGAGAGCCCCATCACGTTCGGGGGCGTGACGAGTCAGTCCACTTGATAAGAGTCACGAAGTTGGTCGGGCAATCCCGGCCGCCCGAAGTACCAACCTTGTCCCAAATCGACTCCGGCCTCGCGCAGTGCGATCGCGTCTTCTCGGGTCTCGACCCCCTCGGCGACGACGAGGGCTCCGACCTCGTGGCCGAACTCTGCCAGG
Organism: uncultured Acidimicrobiaceae bacterium; assembly: GCA_963756325.1. Lineage (GTDB taxonomy): Bacteria > Actinomycetota > Acidimicrobiia > Acidimicrobiales > RAAP-2 > RAAP-2. The sequence continues at coordinate 343,391 of CAVWNE010000012.1, forward strand.
GAACGCGCCAAGGTGCGCAGCACTTGGTCGGTCGCAACGCCCGTGACAATACTCAGGTCCAGTTTGATGAGGTCGGGAGCGCTCACCACAATGTGGCGAAGCGACGAAAATCCCACGCCGACATCATCAATGGCGAGGCGCACTCCCCCTTCGCGTAAGGGGGACAGTGCGACGGCCAGGGCGCCATAGTCATGAACTGGGTCGTGCTCGGAGAGTTCAACAATGAGGCGCTCGCCCGGAGAGCTCGCGAGAAGCTCCCGACAGCGGTCGTCGAGCAACGTTTGGGGAGAGAAGTTGATCGACAGATATCCCGAGATGCTCGGAAGCTGTTCGATCGCGCGCTGAGCCGCGAGTAACTCAAGCTCGATGCCGGTGTCGATCGAGGCGGCCTCGGCGAACACTTCATTGGGCGCCATACTCCACTCGACTGGGAAACGGCTGAGCGCTTCGGCGCCCACGCGAGCACCGTCGGCCAGGGTCACGATGGGTTGGAGCACCACGTTCACTTCACCTGACGCGAATAACGGTTCCAGTCTCGACCGAATGACCGACTCTCGACGCCGCTCCTGCACGCCTGGCTCAATCAGCGTGGCGGCCGCGCTCGCCAGCACCTCCATCAAGGCGTGATCTCGCTTGGTCAACTGGTTGTCGGCGGTGAATCCGGCGGCGCAGAACGTGCCGTAGAGTGTTCCGTCACTCAGCGATACCGGGACCGAGACGAAACTACGAATCCGAGGAAACTTGGCCGCGCGGGTCTTCATTGCCTCGGGTAGTTTCGCCACGTTCGGGATGACACTGGGAAGCTTTCCGTCCAATATGGCTTGACACAGTGACGTCGACTGCGGCTGACTTTGGCCGTCCCGAAAAAACGGAAGGGTCGACTCGACGATCTCCAGGTGTTGAACTTCACCGTCGAGGCGGGTCAAGAACGTCAAACTCAAACCCAGGGATTTTTTCGCCGTTCGCAGAAGTTCTGCGACCTTCATGTCCGTGTCAGAGCGATTTGTTCGGGCCGGTGCCATCTTCACTCAACACTACCGAGATACCTCGTGAGTTCAGAGGGGTCCTCTCCGCACACGTCCCAGGAGTCTCGTACGTCACGCCAGGGAAGTGGTGGAAAGTTCCTATGCATTGGTGCGCACGAGTGTCGGTGGACCGAAGGATAGGCGTGCAGCCGACTCATCGACCGGTTGCTGATCGACGTCGCGAGAGTACGCGCCGATCACGGCCAGCGCGAGCAGGACAACGAGGGGCCCGGTGTTCGGATCGGTTGCGTGCCCCGAAGTGAGGTCACCCAACCCCTGAAAGAGCAGCCACCCGACGAGCGCGATGGACATTCCGAGGACGAGTGAGAGTTGCCTCGTCCACCCGGGCACCAGTGACCAGATGGCTACGAGAGCGCAGGCCGCGATGACGCCCGCCGCTGTCCAGGCGGGAAGGTGCAGTCGGGCGAGATGACGGTCAATTCCGACAACCCAGCCCGGCGCCGCGGACTGTGCGGCCCGCAGCATCATGGTGAACGACCCAGCGGAGTTATTCCCGTCGACTGCCTGAAGACCGGAACCCAACAGCCACAACGCACACCACGCGGGCAGAGCTGCCGTTGACGGGCGGTCATCTACTTGGGGCGAACGGCCCGGCCAGGCGAGAGCGGCGATCACGGCGTAGAGCACTGCGGCACCGGGCGCCCCGGCGAGCAGTGTGGCACCCGTGGTGAGTCCACCGAGCCCCTCTCCCGCGACCCACACCGCAAGAGCCCAGACAATCGATGCGCCGAGAGCCACTCGGGTGAAGCGTCGAGTAAGGAGCCCTAGCCCCAGGAGAATCTGGACCGTCGCGAAGGCGCTGTTGGCGAGAATCGGTTGGGCTAAGGCGATCCGCACTGCCAGGTGTACGGGCTCAGCCAAGACGCCAGGTAGACCAGCGACGGTCGGGGCGACAATTTGCTGGGCGAAGCCCCGTCCGAACATGAACGGCTGACATTGAAGAATGCCATCTACCAGCCACAGGACTCCCAGGCTGATCTGTAGGTGTCGACGGGTGATTTGCACGGATCTCTCCACGGAAACAAACACGTGGTGTCGACGACTCTCGCTCTCGCAACAGTCGTCGACACCACGCATCTGGCACTGTGATTTAGTTAACCGAGAAGTACAGGAACAAGTTCGTCGGGATGATTGCCGTCGTCTTCTTCGCCGTGACCTGCTGCTTCAAGAAGGTGAATGACTTGTGGGCGTTGATCGCGTTCCACTCGCTCTCGCTGGTGACTCCGATCACGTCGACGTTCCACCATTCCGGCTTGCCACCGTTGGCGGTGGTGATGAAGTGCTCGTGACCAGGGGTGGCCGAGTTCTTCAAGGCCGCGGTCAACTGCGCTGCCGTCAACTTCGGGTAGAGCGCCTTTAGGTCAGGCTCGAGTCGACTCAAGTCGATCGTTCCCGGGTGATCCACGCAGACCAGCGAACTGGGGCACTCCATGGACATGGCGGGAACCGTAAAGCCGAGGGGCACCGTGATATACAGCGGGTCAAAGTTCGTGGCGGGCGCCACTTTGTAGTTGGCCCCCACTTCGCAGCCCGACGTGGCGGCGGAGCTGACGCTCTTGTCGCAGTAGTAGCCCTTGGAGTACGTGAAGCTCGCAGTTCCGCCGTTAAGGAACGCCTTAGTCATTCCGTACTCATTGATACCCATGCCCTTTTGCATCGCATTGCTCGATGGCGCTGCGGTGCTCGCGGCTGCCGCGACTCCGACGCCACCAGCGACGACTATCGCCGCCGAGGCAGCGAGAACTCGCGCGCGCTTCGTAAAATTACTCATAACTGTTGTCCCTTCGTCTCCGACCACGTTGATCGGGCAACGTCTTTATTCGGCGCGAGACGGATCACGGATGTCACTTCACCAAACAATTGTCTGTGTCACCGTTCCTATGTCAGCGTCACGGTGACGCTCACGCACGGTGAGTGACGAATCGTCAGAGGTCGTTTGAACGTCCCTAAGAATGTTGAACGTTCCGTGAGTGTGTCAGTCGCCCTCGCGCGCCCCGCCGACCGCCCCTGACGTGAATCCCACCCGCTCGGGATCTCTCGCTCCCGGCAGTATCAAACACACCAGACAGATCAGCCCGCTGATGACGCCACTCAACACGATGGCGCGGCGCACACCAAACCATGAAGCGCCGAGACCCCCGAGAAGATAACCGAATGGGCCAAGTGAGAAAGCGCCGAGGTAAATCAGCGACGACACCCTTCCGAGAACTTCCCGATCAACCAGAATCTGGATCATCGCGAAAAAGAGAACGTCGCCATAAACCATCAGGCCAACCTCCAGCGCCACGCAGACGCAACAGAGAGCGACGTTCTGGGCGAGAGCGATCGACGCTATCGCGACGCCGCTGGCTGCGTACGCGAGCCAAGTCGCCGTCACGATGTGCCGCGGTTTGCCCAGCCGGGCGACGATGTAGGAAGCGAAGATGCCCGCCGCGCCGCCGGAAGCGAAGACCATGCCCAGATCGAGTGCACTGGCGTGCAGGGTCTCTCGCACGAAGAGCGGCAGGAGAACGCTGAGTGGGGTCATCCCAAAGAAGTTGGCGAGACAGGCGGCCCAGAGTGCATAGAACAGCCAGCGGCGGGTCACCACGTACCGGAGACCTTCGCGCGCATCCTGAATCGGACTCTGGTGGTGCTCTCGTTTCTCGGGGCGAGTGTGCATCATCAACAGCGTCGCCACCGACGCGCAGAACGTCAGGGCGTCAAACCCGAAGGACCAGGCTTTTCCAATGGCCGCGACGACAACGCCACCGACGGCCGGTCCGATAAGGCCGGTTGTGAGTTGGTAACTCATCTGACCGAGGGCGTTGCCCGACACCAGGAGGTCCTCCTCCAGCAGCTCGGGCATGAAGGCACTGGACGCAGGGCCGAAGAAACTGTCGGCCCCACCAAAGACGGCGGCCATGACAATGAGTTCCCAGAGGCGCAGCTCGCCGCGCGCGAGAAGGAACGCGATGAGTCCCACGGTTATCGCGCGCACAATGTCAGAACTCAACATGACCAGGCGACGTGAGATGCGATCGGCCACCACGCCGCCGACAAGGGCCAAGACGACCGAGGGTACGGCTCTAGCGGCGAAGACGTAGGAAATTCCTGATGGCCTTCTATCGACTTCGAGGGTTACGATGGCGAGGGCGACGGTGAAGATACCGTCACCGAGCGAAGACACTGTCTGTCCACTCCACAGCAACGCAAAGTCGCGTACGCGAAGCGAACCGAAAGCGGCCGATCGCTGCGTACTCTTGTCCACTCAGTGTCCTTTGCGTCGGCTCATGGTGCGGAGGTCAAACATCCCACGATACGACCCGCGGGATGAGTTCCAGGTTCGCTGTATTTTCGCTCTTGCGTTAGCGAAGGGGTGAGCCGAATCGGATCTCATTCCCATCAGGGTCAGTGTGAGATCCTTCGCGCTTCCCACACTCCTCGTCCATCGGGCCGATCACATCCAATCCAGCCGTACGCCACTCATGGGCAACTTCGTCAACGTCCTCACCGTGGATAAACAGCGAACCCGAGCTGGGTTCCCGTTACCATCGTGTTTGGTGAGATGAATCGTCAGGTCCCGGTCGCGATGTGCGAACGCGTACGTGTCATCGTGAAAACGGATCTCGAAGCCCATCTTGGCGTAGTGATCCGTTGCTCGCGCGACGTCGCTCTCTTCGAATATTGGCTCAAATCCGCCCACCTGCCAGCCTCCGCCGTGCGCGTTCACTTGATGGGATTTGTATCTCGCGGTGAGAGCGAAGCTGCACCGTAGATTCACCGGTCTTTCCACAACATGAACACGCGACTAACGCCAAGACCTGAAGATAGTCCCGTGAACCTCCGTAGATTCTTCCAGGAGCTGCTCGCGCGCGTCTCGCTCCCGTTCTCTCAGTATGAGTCGCTAACGTCACAAGAGGCGGGAATATCGGTTGGAGACACGGCAATGGATAACAAGCGAATCGAAGTGTCACGCACTATCGATGCACCGCCAACCTCTATCTTTAAGATCCTGGCGAATCCGCAACGTCACCCGGACTTCGACGGTTCTGACATGCTCCGCGGAGTCATCCTCGACCGCCCGATAACGAACGTCGGCGACACCTTCACCATGAAAATGCATCGGCTGGGAGACGACTACCTCATGATCAACCATGTGGTGGAGTTCGAACCGGATCGGCGAATATTTTGGGAACCGGCTCCCGGAGACGCTTCTCGGACTGAGGGGAATGATCCATCCAAAGTTGGAATTCCTGCGGGATACCGTTGGGGCTACGTCCTCACGCCAGACGGGAAAGACGCCACCGTCGTCACCGAAGTCTTTGATTATGGCGCCGTGTCGCAGGATCTCCTGCGCGATGGCGGAGCGTGGATCAACGGAAACAATTCGGTGCTGGATTCCATGGCGGCCAGCCTGGCGAAGCTGGCTACCGTCTGCACCGAGTAGTTGCTTTGACCAACTTCACGGCCTGTTCGCCAGTGGAGGTAAGGCGACTGTGTTCGAGCTCCCTTAAACCCTTTTCATCAGGTAGGACACTTGGCCCGATTGGTATAGCTCAGCCTCCGCGCGCCCGATCTACATCTCAAACGGCGCTTACTTGAGCTCCTCGAGGAGAGATACATCGTCCACCATCGCCTCCGCCCGGTGAGAACCTATGTCCGAGCGTGCTCGAGAGTCACTGTCGCATGTGTGCTACACTCGTGGCATGTCTGAAATTGCATCACGCGAACTACGCAACAACACTCGTGGACTCCTTCAAAGGGTTGCGGGCGGCGAGGACGTCGTAATTACGGTGGATGGTCAGCCGGTCGCAGCGTTGCGATCTTTGAATCTGCGCCCTCGTTGGATAAGCGGAGCCGACTTTGCTCGACGCTTGACTCGGCGCCAAGCTGATTCAGGATTGCGAGCGGAACTGCGTGTTCTGGCGCCGGACATGACCGACGACCTCCCATTGTGACGCGAGGGCTTGCCGATACGTCAGTGTTCATTGCACGCGAATCTGATCGACCGCTTCAAGAGTCACTTTTCCCAGACGAACTGGCAGTTTCGATCATCACGATCGGCGAACTGCGAGCGGGCGTGCTCGCGACTAACGACGTCAAGATTCGCGACCAGCGTTTGACCACTCTGACCGCGGCCATGATGCTCGATCCCGTTTCCGTTGATGACGACGTCGCCGCCCAGTGGGCGCGACTACGGGTATTGCTGCGCGACTCAGGTCAGCGCATGCCGGTCAATGACTCGTGGATTGCCGCGACCGCGATGGCGCTGGACGTGCCGATCGTCACTCAAGATGACGACTACATCAGGCTGGTGGAATTGCCCGTAATTCGCGTCTGAGCTTATGGATGTAAGAGGTCGAACTCCGTTTTCAATAACGCTGAAATTTTGACAACATTTAGTGGCCCTGCGGGGACTCAAACAAATGGCTACTCATTAAAGAGGGCCATCTGGAGAAGCAAGCCCCGTACCGATACCCAACCTACCCAGGAGCGCTGCAACTGAACGCTCGGGGCACGAAGACGGAAGCAATGTTGACTAGAAGGTCCGAGGGGCGACCGTGGGTCTTACATGACAGTCGCGCGCCAAATTCCCGTTAGTACATATTTGTACTATAATTATCGCATGGTGAGTGGAGACCTGATCAAAGAGGCTCGATTGCGGGCTGGTCTGACCCAAAGCGAATTGGGCGCACGACTCGACAAATCTCAGTCGGTGATTGCCCGCTGGGAACGAGACGATGTGTCGCCCAGTCTCGAGACTGTACGCGAGGTGGTGCGCGCGTGTGGTTTGGACCTCACGTTCTTCATGTCCAAATTCGACGACTCGAACGTGACGATCATCGACCAGAACCTTCGAATGACACCGGCCGAGCGTTTCGCCGATCTCATGGCGCGCATCCGATTCCAGGATCGCCGTGCGCAGCGGACAACGAGCCACCATGGCTGAAATGGTTCCCTATCGCCCAGATGAGATCCTCGAAGTGCTTGAACGTCACAGAGTTCTATACGTTGTCATCGGCGGACTTGCTGCCGAACTGCGCGGATCTCCCTACGTCACTCGTGATGTCGATGTCACCCCCGCACGCACCCGAGAGAACTTCACCAGGCTTGCGGCTGCTCTGAGAGAACTCGACGCCAAGCTTCGAGTTCCAGACGTGGAAGAACCGCTAGCCATACTGCTCGATGAACGAACATTTGGACAAGGAACGACGTGGACCTTCGTGACCAAGCATGGTTATTTGGACATCGCCCTACTTCCTGACGGCACGCGAGGTTACGACGACTTGAAACGATCAGCCACTCATGAGCAGATAACCGACAGCGTGACAATCACGGTCGCGGCGCTGGCCGACGTCATTCGTTCCAAAGAAGCAGCCGGTCGCGAAAAAGATCGCGCGGTTCTCCCAATACTCCGCCAGGTCCTCGAACGCTCGCGCCAGAAGGACCGAGACGATCGCGGGATGGAGATCTGACATTCAGGGCGTTTCGAAACGATGAATCGCGTTCGGCAACTACCGTGCAACTACCGTGCCCTCGAGTGGACCTTGGGTGACACAATAAAAACCGGACCTCTCCCTTCCGGTACAAGCTCCATTCCAGTAGTGGCGCAGGATTACAGGCTCCTCATCATTCGGTGGGAGTCTTTAGACATGATCAACATCGCAAGAGTTGGATAGCAGCATTAACCGAATCCGTAGCATTCTGTAGCTCAGTCTGCTACACTTAACTCATGACTAGGACGATTGCCCAACGAGAACTCCGCAACGAGAACGCCAAGGTGATCGACGAGGTCGTCGCGGGTGAAAGTTTCGTCGTGACTCGTAACGGGATTCCCGTGGCCGAATTACGGCCACTCTCTTCTCCGCTACGATCCGTGGTTCCAAAATCCGCCATCTTCAGTTTCGTAGATACCGGGCCAAGAATCGACGCGAAACGATTCCGTACCGATCTTGACAACTTCATTGATCAGAAGTTCTAAATGGCTGCGGGTCTACTCGACACTTCAGTGATCATTGACTGGGATAACCCCACAGTTCAACGCGTTCTACCGGAAGAAATTTCGGTAAGCGCGATTTCACTTGCTGAATTGGCCGCTGGACCAATTCTTGCTTCGACGATCACTGAGCAATCAAAACGCCAAACACGTCTTCAGCAAGTTGAAGCTACCTTCGAACCCATCCCCTTCGACGCGGGCGCCGCTCGAAGCTTTGGACAGGTCGTGGCAGCCGTTGCCAGTACCGGTCGTACGCACCGTTCTCGGACGGCCAACCTTCTTATCGCGGCTATCGCGCACGCCAACGACTTGACGCTCTATACACGAAACCCGACCGACTTTAATGGACTCGAAGAGTTGATCCGAGTTGTGGCTATCTGATCGCCGTACGGTTCGGATAGGCAGATTTTGTGGACCTTGAGGGACACAATAAGAACCGCTCAATCACCGAACACGCTTGAAAGCCAAGTAACCGTGACGCGCAGTTCTCGCCTACAGCAAATCAATGAATTCGCTCACGGTAACGCCGGACTGTCGAATAATCGCCGATAGCGTTCCTCGGGCGAGTTCCCGGTGAATCGGAACAATCACGGTTCTGCCTCCTTGGTCCCGAAGCTTCACGTGACTACCCTTCTGACCAACTTGTGTGAAGCCAATCTTCTCAAGCGCGGTGACAGTCTCTTGGCCAGACACAACCGGCAGCGCGGGACTCACGCAGGAATCAATACGGTGGTGATGATCGGTGGCTCCACCGATTCAGGGAGGTCCTCACCTTCAAAGTACAAGCCCAGTGCTTCTTCAAGATTCTCGAGAGCTTCATCGGCAGTCTCGCCTTGACTCACGACGTCGACGTCAAGGCACCTGGCGACATACCAATGTGCTTCGTGGGTTATAGCGACAGTGAACTTCATAATTCAGATCGTACCAGCGGCCTGTGTCATCAGACCCGGTTCATATTCTGCTTCGAAGTGGGCGCTGAGGGACTCGAACCCCCGACCTGCTGAGTGTAAATCAGCTGCTCTAACCAACTGAGCTAAGCGCCCGAAGGAGTCCAGCCTAATGTCGCCTGCCGTGAGACTTAGAAAGGTGCGGCATCCTGGAGAAACGTAAGAAGTTCCGGTGTCGCGGCGAACAAGGGACGTCGACGAACACGTTGATCTGTCACGAGCGATTTGTTGTCGTACTCCCCCGCCACCCCGCCGGCTTCTTCAAGCATGAGCAGGCCGCCCAGGTAGTCCCAGGGGTGAAGTCCCGAACGAGCGGCCACGCTGAACATGTCCAGGGAACCGTCAGCGACAAGACAGATTTCGAGGCTTGCCGCACCCAGCGACCGATACTGCGCCCAGCCGAGGTGACGAGACGGTAGCCCCGAGAAGCTCACGATGGATTTGGCTGCATCGACCTGGCCGCTCGGCGCTATCTTCTCACCATCACGGTACGCCCCAGCCCCCTTTTCGGATTCGTACGTCGCACCCGTCGCTTGGTTCACGACGAGCGACGCCACTAGTTCGTCACTTCGCAGTACCGCGAGACTGGTGGCGTAGAAGGGGATGCCGTGATCACAGTTCGTCGATCCATCAATCGGATCAAGAACGACGGTGTACTCGCCTTCTCCCGTGACTCCGGACTCTTCGCTCACCACACGAAATCCCGCTCCGTGCAACACACGTAACGCCACGTCATCGGCCGCTATATCGAGGTGATACTGCGTGGAACGGAGGCCAGAATAACCGTCATGTTCTCCCGAGGAAACAACCGATGCAATCGCCTGTGCACACTCTCGCAGAGGATCGAAAAGTGAAGTGTTCACGTGGTAACGCTAGTAGGGTTCGCGGCTAACCTGAGTGGTAATGGCCGCCATCGACGTTGCAGGATTCGTTGCCGATCTCAAAGATCACGCGGTGACTCACGGCTTTCACGTTCATGACGAACGTCACTTCGTGGAGACCTACTCGCTCCGTCAAGCGTGGGAAGTTGACCTTCACCCTGAGGACGGATGCGGTGGACCGGTCGACCTGCACATTGAGCTGGACGTGGATCCGAGAACCCTGTTGGCCTTCGAAGACGCAGTCCTGGGCCTGCCCGATGAGGTCGATCCGCCCGACGAGTTTCACTTCCCTCTCGTGCTCACGTGGAGTCTGCCGCCGATGCCCCACGGTCCCGACCTCCTTCGCCTGGCGATAGACCTGGCTCCGATCGGCGGCCTCGAGATGCCGCTCGAAGTCACCGCGACTGACGTATTCGCCTCACCCACTGAAGGCAGCGAACGACGAATCTCCATTGTCGCTCGGCGAGCAATCTCGCTGAGCCAAGTGGCCAAAGGCGAAGATCCCTTGTGCGACATCTTTGAGCGCGGACGCAGTGTGAGCGACTTTTTGTTGCAATCCGCGGACTCGTGGCTCGGCTAGTTCGACTGGCGGGATCATTGGCAGCACTCACGGCCGCGGGCGTCTTGCTCGCCTCGTGCGGGACCGCGAGCGCCACTTCAGAGGTGCGACACAGTTGCGTCTACGTCAAACGTGCACTCGCTATTGAGACCCAAAGCCAACAACCCGGTCTCACCCCGGCCCGCCGGAGCAGCCTTGAAAGCAACGCGATCAGCGAGCTGTTGAAGGCCACGCCATCTGCGGCGGCCGCCACCTCGATCGACGGAAGCTGGAACCCGCTCATGACAACGATCAACGAGGCGGAGCGCGTGCCGATCCCCGATCTCACGGCGGCGTTGACCCGGCTCTGTCGCATTGCCGATTCTCAGTCACCGTACATCTAGGTCTTCTCGGGGAACCGCTCTCTCAACCAGGCGAGGGAGTTGTCCTCCAACATGGCCCCCTCCCAACCCTGGAGCACGTCCTCTAACGCAGCGTGCGAGGCGACTTTGGCGATGATGACCACCGTCAGATCGTTCACCGGCTCCTCTGACACATAAAAGTCGCCGAAAAGGTCCTCGGTGACTTCGGCATCGGGCTCGACCATCAGATACAACTCGCCGGTCGCTTCCACCCAGGAAAGCTCGTACTCGTTGTCCTTCTTATCGGTCCACTCGTTGCCGAACTCGAACTCTGCGCTTTCCCGTCGAGCCTCATTTTGCTCATAGAAGGTTTCGATATCCATGCATCCACCTTACGCCGGGGGTATGTGCGTTGCTGAGTGCGCGGTGTTGTCGATCCTAGGGGTGTGAAAAATGTCGTCGTCGCTATCGCTCGCGTAGGACTCGCCCGGTGCGCGAGGGGCCCTCTACTGGGCCCCATGACGACCAAACTTGACTTGTTAAACGAACTTCGACACGAGTGGCGCTGGATTGGACGACGTCCCAGCGCCCGCGAGGCGGTGCGACGCCTCGACGAGCGCCACCCGCACTTGAGACTGGGCGATCAACGTGACCTATGCGACGTCGTGCGTCTCTGCGAATCACGTAGCGGCCGCAACGTGGTGGAGCGTGCACAAATTGTTCGGTCGTTGCTAGAGGAGGCGAGCGACCCCGATATCCATCGAGCGCTGCTGCAGACTCTCCTACCGGGTGTGGTCAGCGTCTGTCGACAGTTGCGATTTGGCGAAGGAATCGTCGACGAGCCGAGCGAGACCCTCGCGATGGCCATCTCTCTTTTGAGTGAGTTGCTCGTGGACTGGGCTGGTCAGTCCCGCGCCTACGCTGCCCCAGATCTCGTGTCGGCGTTGCGCGGGCGCGTACGGAGATGGATGCTGAAGGAAAAGGATGCCCGGCACAACGTGGCCAACTTCGAACTCGAAGACCGCGCGGCCGACGAGGCATCGCCTCTTTTGACTCGGCTCGAAAGTCTTCGCGCCGACCACGACCGCCTCGTACGTCTCACTTTCGCGAGGGTCTTTGAGGGACGATCACTTCGAGAACTCGCGGCCGACGACCACAGCGCTCCCGTCGCTTTGCAGTCTGAACTTCAACATTTCGCTGTTCGTTATTTGCTCTAGTGATTATCAAAGGTTGTGAATGATCGAGGAATTCTCGTCCCGTCTGCCGTTACCCTCAAAGGACCAATATGAGACTGCCGCACGCCCTCAAGAGCACGCACTGGGTGGTGTGGTCGAGCCCCGTTCTTCTCTTGGTCCTCGTTTTCACCTGGACCGCCTCGTCGAGTTCGACGCCAGCGCGCCACCTCGACACTCGGTCAGTGACGACTCCGAGCACTCCCGCGATCAGCGCTCCAGGAATACCTTCGACGACGATCGCGGTTCGGACCACGACGGCACCGCGGCGCGCGATAGTGCGCAGGACAGTGCACCGGACGATTCCGGAGAAGGCGCCGATCGTGAGCGTACCCACGACGATCGCCCGTCGCGCCAAGAGCTCCTCCGTCGCGACCGATTGGAACGGCAAGTCGAACGTGAACGCGTCCGCCGCGAACGCCTCGAACGGCGTCGTCAGCGGACAGCTCAGCCCCACGTTCGACGTGGCCGACGTCCCGCTGCGGGGCCCGGGAAACTGGGCGGTCGCCTCGAGCGCCCCGGCGTCCGTCACCCTCACCTGCGCGGGGACGACGATCTCGGTGGACCAACAGTTCGTGATCGCCGCCCATACGGCGTGTCAGGTGACGATCAAGGCCGCGGCGCCGAGTCAGTTCGTGACGTGGGAACTAACGCCCCTCAACTAAGCCGGCCGCTTGGCGCGCGCGTCCACGGCACGGCTCTCGTGCTCTACTTCGCGCTGCTCCCCTACGTGGTGCTCACTAAGTGGCAACGCACGTCCGGCGAAGACAGTGGTCCGCTCCTTCGTGCGTTGCTGGCCGTGCTCGCGCTGTTCTGGCTGGGCTTTCTCTGCCAAGTCCTTCGAAACGTGTGGCGGCTTCGCCAGGGGCGACGCGTGAACTCGGGCGGAAGTGCCTGGCTCGCAGGCTTGGTCGTGGCGATGCTGGCGCTCGCTCTACCAACACACGTCGCCACACACGAGCCCGCGACCTTGTCGATCACCCACCAGTCCCCGTTGCAGGGCGCTCCACATCGTCTGCCCACCCCCCTGGTCGGCCTCTCTCCCTTACCACTCGCACTCATGGCCAAACGCCGCAGTGACCTCTTGCGACAGCCCGAGGGGGATGAACTCTTTGACGTTGAGGAATCGATCGACGTGCTCCGCTCTCTCAACCCTGAGTTGATCGGTCATCTCGTCGCACTCATTGGCGACGCCAGTGACGGAGTTCTGGATATCGCCGACACTTCCGAACCAACGGCGATCGCCACACCGCGCTCGGCGACGGTTGCCTGCTCCCTTGGCCCGAGCGCCACGGGGTCACTGGTGGGGTTCGCGCGCGAGGGTGGGCGATTGCCCATTCGGGCCGCCTGGAACGCTGACGATATTCAGCGCGAGGTGGTCGCGCTGCACGAGGGCACCGTGACCTTCGCGCGAAACGAACCCGAGCTGCTGCGGGCCCTCGCGACGAGGGCGCTTCGCGACAGCGTGGTGCTCTATCTGGGACCACCCAATGAACTCGACGACGAACTGAACGCCTGCGCCATCACACTCACCCCCTACCTGGAGCACCAGGTTCGCGTGCCAGTTCGCGCAGACGTGGAGGCCCCACGCGTCAGCGACCTCCGCGTCGAGCTCTTGCGCGCCGATCCGAGCGTCGTCGGTACGGTCGAGCCTTTCACGCCGACCCTTCGCCGGCGATGCGTGGAGATGGTCGCCTACCTCGCCCTCCATCGCCACGAACCGGTCACCGGCGAGCGACTTCGCACCCGCGTGCTGGTGCACGCTGACGTCGAGGCGTCTACCCGGACCCTCGCGAACACGGCCAGCGCGGTGCGACGAAGTCTTGGTGTCGATGCGAACGGACCTCGACTCCACCCCGTTACCTCCTCTGGCCTCTACACCACGCACGGGCTCTCGAGCGACGTGGAGATCTTCTCCACTCTCGTGGCGCGAGCTCGTCAACTTCCGGTCGCCGACGCCGCGTCCCTCGCCCACGAAGCGCTGTTGCTCATTCAAGGCGAACCGCTCGCCAGTACCCTGCGTGGATTTGAGTGGTTCCTGGCCGAAGGGCACGCCGCTCGTCTCGCCCGCGACGGAGAGTGGGCGGCACTGGCTCTGCACCACATATCACTACAGCGGGGCCACTTCGAGCTGGCTTTTTGGTCGCTCCAACAGGGACTGCTCATCGACCCCTACAGCGACGCCCTCCGCGAGGCCCTCTCGCGGGTTCCGCGACTACGCGAGTTTGGAGGCGATGGAACCGGCCCTTCGCAGCACCAACCCGTCGGCGCCCGTGGCACTGTAGCGATGAGCTGGTCGCTCTCGGGCCTCAGCCAACAAGTCTTTCAATAGCGCGCCGAAGGATAGTGGCGGATCAACGAAGAGGTACTTGGCCAGGGAGCCGGGGATGGTGTTGACCTCGTTGACGTAGAGTTCGCGGTCGTTGGCCAGAAAGTCCAGGCGCGCCACCCCCCGTACTAGGGCCAGCTCGGCGACCGCCCGGGCGAGACGGAGCACTTCTTCGCCCTGGTCTTTTGGAAGGACCGCCGGAAGTTCCCGCGGGGCGGCGACCATTCCTTCGCCACCCACGTATTTGTCGCGATAGTTGAGAATCTCGGCGTTGGGAGTTCGTATGGGTCGTTCGATCGCCGAGAGCTCCAAGGTGGGATAGGTACGAACCGCAATCTGCACGTCAGAAAGATCTTCGCGATAGGGCTCAACGACGCACCCGTTCGCGAAGTGCGGGTTCGCCGTCAAGCGAGCCCGCGCCGTCGCCCAGTCGGCCACCACGTCAATGCCGATCGAGGAGCCACCAAAGCGCGGCTTCAAGATATAAGGGCCTTCAAAGGGCACCGACGATGTGTCCTCGTTCATCAGCTCACGGGGAAGGGTGGGCACGCCCGCCTGAGCGATGACCGAAGAGAACGCCCATTTGTCCATCCCCAGGGCCGCGCCGGCGACGCTCGGTCCCGAGTAGGCGAGTCCCGCAAGATCGAGGGCGCCCTGCAAGGTGCCATCTTCGCCGGGCCCCCCGTGGGTGGCGAGTAGCACGACATCGATATCCAGACGACGCTTGGCGTAAAAGCCCCCGTCGTCGCCCAGGCGCAGCGTGATCTCACTGGACCCGCGCGGGACGCCGTCGAGGAACGCTTCAGCCTCGACGTCGCCGCGCACCGAGTAGAACGAGCCCGACTTCGTCCAGTAGATACCCACGACGCTCGGTTCACTGCGGGCAAGTTCACGCAGCGCCTGCAGCCCGGTCAGAATTGAGATGTCGTGTTCGGGAGTAGGACCCCCAAAGAGAACGCCGCTAGTCACCCACTACCTCGCCAGGACTCATCAAGACATCAAGGGTAGTGGTCGGGCAGGTCGTTCAAGAACAAGACGCCGTCGCCGGGCACCAAGGTGTTGCGAATCCACTTGACCGCATCGTCTCGGGTGTCAAAACGTTGCGGACGGTGCGAGTAACCAGCCGACAGGGCGACGATGTTGGTTCTGCCAATCGCCACCAGCTCAGCGGGCACGGCGTCGACCAACTGCGCCAAGCGTAGATTCTCTCCGTACTGATCCCTGCCCAGCTCCACCAGCCCGGGGGTGATGACAACCCGTCGACCGGTGACCGGGAGTGCGGCGAGCGTGTTGAGGGCCGCGATCGCGCTCGCGGGATTCGCGTTGAACGTGTCGTCCACCACCACGATGCCCGCCGGTGACGTCACGACGTTCAATCGGTTCGCCGCGGGCTGGATCTCAGCCAGGCGAGCGGCGAGAGACGGTCCATCGATGCCGAGCTCGCGCGCCACCGCCAAGGCGCAGGCCACGTTGGTGGGCTGGACACCAACGATCTCATCGAGTTCAGCGATCGTGGCGCCGCCGATGGTGACCGTCCATCGATGGGCGGCGCTCGCCACCCGCACGTCGGCGTCAACCATCTTGGAGCCCGCGGTGATGACCCGCTTTCCCCGCGCGCGAAGGTCGCCCACCCACGATCCCAGACGCGCGTCATCGAGGTTCAACACCACCGTGGACGCTCGTTCGGTGATTTCACGCTTCGCGGCTTCGATGACTTCGAGGTTCTTCATGCGCTCTAAGTGCACCGGCCCAATCGCGGTCACGACGGCAATCTCGGGCGGACACCACGACGTGAGCTCGCGAATCTCCCCGGGGCCGTAGGTGCCCATCTCGGCGATGAAGATCCTCGTGCCGTCGGCCAGATTCTCGTTGATGGCCCGCGATAGCCCCGCGCGATTGTTGAAGCTGCGTGGCGAGGCCACGACGCCCATGTTGGGCCCGACCAGGGTGCTCAGATAGTTCTTGGTGGAGGTCTTGCCATAGGACCCGGTGATCGCGACGATTCGTGGACCCACGGCCCCGAGACGACGTACCGCTTGGTCGACGAAGCGCTGCGCGTGACGATCTTCCAGGGGTCGAAGGGCTCGGGTCACGAGGTCCAACACTGGGTTCACCGCGAGTACCATCACCACGGCCCCCAGGTACGGGTGGGGCGCGAGCGCGGCGAGTCCGGCAATCACCACCGAGACGGAGGTGGCCACGAGGGCTGTCCTGCGTAGACGGCGCGTCCACTCCAGCTTGCTGGTACGCCCACGAAGAGAAAGTCCGACCGGGCAGAAGACCCCGTACACCGCGACCACGACGACGAGCAGATCCCACAAACGAAAGGCAACGGTGACGATCATGGCGAAGATAAGAAGATGACTGAGGGTGAAGGGACGTCGGGGCTTCGCACCCTGGTTCGCCTTGGCGCTCGGACGCTGCGGAGACGACCAGCGCGCGAGGAATCGCAGAAGTGACGTCGGGTCATAGTGTTCACGTTGCAACACCCGCAGCCATCGCGCCATCTGGGCGCAGTAGGCCACGATCAGCAAAGCGCTCAGCGCGATCGCGAGAAAAATCTTCACGGTCGAAGGGCCTTCTCGGCCGCGCGGACCAGGGCGTCGGGAGCCTCGAGGGGCAACAAGTGCCCAACGCCGGTGACGACCTCCACGGTGGTCGGACCCCCCACGAGAGCGGCCGCCCGTCGCGCGATCTCCACGGGCACCTCGCGATCCCCCTCACCCCAGACGAAGGCAATCGGCACGCTGAGAGTCATGAGTTCTGGCTCATAGGTTTCTTGGACGGTGGCGACCAGGACGTCCCGCATGACCCCCTGGGCGTGGCGATAATCGCTCGATCCGTATTTCTGGCGCGCGGCCTCGAGTCGTGAGTCAGGGATCAGATGGCGTCGAGCGAGCCAACGTATTGCTCGATAGGCCAGAGGGGCTCGCGCCGGGACGCCGAGACGCACGAGTTGAGGTACTCCCGTGAGAACCAGTTCGCCCACCAAATCGGGGTGCCGGCTCGCCACCACGACGGCGATACGACCCCCGAAAGAGTGCCCGACGAGGACCAGGGGGCCCTCGGCAATCTCGCGCAACGTGGGCGTGAGGAGATCGGCGTAGTGTCGTGCTCCTCCCGCGCGGTGCGGGGCGGGAGATGAGCCAAAGCCTGGCAGGTCGAGGGCGACCGAGGCGATACCGTGATCGGCGAGCAACTGAGCCGCCCGAGCAAAGTCGTGAGACTGTCGCGCCCAACCGTGAAGCCAGACCACCCGGACCGCTCCGGTGCCGTACGCCTCCCCAAAAATACGCGAATCACCGTAACTACGAAGCACATATAGAGGTTAGTGAGGGCCAACCGGGAGCCCGAACCACGTCACGGGCTCCCGATAGCGTCGTAGGGACTATGGACGAGGCGAACTTTTCACATGACCTGTTGATCGGGCTCACCCCCGAGCAACGCGAGGCCGTCATGTCGCCCGCTCGGCGCCACCTCGTTCGAGCAACCGCCGGGTCCGGTAAGACGCACGTCTTGACCCTTCGGATACAACGACGCGTCGCCGACCAGGAGGTCGCGCCCGACCAGATACTGGCCATGACCTTCACCCGAAAGGCGGGAGACGAACTTCGCAAGCGTCTCTTTCGCGCTGGAGTACGCGATGTGCGGGCCGGCACGTTTCACCGCGCGGCCCTCAATATCGTCACGCAGTATCGCGAAGATCATCACTTGCGGCCCCTCACGCTCGAACCGAACCGCCGCAAGGTGGTCAGTGCGTTGGCCGCGCAGCTGCGCGACAGCGCTGAGCTGAAGCTCGAGGACTGGCAGCTTCCCCGACTCGAGCAGGAGATCGGTTGGGCGTTAAGTCAGGGTTACAACGGTACGACCTACGCAAAGCACGCACGCCGTCTTCGCCGTGACGCGCCCCTTCCGCCCGCGCAGATGGCTGAAGTGCTGGACCGCTACGTCGGGCTCTGTCGAAGTCGCGGACTTTTGGACTTCGATCTCCTCTTGAGTGAGGCGATCTCACTCCTACGCGACGAGCCAGACGTGCTGGCCTCGTTTCGCTACCGCAACCGCTCACTGTACGTAGACGAGACCCAAGACATGAACCCTCTGCAGTTCATGCTGCTTCGCCAGATGGCCGGCGACGACCCCGACCTGTTTTGCGTGGGCGACCCCAATCAGTCGATCTACGGCTTCAACGGAGCGACCCCAACTTTGATCAATGAGATCCTTTCGACCTGGCCCGACACGGTGGTGCTCGACCTGACGCGAAATCACCGTTCCACCGCGAACATCATCGCCGTCGCGAACACCTTGCTAGAGCCCGGCGCCCGCGGGATTGAGCCCGCCAAGGACGAAGGTGAGGTACCCCTGATCCGCAGTTACGACACCGACGAAGAAGAGGCCGAGCACGTGGCCACCTGGCTCGCCGCCAAGCACCAACCGGGCAGCCCCTGGTACGCGATGGCGGTGCTGGCCCGCACGAACGCGCAGTTGGAACTCGTCGCCAGCTACCTTGAGGCGGCGAACGTCCCCAATGAGCGGCGGGGGCCCGAGCACTCTCCCGCCTCGGATCTCATGGCGCCCGAGCCCACCGGCCGTCGGCTGGAAGAGCCCGACCGTGACGCGGTGGCGCTGTCAACCATCCACCGAGCGAAGGGCCTGGAGTTCCAACACGTCGCGGCGATCGGCTGGGCCGAAGGTCAGCTGCCCAACTACAACGCCACCTCGCCCGAACAACTCGCAGAAGAGCAGCGTCTCGCCTACGTCGCCCTCAGTCGCGCGGAGCAGTCGCTTCTCATCACCTGGAGTCGGGGGCGCAACGATCCGCGCTACCCCGACCGCTCGCCCTCGCGGTTTCTGGCGCCTATTGAGCAAGTGGTCTATGAGATCGAGCGACGCAACGCGCCTCTCACCGGCGACGCCAGGAAGGCTCGGTTGGACGCCATCAAGGCATCACTCACCGAGAGTTTGGCGAAGATCGAAGAGGGTGCGCGCTCGACGAAGTGACGGTGTGAGCGCAGGTATAGTTCGCACGAGTGACGTACATCTCCCCCGCACGAGTACGACCATGAACGGCGCCCGCGCCTTGCTCGCGACCCTCGCTACCAACAACGTCAACGTCTGCTTCGCCAATCCCGGAACGTCCGAGATGCACTTCGTGGCGGCCCTCGATGATTCACCCGAGATGCGCGCGATCCTCTGTCTTTTTGAGGGGGTCGCGACGGGCGCCGCTGACGGCTACGCGCGAGTGAGCGCTCGGCCGGCCGCGACGCTTCTGCATCTGGGACCCGGTCTCGCCAACGGCTGGGCCAATCTTCATAACGCTCGACGGGGACACGTACCGCTCGTCAATATCGTCGGCGACCACGCCACCTTCCACGCAATCTACGACGCACCCTTACAAAGCAACATTGAGTCGCTGGCGACCGCGCTCGAGGGGTGGTATCGACGAAGCACGCGCAGCGACCAGTTGGCCCAGGACGTGGCGGACGCGGTGGCCGCCAGCTACGGACCGCCCGGACGGGTGGCCACGCTCGTGGTCCCGGCCGATGTGAGCTGGAAGGACGCGGAGGCGCCCCACTCGTGGCCACGAGCCCAGGCTCCGGCCCCGCCACACGTCGACCAAGAAGAACTGGCCCTCTCGGTGCGCGTGTTGCGATCGCGAAGGACCGTTCTCCTGCTCGGAGGGTCCCTCACTCGAGAGCACCTCACCCTGGCCCACCGAGTGGCAGAGGCCACGTCCTCTCGAGTGGTCATGGAGACGTTCCCCACCATCGTGGAGCGCGGGGCCGGCATTCCCGAGCCCGAGCGCCTCAACTACCTGAGCGAGTTCGCCCTCGACCAACTGAAGGACGTGGAAACGGTCATCTTGATCGGCGCACGCGAGCCGGCGGGATTTTTCGCTTACCCCAACGTCCCGAGTCGGCTCGTTCCCGACGCCGCGGAGATCATCGACTTGGTGGCCCCCGGCGGCGACGTGGGGGCAGCCCTCGAGGCTTTGGTGGACGCGCTGTCCGCCCCCGTCGTAGAGCTCAGGCGCGGCGAGGTGCCGCCTGCTCCAAGCGGGGAGCTCACGTCCCAGACCTTCGCGGCCGCGATCGCCGCCACGCTGCCCGAAGGGGCCATCATCTCCGATGAGTCCAACACCAGTGGGGTGCACCTCGCTGGCGCGCTGCGCTTTGCCCCGACGCATCGCTGGATGACCTTGACCGGCGGGGCCATTGGATACGGACTGCCCGTCGCGGTCGGGGCCGCCGTCGCCTCGAATGGTCGCGTGCTCGCCCTCGAGTCCGATGGCTCAATGATGTACACCTTGCAGGCGCTGTGGACCATGGCGCGCGAGGGCCTTGACATCACGGTAGTGGGCTTGTCGAATCGCAGCTACGCCATCCTCAACTTCGAGCTGTCGCGAGTTGGTGCCCGCGCGGACGGTGAAGCGAGTGCGCGCATGCTCGAGATCGACAATCCAACCCTGGACCTGGCCGCGCTGGCCTCGGCACAAGGCGTGCCCAGCGTGCGGGTAACCAGCGCGGAAGAGCTGGTCTCAGCCCTTGAACGCTCCTACGCGACTCCGGGGCCAACGTTCATCGAAGCGGTGCTGCCCAAGCGCTTCGGATAGTCGTTTACCCGTCCGCCAGAACGAAAAAAATCTCGGTCGCCGCCGCGAGCTCGCCGCCGACAAGCGCGCGCCCCGCGCCCTTTCCGCCACGCGAAGAGAGCTTGGTCATCTCGCACTCGACGGTCACGGTATCGCCGGGGACGACCTGTCGACGAAAACGGGCACGCTCAACCCCTCCAAAGAGCGGAAGGCGACCGCTGTAGCGCTCGTCGGCGAGAACGACCACCGCGCCACACTGGGCGATGGACTCGAGCAACAACACCCCGGGCGCCGTCGGACGTCCGGGAAAGTGACCGGGAAAGAACCACTCATCACCCTGCAGGGTCCACTCGCCACTGGCTCGCACCCCCGGCTCCAGCGTCAGAAGTCGGTCGAGAAACAGAAACGGCGGACGGTGCGGTAACCAGTCACTGGGAATGAGTGACAGCTCGCTCACGGCAGCGCCAACTCCGCGATGCGTCGATCGGCATCGACGGTCACCAGACGAAACGTCCGCTGATCACCTCGTTTCAAGACATCGCGCGCGCGCGCGGGTGCCGGAGTACCGAGCAAGGTCGTCGGCGCGTAGCACTCCACGTGCTTTCCGCCCTTTAGCTCGACCTTGATGACGGCCCCGTGCGACGTGAAAGCCGTCACCTCGCCTGGCACGCGCGCACCGATGCGATAGGTACTGCGAAACAGGGCGAAGTCTTCTTCGGGGTTCACCGGCTGACGTCCGCGCTTGAGGGCGACCGCCGGCGCGACGACCGGCGGGTCCTCGCGCTTGGTCACTTTCTTCGTGGGCTTCGTGGCGGCCTTGGCCAATTTCTTAGCGATGCCCTTTTTGGTCGCGTCCTGAGTCTTGAGTGTCTTCTTTGGTACCTTGGCGGGAGCCTTGACGGGTCTCTCCGCCTTCTCGACCACTTTCTCGGACTTCGCCGCAGGCCGCTTGGTCACGGCCGCCTTCTTCGCCTTCACTGGGGTCAAGGTGGTCCCGATGGTGGGTTTCTCTCCACCAGGCAAAGTCACCGCCAGCTTCTTTACCCCGCGCGTGACCTTCGCGTTGCGAACGGGCACGCGGGCGGTGAAGACCCACCCCACACCGCGCACCGGTTTGCCGCCAATGAGTCGACCCACGTCAAAGAGCCACGGGTACTCGTCTTGAAACTCCTGGAAGGAGTCGTTACTCAAGACCACCCCGTCGATCCGATCGGCGATCTTCAAGATGAAGGCGTCACCGCGACCCACGGCACCGGCGGGCGGGGTCACGATCTCCCCCGCGAGAGAGGCGTCGGTGAAGCGACTGCGCTCCCCTGTGGAGACGCGGTGCTCGAAGGTGGCGTCCGCGACCACGATGATCTCGGCCCCGGGATTCTCCTCGGCGAAAGCGGTGACGGCTTCGTCCAGCTGCGTCAAGCTCGGCAGGACACGCCCTTCGGTGGCGAGGTTGGAACCGTCCACCACGACCCGTAGTCGTGGAGTTTTGGAGGGACTCACCCGACCGACCGCTCGAGGAGGTCGGTCTGCTCCGCGGCGTGAACCAGGCTGCTCCCGGTTGCCGGACTGGCCGACTCCGCGCGCGCCACGTGCGACACCTTCAGTCCGCGCAGTTGATGATGCATCTGCAGGTGCACAAAGGGCCACGCACCCATATTCTCCGGCTCCTCTTGCAGCCAGACGACCTCACTCACGTTCTCATACGTCTCAAGGGCCCCATCGATCTCGAGGGCCGGCCACGGGTAGAGCTGTTCCACGCGAACGACCGCCACGTTGGCGGCCGAGATCGTGTCTCGTCGGGCGAGCGCCTCGTGGGCCACCTTGCCCGAAGCCATCACCACGCGGGTGACGAGGCTCGGATCCTCGACCCGGTCGTTCAGCACCGTCTGGAACGAACCGTGCTCGAACTCGGCCAGGGGCGAACGGGTCTGGGCAGCGCGCAGCATGGACTTGGGCGTGAAGACGATGAGGGGAACGGGGTGCTCTCGCAATACTTGGCTACGAAGGAGGTGAAAGTACTGAGCCGCCGTGGTGGGCTGGGCGACGCGAATGTTGTTGCGCGCGCTGAGTGACAGGTAGCGCTCAATTCGTCCACTGGAGTGCTCGGGTCCTTGGCCTTCGTAGCCGTGAGGCAGCAACAGGACGAGCGTGGCGCGCTGGCCCCACTTGTCCTCGGCGGCCACGAGAAAGTTGTCGACGATGATCTCCGCGCCATTGGCGAAGTCACCGAACTGAGCCTCCCAGGCGACCAACGTGTTCTTAGCTTCCACCGAGTAGCCGTACTCGAATCCAAGGGCCGCGTACTCGCTCAAGAATGAGTCCCGCACCGTGAAGAACCCCGGTGCGCCCATGCTGGCGAGAGGGACGTACTGGTCGCCGTTTTCGTAGTCGATCAGCGCCGCGTGGCGGTGTGAGAAGGTGCCGCGACGGGTGTCTTGACCGGTGAGGCGAACATTGGAGCCCGACTTCACCAGTGAACCTATGGCTAACGCTTCACCAAAGGCCCAGTCCACTTCGCCCGACTCAAGCAGCGCCATGCGCTGGGTGAACTGGCGCTCCAGTTTGGGATGGATGGTGAAACCCTCGGGCGCGCTCACCGTGACCTTGGCGATATCCCTCAACGTGGCGACGTCGACCCCGGTGTCCGGGGCCGCCCGATCGGCGCGAATCTCGGCCGCGTGAACACCACTGAGCTTCGGCTTGGGAACGGTGCGGACTTCATCGAGCACGCTCTGCAAGCGAGTGTTGAACTCGTTCAACGCCGCTTCCGCCTCGTCCATCGAGATGTCGCCTCGACGTATGAGGGTCTCGGTGTAGATCTTTCGCACGGACCTCAGTTGATCGATGATCTTGTACATCTGAGGCTGGGTGTAGCTGGGGTCGTCCCCCTCGTTGTGCCCGTGACGGCGATAGCAGACGATGTCCACCACCACGTCGCGCTGAAAGGCCTCGCGATACTCAAAGGCGAGACGGGCCACGCGCGCGCAAGCCTCGGGGTCGTCACCGTTCACGTGAAAGATCGGCGCTTGAATCATCTTCGCGACATCGGTGGAGTAAAAGCTCGTGCGCGCCGACTCGGGGGCCGTCGTAAAGCCCACCTGATTGTTGATGACGATGTGGATCGTGCCGCCCACGCGATACCCGGACAGCTGGGACAGGTTCAACGTCTCGCCCACCACTCCCTGGCCCGAGAAGGCCGCGTCACCGTGTATCAGCACGGCGAGGTAGGGGTGCTCGGCGAAGGGTGTGTCGTTGTCGGTCCCGTCGCTCGGACGTATGACCACATCTTGCTTCGCGCGAACGATGCCTTCCACGACGGGCGAAACGGCTTCTAAGTGCGAGGGATTGGACGCCATCGACACGTCGATGGTTACCCCACTTTGGCTCTTGAAGACGCCCCGAGCGCCCTTGTGATATTTGACGTCCCCACTTCCCTGGACGCTGTCGGGGTCGAGATTTCCTTCGAACTCAGAGAAGATGTCGCTGTAGGACTTGCCCACGATGTTGGCCAACACGTTCAGTCGGCCGCGGTGGGCCATGCCAATTACGGCCTCTTTCACCCCACGCTCCGCGGCCTCGTCGAGAACGGTCTGCAGCGCCACGATGGTCGACTCCGCACCCTCCAGGCCGAAGCGCTTTTGTCCCACGTAGCGCGCGTGCAAGAACGTCTCAAAGACTTCGGCCTCGCTCAGCGCACCGAGGATTCGACGCTGCTCTTCGGTACTGGCCGAGACATCGACTCCTTCGACACGGTCCTGGATCCAACGCTTCTGTACGGGGTCCATGATGTGGCCGTACTCGATACCGGTGGTGCGACAGTACGCGTCGCGCAGAATAGCGAGAATCTTCTCCAGTGTCGCCTCGTGCAGACCAGCCAGTCCATCCACGACGAAGGAACGCTGAAGGTCCCAGATGGTCAGGCCGTAGGAGGCGAGATCCAACTCTGCGTGCAGCGGCGGTGGGTCGCTGCTCAAGGGGTCGAGGTGGGCGTTCAAATGACCGCGCACGCGGTACATATTGATGAGGGCTTGCACGCGAATCTGCTTCAAGATGCGCTCGGCTTCACCTTCGGTTGCCGAGGGATTCGAGTCCTTCGCCCATCGCGCAGGCTCGTAGGGCACGCCAAGTGACGTGAAGATCTCGTCGTAGAAGTCGTGTCCGCCGGTCAGACACTCCGCCACGTACTTCAAGAACAGGCCGGACTCGGCGCCCTGGATGATGCGGTGGTCGTAAGTGGAGGTCAGCGTCATGACCTTGCCGACGCCGAACTCCGAGAGGGCGCGGGGATCGGCGGCTTCAAAGCCCGCGGGCCAGGTGAGGGCTCCCACGCCGAAGATGGCGCCCTGGCCCGGCATCAAGCGCGGGACTGACTGCATGGTTCCGAGCGTTCCGGGATTGGTGATGGAGACGGTGGCGCCGGCGAGATCATCCGCCCCGTAGGCACCGCCGTGGACCTTTCGCACGAGATCTTCATAGGCGAGTAGGAAAGTTCGAAAGTCCATCGTGTCCGCGTTCTGAATGACCGGAACGAGCAGATTGTGTGCGCCGTCCTTCTTCACCACGTCCACGGCGAGTCCAAGTCCCACGTGTTCGTGGTGACGCACCCCCGGTGTGCCTTTCGCGTCAACGGCCTCAACGAATGTTGAGTTCATCGCCGGAATCTCGCGAAGCCCTCGCACGATGGCGAACGCGATGAGGTGGGTAAAGGACACCTTCGCACCGCTCGAACGCGACAGTGACTCATTGAGCGCGGTCCGGTTAATTTCGAGCAGTCGCGCGGCCACGGTGCGCACGCTGGTCGCGGTGGGCACAGCCAACGACGCTTCCATATTGGTTACGATGCGCGCGGCGGCCCCTCGCAGAGGCGTGGCTTCTTCGTCAATGGCGAGAGGTTTGGGGGCGGGGGCCGAAGCAGTGGCACTGGCCACGGTCGGGAGCGTCGAACGCTGGTAGTCGGCGAAGAACTCGCGCCAACTTTCGGCTACGGAGTTGGGGTCGCCGAGGTAACGGTCGTACATGTCATCGACCAGCCAGGCGTTGGGCCCGAACGAGCCCTGTGCCCGACGAGCGGACGATGATTCAGGGGGCGTAGTCACCCAGCCAGCCTAGGGGCCAGAACGCCGTATTTGATGGGTCTGGGCCCGACATTCCCCCGTAAGGTTTCGTTCGTGTCAACTCCGAAAGGCCCCTCGCGCCAACTGCACTTCGTGGCCCACTCGCCCGTGAAGGGTCTCGCCGTCGCCGAACACCGGGTGAGCCACTCCGAGGCAGCCGTCATCTGCGTGCACGGAGCACTGGACCGCGCCGGATCATTCACCCGTCTCTCGCGGCGCATCACGCGGTTCGACGTCATCGCCTATGACCGCCGCGGGTATCAGGGTTCGCGCGACTTGGGTCCGGTCGATTTGAATCACCACGTCGCCGATCTGCGTGCCCTGGTGGAGCGCGAGGTTCGTCATCAGCCCGTCATCCTCTTTGGGCACAGCTTCGGCGGCGTCGTCACCTTCGCGACGGCCATCGAGTTACCGGAGTCGATTCGACTCGTCGTGAACTACGAGTCTCCGCTTCCCTGGATCCTGCGACGCTCGAACGTCCACTCGATTTTGGGAGATGATCCCGCGATGGAGGCCGAGAGGTTCTTTCGACGAGTCGTCTCGGATCGAGCGTGGGAACGGTTGGGGGAACCTCAACGTGAGTCCCGCCGGTTGGACGGCGCCACGTTGCTGAACGACCTGCGCACGGTGCGAAGCGAGAAATCACCCTTTGATCTCTCCAATCTCAAAGTCCCTTCGACCTACGTCCACGGTGATGGGTACGGGGCCGAGTACTTCCGCGAGCTCAGCGCGGCTCTCGTGGAACTCAACCCGCTCATCACGACGGTCGAGTTGGAAAACGTGTCTCACGATGCGCATCTGAGAGCGTCGGGCCAGTTGGCGGCACTCATCGACGAGCGGTGGGACGAGTCGTGCGAGTAGGTGTCACCGGCTCCTCGGGTCTCATTGGCCGCGCTCTCGTGACGGCCCTGCAGGAGCGGGGCGACACGGTCGTCACGTTCGTGCGTCCCGACTCGACCATGACCACGGACTTGCGCGTTCGCTGGGACCCCTCCAGCAGGTACATCGATGAAACTGACCTGCGCGTCGTCGGAGGTCTCGACGCGCTTGTGCACTTGGCGGGCGCGGGCATCGGTGATCGTCGTTGGTCCGAGAGTCGAAAGGCGATACTTCTCTCCTCGCGCATCGAGTCCACTCGACTGGTTGATCAGGTGGTCCAATCGCTGCCTGACGGGGTGAGACTTCTCGCGAGTGCGTCGGCGATTGGATGGTACGGCGATCGCGGCGACGAAGAGCTCGATGAGACTTCTCGGCGCGGCGACGGATTTCTCGCCGACGTCTGCCATCAGTGGGAGCAGGCGACGTCCGCGCTGGAGTCCCGCGGCACACCGGTCGCCCATTTTCGAACCGGCATCGTGCTCTCCGCTCGCGGGGGCGCGTTGAAGAAACAACTTCCACTCTTTCGCGTAGGACTCGGTGGTGCGTTCGGCTCAGGTCGCCAGTGGATGAGCCCAATCTCGCTCGTCGACGAGGTACGTGCCCTTTTGTGGATTGTCGACCATCAATTGATCGGTCCCTTCAACCTTGTGGCGCCCTCACCGCTCACCAATCGAGACTTCGCGCACGATCTGGCGTCCGCTCTGCATCGTCGCGCGTTCTTCAACGTGCCCTCACCGGTGTTGCGCGCCGCCCTCGGACGCGAGATGGCCAATGAGTTACTTCTGGTCAGTCAGCGAGCGACACCACGGCGACTATTGGCCTCTGGATTCGTCTTTCGAAGTTCCGACGCGCGAAGTGCGCTGAGCGAAGCGCTCGTGTCACCCGGCTGATGCGAGAGTGGCACACGCAAACGATGTCAAGTGACTGCTCTCCTTCAGCGCTCTCCAGTACAGTGGTTTTGACTCTTTGACGCGGCTCAACGCATCCCTCTCCATCCATTTTGGTAGTCACTGGCAGGCAATTAAGTATGAAGTTTCACCTTAAATTGAGATTTGCCGTAGCCGTGGTCGCTGCCAGCGGAGCCTTGGGGCTCGGCCTTTTTGCGACGACGGGCGGTGGCGCCACGCCGGGGGGCGGACCCGTGAGTGGCACCATTACCTACGCCGAAGCTCCCGGCGCCGCGCCGAACTGGATCTTCCCCTACACCGGTTATCTCAACTTTTCGTCGTCCAACATCAATCAGTTTCAACAACTTATGTTTCGCCCTCTCTACTTCTTTGGAGAGGGGCCCAGCGCCGCGTATGTTCCCTCACTGTCATTGGCGAACACGCCCGTCCTCAGCAACGGGGACCGCACGATCACCATCCACCTGAAGGGATGGCACTTCGCCGACGGCCAGATAGTGGACGCGAGCTCGGTGTTGTTCTTTCTGAATCTGTATCACGCGGACCCCACGAACTACGGCGATTACACCCCGGGCAAAGGAATTCCTGACGACCTGGCAAACGCCAGCGGGTCCGGTTTGACCGTGGTTCTTCACATGAAGAGCGCCGTCAATCCGAACTGGATTCTGTATAACTACCTCTCCGAGATCACACCGATGCCCAACCGATGGGACATGACCTCCGCTCACGCGGCCGGGCGCTGCGCCCTCGACCCGTATGGCGCCGCCTCCACCGACGCCTCCTGCAAGGCCGTTGAGGCGTACTTGGACAAACTCGCGCCCGAAGCCAGTACGTTCGCGTCGGCCTTCTGGCAAGGGGGCGACGACGGTCCCTGGAAACTCACCAGCTTCGACAGCGCGGGCAACGCGACCTTTCAGCCCAACGCCTCCTACTCCGGTCCCCAAAAGGCCCAGGTCCGCTTCGTGAAGGAAGTCGCCTACACCTCAGAGTCTGCTGAACTGAGTGACTTGCAGTCGGGAAAGCTCGACATCGGATACGTCGATCCCAGTGATCTCACGGCCCCTGCCCCGAAGTCGGGCGAGCCCGGCCCGAATCTCGCTGCTCTCAACGCGAAGTATCGGATGTCCGTCTCGGTCCCCTACGCCTTCACCTTCGCCCAACTGAATTTCTCCACCTCCAATCCGTTGCAGGCCGAGTTCCAACAGCTATATATACGTCAAGCCCTCCAAGAGTCCATTGATGAAGTGGGCATCGTCCACAACATCGACGCCAACTACGCCACGCCGACCTACAGCCCCCTGCCGGCCGCGGCCGCGCCGGCGCTCAGTGAGACTCCCGCCCGTCACTACGCCTACAATCCCGCGGCGGCCAAGGCGCTGCTCACCAGTCACGGCTGGAGTGAGGTCGGTACCGTCATGACCTGCACCGACCCCGGCACCACCGCGGGACATTGCGGCGCCAATATCGCTGAGGGAGCCACTTTGAGTTTTTCGCTGATGTACGTGACCGGTGACCCGATCGTCGATGGGACCGTTACCACCATGGTGTCGGACTGGGAAAGTATCGGGGTGGCCGCGACCGCGACCGCCAACACCTTCAATTTGCTAGCCGCGGCCTGTACCGCGGGAAGTGGCACTTCGTGGACAATGTGCTGGTCGGGCCAGAGTTGGACCTACCAGCCAAACTTCTACCCCTCGGGCGATCAAACCTTCCTCGCGGGCGCGCAATCGAATTGGGGCGGGTACGACGACGCCCAGATGAACGCCCTCATCAACGCCGACACCACGGGCAAGGCCTCACTCAGCTCCTACGAGCAGTACGCCGCCGATCAGCTTCCGGTTCTCTACCTTCCCACCGAAGAGACCCTGAGCGAGACTTCGCGGTCCTTGAGGAGCACCATTGGCTGGGCACCCAACGCACTGTCCAACTTCCTGCCCGAGTACTTGCACTATTAGCACGCACCTGTCGTCGTGCCGCCGACGCGCCGGAGATCGTCTCGGGCAACATTTAATGCTCTGGTAACGACGGAGGGATCGCAAAACTTCGGTCTGAATGATCGATCTGGGGCCTACTCGGCACGCGGCAGCGCCCAAAACACCAGTAAAGCGCCCCGAATTAGCCAGGGATGGTGACCCCCCTGGCGCCCACCGCGAGAGCGCAACCTTCGATATTGTTCGGGATTGGCGAACTTGTATCCTCCCCAACCCCCCGATACAGTTGCCTGCAGTCAACGATGACGAATATGAAAACTGGACGTGACCACTTCGGTGGTACGGGGAGGCAATAACAACATGCAATTAAGAAATAAGCTTCGGCTTGTGGTGTCCGTCGGCTCGGTAGCCGCCGTGATGACCATCGGGCTGGTAGCGACATCTGTAAGCGGTGCGGCTTCAGCCAAAGTCAGCACTTCTTCCAACACCATTACTTTTGCGGAAGCTCCTGGTGCCGCCCCGAACTACATATTTCCTTATCTCGGTTGTCAATACTTCTCGGTCGCGACGTTGAGTCAGTTCCAAGAGTTGACGTATCGTCCCGTCTACTGGTTCGGCACACCTGGCTCCTCGGCCGTGGACTACAGCCTGTCCCCCGCGAAGGCCCCAGTCTTCTCGAACAACAACAAGACCATCACGATCGACATGAAGGGCTGGAAGTTCGCTGACGGCCAGACCGTCAACGCTGAGTCGGTCATGTTCTTCTTGAACATGTACAAGGCCGACCCCACCTCTTACTGCGGCTACAACAAGGGATACGGCATTCCCGACCAGGTGGCCAGTGCGTCGGGCAAGGGCAACACGGTGACCATCAAGTTCACCGGTTCGGTCAACCCTAACTGGATCCTGTACAACTACTTGGCCGAACTGACCCCGATGCCCAACACCTGGGACGTCACCGCCGCGGGCAAGACCTCAACCTGCGCCAGTGGCACCTACGGCGCGGCGTCGACCGACACCGCCTGCAAGGCCGTGGAGAAGTACCTCGACAGCCAGGCGGCGACTCAGACGGACTTTGCGGACGCGCTGTGGACGAGCGGAGCCGATGGTCCCTGGAAGTTGACGAAGATGGACGACCTCGGCAACGCGACGTTCGTGCCGAACCCAACGTACTCAGGTCCCACCAAGGCTCAGAAAGGCATTGACTTCGTGAAGGAAGATGCCTTCACGACCGAAAATGCCGAAGAGACGGCGCTGCGTGGTGGCTCAATCACCCTGGGTACAGTCGACCCCACAGAGTTGACGTCCAACGCTCCCGCGCCGCTGAAGACCGGTCCCAACTGGTCGGCGATCTCGAGCAAGTACAACCTGGCGACCGGCTCAACCTGGGCCTTCAACTACGCGCCCTTCAACTTCAGCCCGAAGGACCCCAAGGCCGCGCTGGTCTCCCAGCTCTACATCCGTCAGGCCCTGCAAGAGGCCGTCGATCAGACGGCGATCCTCCAGAAGGTGGACAAGGGGTACGGCGTGCCGATTGACAGCCCGCTGCCTCCGAACACTCCTGAGTCAGTCAGTGGACTGCCCAAGGCCCTGGAGCCGGTGCCCAACCCCTACCCCTTTAACCTGACCTCGGCGAAGAAGTTGCTGACCAGTCACGGCTGGAAGCTCAGTGGTGGCGTGGACGTCTGTGACTCACCGGGAACCGGGGCGACCGACTGTGGCAAGGGCATCGCCAAGGGCACCCCACTCGAGCTCAGCATCGTCTGGGCCAGTGGCACTCCGGCCCTGGACGACACCTTCAACGCCGAGGTGGCCGACTGGGACTCCATCGGCTTTAAGTTCACGCACTCCGAAGAGACGTTCAACGACGTGATCAGTGCCTGCGAAGCGGGCACCAAGTTCCAGGTCTGCTCGTGGGGCGGTGGCTGGAGCTACGCACCGGACTACTACCCCTCGGGTGAGACCCTCTTCGCCCCGGGTGGCGGCTTTAACGTGGGCGCCTACTCCAACGCCACCGAGACGGCGGACATCAAGGCCACCACTTTCGGAACGGCCAGTCTGAAGACCTACGCGGAGTTCACGGCGAAGCAGTTGCCGGTTCTCTTCCAGCCCCAGGCTGACCCGACCGGTGAGATCTTGAAGACCCTGAAGGCCAAGAAGGTCAACGGCGTTAACGGACTCGCGCAGAACCCACTGCAGAACTTCATGCCGGAGTACCTCTACTTCAAGTAAGTCTCTAGCTGAACGTTTCAAAGAAAGGACCCCCTCGAAGGAGGGGGTCCTTTCTTTGCCTTGATGCGCCTTTTTGACCTGTCAGTTGCCCTAGAACGCCCCGGGCGCACCTGAGTAGATCGAGGGCCACTGATACAATTGCCCCCGATGCTTGCGTACGTAATCCGGCGATTTCTTCAGTCGGTCATAGTGCTGTTGATCGTGATGCTCTTCACTTTCACGCTTCCGTACTTCCAAACCGGCGGCATCGACGGCCCCGCGTACTCGGTGCTCGGGACACACGCCAACGCTGTGACCGTGGCTCACTGGGGAGCGGTGAATGGCATGAACCATCCCTACATCGTGCGGTTTTGGAACTACTTGGTACAAGTCTTCTGGCACCACAATCTCGGACGGTCCTACAAGCAGAACTTGTCGGTGTGGAACATCATCTCCCTCTACGTTCCACGTACCCTCTGGCTGGCTCTCTCGGCGCTGATCTTCACCATCATCATCGGACTTCCTTTGGGGATCTATCAGGCGTCGCGACGCAACACGACGGTCGACTACACCGCGACCGGCGTGGCCTTCGTGCTGTACGCGATGCCCCTGTTTTTGCTGTGCCTGCTAATGCTCCAGGCCTTCAGTTTTGGCTGGCCGCATTTGCCGGCCTCACCCCCCAATGGCGTCGAACCGTGGGCGATCTTCACCGATCCGGTGGGATTCATCTTGCCCGTGGCGTGTCTCACGTTGGTCTCGGTCGCGACCCTAAGTCGTTTCATGCGCGGCACCGTGCTGGAGGTCCTGGTACAGGACTACATCCGTACCGCAAAGGCCAAGGGATGCGGCGGGGCGCGGGTCCTCTTTCGACACGCCATGCGCAACGCTCTGGGGCCGATTGTGACGATCTTGGGACTGGCCTTGCCTGGCCTTTTGGGCGGAGCGCTCATCGTCGAGAGTGTCTTCAACTACTCCGGTCTTGGCATTCAAACGGTGAACGCGGCGACCAACGTCGATATCCCCACGGTCCTTGGAATTACGCTGCTGGCCACCATCTTGACGTTGACCGGCAACTTTCTGGCCGACATTCTGCTCGGCGTGGTGAATCCGCGTATTCGAATTCAAGGTCGCGCTAGCTGATGAGCATGCTCGGCGAGCCCGCGCTGATCGCCGACTTGGTCGACCCGGTCGGGCCGAAAGAGTTAACGGCCGTGGCCGACGCAATCGTTCCCTTGTGGCGACAACGTCTTCGCATTTTCATGCACAACAAGTTGGCGATCGCTTCGGTCACCTACCTGATCCTCATCATTCTCTTTTGCTATCTCGGTCCGGTTTTTTATCACACCAATCAGACCAACCAGGCTCAGGCCCTCAGCGCCGTATGGAACTCCCCTCCTTCCGCACAGCACTTGCTCGGCACCGACAGCTCGGGATTTGATGAGCTCGGTCGCATCATGTACGGCGGCGAGTACTCACTGACCTTGGGCATGTTGGCGGGCCTCATCACTATTTTGGTGGGAACCATCTATGGGATGGTGTCGGGATTTATTGGTGGCGTCGTCGACACGGTGATGATGCGCATCCTGGACGCCTTCCTCTCTATCCCCTACCTCTTCCTCTTGATCAGCCTCTTCACCATCTTCTCCCGCTCCACCACCGTTCTCATCATCATCATCGGCATCACCAACTGGTGGGCCAACGCGCGTATTATTCGCGGGGACGCGCTGTTGATCAAGAAGCTCGAGTACACCCAAGCTTCAACCGCCATGGGCGCGGGTAGGTGGCATATCATTCGTCGGCACGTCTTTCCGAACTCAATCAGCAATATCGTGACGGTGGCGACGTTCTCTGTGGCGGACGCCATTCTCTTCTTGTCGGCGCTCGGTTTTCTCGGACTAGGGATTTTGCCACCGCAAACCGACTGGGGCACGATGCTCCAGAATGGCACCGCCCAGATCTCCAACGGCTACTGGTGGGAGATTTACCCCTTGGCTCTAGCCTTCATCTTGGTGGTCGTGGCGATCAACTACATCGGCGATGCGCTGCGCGACACCTTCGAAGTTCGACTCCTCGAACGCTAAGCGTTCAGGCTGAGGTCGAAAAGCTGGATCCGAGCGAGACCGGCGTCTTCATTGGAAAGTGACAGGCAGCCTGCTGGGTCGCGGAGAAAGCTCGAAGGAGAGGCTCCTCGGCCGCACAGATCTCTTGTGCCTTGGGACAACGGGTACGGAAGCGACAGCCCGAAGGCGGATTGACGGGCGACGGCAGCTCTCCCACCACCTGCAATCCACGGCGACGACGGGCCTCTTGAGGATCAGGAACTGGCACGACGTCCAAGAGCCCCTGGGTGTAGGGGTGGGCCGGCGAGCGAAAGACGGACTCGGCGTCGCCGATCTCGACAATCTTGCCGAGATACATGACGGCAATGGTGTCGGCCATGTAATAGACGACGGCCAGGTCGTGGCTGACCATCACGTAGGAGAGGTTGTGCTCGCGCTGCAGGTCCTTCATGAGGTTGAGGATCTGGGCTTGAACCGAGACGTCAAGGGCCGAGACCGGCTCGTCAGCCACGATGAGGCGCGGATTGAGAGCGAGCGCTCGCGCGAAACCGATGCGCTGGCGCTGACCGCCGGAGAACTCATGAGGGTAGCGGTCGGCCGCCAAGGAGTCGAGACCGACCGCCGACAACAACTCGCGCACGCGCTCGGCCTGTTGCTTCTTCGATCCTTCGCGCTGGACCAAGAGCGGTTCACCGAGGATCTGGCCGACCTTCATACGGGGATTCAGTGATGAATAGGGGTCCTGGAACATCATTTGACGA
Organism: uncultured Acidimicrobiaceae bacterium; assembly: GCA_963756325.1. Lineage (GTDB taxonomy): Bacteria > Actinomycetota > Acidimicrobiia > Acidimicrobiales > RAAP-2 > RAAP-2. The sequence goes on from CAVWNE010000012.1 coordinate 378,152, forward strand.
TCGCGACGGTCCGCCTTGGTCGGGTGATATCCCTTCGCCGAGACGATCTTGTCATCGAAATACACCGAACCAGAGGTGACCGAGTCGAGGCCCACCAGCATTCGGCCGATGGTGGTCTTGCCGCACCCCGACTCGCCCACCAGGCCAAAGGTCTCGCCTTCGTTGATCGTGAAGCTTACGTCAGAGACGGCGTGCACCGCTCCCACTTTGTGGCGCACGAGTCCCGCCTTGATGGGGAACTCTTTGACCAGGTTTTCGACCCGGGCCAGTTCGCGCGACGGCCTCACCGCGGCGGCCGCCGGTGAGACGGGGGTCACGACCAAGGTGTCGAGTGGGCCGTCGACTGGATGAAAGCAGGCGAACTTGTGAGTCTCGGTGCCCGTGAGCGGAGGATCTTCTTCGCGGCACAGATCGGTGGCGTAGCGACACCTCGGGGCAAAGCGGCAGGCAACGATCACCTTGGAGAGGTCCGGCGGCATCCCGGCAATCGAAGTTAACTTCTGCTTCGAGGCCGTCTCCAGGCTCGGCATAGACCCGAGCAAGGCCTGGGTATAGGGGTGGCGCATATCGTGAAAGAGCTCGTCGGTCGGCGACTCCTCGGCCTTTTTTCCGCCGTACATGACCACCACTCGGTCAGTTCGTCCGGCGATGACTCCCATGTCGTGAGTGATGAGCAGGATGGACATCTTGAGCTCTTGGCGCAAGTTGTCGAGAATGTCGAGAATCTGGGCCTGGATCGTGACGTCGAGGGCGGTCGTCGGCTCGTCCGCGATGAGCAACTTGGGCGAACAGGTAAGCCCCATGGCGATGATGACGCGCTGGCGAAGACCGCCGGACAACTCGAAGGGGTACTGGTTGAGTCGCTCCGCCGGTCGCGGCATGTCCACCATCTCAAGAACTTCCAGCGCGCGCGTGCGCGCCTCCTCATCGGACGCGCCGCGGTGGATACGAAGGCCCTCACCGATCTGTCGACCGATCTTCGTCGTGGGATTGAGCGAGCTCATGGGGTCTTGGGGGATGAGTGCCACGTCGTTCCCCCGCTTGGACTGCATCTCCTTCTCCGACAGTGACGCGAGATCCACCCCGTCGAGCTCGACCGAACCCCCGGCAATGTGGCCGTTACCGGGCAAGAGGCGCATAATCGCGAGGCCCGTGGTCGTCTTGCCACATCCCGACTCACCCACTAAACCCACGCACTCACCGGGGTCGATCGTCAGGGAAAAATCGTCAACCGCGGTGGCAAATGTGTTACGAGTGGCGAATTGAACCTTCAGATTCTTCACCGTAAGCAGTGGCGGCATAGTTAGACAATCCTACTCTTTTTCAGGGTTTTCGTTAGGGCGCGGGGGCAGTCCACGACCGGCCTACGAGGTCAATCGCCAGGTCATTCGGTGATAGCAACAGGGGCCTTCATCGACCAGCGCAGCGAGATGATACGGCACGCCATACCCCTTGTTGGCGTCCCACCCATAGACCGGAAACTCGTCGGCTAGTCCCACCATGGTGCGGTCACGCTGAACCTTGGCAAGGACTGAGGCGGCGGCGATCGTGGCGCTTCGACTGTCACCTTTGATGAGCGTCGTATGCGCAATGCCGGCGTAGCGCAGATCGGGCGCGTCGTTGAACTGGTCCTCCAAGCGGAGAGGCGCGTCCAACAAGTTGAGCGGCCCATCCATGAGGGCGTGAGTCGGCACGACGCTCAGTCCATCAATCGCCCGGGTGGCGGCGACCGCAAGGGCAAGGCGAAGACCCCATCGGTCGATCTCAAGCGAACTCGCCGATCCAAGCGACCAGTCAGTCGCCCAGCGCTCAAGTGGGGCTACCAACGCCTCACGCTCAGCGGGGGTGAGAAGCTTCGAGTCTGTCAATCCTCGGGGGGCCCTGGTGACCTCGGTCAGGACCACTGCTCCCACGGTGAGAGGTCCAGCCAGGGCTCCGCGGCCCACTTCGTCGAGGCCGACGACGACTTCGCCGCGCTTGAGGAGAGCCCGCTCGTACGCCAGTAAGTCCGGTCCCCTGCGAGTCACCACCAAATGGTACCGAGAGTGCCCGCACCTAGCATTCATCCCTATGGCAGGTGAGGTCTTTGTCGTTCCGCTCAAGCGCTTTGACGTCGCCAAGGAGCGACTTCGCCGGGGCGGCGTCGAGAATGTCACGGGACTGGCGAGCGACCTCGCCACCGCGGTCATCGAGAGCTGTGCACCGCGACAGGTCATCGTCTTGAGTGAGTCGAGCGAAGTCACCCGCTTCGCTCTCGAACGCGGCGTCGAGGTACTCGAGTCAGGGGCCACCTCGCTCAACGAAGCGGTCCAGGGCGCCTATGAACGTCTTAGGGAGCGTTTTGATCGCATCATTGTCGTCCACGGTGACCTTCGCGATCCTCGCGGCCTCGCAGAGTTCGAACCCGACATCGGAGTCACCATCGTCACTGACCACCTTTTTCGCGGCACCAACGTACTCGTGGTACCGACGGGTCTGGCCTTTCACTTTCGCTACGGAGACAACTCGGCAGAGAGTCATCGCGCCGAGGCCGAACGCCTCGGCGTGAGCTATCGCATGGTGACCGACAGTCCCTGGCGCTTCGACGTCGATGAACCCGGCGACATGACTGCTCCCTAGACAGCATTCGAGGGGGTCTTTCGACCCCCTCGACTACGCACTCTTTCGTAAAAGAGTTGGGTGTTACGCCTTCTTGGCAGCAGCCTTACGTGCCGGAGCACGCTTCTTGGCGGCCTTCTTCGCAGCAGGACGCTTCTTGGCGGCCTTCTTCGCAGCAGGACGCTTCTTGGCGGCCTTCTTCGCAGCAGGACGCTTCTTGGCGGCCTTCTTCGCAGCAGGACGCTTCTTGGCCGGAGCCTTCTTGGCGGCGGCCTTCTTCTTGGCCGGAGCCTTCTTGGCGGCTGCCTTCTTCTTGGCTGGGGCCTTCTTGGCCGGAGCCTTCTTCTTCGCGGCTGGTGCCACTTTCCCTCCTTGGGACTCAACGTTGAATCAATTTGGGACTCTGAAGCACCGAGTGGTGTTCCTACTGTCAGTCACCGCATTGATATCTCATGAACTCGGCCATGTGCCACCCAGTCTCGCGACTGTACGGCGACTGATCGCAGTGCACGGACCTTGCGCGGACGAGCGTTCTTCACAGCGTTGCACGCAACGCGAGGAACAACGTAGACCTCCTCCGCAGAAGGACAAGTAAAAGTTCAGTCGTTATTCACACCAATGTCAAGCATTTCGAGTTTTTTTACGACCGATGGTGTTACGTGCATTCGTCGCGCGGCATCTACTTAGGTCGAGGTGCACACGGCGACGCAACGAGCGGAGATGAACGTTCAACCCTCGTGTTAGGTCCCACACGCAGTGGAAAAACCACTTCCATCATTGTTCCGAATCTCCTGATGACACGTGATTCATGCGTAGTGACTTCAACGAAGAACGATGTGGTGTCAGTGATGGCGCACGCGCGTCGAGACGGTGCAACGTTACTCTTCGATCCCTCGGGAACAGTCGAAACTCCACGTGGTGTACATCGAGTGGGATACTCACCTCTAAGACAATCTTCAACTTGGGACGGCGCTGTTTTGGCCGCGCGGAGCCTCCTTGACGTCGCTCGACGTGGTCGAGGTGAGAGAAGTGACGACCACTGGAGCGAACGAGCCGGTGCTTTGGTTGCCCCTCTGATGCACGCGTGCGCGCTGCGAGACGAGTCACTTGGGCAGCTTGCGTCGCGGATCGACGAGCGACGCTACGAGGATCTCGTGCACGAACTGTCGGAACGCCACGGCGCTCAGCACCCTTCGGTTTCCCTCTTGCACGGCGTGTTGGCGACCGAGGAGCGAGAGCGATCGAGCATTTGGTCGACGACCGCGGGACTCTTCGCCGGCGTTCGCACCGAGGCCGCTCGCGCGGCGGCGCGCGAGGCGCCACTCGACGTCAAGGAGTTTCTTCGAGGGCCTCATCAGTTGCACATCGTCTCACCGAGTCGCCACCAGGCTGTCTCCATCCCCCTCGTGGTGGGCCTTATCGAGGAAGTGGTGCACGCCACCTACGACCATCACCACGAGGGCGCCCGGTTGCTGTTGGCTCTCGACGAACTGGCCAACGTGGCCCCCCTCCCTCGCCTGGGGGGCATTGTCTCTGAGGGTGGAGGACAAGGGGTGCTGACCCTGGCCTGTTTACAGGATCTCTCCCAAGCGCGAGCTCGCTGGGGCACTTCGGCCGAAGGATTTCTCTCCCTTTTTCCCACCACCGTGGTCCTTCCGGGCATCGCCGATCGAACCACGCTGGAGACCCTGCGCCACCTCGCCGGGCGAGAAATGTTTCCCGCACCGAGCGTCCAGCGCGACGTGAAGGGCCGTTCCGTCGGGCACTCGCTCAGTTGGGTCGAGCGCGATCGATTAACTATGAGCGAGATCGCTCAAGGGCGCGACGGCCACGCGCTCGGGCTAGACGCCCAGAACCGCCTTCGCTGGGTCGAGCTCACTCCGGCCTATCGCGATCCCCGCTTTCGGCCCTACCTCGATCGCGCGCCACGCGAGCGCGACGTCTCCAGCGAGCGTTCGCGCCAGTCGTCGAACTGACGCGGTTCGAGGGGACGTGGGCCGTGCTCGCGCACGGTGGCCATCATTCGCGCTTCGCGTACCGGCATCGTGGGCTCATAGACGCCCCCGCGTGACCGAAGTCCGGGATAGATCTGGTCGATCTGGCGCGTGAGGTCCCGCGGGTCTTGACCGAAGGGGGCCGCGTCAGCCCACGCCACGACGAGGTGACGGCGCGCGACCACATCGCGCCCTTCCAGTGCGCCGGCGAATCGATGCTCATCGAGCACCTGGCGTCCGCCACGAGCGACCGACACGACGCCCAGTGGTTCATATCGAGCCAGGTCGCGCGACCACGAGCGAACCGCCTCGTCACGCGTCCAGGACAGCTTTTCTCCGGGGTCGCGGTGATGCCCCGACCACAGGGCCCGATATCCCTCGTCGAGGCCGACGACCCGCTCTACGCCCTCAAAGGAACGCCACGCCGACCACGGGGTGCGCGACTGCAGCTCGTGTCGCAGGGACGCTCGATAGAGCGCGTCAGCGGCCAGTGCGTGCGCGAACAGCGCCCGAGAGTCAAGGACGTTTCGGTGCCCCTCGGGCCGAGCACCGACCAGCACGTGATCGTGCAAGTGCGGCTCACCGTGACGATTCACCCCATGGGTGAAGGACACCACACTTTCCCACCGCGCGGCGTTCTCGCGATCGTGACCGTTTCGCCGATCGCGCACCACGAGTGCTCGATCTTCGAGATAGTCCATCGTCGCGCGTACCGACGCGCGGTGAGCCTCGATCACGCCTCGCGCGTGGTAGGGATCGACGGCGAGAAGGGTGGAGATCGGCCGCGGCGCTGCGACGATGAGGTCATATCCCATCACCTTTGAGCGTTCGCTGGTGGTGAACGTTCTCGCCACGTCACGGGGATCACGCGTATCACCGTCGCCCCGGAGCCACCAGCCGGGACCGCCCTCGCGCAGTCCCTCAATCTCACGGGCGTCGTCGCGAGTGAAGTAGGTGACATCGTTCGAACGACGTGGCATGAGACGAATCACGCGATCCCCTTTCGGGGCACAACGGTCGCTCAGAGCTGCGCGGCGATCTTTCGCGCGAGATCGTGACCGGCCAGAGCGTAGGCCTCCGTCACAACCACCGCGCCGGGGCCCGCGCGCAACATGAGGTAGTCGAGAAAACGACCCTCGCTGACACGGAACTTCACGGCGTGGCGACCGTCGTCCAAAGCCCGCCACACGGCGCCCGGAAGGGGCTCGAAGAGCCAGCGATTCTGCGGCTCGACTACCACGATGACCTCGTCACCCTCCTCCCCCACCTGGGTGAGCCAGTTGGCGACCGGGTCAGCGGGGCGCTCGGGTGCGGGCGACGTCGCCAGCACGTCCAGGATTCGATCCACCCGGAACGTTCGCCATCCCTCGCGTGACGTGCTGTAGGCCCGCACGTACGTGTGGCCGTTCAGGACCTTCATCTCGCGCGGTTCGATCGCACGCGTGTGAGACTCATCACTCTCCGCCGAGGCATAGTCGATCTTTATCTGCGAGTGCGTCTCAATGGCACGCTCCACCTGGTCGATCAGGGCCTCACTCGTCGTCAACTCGACCTGCACCGTCACGCTCGTGGCGCGCTCGATCTTCTCGATCGCCGAGAAGATGGCCGGATCGGTATAGATCCGCGACGCCTCGCGAAGGGCAATATTGAGCTCGAAGAGGTCGCGCCACATGAACGCTGAAGGATCGTCGACACCCTCGGGAAGGTCCGAGAAGTCGGCTCGGTACAGCGAGTCATCGTTTGCCTCGTCGTCCCAATCGTCACAGTCCTTGAGGACGTGGGCCGGGAAGCGGTCCGTGCCATCGGACATCTCGGCCATCGGCTCCAGGGACACCAGACGGTCCATAATCAAGCGAACGTGTTCCGGGGACAGCGAAAACCTTCTCGCCAGTTCGCTGATGCGTAGCCCGTCGTCACTGGCGTAGACCGCGTGGAGCAACTGCAGAGTCTGTCCCAGAACATCGTTGGCCGGTGTCACCTCAAAGACCAGCGCGGAGGCCGAGGGGACCGGACCCCGATTCACTCGGCTCAGCCAGTCCTCCAGCTCGCTCTTCAGGGACTTGGGAGACTGAAGACGGACCCGATCCGCTCCGTCTAACACGAAGCGCAGGGCCGCTCGCGGACTCTCGAAGGTCATGCTGACTTCAACGGCGCCGTTCTTCTTGGCTTCGGCGGTGGCCCCTAAGTACTGACGAACCAAGAGGTCGGCGTAGTCCTCGTTCGTAGCGACGACCACCTCAATGGGCCGGGGTGATCGGGCGTATTCCGGTCGCCACGCTCGCGCAACCTTTATGTCTTCGTCGGTGACTTCAAAGACGTCGCGCAACACTTCAGGCATCGAGGTCATTCGCGTGAAGCGGTACCCCTTGATCTCGCGAGTCTCTTGCACGCGCGCGACGAGATAGCTCGCCCCGTTGGAGACCTCAATGGCGAGCGGTTCAACGACTCGAGTTTTGTTGGCGCCCGACAGATAGTCGAAGGACAGGGCCCGGTGCAGGTTGAGAGCCCGCAGAACTGGGGTGTAGTAGTTCGACGCCTCAAGACCCCCGTCGCTGGCCGCAACATCGTTAAAGACACTGAAGGCTCCCGACTTACCGAATCCACAGAAGCGCAGCGCCAGTTTCACGACTCGCTCCTCGTCACGCGTGAAATTGAGGGGCGGAGCGTAACCACTCGAAGGGTCGATTTTGTAGCCCACCGAGCCGTCGTCATTAGGCACGGTCTCGATGGCAAAGCCCAACTCACGTATGCGGGCCTTGTCGCGCTCGAACTTTTGGCGCACCGTGGAATCGCTACCCTCGTACGCTCGAATCTTGCGCGGTCCCTTCGCCGCGACGGGATACTCGTCGATCGTCAGGTCACGCAGGATCTCCTCTTGGGTCAGCGCGCCGTACTGCCAGGCCCGCTGAAGGAGCAGCACGAGCGCCACCAGGCGCTCACGGCTCTGTTCTACTCCCCCGCGAATAGTGCTCATCGCAAAAAGAGTAGCGGCGAACGAACGTTACTGATCGAGAAGGCCGTCGTTGGAAGGCTCTTCGCGTCGCCACGTTCCGGACCGCCCGCCGGACTTCTCCCACAACGCCACACGTTCAATTGTCATGGTTCGGTCGCTCGACTTGCACATGTCGTACACCGTGAGCGCCGCGACCGTCACTGCCGTGAGAGCTTCCATCTCCACCCCAGTGCGATCGACGGTGTCAACTCCCGCTTCGAGATCGATGAACGTATCGCCGATCGTGAAATTTATGTATACGTTGCCCACCAACACCGGGTGAGCCATGGGCAGGAGCGACGAGGCGCTCTTGGCCGCTTGCATGCCCGCCACCCGCGCAGTGGCCAGCACGTCGCCTTTGTTGAGGGTGTTAGACGCAATAGCGGTCGTGGTGGAGGCGAGCATGGTCACGCGAGCACGCGCCAGGGCCCGCCGCGCGCTGACTTCAGAGGGTCCGACATCACGCGGGAACGGGGTTCCCGCGGGTCCACCGCGTCGTAGTTGGTGGAAGTCGTCCACCGCGTCATGCTACGCCACGGGCGGAGCGCGCCCCTTCGACCGGTACACTGCACAGATCAGTTTGTCTGCCCGGAGTCGGTAATGCCTACCTACGAATACGAGTGTCAGGAGTGCCACGAGCGAGTAGAGGCCGTCCAGAAATTCACTGATGCGCCACTCACCGTGTGCCCTCACTGCGGCGGGGAACTTCGAAAGGTCTTTTCGGCAGTAGGCATCGTGTTCAAAGGGAGCGGTTTCTACAAGAACGACAGTCGTGGCTCGAAGTCTGACTCGTCGAAGTCTGACTCGTCGAAATCTGACTCACCAAAGACCGAGTCCTCGAAGTCCGAATCGACGACCTCGCCAAAGACCGACGCCCCGGCTGCGTCGACGCCCGCGACCTCGACGACCTCATCGGGCTCGAGCGCTCCGTCCACCCCGAGCTCGTCATCCGACTAGGCGTCCGGAGCCTCTTAACCCCCTCGCTTCTCAGCGTGTACGTATCATTTTCCGGTCCGGCCAGAGTGCCCCCGGTAGGCTGGCTCCCGTGATCTTGCCGTCGATTGAAACGCCCGCCGATCTACAGTCCCTCTCGTTTGACCAGTTGCAACAGCTCGCCGCCGAGATCCGAGATTTCATCATCTCAAATGTCACGAGGACTGGCGGACACCTCGGTTCCAATCTCGGCGTCGTCGAGTTGACCATCGCCTTGCATCGCGTCTTTGACTCGCCGAAGGACATTTTGCTGTGGGACACCGGGCACCAGGCCTACGTCCACAAACTCCTCACCGGCAGACGATACGGCTTCAAGAATCTTCGCCAGCGCGGCGGACTGTCGGGGTACCCCAATCGCTCGGAGAGCCAGCACGACTGGATCGAGTCGAGCCACGCGTCAACCGCGCTGTCCTATGCGCACGGCCTTTCGGTGGCCTTGGAACAGCGTGGAGAACTCATCGGACACGGCGGCCAGCGCCACGTCGTCACGGTCGTGGGCGATGGATCGTTGACCGGTGGCATGGCCTACGAAGCGCTCAACAATCTAGGACACTCGAACCAGCGAGTGGTCATTGTCTTGAACGACAACGGACGCAGCTACGCCCCCACCGTTTCGAAGCTGTCGGAGTCGCTCACGTCGCTTCGTCTCAACCGTCGTTACCTGACCTTCCGTCAGCGCCTACGTCGACTCGTCCCTCATCTCCCCCGTGTCGGAAAGGCCGCCTACTACGGCATTGACGGCTTCACCTCAGTCGTGCGCGAGATGGTCGCGCCTCACACCTTCTTCGAGACCCTTGGCGTGCGTTACGTCGGACCCATCGACGGCCACAACATCGAAGCTCTCGAGAACGCCTTTCGAAGTGCCGCCGAGTGGGAGGGACCGATCGTCGTGCACACCCTCACTCAAAAGGGTCGCGGCTACGAGCCCGCCATGAGTGACGACCTCAAGATGCATGACTACAAGTTGCCGGCCTCCCACGTCGCGAACACCTCGACCACGTCATTCAATGAAGTTTTCTCCGAATCAATCGTCAAAGTGGCCGCGGCCGATGATCGCATCGTGGCGCTCACCGCAGCGATGGCCGGACCCACCGGACTGTTGGAGTTTCAGGCCCGCTACCCCGATCGTTTCTTTGACGTGGGGATCGCGGAGCAGCACGCGGTAACCGCGGCCGCCGGCATGGCGATGGGCGGACTCAAGCCCATCGTCGCGATGTACTCGACCTTCTTCTCTCGCGCGTTCGATCAAGCCAACTTGGACGTGGGGCTCTTGAACCTGCCCGTGGTCTTTGTCTTCAAGAGCTCGGGGATCACCGGGGACGACGGCCCGAGCCACCACGGTCTGCTCGACATCGTCCTGTGCCTGGCCATTCCTAACATGACGATCTTCGCGCCCTCCACGGCCGAGGAGATCCCGGTCATGCTCGACACGGCTCTCTCGCTCTCGGGCCCTAGTGCGATCCGCTACCCCAAGACTGATTCCCAACCCTTTGACGGCCGCGTGGGTGAGGGACTCACTGCGCGGCGGATCGTGGAGGGCGACGGATCGCTGTGTGTCTTGGCGGTCGGAAAGATGGCGCCCAGCGCCTACGCCGCCTTGGAGCGAATGGGGGCGCACGCCTCGCGGGTCACGCTCTACGACGTTCGCGTCCTGCCACCCGATTCACAGATGATCGATGACGCCCTGCGCCATGAGCGCATCATCACCGTGGAGGATGCCACTCGTCACGGCGGCGCGGGAACCTTGATGGTCTCGGCCGTGCGCTTACGGGCGCAGGAACTCGGCCAGCCGTTCCCAACCACTCGTATCCTCGGAGTACCGCGCGTCTACCTCGAACACCACAAGCCGGACGAACTTCTGGGAGAGCTCGGACTCGATCCCGAGGGACTAGCTGGCGCCTTCACGCGTCTGCTCGAAGGACAGCCGGAGTTTCCGCCGGCCTTTCACGAGGCACCGCGCCCCAACTACTCCTGACGCACCACCCCTACACTGCGTCCATGAGTTTTGAGATCGAAAAAAGCGACGACGAGTGGCGTGGCGAACTCTCGACTGACCGCTACTCGGTCCTGCGCAAAGCCGCGACCGAAGCGCCCTTCAGCGGTTCTCTGCTCCACGTGGACGCCGACGGGGTCTTTCGTTGCGGCGGTTGTCACCAGGTCCTTTTCACCAGCGCCCAAAAGTTCGAGTCGGGGTGCGGGTGGCCGAGCTTTGACGCGTGTGAACCCGGGTCCATCGTCGAACGAGTTGACCGATCACTTTTTCGCCAGCGCACCGAGATCCTCTGCTCTCGGTGCGGCGGACACCTCGGTCACGTCTTCGATGACGGGCCCACGCCGAGCGGCCTGCGCTACTGCGTGAACTCTTTGGCTCTCGACTTCGACGAGACTTCCTAAACGTCGAGGAAGCGCCGTATGGCAATGGCCGATCCGACCGACCCGATCACCACGCCCACGATGAGCACGACGACGTTGGTCCCAAGGAGCGCTGACGAGTTGAGAGTGAACTCTTCGTGGAGCGGATAGAACGCCTTCAAGAGACTGACGAAGGCGATCGCCACCAGCGATCCGAGCAGCCCCTGGATAAATCCTTCGGTGATGTACGGCACTCGAATGAACCAGTTGGTTGCGCCGACCAGTTTCATGACCGAGACCTCGCGTCGTCGCGAGAAGATCGCCATTCGAATGGTGTTGAGAATCAACACCAACGCACTCAACAACAGCACTGCGGCCAGGGCCAAGAAAACGATCTGCAGTACTCGAATGACTCGATTCATTGAACGAATCTGTTGGTTGGGGCCCGTCACCGCATAAATGTGCGGTTGGCCATTGAAGGTGTTCTCCACGGTAAAGGTGTCCGAGGGGACCACCGGCACGCACTGATAGGACGACGGCACTTCAGAAGAAGTTTTCAGCACCTGTGACAGATCGAGCGGCAAGATCTTCTTCGCCTGGGCGAAGTCCTTGGCCTGGGAGTAGTACACGCAGTGCTTCACGATGGGCATGCTGTGGAGTTGGTTGCCGACGGCCGCGATCTCATTGGAGGTGGCATCAGGCTGCAGCCAGACGGTGACTCGTGTCGCTTGTTGCCAGTCAACCGAAGCCTGCGCCGCGCTCTGCTTCAGCAACAGGGCCGCTCCGACCAGGGACAGCGAGACCGCCACCGTCAACACGGCCGCGATGGTCATCATGCGATTGCGCCAGAGGTTCCCAAAGGTCTCCTTGAAGGCGTAGCGAAGATAGACGCGCATTTAGATAGCCACGCCTTCGTCGATTCCATACACCCCACGAACCTGGTCACGAATCATCTCGCCCCGGTCGAGTTCGATGACGCGCCGACGCATGCGGTCGACCAGTGTCTTGTCGTGGGTCGCCATAACGACGGTCGTGCCGGTGCGATTGATGCGCTCCAGCAGCGCCATGATCGACTCGGAGTTCGAGGGGTCCAAGTTTCCGGTCGGCTCGTCGGCCAGCAGAATGAGGGGACGATTGACGAACGCGCGCGCCACGGCGACGCGCTGCTGTTCTCCGCCAGAGAGTTCGTGAGGTCGGTTCTTTGCCTTGTCAGTCAGACCGACCAGCTCCAAGATCTGGGGGACCTGAGACTCGACCGTCGAACGCGGACGTCCGATCACTTCGAGGGCGAAGGCCACGTTCTCAAAGACGCTCTTATTCGGTAAGAGTCGAAAGTCTTGAAAGACACAGCCGATGTTTCGCCGCAAGTAGGGAACGCGCCATTTCGGCAAATCTCCGATATCGCGACCGGCCTCGAGAATGCGCCCCTTGTCGGGATGCTCCTCGCGAAGCAAGAGTCGAAGGAAAGTGGTCTTGCCCGAGCCCGACGCTCCCACCAAGAACACGAACTCGCCCTTTTCGATATCAAGGGAGATGTCCTTAAGTGCGGGGGTGCCGTTCTTGTACGTCTTTGACACATTTTCAAATCGAATCACGGCTTCACACCCTTGGAAGTATCAGATAGTTGTGCAATGTTCGGGCACGGCGACAGGACCATTCTACTGAGGGGGCCCGGACTACTGGAACCATCAAACACCAGCAAATCAAACTCGCCAGAGATTTTTATAGTGCCGAACGCTGACGGCGAAGTTCGGCTTCCATGAATCCGTCAAGGTCGCCGTCAAGCACCGCGTCGACGTTGCCCGTTTCGTACTCGCTCCGGTGATCCTTCACCAGCTGGTAGGGCGCCTGCACATAACTGCGAATCTGTGAGCCCCACGCGTTGTCCGAACGATTGCCACTCAACGCATCCATCTCCGCTTGACGCCGCGCGCGAGCGCGCTCGGAAAGTTTCGCTTCAAGTATCTGCATGGCGCGCGCTCGATTTTGATGTTGCGAGCGCTCGTTTTGGCACGTGACAACGATTCCCGTGGGCAAGTGCGTGATGCGAATGGCGGAGTCCGTCTTGTTGATGTGTTGTCCCCCGGCGCCGGAAGAGCGAAACGTGTCCACCCTTAGGTCCTTCTCATCAATCTCCACTTCCCCGGCGCTGTCGTCCAGAAGAGGGGTCACGTCAAGGCTGGCGAAGCTGGTCTGTCGCCGCGCTTGTGAGTCGAAGGGACTGATGCGCACGAGGCGGTGCACCCCGCGTTCGGCCGACAGCCACCCGTAGGCGAAGCGACCGGTGACGATGAATGTGGAAGAGAGCAGGCCGGCCTCTTGGCCTTCGGTCGCCTCATCGATCTCGACGACAAAGCCGCGTCGCTCGGCCCATCGTGAGTACATTCGCAACAACATCTCGGTCCAGTCCTGCGCGTCGGTGCCACCGGCACCCGCGTGAAGGTCGACGATGGCCGCGTTCTCGTCGTAGGGTCCACTGAAGAGGCTCTGGATCTCGAGCGCCGCGATAGCGCGACCCAGCGCCTCGACCGCGTCATTGAGCTCGTGAAAGGTTGACGTGTCGGGCTCACCGGCATCGAGTGACTCGCGTGCGAACTCGGCCAAGACCACCGCGTCGTCGAGTTCACGTCGAAGGGCGTCAAAGGCCTCGAGGTCGTTGGAGAGGCGCCCCAGCTCGGTCGTTACCTCGCGGGCATTATCCTGGTCATCCCAGAGATTAGGGTCGGCCGCGAGATCACTGAGCAGTGCGCGCCGCGCCCGGCTGGCGTCCATCTTCAGGTAATCGCGCGCCGCTTCCCACCTGGTCTCGAGCTCTTCGATCGTGACCAGGGCGAGGCGTAGGGCGTTTTCCGCCTTAGGGTCGGCCATGGCACTGCTTGAACTTGCGTTTCGAGCCGCACCAACAGGGATCGTTGCGTCCGAGCTTTTCGTGCGACGATCCGGCAGCCGAGGCGTTCGGTGATGCGGACGAGCCCGCGTTGACGTGGGCCGGCAGCTCGGTCGCCCCTGGGGCAATTTCGCTGGCGTTGGTGAGCGCGCCCTCGAGCCCGTCATCAACTGTGCTCTCTTCGATGGCGGCTGTCGCCTCCACGTGAGTGATATAGCGCACATAGTCAATATCGACAGCGTCCAGGAGGTGTTCGAACATGAGATACCCCTCCTTCTGCCAGGCGTTGAGAGGATCCTGCTGAGCGGTTTGGCGAAGGTGGATACCATCGCGCAAATAGTCCATGTCCGAGAGATGATCGCGCCAGCGTTGGTCGAGTATCTGCAACATGACGTCGCGCTCGATCTCCTTCGCGGTCTCCAGTCCACCGGGGAAGTTCTCGGCCTTCTTCTCGTACTTGCCGACCGCCTCGTCGATCACGAGCGCACCGATCTCCTCTGCGTCGGTGTACACCTTGAGCGACTCCACCGTCTGGTCGGTGGGGTAGAAGGACTGCAGGTCGAGCACCAGTGCGTTCATATCCCACTCTTCGTGAAAGCCCAGGCCCACGTGCGAAGCGACGGCGTCTGCGATGCGCTCTTCGATGAGTTCGATCGTGGCGTCGTGGATGTCCTCGCCCTCAATCACCTGCTGACGTCGTTTGTAGATGACCTTGCGCTGCTCGTTCATCACCTCGTCGTACTTCAAGACATCTTTGCGAATCTCGGCGTTGCGCGCTTCCACGGTGTTCTGTGCGCGTTCAATCGCCTTTGACACCATCTTTGCCTCGATGGCCTCCTCGTCGGGCATAGCCCGGTCCATGACCCACGACACCGCCCCCGTCGCGAAGAGGCGCAACAGATCGTCCTCGAGGGAGAGATAGAAGCGGCTTTCACCAGGATCGCCCTGACGACCCGAACGACCTCGCAACTGGTTGTCAATGCGTCGCGAGTCGTGACGCTCGGTGCCGAGCACGTAGAGTCCCCCGGCCGCGCGCACCTCGTCACCCTCGCTTTGGGTGATTGGCTTCCATTTCTTGACAGCTACCTCGTAGGCCGCATCGAACTCCGGGGTACCGGGAGCCAAGCCCTGACCGATGACTTCCCGGGTGGCGAGACCCTCGAAGTTACCGCCGAGGATAACGTCGACGCCTCGACCAGCCATGTTGGTCGCCACCGTGACGGCGCCCTTGCGGCCCGCTTGCGCCACGATCTCTGCTTCGCGGAAGTGTTGCTTCGCGTTCAACACTTCGTGGGGAATACCAGCCTTGGAGAGCTCGCGCGAGAGAAGTTCCGATTTCTCCACCGAAGCCGTACCGAGGAGCACGGGCTGACCGCTGTCGGAGCGTTCGCGCACGTCTTCGATGATGGCCGCGAACTTGGCCTCTTCGGTCTTATAGATCAGGTCCGGTCGGTCGTCGCGAATGGCTGGTTGATTGGTCGGTATCGGTACGACCGAGAGGCCATAGGTGTTGCCGAACTCCGCCGCCTCCGTCTCCGCGGTACCGGTCATGCCGGCCAATTTTTCATACAGCCGGAAGTAGTTCTGTAGGGTGACGGTCGCCCAGGTGTGGTTCTCTTCTTGGATGCGCACGCGCTCTTTGGCCTCGACCGCTTGATGAAGTCCGTCGCTCCAGCGACGCCCCTCCAGGGTGCGCCCCGTGAACTCATCGACGATCTTTACCTCTCCGCCGTCGACCAGGTAGTCCTTGTCACGGTGGAACAGTTCCTTCGCACGAAGAGCCTGACCGAGTTGGTGGACGTAGTTGGTGGCGACGGCGTCATAGAGGTTGGTGACGCCGAGTTGGCGCTCAACCTTCTCGATGCCCGCCTCGGTGGGCACGACGGTCTTCTTCTCTTCGTCGACTTCGTAGTCGACGTCGCGCGTCAGAGAGCGTGCAATGGAGGCGAACTGGTAGTACAGCTTGGTTACGTCCGAGGCCGGACCCGAGATAATGAGGGGAGTTCGGGCCTCGTCAATCAAGATCGAGTCGACTTCGTCGACGATGGCGTAGTGATGACCGCGCTGAACCATGTGCTCGGAGCGTCGCGCCATATTGTCGCGCAGGTAGTCGAAGCCGAACTCGGTGTTCGTGCCGTACGTCACGTCGGCGGCGTAGGCCGCGCGCTTGTCTTCAAAGTCCTGTAAGTCCGGTCCGACCCGGCCCACGGTTAAGCCCAGCCAGCGGTGCAACTCACCCATCCACTTGGCGTCGCGAGAGGCCAGATAGTCGTTGACCGTCACCACGTGTACGCCCTCGCCCGCCAGGGCGTTCAGATAGACGGGCAACGTCGAGACCAACGTCTTTCCTTCACCGGTCTTCATTTCGGCGATCCAGCCAAAGTGCAGGGCCATTCCGCCCATTAACTGGACGTCGTAGTGGCGTTGGCCGAGGACTCGGGTGGCAGCTTCGCGCACCACCGCAAAGGCTTCTATGAGAAGGTCATCGAGCGTCTCGCCCTCGGCCAAACGAGCGCGAAACTCATCGGTCTTGGCCCGCAGATCGGCGTCGCTGAGGGCGGCCATCTCCTCAGCCAAATCGTTGATCGGCCCCACGAGTTCCGCGAGTTGACGGACGCGTTTGCCCTCGCCGGCCTTCAAAATCTTCTGAAATACGCTCATGTCGTGTTTTACCCTACCGGTCCACCGGCTCAATGAAGTGGGTTGCGGGCGCTGACCTGGTCTTTGACCCCACACTCGCCTGACACTCACTGACCAGCGTGATCAGTCAGAGCCAGGACTTACTTCTAAACCGCGCCATGCTCAGCGTCAAAAGACGCCTTACGTGGGTCGTTTTGCCCGCGACTGGCATCGACTTTCAACCACAGACCACCCGCAACCCTCACCAACCAGTGTACGCCGTAGGGGCCCTAGATCTTCGGGCGCGCCACCAGTACGAGGGCCAAACGGAGGCTGAGGACCACGCTCGCGAGGGGAACCAAGAGCCGACGCCATCCTCGAGCCGTCTGGAACTCAAAACGCAGAGCGCTCTTGTGGTGGGCGATCAGCATCTGGCGCGAGACGCGAGCTCGAGAGACGCCCTCTACGTGAGTCACGACCGCGTCCGAAGTAGCAGCCACTAAGTATCCCTTTTCTCGCAGGGCCCAACAGAGCGCCATATCTTCAGCGAACATGAAGTACCGCTCGTCAAAGCCCCCCACCTCCTCAAAGGCCGAGCGACGAACGAGAAAACACGCGCCCGAGACCCAGTCGACGCTTCCGTCCGGACGCGTCGCGCGGTACTTGCGGGTGGCGGGGTTGTTGGGCCACAGGGGCGCCAGAATCGCGTGAAAGCCCGCCAGAACGGGATTGGGGAACACTCGCATCGAGGGATAGACGGTGCCGTCGGGTCGAAGGATTCTGGGTCCCACGAGCGCGACGTCGCGGTGATGATCAAGATAGTCGACCAGTGCCTTGACGGCGCCGTCATGCACGACTACGTCGGGATTCGATACCAAAATGAAGGGCGTGGCGCGCGAGGCGGCGACGCCGCGATTGACGCCGCGACCGTAGCCAAGGTTGACCCCCGGCGAGACCAGAACCACGTCGTGATCGAGCAGAGCCGCGGGCACCGATCCGACTTCTCCGTTTTCCACCACCACCACTTGAGAGACGTCGTTGTCAAAGAGAGAGTCCACGCACTCGATCAAGAACTGATCCGCGTGGTAGTCCACCACTACGGCGACGACGTCATTCTCGACGTCGCTCACGACGACTCCCCTCGGCGTTCACGGTCGATGACGAGGCGCGAAACTCCCTCACGCCAGGGTGGCAGCGCCGAGAACGCGGAGGAGAATTTCTGGGTGTCGAGGTCGCTTCGGGCCGGGCGAATTGCGACCTGAGACCCGGCGAGCTCGCGGGAAGCGATGGGGGTGGCAAAGTCCTCGCCACGATTCAACAAAGTGCCGACGTACGCGGCGATCGTGAACCAGGTAGTCGCGCCGGTGTTCGCGACGTGCCAGATCCCGCCGGGTCGCGCGCGAACGAGCGTCGCCAACGCGCGCGCGAGATCACTGGCGGCGGTGACCGTGCCCATCTGGTCGTCAACAAATCGCACGTCCGCCCCGCTTAGTGCCCGATCGGCAATCGTGTGAATCACGTTCTTGCCCCGCACGCCCATCACCCAGGACGTGCGCACGATCGTGTCGTCCTCTCGACAGCGCAGTTCGCCCTCGCGCTTGGAAGCGCCGTAGACATTTAGCGGGTGAGCCTCGTCGTACTCAAGGTACGCCTCACCTTTCGCTCCGTCGAACACGTAGTCGGTCGAGATGGTAATGAGGTGTGCTCCCACCTCGTGCGCTCCGCGCGACATGTTCAGCGTCCCCTGCTCGTTGACGTTGAAGCAACTGTCCGAGTCTCCTTCGGCCCGATCGACGGCCGTATACGCGGCGAGGTGGACGATCACGTCAGGACGCACCTCACCCACCACGGCCGCCACGCGGTCGCGGTCGCTCACGTCGAGCTCCGCGCGGGTGAATCCGATCGGCTCAAACTCCGCCTCGCCGACCGGTCGCGAGTCGGGCTGAAAGGTCGAGTCCCCTCCGAGTGGTGTCACCCCTCGCAGAACGTCCATCAAGTCGACACCCACCTGTCCCGCGGCGCCAGTTACGAGGACGCGGATCGAAGAACTCACGCGTGCGCCTCGCCCGCACGAACGTGAACCACATCACCCACGGAGAACGGGCGAACCACTCCCTCAACGTCAACGAGCAGCCGACCCACCTCGTCCACGCCCACGGCGAGACCTTCGTGGGTTTCCTCGGACTGCTCGATGCGGACGCGTTGGCCAAGGGTCGCCAGAGCACCGACGTACTCTTCGCGTAGGACGTTGCGCCCGGCCACATCACCGAGCAGGGCACGTCGAACGTCAATCTCTTCGAGAAGAATGTCGAGGAGCGCGCGCGGGGCAATGGTCAGCCCGGTCTGGGTGAGCACTGAAGTCGCCGCGACCTCCTCGGGCCCGTCGTAGGTGAGATTGACGCCAATGCCCACCACCACGCGCAACTCATCACGCTGAGACACGATCTCGGCGAGCAGACCAGCCAGTTTGTCACCGCCCACGACAAGGTCGTTGGGCCATTTCAGCGCGACGCGCAACCCGCTCAGTCGCTCCAGGGCGCTTCGAGCGCTGAGCGCCACCAGAGCGACGACCAGTTGTAGCTGATCGGGTTGGAGGTTCGGGGTAAGCAGGATCGAGCAGAGCAACGAGGACCTCGGGGGTGACGCCCATCGGCGATCCATCCGTCCGCGACCGGCCGTTTGAAAGTCTGCCAGTGCGACAAGACCTTCGGGCTCTCCCGCTCGATCTTTGACGTAGGTATTCGTCGAGTCAATCTCGTCAAAATGCTCAACGCGCCATACGGTGGAGTCCACGGTCAAAGATTAGGGTTTACGAGACGGGTGCTAGAAAATATGGGGCCCGCGACGGAGGAAACGTGTTACAGAAAGTCCTAATCGCCAATCGAGGAGAGATCGCGGTTCGCGTCATCAGGACCTGTCGCGAGCTGGGTATCGCCACTGTCGCCGTGTACTCCGAACTCGATCGCAACGCCCTGCACGTGCGGCTGGCCGATGAGGCCTATGCCCTCGGCGGTCAGACCGCCGCCGAGAGCTATCTGAACACCGAGGCGATCCTGGACGTCATCGAGCGTTCCGGCGCCGACGCCGTGCACCCGGGGTACGGCTTTTTTTCGGAGAACACCGACTTCGCGCGTGCCATCACCTCACGCGGCGTCACCTTCATCGGTCCCCCGCCCGAGGCGATCGAGGTTATGGGCGACAAGATCTCCTCGCGACTCGCGGCCGAGGCCGCGGGGGTCGCCGGTGTGCCGGGGCGCAGCCAGGCGCTCACCAGTGCCGATGAGGTCATCGCCTTCGGCGAGGAGTTTGGGTGGCCCGTCGCGATCAAAGCGGCTTTCGGCGGCGGGGGACGCGGCATGAAGGTGGTCAACGCACCCGAAGAAGCGTCGGCGGCCCTCGAAAGCGCTCAGCGAGAGGCGCTCAGCTACTTCGGCCGTAACGAGTGCTACGTGGAGCGCTATCTCACGTGGCCGCGCCATATCGAGATGCAAGTTCTCGCCGACGCACACGGCACCACCCTCTGGCTCGGCGAGCGCGACTGCTCAGCTCAACGACGCCATCAAAAGCTCATCGAGGAGAGCCCGGCGCCCAACTTCCCCGACGACGTTCGACGCGCCATGGGAGCGGCCGCGGTGAAGGTCTCCGAGGCGTGCGGCTACGTGAACGCGGGGACCGTCGAGTTCCTCTACCAAGACGGCGAGTTCTTTTTCCTCGAGATGAATACCCGACTCCAGGTCGAGCACCCGGTCACCGAGTTGGTGACGGGTCTCGACCTCGTGGAGTGGCAACTACGAATCGCGGCCGGGGAGTCCCTGGACTTCTCTCAGGACGACATCGCCCGCACTGGCCACTCCATCGAAGTTCGCATCAACGCTGAAGATCCGGCCGGCGGCAAGTTCATTCCCACCCCCGGCGCGATCACTCGCTTCGACCAACCGTCGGGTCCGGGCGTCCGTCTGGACGCGGGATATAGCGCGGGCGACACCATCTCTCAGTACTACGACAACCTCATAGCCAAACTCGTCGTCTGGGCGCCCGACCGCGAGCGCGCTCGTCGCCGGATGTTGCGGGCGATCGAGGAGACCACCATTGAGGGCGTGGCGACCACCCTGCCCGCCGACGTGATCATCCTGGCCAGCGAGGAGTTCGTCCAGGGCACGCACTCCACCAAATGGGTCGAAACGAATCTCGACTTTTCCACCCTTCCCGCCGCGGCCCCCGCCGCTATCTCAGTCGGCGAGGGCGCGGTGCGCAAAGACGTCACCGCCGAGGTCAACGGGCGGCGGGTCACCGTGGCGCTGTGGGTGCCCGACACCGACGATGAACTTCCGGCGCGGCCCCAGAGCACGGCCCTCAAGCCGCGGCGCCAACACCACACGGGGGTCGTGGGCAGTGGTTCGGGTCGGGTGACCGTGCCCATGCAAGGCACGATCGTCAAGGTCAGTGTCGTTGAGGGCCAGAGCGTCGAAGCCGGCGACACGGTGGTGATTCTGGAAGCCATGAAGATGGAGAACTCCGTGAACGCCGAGAAGTCGGGGGTGGTGAAGAAAGTCCACGTCGCGACCGGCGCGTCGGTGTCCGCCGGGGACGTCGTGGTGGAGATCGAATGACCCTGGTGGAACAGGCGAGCAGCGCGATCGAAGGCGTGCGTGACGAGTTGGTCTCCCTCAGCCACTTCATCCACGCACATCCCGAGCTTGGCTATGAGGAGTTCCAATCCAGCGCGGCCCTGGCCGACACTCTTGAGACGTGGGGCTTTGAGGTTGAACGCCAGAGCGCCGGGCTGGCGACCGCGTTCCGCGCGATCAAGGGCACCGGGGACTTTCACGTCACGTACTGCGCCGAGTATGACGCCCTGCCCGACGTGGGTCACGCGTGTGGACACAACATCATCGCCACCTCATCTCTCGGCGCGGCGGTGGGTCTCGGCGAGGTCGCTGACGAGCTCAATCTGCGCGTCACTCTCCTCGGTACGCCCTCAGAAGAAGGCGGTGGCGGCAAAATCGACCTCCTCAACGCGGGCTACTTCGATGAGGAACATATGGCCCTCATGGTTCATCCCTTTGCTAGCGAGCGTCTCGACGCCATCTGCCTCGCGGTCGATCATTTCGACGTCATTTTCACGGGCAAGGAGGCTCACGCCTCGGCCGCCCCGTGGCTGGGGATCAACGCGCTCGACGCGCTCACCATCTCCCAGGTAGCGCTCGGGTTACTACGTCAGCAGTTGCGCCCCGGTGATCAGTTTCACGGCGTCGTGAGCGAAGGTGGTTCCGCGGCGAACATCATCCCCAGCCGGGTGGTGGGACGCTTCATGGCTCGGGCCACCACGGCCGGGCGTCTCGTAGAACTGCGCCAGCGAGTCAACGCCTGCTTTGAAGCGGGGGCCCTCGCCACTGGCGCGACTCTGGAGATGGTCGAACTCGGACACCCCTTCTCGCACATGGAGTCCGACCCCGACATTCTTCTTCATTACCGACACTCCGCCGAAGCGCTCGGTCGAAACTTCCAACTGGACGATGAGGAGGCGCCGCGACCCACCATCTCGACTGACATGGCTAACGTCTCACTCGCGCTTCCCTCAATTCATCCACTGCTGATGATTCCCACCAATGGCGCCGTCAACCATCAACCGGAGTTCACGGCGGCCTGCATCACGCCCGACGCGGACCAGGCGGTCATCGACGGTGCCGTGGCGCTCGCCACTACCGCCATCGCGGTGGCTCAAGACGCTGCGCTGCGCGAGCGATTGATGAGCCGCTCGTGATGCTCGAGCACGTGGTGCTGAGCGTGCGGCCCGGCGAGGAAGGGGCCTTCGAAGAGTCAGCTCGTCAGGCGCTACCGATCATCGAGTCAGCACCGGGCTGTCACGGTGCGGAATTTCGCCGTCAGGTCGAAGACCCCTCGATCTATCTCCTTCTGGTGCGGTGGGACTCCGTGGAGGTGCACCTGGCGTTTCGTGAGACCGATCTCTATACGGCCTGGCGCGAACTGACTCACCCGTTCTACGTGGGTGCGCTGGAGGTCACCCACTTCCACGAGCCGATCGAGCGTTAGCTCGCTCGATAGAGGCCGAACTCGTCGCGAAGGACGTCGGCCACTTCTCCCAGCGTGGCGAGACGCGACAGGGCGACCTTCATGGGGTAGAGCAGGTTCGTTGAGCCTCGGGAGGCCGTCCTCACGTCGTCGAGAGCCGCGCGAACCGCGTCGTTGTCGCGCGACGTCTTGAGCAGGCGAACTCGCTCAACCTGGGCCCGTTGTTGTGCTTCGTCGACGGGAAACACGTCAGTCTTGGTCGCCTCGTCCTCGACAAACTTGTTCACGCCCACTACCACCCTCTCCCCACCCTCCACGTGACGGGCGAACTCGTAGGCCGCCGCATCAATCTCGTCTTGCGGGTAGTGCGCTTCAATGGCCGCGACCGAACCTCCGAGTTCGTCGATCTTGGTGATGTACTCGCGAGCCAACTGTTCCACCTCGTCGGTCAGCGTCTCGAGGAAGTACGAGCCCGCGAGCGGATCGACGGTGTCGGCGATGCCCGACTCGTACCCGATGATCTGCTGGGTGCGCAGCGCCAACTTCGCCGCCCGTTCCGTGGGCAGTCCCAGTGCTTCGTCAAAGCCGTTGGTGTGCAGGCTCTGCGTGCCCCCGAGAGTGGCGGCCAATGCCTGGAGGGTCACCCGCACAACGTTGTTCTCAGGCTGTTGGGCGGTCAGCGTCGAGCCGCCCGTCTGAGTATGAAAACGGAGCATGGTCGACTTCGGGTCGGTGGAGTGAAACCGATCACGCATGATGGAGGCCCACAGACGCCGCGCCGCGCGATACTTGGCGATCTCTTCGAAGAGGTTGTTGTGGGCGTTAAAGAAGAAACTGAGCCGGGGCGCGAAGTTGTCCAGCTCCAGTCCCGCAGCCAGGGCGGCCTCCACGTAGGCGACCCCGTTGGCCAGTGTGAAGGCGATCTCCTGGACCGCGGTCGAACCGGCCTCGCGGATGTGATATCCCGAGATCGAGATGGTGTTCCAGTTGGGCATCTCCTGTGCGCAGTAGGCAAAAGTGTCCACCACGAGGCGCATCGAGGGTCGCGGCGGATAGATGTACGTGCCGCGCGCGATGTACTCCTTCAAGATGTCGTTCTGAATGGTTCCGCGAAGTTGGCTTCCCCCAACCCCTTGCTCCTCGGCGACCAGCTGGTAGAGCAACAACAACGTCGAGGCGGTCGCGTTGATCGTCATCGAAGTCGTCACTTCATCGAGCGGCAGCCCCGCGAGGAGGAGGCGCATGTCCTCGAGCGAGGAGATGGCGACACCCACCTTGCCCACTTCGCCCTCGGCGCGCGGGTGGTCGGCGTCCAGGCCCATCTGAGTGGGCAGGTCAAACGCGCACGAGAGACCAGTCTGGCCCGCTCCGAGCAGAAACTTGAAGCGCTCGTTGGTCGCCTCGGCCGTGCCGAACCCGGCGTACTGGCGCATGGTCCAGAGCCGTCCGCGGTACATGGACTCTTGCACGCCCCGGGTATAGGGGTATGAGCCGGGCTCGCCTAGTTGGGTGGCCTCGTCAAAGTCCTTCAGGTCAGACCCGCGATAGACCGACTTAATCTCGATCCCCGAGTCGGTGACCCGTTCGTTCGTACCCACCGAGCCAGGTTACGCCCTCAACTCCAGGTAACCGAACTGAACGTAACCCTCCCGAAACCTGGGCGGGGATGGCTCACCACCACAGCGGCCAAGATAGGAGGATGCTTTGCTCAAACTGTTACGCCACCCTGAGCGACCACGCCTGTCCGTCGTGTGGACGCAATCTTCCCGTGAACGCGCGGGGCACCATTGACCCAATAACGGGGCTGATGCTGGCCGGGTGGGGACGTCGCGCCGGCGGCACGTTCGCCGACGGCATCGTGATGTTTCTTCCCGCTCTGCTCGTCTACTCCATCTTCGCCCAACTCGACGGCTACACCATCGGCTCGCTGTGCACCATCGTTGCCGCGGGCGCCTACCTGGTCCCCATGTGGACGTCGAAGGGTGGCCAATCGGTGGGAAATCGAGTGGCCATCACTCGGGTGCGCGACGCCACGACCGGCCACCGCCTGGTCGGTCTTCAGGCTTTCAAGCGTTGGATCTTCGTGGCGCTGTACTTGGCCATCGGGCTGATTCCTGGGGTGATTCCGGCGATTGTCTTTCTCGTGATCGTCTTGGCCGACATTCTCTACCCGCTCTATGACCCGCGAAACCAGACCTTGCACGACAAGTTCGCCAACACCTTGGTAGTGGTGGCCTAAACGCTCACCGGATGGGGCATGCAGAGGTCGTCGTACTCGGCAATCACGATCTCACCGGCGTGCTCGCCACAAGCGGGACAGTCCGGGTCGCGGCGAACCTTGAAGGTTCGAAACTCTTGGCCCAGCGAGTCGTAGGTCAACAGTCGTCCGATCAGTGGCTCTCCGAGTCCGAGCAGGATCTTGATGGCCTCGATCGCCTGCAACGAACCTACGATGCCGGGCAGCACGCCGAGCACTCCGGCCTCGGCGCAGCTCGGTGCGAGCTCGGCCGGCGGTGGCTCGGGGATCATGCAGCGATAGCACGGCCCGACGAAGGGACTGAAGACCGTGACTTGACCTTCGAAGCGAAAGATCGAACCGTGAACGACCGGGATGTTCTTCAGCAACGCCGCGTCGTTCACCAGATAGCGCGTAGGGAAGTTGTCGGTCCCGTCCACGATGACGTCATAACCGTCGATAATGTCGAGAATGTTGTCCGCACCGAGTCGCGTGTCGTAGGTGAGGACATTGACGTCGGGGTTCATCGCCGTGAGAGCGGCCTTGGCACTGTCCACCTTGCGCATGCCGACGCGATCAAGCGTGTGCAAGATCTGTCGCTGAAGGTTGGAAGCGTCCACCACATCCATGTCGATGATGCCAATGGTTCCTACGCCGGCCGCCGCGAGGTAGAGCGCCGCGGGAGAACCGAGGCCACCCGCGCCTAGCAGCAAGACCTTGGACGCCAAAAGCTTCATCTGACCTTTCTCGCCCACTTCGGGCAGCAAGAGGTGGCGCTGGTAGCGATTTCGTTGATCGGGGGTCAAGGTCTGGGGCGTCGTCCAGGGGTGACCTTCGTCCTTCCACTTGTTGAAGCCACCGGCCATGGACACCACGTCGCGATACCCGAGCTCTTGGAGGGTTTTCGCGGCGAAGGCGCTTCGCGTCCCCCCGGCGCAATAGACGGCAATCGGTCCGTTCTTGTCGCTGATGCGACCCTCGATGGAGAACTCCAGCTGTCCGCGCGGCACGTGCACGGCGCCCGGCAGTGCTCCTTGCTCATACTCATCCGGTTCGCGCACGTCCAGAATGGTCAGGTGCTCGAGGTTGGCCGCGACCTCGTCCGGAGTTACCTCACGGATCTCGGCCTTCGCGGCGTTCAGTAGGTCTCGCGGTGACGACACGGCACACTCCTCTTTCGGTGGAGAAATCTTACCTGCTGGGTCAACAATCGGCGACGGGCCCTGCTAGACCCGAGGCCGTGGATCTTCGCTCTCTTTTAGCTCAGCGTCGCATGACGCGATCCTTCGACGGAACGCCCGTTGATCTGGAGTGGCTCGACGAGCTCTGCGCCGCGGCCCTTTGGGCACCCACCGCTGGCAACGCCGCCGGGGTTCGCTTTCGTACAGTGGACGCGGCACACGTCGACGACTACCTGGACATCGCCACCGACGAGACGTGGCGCGCCGAGTCGCGCCGTTATGAGGGCCTGCGCCGAGCCGGCGCCGTGGTGCTTGTGACCACTCGCCCCGATGACTACGTCGAGCGCTACGGCGAGATCGACAAAGCGACGTCGGGCCTCGACACGCGCGAGGCGTGGCCCCTGCCCTACTGGCACACCGATGCCGCCATGGCCACGATGGCGCTCTTGCTGTTGCTCGAAGAGAGCGACTGGCAGGCGGCACTATGGGGAAACTTTCGCCACGACGATGCCGTGCGACGCTGGGCGCATCTCGAGGACGAAGAGCTCTTCGCGAGTGTCTTCGTGGGGCGCGCAGACGGCAATGATCCCCCGTCTGCGTCCCTCTCGCGTCCTGTGCCGTCACGCCGAGGGCGTGTACGACGCGTCTTCTAGTTCGAGCGGGCGCTTAGGTACTCAATGAGGGTACGAAGAGAAAACGCCGTAGCGCCCTTGGTCAGATAACCGCGAGCAGCGTCCGAGCGCGCGGGTCCGGCGATGTCCAGGTGAGCCCACGGCTTGCCCGCGGTGAATCGACGCAGAATCAAGGCTCCGATAATCGATCCGGCCTTGGGCGGCTTCCCCATGTTTTTGATGTCCGCGATGTCGGAGTCAAAGTGCGACTCGTAGCTGTCCACGAGGGGCATGCGCCAAAGAATCTCTCCCGAGCGGGAGGACGCGGCGAGCAGCTGGTCCGCCAGATCGTCACTCGAAGCGAAGAGCGCGCCCACTTCGTCACCGAGGGCGACGTTCTGCGCGCCGGTCAAGGTGGCCACGTCAATGATCGCGTCCGCCTCTGTCTCGGCCGCGAGACTCAGTCCGTCGGCCAAGATCAGGCGTCCTTCGGCGTCGGTATTCAGGACTTCGATGGTCACGCCGTTGCGGATGGTGAGAACGTCGCCGGGCTTGGTCGCCTTGTCCCCCACCAGGTTTTCGGTGAGCGGAGCGATAGCGGTGATTCGCACGCGAAGGCCTAGCCGGCTGGCGACGGACGTCGCGGCCATGACGATCGCCGAGCCCGTCATGTCGGTCTTCATCGTCATCATTCCCTCAGGGGTTTTGAGTGACAAGCCACCCGAGTCGAACGTCACGCCCTTGCCCACGAGCGCGACGTGGGGAAGAAGTGCTTCTGGATCGGGGTCGTAGGTGACGTAGACGAGACGCGTGGGCTGCGCTGAGCCTTGGCCGACCCCGAGCAAGCCGCCCAGTCGTTCCTCTTTGATCCGTGACTCGGTCCACACCTCAACGCCAACAAAGGGATCCTGGCTCAGGCGCTGTTCAAACTCACTGGCGAGAACGCGCGGTGACATCTCGCCCGCTGGTGAGTCCACCAAGAACTTGGCCCAGTTCACGGCCTCCGCGACCAGTACCCCGCGTTCAACGCCGCGCGTGACCTCGTCGTGCACGGCCACTGTCGGCAATGGCACCCCCACCGGCACGACGTCAAGGCTGGCGGACGGTGACCGATACTTGTAGTTGTAGGACGCGAGGAGCGCTCCCTCGACGATCGATTGAGCGACGTCGCAGGGGTCGGCCAGTCCCCCCGTCGCCAAGAAGAAAGCGATCGACCCGTCACCGGCCGCCCGCGCGGCGGCGGCGCCCGCGAGTCGGTACGCGGCGGTCGACTCACCCTCGCCTAAAGAGACCAGAACGATATTTGCCCCATTCATCGAGCGCAAGAGAGTAAACGAGCCCGCGTCGCCCTTCAGACCCTGTTGGTGACACCACTCGGCACTGAGGGAGGTCGGGACCCTCACGTCCGACTGGACGATCTCGTCATTGATCGTTCCCGCGCCGTCGTGCATGATGACGGGCACCGCGATGGTTGACAGTGCCAATCCTTCTTTTATCGACGAAACCCGCGCCGTGCGTGACATGTCAGCCTTTACTTGCTACGGCTCGAGCGTTCGAGCGGTTCGAGCAGTTCGATGGTCGGGACCTTCGGCCCAGCGCGCCATTGCCCACACCAGATCGCTCAGTCGATTGAGATACTGAGTCACGTACGACCCTTCTAAGGGATAGGTGATTGCCATGCGTTCCGCGCGTCGCACCACGGTGCGCGCCACGTCAAGGGCGGCCGAGAGTTGGTTCTCACCCGGAACGAGGAACTCAGCCGGCATATTCATCTCGTCAGTCAGCGCATCAATCTCGTGCTCAAGCCGTTCAACCATCGAAGGAGTGATCAACGACTTCTGCGCGACGAGCTTGGGACGATTCGCGGGTAAGGTCGCGACTTCCGCCATTAAAACCCACAGGTCTCGTTCGACGCTAATCAACAAGTCATCGAGTCGCGAACCGCGCTCGCTCAGCGAACGCGCCCAACCGAGGTGCGCCTGCGCCTCGTCGACCGCGCCATTCACTTCAATGGGTAAGGACGTCTTCGCGACGCGACCACCAAAGTAGAGTCCGGTTGTCCCGTCGTCGCCTCCACGGGTGTAAATCTTCACGGCCTCAGCGTAGTGAACGCGGCCGTCACAAGTAACCTGATGAATCAATGGAGTCCTTATTTCGTCCGCCGTTTGCGCGTCCCAGGGCCGACGACCCTTATCTCGCCACCCTCGCGGAGCGGGTCGTGATCTTTGACGGGGCGACAGGAACCAACCTGCAACTTCGACACCTCAGCGCGGACGACTTTGGCGGTGCCACCTTTGAAGGCTGCAACGAGATCCTCGTCGCTACCCGGCCCGACGTCGTCGAAGAGCTTCACCGCTCCTTCTTCGAGGTCGGCGTCGACGCCGTGGAGACCAACTCCTTTGGGTCTTTCTCGGTCGTGCTCGGCGAGTACGGCATCGCCGATCGGGCCCACGAACTGGCCCTGATGTCTGCGAAAATCGCTCGTCGGGTGGCCGACAGCTACGCCAGCCCCACTGAGCCAAAGTTCGTGGCGGGCTCCATGGGGCCCGGTACCAAGTTCCCCACCCTTGGCCAGATCTCCTACGACGACCTCTCGGCCAGTTATGAAGATCTGGCGTATGGACTTCTCGAAGGTGGGGTCGATCTCTTGTTGATCGAGACGATGTTCGACCTGCTGTCGGGAAAGGCCGCCATCGCCGCCTGTCATCGCGCCATGGCGCGTCACGGGCGCATCGTGCCCATTCAGGCGCAGGTGACCATCGAGCTCACGGGCCGGATGCTGCCGGGCACGGAGATCGGCGCCGCGATCGCGGCGCTCTCCCCCCTCGGGGTCGACGTGCTCGGACTCAACTGCGCGACGGGACCGGTGGAGATGTACGAGCCGCTACGCGCCCTGAGCGATACCGCCCCCACTCCCCTCTCCTGCATGCCGAACGCCGGACTTCCTAGCGTGGTCGAGGGAAGGATGCACTACGACCTCACGCCCGACGCGCTGGCCGAACACCTCTCGAAGTTCGTAACCGAGTGCGGCGTCCAGGTGGTCGGCGGATGCTGTGGAACCACACCGCAACACCTCACGCGAGTCATTGAAGCAGTGCGACCCTTGAGCGCCGCCAAGCGATCCCCGGTCCTCGATCCGTCGGTGGCGTCGATCTACTCGCCGGTCAGTTACCAGCAGGACCGCTCGGTGCTGCTGGTGGGAGAGCGCACCAACGCGAACGGATCGAAGAAGTTTCGAGAGGCCATGCTCGAGGGCGACTGGGATACCTGCGTGGAGATCGGACGCGAGCAGATCAAAGAGGGCGCCCACGTACTGGACGTCTGCGTTGACTACACCGGCGCCGACGGTGTCAGCGACATGAGCGAACTGATGAGTCGCCTCGCCACTCAGTCCTCGGTCCCGGTCATGATTGACACCACCGAAGCGCCGGTCGCGCGAGCCGCTCTCACCTGGCTCGGCGGCAAACCGATGCTGAACTCGGTCAACCTGGAAGAGGGCGACGCGCCCGGCACGCGTCTCGATAGTTTCCTGACCCTGGCCGCCGAGTTCGGCGCGGCGGTCGTGGCCACCTGCATTGACGAAGAGGGCCAAGCGAGGACCGCTGAGTGGAAGGTGCGCGCCGCGCGGGCCATCACCGATCTCGCCGTCGAACGCTACGGCCTCGATCCCCACGACATATTCATCGACGCTCTGGCGTTGCCGCTCTCGACGGGCATGGTGGACTCACGTCGTGACGGTATCGAGACCCTTGAGGCGATTCGTCGCATCAAAGCGGAGATGCCCGCGGTACGGACAATCCTCGGCCTGTCGAATATCTCCTTCGGCCTGAACCCCGCCGCGCGCCAGGTTCTCAATAGCGTCTTCTTGCACGAGGCGGCCGAAGCCGGGCTGGATGCCGCCATCGTCCACGCCTCCAAGATCTTGCCGCTGCACCGCATAGACGAAGAAGCGCGCCAGGTCTGTCTTGACCTCATCTACGACCGTCGCCGCGACGGCTATGACCCGCTCAGTGAACTCCTGCGCCTCTTCGAAGGAGTCTCGACCTCCAGCAATCGCGGACCATCACTGGACGATCTTCCACTCAACGAACGCCTCAAGCGCCGCATCATCGATGGCGCGCGAGTCGGCTTGGAGAACGACCTCAACGAAGCAATGGAGAAAGGCGCCACACCGCTCGACATCGTGAACGAGATTCTCTTGGACGGCATGCGGGTCGTGGGCGACCTCTTCGCCAGCGGCGAGATGCAGTTGCCCTTCGTCCTGCAGAGCGCCGAGACCATGAAAACGGCCGTGTCGTTCTTGGAACCGCTGATGGAAAAGATAGACCAAGGCGGACGTGGCCGAGTCGTCCTCGCCACGGTCAAGGGTGACGTACACGACATCGGCAAGAACCTGGTCGACATCATCTTGACCAACAACGGCTACGAAGTCATCAACCTCGGCATCAAGGTCGGGGTAAACGAGATGTTGAGCGCCGTCGAAGAGCACCAGGCTGACGCCCTGGGCATGAGCGGACTTCTGGTGAAGTCGACGCTCATCATGCGCGAGAACCTAGAGATCATGAACGAGCGCGCCATGTCCAACGTGCCGGTGCTACTGGGTGGCGCCGCACTCACACGGACCTACGTCGAACGCGACCTGCGCGAGGTCTACAGCGGACGACTCTTCTATGGCAAGGACGCCTTCGAAGGGCTCCGAGTGCTCGATCAGCTGGGCGATATCCGTCGCGGAGGCACCGACGACCCCACCTTCGGCCGAGAGCTCTCGACGAAGAAGGTCCAACGGAGATTCCGGGAGGAGAAACCAGCGGGTGCCGAGGTCACCACGCGCAGTGCCGAGGTGGAGCAGGACAATCCTCTCTTCGTTCCTCCCTTCTTGGGAAGCCGCGTCGCTAAGGGTATGGGTCTCGACGAGATCACCGAGTTCTTGAACCAAACGGCGCTTTTTAGAAATCAGTGGGGCTTTCGGCCCGAAGAGGGCGAAGACGACAACGCGTTCAAAGAACGGGTCAGCGCCACGCTGCGCGAGCAGTTGGGTCTCGCCAAGGAGGATGATCTCCTCGTCCCCCAGGTCGTCTGGGGCCACTACCCCGCCGCGTCGGACGGGAACGAACTGATCATCTTCAGCGACGACACCCACGACAAAGAGATCACGCGTTTTCACTTCCCCCGTCAAGCCGAGGCGCCGAACCTCTGTGTCGCCGATTTCTTTCGCTCGGTCGATAGTCCAGATCGTGACTACGCCAGCTTCATGTTGGTGACCATGGGCAATCGGGTCTCGGAGCGCGCCCACCAACTCTTTAGCGAGAATCGCTACACCGACTATCTCATGCTGCATGGACTCGGGGTAGAAATGGCCGAGGCGCTGGCCGAGATGTGGCACAAGCGCATCCGGGCTGAACTGGGGTTCGTGGACGAGGACGGGCCCACGCTGACCGGACTCTTTCGCCAGAAGTATCGCGGTGGTCGTTACTCCTGGGGCTACCCGGCCTGCCCGGACCTCACCGACAACGCCAAGGTGGCGGCACTCCTGGAGTCAGAGCGCATCGGTGTCTCGGTCTCTGAGGGATTCCAATTGCATCCCGAGCAGACAACTGACGCGATCATCTGTCACCACCCCAAGGCCAAATACTTCATCGCCTGAGGCGTAACCGGTGGTGAAGCTTTCTCTGCGTCCTCGCGCCGAGGGCGTGCTAGTTTCTCCGCAATCGCGACTCATTGGCAGGAGGTGGTACCCATGAACGCAGTATCCATACCGGGCTCCCTGCTTCTCACGATCACTCGACTGATCTAGTCACACCGGGAGCGTCGTACCGGCTCATCGCGAAAGGCGACTCCCATGAATTCGAACACCACATCATCTTCACCCCCGCGCCTCACCTCGACGGCAACTTCCGATCGCTCACGATCGGACCCGACTCACGTTGGCGTCGGGGTGCCGGAGGGCGCCGTCCGTGAGCGAGCGCTAGTCCTCGGCGGTGCCGGATCGGTGGGCAACGCGTGGGAAATCGGCGTCATCGCCGGTCTCTTTGAGTCCGGGTTAGATGTGACCAGGGCCGACCTGACCATCGGAACCTCGGCCGGATCGACCGCTGCGGCCCAGATAACCAGCGGTACTCCGCCGACCGAACTGCTGGCCGCCATCCTTTCTCCGACACCCCGGCCAGCGATCGATCCAGCCACGTCCTCCCGCGGTCGCCCTCCCATCGGTCCGGCGTCGGATCACATGGCTACAACCGACGCAATCATTGCTTCCGCTCAGGATGCAGCCGATATGCGCCGCAGAATGGGCGCGGCGGCGCTCGCTACGGACCCGCGATCGCACGGGTCTGTGCAATCGCAGTGGCGCGCCGTCATCGCGGCTCGACTGCCAAGCGAGCTGTGGCCACAACAGTTGTTGTTCATCCCGGCCATCGATGCCCACTCCGGAGAACCGATCATTTTCGACCGTCACAGCGGAGTCGACCTCGTGGACGCGGTCGCGGCCAGCACGTCGAATGGCTTCGGCATCCCTCCCTACGAGATCGGCGGCAAGCAATACATCAACGGCGGCTACCGGCGTAACGAGAATGCCGATCTGGCAGCCGGTTACACACGGGTGTTAGTGCTGTCGCCCTTCGGCGGGAGATCGCGACATCCTTTCGAGTGGGGCATGCGCCTCGCGACGCAAGTCGATGAACTACGTGCACATGGCAGCACAGTCGAAACCATCTTCCCGGACAGCGACGCGGAGCACATGTTCGGCGAGAACGCCATGGATATGTCGCGTCGTCCGGCCGCAGCTCGAGTGGGTTACAAACAGGGCCGAGTCATTGCCGAACAACTCAGAGAGTTCTGGCGCTGACGTCGACAAATCCGAATGAGTCGACCTTCCCTGAGGCGTTTCTAAGATACGTTAGTACTCCTTACGTAAGGAAATACTAACGTACACCTCATGGACACTCTACTAAAAACGTTGGCGGAACCCAAGCGCTGCGAGATAGTTCGTCTGGTCTGGTCAGAGGAGCGCGCCGCCACAGACATTGCGGCCCACTTCCCTACGGTGACCCGCTCGGCCATCTCTCAACACCTGGGCGTGCTGCGACGTAGCGGCTTGGTGAGCGAGCGGCGTGAAGGCACCCGTCGGCTGTACTCGGTCAACCACCGCGAGGTGGCCCGTCTTCGCGAGTTTCTCGACTCATTTTGGACTGACAGTCTCGAAAAGCTTCGTGATCTTGCTGAATCAACTGAACAGATGAAAGGACAACAATGAGCACCGATGCCGTGAAAGAGATAGTGGTGAAGGCGTCACCGACAACCGTCTTCCCCTACCTGGTGGACCAAGACTTGATGGTCCAGTGGTTGGGTTCGCAGGTAACGCTGAGTCCTGTGGTGGGAGGGGAGTTCCGGGTGACCTGTGGAGGTCATCCCGGAGCCGGCGAGTTTGTCGAGATCGTTCCGAACGAGAAAGTCGTCTTCACCTTCGGTTGGGCCGAACCCGGTCACCCCATCCCGCCCGGCTCGACGGAGGTAGAGATCAGTCTGACTCCCAAAGGCGACAACACACTGGTTCGACTCACCCACCGCGGCCTGCCTGAGGACGCGATCAGCGATCACGAAGGCGGCTGGGGCACGTACCTTGGGCGACTCGAGCAACTGATGAGGGGCGAAGTTCCCGAGCCCGAGACCGTCCCTTCGCACTAACGAGAGGCTGGGATGGCAAACAGTGACATTTGGCGCTACATCGGCTCTGAACGATCCGACTTGGCCGACGCGTGGGAGACTCTGACCCCCGAGCAGTGGAGCGCGATTCGTGGTGTGAAGGATGGAGCGTCCAAGACGTTGCGGGGCACCTTGTCGCCTCGGCCGAACAGACTCCCGCAAAATTCTTCAAAGAGTTCGCGGGGGCAGGCTTCAAGTTCAACGTATTCGCGGAGCGAGGCGCAAAGCGCTGCGCCTCCGCGGGAACACGCGAGCTTGTTCGGCGCCTTCGCGCGCGAACCACGACGAGAAATCACCCACCCGGGTCCTTCCAGCGCCATGCTCGGAGAAGTCATCGTGCACGGCGAGGACATTCGACGTCCGCTCGGCCTGACCCACCGCTCCCCTGAGCCCGCCGTCTTGATCGTGGCGGACGCGTGGAAAAAGAGCGATCTCCTGATCGGATCAAAGACGAGAATGCAAGGGCTTCGTCTCACGGCCACGGACGCGGCATGGACCCACGGCGAGGGCCCGGAGGTGTCAGGACCCTTGCAGTCTTTGATACTCGCCATGACGGGACGCAAGCAAGTGCTGGTCGATCTATCGGGCGACGGCATTTCGATTCTGGCGATGAGGCACTAGAACTCAGCACGATCGCGCCTTATCTCGACGGCAATCTCTGCACACGCGAGTCACGTGAGTGATAATTGACTATGGGGAACCCCTTCTGGCCACTGTTCGACTTGCGTATTCGCACGCCTCGTGTGGAGATCCGACTGCCCTCCGACGACGACTTGGTCGCTCTCGCCCACCTGGCAAAGAGAGGTGTCCACGACGAAGATTCAATGCCGTTTCTGAAAGCGTGGACTGACGAGCCCTCACCCCAAATGGAGCGCGGAGTTCTTCAATGGGGATGGCGACATCGCGCTGAGTGGGACGCCGACAAATGGTCGTTCACTGGTGCGGTATTTGTGAACGGGGAGGTAGTGGGGGTCCAGGATCTGATGGCTACAGACTTTGCCGTACTGCGTTCGGTAAAGACTGGCTCGTGGCTCGGCATCGAGAACCAGGGAAAAGGTATTGGCAAAGAGATGCGAGCGGCAGTGCTCCATTTCGCCTTCACGGGCCTCGGGGCCAACGAGGCCCTCAGCGGAGGCTGGTCCGACAACGACTCGTCACTCGGTGTATCTAGGGCCCTCGGATACCAGCCGAATGGTCGACACCTGGCGCTCAAACGAGGCAAACCCACCGAAATGATCGATCTGCGGCTGACGCGAGTTGAGTGGGACAAGTTAGAGCACCCGAACGTTGAGATTGAAGGACTCGACAACTGCCTCAATTTATTCGTGAGATCCGAATCGCAGTGACGAGCGGCGAACAATTTACAAACGGAGTGACGGATACATGACGGGCGTCGCCTCACTCAACGCCTCTCGGGCGTGATAGCTCGATCGCGTGAGGGGCGACGACTGAACGTGACGAAGCCCCAGTCGGCGCCCGCGTTCGGCGAGGTCCTCGAACTCGGCCGGGTCCCAGAATCGTGCGACAGGCAAGTGGCGTTCGGTGGGCCGCAGATACTGGCCAATGGTGACGATCTGAACGCCCACCGCGGCCAAATCGCTGAGCGTCTCTTCGACTTCATCAACTGTTTCGCCAAGACCCACCATCAGACCCGACTTCGTGGTGAGTCCCGCCTGGGCGCTGCGGGCGAGCACGGTGAGCGAGCGCAAGTACCCCGCACTCGGTCGGACGGCTCGCTGCAGACGGGCGACCGTTTCGATGTTGTGGTTCAGCACGTCGGGCCGCTCGTCAAGAAGGATCTGCAGTGAGTCGACGTCGCCGCGCAGATCGCTCGTGAGGACTTCGACATCGGTACCGGGCGAGCGCTCTCGAATGGCACGGACACTGGCTGCGATTGCAGCCGCTCCCCCGTCGTGAAGGTCGTCGCGCGCCACGCAGGTGATCACGGCGTGCGCCAGTTTGAGTCGAACGACCGCCTCGGCGACTCGATCGGGCTCAGTGGGATCAAGGGCCAACGGTTTACGGGTGTCCACCAGACAAAAGCCACACGCGCGGGTGCAACGTTCTCCGTTCACCATGAAGGTGGCCGTGCCCGCTGACCAGCACTCGAAGATGTTGGGACAGCCCGCTTCTTCACAGACCGTCACCAGCCGGAGGTCTTCCGTCAATTTGCGCAGCGACTGGTACTCACTCCCCATGTGTGCCTCGATGCGCAACCACTCAGGTTTTCTCGTGGCGATCGAGAGCCCCGCGTCGGGGTCCACTCCGGCTTTGCGAAGTCGGCGAATGAGGGGCCGCTCGTCCGACGTCGTGGCGGCGCTCCGGTCTACTTTCGCCACGTGAGCCGTCTCGCCTAACTCGCGATCGAGCTCTTCGCCGAGCAGATTCTCGATCTCAACGGACGTGACGCCTAGACCCAGCGACGTCAGCGACGCCACCGGTTTGTCGGGTATTCCACAGGGCACGATGGCTGCGAATCCCGCGAGATCGATGTCAACATTGAGCGCTACGCCGTGCAAGGTGCGACGCACATCCGCTCTCGTTTCGCTCGGTACGAACGCCGACCGCCGCGATCTTGGCGGGCCGCGTCGTGAGGTTCGCCCACACGCCGGGATAACCCTCGAGTCTCCCGACCTCGCCTAAGCGCCCCTCGGGGTCCACGCGCTTCACAGTGGCGATGACGGCGTCCTCCAAATGGCGAACGTGCGACTTGCCCGCCGCGGGATCGTCGGCGACGGTGACGATGGCCCAGGCCACCACTTGCCCGGGCGCGTGATAGGTCACGTCGCCACCGCGATCGGCGTCAATGACGACGGCGTCCAGTTTTTCGGGAGGGACGAGAAAGTGCTCATCGAGCGTGCGCACACCGCGGGTGTAGGTCGGTGGGTGCTCGAACAACAAGACATAGTCGTCCTTCGCCTGCAGGAGCGCCCGTTGAAGGTCGTTCGCTTCCGCAAAGGAAACCCGTCCAAGGTGTCGACGCCGGAGCACTATCGCTCGCTCTCTAGATCCATCCCCGCGAGGAGTTCTCCGACACGTTCTAAGTACTTGGCGGCGCCCGTGGGCTCACAGATCCGGTGGTCGAACGACAGTCCAAGCACGAGTCGACGTCCAACTTCAAGGGTCGCCCCGTCGCTGGACACGACTGGCACCACGCGCACAGCTCCCATCGAGAGGATCGCGACCTCGGGCTGAATGATGATGGGCTTCGCCCAGAGCGTGTGCTCCGTCGGAGCACCGGCGATGGTGAACGTGCCGCCCATCAGGTCATCCGCCGTCAGTTGACGTGAGGCAACACGTTCGTCGAGCTCGTTGACTCGGCGGGCGAGGGCGCGCAGGGTCAAACCGGCGGCGGCGTGAACGACCGGTACGAGCATCCCGTCATCGTCAATGGCACGAATGACACCCAGATTCACCGTGCGATGAAGAGTCAACTCGTCGCCCGAATAGGTGGCGTTCAGGAACTCAAACTCCGCAAGCGCGCGCACGGCAGCCAGACTGACCACCATCTCGTCGCTAATGGGCTCGCCGTCGCGCGTAACGCGACCACTGCCGTCAAGTCTTGGCGAAGAGGGTCCCGTCAACTTCGACGGCTACGAAACCATGTGGCGTGCTCTGACTGGACACGGACATGTGGTGACCCATGCGACGCCGACCGTTACTGAGCGGAAGAACGACCTCCTCGGTCGGACCTTGAGCCACGGCTCGTTCGGCGTCGCGCCGCGTAATAGAACCCTCCAGGGCCGGTGCCGCGCAGAGAAGAGGGCTCGACCCCGCCGTCGTTCAAGATGCGTCGCACGACCGGCGAGACCACTACGCCCGAGGCAGTATCACTGGCAGTATCCACGGATGCAGCGGCCGGTGTGGGAGGAGCGGGCGTCGGTGCGCTGGTCGTGGTCGACGGTACCGGTGTAGCGACCTCTGGAGTGGGCGTCGAGCTCGATCGCCACGTCGCTGGCGCTCTTCGACTCGTCGATAACCGCCACGCGCGACCCGGTTTCCACCGTGTCACCCTCGCCCGCAATAATCTCAACCAACATGCCAGCAGCCGGCGACGGCATCTCAGAGTCAACTTTGTCGGTCGACACTTCAAAGAGCGGTTCGTCGCGGGCGACCAGGTCCCCCACCTTCTTGAACCACTGCGTGATGATTCCTTCGGTGACTGACTCACCCAACGAGGGAAGAGTGACGTCAGCCAACGTGAAGTCCTCGACCGGAGAGCGCGAGGAGCGTTTCGCCGAAGGTCTCCGAGAGGGACGGGTGAGGCTGAATCAGCGCGGCCGCCTCTTCGGCGGTGGCTTCCCAGTTCACGGCGTAGTACCCGGCGCCGAGTTGCTCGGTGACCCAGGGGCCCGCCATGTGCACGCCAAGAATCTGACCGCCCGAACCGTCCGCGCGCTTCTCCGCGATAATCTTCACGACTCCCTCCGTGTCGCCGATGATCTGAGCCCGCGAGTTTCCGCCGAAGGGGTCTTTCTTCACCACGACCTCGTAGCCCTTTTCCTTAGCCGCGGCTTCCGTGAGTCCAACGAAGGCGACTTCGGGATTTGAGTAGATGGCCCAGGGGACTCGGTCGTAGTCGACCGGTAGGGCCGGCTCGCCCAAGATGGTCTTGATGGCCACGATCGCTTCGGCAAACCCGACGTGAGCCAGTTGCGGGGTGCCAGCGACGACGTCGCCGACCGCGTAGACGTTCGCCGCGGCCGTGAGCATGTGACCATCGGCCACGACGAAGCCGCGTTCGTCGATAACGACTCCGGTTCCTTCGCCGAGCAGTCCCTCGGTGCGAGGACGTCGTCCGACTGACATCACCACCATGTCGGTCTCGACCCCCTCGCCACCGTCGATGGCGATGGTCGTCGAACCCTTCTTCGGAGTGTGTCCGGTGATCTTGACGCCAGTCCGTATATCGATGCCGCGCTTCTTGAAGGAACGATTCACCACGCTCGCCACCTCGGTGTCACAGCCCACCAGAATCGAGGGCAGAGCCTCGAGAATCGTTACTTGGCTCCCCATGTCAGAGAGCAGCGACGCGAACTCGCATCCAATGGCGCCGCCACCGATGACCGTGGCCCGCGCGGGAAGAGCCGTGAGGTCAAGGAACTCATCGGAGGTCACGACGATCTTGCCGTCGATGTCAAAGCCCGGAAGAGTTCGTGGGACTGAGCCGGCCGCGAGGATCACGTTGGCACCCTTCGCCACTACACCGGCGTCGGCGCCGTCGGTGACGCTGACCGTGAGGTCCTTGTCGAGTCGACCTGTCCCCTCGAAAATGGTGACCTTTCGCCCTTTCAACAGACCGGAGAGACCCTTAAAGAGGCGTTCCACAATCTCGTTCTTTCGCGCCTGGCTGACCGAGAAGTCCACGGTCACGCCCTGGGTGGCGATGCCGAAATCGGCGGAGTGCTCTACAGTCCTACGGACATGCGCCGTCTCTAGAAACTCCTTCGCGGGTACGCAACCACGGTGCAGGCAGGTGCCTCCGACCTTGTCGCGCTCGACGATCGCGATGTTGAGCCCTGCCGCGGCGCCATAGAGGGCCGCGGCGTAGCCACCGGGTCCTCCACCAATAACGACCACGTCGAACTGCTGGACCTCGTTAGCCACAAACTATCCCTTCGGTTAAACAGCGAAATCCCCCGCCGAGAAATCCTAATGTTTGGCGACCTGGGCCCTTGCAAGCGACGGACCTCGGTGTGGCCCGCCGATACAAGGAGTCCTACTCGAAGCTTCACGTCCTGCGCGGACGTGCTCCCCTAGGAGTGCTGAGCGAGCTGTGAGTCAGCCGCCGCGGTCGCAAGGCCGTCGACGAAGTCGTTCATCAAATCCCCCGAGTGGCCCTTGACCCATGAAAAGGTGACGGGGCGTCCACCCTCCAGGACGAGCGGAATGAGTGCTTCCCACAGGTCGCGGTTGGCGACCGGTTGTCCCTTTGAGTTCTTCCAACTTCGTCGTTGCCACCCGAGGTACCACTTATCGTGGAAGCACTTCACCACGTAGGTGGAATCGCTCACAATCTCAACCGGGCCCTCGGGGTGTGCCCGCAGGGCCTCAATGACTGCCAGCACTTCCATGCGCTGATTGGTGGTATGTGAATCGGGGCCACTCGCGAAGTCGCTCGGCCCACTGGCCCAGCCCCAGCCGCCGGGACCGGGATTACCGCGACAGGCGCCGTCGGTATAGATGCGAATCATATGACCCTAGTAATCCAGGCGTCCGGGTCCTCAGTGAATCGTGTCACGGCGGGCGGCAGGTCACCGCGCAGCACCTGGCCCAAGGTCACGTGCTCCAGAACCTCACGGAGGGTTCCCCGTACCGCCACCCACACGTCGCGCAGATGCTTGGCTTCACCTTCGTAGATGAGCGTTTCGGGACGCATTCCGCGAACGCCCGCCATGGGACCGCTCACCACCCGGAGTATGTCGGCAATCGTGATCGTGTCGGGATCACGGGCCAACTTGAATCCGCCTTCGGGCCCCCGCTGGCTGGTGACCAGTCCTCCACGACGGAGGTCGCTCAGGATTGCCCCCAGGAACTTGGCGGGCAAGTCTTGCTCGTGGGCCAGGTGATCGGCGCTCACCGACCCGTCGCTCGCCGCCAGCGTTAAGAGTGCGCGGATGGCGTACTCGGCCTTGGCGGGGATCTGCATATCTCCATTCTGCCGTACGGGGCTGTCAACCGTGGCCGCTCGGCGTCAACTTCTAGGGTGGGCAGTGTGTTTGACCTAGCTTCACGACGCCTCTATCTCTGCGTAGGGGTTCGCGACGACCTGGAGCAGTTCCTGCCCGCCGTCCTTCGAGGCGGCGTCGACGTCGTGCAACTGCGAGAGAAGACCCTCGACCTCGACGTCCAGCGAAGGGCCGCACTGGTCATGGAGCCGATCTGTCGCGCCTTTGGTGTCCCCTTTATTGTCAACGACTCACCCGAGTTGGCCGCTGACGTCTCGGCCGACGGCGTGCACGTGGGCCAAGACGACGTCGTGGTATCGCGATGTCGACAACTCCTCGGCGATGAGGCGATAGTTGGTCTCTCGACTCACTCACCCGATGAGTTCACCGAGGCGCTTCTCCAAGACGCGACCTACTTCAGCGCCGGGCCAATCGAGGCGACGCCGACCAAGCCCGGTCGAGTCGGCACCGGTCTTGAGTACGCCGTGGCGAGCCAGGCCCGCAGCACTCGCCCCGTGTTCGTCACCGGCGGCGTCACCGCGAACAACGTCGGCGCACTCGTGAGAGCCGGACTTCGCCACTTCGTGGTGGTGCGCGCCCTCACCGAATCGCGAGACCCCGAAGAGTCAGCGCGCGCCGTCCGCCGAGCGCTGGATCGCGCTCTAGCGATGACGGTCGAGCCAACCTAGAAGGGTCGCGACCATGCGAGGGTCGGCTCGCAGCTGATGTCCCGCCCCTTGGATCAGTCGAAGCTCGGCGCGACCGTCGGCCGCCGCCACCAAATCGCGGGCGTCGGACGCGGGGACCTCGATGTCGTCACTCCCGTGTCCGATCAAAAGACGCCGGGGCGGGAGCTTAGCGATGGCCTCCATCGGATCAATATCCAAGATGTCGTTATAGAGAGCCTCTGGTCCGAGCAGATCGTGTTCGTTGCCCACCACGCCCGATATCAACACCGCGCGATGTATCTCTTCAGGCGATCCGCACCACGCGCCGAGGTGAGCGGGCGCCGCAAACGTCGCGATACCTCGAACTCGCTCGTCGCTCGCCGCCACCGCGAGAGCCAGCGCGCCACCAAAGCCGAATCCCGCCAGCGACACCCGCGGCTCGCCTTGGGCGACGCGATCGAGGATGGTGGCCAGATCTTCGCGCCATTTGGAGGCGGAAAACGTGCCGGTACTTCCTCCGACTCCGGACAACGTTCCCGTTGCCACGAGCCAGCCCGACTCGTTGGAGACGTGTTCAGCCAGCTCGGGCAAAAGTCCTGCCGCCTGGCGACCCATGCCCACTAATCGGGGCAGACCGTGCACCAAAACCAGCACGTGACCGACGACGGGTCTCGCGCTCGAGTTGGAGATTTTCAGATCCAGCAGTGACGTACCGCTCGTCAACTGCTCGTGAGCGAGCACGAAACTAAATACCTAAACGCTGCGCCAGTAGCTCTCGGTGATAGGCCGGGTCCCCCAGGAAGAGCTCAGAGCTCTTTGCGCGCTTGAAATAGAGGTGGGCCGGGTGTTCCCACGTGAAACCAATCCCTCCGTGGATCTGTATGTTCTCGGCCGCGCAATGAAAGTACGCCTCGGAGCAGAACGACTTCGCGAGACTCGCCGCGATGGGTAGTTCCTCGTTACGTTCTTGAGCCGCCCAGGCGGCGTAGTAGGCCGCCGATTTCGCCGACTCCACATCAAGCAACATGTCGGCGCACTTGTGCTTGATGGCTTGGAACGATCCAATAGGTCGGCCGAACTGCACGCGGTTCTTCGCGTACTCAACCGACGCGTCGAGAACGCGCTGCGCGCCGCCGACTTGCTCGGCCGCGAGAGCAGACTCCGCGATCTGCACGGTCGTCTCGAGTCCCGCGAGCGCGCCCCCGTCCTCGCCCACTAAGACAGCGGGCGCGTTGGTGAAAACGAGTCGGCTCTGCTTGCGCGTCTGGTCCATGGTCGAGAGTGCCGTACGCTCGACGCCACTCGCGTCTCCGGCGACGGCAAAGAGCGAGAGGCCCTTCTCGGTCTTCGCTGGGACGAGCAGAAGGGTCGCGGTCGAGCCGTCGGTCACGTAGCTGCGCACACCGCTGAGCGACCACCCTTCGCCGTCGCGGGTTGCTGTGGTGGACGTCCCTCGGAGGTCCCACTGTCCCGCGTCATCGGTGAGGGCGACCGTCGCTATCGTCTCGCCCGAGGCGATCCCTGGCAGGTACGTCGACTTCGCCGCGTCGTCGCCGACCAACAGAAGCGCATTGGCCGCGAGCGCCACCGTGGAGAAATAGGGCGAGCACAACAGCGCCGCTCCCATCTCTTCAAACACCACGTAGAGCTCGACCGGACCATATCCCTGTCCGCCGTACTCCTCAGGTATCCCGAGACCCTGCAGAGCGAGTTCGTTCGCCATCTGCGCCCAGACCGCGGGGTCGTACCCCTCTTCGGTGGCCATGAGCCGACGCACTTCGCTCTCCGGTGACTTCTCCTCGAGAAAGCGGCGTACCATTTTGCGAAGTTCGTCTTGCTCTTCGCTGAATCCAAAGTTCATTCCGGGCCCTCTTCTTCCTTCGCGCCGCACGCAGGACCGAGATTACTCAATCTGGACAGGCCAATTATTCGTGGCAGGCTGGGGCGGTGGAGAACGTGGAACTGGTCTGGTCAGACGCGTCAAGTGAGGTTCATCGATTCGTGGTC
Organism: uncultured Acidimicrobiaceae bacterium; assembly: GCA_963756325.1. Lineage (GTDB taxonomy): Bacteria > Actinomycetota > Acidimicrobiia > Acidimicrobiales > RAAP-2 > RAAP-2. The sequence continues at coordinate 421,692 of CAVWNE010000012.1, forward strand.
GGGCCTATCGCCAACAACGTGTACGTGGTGCGCTGTCGGCGAACCGGTGAGGCGGCGCTGCTCGACGCCGCGAATGAGCACGACCGTCTTCTCGACGTCGCGCGGGAGTTGGGCGTGACCTCGGTGCTTGAGACTCACGGCCACTGGGATCACATCGGAGCGGTCGAGGCGGTGCGAGAAGCGGGGATTGATGTATGGGTTCGCGAAGAAGACGCCCACATGCTCCCCAGCTACGACCATCTCCTCGAAGACGACACCGTGCATCACGTCGGCCACTTGCGCCTTCGCACCGTGCACACGCCAGGTCACACGCCCGGCAGCATTTGCTTCGCGCTCGAGAACGCACCCGTTCTCTTTACCGGCGACACGCTGTTCCCGGGAGGGCCAGGTAACACGACGTTCGAGGGCGGAAACTTCTCCACGATCATTGCCTCCCTCGACCAGCGAATTTTTGGCGCCTACCGCGACGAGGTCACCTTCTGGCCCGGCCACGGTGCGCCGTCGACCATCGGTGTTGAGCGATCACACCTCGAAGAGTGGGTCGATCGGGGCTGGTAAAGACTGGTCTACGAATCGTGGGCGCCCAGTAGGCTCACTGCGTGTCAAAACCGCTCCTAGAACTGCGTAATCTTCACGCTGAGGCCGAGGGATCATCGATCTTGCGCGGCGTCGATCTCGTGGTCAATGAGGGCGAAGTGCACGCGCTCATGGGGCCGAACGGTGCGGGCAAGTCGACCTTGGCGAGCGTCATCATGGGTCACCCCGGTTATCACGTCACCGCGGGAGAGATTTTGCTGCGCGGGGAAAATATCGCCAGTTGGACGCCCGACGCCCGAGCCCGAGCCGGCATCTTCCTGGCCTTTCAATACCCCGAAGCGATCAGCGGCGTGTCGGTCGTCCAGTTCCTTCGCCAAGCCATCGCCGCCCGCAAAGGACTCGATGAGCTCAGCGTGCTCGAAGTTCGCCTTGACCTCGCCGAGTGGATGGACCGACTGGGCATCGATAGTGCCTTTGCCGAACGCCACCTGAACGACGGTTTCTCCGGTGGAGAGCGTAAGCGCAATGAGGTACTCCAGATGGCGCTCCTCGAGCCGGTCGTCGCGTTGCTCGATGAGACCGATTCGGGTCTTGACATTGACGCGCTACGCGTGGTGGCGAAAGGTGTGCGCACGGTCCGCGAAACCCACCCGGCGATGGGTGCGGTGGTGGTGACTCACTACGTCAAGCTTCTCGACGAGATTCACCCCGACTTCGTCCACGTGCTCGTAGATGGCCGGGTCGTCCACACCGGCGGAGTGGAGTTGGCCAAAGAGATCGACCACGACGGCTACGACGCCTGGCGTCCGGTCAGCGCGTGACCAGTTTCAACGCCCGTCGGGTTCGCGCCGACATTCCCCAGTTGACGCGTCGCGTCCACGGGCGCCCTCTCACCTACCTGGACTCCGGCGCTAGCTCCCTCCAGCCCAACGCCGTCATCGACGCCATGAGCCGCTACTACGAACTGCGCCACGCCAACGTGCATCGCGGGGTCTACACCACCGCGGTCGAAGCAACCGACGCCTATGAAGCATCGCGCGCCGCGGTGGCGCGATTCATCAACGCCCCGGGCGGCGAGAACGAGATCGTCTTCACCAAGAACACCACCGAGTCGATCAACCTACTGGCCAAGGTCTGGGGGGCGACTCACCTCGGCGAGGGCGACGTCGTACTGATCACCGAGATGGAGCACCACGCCAACATCGTGCCCTGGTTCCAGCTGCGAGAAGCGACCGGGGTCGAGGTTCGCTTCATTCCGGTCGGCGACGACTACCGGCTCGATCTGACGAACCTGGATGAACTCTTGGCCGGGGTGAAGTTACTCTCGATCACGGGCATGTCGAACGTGCTGGGCACCAAGAACGATGTTCACCGACTCGCGACCGCCGCCCACTCGCTAGGCGCCCTGGTGGCCGTTGACGGGGCGCAATCGGTCGCCCATGGGCCAGTTGACGTCGCCGCTTTGGACATTGACTTTCTCGCCTTCTCCGGTCACAAGATGCTCGGACCGACCGGAATTGGGGTCCTCTGGACGCGAGAGAGCGTTCTTGACACGATGGGCCCCTTCATGGGCGGCGGCGGCATGATCGCCGACGTGCGCCTGGACGGATTCACCCCAGCCAGAGGCGTCTCGCGCTTCGAGGCGGGCACGCCACCGATCGCTGAAGCGGTGGGCCTGCACGCTGCGGTGCGCTACCTCGAGGGGCTGGGCATGGACAATGTCGCGGCTCACGAGCGCTACTTGACCGAGGACGCCCTCAACCGTTTGGAGTTGGCCTTCGACGCTCGGGTTCGGGTCATTGGTCCCCGGGACGTCATCGATCGCGGCGGGGTGATCAGTCTCGACGTGGAGGGCGTACATCCCCACGACGTGGCCCAGATGCTCGATGAGTTCGGCGTCTGTGTTCGACCGGGCCACCACTGCGCCAAGCCTCTCATGCGCCGCTTCAATCTCGCGGCTACGGCGCGCGTCTCCTTCGGCCCCTACTCCAACACCGGTGACACTTCGGTGCTGCTCGAGGCACTCGAGCAGGCCCTCAAAATGTTTGGCTAGGACAGATGTCGAATCTCGAAAACCTGTACCGCGAGATCATTCTCGATCACTACCGCTCCCCACGAAACCGCGGCGAGCTCGCCACTCCCCCGGCCCACAAGGTGGAGGGTTTCAACCCCCTATGCGGAGATGAGGTCACGGTGTACCTCGACGTGCGAGACGGCGTTTTGCAGGACATCAAGCTGACCGGCCACGGCTGCTCGATCTCGCAGTCCTCGTCGTCGCTCATGAGCGCCGCGGTCAAGGGCAAGTCTCTCGCCGACGTGCAGTCCACCGTCGAGACATTCAAGGATCTCATGTTGGCTCGCGAGACAAATCTTGAGGACCAAGAACGCGACTCCGCCAACCTGCGCACGCTGGGCGAACTCGCGGCCCTCGCCGGCGTGGTCAAGTTCCCCGTGCGCATCAAGTGCGCCACCCTGGCCTGGAACACCCTGCAACAGGGGCTCCAGGAAATCGCGAACTAACTGCCTGAGGAACGTCTACTTCGGCTTGCAGGGAACGGGGTCGTAGTTGGGCACGCTGGTCAAAGTGGGGTTCGGCGTCGCCGCTGGCTTGGTCGTCGTCGTACCGGAGCCACCCTTGGTCGTGGTCGTCGCGGGAGCGGTGGTCGTGGTGGTGGGAGTGACGACCGGAGGCAAAGGCGTCTGTCCCGCTTCGTTCGGTGGCGGGTTCGACGGCGTCTCCAACTGGGAGCCAAAGACGTCGACCAACATCTGTTGGGCCTCTGGCTGTTCGACGTACAAGACGTCGCCCAGCGCCGTGTTGTTAACCGCCGTGGTGGGCAGCGTCCAGGTCTGAATCGAGTTGGGGTTGATGCCGTGAAAACGAACCGCAAGACCGATCAGTTCATGCAGCGAGAAGTTCTGGTCGAGCGCGACACCCTGAGGAATCTTGGAGAGGAACGAGTTGAGGGTGAGCGGGTTGTAGAGGGTTTTCGCGCGCTCGACCATGGCCCGCATAAAGGCGTCCTGACGGTCGATTCGACCGAAGTCACTCGTCGGGTCGTACATCCACCCCGCGTCGTAGAGCTCGTTCGCCCCCTCACTGGTGGATCCCCAACTGACCGGCGGAAACTTTTTGGCGTGATCGACGTTGTAATAGAAGTGACGGCTGCGCGAGACCGCGAGGGTCTGAAATCCACTAATTAGTTGACAACCGGGGTGCAGGACGCGCAGGCCCGAGTAGGGATCCCACGAGGGGTAGCGAAAGTCCAGATAGACCCCGCCGAGAGCGTCCGCGGCATTCACCAGTCCGGCAAAACTCACGACCACCGTCTGGTTGATCGGAATCCCGAAGTTAGCCGTGATGGTCTGGGCCAGGAGGGACGGTCCGCTACCGAAGTTGACGTTGATCCGGTTGAACTGCCCATAGAGCGACTGATTGGCCAGCAGGCTCACCACCGTGTCGCGCGGGATCGAGATCATATTGATGGTGCCCGCGCTCGGGTCAACGTGAATGATCTTCACGCTGTCACTGCGCTGGCCATCGACCGAGTTGCTCGTCGCACCCGATTGGCGAGCCAGAAGGCCGGTGAGACCGGCCCGCGAGTCTGACCCGATCATGAGGATGTTGAAGGGCTTGCCGCTGATCGCCTTCTGTTCACCCACCACGTTGATCTTCTTGATCTTGTCGAATCGGTAGTTGGCGTAGTAGTAGCTACCGCCGACCACGGCCGCCACCAGGAGCACCAGAACGCCGGCGCCTATGGCTATTCGACGACCGATCCGACGTCCTCCGCGAGGGCGACGTTTGACGTCGCCCTTTCCTTGCACCGCGTCGCCCAGCGCGAGCAGTCGTTCCTGATTAGCGAGGTAGCGTTTGGAGTGGTGCCGACCAGACTGCGGCGTGTCATCACGTCCATTGGCCATCGTCGAAGTTTACTCTCGCTACGTCGCGTGAAATTACGCGGTGACTCCGCGAAAGGCCTCATAGCCGTCGCGTTCGAGGGTTTCGGCAAGTTCGGGGCCACCGGTGGCGACTACTCGGCCATTGCCCATGACGTGAATCATGGTCGGTGGCAACTCCAGCAGAAGACGGCGAAAGTGCGTAATCGCCAACACGCCACAGTTCCACTCGGTCGTCGCGGCGACCAGTCGTCGGGCCACGGCGTCGAGAGCGTCAACGTCCAGACCAGAGTCGACCTCGTCGAGCATCGCGAACTTGGGTTGGAGGATTCCGAGCTGGACCATCTCCGCGCGTTTGCGCTCGCCACCCGACAGGTCAACGTTGACGAATCGGTCGAGCAACTCAGGCCGCAGCTCTATACGATTCGCCTCTTCGAGCATGCGCGCGCGCAACGTCGAAGGATTGGCGCCAGCGGACTGCAGCAGATCAAACGCGCGAACGCCGGGAATCTCAAAGGGCTGCTGAAGAACGAGCAGGAGGCCCGCGCGAGCTCGCTCGGTCGCCGAGAGCGTGAGGAGTTCGACCCCGTCGATGGTGACCGAGCCGTCAAGGACCCTGTAGCCGGGGTGACCAGTCAAGGCGTGGGCCAAGGTTGACTTGCCCGATCCGTTCGGTCCCATAATGGCGTGTACTTCACCCGACTGCATCGTCAGCGAGAAGCCCCTAAGGACTTCCTTCTCGCCCACTTCTACGCGCAGGTCCTCAATGATCAAAGTGGACGTCACGGTAGCTCCACTTCGAGTCGACCGTCACGCTCGACCACGGTGTAGTGCCCCACCGGCCGGGTGGCCGGGAAGGTCATCGGTGCCCCATCACTGAGGCGAAACATGGCTCCGTGACGCGCGCACTCGATCTCTTCGGTTTCCAGATCTACTTCTCCTTCGGAGAGCGAGAACTCTTCGTGACTGCAGCGATCGTCCAAGACAAAGACGCGCTCGTCGACTCGCACTCCCACCAACGTGCGACCATCCACCTTGAGCTGGCGTGGCACGCCCTGCTCAAAGTCACTCAGTTCACCGATATCGATCGTGGTCACGCCGCCACCACCGCCACGCTGGAGAGGACCGACGCGACGTCGCGCTCCACCAACTCCGCAAGCTCCGATGGCAGAGCGGACAGCATCTCATAGAAGAAGCCTTGAATCATGAGCCGCTGGGCGTCCTCACGACTCACTCCACGAGACTCGAGGTACCAGCGCTGAAGCTCATCGAGGGGTCCGACGCTCGAGGCGTGAGCGCACATGACGTCGTTCTCCCTGATATCGAGGTTCGGCACACTGTCGGCGTGCGCTCCGCGTGACAACAGGAGATTGTGATTCGTCTGTCGAGCGTCGGTGCGCTTCGCGCCTTTCTCGATCTCGATGAGTCCGGTGTAGACCGAGCGCGACTCGTCGGCCACGGCGCCCTTGGAGAGCAGAGTCGAAGTGGTGCGCGGCGCGAGGTGGAGCTGTCGGGTCCGAAAGTCATGGACCTGGAGACCCGAGCCCAGGAAGGTGGTACGCAACTCGTTTGACGCCCCCGCCCCGAAGAGTTCGGCGTCGTTGCGTGAGCGGTCATAGTGCGCGCCGAGTCCGACGACCGCCTGATGGAGCCGGGCGTCGCGCGCCAAACGTCCGGTGGTGCGCGCTACGTGCCAGGCGCTGGCGTCCAGTCTTTGATAGGTGATGAGTTGCAGCGAGGCGTTGTCCTCGACGAGGTACTCACTGACGGGTACTACCAGTGCGTCTTTGCCCCCTTCAAAGTACTCGACCACCGTCACGCTGGCGCCGCGACCGACCACGATCTGCGTGCGAGAAAATGAGGCGCTAGCCGACGACTCGTTCAAGACAACGATGGGCTCGGCGACGTCAAGACCGGCCTCCACTCGAATGACCGTCGTCCCAGGAGCGAGGGCCACGTTCAACAGAGCAAACGTGTCCCCTTCGTAGCGCTGGAGAAAACCCTCGCCGTTGAGCGACGACTGCGAGCCGAGGAACTCAACGCTCACCCCCGTGGTTGACTCTCCGGCGCTCACCCCAAAGCCGTCGACAACCCTCACCACGAGACCCGCTCGCTCGCACAGCTGCGCGGCGAAAGCCGAGTCGGGTCCTTGTTGAGGTGAACTGGCCACTTCGAAACGATCGAGGTTCAGGTCCCCCAGCGGGGCGTAGCGCCATACCTCGTCACTCGGCGAAGGAAGTCCGAGGGACTCAAAGCGCGACCAGGCCAGACGTCGCTCGGCCGCGTCAGACCGATCGGCGATGAAAGAAGAGGCTGTGTCAGCGAAGGATGTCATATGAGATGAGGGCCTAGGCAGTGTACCGGGCCCCATCTGCCTCGCCGCACGGGGACGTAGGATTAACCGCCGATCGAAAGGATCACGTGGAGTTTTCATCGCCCGTCATCACCCTCGAAGTGGAGGGGCACGTGGCCACACTCTGGCTTGACCGCCCCGAATCGCGAAACGCCCTCGGCAGCGAGTTTTGGAGGGACCTTCCCCTGGCCGCGGCGGCCGTGGCTGAGAACGGTGAGATTCGCGTTCTCATCGTGGGCGCCAAAGGTCCGCACTTCACGGTCGGTCTTGATCTCAAGGAGTTCGGCGGTCACTTTCTCTCCAGCGAGGCTCCAATCTCCAAGGCCCACGCCAGCGCCCGGGCCTATAAGGACGTTCGCGCGATGCAAGACTCGGTGACGTCCCTGTCGAAACTCGCCGTGCCGGTGATCGCGGCGGTTCATGGCTACTGCATCGGCGGGGGCATTGACGTCATCTGCGCGTGCGACATTCGCCTCTCCACATCAACGGCTACCTTCTCGGTTCGAGAGACCAAAGTGGCCATTGTGGCCGACCTCGGCACGCTGCAAAGGCTTCCGCGCATGGTGAGTGCGGGACACGTCGCCGAGCTCGCCTTTACCGGAAAAGACATCGACGCGAAGCGCGCCAGCGACATCGGCCTCGTCAACTCCGTGCACGGTGAGAGTGCCGAGGAGGTCTACGCGGCCGCGCTGGCACTGGCCCACGAGATCGCCGCGAACTCCCCTCTCGCCGTTCAAGGAACGAAAGCGGTCCTTGCGGCAAACGAGGGACGAACCGTTGACGAGGGACTGGACTTCGTCGCCCGGTGGAACACCATGTATCTCTCGAGCAACGATCTACGAGAAGCGATGACCGCGTTTCTCGAGCGTCGCCCGCCGGTCTTTCGCGGCGATTAGCGACGCCAAAATTTACGGCCCCTGCGTCTCTTCTTCTCTAGTTCTTCGAGTTCGCGCCGACGCTCTTCGATCAGTTCGGGCGCGACCGCGTTCACGATCTCGCTGGCCGAGGCCAACAACTCGCGCCGTTCCTCTATCGGCACATCGGGCGGCGCGGACTCCACCGGCCGATCGACCAACGCACCGTGCGACCATCCGACGTCCACAAATCGACGCTCGTACGTGAGACAGTTTTCCGGGCACGACCACGGTTGGTCGGGCGCGTTGCCGAGCACGCAAAATCGAGCGACCTCGCCTGACTTATACGTTCGACTTTGAAAGTGCTTGCACTCTTCGCGCATTCCCACGTACTCATTGTTTCACGTGACGACAACTCCTAGGATTACGCCCCATGACGGCGAGCTTTTCTTTGGATCACAGAGAATTGTCCCCAAAAGAGATCGCCCACGCCGCCGCGGTAGCCACACGCGCCTTCCTCGATGACAACTATTTTCGCTACCTCATGCCGGAGGAGCGGGTGCGCGCTCGCGCGCTACCCCTTCTCTTTTCGAGCCAACTGCGCCACTCAGGAGCGAACGCGCACACCGTGACGGCGAGAGACGAGAGAGGAAACGTGGCGGGGGTAGCGCTCTGGGTGGAACCCGGTCATTGGCCCCCGCCGCTCAGCCTGCAACTCGCCCAGGTGCCGAGCTCGCTACGCGCTCTCTACCGGCACCCCTCAACCCTGCGCCGCGCCGGCACCTACCTGCGAACGATTTTGAAAGTACACCCCAAAGAGCTGAGCTGGTACCTGCCCCTCCTCGCGGTCGATCCGTCGTTTCAGGGTCACGGGGCGGGCACCACGTTGATGGAGGAGGGAGTCTCGCGCATGGAGAAGGACGGCGTGGGAGGGTACTTAGAGACCCAAAAAGTAGAGAACCACGCCTTTTACAATCGATTCGGGTTCCAACTGGTTGACACGCTGCATCCGACGCCCGATGGGCCGGCGTATTACACGATGTGGCGCCCGGCTCGTTAGCCGATTGAGCCTTCCATCTGCAGCTCAATCAATCGCGACCACTCCACGGCGTACTCCATGGGCAAGGTGCGCGTGACGGGCTCGATAAAGCCGTTGACGATCATGCCCATGGCCTGGCTCTCGGTCAGGCCGCGGCTCATGAGATAGAAGAGCTGGTCATCGCCGATCTTTGACACGGTCGCCTCGTGGCCAATGGACGCGTCCTGCTCGCCCACTTCCATGTAGGGACGGGTCTCTGAGGTCGACATCTCGTCCAGCAACAGTGCGTCGCAGCGCACAAAGGCCTTCGCGCCCGTGGCGCCTTCTTCGACTTTGACCAGGCCGCGATACGCCGTCAGTCCGCCGTCCTTCGAGATGGACTTGGAGACGATCGTGGACGTCGTCTCTGGCGCGCAGTGCACCATCTTCGCCCCGGCGTCTTGGACCTGCCCCGGTCCCGCGTAGGCCACGGACAACACTTCACCGGAAGCTTTGGGTCCCATCAGATACACCGAGGGGTACTTCATGGTCAGTCGCGATCCGATATTGCCGTCGATCCACTCAACGTGGGCCTCGGCTTCGGCCCGGGCCCGCTTGGTCACGAGGTTGTAGACGTTGTTGGACCAGTTTTGAATGGTCGTATAGGTGATGCGCGCCCCCTGGAGAGCTACCAGCTCAACCACGGCGGAGTGCAGCGAGTCGGTCGAGTACACCGGTGCCGAGCAACCTTCGACGTAGTGAACCTGCGAGCCCTCGTCGGCGATGATGAGGGTGCGCTCGAACTGACCCATGTTCTCGGTGTTGATACGGAAGTACGCCTGCAGGGGCTGGTCAACCTTGACGCCCGGTGGAACGTAGATGAAGGATCCACCGCTCCACACGGCCGAGTTGAGGGCGGCGAACTTGTTGTCGTTGGGGGGAATGATGGTGCCGAAGTACTTGCGCACGAGTTCGGGATACTCGCGCACCGCGGTATCCATGTCGCAGAAGAGGACACCCAGTCGCTCTAAGTCTTCGCGGTTGCGATGAAAGACCACCTCGGACTCGTACTGAGCGGTGACCCCGGCCAAGTACTTGCGCTCGGCCTCTGGAATGCCCAGGCGCTCGTAGGTGTTCTTGATGGCGTCGGGCAGGTCCTCCCAGGAGTTGACCTGGTGATCAGTGGGCTTGATGTAGTAGTAAATGTCGTCGAAGTCGAGGTCGGGCATGCGCGTCGCGAACCAGGGCAGCATGGGCTTCTTCTCAAAGCGCTTGAGGGCGTCCAAGCGAAACTTGAGCATCCAGGGCTCTTCGTTCTTCATGGCCGACATCTCACGGACAATGGCCTCGTTCAATCCCTTTTTGGGCTTAAAGACTGACAGATGCTCGTCCGACCAGCCCAACTGATAACGGCTGAAGTCCAGATTGTCAATCGCCATTGCGCTCCTTTGGGATAATCCCTATTGCCATAGTACTAACTAGCCCGTCGAACTGAGCGCGGGTCGCGACTTCCCCGCCTCGCAGAACCCGGCGAAAACCCCTACTTATCGTCCCACCAACCACCGCGTCCAAAACGATCGCTGCGACGTCCGTTCTCAAACTAGTGACAAAGTAGACGTATGACCAGTGCCCCCCGTGCTCCTCAGCGACCCTTTGAGATCACCCGTCACGGTGACACGCGAGTTGATCCCTACTACTGGCTGATGGATCGAGAGAACGAAGAGGTTCTCGATCACTTACGAGCCGAGAACGAGTATCTGGCCCAGGAACTCGCCCCTCTGAAGGCTCTCGAGGAAGACCTCTTCAATGAGATTAAAAACCGTGTCGAAGAGACGGACATCTCCGTACCCGTTCGAAAGGGCAACTGGTGGTACTTCGAACGCACCCGGGAGGGACTCAACTACCCCCTCAGCGTTCGCGTCCCGGCTCTCGGCACTGACCTCACTCCGCCCGAGATTGATCCCTTGACGACCTTCGAAGGCGAGCAGATCATTCTGGATGAGAACCTCGAGGCCGGCGACAGCGACTTCCTCTCGGTGGGCGTGCTCGCCCTCAGTCCCGACGAGTCTTGGGTGGCCGTAGGGACCGACTTCGAAGGCAATGAACGCCATCACGTCACCGTTCGACCTCTGGCCGGTCAGCCACCGCTCCTCGACGAACTGGACGACGTGTACTACGGCTTCGCCTGGGCCAAGGACTCGCGGCATTTCTTCTACACCCGCGTGGATGACGCCATGCGTCCCTGGCAGCTGTGGCGCCACGAACTCAACACCGCGTCGTCACGGGACGTACTGGTGTACGAGGAACCTGATCCCGAGTACACCGTGTCCGTGGGGCGCAGTCGCGACGATCAGATGATCGTGGTCATGATGAACTCTTCCATGACGAGCGAGGTGCGCTACGTGCCCGCCGATGAGCCGACCGGCGACCTCCACGTGCTGGAAGCGCGGCGCCACGGGATTGAGTACGGCGTCGAACATTTTGTCGACGCGGAAGGAACCGCGTGGTGGCTCAAAGTGACTAACGAAGACGCCACCGATTTTCGCCTGCTCGCTCGGCCGGTGGGCGGCGGTCGCTGGCGCGAGATCGTCCCCGAGCGACCGGGCAGCCGCCTCGATGGCGTGGACGCCTTTTCTTCCTTTTTGGCCCTCAGTGAACGAGAGAACGGGTGCGCCGCGCTGCGCCTGGTGAAACTGCTGCCCGGCGACGATCCCTTCGGGGACTTGCTGGAGCGCTCGACGCTGGTGGAAGGCGGGACCTTTCCCAACACGGTGGGAATCTCGTCGAACCCCGACTTCGAGACGCCCCAGGTGCGTGTCTTGATCACCTCGCTCACCACTCCCCGACTCATCGCTGACGTGGTGGTCGAGACGGGTGAGGTCATCGTTCGCAAGCAGCAAAAAGTACTGGGCGGGTACGAAGAATCGAAGTACGTGACCGGTCGGCTGTGGGTGGAGACGAGCGATCAACTGCGCGTGCCGGTCTCACTGGTAGCACGACGCGACCTGGTCAAGGTCAAAGAGGACGGCACGCTCTTACCGGTTGCTCCCTCTCCCTTTCTGTTGTATGGGTACGGCAGCTACGAGATATCGATCGATCCCGCCTTCTCGTCGCTTCGACTCTCTCTCCTTGATCGCGGCATCATCTTCGCCATCGCCCACGTACGCGGGGGCGGGGAGCTGGGTCGATCGTGGTACGAGATGGGACGCCTGGCGCAAAAGCCGACCACGTTCAGCGACTTCCTGGCGGTGGCGCGGGCTCTCGTCGAGCGGGGCTGGACGACGCCGGAGCAACTCGCCGCCCGCGGGGGGTCCGCGGGTGGACTCTTGATGGGCGCCGTGATGAACCAGGCGCCGGAACTGTTTCACGCGGTCATCGCGGAAGTCCCCTTCGTGGACGTCGTAACGACGATGCTGGACGATTCGCTCCCCCTGACGGCCGGCGAGTGGGAAGAGTGGGGAAACCCGGAGGTCAGCGCCACGAGTTATCGGACCATGAAGAGCTACTCGCCCTATGACAACGTGCGCACGTCCTACGACGACGGCACGCCGGTCGTCTACCCGCACCTCTACGCCTCAGGGGGGCTCAACGACTCGCGGGTGGGGTTTTGGGAGCCGGCCAAATGGATCTTGAAGCTGCGCGACGCCAACGAAGCGAACGTGGCCGTCCTAAAGACCGAGATGGGCGCGGGACACGGTGGTCCTTCGGGTCGTTACGACGCGTGGCGCGACGAGGCCCAAGTTCTCGCCTGGCTCCTCAACGAGATCACGACGTTGTCGTTGTCGTCGTCGCCGCCGGAGTAAAGACCAGCACGAGGGTCGCCGGGAGCGCCGAGGGAAAGACCACTGGCCGACCGTTCACGGTCACGCGGGCGCTCGAGGGTGATCCAAGGGTGATGCGGGAGTCCCCTGTCATCACCAGTGACTCGTCCTTGCCCAAGTCCACCGGTCCTTGCCACTCGAGGGTGCTCGCCGGACCCATGTTGTACACCGCCCAGGTCTCACCTCGAGAACCCGTCACCGTCACCCGGTAGCGCGATCCCGGCACGGTGTAGTTCGCGTCGTCGCCGCTGAGCGACGCGGGGCGAAGCGTGGTGGGAACGCTGGTCGTCGTCGTGGGCGGACGAGTGGTGGTGGTCGTGGTGGTCGCCGACTGCTGGGGTGAGTGGTGTTCGACCGCGTAGGTCACAATGATTGCCACCACGACGGCGACGGCGAGAACGATTCCCACGCTGCGCGCCACCAGAGAACTCGTCGATCGGTGAGAAGAGCGAGAGAGAAACCAGTCGTCGTTGTGGCGAGCGTGCAGGGCGCCCGACTCCTCGGCGCTCTGTGAGTCGCTAAAGACGTAGGGACGACTCGGATCGAGTCGCGGTCGTTCGACGGGTGGTCGCGCGACGGGCTCGCCCGAGCCGTCCAAGAGACGAAAGCCCTTGGAGGGTGCGTAGGGCGACGGCGGAGGAGAGACCAACCGGCGCTCCAAGGGCCGTGATAGATCGCGCATCTCGTCGCGGCGAACTTTTCGTATTCTCAGCGCCGTGCCCGCGATTAGTAGGACCGCGACCACGATCCCGATGATCTCGAGCGCCAGAATCACCCCGACTCCTCAGGGGAATTCGCTGCGCTCGCCCGGGTCACGTCACGAAGCGTACTGACATCCCTAGCGACCAAGCACCCGATACCCGCCGCGGTAGTACGCGAGAGGTCCGCCCGGCTCGGTGGAGGCATAATCCAGTTCCGCGACGATGATGTCGTGGTCCCCGTGGTTGGTCACCTCGCGTATGGTCCCCTCCAGATAGGCGTGAGCCCCCTCTAGGAAGGGAGAGCCGTTAGGCGCTCCCGCCCACGGCACCCCGGCGAACTTATCAACTCCGCTGACGGCGAAACCACGCGCCAAGTGTTCCTGGTCATCAGCGAGAATGTTGATGCCTACCACCCCCACTTGACGAACCCGCTGCCACGACGGAGACGTAGTGATCGCGGCGAAGAAAACGAGGGCGGAGTCAATGGAAAGTGATCCGAAGGTCTGACAGGTGAATCCCGCCGGTCCTTCGGGCGTCATCGCGGTCACGATGACGATGCCCGTCACGTAGTGGCCCAAGACTTCTTTGAAGTGCGCGCTGTCGAAGGCCACCGGGCCACACTACCGGCGGAGAATATTTTTATAGAGGGTCGCCGCTGGTCAATGAGTATGAACGCGCGAGTTTGGTGACAAGACCGTCGCGAACGAGTCCGTCCAACACTCCCTCGGCGCGCCCGGGACTCACGCCTAGCTCTCGCACGAGGCGAGTCTTCGCTCGTGGTCCCGCGTGAAGCGCCCGCAAGACGCGACCACGCAGCTGTCGATTCGACCCGGCGAAGGGAGCCTGCGGTCGGGACACTGCCGCACTCATCGGCGCCGGATCAAGACCGCCTGCTTGGCGCCACGCACACGATGACGCGAGGGGGCACTCGTCACACCGTGGCGAGGCCCGACAATATTGCGCCCCGAGGTCGAGCATGGCCTGATTGAACGCGGCCGCGTCGTTCGGGGGCAGCAACGCGGCCGCGAGGTCTCGCGCCGTGCCCCGGCGAAGCGGCTCGTTGGCGAGCGCTCGGGCCAATACTCGCCCCACGTTGGTGTCAAGGACCGCGACGCGCTGGCCAAAAGCGAAGGAGGCCACGGCGTGCGAGGTGTACTCGCCCACCCCGGGCAGGGAGCGAAGCTCATCGACCTCGTGCGGCACCTGGCCCTGGTAGTCGTTACGGATCACGCGGGCGGCCTCATGCAAGTTCTTCGCGCGCCGCGGGTAGCCCAGTCCGCTCCAAGCCACGAGAATCTCCGCCAGTGACGCTCTGGCGCATGATTCCACCGTGGGAAACCTCTCGAGGAACTTGGTCCACGGCTCGATCACGCGCGACGTGGACGTCTGTTGGAGCATGACCTCACTCACCAAAACCGCCCACGGCGAGGGACAGTTCAACCAGGGCAGGTCACGGCGCAACGAGGGAGCCGCCTTCGTGAGCGCCCGACGAAAAGCGACCAGGTCGCTAGGACCAGGCGTCGTCACCGTAGGGACGCTGTCGTTCGGGAGCGAACTCACGCTTCCAGACCATGACCTTGCGTCGAAAGTAACAGACCTCCAGACCATCCTGGTTGAAACCCTTCGTCTCAACCGTCACGATCCCTCGCTCAGGCCTCGACTTCGACGGCGTCGCCTCGAGCACGCGCGTCTCGGCGTAGATGGTGTCCCCGTGAAAAGTGGGGTTGCGATGAATCAACGACTCGACCTCGAGATTGGCAATCGCCGAACCTGAGACGTCGGGCACACTCATACCGAGCACCAGCGAGTACACCAGATTGCCGACCACGACGTTTTTGTGGTGAACGGTCTCGTGCTCGGCGAACCACGCGTCGGTGTGCAGGGGATGATGATTCATCGTGATCATGCAAAACAGATGATCGTCGGCCTCGGTGATGGTCTTGCCCGGCCAATGTCGATAGACATCGCCCACGGCAAAGTCCTCCAAGTGCCGTCCAAAGGGGCGTTCGTACGTGGTCATAGACCTCGATCGGACTCTTCGTCGTGGTCGACGTGAGCCGGGCGAGTCGTAAAGGAGACCAGTGCGCCGGGCAGCGTCTCTCCGTCAATGACGACCCTCCAGGTGTAGCGCGCGTTGCCGAGGAGCGGAATGGGGCCAAAATTGACCGCGATAGGTACCTCAACCGGGGTACCCACCGGAACGTCGGGAGGGGACGAAGCGGAAAAATCGCCGCGCACTTCGATGAAGTGCGGTCCCTCGGGTGTCTCGAATCCCACCTGTTGACCGTCGGCGTCTTCCAAGAAAAGCTCCCAGTGATGCGAGGTGTTGAACTCGTGCGAGTCCACGCTGACCTTGACGGCGACCGCCATGGGCATCGGGTCCGGTCCGACGACCGACCAGCCTCCTCCAAGGATGTACAGCTTGCCGTCGGCAACTTGGGCTGAATCGGCGAGGAGCATTGTCACGTTCACAAGGACAGCCTATTCGGGCCCTACCAATCTCTCTGTGGTCACCGCAGGGATATCCGCCTCGAAAGGGGGGCGTCTGAACAAGTACATTTCAACTGTGCCCGAGACCGCTTTCGACGTTGACGCCGCCGATCTGCTGATCGCCCGCGCCGAGGCCCTTCTCACCGAGGCGTTGCGCCAACTACGAGATCGCGGCGGCATCGACGCGAACCAAACGCTGGCCTACGACCTCTCGCACTCAGCCAGCGCACTGGCCGCCGCTCGTTCGTGCCTCGCCTATGCCCGACGAGGAAATGATGAGTCGCGCCTGACCGCCGCCTTCCTCGCGATGAGCTTGAGCGACCTCGCCAAAAGGACGGTGGGCCGTGAGCAACTCTGGGGCCTTGGGTCGGGATGGTTCGAACCCTTTCTGCCCTTCGTCTCTGCCTACCGCGACCCCGCGTTTCTTGCCTCGCTGGCCGAGACGCCTGGTCTGCGCCATTTGGGCGACGACTTCGAGATGGTCGCCTCCACGTTTCATCGCTTCGCCGACGAGGAGGTCCGCCCCCACGCGGAACACGTTCATCGCGCGAACGGAGACATTCCCGAGTCCATCGTCGACGGCCTCAACAATCTCGGCGGATTTGGGCTCTCGATACCTGAGGAGTTCGGCGGCTTCTCCGCGGGCGGCGAGTCTGAGTACCTGGGCATGCTGGTCGCGACTGAGGAGCTGTCATGGGGCTCCCTGGGTATCGGGGGGTCCCTGATCACCCGACCCGAGATAATGACTCGGGCCCTCCTGCGCGGCGGAACCGACGAACAGCGCCGAACCTGGCTGCCCCGCCTAGCGAGCGCCGAGACTCTCTGCGCCATAGCGGTGACTGAGCCGGACTTTGGCTCGGACGTCGCCGGGATAACCACCAGCGCGACGCGCACCGCGGGCGGTTGGTTGCTGAATGGCACGAAGACGTGGTGCACCTTCGCGGGCCGGGCTGAGGTGTTGGTGCTGCTGGCGCGAACCGATCCCGATCGTTCCCTCGCCCACCGGGGACTCTCGCTCTTCCTGGTGGAGAAGCCCCGAGGCGACAGCGAGGGTTTTCTCTTTCGCCAGGACCTCTCAGGAGGGGGACGATTAGAGGGTCGACCCATCGACACCATTGGCTATCGCGGAATGCACTCCTATGAGTTGAGCTTTGAACAGTGGTTCGTGAGCGACGATCACGTGGTCGGCGGGGAAGACGGTCTCGGCAAAGGCTTCTACTTTCAAATGGCCGGATTCGAGAATGGTCGCATTCAAACAGCGGCGCGGGCGATCGGACTCATGCAGGCCGCCTACGACGCGGCTCTGGAGTACGCGCGCAACCGCGTGGTCTTTGGCGAAGCGATCATCAACTTTGAGCTCACCCGCACCAAGCTGGCGACGATGGCTGCCATCATTCAGTGCGCTCGTCAGTTCTCTCTCGACGTCGCGCGCCAGATGGGTCGCGGCGACGGCTCACTGGGGGCGTCCATGGCTAAGGCCTACGTGTGTCGGGCCGCCGAGTGGGTGACCCGTGAGGCCATGCAGATTCACGGCGGCATGGGTTACGCCGAGGAGTACGCGGTCAGTCGGTATTTCCTCGATGCGAGGGTGCTATCCATCTTCGAAGGAGCCGACGAAACGCTCTGTCTCAAGGTGATCGCTCGCCGTCTGCTCGACAACCTCGGCGAAAGTTAAGTCGAACGCTTCATTCCGGCGCGCACGCCGCGAGCAACAAAAGAGTTGGCGATCTTGGCCGAGGCCTCGTCAATCATCTCGTCGCCGAACATCACCGCCCCCGTCAACGCCTCTTCGGTGGCCACCCGATACGCGTCGAGGATGTCATAGGACTTATCAAAGAGTTCCTGGCTCGGTGAGTACACCTCGTTCAACACGACGGCCTGGTCCGGGGTGAGCGCCCACTTGCCGTCGAAGCCGTAGGACGCGCTGATCGAGGCTGCCCTGCGTAACGCGTCGAGGTCGCGCACTTTGAGAAACGGTCCGTCGATGACGTGAAGTCCGTTAGCCCGACCCGCCATCAAAATCTTGGCGAAGACGTAGCTAAAGGGATTCGACGGGGCGTCATGGATCGTGTCATCAATGGTGGTGACGGGCATGCCAATGGATGCAGCGAAGTCCGCCGGGCCAAAGACGATCGACTCCAGCCGTGGCGACGCAGCGCAAATCTCTTCCACGTTGATCAGGCCTTCCGCGGTCTCGATTTGCGCCTCAATTCCGATGTGTCCACTGGGCAACCCGGCGTTGGCCTCCACCTGGCTCAACAGGAGATCGAGGGCGACCACGTCAGACGCCCGTCGGACTTTGGGCAGCATGACCTCGTCCAGTCGTTCCCCCGCGTTTCCCACGACCTCGATGACGTCGCCGTAGGTCCAGCGCGTATCCCACGCGTTGACGCGCACGCACAAGACGCGCTCGTCCCAGGTCAGAGTGCGGATCGCCTGGACCACTTTCGCTCGCGCCGCCACCTTTTCTTTGGGGGCGACCGAGTCTTCGAGGTCGAGAAAGGAGAAATCCGCGATGGACGAAGGCGCCTTAGCGAGGAATCGATCCGACGAGCCCGGCGTAGAGAGACATGAACGGCGAGGAAGGTTCCTTGATCGCTGCGACATGTCGAGAGCCTACGCGCGCGACTACGCAGCCTTGATTCTGGTGGCGTCGCGTCGCGGCGAAACCGTCGCCACGGTCACGTTGATCAGGTTCGTTACGTCACAGGTGGGCGTTTCTTCCTAGGGAACTGGCCCGATTCAACTAGCCTGTTCGAGTGACTGACGTCGAGCACATGGTGCTGTCGACACGGCTCGCGAGGGAAACGAAACGGTTTCGCTCGGTGGCCGTCGCCCTCGCGCTCAGCGCTCTCTCGTTGAGTTTTGTCGTGACGTCCTCCGCTCCGGCGGGTGCGTCCAATGTGTCCAACGATCGCCAGAAAGCGAAAGTTCTCCTCAGTCAGATCAACCGCATGACGAACGAGGTCAGCCTGCTGGGTCAGAAGTACGACGACGCCCTCATCAAGCTGCGCAAGTTCAACAATCAGATTGCCGACACCAAAGCCACGGTCGCCGCGATCGAAGCGAACGAAAATAAAGGGCATCGTCAGCTTCAGGCCGACGTCATCTTCTCGTACGTCACGAACGGCTCCAACCAGGCGGACAACCCGCTCTTCACGAAGAACGCGTCACGGGCCAGCGCTCTTAACGTGTACTCCCAGCTAGCGGCGGGCAACATCAACACCACCATCTCGCACTTGAAAACCGATCGAATTGAGCTCATCGAGGAGCGGGGCCTCTTAAAGGCCGAAGACCGAAATGCGCTCTCGCTGGCCCTCGCAGCGGGGCGCTCTCTGCACAAGGGCAACATCATCCAGGCTCAACTAAAGAACGAGCTCGCCCAAGACAAGGGCCAGATTGCCACCTTCGTGGCGCAAGAGCAAGCGGCCGCCGCCGCGCAGTCCTCCAACACTTTGAGCAGCGCGCAGCCGACCGGCAATTTCCCGGCCCCGCCGCCCGACTCGCTCGCCGACGTCGCCATTCGCACGGCCCTCACGTATCTCGGGGTGCCCTACGTGTGGGGCGGCGCCAGCCGATCAGGGGTGGACTGCTCGGGCCTCGTCATGCTGGCCTACGAATCGGCGGGGATCGACTTTCCCCATTATTCAGGCGCCCAGTACGAAGATACCGAGCGTGTGCCGCTCTACGACATCGAGCCCGGCGACCTTCTGTTCTATGGACCCGGCGGCGACGAACACGTCGCGATGTACCTGGGACACGGTCAGATGATTGAAGCTCCCGAGACCGGCGAGGTCGTGCATGTCACGCCGGTGCGTCTGTATGGCGATTTCGTCGGACTGGGTCGTCCGCGGGCTTAGGTGTCGGGCTTTCCCACTTCGTTCCATCTCGGCCCCCTGCTCTTTCACACGTACGGGTTCGGATTGGCTCTTGCGGCCTATGTCGCCTACCTGTATTCCCGGCACCGGCTGCGAGATAAAGGCATTTCCCTGGAACCATTTGCTCGCTTCACCTTTTGGGTGATTGTCAGTGGACTCGTAGGGGCCCGAGGGGCCAACATCGCCACCAACTGGAGCTACTACGACGGGCACCCGGGCCGTTGGATTGCCATTTGGCAAGGCGGCCTCGCCAGTTTTGGGGGTATCGCCTTGGCTTTAGCGGTCGGCATTATCTTGCAGCGGCACTGGTGGCCGGAGACGAAGCTCGCCCACTTCACCGACGCGTTAGTACCCGCACTCATTGCCGGCTGGGCCCTCGGTCGATTTCTCGGTCCTCAGTTCATGGTCGATGGCGGGGGGCACCTCACGCACCAGTGGTTTGGCCTGCACTATCACGGCCAAGTGGGCAAGCGAGTGCCGGTCCCCCTCATTCAGGGTTGCGAGGATGGCATCTTGTGGCTGATACTCGTCGCGCTCGAGCGCACACGACTGAAGAACGTGGTGGGATTCATCACGGCACTCGGCATGGTTGTGTGGGGGCTCGTGCGATCCACGGACGAACGTCTACTGCTCGGCCAAGAGTCTCACAGTGGTTCACTCGGGGTGCAACTGGCGGGCCTGGCCCTCGCGGCAGCCGGGGTCATTACCCTCATCCTGCACTGGCCACGACGTTCGACATCGAACACCGACCGCGAAGCGCTCCACACCGGCTCGCGGAACCCCGATTGTGGTTAGAACAGCGCGTTCCACTCAGCGGTGGTGAGTTGGCCAAGGGGCCGCAACGGTTCTGACCCGACAGACAGCGCGAGACGCGCGTCGTCAAGGTAGGACACGTGATCGAGACCGAGGCGACGCCAGGGCGCAAAGATCGATCTCGCGGGCGATGTTTGAGAGTAGAGAGCGCGCACCAGTAGTTCGTTGCTGGAGGCGGCGACAACCAACACGGGCCGTTCCTTTGACGTGACGTCGGGCTGGTCAGGATCGACCGCGTCGAAAGGCACCTCGATGACCACCACCGATCCCACCAGCGGGTGATCGCCATTGAAGCGAGATTCCTCCAGCGGTGTCATCAGCACTCGGCGTCGTGACTCGGGCGCACCGGGCGTCGCGGGCACCGTCGCCGCGCTGGGACGGGGCGAAACTAATTTCTTTGGCTTCGCGCTACGTGGCGCGCGCGTCGGCGTAACGGTCTTCTTGCGGCGCTTCTCTTCTTCTCGTCGTTGTTGACGCTGCGCTCGTATCTCGGGACTCACCTCTCGGGGCGCCGCGAGAACAGTCGCGGCTCGGCCTTCGGGCAGCTCCGGGAGGAAAAAAACGTCGCGTTCGCTGAGGAGCCGGCGGCACTGCGCGGCGGCAGGAAAAGCCTCACCGATCGCGTACACGAGAACGCTCAACGCGTCGTCAAGGGAACCTCCCTCCTCGAGAAACTGATCGATCGCGGCCGACAGCTGCTCGTACGTGGGATGTTCAGCGTGATCGCCCAGTAGCTCGATGATCTTCTCCAGGGGAGCCATGGCCATCACTTCCAAAAGTGCTCGCGCGGCCGCCATCGGAGCGCTGGTGACAAAGGCCTCGACATCTCGACGCTGTTGCAGCTGGCGAAGGGGAACGCCAACTACCGCGCTCACTTTGGCGTTGGCTCGCAGGTCTAGCGAGTCGACCACGCCAAGAACCTGTTCGGGATTGATCTTTAACAACGCCGCTCGCACGATGATCGAAGGGTTGCTCGTGGCGTCCGTCACTGACTACCTACGAGCGCGTTGCGAGAAGCGAGAACCGTGAGGCGCCCCAGCCGTCGCTGCGGGTTCGGGCATTGCTCACCACTCCATTATGGCAGGTGCGTTTTGTGCTCGAACCCGGTGTGTTCTCATTGCGGGCCAATCCCCAATTAACATCGCCACTAGTGGGACAGTCGATGCGGTGCCGGAGTGAACTGTTCGCATCCTTTTTCAAAGAGGCCGTCTAGTGTCGCGTCGAATATGGCGGCTGGCGATTTTGATCATGATCCTCTTCGCGCTGGTCGTCGGTCAGTCCGCCTGGGTGCAGTTCTTTCACGCGCCGGCCCTCAGCAAATCACCGTTGAATCCCCGAAACAATGTCTCGACAGCCCAATACCAACGAGGAGAGATTGTCGCGGCCAATGGCCAAGTCCTCGCCGAGTCGGTCCCCACCGCTAGCACGACCAGCCCCTGGCGTCAGATCTACCCCGGGGGCTCGCTGTTCGCCGGCGTCGTAGGGTTCTCGTCGTCGGTATATGGCGAGTGGGCGCTCGAAGCGCAGTACAACAGTGAACTGGAGGCGCACGCTCAACCACCCCAGAGTTTCGAACAGCTCCTTGAGCCCACCCAGGCGGCTGACTCGGTCACCCTCACGCTCGAGCCGGCCCTGCAAAAACTCGCCGCGGAGGAGTTGGGAGGACTGGACGGTTCGGTAGTCGCGGTGGTCCCAAAGACGGGAGCGGTCCTCGCGCTGTACTCCAACCCCACCTACGACCCCACCCCGTTCTCTTCCACCAGCACGGCCGTCCAAAATGCAGCATGGAAGCGGGACAATAAGAAAGACGCAGACGGCTATCCACCCCTGGGGCTGGTCGCCACCCAACAGACGATTTTCCCCGGATCCACCTTCAAGGTGGTGACGACGGCGGGCATCGTCAAATACGATCCCTCACTCCTCACCAAGAACTATCCCTTGATGACCGGGACCAAACTTCCCGATACGACCAACATTCTGCACAACGATGGCGGCGCCCTGTGCGGGGGAACGGTAGCGGAGATGCTCCCCGAGTCCTGTGACCCCGGCTACGGACTCCTCGGGATCGCCCTCGGGGCGCAAAGCCTGACGGCGACCGCCGAAGCGTTCGGCTACAACCAGGTACCCCCGCTTGATTTTCCGGGCGTCGTGAAGTCCTTCTTCCCGAGCGAATCTACCCTCGCGGCCAATCCCCCTTTCCTTGCCTACTCCGCGATCGGTCAGGAAGATGTCCAGTCCACGGCACTGCAAAACGCTCTCGTGGCAGCCGGCATCGCCGACGGCGGAAAGATTATGACGCCTCACCTGATGAAGTACGTCACCGCACCCGACGGCGCCATCATCCAGCGCTTCAAAGATTCCGTGTGGAAGCAACCGCTGACAGAAAGTCAAGCGGCCCAGATCGTTCCCTTGATGGAGTCCGTGGTGTCCTCTCCGATCGGCACCGCCTACCAAGTCCACTTTCTTCCCCAAGATAAAGTCGCGGCGAAGACCGGCACCGCTCAGATCGGCAACGCTCTCACGAACGAGACTGACGACTGGATGATCGCGTTCGCCCCAGCCGACGACCCCGTCATCGCGGTCGCCGTCAACGTGCCGTTCCAGAACTACAGCGCCACCGGGGCCCAGGTCGCCGGACCGATCATGAAGTGCATCATTGAAGGGGCCATCGCCCTCGCGGCGCACCAGCCCGTGACCGGCACGTCGACCACGTGTTCCCCGCCCGCACCAGTAACTAAAGGCGTTTCACCCTCTACCTAGTAAAACCCCGGCCCAAACCGTAGAGTTTGGGTATGCGCCTCTCTTCTCGCACGGTACGAGCCGCGGGCAGTCTGAGCGTCGTCGTCCTCGCAACCTGTGCCTCGATCTTCCCGTCGACTGTCGGCGCCGCCAGCCTGACGTCGGGCCACGAGTTCGACTATCCGACTGGTCTCGCCTTTGCCGGGGGTCATCTCTGGGTCGCCAACGAACACGGAAACTCGGTGTCGGAGATCAATCCGGCGAACGGTGCCTGGATGGCCTCACTCACCTCGGGCCCCTACGGGATCGACGCGCCGACGGCCATCGCCGCATACGGTCCCGACATTTTCGTCGCGAACTCCGTCAAATCGATCAGCGAGATAAATGCCAATACCCGTCAACTCGTGCGCATCGTCTTTGGCTCTCAGTATCACTTCTCACGGCCGGTCGCCATTACGGTGGCCCAGGGTCGAGTGCTCGTCCTGAACGCCGGTACGAACGCGGGATCGATCACCGAGTTCAGTGCTCGAAACGGGCTGCTACTCAAGACCATTTCGGGGTCGCGGTTTGCTTTCAACGACCCCGCCGCCTTCACCACCAACGGACAGGACGTCTACGTGGCGGACAAGGGAGACAACTCGGTCACCGTGGTGAATATGGTCAGCGGTCGCCTTATCCACGTCATCTCCGAACAAGGACTGAGCGAACCCGACGGCATCGCGATCGAGGACGGTCGGGTCTGGGTCGCCGACAGCCACAGCAACGGTGCGACAGAAATCAACGCCGCCAACGACACGGTGATCTCTACGTTCACCGACGCTGACGGTGCCTATGGCTTTGGCGATCCGGCCACGGTGATCGCCGCCGCGGGGAACGTCTACGTGGCCACCCCCTACGGAAGTAGCCCGATGGTGACGAAGGTGGAAGCTACGACCGGAACTCCCGATTGGTACATGTGCAACACCAATGGCCCGTACTACTTCAGCGAACTCTCGGCCTTCGCGGTGCAAGGCCACAATCTCTGGGTGGCCAGTCGTACGGGTGCCAACAGCCAAACGTCGGCCGCGGCAACAGGTTCGCTCACCGAGATGAACATCGACACCGGCGACCTCCTCGCCACCTACCCGGCTCCATCGAGTCCTACCTCCACGACGACGTCGACGACCACGACCTCGACCTCGACCACGACCACCACCACCAGTCCCTAGACCCTCGACGCGCGCAACAACCTTTGAACGCCGAGGAGACCTCAGAACCGCGAAACGCTTCAGTGGCCGAGGTGCCATTTCCCACAGGTGTCGCACCGATACGCGCTCAACTGATCGCCGCCACTTTTAGACATTGAGTGGGCGCTCGCCACTGCGTCCTCTCGAGTGGCGAAGCCCTTTTTCGCCCGTCCCCGCGACGTGGTGTGCGCGTGCGAACCTCGACGCAGGGACGTCCCCGAGTTTCGCCGCCGGTCCCCGAAGCGACCTGACCAATAGAAGACGAATATCACCGCGGCCACCGCGATGACAAGGACCACCGTGGTTGCCATCACTCGCCTCGAACTCGTCGCCGAACCATCAAATAACTCAGTAGATCAGCGGGCGGCTTGCTCGAGGGTTATTTTCAAGTTATCGAGGGTCGTTCGAATTGACTTCACCGTGAACTGATCGCGGTGGGCTACCCCACTCGACTTGCCACCGATCCATTTGGAAAGCGCACTTCGCCGGTCCGTCCACGACTCGGTCACGCGGCTACCGGTCGGTGTCGCTTCGACCGCGTAGGCCCACCGGGCAACTTTTGCCGGGCCGACCTTGACCTCAAAGGCAAATGCGTGGGGGGATGTCAACTCGACGACCGTCGCGGTGGTCGTCCATGACTTCGCACCGTTCGCGTTCGTGCCTTTGAACTTGGCTCCGATCGCGGGACCCGTCGCGCCGTTCAGCCACGTACCACCCGTATTCTCGGGCGAGAGGCGACCCATCGCCGGAAGATCAGTTACCGTGCGGAATACGTCATCGGGAGAGGCGTTGATCTCAATCGACTGCGACAGTTCATTCACGGGAGCCTCCAGGGGTGTGGTCGCCATGGTAGGTCCAAAACCCGTTCCGAAAGCAACGATGAGCCGAGCTCATCGGGCTGATCCTGTGGAGCCTGCAACAAGCGGCGTCCGGCTCAAATGGCGGTAGATGCCCATAAACCGAGCTTTGCCTACTCCGTCATACATAGATCGAGCCGACCGAATCCCCGTCAGACCCGGTAGCGAGTAGCGGATCGCCACGAACGATGGACGAGTTGGCCCATTTCCATCCGCCCACTAAATCGTGAAGGACGCAATGCGAGAGCGCGACGTGATCATGAGTCGAGGAAGCGATGCTCCGACGCCGGTCGCTACGCCGCCGAGATACGCGTCTTTCACGTCAATTGCTTGTGCGCTCAACCGATCGGAGAGCCGGGCGTCAACCGAGGAAAAACCACTTGTCGTGCGCCGCTCATTTGAAGAAACGGATGAGCACGACCACGCCCGCGTGACCCAAGCCTCCGGGGATCGACGTCACGGCGAGCAACCTTACTCGCGCGCGGGGCACCTGGGCGCTGACGAAGTCGGCGAGATGTGATGAGTGGCAGCGACAGTGATCAGAAGCAATGCTGCGAAAATCACGGGGAGGAGGATTCCGCGACGCCGTCCCCGGGGCCGAGAACACTCGGGCTGGAATCACGCCAGGCTCTTCGTCGGGTCTGCCACTGTTTCGAATCTGGAGCCCTGGACAACGCATAACCGAATCCTTTTCGATCTCGTGTGAATCTGTCACGAGGCGAGAGATCGCCGACGGCGCTGAGAACTATCCTACGAATTGTTACCTCGGGTCACCGGCCTCTAGCGAAGGATCGTGATGAGCAGTTCAGAAATCGATGCCTATCTCAAGAACGCGCCGAACGATCAACGTAAGGCATTGATCGACCTTCGTGCGAACATCGTGAAGATAGTCCCGGAGTCGGAAGAAGGAATCTCATATCGGGTTCCGGCCTTTCGAGTCGAAGGCGCGGTCGTCGCGGGGTTTGCTTCCTTCACCAACCACATGAGCTATCTTCCCTTTAGCGGTTCGGTACTTTCACAACTATCTGATGAGATTGCCGCGTTCGCACACACCAAGAGCTCACTTCATTTCACGACTGACAATCCGCTGAGCGAAGAATTGGTTAAACGTCTCATTGCCGTCCGCTTAGACGAGATCCGCGACCGCGGTCGCTAGTCACTGCGGGTTACGGCTTCGATTACCGAACTACCTGAGCAGGTGCTTTGCCCCAGCGATGCGCGGCACTTGGTTGGTTCCTTCGTAGATCTGCGCGCTCGGTGACCTGTCCGCTACATCCACCGAGCCCGGCCTTGCTCGGACACTGTCCACCGCGTCCACGCCATCAAAGGTAGTTCGTCTGAGTTGTAGGGATGAGGTAGGGGTGAAAACTCGCGGGTTCAATTCAAAGACTCTCCGCGACAAGGATGTCAACTGACGCCGGCCCATCCCAAAAGTTGAATCGTGGACCGGTGCAGTACATTACGGCGGTGAGACGGTTCGACTCGTCGGGTTGGCGACTTGCGCTGGAGAGCGACCAGGCAAGCCATCTGGTGCTGTACGTTCGAGACGCGTGCCAGATGACTCCCGCAGGATTTGATGTCCCTCCCCCGCTGCTCGGAAACATTGACTCGCTTGAACTCGGTCTCAGTCCCAGTGAGCAGTCCCAGGTTTCTGGAGAGTGGCTTCAGTGGTGGCGGAGGATCGTCCATGCCCGAGGGCAGGAACAACTCGATTTTTCGGAGGAACGCGCCAACGCGCCGTTTCTACCTAACTACGTCCGTGAGCCCCATGAATTCGACCCGTTGGAAGGATTCAGGAGCCTGGAGAACTCGCCACTTCTGCGTGACGCCGCGATCAGAACTTGGCGTAGTGGTGCGGAATGGTCCAAGCATTATCAATCGCGCGGGGTCGGTCACGGAAAGTACGTGGTGAATCTCGCCGCAGAGTCCACGATTCGGAAGTACCAGGTCCGCCCAGATACGTCAGGGCGTGCGTTTTTGTCCTAAGTGTGAAGGGAAGCTGGTCGCGTCTGAGCGAACCCGGCGTACTTCTTTGCTCCGATGAGATATATAGCGATGACCACCAGTTCGCACTCGAACTCGAAGTCGCGTTTGCATCGGGGCTGACACGTTCCCTCGACTAGAAGACAAATTGACCGCTTCCATTATCTGGGTACGGCCGACGGGGATCTAGCCCACGATCGAGGGATTATGAGGTGGGAGTGGGTCGGGTCTGCTCGTGTCGGAATCATCCGAGATTCGCTGGAACCTTCTTCCGGTGGCGTCGGATTCGTTCGGTCATGTCGGTTCGGTAGGTGGGATGAAGCGTGGGATTGTAAGCGCCGTGTTCACTGCGCGCGAACTCCACTCTCACGGCCGACGATGTCGATGTGATGCTTCCAAGTCAGGCTCAATGAGCGTGCCCGATAGGGTTCCGACATGAAAGTCAAGCGCCGAGCATGGATGAGTTGGAGTAGCGGGAAAGACAGCACGATGGCGCTTGCAGCGGCCAGGCAGGATGAGAACGTCGAGGTTGTTGGACTCCTCGTCACGATGAACGCCGTTGCAAACAGAGTCGCGATGCACGCAGTTCGGCGGTCCCTCGTTGAGGCTCAAGCGGATCGACTTGAACTACCGCTCAGCGTGATTGAGATTCCGAATCAATGCTCCAATGAGACCTACCAGTTGAAGATGACTCAAGCGGTAGAGGCGGCACTGAGTGACGATATACAACATTTTGTCTTTGGTGACCTTTTCTTGGAGGATGTCAGACGATACCGGGAAAGCCAACTTCACGGAACGGGAATCTCACCCCTCTTCCCATTGTGGGGTCTTCGGACAGATCTCCTCGCGGAATCCGTCGTCGAAACTGGCGTCAGGGCGATTCTCACTTATGTTGATCCTCAGCAAATGCCCTCATCATTTGTTGGTCGACTGTTTGATTCAGCGCTGATCGCAGAACTTCCTGCCGACGTTGATCCTTGCGGGGAGAGAGGCGAGTTCCATACTTTTGCCTTTGACGGGCCCGGCTTCTCGTCAGCGATCGACGTCGAACTTGGTGAGATCGTAGAACGTGAAGGGTTCGTGTTCTGTGACGTGCTTCCTATCGGAAGTAACTAGTTGGCACGGAGAGTGCACCGCTAACATTGTCTGGCTCGACGCTTGTGGTGCACGAGTAGGGCCGGTGGGATCGAACCCACGACCGAGGGATTATGAGAGGCAGTACTTCCGTCTTCTCATGCTTTCCACGTCCATCCAGTACGGCAGCGCCTTTGAGAAGTCTGCGCAGCACCCGCGCTTCCGTTCTGATCTTGGTCTGTTCCAGATCCTGCTCCGGCCGAGTATCGCGGGTCACGGCCATCGACCTCTTGTCGCTTCGGTAACCCTCTTATCCTCTTCGGCGTTGGTTCGATCGTGGTTCACGAGCACTTCGAAAACAAAGAGCGCCGAACTCGGGGCACGGAGACACGACCATTGAGGGACCGAATCAAGGAACTCTTTGAAATCTCAACGCAGGTCGATCCTGACAGAACAGGTGCGGGCGACGACCGCGTGGAAGAGGAGCGCGGTGTTCATCTTGGTATCGCCATCGCCACGGTAGCTACTTCAACCGAAACAGTTGCACTGCGATCATTTTGACCCTCGATGAGTTCCCTGGCTGCTTTCGAGAGACACGTCACGGACATCAATTGTGATCCGAAATACCACGTCAAAGCCGATGGACTCGATAACGTTGCACCGTGCCGAGGTTGAAAAGGGTCTGGATTCATTCGCCGGAAGAACTTCGACTCTATCGTCGTACGATAGTCATGGCGCAAGGATTCACGCTCGTCGAACTGTTGATAGTGATCACCGTACTTGGGGTGCTCGCCGCCATCGTGGTGTTCGCATTAGGCGGTATCACTGCGAAGAGCGCGGTCGCTGCCTGCAATGCGGACGCGACCACCGTTGATACCGCCGTCCAGGCTTACAATGCCCAAACGGGCGGAACCATTCCGGCGACGCCTCAAATCCTGACGAGTGCATCAAACCCATATCTGCAGTCCTTCCCTACGAGCCCGTATTTCGCAATAACGCTCGATTCAGGAAATGTCATGATCGCAGCGCCGATCGGCGCGACGCCGGTCATGTATGGGAGCCCGAATGCGTGCGCCAGCGCAGGTGCCACGTCATCGTCAACGACGACCTCTGTACCGACTTCGACGACTACCACGACGCCGACCTCAACCACCACCACGACAACGACGACGACTCCGCCATCAAATGGCGTGAACGCGTCGGGTAAGTACACCCGATCGGGTAAGAATGGCACCGAGGTCGTGACGGTGTCGAACCCAAATGCAATTACGGCCCTGACGATCACAATTGAGGTGAACCCGAATTCGGGCGAGACGATTACCTACAAAAGCGAGAAGTTCAGCTTCACAA
The DNA here is from genome assembly GCA_963756325.1 of uncultured Acidimicrobiaceae bacterium. Lineage (GTDB taxonomy): Bacteria > Actinomycetota > Acidimicrobiia > Acidimicrobiales > RAAP-2 > RAAP-2. The sequence goes on from CAVWNE010000012.1 coordinate 451,286, forward strand.
AGAAAGACTTCTCCGACTCCGAGTCGACCTCGGGAGGCGACGTAACGTATACGTACACTTTGGACACCAACGACACCATTGCTGCCAATGGTCGAGGTACCACGACGGCGGTCTTCACCTCAAACCTGACGACGCACGCGAGCAGTGGAGACACCTGGTCCGTCTCGAGTGTCGCGAGCGGCGTCAGCGAGACGATCGCGGGAACATTCTGAAGTCACCTGCGTGGCGGGCAGAATTAAAAGTCACTACGCGCGTCAGTGAGGCAGTGAGACACCAAATTGTCTCAAACTTTGCCCCGAGACCGATTCAGTCCCTCACCGCTCAACTAAGCATGGAGCTCGGTGCAATCGGGCTAGCGCGCTGATAGCTCGCCACAAGAAAGAAACCGGCCAGGATGAGCCGGCCCACTCGACCAAGGCTGACCGCCAACGCGGCAACCAAACTTGGTCCGATGACGCCCGAGATCCCCCACCCTAACGAGAAAGCTCTTTGATACTGGCCCTGCAGGTCATCTCGGGCAGTCCATCCCCCTTCTCGGGTTATGAGTTTGATCCCGTTCGTTCCGTCCGGTGTCGCACGGTCCGTCTCCTAGGACAGATACGGGCTCTCGCTCTTCAATGGGTGCACCAAGTCCGCCTGAATTCGTTCAGTCTGTGACCAACTGTGACCATAAACTAGGGCCGCCGTGGATGTCATCTTGATGCTAAAGTGGTTCTATGGCAAAGACGAGAACAACCCTGACCGTCGAAGACGAGGTTCTTCGAGCGGTGAAAGTACGCGCTGCCCGAACCGGGAAGGGTGAGAGTCAAGTCATTGAAGAAGCACTGCGACGCGACCTGGGGCTCGATTTACTTGATCAGATTTGGGCACACGGGACGTTGAACGAGGACGAGGCGATGGCTCTCGCTGTCGAAGCACAACATCGTTCTCGTCGAGGTCCACGCTGAGTTGCGCGCCGTCCTCGATGCAAACGTCATGGTCTCGGCGCTGTTGGCACCGTCGGGTACGCCTGCAAAAGTACTTCGAGCTTGGCTTGACGGAGATTACGAGCTCATCGCGTCGCCACTTTTGCTCGCAGAACTAACTCGAGTATTCGACTACCCGAAGCTTCGTTCACGAATCAGCGAAACTGAGTCACGGCAGTTCATTGAACTCCTTAAACATCAGGGCGAAATCGTTGACGATCCTGACCTGTCACTCCGCGTCCAGTCGTCGGATCTTGACGACAACTACCTCATCGCGCTGGCGGCGGCGACACGATCCGTCATCGTCTCCGGTGATCATCATCTTCTCGATCTTGCCGATCGCCTACCGATCCACTCCCCTTCCGCGTTTTTGGAGCTCTTGATCGCCGATCCCGCTGCTGATCCGCCGACAACTCAATCCGAGGTCGAATTCAAAGTGAATGATGATCCGTTTCGCGACGTCGAAGCTTAAGTTCGGGCGAAGTTACAAGAACCAATGCTCAGTCCGCCCCCGTTCTCACAGCGCAGTACCCGCGGTTCGCCATTGTGCGAAGCGAGTCGCGCTGCCCGCGCGCGGCGCCGCAAAGTAATTGTCTCGCGTTCACGCAAGAACTGTGCCAATGTGAGGTGATGACCGCTCCAGCCGTCATCATGACCGACACCGCAGGGTGCATCATTTACTGGACGGAGGAGGCCCAGGAATTATTTGGATACCCAAAGGAGTTCGCGATGGGACAAAGTCTCGACCTCATTGTGCCCGTGCAATACCGAGACGCGCATTGGCGAGGATTCCATCGGGCTATGAGTGCACCAAGAATTAAGGACCTAGTTTCTGATATGCCCGTGCTATGTGCCGATGGTTCGACTCGCTACTTTGCGGGTCGCCTAGTGGTGGTGATGGACGCACTGGCAACAGCTGTCGGGGCGGTCGCTATTTTCACCGACCAGGGAGAAGTTGGCTTCCGCGCTTTCAGTTTCACACAAGGCGACAATTTTGGTTAAGTTGGTCGAATTCTCAAAGAGGAGAGGTCAGACATGGTGCTTGTCCACGATCACTTCCTTGCTAGTTCAGGTTGATATCGAAAGCATTTCCCCTGAAACCCCGTTTGATTTGGATCACGACTTGTAATAAGGAAACGAGTGAAGTTAGTCAGCCTCTTCGACACCCAGCGCTTTGCAACATTTCATGGGCCCTGGCGAACAATGGTCAAAACACACTGGACAGCTCACCCCTAGAGTCACCACAACATACAGGTGGTCGATCATTCGTTCGCTATTGGGTTAGTCGATGCTCTTCTTCGCTGCGGTCACGACACAAAGAGTGGCTGTTCATCGCAGCATCTTTGGCACCCGATCTCGGACAATGGTCGCCCGGGCGATGTTCGTGGAGTGTCGTTGGAGGCCGTCTTGGTAGGTGGTGGCGGAGTCCACGGTCCTGACGGTACGGCAGTTTCAGGTATCAGACTACGGAAATCGCGTGACAAGCGACGAACGCACCACCCAATGAATTACGAGGAATCCACAACCAAATCACAACCATTTGACAAATCGACATTAAAGTGTAATAGTCACTCTCTCCGCAAGGGCAGAAGTTGGAGAGCACGATGGACCTGACTACCTTTGCGTCTTTCGCGATGCCGGAGTTCGTCAGCACGCGATCCCCGAAAAGCCTGAACAGACCCGGGACTGCCTCGCAACCCCTCTCTCCGCGACACATTCGGCGGCTCCCTTCCCTTCCCCGATTCCCGTCGCGCGCGAGCAATTGCCGCCCCGCGCAATGCCTCACGCTGAGCAGGATCAAACCCACTGAGGATCTACCGATGAACGAAGTGCGGGGCTCTTGTTTTCCACCTCGAGGGTCGAGTTGTCCGATTTGTCTGGCATCTCGGACTTCTTTGCTGGTCTACGACCGGGCTCCGCGAGGGAGCTAGCCATGATGGACATCGCGGGTCTGCCGCGGAGGGTGATCATCGTTGAGCGCGACCCCTTGCTGCTCGACGGCCTCAAGTCGGCGCTGCCACCCATCTACGTCGTGCGGGCGGTCTCAGAAATCGAGCAGATTCGCGAACTCGACAACAACGAGATCGCCGTGCTGATTCTTGGCCCGACGCAGAGTGACGTCGCCACCATGGGGCGGTTCGAGGAACTTGCGAAGCTCCGCCCGGGCCTTGGCGGGCTGCTCGTTGTCGACGGTTCCTCGACCTCGATGCTGCGTCTCGCGCTACGAGCTGGCTTCAGTGACGCGATCGATCTGCGAAACGTGGAGAGCGACCTCGTCGATGCCGTCGACGAGTTGTGGTCACGTCTCGAGCGGCGCCTCGACGAGGCCGCGGTTGTGAAGTTCAGCCCGGCCCCGAAGGCGCAGGTGACGACCGTCTTTTCGCCCAAGGGTGGAGTCGGCAAGTCGGTCATTGCGGTCAACATCGCCGTCGCGCTAGCCCGGCGCTCCAACTCGACGAAACCGGTTGCCATCGTGGATCTCGATCTGCAGTTCGGCGACGTGGCGTTGATGTTGCGACTCCAACCGGCCAACACGATCGTGGACGCCGCAGCCGCCGGTGATCAGCTCGACGAGGTGCTCATGTCGAGCCTGATGGTGCGCCACGAGGCGAGCAATTTACTCGTGCTCGCCGGGCCGACAACGCCGCTCGCCGCCGACCAGATCGATGCGAAGGGCCTGTTGCGAGTTCTCGCCGTCCTTCGCGACATGTGCAGCCACGTCGTCATCGATACCGCCCCGCACTTGAGCGAAATCGTGCTCCAGTGCGTCTCGGAGAGCGACGACATCGCGTTCGTGGTCAGCATGGACGTTCCGTCGGTCAAGAACGCTCGTCTTGGCCTGCAGGCGTTCGAATTGCTGCAGCTGCCTATGGACAAGGTCGTCCTCGTGTTGAACCGAGCGGACTCGAAAGTCCACCTCGCATCGAAGGAAGTCGAGCGTGCCCTCCAAATGAAGGTCGCGGTCAGCCTTCCGTCGGAGGCGCTCGTCCCGCAGTCGGTCAACGAGGGGCTGCCGGCGGTACTCGCCTCGCCTCGGTCGCGCTTCGCCGGCCGGATCGACTCGCTCGTCGACATCCTCGTCAAGCGCGAACAGGCTCGACATGAGCCCTGATCTCGCCGGCGTGAAGGGGCCAACCCCCAGCCTTTACGAGCGTCTCCAGGAGTCTCGCAGCGCGGAGGACGCACGCGCGAACCTGCTCGACGGCCTGCGCCAGGGAATTCACGAGCGGGTCATCTCTCGTCTCGGTCCCGTCTTCTACTCCAACGGCGCCGACACCGAACAGTTGCGCTCGAGCGTGCAGCGCATCGTCGAGGAGGCGCTGAAGGCGACCAAGACCCCGCTCTCGGTCAGTGAAAGCGCACAGCTCGCCCGAGAGGTCACCGACGACGTGCTCGGCCATGGGCCGATCGAACGTCTCTTGCAGGACCCAACCGTGACTGAGGTCATGGTGAACGGGCCCGGCCGGGTCTTTGTTGAGCGCAACGGCAGGATCGAGCTCACGCAGAGTCGTTTCCTCGACGAGGATCATCTTCGCCACGTCATCGGGCGCATCGTCGCGGCGGTCGGTCGCCATATTGACGAGACGACGCCGATGGTCGACGCGCGACTGCCTGACGGATCCCGCGTGAATGCCGTCTTCCCGCCGCTCAGCATCGACGGGCCGTATCTCACGATCCGAAAGTTCTCGGTCGATGCATTGACCGTCGAGGATCTCATCGGGTTCGGCACCCTCACCGTTCCGGTAGCCCGCCTGCTTGAAGCCGCGGTGCGGGGGAAGATGAACATTCTCGTCTCGGGCGGCACAAGCACTGGCAAGACAACGCTTCTCAACGTCTTGTCGTCGTTCATTCCGAGCGACGAGCGCATCATCACCATCGAGGACGCGAAGGAACTGCAACTGCGCCAGGCACACGTTCTCTCGCTCGAGGCGCGACCCCCCAACAGCGAAGGCAAAGGAGGGGTCGCCATCCGGGACCTGCTGCGTAACTCGCTCCGTATGCGACCTGATCGCATCCTGATCGGTGAGTGTCGCGCGGGCGAGGCTCTCGATATGTTGCAGGCCATGAACACCGGGCACGAGGGATCGCTCACGACGGTCCACGCAAACAGCCCCCGCGACGCGCTGTCGCGCGTCGAGACCATGACGATGATGGCTGGCTTCGACCTCCCGGTGCGCGTGGTGCGCGATCAAATGTCCTCCGCTCTCGACCTCATCGTGCACCTTTCGCGACAGAGAGACGGCAGTCGGCGGGTGACCCACGTGACCGAGATCGGTCGGATGGAGGGCGAGGTAATACTGCTCCAAGACATCTTCTTGTTCGACTTCGGGATGGGGACCGACGATCACGGCAACGCGCTCGGTCAATTGAAAGCGACTGGATTGCGCCCCCGCTTCAGCGAGACGTTGCTCGATCGCGGCATCGAGATCGACGCGAAGCTATTTGAGGCGGAGCAGTTCTTGCACGACCCAGCAGGGCGCCGATGAGCGCGGTGACCTCGCTCTCAAGGTCGGTTCCCTCATGGTGAGCACCCACATTCGTAGCTTCCTCCACCACATCGGTACTGTCGGTGAAGCTGCGATCGTCCTCGCGGTGGTCGCGCTCGCCGCCTACTTAGTCCTTCGCGTCGCGAGTCGAAGGAGTAGGAAACTTACCCAACTGATCGCGCCGTATCAGCTGCAGCTGCCCACCGTCGAGTCCGAGACCGAGGGATCGACCGCCGTGGTCACGCTACCGGTGCTTCGCCGGGCCTCGATTGCGCTCGGCCGCGCGGGGGGACTCACTCGCCTCGGTCGTCGTCTCGAGCTCGTCCTGCGGCGCTCGGGGTTCGCGATCCAGCTCGGCGAGTTCGTCCTCGTCTGGCTCGCCTTCCTCGTGTTCCTCGTCGGCATCGGCGCCCTAGTGGGGCATATCATCGGCGCGATCGTCGCTCTCGTGCTCGTACTTGCGGCTCCTCCGTTGGGTCTCATGATTGCACTGCAACAGCGGTCCCGGAAGTTCGCGGAGCAGTTGCCCGACATCTTGAAGCTCACCGCTTCTTCGCTTCGGGCGGGCTTCTCGTTCGCGCAAAGTCTCGACGGCGTCGTTCGACAGGTGAAAGATCCTGCGCGCGTCGAACTGCAGCAGGCGCTCTCGGAGACACGGCTCGGAAAGGCCCTCGAAGAGGCGCTGGCCGATGCCGCGGAACGGATTAACAACCAGGACTTCAGCGAGGCGGTGATGGCGGTGAGGATCCAGCAGGAAACCGGGGGCAATTTGGCCCAGTTGCTCGACGTGCTCGCCAACACGATGACACTGCGGATGCGCATGCGTCGCGAGATTCGTACCCTCACAGCGGAAGGGCGCATCAGCGCGTACGTGCTCGGCCTCCTCCCGGTCGGGATTGCCCTCTTCATCTATTTCACGAATCGGGCCTATATCATGGAGCTTTTCCAAACGGGGGCGGGCAGAATCGCCGTGGTCGGCGGCGCGGTGCTCGAGCTCGTGGGCTTCATCTGGATGTTCCGGGTCGTAAAGATTGAGGTCTGAGGTGCTGCTGATCATCGTCGCCGCCGTCGGGGCGGTACTGCTGGGAGCGGCCGTGCTCGCGGCGCTGCGCGGGTCGCGCCGCGCGGTTAAGGCGACCCTTCTCATCGCGACGGCGGGCGCTCGTCTCGAGCCCGTAGGACGAACGCCGCTCGCCGATCACCGTTCGTTCGCCGAGCGTGTCGTGGTACCGGCGATCCGCCTCGTCTCTAAGCCCGCGTGGGTCCTTTGTCCGCCGGTCTATCGCGACAGCGTTCGACGTCGTTTGACCCTGTCGGGCAAGTCCGAGCAGATCGACCTCGAGCGTTTCCTCGCTGGGCGACTGCTGTCGGTCGCGTTGGTGCCCGTCTCGTTCTTTCTGGTCCGCCTGGCCCACCTCTCCCCGCTCTTCAATCTTCTCGCCACGCTGATTCCTGTCCTCCTGTTCCTCCTCGGTCCCGACGCGCTCCTCAACCGCCGCGTTAGCCAACGACAGGAGAAGATCCGCACCAACCTGCCGGGAATGCTCGAACTGCTCTTGATCGGCGTCGAGGCCGGTCTTGGTTTCGAACAGGCCTTGGCCCGCACGGTTTCCGCAATGCCCGGCCCACTCGCGGACGAGTTCAATCGCTACCTGGGCGAGGTACGGGTCGGCTCCATACGACGAGAGGCGCTCGAGGGGATCGACCAACGCACCGACGTCCCCGAACTTCGCTCCTTCCTCATGGCGCTGATCCAGGCGGACACGTTCGGCGTATCGATCGCGGCGATCTTGCACGCCCAGGCGGAGGATGTTCGCATCGCGCAGCGCCAGCACGTGCAAGAGCTGGCGCAGAAGGCGCCCGTCAAGATGCTCTTTCCAATGGTCTTTTGCGTGCTGCCGGCCCTGTTCGTCGTGGTCATCGGTCCCGCGGCGATCGAGATCTACCAAACGATCATCAAATGAGCGCCGCCCGCGGACGTCTGGTCAGCGCACGCCGACTCGGGCAGCGCTCTCGGTCCGACGAGTCGGGCGCGGCGCTCGTCGAGTTTGCACTCGTGGTGCCGCTGTTCGCGCTCCTACTTTTTGGGGTGATTCAATTCGGCCTTGCCTTTGGTGGATGGGCATCAGTTCGCGCGAGCGTGCAAAATTCCGCGCGTCTCATCGCGATCGACGATCCCGGATCGCAAGACAGCACTTGCACCGCGCTGACGACCGCGCCGAACTACAACCGAGCTCGACATGTCCACTAAATGAGATGTTTTGCGAGATCGCGGATGAGATCGGCACACCGGTTGGAACGAACGCGTCGAGCGCGTCGACGATGAAGATCGGGCTTTTGTATCACTCCGGGCAGCAAATAGCACGGTGACGGTGTGTGCGAGCATCCCCGCGTTGTCCTTCACGGGCTTCTTCCCGACCATGCAACTCGTGTCGACCAGCCAGTTCTACATCGAGGATCTCGACACCGAGTATTCAGAATTACAACCCGTATGGCTTGGCCACTGTGGTTCGTAGGGCCCATCGAGCGGTCGGCGAACTTGCCGTGCGCGGCAGGAGGATCGCGGTCCGCTACGAGACGCCGCGATCTGAGGAAGGGGCGATACTCGTCATCTTCGCGATCTCGTTCACCGCGCTGCTCGGGTTCGCCGCGCTCGCGATCGACCTCGGCAACACGGCCCAGAGCCATCTCAACACCCAGAACGCCGCGGATGCCGCCGCGCTCGCCGGGGTGACTGCACTCCCTACCGGGCCTGGTGATTTTCGAGCGCGATTACGCGTCGAAGACGTTGCCGGCACCTACATCCCGAATATTTCGTGGAACGCTTGTAGCCCGCCCACCCCCTTCGAACCGTCGAATGGCGCGACCAATTGCATCGCCTTCTCCCGGAATCGGAATGACACCGCGATCTGGGTCGAGATACCCGGACCGGCGCTTCCCTCGCTCCTCGGCAACGCCGGTTCCGTCAGTGTGACGGCCAACGCGGAGGCAACGTTCAATTCCACTACCAAGTCGGCGAATCTCTGCTGGGGCGTCCCTCCTGGATCAACGGGGAACTGTTAGCTCGTCGCTTCGTCTGGTGCACGGCGCGACTCGGCACCCGACGCTGCGGATGTGCGACGGTACCTCTCTTACGGTTCAGCCGACGGGCCGAGGGGCGCGTTGCGCTTTCGACGCGTGGCGCGAGGTGCGCCGAACAGCGCCGGCACTCGCCTGGCCCGGGTGGCCCCGGGGGCCTGCGGGCCAACCGTAGGGAGGGAATCCGAGATCGAAGCCGCGCTTCGAGTTGCCGCGAGCTGCTCGCGCAGCCACCACAGCGTCGACACCAGCAGGACAATGTTACGTAGACCGGCGACTGCGGTCGGAACGTAATGGTCCGGCCCGATGAAGTAGGCCTCGAAGTACAAGAACGGGAACACGACGGTCGTGAGGCAGGCGGCGATGAGCCAGCCACGGCGCAGCTCCCAGTACGCCCAGAGGGGAATCAGCCAGATCAAGTACTGCGCAGAGAAGGCCTTGTCACCGAGCACCGCCACGCTGAGCACGGCAAGGCTGACCGCCTCGATGCCGAGGCGTCCCCGTGCCGCGAGCCACCAGATCGAGCCCAACGCCGTCAGGACGAGCACGTCGAGCGACGCCCCGATCAACCCGTGGAGTGGGCCCACGGTCTCGATCGCGCCGAAGGCGAAGATCCAGTGGACATGGAGCGGGCTCGCAAGAAGGGTAAGGCTGCTCGGGAGGCTTTCGATCTCGAATCCGCGGTGAAATTCATAGGAGAATGGCGTGGAAAGACTCCCGGGCGAGTGCAGGATCTGGGCGGCCGCTGTTGCCGCGAACACCGCGACGGTGACCGCGACGCGACGCAGCGCCCAGCGCCCGGTGCTGCGGCGCTCGGCGATGAGAAAGCCGGGAAGCAGCAGTAGCGGGAAGAGCTTCAAGAGGCCGCCGAGCACCGCCCAGGCCCAGGACCGGCTCCAACGCCCCGAGCGGGCGCGTTCTACTGCCAATAAGCCTGCGATCGCGGGGACGATGTCGTAACGCGCGACGAGGACGGCCAACGTGCCAAGCGCGAGATAGACGACGACTCGGCGATTCCAGCCGGGCAGCCCCGGTAGTCCATCACTCGAGACCAGCAACGAGAAGAGCGCCAGCTCGGCGAGGACGCTGAAGCTCAGCACGTAGGGCAGCGGGAGCAGCTTCGGCAACAGGAAGAGGCCGATCGATGGGCCCGGGTACTCCTTCGGCAGGAGGTGAAGGGCCGGCGAGTGCAGCGCGAGGGACGCGTAGTGCGCGTAGAGCAGGACGTCGGCGTGGGGCATCAACGCAGCCATGGCCCAGGCCAACGCCCCGAGAGCGATCGCCGGTCGAGAGACCATCGTCCAACGCTGGTGCCATCGAGTACGGGCTGGGACGAAATCGTCCTGAACATGAACAAGTGAGGAAGCGGCTTGAGTGGTCACGTCATTACCGACTTGGCGATTCCAGAAGCCAGTCACAAGTCACCACCCTTTCACCTGTCACATTGAAGCCGAAACTACTCGCCGACTCGCGCGCCAATACCTGTCGGTATCTCGCCGTTCCTTCAAAGCCGACGGCGGGCCGTCGTCAACGATCTCCGACTGGCGGCTTGAGCCGTGGAGTGGCGACAATCCGAACCGGCCGAGCGCCCCCTCTTGCTCATCAGGCTCACACCTCACCTCTCCCGCGTTTCCTGATGGGTCCCGCGTCCCACCGATCCTTCTCATATGGGCCGTTGTCGTCGTGGTCCGGGCTCGTCCCAGCCAAGGCTCTGCTCGATGCGCCGAGGCAACGTTGAACAATGGCTGGCAGAATCTCCGGCGCCTCTGGACGTCTAAATCTCCGTGTCCAAGGAGGGCACGGCGCGGTGCCGTGCCCTCCTTGGACGACGTGCCAACGTTGAACTACGACGCCAGGTCGTAGCTCCCAGGATGGGTAAAGGAATTGTCGTTGGTCTGCAACGTGGTGCAGTACTCGGGGTTTCCGCTATTGGTGTGCGCAGAGCATGTCCAGCTGCCGAAGAAGCCGGTGCCGTCTCCGTAGGCGGTGGTGTCCTTTATTTGGCCCGCGCCGGCGGTGCCGGACACGATCAAGTTCCATGAGCCGCCACCGCTCGGGTTCCAGATGTACAGGCCGTCCAGCCAGCTAGCCGAGGTGCAAGTACCCAGGTTTCCACCGCCGCCATACTGACAGGTCGAGGCGGGAATTGTCACGTTCGCCACGTCCGCCGACGGCGAGACCGTGAGGGTCAGCGTCTGGGTGCCCGTGTTGCCATTCTTGTCGGTCGCCGTGACGATAATCGAATACGTCCCGCCACTGGTTCCGGTGCCGACCGTGAGAACGCCGGTGCCGGAGTTGATCGTCACGCCGGCGGGTTGACCCGAGATTGTGAAGGTCACCGGAGCGGTCCCCCCGGTCGTGGCGAAGGTGTAGCTTCCGCCCTGCCCTAACGTGGCCGTGTAGGTGACCGTAGAGGCGCCTCCGCCGTCGGAGAAGGTAGGTCCGCCGCCGCCACCCCCGCCGCCGCCGCCACCCGCAGCACCAGTCGCGATATCGTTGCCGACATTGTTGAGGGTGTTGCTGACCGTGTGGCCGAGAAATACCAACGCGCCGATCGCGACGACCGCAATGAGGGCGAGGAGGAGCGCATACTCGACCAGGCTTGCACCGGTTTCGTCGCGGTTAGCGAATCGGACGCGAAGGCGCCGGGCACGTTGCCCGGACGACGCCCTCTTTCTCTGAGATATCCGTTGTCTGAACATGTGCTGCTTCCTTTCGTAGATTTGCCGTGCACTCGATGTGCGCGACCTAGTGATCCGAACTGATCCGTGATCCGGTACAAACGCGCTGAATCGGTCCACCATCGGTGCCTCGCGAGGCACCGATGGTGGCGACGGGCTACGGAGCGTTGTTAATCGTGCCCGCGACGTTGTTCAGCTGGTTGCTGACCGTGTGGCCGAGGAACACGAGAGCGCCGATTGCGACGACCGCGATGAGGGCGAGGAGGAGGGCGTACTCGACCAGGCTCGCACCCGTTTCGTCCGAGCGGTCCATGACGTCACGGAACCATCCGGTGATCATCGTCTGCAAGAGCATTAACTGATTCATGTGGCTTTCCTTCTGTTGCGAGAAAGGCCACCCGGGTGGGGGCCAGTGGTCCCGCGCAGGCGGGTTCTGGACCAGTGTGCTCGGAACCCCGGCGAAGTTTCCATGGGCCATTCGGCTCATTTTTCGCCGTGTCTGGCCGAGTTAGCCACACGTGGTGGCCCGAGGACTACGTAAGGCGCACAATACCGAGCCGCACCGCTTGGAGGACGGCCTGGGTGCGATCCATCGCGTCGAGCTTTTTGTAGATGTGGGCGAGGTGATTCTTCACGGTTTTCGCACTTATATAGAGCTCGGATGCCACCTGCGACGTCGAGGCGCCCGTAGCGAGAATTCGAAGTACTTCGACCTCCCGAGGGGTCAGCGCGTGGTCCGTCGTACCACGTCCCCGGTCAGCGTCGAGAAAGGACTTTGCCAATTCTGCGGACAGCACCGTCTCGCCCGCAGCCACGGCCGACACGGTGTCAACAATCTCGGCGGTCGTGCAGTCCTTGACCAGGTAGCCGACCGCGCCGGCTCTCAGGGCCTCACGCAGCGTTGCGCCGTCCGCGAACATCGTGAGCATCACGACCGCGATGCCGGGCGCCCGGGCACGGAGCTGCCGGGTTGCCTCGACGCCGTCTTGAACGGGCAGGGAGACGTCCATTAAGACGACGTCGGGCCGCAGTTGCTCTGCAAGCTCCACCGCTTCGGCCCCGTCGCTGGCTTCGCCCACGACCTCGAGGCCGTACGCCTCGAGCGAGCGGCGCAGCCCGTCTCGCAACACTGTGTGGTCGTCGGCGAGGAGCACGCGGAGCGCGGTCATTTGGCCTCGATCTGCAGGCGAACCGTGGTGCCTTGCCCAGGCGCCGACGTAATCGCCAGTGACGCGCCGATCGCGTCCGCCCGTTCTCGCATACCGAGGATGCCGTACGCGTTGCGCCGTAGGGGCGCGGTCGCCGCCGTCCCCTTTCCGTCGTCGACGACCTCGAGTTGGGTTCCGCCTGACTCACAGCGCCAACGGACGGTGATGGTGAGCGCATCGGCGTGTCGCTCGGCATTCAAGATGGCCTCTTGGGCAATCAGCCAGACTTCGCGTTCAACGATCGACCCGAGACGGCGCGAGCTCGTGTGCTCGAAGACGGTCGACACCCCTGAACGCTCCTCGACGCGAGTCAACAGGCGCGCGAGCGCGGCCTCGACATCGAGATCCTCGGAAGTGTCCATCCGCAAGTCCGAGAGCTTCTCTCGGATGTCGGCCGAGACGAGACGTATTTCCGAGGCGAGCGACGCGAGTTCGGAGCGGAGCTCTGGGAGCGGGACTAGATAGCGGTCGGCGCCGACTTCAGCCCCGACGCGATCCAGCGACAGTGCGACGAATGCGAGTGCCTGACCGGCGCGATCGTGCAGATCGCGCGCGATGCGACCCCTCTCCTCGTCCGCGCCGAGCGTACGCAGTCGACGAAACCACCGCGCATTGTCTATCGCAAGACCGGCGTGCTGGGCGACATCAGCTACGACGTTGACATCAAGTTCGCTAAACGGGGGGCTGTTCGGAAGGCGCTCGACCGCGAGCAGCCCGACCAGGGACTCACGGGCCCAAAGAGGGATGTACAGCCCCGAGCTCGTGCCCGCGCCGAGTCCGTCCCCCGGCTCGAGTCGCTCGCGTCGCACGGGACCGAGCGAGCGCGCGGCCTCGCGAAGAACCGTCGGAAGCTCTTCGTCCGAAAGCGATTCAGGCAGTTGCACGCCCTCGGCGACCGCGACCCCCCAGGAGCTCGCGCTGCGTTCGGCAGTGGGGTCACGCAACAAAAGAGCGACCAGCTGAGGTTGCAGCAGATCGCGCAGCCGCGAAACGGTCTGTGCGAGCACGCCGCGGAGGCTGACCGAGCCCGGCTGCGACGCCGCGCGGGCATGCAACTCGAGCAGGAGGTTATTGACCTCGCTCAGACTGCGGAGACGCTCGAGTTCTGCGACCGATTCATCGTGCGCGGGCCTGAGTAACCATCGACTATAGGCACCGAGAAGGCAAATGAGGGCGAGCAAGCCACCACGTTGGGCCGCCGCGTATCGGTCCGAGGCATCGAAGTCTCCGACCGCCCACGAAGTGAGCACGGCGACGCCCGCTGTGGCCGGCGCAAGCAGAGCGACCGCGGCACCGATTCCGAGCCCAGCGAGGAGGAGGCTTGCTCCGAGGCTCAACAGGAACGGCGACGCGGCGAGCCCGGTCCATCCCACGAGGCCAGCGCCGAGGAATACGTCAAGCGTGACCTCGATCAGCGTCCGCCGAGCCGTGCGTCCAAGGTGAACCGGCCAGAGCGTGCGAAGGATGGAGTAGACGAGTAACACCGAGGCGGCGATAATGTCCCTTCGCGAAGGTGCGGACGCGAGCATGGTGAGCACCGAGAGCGAGAAACCAGACCAACGCAGCACGACGATCAGCTCGTCGATTCCCCAGTCGCCACGGCCGAGCCGCGGGGGAGGATGTGATGCGTCGCCAATCCAACGATCGAGCGCGCCGCTCCGCCTAGTGAACTGCATGCGGCGTCGCGTCAAGGTGTTGTCCTCCGATCGGACAGAGCTGTGCGGAGCGTCGGTGGGCACCGGCGCGTCGGCCAACCGCGTCAACCGGACATTAGACGCGAGAGAGTCAAGATCATCGGTTTTCCGTCGGGTGATGATCCTCGCATTATCGCCCTTCGACCTTGTCGCCACGGTGTATCTTGACTTTCGGGTCAGATTACTGTAAATATTGTCTCCGATGAGCGCCGACGCGGTCGACGAGTCCGGCGCCAGTTCGACTCCGCATGAGCGTTCTCGGGCCAACGGCGCGAGTCGACTCGTACGATCGCGACTTCGATTCCATCCCGCGATCATCGTTATCGTCGGGGCGTGTGCGGCGCTCTTCCATCAGATTATGCACGTCGGGCTCTCGGGTGACGTCTATTTCCACTGGGCGGCCGGCGTGTGGATGCTCGATCACCACAGTGTCATCCGAAGCGACGTGTTCTCCTACACCGTGGCGGGTCGTCACTGGCTCGCCGACGAGTGGGGCTTCGAAGTCGCGCTCGCGTGGCTGGTCCGCACTTTCGGCGCAGGGAGTTTCTGGTTGGTCTCTGCGGGTAGCTGTAGTGCGGCAGTGCTCCTCGGTGCAGCGACATGGCGTCGAGCGGGGGCGGCGTGGCTGTGGATCGGGGCGCTTTCCGCTCTCGCGGCTGGCGGCTTGGTGGAGGGACTCGCCGTGCGACCGCAGGATCCGAGCTACATGTTTTTCGCCGCGGAGCTATTTCTGTTGTCGCTCGCACGCGGACGGACGCGCTGGCTCATCGCGTTACCACCCTTGCTCCTCGTGTGGGCAAACGTGCACGGCAGCTTCTTGCTCGGTCTCGGCGTGTTGGGGCTCGAAGTACTCTGGTCGGTCCTCCCCGATTTCTCGGGCCGGCTTCGGGTTTCGCGCCGTCTTCCGACGCGCCCCATCGCGGCGACCGCGGCGGTTTCGTTCGTCGCGACGTTGGTCAATCCCCACGGTGTCGCGCTCTTAGGCTACGCGCTCCACGTGAGCTCCTCGAGCGAGCTCACCTCGCTCATCCAAGAATGGCAGTCACCAAACTTTCATGGACTGCTCGTACTGTTCCTCGTGGTGGGACCGCTGCTCTGGCTGATCGGTACGCTCGGATTCTCGGATCGTCCACTCGCGCTCGAAGATGTCGTTATCTCCCTCGTACTGCTGATCGCGACACTCCACGCGGTCCGTTTCCTTCCGTATCTCGTGCTCGCCTGGTGCGCGGTGTTGAGCCGGGCAACCCCTTTGCGGAAGGAGTCAATTCGACCATCGCTTCTCAGCCTTCCGATCGCGATCGTCCTCGCCGTTGCCCTTGTCGCGGGTCCTCATATCGCTGCCGGCACGCCGGCGCGAGGTCAGAGTGCGAACGACATGCCGGTCGCCGCCGCCGCGTTCGTCCAGCGGCAACACGGCCGCGTTTTTTCGACGTACTGGTGGAACGACTATCTGATCCACCTCGGGGTGCCCGTGTTCGTCGACGGAAGGACCGACCTGTACTTTGGTACGGACATTCTCTCCACTTACGTCAATGTGTCGTCGCTCTACGTTGATCCCGATGCTGTCTTTCGCCACTGGGACGTCCAATGGGTGCTCTGGAATCGCTCCAGTCCCTTGAGCACGTACCTCCTCAAGGATCACCACTGGAAGCTCGTGTTCTCCTCCGGCGACGCCGAGGTGTTCCAGCACCTCGGGCCCTGGTAGCCGAAAAGAAACCACTTTGGGCCTCATATTTCTGCAAAACCACGAGTCGAGAACAACACGTTTCCTTGAAGACTAAAGACGTACGCAACGAGGCCGACACAGGGATGCCGTATAAATACTCGCCGAAAAGTGATGATGTTGCTTCCGGGGACTACTACTTGAGCAGGTGTTTCGCGACGACGACGCGCTGCACCTGGTTAGTCCCTTCGTAGATCTGGGTGATCTGACGGAACTATCCACTACTTCCACCGAGCCTGTCACTGCCCGACAAATGTCCATCGCGTCCATACGATCAAAGGTAGTCCGCCCGAGTTGTAGGGATGAAGTAGGGATGAAGTCGTGCGGGTTCACTTCGCAGACCCGACGTGACAACTCCAGCTTGGAAGGCTGACCGTTCAGATTCAAACTTGGCGGGATTCTCGCTGATCAAGCCATATTTACTAAGCCTCAATCACCGCCGGCGGACATTTTGGGCACCATCTTCGGAAACCTTGGTTACGTCACACGCTATTGACTCATCCTTCCGACTGAGAATAGTTACGTCCTGCAGACGTGGTGTGACGAACAGAAATATAAACCTTGAAATGTTTATATCCAACCTGGCAAGGTGGACGCAACTTACGTAATGAGGAGAACTTCAAATGGCAACCGTGGCAGAAAAGATCCAGGCAGAGCTTTTACGATCCCGATCACCGTTAGATGACGACCAACTTGCTGAAAGGGTCGGAGTCCGTCGGCAAGCCATCAATCAAGAGTGCCGATATTTGGAATCCAAGGGTGTACTCAGGAGATTCCATCCGAGTCATTCGAAGATTCTGAACGAGATCTTGGGTTAGGGCTCCACTCCTTCAGCGATTGTAGAATTGGTCCGCAGCGACTGTTAAGTCTTCGATCGACAACTTTTCATATCCGGTTTCAACGAGTTCGATGTACACCGGGGCTCGACTCGTGCTTCTCTGGATTGGATTTTGAAAGTCGGTGCAAAGGACGAGTCAACAACGTATGCCACCGCGAGTGGCTGGGCACTAATAGAACTTGAGGCTCGTGAATTACTCAATCGGCAGTATTGATTACACGACCAGATTCGGAATGTGTACACCCAAAAGATCGGATGGCTCAAGTTTCCACATTCCATTGCCATAATCACGTCCTCGACTTCGAATCTCCCGACTCACTCCTGGTCGCGTGAGTTCGAAAAGTAGTTTTCTAACGTTGACCCCAGGTTTCGGGACGATCCGTAACCAGTTGTTCAACGGAATCGCATTCGCGTCGTTCCGAACAAATCGTGCTGCGCCCTGATTGATGTACGTCACGACGATTGGCGCAGGAACCTCTGTCGGAAGTTGGTACCACTTGTGTCCAGCTTCTTCACGTTGTCGGACCAGGGTTCGCGTTCTGACCTCATAGTCATTGAGACCACTCAAGAGGTAGTCGGCGATTGGACCGCTAGCACGAACCTTCGAAGGCGCAAAGATCCAACGCCTGGCATCACTCGGGAGTGCACGAAGCGATGCCAATGTCACGGTTGGGCTAGTCAATTGCTTCGGCGAGGCCAGGCATGGACGAACAGAGCAAAGCGCAATGCCTAGCTCCCTGCGTCGCTTTTCACTTAAAACGAAGAAATCATTGCATCCCGTAGCAATTCCACGATGAACATCTGCCAATTGGCTTAGAGGAACTCCCTTAACAACCTTCTTCGCCCTAGGACGACTCCATTTGTCTTCGCTCTTCAATATGACGTGAACACCACCACTAGTGACAGCCTTATGAAGTTCTGATCGTTTCGAAGTCGAAGGTTGAACAATTCTGGTTGTTCGTCGCTTCACTCCCTTTTCGAAGAGGGTTATTGAAGCTGTTGTAATTGCTCGGTCAAATATGAGTTCGCCAACTGGCAAATTGATGACGGACTTGACATGAGCCTCTTCTAGTACGAATCGTTTCACTGCCGCGGCATAACTCTTGTCGAGCCAATTTGAGGGAGTGATGAAAGCCAAACGTGCTCCCGGCGCGCTGATCTCAATAGCGCGAACTAGGAATAACACGTGAAGCGACGAACTTCGATACAGATCTAGGCCCAGGCGGTCGGTAATCCCTCGGTGGATTGCACTCTTTCGCACTGAACTGATGTCATGATGACGCGTATAGGGAGGGTTGCAGATGACCGCGTCCGGTTGATCTGGAGGATCATCAAACAGAAAGTCCGACTGCCGTATGTTGACGTTGCACATCGACCGAATTTGTACATTACATTTCGCCATTGCCACCGCAAGCGGATCGACATCTACGCCAACAAACCGTGTTTCGCCAACTTTCTCGTGCGTCGCGGCAATCAAGAGCGAGCCAGATCCGCAGCCAGGATCAAACAGAACTTCGGGTTCTTTCTCCAGAAGCCATCGTGCCATTACCCGCCCAACCCTGATGGGCGTGATGAATTGACCTAACTTCCTGCGATCGCTTCCACTGACTGCGCGTTGAAACGCAGATCCAATGACATCTTTCCCATCGGTCCATGCGGGATTACCAACGTATTGGTCGAGTCCAATCAGTGCATTTGAGAACGCGGCGCGTGACGACACGGATCCACGTTGGCCTTGCGTCGGCCCCAATCGAAGGAGTAATTCCTCTACTGGTTGCAAATCCGCTGGCATACAGTAAATCTAGGCCACGGGCGTCACAACATATGTGGAATGGGAGTTAGAGCCAAGGTCACAAAGGGCTGGTAGAAATGCAAATGGTGCCGCGTCAACCGAGGGAGTATTCGTGTCTCAGATAACCGCACAACAGCGAACCCAGCGCGTTCAAGAGTTGCTAAGCGAAATCAACAAAATGCCGCCGGAGCGACATGAAACACGGCTTATCCACCTCACCACGGGTCCGACATACTGCGACGTTATTCAGATGAAGGCGGACGAGGTTCTCCTTAACCATCGCTCCCACCGCATTCGATCTCAACTCGAAGGTGATCCCGAATGGGAAGCACTAAAGTCTGACCCCACGAGCGAAGGGGCTCAACGCGTCATCGAATATCACGTTCGTGATGCTCGATCGGAACAAGAGTTCAATGAACTGAAGGAATCACTACAAAAGGTTGGCCAAGCCGAGCCTGGTGTAATGACTCATGATGGCGTGCTCGTCAACGCCAATACTCGAGCCGTAGCAATGCGAGACATGGATGATCCAGACAAGAGGAATCTCCGCGTTGCTGTCCTTCCAAGGACAATCGATTCGGATGAGATTGGTCTGTTGGAACTTCGCCTGCAGATGCAAAAGGAACTGAAGGTCGAATACTCGCTGACGAACAGCCTTCTGTTCATCGAAGAACTCTCCAACGAACGCGGGATGTCGGACGCAGCCATCGCTAAGGAAATGTTTCCGGAGGATCCAAAGAAAGGTGCGAAGGAGGTCCCAATCCGTCTTAAATACCTGGATTTGTTACGAACAATGCAGCGGATACCATTGGAACCGCTGAAGCTCAAAGACTTTGACGAACTCAAGTTGCAGCACATGAGAGACGTCTACGCGACCCATGAGCGCCTTTTAGAACAAGATGCCACGCAGGCCAGGTCCTATCTCGAAAGTTTTCTTTTATCCGTTCTCGTTGGAGTGGTTTCTGTTCACCAAATTCGCGAGATTGATCCCGAGTTTGTCACGACGTACTTGTTGCCATCATTAGAAGACGATGAGATCATCGGCCAGCAAGCAGTTCAACTCGCCGTTTCTGAGGCGACTCCCGCAGCACCGCCAAAGGGTGCCAAGTATTTGCTCGGCGGAAATGCAGGAGTCGATCCTGGCGCTCCCAATGTTGTCAGCTTGATCAATGCGGTTTCAGGACGTGACCACAATGTCAAAGTGCCCGGAACGAACTTTGTTCTTGAGCAGAAAGATGTCATCGCAGTCGTGCGAGATGCTTACGTAACTGGCATCAAGTACAAAAAGCGCGACGAACGAGAGTCAAATCGACTCGAAGCTCCCCTCGAAGCGGTCAAGAGTGCGACGAGAGAGGTAGCTAAGGCGATTGAAGCTCTAAAGTTGGCACTCGGTGATACGGACTTCGACGCTACGCATCGCAAGTCACTCGAAGCAAGTTTCAAACGGCTGGCGCGGACACAGCGATCCTTGGAAACTTCACTGACCAAGGCCGGAGTGCTCGGCTCGTAGCCGTCTAACCCAGTGTTGAGCGTCTCCCTACAAGAAGACCCATCTCTCGTCCTCATTAGACGTTCGCGCGACGTTCCCGGAGCGTTATGGAATTCCATTGGGCGCAACCTGATGCAGGGCGTGGTCACTCGCGCAGATGCCATAGAAATAATAATTCCAGTCGATCGATTCCTCGCGGCAAGAACTTGGTTGGGTCAAGCACTGATTACGTATCGATGTGACATTGAGTTTGATGACGCGACGCAAGAAATATTGCTTCGCTCCGATGCCGAAGGCCGCGAGGTCGACGACGCTCTCAATGAAGTCATCGCACCGATACCCGACGAGGAGTTACAACAACTGCTCGCAGCGACTCGCTTTCAGCGTATTCTTCGAGACTTTCAACTGCGAGATTTGGCCAGGATCCTCTCTCTCTCGCACGGAGCAAACTTCTCAGTGCCAGGATCTGGCAAGACCACTGTGACTTATGCTGCCTACGAGGTCGAACGTGTTCGCGGTCGCGTAGATCGTTTACTTGTGGTCGCGCCGTTGTCGGCGTTTGATGCGTGGTTCGAAGAGTCGATTGAGTCTCTGAATCCTCCACCGACAATCGGAAGATTCGAAGACCGTATACCAACGGCAGCGGAGGTCGTCCTCGTCAATTACCAGCGCCTTGCGAGCCGTTACCGCGAGATCGCGGAGTGGGTTGCCAGGCATCGATGTCACGTAGTCCTGGATGAAGCGCATCGAATGAAACGTGGACGCGATGGTGAATGGGGAACCGCGTGTCTGAACCTATCTCAGATTGCTGTAAGGCGTGACGTACTCACGGGAACTCCAGCGCCCCAGCATCCGTCCGACTTTGTCGCGCTCTTGAACTTTCTATGGCCGCATCGTGCAACAAGAATTATGCCCGCCGCGGCTCTGGTGCCAATCCCTCCGGATGGCGCAATGGTTGCAGTGTCTCAGCGTCTCAATCCGTTCTATGTGCGCACGCGCAAAGACGAACTCGGATTGGAACCACCCGAACTGCGGGTTGAACTCGTTGAAATGAAACCCATTCAGGCCGAGATATATGCCTCAATGCGTCAGAGGATGCGTCGCTCACTTGCCGGGCACACAAATGACCACAATCTGATACGCGGCCTTGGCGAAGTCATGATGTACCTACTTGAAGCGGCAACGAACCCGGGGCTTCTGGCAACTGCGATCGGCGGAGAAGTACAAGCAACACGGTGGCCTCCGAATCCGGTTCCTACGGGTACACAACTGTCAGAACAGATACTTTCGTATGCAGAATACGAGGTCCCAAGAAAGTTTGAAAAATTGGCGACACTTGTCGCCGCCAACGCTGCAGAAGGTAGAAAGACGCTCGTGTGGTCGAATTTCGTGCAGAACATCAACGAAATCAGTGAGCGAATCCTCGCACCACACTTTCCGGCGGTCGTTCATGGTTCAATTCCATCAATGGCTAACGGCGCGCCAGGTAGCCGCGAACACGAGCTCGCCCGGTTCCGACACGATGACGAATGCATGGTTCTTGTAGCGAATCCAGCGGCGATGTCAGAAGGGGTCAGTCTTCATCACACCTGTCACGACGCAATTTATGTTGAAAGAACTTTCAATGCCGGTCAATACTTGCAGTCACTGGATCGAATTCACAGACTCGGCTTGCCTCCTGGCACGCGTACTCGAATGACATTCCTTGTGAGCGAACACACAATCGATGAGGCGGTTGATTTGCGTGTGCGGGTCAAGGCAGAGCGCCTTAGTTTGATGCTTTCTGACCCGAACTTAGTGACGATGGCCCTTCCCGACGAAGACTCGTATGGCAATTGGATTGACGATGTTGATGTCGACGAATTGTTTGCGCACTTGGCTGATGACGAGTAACTCACAAAGATGGGCGTCTATTACAGGGCTGCCCACGCAGCATTCGATCGAGGCGGCGATCCACGTCGCACGTGTGGTTGGGTTAAGCCGAGCGCGATTGGTCGATACTCGTGAATCGTATTGGAGGCGCGCACTCGGCGGATCGCTTAGTCCGCTAGACCTGCAGATCGGCGAGGAACTATTACTCGCATGCGAACTCATCGAAGTGATTGGCGACGATCTTGTCGTATCCAACCAACTCATCGATCTGATTTCTTCGGACGTCGGGGATTTCGCCGCCTACCTCTGTCTCCGTGGCGTGGCAGTCCAAGCCAATGTCGATATTGAGAGCGACGCATTTCTAACCGAGCTCGCCAGCGTGGTGCCAGGCGGCGCTAGACAAGAACGAGTCGTGCAAGGATTGCACCACCTCTTTAGTGACGTAACGCTTAAGGAGATCGGCAACATTGGAGAAGAACTCGTCGAAACTCAAGTCAAAAACGAGCTCTTTGTACTTGGATATCCACACTTGGCTGCGAAGGTTGTGCGAGTCAGCCTCTTCGATGACACGGCTGGATACGACATATGGGCACCGAGCATTGGAGGTGGCGAGAGACTCCTCGAAGTCAAAGCCACTACGCGTCATGTGGATCCGTTTTCCGTTTTCATTTCGAGGAACGAGGCAGACACAGGAATTCGGCGAGGAGATTGGTCGCTCATTGCTTGTCACATCAGCAGCGTTGCTAGGCGGGAGGGCGAAATTAAGGGGTGGATTGCGGCTCGGGAGCTCTCGATGAGTTTTCCCAACGATTCGCCTGGTGGCTCTTGGGAAGTAGCCAAGATCAGCATCCACTCTGCGTCACTGGTCCCAGGGATTCCTGGAGGGGTTTCCTAATTGTCAACTTGAGTGTCATCGACAAGTTCGAGTCACCACGAACAAACGAGGATCGGTCTAAGGCCTTTCAGCCTTCCTCGTCCACATCAAGAATCGTAAATTTCTTACGCGTCGCGCCATCAGGTTGTTCTCTGATTGTGACCACTACGCGCAATCTGACTCGTTGTCCGACTCGCCACTTAGAAGGGACTTCACTAGACAAGCCGGAGGCATCCATGTGAACGGCACCATCTTCAAGTTCCACGAGCCATCGCTCACTGACACTGACAGTTGCCAATGTTCCAACAAGTGTTTCCTCGACACCGTCCAACTCTCGTCCCTCAATGAACGTTGCTATGAACCGTGCACCTAGAGCGTTGATTCGGGTGGAAATCATTGCAGCTTGCGGTTCCCTCCAATACGCCTCTAATGTCAAATTTCCCTTGTCAATCTCCTTCGCAAAATTGACGACTGCACTTCCGACGCGGGGCCCAAGACTCTGCACATGGTTCGCAAATCTGTCGAGATCCGAAAGTTGGCTGTTGTTCGCTTCGTTCAATAAGTCAATGAGACTGTTTACCGCTTGATCGGCGAGGGGTCGAGGAGGGTCAACTAGAGCACGGTTTCCGTTTGGCTCAGACTCGACTAGGGGATTTTGAACTGGGGAAATCCGAAGAATAATGGAACCGGGCAACGGCGAGGCGACAAGATTCAATCGGGTTCGCAATCCGATGTCAATGGGCACTTTGCCTAATGGACTTCGAATGCCCTCAATCGAAGCGCCAATCGTAATTACGGCCTTTTGCCAGGCAAGCGCAATCTTGCCGACTACTTCCAGTGGTGCGCTGCTTCCAACTACACCGTCACCGGAAATTCGCAATGAACCTTCAGATCGAATCGAGCGCGCTGAGCCCTCCTGTTTAATGGCCATTGCCTCAACACTCATTCGACCTAATTCGGCCGCTTCGGCGGTGTCCGTTTGATCGTGAACATTGGAGTTCAATTGATTCAGGAACCAAGATGGATCGCGACTACTGGTATCCGTCAAGGCCCACCTCCAAATACCCTCGGCGAGGCAATATTTCAATACTAGGGTTCGCGTCTTTGATGCGCCCCCAAAGGTCGTCCCAATACCCCCTCAGATACAAGTAGTCAAAGTGTTCTTGTAGCGATGGCACGGGGCCAGGTTGAGGGCTCCACGGCAATATGTACGTGTCCAGATTTATGCCGACACTACGCATTTGCGACCTCGCGACTTGATTCAAAAAAGGAACATTTAGTGGATTCGACAGCGCCCTGTTCAACAAATCCAGCCGAATGATGTAGACGCAATCTAAGTCAGAAGGGTCAATCTTGTCAGAAATAAAACTTCCAGAAACCCAACACGCGGCCACAGAGTTCGTTACGACCCTCAGTGCGTTCGTGAGGTCTGTCCAATCTCTCCAGACTTGATCTCGCGAAGCCGATTGTCCTGTTACAAAGGCGCCGGCAAGTTCCGTAGCGTCGCAGTGCCAACGCCCTGGCGGCAGAACGCCACCTGACAATGGTGGAATCGTCAAGGGTTCCCCCGAGTGGTCATCGTTTTCAAACTACTAGGGAACGTACGTCACAAAACAATTCACGGCTCGCTTTACAGGTAACATGCGGCCGTTTTGATTCATCAATAGCAATCATGAGCGGATCTTTCAGGCCACTCAACATGTGTCCAAAGTTGCGGACTGTCTTGTAAATTTGCTGCTCGTCCAGGAAGACATCGAACTGTCGGACTTTCTTGAAGACGTAATGAAGAGTTCATCAGATTTGTCTTTTGCGTCGTTTCTGTTCTTGCCCACCTAGTGCCCGGGGCCGACGGCGCGAAGCGCCTAGTCGGACCCATGGGCTACTTCGTGATCATCAAAATCGTTGAAATTCCTGGATTCAAAAAACAATTCTTGGCGGACCAAAAAGTTCCGTTCCAATTTGTGCCCAAAACAGTGGCTCCTTATGTAGGGGGCAAAAATATTTCCCGCTGAAAGGACCACCACGCGACCACCTACTGGAATCGAGACGAACTACATGCTCACGGACGCAAGGCTCGTGGTCACGATCGCTGAGGCGGCAAAGTTGCTTGGCATATCGCGGTCGTTCGCGTACGAGCTCGTTAAGCGCGGCGAGCTTCCCGTCGTCAGGTTGGGCCGCCGGCAACTTGTTCCCAAAGAGTCCCTGTCACAGTTGATGGAGTCCAGCAAATCCTCAGCCATCAACGCCCTCAACTCTCGTAATCGCGTCGGTGGCTAAGTCCAACGAACTGAAGCCGTCAATGACTTGTCCAAGGGTTTGAGCAACCGGTGCGTCGGCTGACTCAACTGCGTGAGCGTACGTTCGCAGAGTCATCGCCGGATTCGCATGTCCCAGGCGATTGGCAACCGTTCGAATGTCGTGACCGCCGGCGATTGACGTCGTCGCAGACCAATGTCGCAAGTCGTGCAAACGCCACCGCGCCTCGATGCCCGCACCATCGCGAGATCGGCGCCACCAAGCTCCGACACGCTCAGGATTCACCGGATCGAATCGAGAAGAAAGTATCCACGGAGATTGGGGCCCGTTTCCAACCTTGAGCGAATTCAACATTTCTATTGAAGTGGCGTCGAGTGAGACCGTTCGACGGTTCGCCGTCTTCGTAGGATCGTCGCGCAACGTCGGCTTCCGCAAACCATCACGGATTCGAATTATCGCGATACTGGAGTCAATGACCAAACGTCCTGAGTGGAAATCTTCCCAGCGAAGAGCGGCTAATTCCGAGCGGCGTGCTCCGGTGGCGGCCGCCAAACGCAAGGCAATGGCCGCCTGAGGCTCTATTTTGCCCGCCGCCACCAGTGATGACGCGCAGATGAGTACCGCTCGCACCTCGTCGTCACTGAGAGTTCCTCGAGGTTGGGATTTTCGTTTGCCAAGTCTGGCTACGGCAACGACGTTCGTCTGGACCCATCCCCATCGAACGGCGAGCGTCAGTGCGGCGCGAAGGACGAGGTGTCGATTGCGAATGGCGGCGTCGCCTACACCCTGGCGCTCAAGACGTGCGTGCCACTGGTCAACGTCCACCGCCGTAAGTTTCGACAGAGAGAGCGAAGCGATGCGATCAGCCTTCACAAGTCGAATTCTGCTGAGTTGATTTTGTTCGGTACCGGGCGACCAAGTTGCCCTCGCGTTGTCCGCCCACAGATCGAGCATCTGAGAGACGGAGATCCGGGTCGCGGAGACAGTGGACGCTCTGACGGTCAGTTCTGCGGCGACGCGCTGTGCGTCCTTCTTCGTCCCGTGGACAGTTCGGCTCGTCTGAATGGGCCGGCCGTCCTCGTCACGCCCCACGAAGGATCTCACCTCCCAGACGCCTGGTCGGCGCTCACGTATGGTTGCCACGTCGCCCAACGGTCGCCGAGTAGGGACAAACTAGGGATGTCGGAAAAATATTCGGCCGAAAGCGAAGAAGATAATTCCCAGAATTACTACTTGAGCAGGTGTTTCGCGACGACGACGCGCTGGACCTGATTGGTCCCTTCATAGATCTGGGTGATCTTCGCGTCGCGCATATAGCGCTCCACCGGAAACTCTTTGGTGAACCCGTAACCGCCGAGTAGTTGCACCGCGTCAGTGGTGACGCTCATCGCGGTATCGGACGCGAATGACTTTGCCGACGCACCGAGATAGCCCAGCGTCCCATCTGGGTCGCCACCATCAATGGTGGAGCATGCGCGATAGACCAGCGCGCGGGCCGCTTCGGTACGCATGGCCATGTCGGCGAGCATGAAGCGCAGACCCTGAAGTTCACTGATGGGCGCGCCGAAGGCCTTGCGACCTTTCATATAGGTGCCGGCGTAGTCAATGGCTCCTTGAGCGATGCCGACCGCCTGGGCTCCGATTGTCGGACGCGACCGATCCAGGGTGTGCATGGCAATCGTGAAACCCTGGCCCTCCTCGCCAACTCGATGCGTGGCCGGTACGCGGACGTTCGTAAAGACAACTTCGCCCGTGGGCGATGCGCGGAGCCCCATCTTGTCTTCGTGCTTGGGAAACTCCACCCCCCAGCCCTTTTCCACGAGGAAGCAGGAGATCCCGCGCCCCTTGGCCGAGGGATCAGTCTTCGCGAAGACGGTATAGACGTCGGAGACGCCGGCGTTGGTGATCCAGTACTTCGAGCCATTGAGGATGTAGTCGTCGCCGTCGCGCTCGGCCCGACACCGCATCGAAGCAACGTCAGAGCCCGCGTCGGCCTCGGACAGGCAGTAACTGGCCTGAATCTCGCCGGTGGCGATGTGGGGAAGGTACTTCTGCTTGAGTTCTTCGGAGCCGAAGTTCATGATCGGCAGCATTCCGAGCTTGGAGATGAGGATGGTGACCGACGTTGACGCGCAGCCCCGGGCCAACTCTTCCACCATGATCGCCTGGGTCACCATGTCGGCGCCGGCGCCGCCGTACGCCGCGGGGACCCCGAGCGAGGGCAGTTCCATCGAGACACACGCGTCGAAGCTGTCTTGGGGGAACACCTGCTCGCGGTCGTAGCGTGCGGCGTGGGGCGCCACCTTGTCGTCGACAAAGCCCCGCATAACGTCGCGAAAACTACGTTGTTCATCCGTGAGGTCAAAACTCATCGTCGTCTTCCTTCACTCCGTTGTGTAGTTAATGCGATGATGCGGCGTCGTTCGCGCCCGAGGTCAATGACTCCCCCGGTACCGCGTCGACGAAACGGCGTTGCGCCACGTAGCTGTGGGCCAAGCCACTAAATTGCGCCGTCAGCGCGCGAGGGACGGGCGAGGTTTGGCGCAGGCCAAAGTAGTCCAGAGCCACGTGCACGTCGCCGAGGGTGGGACCCCGACCGATCAGGCTGGCGCGCTTGGCGGCGACCAGTCCCACTCCGATGATCACGTCGTGCTCGTCCTGATGGTGTTCGAAGGTCAACTTGTCGCACTCGCGTTCGGCGATGGTCAGCGCGTATCCCTCACCGGGCGCCGGCGTTCCAAATCCTGCCCCGATCGGGGGATGAGCTGATCGCTGGAGACCGGGCTTCTGCAAGCGTCCGAGTTCGGGAATCTCGGTCGACATGAGAGGTCGAACCTCACCGGCGAGGGGGACGGGTGAGAAGGAGGGTTGAGCCACGCAACGAGGTTACAGCGCGGTCGTTGCCGTTAGACCCGCGCGAGCCAGTCTTCGTACTGGGGTCGTTCACCACGCACCGCTTGGTGATAGGTGGTGCGGATGAGGGACGTAAGGGGACCGGGCTTGCCGTCCCCCACCAGTCGATCGTCGACCGAGGAGATCGGCACCACTTCGGCGGCCGTACCCGTCAAGAACGCCTCGTCAGCCAGGTAGAGGTCGTCGCGACGCAACGCCTCAAAATGGACGTCGTATCCCAGGTCATTGGCGATTTTGACGATGCTCGATTGAGTGATGCCGCTCAAGGCGCCCGCCTCGGAGGGTGGTGGCGAGTACAGCGCGCCGTCACGGATGATGAACAGGTTCTCCCCCGTGCACTCGCTCACCCGGCCGTCGGGGCCGAGCATGATCGCCTCGTCGTAGCCCGCCTTGATGGCCTCAACCTTGGCCAGGCTGGCGTTCACGTATCCACCGATCGTCTTTGACGCGGTCGGCATGGAGTTGGGGTAGTGGCGACTCCAGGACGAGATCTTCATCTTCACACCGGTGTCCGCGTGGTCGCCCAAGTACGCACCCCAGGACCAGGTCGCGATGGCCGTTTGAACCGGCGCACCGATCGGGTTGACCCCGATCTCGCCGTAACCCAAGTAGACGATCGGACGTATGTAGCAGCCCTCGGTGAGTTCGTTGACGCGAATCAGCTCCTTGGTCGCGTCACACAACTCCTTCGCGTCGTAGGGAACTTCCATCATCAAGATCTTGCAACTGCGAAGCAGTCGGTCCATGTGGTCCTTCAGGCGGAACACGGCCACGCCGTTGGGCGTCTTATAGGCGCGAATCCCCTCGAAAGCGCCCGTCCCGTAGTGCAGGGTGTGGCTGAGGACGTGCACCGTGGCGTCGGGCCAGTCGACGAGCTTGCCGTCCATCCAGATTTTCTTAGTGGGGGTTATGGGCATCTACAAACTCTCCTGTAACTGTTTGGTCACGCCGTCGGTGCCGAGCGACGCGACATCACCATCAAAGTCTGCCACCGCGCGCGCCACCCGCCGAGCGGCGTCGTCCTCACCCACATGTTCAAGCATCAGTACCGCGGAGGAGACGGCGGCGAGCGGGTTGGCCCTCTTCGTACCGGCGATGTCGTGCGCCGCCCCGTGTACCGGCTCGAACAGTGACGCGCCGGTGCGATCGGGGTTCAAATTGGCACTGGCCGCGAAGCCGATCCCGCCCGTGACGGCGCCGGCCAGGTCCGAGAGTATGTCCCCGAAGAGATTGTCGGTGACGATGATCCCATAGGCTCCCGGTCGTTCGACCATATAGATACAGGCCGCGTCCACGTGCTGGTAGTCGACAGACACCTCGGGAAACTCAAGGCCGACCTCGGCGACCACTCGACGCCAGAGATCACCGGCAAAGGTCAAGACGTTGGTCTTGTGCACCAGTGTCAGCCTCTTTCGATCGAGCTCATTCGCCCGCGTGAAGGCGTAGCGCACGCATCGTTCAACCCCAAAGCGAGTGTTCACCGAACCCTGAGTCGCTACCTCGTGAGGGGTCCCGTAGCGCAGGACTCCGCCTTCGCCGGCGTAGGGTCCTTCGGTATTTTCACGAACGATGGCGAACTCGCATCCTTCGCCGAGTGAACCATCGACCCCGCGAAACGGTCGATAGTTGATGTAGAGATCGAGGCCAAAGCGCATGCGAAGCAGTAATCCGCGCTCCAGCACACCGCCGGCGATCCGAGTGTCACCGATGGCCGGTCCGATCGCACCCAAAAGAATCGCCTCGTACCCGCGCAGCTCCTCTAGCGTGGCGTCGTCCAGGACAAAGCCGTCTCGCAAGTAACGGGCGGCGCCGAGGTCGAACTCGGTGGTCTCGAGTTGAACACCGCTGGCGGCGATGACCTCCAGGGCGGCGGTCGTCACCTCGGGGCCGATGCCGTCCCCGCCGATCACGGCCACGCGGTGGCTCGGCTGGTTACTCATCGACGCTCCTCTTTTCTCCATTTTGCTCGCTCGGGGGTGCAGTTGGCAACTTCGAGGGGTTTAAAGGGTCACGGTAGAATCGGGTTCTCTACTACCTGAGGTTGCGGCGTGGCCGACGAAATTCACCGAATCACACAAGAGACCCTCGACAAGCTCGAGGCGGAGTACAACGAACTGACCACGGTGGGTCGCACCGAGATCGCGCGCGTGATCGAAGCCGCCCGTCTTCTCGGTGACCTGTCGGAGAACGGCGACTATCACGCGGCGAAAGACGCACAGGGAAAGATGGAGTCGCGGATCCGCCAGATCGACCAGGTCATCCGCAACCACGAGATCGTTCGGCGCGACGAAGGGGCCGGGACGATCCAGTACGCCTCGATCGCGAAAGTGGTCTACGAGGGAGACGACGAGAGCGACTTCCAGGAGTTCTTCATTGGGTCCATCGAGGAGAAGCCCGAAGGCGTCCTCGTCGCTTCGCCCACCTCGCCCCTGGGCGAAGCGTTGCTCGGCAAGAGTGTCGGCGATACCGTCGAGTACGAGGCTCCCTCGGGAGTCTTGAAAGTCACGATCGTCGGACTGCACTAGCCCATGGGAAAGACCCTGTACGAGAAGCTCTGGGACGACCACGTCTTGGAAGGGACCGACGGCGAGTCAGATCTGCTCTACATCGATCTGCACCTGGTCCACGAGGTAACGAGCCCTCAAGCCTTCGACGGCTTGCGTCTCAACTCCCGCACGGTTCGACGTCCCGATCTCACACTGGCAACGGCTGACCATAACGTGCCGACCGACCCCCTGTCCACGCCCGTCAGCGATCCCATCTCGCGGCGCCAACTCGAAGCCCTCGACGAAAACTGTCGCGAGTTTGGCATCACGGTTTTTCCCCGGGGACACGAGAACCAAGGCATCGTCCACGTGATCGGCCCCGAGCTCGGCGTCACGCAACCCGGAATGACTATCGTCTGTGGCGACTCTCACACCTCTACCCACGGTGCCCTCGGGTCGCTGGCCTTTGGCATCGGCACGAGTGAAGTCGAACACGTCCTCGCCACGCAGACTTTGCCTCAGCAAAAGGCAAAGACCATGGCCGTCGTGGTGAAGGGTACGCCGTCGTCGAACGTGTCTGCGAAGGACATCGTCCTCGCCATCGTGGGTCGCCTCGGCACGGGCGGCGGCGCCGGATACGTCATCGAGTACCGGGGTGAGGCCATAGAGAACCTTTCCATGGAAGGGCGCATGACGGTCTGCAACATGAGCATTGAGGCGGGCGCCCGCGCCGGGCTCATTGGCGTCGATGAGACGACGATCAACTACCTCCGGGGGCGAGCCGGCGTGCCCACGGGCGACGAGTTCGACGAGGCGGCAACGCGGTGGCGCACCTTTGTCTCGGACGACGACGCCTCGTTTGACGACACCGTGGTCCTTGATGCGGAGAACCTCGCTCCCTTCGTCACCTGGGGCACCAACCCAGCCCAAGTCGTGGCCCTCGATGGCGTCGTGCCCTCACCGGACGACACCAGCACCGGCGACGAGCGTGACAGCGTGACGCGAGCCCTCGAGTACATGGACCTCACCCCGGGAACACCGATACGCGAGATACCCGTGGACGTGGTCTTCATCGGCTCGTGTACTAACTCTCGTATCGAGGACCTGCGCGCCGCCGCGGCGGTGGCTTCGGGTTCTCACGTGATGACGGGCGTGCGGGCACTGGTCGTACCCGGTTCGCGTCGGGTGAAGGATCAAGCCGAGCGTGAAGGACTCGACCGTGTGTTCATGGAGGCGGGCTTTGAGTGGCGTGAGCCCGGGTGCTCCATGTGCCTGGGAATGAACCCCGACATCTTGACCCCGGGGCAACGCTGCGCGTCGACGTCCAACCGAAACTTTGAGGGCCGACAAGGTCGTGGGGGCCGTACTCATCTGGTCTCGCCCGTCGTCGCGGCGGCGACCGCCATCATGGGTCGCTTCGCCTCCCCCGAAGAGGTGCCCGCATGAATCCGGTTCGCGTCCTCGAAGGACGAGCGGTTCCCCTCGAACGCTCCGACGTCGACACCGACCAGATCATCCCTTCTGAGTGGTTGAAGCGGGTCGAGCGCACCGGCTTCGGTCGCGGCCTCTTTAGCGAGTGGCGCGACGACACCACCTTCGTCTTGAACCAGCCCGAGTACGCCGGAGCCACCATTCTCGTGGCCGGAGCTCGCTTTGGCACCGGCTCCTCGCGCGAGCACGCCGTGTGGGCGTTGATGGACTATGGCTTTGGGGCGGTCATCGCCTCCTCCTTTGGCGATATCTTTCGCAACAACTCCTCCAAGCAGGGTCTCGTCACGGTGCAACTCAGCGCCCACGACCTTGATGAGCTCTCAGATCTCGTGAAGGGCGATCCATCGCGCCTGGTCGTGGTGGACGTCGAGAGGCTGATCGTCGAGATGCCCGAGGCGGGATGGAAGCGAAGTTTCCCGCTGGACGCCATGACCCAGGAACGGCTGCTCGAAGGATGGGACGATATCGGTCTGAGCCTTCGCCGGGTCGCCGCCATCAGTTCATACGAGGCAACCAGTCACGCGCCCAGCCTGGAAGGCGTCTTTGACGCCGAGGGCCACGCGCAACACGCCTAAGTCGCCTCAGGACAACCACTTCTGAAAGACGGTGACGTCGCTCGGCTCATAGCCCCGCGCGCCATAAAAGAGACGCGGCTCGTCGTTGCCCCGGCGAACCATGAGCTGGACCTTGTGGGCACCGCGCTCGGCGAGCCACTCTTCTGCCCGGTGGGTCAGCGCCGTGCCTACGCCACCTCGTTGAGCCGAGGGAGCGACCGCGACGTAGTACAGCCAGCCCCGGTGTCCGTCGAATCCCACCATGACGGTCCCGACGAGTAACCCGTTGAGTTCGGCGCCGAGAACGGCCGAGGTCGCTCCGGCGATGGCCCCGCGAAAGTCGCCGTCGGGATCGTTCCACGGTCGTACCAGATCGACCTCGCGCCACAGAGCCGTGACCCGCTCGAGGTCAGACTCCCCCAGTTCTCGAAAGGTCATCGCCACGCGGCAACCCCCCCACTTCGAGTCATTAGCGACGTCGATTGGCTGCAGAGATGACCGCCTCCAGCGACGCGTCAAGGATGGATGAGCTCATGCCCACGCCCCACCAGGTCACGCCGTCCTCTCCCTCGGCCTCGACGTAGGCGACGGCCGACGCTTCCGAGCCCGCGGTGAGGGCGTGCTCGTGGTAGTCGCGCACTTTGAACGAGACGTCCATCTCACTGCGCAGTCCCGCCATCAGGGCGTCAATCGGCCCGTTGCCCTCACCCTTCACGGTGACGTGCTGGCCCTGCACGACCAGTTGGGCGAAGATCCGGGTCAGGTGTTGATCGGCCGTGACCTCGCTCGAGAGCAGTTGGAGCGGTGGGTTCTCCGGCTGGTAGGTCGTGGTAAAGACTTCCCAGATTTCGGCCGGCGTGATCTCGGTCCCCTTGGCCTCGGTGAGCTGTTGGACCTGCTTGGAGAACTCGACCTGCATGGCCCGAGGTAGGTCCAAACCGTGCTCCGCGTTCAAGAGGTAGGCCACTCCCCCCTTGCCCGACTGAGAGTTAACGCGAATGATCGCTTCGTACGTGCGTCCCGTGTGTTTGGGATCGATGGGCAGGTAGGGCACTTCCCAAAACTCGTACTCGTCGCCGATGGCCGTCATTCCCTTTTTGATGGCGTCTTGATGCGAACCAGAAAAGGCCGTGTAGACCAGCTCTCCCACGTAGGGGTGGCGCATGTGGATCGGCAGGCGGTTCGCGTACTCCGCGACGTGACGAGCCTTGTCAATGTCGCGAATGTCCAGCTCTGGGTCCACCCCTTGGGAGAAGAGGTTGAGGGCCAAGTTGACGACGTCGACGTTGCCGGTTCGCTCGCCGTTGCCAAAGAGCGTTCCCTCGACGCGATCGGCCCCGGCGAGGACACCCAACTCGGCCGCGGCAACCGCGGTACCCCGGTCGTTGTGCGGGTGCAACGACAGCACGACTGAGTCGCGGCGGTCCACGTGGCGCAAGAACCACTCAATAGCGTCGGCGTAGAGGTTCGGCGTATACATCTCCACCGTGGCGGGCAGGTTCAAGATGAGCGGGCGTTCGGGCGACGGATCAATCACGCCTATCACCGCGTTGCAGACCTCGAGGGCGTAGTCAAGCTCGGTGCCCGTGAAGCTCTCGGGCGAGTACTCATAGTGGAACTGGGTGGCCGGCGACGTCGTCTCCAGAGAGACGCACAGCGCCGCGGCGTCGGTGGCGATCTGGGTGATGCCCGCCTTGTCGAGGCCAAAGACCACCCGGCGCTGCAGCGTGGACGTTGAGTTGTAGAAGTGCACGATGGCGCGCGGAGCGCCCCGCAACGACTCATAGGTGCGTCGAATGAGATCCTCGCGACACTGCGTGAGCACCTGAATCGTGACGTCATCAGGAATGAGGTCACCGTCGATGATCTCGCGCACGAAGTCGAAGTCGGGCTGGGACGCTGAGGGAAAGCCGACCTCGATCTCCTTGAATCCCATCTCGACAAGGTGACGGAACATCACGTGTTTACGCTCCAAGTCCATCGGGTCAATCAGAGCCTGGTTGCCATCGCGCAGATCCACGCTGCACCAGCGGGGGGCGGCGCTCAGACGGTGGTCGGGCCAGGTGCGATCGGGCAGGTCCACCGGCACCGTCTCGCGGTACTTGGCATACGCCATGGGGCTCGGTTGTTGGGGACCTGACCTCATCTCGATCCTTTCGTCAAAGCCAGAGAAAAACAAAAATGCCCCCGCGTCCGCGGGGGCCAGGGCGAGCATCGGCTCGCCCCGTTACAGCAGCAGTTCGCTCTGGATGGTTGTCACGCCCCAATTGTACAGCCGCGCGGCGAGTTGTCCAGAGCCGACCGGTACTAACCTCTCTCTCAGTGCTGAAGTCTCTCCTCAAACTGGTGATCGCGCTCGGCGTCCTCGCGGCCATCGGCGTGGCGACCGGAGTCATTAACGTGAAGTTCAAGCCACTGGGCAAATCCTCAGGGGCTGACGGCCACGACGACGCACTAACCTGACTCTTCGTGAGCCTCTTCAAGACCCTCCTCAAACTGATGGTGCTGCTCATGGTGGGCGCGATCGTCGCCGGCGTCATTTTCGCCGTTACTCGCGACAAGGACACTGGCCCGCTCTCGTTTGAGGAGTGGCCAAGTGTGCCGCGCAATCCCGACGCGTAACGAACGCTGACCAACCAAGGAGCACGCATGGCCCAGATGGAATATCGACGACTCGGACGCTCGGGGCTCAAAGTGAGCGTCCTCTCCTTTGGCAGCTGGGTGACCTTCGCCAACAAAAGTCAGCTAGAGACGGCGGCCCAGGCGGCCGAGTGTCTAGCCGCCGCGCACGACGCGGGCGTTAACTTCTACGACAACGCCGAGTCCTATGGACACGGCGAGTCCGAGCGCGTGATGGGCGCGGCCCTCCGCGAGCTGGGCTGGAAGCGACACGACTACGTGGTCTCGACCAAGCTCTTCTGGGGCCTCTACGAGGGTCCCAACATGCGCAACACCCTCAACCGCAAGTACCTCAGTCAGGCCATCGTCGCCTCACTCGAGCGCTTCGGTCTCGACTTCGTTGACTTGGTGTTCTGTCACCGCGCGGACCCCCACACTCCGATTGAAGAGACCGTCTGGGCCATGAGCGACATGGTCGAGCGCGGTCAGGCTCTGTACTGGGGCACCTCGGAGTGGACGGCGGACGAGATCCGCGCCGCCTGGGACATCGCCGATCGCCACCACCTCCACAAGCCCGTCATGGAGCA
The DNA here is from genome assembly GCA_963756325.1 of uncultured Acidimicrobiaceae bacterium. Taxonomy (GTDB): domain Bacteria; phylum Actinomycetota; class Acidimicrobiia; order Acidimicrobiales; family RAAP-2; genus RAAP-2. The sequence goes on from CAVWNE010000012.1 coordinate 486,893, forward strand.
ACCGCAGTACAACATCCTTACGCGCGATCGCGTGGAAAAGGAGTACGCCCGCCTCTATGAGGACATCGGGCTCGGCACGACTATCTGGTCGCCCTTGGCCTCGGGTCTCTTGACGGGCAAGTACCTCAACGGAGTTCCCGAGGGATCGCGCGCGACGCTCCCCGGATATGAGTGGCTCCGCGCTACGCTCACCGACCAGGCCTCCAACAAGAAGGTCGCTGAGGTGAAGAAGATCGCCGATGATCTCGAGGTCTCGCTCGCCCAGTTCTCACTCGCCTGGTGCACCAAGAACCCGAACGTGTCCACGGTCATCACCGGGGCGTCCACCGCCGATCAGGTTCGCGAGAACATGAAGGCGCTCGACGTGATCCCGCTTCTCACCCCTGAGATCATGGAGCGCGTCGACCTTATCTCGCTGATGTAGTTACGAGGCCGCCGCCGTGGAGCGAAAGCGCGCCAGAGCGAGCGGAACGCAGATGATCATGACCAAGACGCACCATCCGCACATGGCGATCACGGGGTGGGTGAGCGGCCACGGACCGGTGTCGTTATAGCCCTGGGATACGTGTCGCATGGCGGCCACGAAGGGCGACAGCGGATCCCACTGGGCCACCGGTCGCAACCAGGACGGGAGCGTGGTGATCGAGACGAACACGCCCGCGAGGAACGACAGGGGCAGCATGATGGAAAAACCAATGCCCTGGACCGCGTCGGGGGTCTTCAGCAGCATGCCCATCAGGACGCCGAACCAGGTGAAGGCAAACAGCCCGAGCAGAATCAGCCCCACGAGGGTCGCCACCGTGGCCAGGTTGTGGTGGGGTCGCCATCCCAGGGCCAAGCCGAGGCCCGCCACGATGGCGATGCCGAGAACCTGCTCGCACACCTGACCCACGACCTGAGACGAGATGACCGAGAGTCTGGTCACCGGAAGCGAGCGGAAGCGGTCGATCACGCCACTGCCAAAGTCCGTCGCGGTGGCGACGCCCGCACCAATCACGCCAAAGGCCAAGCTCTGTCCGATGAGTCCGGGCAGGAGAAAGTTCTTGTAGGAGATCCCGGGGATGTGTATGGCCGAGCCGAAGATGTAGAGAAAGAGAAGAGTGAACATGATCGGCTGGATCGTGACGTCGCTCAGGCGAGTGGGGACGCGGGGAATCGTGCGCAGTCCGCGCGCCACCAGCAGCCACGTTTCGCGGAGGAAACGAATGAAGCTGCTCGGGCGCGCGGGGAGCGCTTCGTAGTCCGAGGGGGCTCGCTCTTGGGTGATAACGCTGACGGTGCTCATGAGTGGGACTCCTCCAGATCGGGGGTCCCTAGACCCGCGTCGTGTGGGGTGTTCGTAACGTCGGCCGGTTGGCCGGTGAAAGCCAGGAACGCGTCGTCCAGCGTCGGTCGCCGCAGAGCCATCTCGTCGATCTCGACGCCCGCTCCGGTCAGGGCCTCAGAGACCCGAGCGAGGTCCGCGACGTCGCGGGGCGCGGGGATGGAAATCATGCGCTGCTCCGGTGAGGGGGTCACGTCAAATCTCCCCGAGAGAATCTCCACGAGGCGCTCCATGCCCGCCAGGTCGGCGGCGATCACGTCCACGCGCTGATCACCAATACGAGCTTTGAGCTCATTGGCGGTACCGGCCGCGGTGGTGCGCCCGTGGTCCAAGAGCACGATGTAGTCGGCCAGCGCGTCGGCCTCTTCGAGGTACTGGGTGGTGAGAAAGAGCGTGACGCCCGTCTCGACCAGTTCGCGAATGGTATTCCAAACCACCTGGCGACTACGCGGGTCGAGGCCCGTGGTGGGCTCATCCAGGATGAGGACCTGGGGCTGAACCACCAAGCTCGCCGCCAAGTCGACGCGTCGACGCTGGCCCCCCGAGACTGACTTGACTAGCTTGTCGCGGAACTCGCCGATGTCAAAGCGCTCAATGAGCTTCTCCACCACCCGATCGGCGGCTCCTCGGCCATACCCGCGCAGGCGCGCCATGAGCAGCAGGTTTTCGCGGGCCGTCAGATTGTCCTCCAGGGCGGCGAACTGGCCCGTCAAGGACAACAAGCTGCGCACCGTATCGGACTCTTTGACGACGTCGTGACCACACACTTGGGCGGAGCCACTCGTGGGCTTGATCAGCGTGGCCAGCATGCGCACGATCGTGGTCTTGCCGGCGCCGTTCGGGCCGAGCAGCGAGACGACCGTACCGCCGCGCACCTCGAGGTTGAAATCGTTGACAGCGACGAAGTCGCCGAACTGTTTGGTGAGACCGCGTGTGACGACGACCAGCTCATCTGATGGCATGGGACTCCCTTCGCAAAAATACTACAGTAACTAAAAAGATTTAGCAACTAGAAATATATGGTTTTTCGCGGTACAATGGCTGAATGACTGAAGTAAGTGAAAGCGTCCCCGAGAGGGGCGAGGTCACTCCGGCCACTTCCGTGCGCGCGGCCCACGTCGACGCGCTCCACCAAGGACTACGGGAGCGCAAAAAGGCCCTGATGCGTCAACTCATCTCCGATACGGCGACGCTCATGTTCTTGGAGCGGGGGTTTGACGAAGTTCGAGTGAGCGAGGTCGCAGCGGCCTGCGACGTCTCGGAGAAGACGATTTACAACTATTTCCCAACGAAGGAGGCGCTGCTACTCGACCGTGAAGAGGACTCGATCAACGCTCTGCGACAGGCGCTGGGTCCCGACGGTGATCCCGTTTCCCCCGTCGCGGCGATGGTGGAGTTGCTCAGGGGCGAACTGGCTGAGTTCATGGGACATCTCAACGACCATGAGCAGGTTCAGTTCTCCTTGATCGCCGATTTCAACGACCTGATCGAGAGTACGCCGTCGCTGAAAGCCGCGCGGGCGGAGATGATCGACCGCTTAGCCCAGGTGGCCGCCGAGTCCATGGCTGCCCGAGCGGGCCTAGACCCGAGCGACCCCGAACCTCAGATCGCGGCCGACGCGCTCACCAGCCTCTGGCGGATCTACTACCGCTCCATCATCAAATACTCCGGTGGCGAACTCTCGTCGGACGAGATACGAGAAGCCGTTCTGAGCGATGTCGAACGAGCGGCGCGGCTCCTCGACACGGGCTTGTGGTCTTTTGCCACCGTGGTTCAGGGTGCCAACGGTCGCGAGCAGTTCAACGCCGCGGCCGATGCCTCGATCGAGGCGCGCAAACAAGTGCTGGCCGCGCTCAAGCAGGCTCGCACCGCGTGGCACGCGGTCAAGAGCGAGAGGGAAAGTCACTCCCACGACGACGACTCAGTTCGACGGGCGCTCAACGATGCGCGGACCGCTCATATTCAGGCCCATCACGCGTCGCATCAGGAAGCGTTCGAGATTCGACGTGAGGCGCGCCAACGCGCTCAAGAGGTACGCGACGCGGCCCGTCAACGACGCGAAGAAACGCGCCGGCGCGGAGGACAGCTCAAACAAGAGATCAAACGAGAGATCAAAGAAGAGGCCCGTCAACGCGGTCAAGAGATCAAAGAAGCCGTAAAGCGGGGGCGTCGGCCCGGGCGCCCCTAGTCGCTAGCGCAGGGCGATGAGGTGGATGTCTTGAATCCCGTCGGTCGCGCGCAACTTCTCCACCACCTCACTGGGCGTGGGGGCTTCGGTGGAGAGAACCATAAGAGCGGTCTTCGTTTCGGGGTCGGGACCCACCGCCATCGATGAGATAGAGATGTCCGCCTGACCGAGTGCCACGCCGACGAGTCCGATCATGCCGGGGCGATCATCGTTGTGCACGACGAGCATGGACGAAGCCGGTGCGATCTCGACGGCGTGACCATCGACGCTCACGATGCGTGTCTCGACCCGGGTTCCAATGGTCATCAAGGTGCCCGAGACGCTGTGCCCGCCCGAACGAACGGTCACCAGGCTGACGTAGTCGGCCGACGCCACCGAGGAACTCTCGCGAAAGGTGAGGTTGTGCTCTTCGGCCAACTGAGGGGCGTTCACAAAGGACACGCCGTCGTGACCCGTCGAACTCAAGAGGCCCTTCAACGCACAGAGGGTCAGGATCTTGGTGCCCGCTCCCGCCAACTCTCCTTGGTACACCACTTCCAGATCCGCTGGTTCGCCGTCCAGCAGTCCGCCGATGAATCGTCCGAGCACCTCGGCGATTCCCATGAACGGGCTCACCGACTCAGACACCTCGCCCGCGGACACGTTGACGGCGTAGGGAACGAAATCACCCGCGAGGGCCAGCTCCACCTGCTCGGCAATGGTGACGCCCGCCTTGTCCTGCGCCTCAAAAGTGGACGCGCCGAGGTGAGGCACGACCACCACCGAGGAGAGTTCAAAGAGTGGCGACTCGGTGGTGGGCTCCTTTTCGAATACGTCGAGAGCGGCCCCTTGCACTTTGCCGTCACGAATCGCCTCGGCGAGGTCGACCTCACTGACGATGCCACCGCGCGCGACGTTGATGATCCGCACACCCGGCTTCACCTTGGTGAAGGACTCTTGGTTGAGCAGCCCCGTCGTCTCTTTGTTCTTCGGCAAGTGAATGGTGATGAAGTCGCTCTGGGCGAGGAGCGCGTCCAGGTCGACCAGTTCTACGCCCATGTGTCGGGCGCGATCTTCGCTAATGAAGGGGTCGTAGGCGATGAGCCGCATGCCAAATGCGTTCGCCCGCTGAGCAACCAGGGCACCGATTTTTCCTAACCCCACAATGCCGAGGGTCTTGCCGTGCAGCTCTACGCCCTCCCACTTACTGCGCTCCCACTTGCCGTTCTTGAGGGCCGCGTGGGCCTGGGGGATGTTGCGAGCCTGAGCCAGCAGCAGCGCCATGGTCTGCTCGGCGGCCGACAAGATGTTGGACACGGGTGCGTTTACCACCATGACCCCGAGTTCGGTGGCTTTGGCGACGTCGACGTTATCGAGGCCGATGCCCGCGCGCCCCACCACCACCATGTCACTGGCCGCTTCGAGGGTCGCGGCGTCGACGTTGGTCGCCGAGCGAATGATCAGGGCGTGGGCCCCGGGCACTGCCTCTAGGAGCTGGGCCGGCGTCAGGCCCAGCTGGATGTCGACTTCGTGTCCGGCGTTTCGCAGCTTCTGCAGGCCCGACTCGGCAATCTCTTCGGTTACTAATACTCGGGCCACGAAAAACCTTTCACTCGAAAGAGAACAGACTACGGGAAGAGCGGGGCGGCTCAGCCCGCGGCGACGAACGCGGTCAGGCGTTCGAGACCCTCGACCAGGTCGTTGTCTCCGAGCGCGTAACTGAAGCGGAAGAAACCCGGCGTGCCGAAGGCTTCGCCGGGCACGACCGCGATCTTGATGGTCTCGAGCAACAGATCGGCCAGTTCGCTGGAGGAGTTCGCGACGCGACCCCCGAGCGAGCGGCCCAGCAGTGCCGAGACATTCGGGTAGCAGTAGAACGCGCCCTCTGGTTCGGCGCAGGTAACCCCGTCCACCTGATTGAGCATCGTCACCATGGTCTGACGGCGTCGGTCAAAGACCTCGCGCATCTCTGCGACCGCCATAAGGTCCCCGGTCAGGGCGGCCACGGCAGCGCGTTGGGAAATGTTCGAGATGTTGGACGTCGTCTGGCTCTGGTAGTTGAAGGCGGCGTCCATGACGTCAGGGGCGCTGATCATCCACCCCACCCGCCACCCGGTCATGGCGTAGGACTTCGCGACGCCGTTGACCACGATCCACCGGTCTCCGAGTTCGGGTGTGACGACCGGCAGAGAAACGCTTTGTGCGGTGCCATACACCAGGTGCTCATAGATCTCGTCGCATAGCACCCAGATGTCGTGCTCCGCGGCCCAGTGGCCGATGGCCGCCACTTCCTCGGGGCGAAGCACCGCTCCCGAGGGGTTCGACGGCGAGTTGAAGACCAACATCTTCGTCTTCTTGGTCCGGGCGCGCTCGAGCTCTTCGACGCTGATGCGAAAGCCATTCGCCTCGCTGGTCATCACCGGAACCGGGGTCGCGCCGGTCAAGTAGATGGCTTCGGGGTAGGTGGTCCAGTAGGGCGCGGGAACCAGCACCTCATCCCCGGGGTTGAGCAGGCTGATGAACGCGGTCGCCACGGAGTGCTTGCCCCCGTTCGTCACGAGCACCTGACTAGCCTTCACGCTGAGTCCACTGTCGCGCATCGATTTGGCCGCGATGGCCTCTCGAAGCTCAGGAATACCGGGCGTCGGGGTGTACTTGTAGTTGACCGGGTCGTAGCAGGCCTTTACGGCCGCTTCGACAATGTGCACCGGGGTAGGAAAGTCGGGCTCGCCCACGCCATAGCCAATGACCGGCTCCCCGGCTGCCTTCAACGCCTTGGCCTTGGCGTCCACGGCCAGCGTGGCGCTGGGGGCGAGTCCATTCAAAAGGTCACTGGTTCTGGCGCTCACTGAATGGCTCCGATCATTTTCCGTAAGAATAAGTCTATGAGTTCCCCCGACATCCCCAAGATCCCCGCTGACCTTCTGCCGCGCGACGGCCGATTTGGTTCAGGACCCTCGAAGATCCGCCCGGAGCAGATCGCCGCTCTGAGCGCCGACGCCTCGACCTACCTCGGTACGTCGCATCGTCAAGCCACGGTGAAGAACAAGGTCGGAGAAGTTCGTGATGGTCTCACCACGCTCTTCTCCTTGCCCGAGGGATACGAGGTCTTGCTCGGCAACGGCGGCACCACGTGCTTCTGGGACGCGGCGACATTTCATCTCATCGCCGAGCAGTCACAACACTTGAGCTTCGGGGAGTTCTCCTCCAAGTTCGCGAGCGCCGCGAAGGAAGCACCACACATCAAGGACCCGTTGATCATCACCAGTGAGGTGGGCACGCACCCCGTCTCGGTGGCCGACGAGAGCGTGGACCTGTACGCCCTGACCCACAACGAGACCTCGACCGGCGTGATGATGCCCATCCAGCGGCCGGCGGGCGCGAGGGGACTCGTCGCGGTGGACGCTACGTCGGGGGCGGGCGGACTACCGGTCGACCCGACGCAGTTCGACTGCTACTACTTCGCACCTCAGAAGTCCTTCGGGTCTGACGGAGGGCTCTGGCTGGCCCTGTGCTCGCCCGCGGCGGTGGAGCGCATCGAGACGTTGGCCGCGTCCGGTCGATGGACGCCGGCGTTCTTCGACCTCAAAATCGCCCTCGACAACTCTCGACTCAACCAGACCTACAACACCCCCGCGCTTGCGACATTGCACCTGATGGCGAGCCAAATCCAATGGTTCAACGACAACGGCGGCCTGGCCTTCTCGACCGGCCGCTCGCGTCAGTCTGCGGAGATTCTCTACACCTGGGCCGAGGCCTCGGACTTCGCGACGCCCTTCGTAAAGGACCCCCAGGATCGAAGCACCGTGGTGGGCACGATTGACTTTCACGAGGACATCGACGCCAACCAGATCGCTAAGATTCTGCGCGCGAACGGCGTGGTCGATACTGACCCCTACCGCAAACTCGGACGCAACCAGTTGCGCATCGCGATGTTCCCGAGTGTCGATCCCGAAGACGTCGCCTCTCTCTGTGCCAGCATCAACTGGGTCGTCGGAAACCTGTAGCTGTGTAACAGCCCGCGTGGGTAAAGTTCGCTCAGAGTTGCGCGCGCCGCCGGGTGGCCAGTTGGCCGTCGCTGGCGCTAATGACGCTGTACGTTGAGCCCGGCTGACTTGACGCTCCCCCGTGGCGACCGTCGGGGGTGAGACAGAGTGTTCGAAGCTCGGCGCGAAAGTCATCGGGAAGGGTCGACGCCTCGGCCAACATCGCGCGACAGGCCCGGTCAGGTTCGTCACCACGGGCCAAATTCTCGACTACCACGCGCGCGCCAGTGAGGCGCATACTCAGTTCACCGCGTCCCGTGCATCCCGCCCCGCCATAACGAAGGTCCGCGTAGATTCCGGCGCCCGCTACGGCCGAGTCACCGACCCGGCCCGGATACTTCCAGGGGTAGCCACTGGTCGAGACCCCCGCGACGAGTTCGCCCTGCTCATCAATGGCGAGCACGTTGACGGTGCCCCACGGCCCGTCGAACGGCTGAAAGCGATTGACCAGCCTCAGCGCCGTGTTGCGATAGGCCTCGTCCCCCGCGCTCGCCTCTCTGCGCTCTCCTTCCACCGAGTCACTCGAGGCGGCGAGCGCGGCGAGAAACAACGCCCGAGACTCGTCGGTCAACAGATCGCGCCGTTCGAAGCCACAGTCATCGCCAAAGAGCTCGGCTCCTTCTCCCACCAGCAAACAGTGTTGAGGAAGCCTCTCGAGGACCGCGCGCGCCATGGATATGGGATGGGCAAACCCCTTCACCGCTCCCACCGCGCCGAAGGCGCGAGTTGAACCCACCATCACTGACGCGTCCAGTTCTACCTCGCCGCGCGCGTTCGGCAGGCCCCCCGTGCCCACGTAGTGGTCATTTAGATTGTCTTCGCACAGACGCAGCGCGGCTTCCACAGCGTCGAGCGACGAACCGCCGCCACTGAGAATTCGCGCTCCCTCGAAGAGTCCGACGTCGCTGCGCTCACTTCCAATAATGATCGGCGCAGGTTTCACGATTTCTCTCCTGAGATCACCGGCGTCACGGCACCTCAGATCTCCAGGGGGCGATCACTCGTCAGTGTCGCCGCCAGAAATCTCCGAGACCTTCTGCCTGCCCGCGGAAACAAACGGCATCATTTCGCGCAGCTTCGTACCGATCTTTTCGATGGGGTGATTCTTGCCGGCTTCGCGCAACTCGCGATAGCGCGGACGTCCGATCTCGTTTTCTTGGATCCACTCGGCGGCAAACGTGCCGTCTTGGATCTCGGTCAAGATCTTCTTCATCTCGCCCTTGACCGTCTCGGTGATGACCCGCGAACCGCGGGTCAGGTCGCCGTACTCGGCGGTGTCCGAGACGCTGTAGCGCATGCCCGTAATGCCCTCTTCGTACATCAAGTCAACGATGAGCTTCAACTCGTGCAGGCACTCGAAGTACGCGCTCTCGGGCTGATATCCCGCCTCGACCAGCGTCTCGTAGCCCGCGCGCACCAGCGCGGTGACCCCTCCGCACAGCACCACCTGTTCTCCGAAGAGGTCGGTTTCGGTCTCTTCGGAGAAGGTGGTCTCAAGAACTCCGGCCCGAGTCGCACCGATGCCATCGGCGTAGGCCAACGCGATGTCGTGGGCGTGACCGGTTGCGTCGTGGTGCACCGCGATCAGCGACGGCACGCCGCCGCCCTCAACGTAGGTACGGCGCACCAAGTGGCCCGGACCCTTCGGAGCGACCATCGCCACGTCCACGTCGGTCGGGGGGGTGATGAGGTTGAAGCGGATATTAAACCCGTGGGCAAACAACAGGCACTTGCCGGCGGTGAGAGACGGGGCGATGTCGGCGTCGTAGGTGCGCTTCTGCTCGGTATCGGGAACGAGAATCATGATGACGTCGGCCTCTTTGCAGGCGTCAGCGATGGAGAGGACGCGAAGTCCCGCCTCTTCGGCCTTTAGAACCGACGACGACTCCATGCGAAGTCCCACGCGAACGTCGTAGCCACTGTCGTGAAGGTTGAGGGCGTGGGCGTGGCCCTGTGATCCGTAGCCCAAGATAGCGATCTTTTTCGCCTTGAGCAGTTCGGGCTTAGCGTCCTTTTGGTAGTACATCGTGGTCATCGGGGGAAACTTTCTCTTTGCTTTAGGCGATCGCCGCTTGACCGAGTCTAGGGAGTGCCACGCGACCGGTCCGTTGTAGGGCCACGTCGCTAAAGGCCTCGAGCGCCTTTTCGAGTCGATCGCACGCCCCGGGGGTACCGGCCAACATGACGGTCATGGATGCCGCGTTCACGTCGACTATCGAGGCACCCGTGTTGGCCGCCACTTCGAGCACGCCGGCGCGGGTGGCGCTGTCGACCGCGAGGGTCGCCAGCAGGAGCTCTCTCTCTAGCGCATCCTGGGGCGCCAGGTCAGTGATCTCAACCACGTTTATCAGTTTGTTCAGCTGGGCGACGATCTGCTCCAGAGGAGCGCTGTGTGCATCCACCACGATCGTCACCCGAGAAAAGCGGGCGTTTCCCTCGGCCGGGGCGACGGCGAGCGAGTAGATATTAAAGCCGCGCCGCGCGAACAGTCCGGCGATGCGCGCAAGAACCCCGGCCTTGTTTTCTACCAGCACCGACAAGATGTGATGGCGAACCGGAGCGGTGTCCGTCTGTCCGAGGAAAGGCTCGGGGCTCATTGGGCACCCCCACGGAGGAGGGGATGGACCATGATGTCGTCGTTGCTGGCGCCCGAGGCGACCATGGGAAAGACCTTCTCCGAGGAGTCCGTGCGAAAGTCGATGACCACCGGCACGTCGTTGATCTCATTCGCCTGGGCGATGACCGCGTGCATCTCTTCCAGATTGTGAGCGCGCAGTCCCACACAGCCCATGGCCTCGGCCCACTTGACGTAATCGGGCAGATCCGAACTCAAGTAGACCTCGGAGTAACGCTCCTCGTAGAACATCTCTTGCCACTGGCGCACCATGCCGAGGTACGCGTTGTTCAAGATGGCGACTTTGATGGGAATGCCCTCACTGCGGGCCGTCACCAGCTCCTGGGCGGTCATTTGAAAACAGCCATCGCCGTCGATGCACCACACCGTTCGATCGGGACGACCGACTTTCGCACCGATGGCGGCGGGCACACCGAAACCCATGGTGCCGGCCCCGCCCGAGTTGACCCAGGTGCCCGGCTCTTCAAACTGCCAGTGCTGGGACGCCCACATCTGATGCTGCCCCACGCCCGCCGCGACGATGGTGCCCGGCGCCGCGGAGCGGGCGATGGCTTCGATGACGTGCTGAGGACGAAGAGGACCGTCGGCGCTCGGCTCGTCGTAGACCAGCGGGTACCGCTCCTGCCAGGTACGAATCTCTTTCCACCAGACGTCGAGGTTCTGGGGCCGGGCGCCGGCCTCATCAAGCACTCGAATCGCCGCCGCCACATTGCTCTGCAAGGTCACGTCGGCGACACGGACCTTGTTGAACTCGGCTCGGTCGATGTCGACGTGGATGACTTTCGCCCCAGCCGCGAACGTGGAGAGCTGACCGGTCACCCGATCGTCAAAGCGCGCACCCAGGGAGATCAACAGATCCGACTTCTGCAGGGCGGTTACCGCGCTGTACATGCCGTGCATCCCGGGCATGCCCAGGTGCTGCTCGTGGGAGTCGGGAAAGGCGCCCCTGGCCATCAACGTGGTAACGACGGGCATCTTGGTTCGCTCGGCGAACGCGCGCAGCTCCTCAGAGGCGCGGGACTTCAACGTTCCCCCGCCTACGTACAGCACCGGACGCTCGCTCTGGGAGATCAGCTCCACGGCTCGCGCGACGTCGCTGTCGTCGAGGGCGACCTCGGGCCGGTAGCCCGGAAGATCCAACTCCTCGATCGTCTCGGGGTACCACCACTCCATGGTCGACTGCGAGATGTCCTTTGGGAGGTCGATGAGCACCGGACCGGGTCGACCGGTCGTGGCCAGATAAAAGGCGGAGGCGACCACGCGGGGAATCTCGTGCGCCGATTGAATGAGAAAATTGTGCTTGGTAATGCCCATGGTGATGCCGGTGATGTCGCACTCTTGAAAGGCGTCCGAGCCGATCGCGGCCGTCGCCACCTGACCAGTGATGACGACCAGCGGCGTGGAGTCCATGTGGGCGTTCCCGATCGGGGTGACGATGTTGGTCGCCCCCGGCCCACTCGTCACCATCGCCACACCGGGCTTCCCGGTGGCGAGCGCGTACCCCTCCGCCATGTGACCGGCGCCCTGCTCGTGTCGCACCAGGATGTGGCGGATTGAAGAATCAATGATTGGGTCGTAGACGGGCAGAATGGCCCCACCGGGCAGGCCGAAGATGGTGTCGACCCCTTCTCGTTCAAGGCTCTTGATCAGTGCTTGCGCTCCGGTGAGTTGCACAGCGCTCCTTTTTGTGTCAGATAAGCAAAAAGGCCTCCCTTGTTTGGGAGGCCTCCGGTGTCTGTGATACGTGTGACTACCGGCGCCAGGCGCCTACTACTACCAGAATCTCGATGCGGGTCGTCACGTTCCTAGTTTAAACATACCGACGCACCCTTCACAAGACCGGATCGAGGTTGAGAAGTCTCGCAGTCGATGGCTCAGGCACCCTCGGCATTACCGAACAGTATTCACCTCGACGCCCCGTCGGTGACGAGCTCACGAGAGTTCTCCTGAATCGTCTTGTTGTGCGTCGACGATTCGCTGAGGGCCGGTACCTAGTTCCGCACGGAGTCTGAGCGTCGATGACGGCTAACGAGTGGTGACCGCGCCCTTCTCGGCCCCTTGGGCCAAGCGAGCGAACTTCTCCAAGACCCCGGTGGTGTAGCGCGGGGTGAAGGGCGCTACGTGTTTCGCCCGCTCGGCGAGTTCCGCCTCCTCCACCAGTAGGTCGATCGAGAGAGTGCTGACGTCGATGACGATCTGGTCGCCGTCGCGCACTAAAGCGATCGGACCACCGTCCAGTGCTTCGGGCGCCACGTGCCCCACGCAGAATCCATGCGTGCCGCCGCTGAAGCGACCGTCGGTGACGAGTGCGCAGTCCGCGCCGCGTCCCACGCCCTTCATGGCGCCAGTGATGGCGAGCATCTCGCGCATGCCGGGTCCGCCCTTTGGACCTTCGTAGCGGATGACGACGACCGTCTGGGGCGCGATCTCGTTCGCCATGATGGCGTCCATCGCGCTGAACTCGCCGTCGAACACACGAGCCGTTCCTCGAAAGTAGAGGTCGTCCAGACCGGCCACCTTCACCACGGCGCCCTTCGGCGCCAGTGATCCGCGCAGCACCGCGATGCCACCTTGGACGTGGATGGGGTGATCGACGTCGTGGACCACGTCCCCGTCGGGCCGTTCGGCGTGAAAGTCGGCCAGGCTCTCGGCCATGGTCTTTCCGCTCACCGTCATGACGTCGCCGTCGAGGCGCCCGGTCTCGAGCAGGTGCGCCAGCACCACGGGAACCCCGCCAATCTGGTCGAGGTCACTCATGTGGTATTTGCCGTGGGGCTTGGTGTCGGCGATATGGGGTACACGTTGTGCGATCTTGTTGAAGTCCTCGAGCTCCAGATCGACGCGGGCCTCGTGAGCAATGGCCAGCAAGTGAAGTACCGCGTTGGTCGATCCCCCAAGGGCCATCACGACGGCGATGGCGTTCTCGAAGGCCCCCTGGGTCATGATGTGGCGCGCGTTGATGCCGCGGTCCAAGAGATTCAGGACCGCCGTTCCCGAGTCGTAAGCCAGCTGGTCTCGGCGTGGATCGATCGAGGGGACCGACGCGCTGCCCAGCAGAGACATCCCGAGCGCCTCACCCACACTGGCCATGGTGTTGGCGGTGAACATGCCCGCGCAGCTACCTTCGCCCGGACAGGCGGCGCACTCAATGGCCTTCAGCTCATCGTCGCTGATGGCCCCCACGGCGTTCTCACCAACCGCCTCAAAGACCGAGGTGATGTCGAGCGCGCGACCGTCCAGCAGTCCGGGCATGATCGTGCCGCCATAGAGAAACACACTGGGCACGTTGACCCGGGCCGCAGCCATCAGCATTCCGGGCAGAGACTTGTCGCATCCCGCCAAGGTGACCATGGCGTCAAAACGCTCCGCGTGCATGACCGTCTCCACCGAGTCGGCGATCACCTCGCGCGACACGAGCGAGGCGTGCATGCCTTCGTGTCCCATGGATATCCCGTCGGACACGGCGATGGTGACGAACTCAAAGGGGAGCCCCCCGCCGTCGCGGACGGCCACCTTGGTGCGTTTGGCGAGACGGTCAAGAGGCATGTTGCACGGCGTCACCTCGTTCCAGCTGGACGCCACGCCTATCTGCGGCTTGATCATGTCCTCGTCAGTCAGGCCCATCGCGCGCAACATCGCGCGAGCCGGCGCGCGTCCGTTGCCGATCGTGACCTCGGAGCTTCGCGGGGTGGGGTGGTTCGCCATAGAGGAAGTCTAGGAAATCGCTTAGCGGCGCGAGTGAAGTTCGGCGATGACGGCCTTGCCGTTGGCCTGACCCTTGGTCTCTTTCATCACCTGTCCAATAAAGAACTGCGCGAGCTTCTCGTCGCCCTGGCGAAAGCGCGACCACTCGTCGGGGTTCGCCTCGATCAAGGCGGCGACGATGTGGCCGAGCGAGTCGGCCGACAACTGTTCGAACCCCTTCGCTGTCGCGACGGACCGAGGATCGCCGCCGTGGGCCAGCAGTTCCAGGAGAACGGTCTTCGCTTGCGTGGCGGACAGCTCATCGCTCTGTTCCATCAGCAGGGTGGCGATGAACGCCTCCGCCGTCAGGTTCTCGATGTTCCCCGCGTCCGCCGCCAGTTCGTTGGCGGCCCGCGCCAGGGCCAGACCAGGTTCAACCTGGGCGTCGAGGGCCGCGGTCACGAGGTCATCAAAACCAAGGTCGACGACTACTTGCAGGGCGTCGAGTTGCGTCGAACTCGGCGCGACCAAGCGCGCGGCCAGCGTCGCGCGTCGCTCCGCGGGCATAGGGCCCAGTCCCTCGCGCACGCGCTCTCGCCACGCGGCGTCGGGGGCGAGATCCACCAGGTCCGGCTCTCGAAAGTAGCGGTAGTCCTCGGCTTCCTCTTTGACTCGCATGGTCGACGTGGATCCGAGCGTCTCGTCCCAGTGTCGCGTCTCTTGGCGAACCACGCCGCCCTCGCTGAGTAGCTCGACCTGGCGGAGTGCCTCAAAGTCGATGGCTCGCCCGAGGCTGCGAAGTGAGTTGAGGTTCTTGATCTCACAGCGCGTTCCAAAGGGCTCGTCTGGGTGTCGAACCGACACGTTGGCGTCGATGCGCATAGAGCCTTCTTCCATGCGACCGTCCGAGGCTCCCGTCGCGATCAGTATGCCGCGCAGTTCTGCGGCGTAGAGGCGCGCCTGATCCGAGGAGCGAATATCAGGACCCGAGACGATCTCTACCAACGGCACCCCGGAGCGGTTGTAGTCAACCAGCGACCGCGCCGCTCCCTGTATCCGACCACTCGCGCCGAGGTGCGTGGACTTGCCGGTGTCCTCTTCTAAGTGAGCTCGCTCGATCGAGACACGAGACCCGTCGGGCAGGTCCACGTACCCTCCGACGTTGATCGGCAGGTCGTACTGGCTGATCTGAAAGTCCTTGGGCATGTCGGGATAGAAGTAGTTCTTCCGGTGAAACGTCGACGGACTGATGGTCGAGTGAAGAGCGGTACCGATCGCCATGGCGAGCTCCACGGCCCGCACGTTGAGCACCGGCAAGGAGCCGGGAAGACCGAGACAGACGGCGCAGACTCGGGTGTTGGGTTCGGCCCCAAAGATGTTCTCGCACCCGCAGAACATCTTGGTGGTGGTCTTGAGCTCGGTGTGCACCTCGAGTCCGACCACCATCTCCCATCCCGCGGGCAGCGTCACGAGGCCTGCTCCACTTCGAGCACGCGGGCGGCCGCGAACAGGCTCGCCTCACTGCGTCCGGGGCCCAGTAGCTGGACACCCACGGGAAGACCTCCCCGACCTCGACCAAAGGGAACCGAGATCGCCGGGTCTCCCGCCAGATTGGTGGGAATCGTGAAGACGTCCGAGAGGTACATGGCGAGCGGGTTGTTGGTCTTCTCACCGAACTTGAACGCCACCGAAGGGGCCGTCGCGCCGAGCAGCACGTCGGCCCGTTCGTAGGCGCGGCGAAAGGCGTCGATCATCTGAGTGCGGACCTTGAGAGCCTGGCCGTAGTACGCGTCGTAATAGCCGGCCGAGAGCGCGTAGGTGCCGAGCATGATGCGCCGCTTCACCTCGGCGCCGAATCCGAGCGTCCGGGTCGCCTCGTTCATCGCCGCGACGTCCTCGGCGTCGACGCGCAGTCCGTAGCGCACGCCGTCAAAGCGCGCGAGGTTGCTGGAGGCTTCGGCCGGAGCGATGAGGTAATAGGCGCTCAGCCCGAGACGACACTCGGGAATGGAGAGCTCCACGATCGTGGCGCCCGCTTCTTGCAGGGTGGCGCGGGCCTTTTCGACGGCCGCCAACACGTCATCGTCGGCTCCTTCGATCAACTCACGGACCAGACCCACGCGCCGTCCGGCCACGCCGGCGTCGATCCCCGCGACCAGTGAGGGGGACGGTTCGGGGAGCGACGTCGAGTCGCGGGCGTCGTGTCCCGCGATCACTTCGAGCATCAGCGCGGCGTCGGTGACGCTGTTAGCAAAGGGACCGATTTGATCCAGGGAACTGGCGAAGGCGATCAAACCGAAACGCGAGACCAAACCGTAAGTCGGCTTCACGCCCACCACGCCACAGAGCGCGGCGGGCTGACGAATCGAGCCACCGGTGTCCGAGCCCAAGGCGAGCGGGGTCATGTCGGCCGCGACGGCGGCGGCTGATCCGCCCGAGGAGCCGCCGGGCACGCGCGAGGGGTCGAGCGGGTTGCGGGTTGGCCCGTAGTACGAGTTCTCCGTGGACGAGCCCATGGCGAACTCGTCCATGTTGGTCTTACCCATCGGCACGGCGCCCGCCCGCAGGATCAACGTGACGACCGTCGCGTTGTAGGGAGGACGCCACCCCTCGAGGATCCGAGACCCCGCCGTCGTGAGCTCGCCGACCTCGCAGAGATTGTCCTTGAGGGCGACGGGAACGCCGGCGAGCGGACCGGGGTCCTCCCCGCGCGACACGACCTCGTCCACCCGTCGCGCAGTGGCGAGAACGCTGGCCTCGTCCACGTGGACGAAGACGTTGAGTTCCTCATTGCGCGCGCGAATCGCGTCCAGCGAGCGCTGAGCTTCCAGGAGGGCGGTCGTCGCGCCGCCGCGTACCTCGGCCGCGATCTCGAGTGCGCTCTTCACGGAGCCTCTCCCATAATGCGCGGCACGGCGAAACGACCGTCTTCCGCGTCGGGAGCCATGGCCAAGAGATCCTCGCGGGCGAGGCTCGGTACGATGACGTCCTCGCGCACCACGTTGATGAGTCCAAAGGGGTGGGCGGTGGGGACCACGTCGTCGAGCGGGAGCGCCGCAATATCGTTGGCGTGTTCGAGGATCTGACCGAGCTGTTCGGTGAACATGTCCAGCTCCTGCTCACTCAGGCTCAAGCGAGCGAGCTTCGCGATTTTGGCGACGTCCTCTCGACGTAGCGGTGAGGTCATGGCTAGAGAACTCGGGCGAGAAAATCGAATGTCAAGGTCTCGACGAGCTCTTGCTCGTTGTCAAGAGTCGCCACGTGGTACGAGTCTTCGAGCCACACGCGCTCGATGGGCCCACTCACCAGGGCGACGAGGTCGTCGCCGTTGTCGGAGGTGACGACGTGATCTTCTCGGCTGGAGATCAAGAGACTCGGGGCGCTGATCAGCTGGAGGTTCTCGTACACTTTGACCAGTCCGTCGAAGAGACTCTTCGCGGGCGCCAGGGGCGTGGCCGGATAGGACGACTCCAAGGCGCCTTCCTTCTTGATGTCCGAGCCGATCGAGTCAATGGTCTCCACCCCCGCGCCGAGCAGTCCCTCAAGACCTTCGAGCAACTCCGCCGGGGGCGGCTTGACCAAGGGATTGATAAAAACACAGGCGGCCACGGAGTCGCGCAACTCAGCGACGTAGGCCGTGAGCCCACCGCCCATGGAAAGTCCGACGATCGCCACCCGCTCGCAGCGCGCGGCCAGATCGTCATAGGCCGCTTCGGCGCTGGCCGCCCAGTCCGACCAGGTTGTGGTGATCATGTCCTCGACCGTGGTGCCGTGACCGGGCAGGCGCGGCAGTTCGACGCTGTATCCCTTTTCCGCGGCCAGGGTGGCAATCGGGAGCATCGAGGTGGGATTGCCGGTGAAGCCATGAAGAACCAAGACCCCCACGGGCCCCCCGCGGTGCGAAAAGGGCTCGGCGCCCGGAAGAACGTCAGTCATAGGGCTCAAGACTACCGGGTGATCTCACACGCGCTTTAAGCGCGAACGTGGCACGGCCCGCATGAAGGTCGCCGCGACAAGCCCTCCGGCCGCGACGAGAGCACCGATGACAAAGGACGGGTGAAAGGTGGCGAGCAGAGCTGGACCCGAGTGAGCGTGGCTCAGACCACGACGGCGTGCGATCGACTGCTGGACAGTTTCGAGGACCTGAATACCGGCCACCTCACCGACTTGCATCGCGAGAAGTTGCGCGGCTGACATCACCCCGAACTCACTCACCTTTACTTCATTAGCCATGACTGAGCTCGACGAGGGCAGGGCGACGCCCATGCCAAGGCCCGACAACGCGAGGGCGATCGCTACCTCCCACGCGCCCGAACTCGGCTGGAGCAGCGCGAAGAGCGCGAGCGACGTGGTCAAGAACGCCGCCCCCGCGACCGCACTCACTCGTTCTCCCACTCGGATCGCCACGTAGCCCGCGATCGGTGAACAGATCGCGAAGGTCAAGGGACGCGCGATGGCGAGGGCGCCCACGCGAGGAATCGAGTAGCCATATCCCTGCTCCATCAGCAGAGGAAAGAGGAAGAACGCTCCGAAGTACGCGAAGTTCGCGGTCGCCCGCAGCACCATGGGCATCACGAAGTTTCGCCGTCGAAAGTAGAAGGCCGGGATCAGTGGATTGGCCGCGTGCTGCAGTCGGTAGATGAAGAGCACCGTCGCTAGGGCGCTCGCGACGAAACCACCGAGGGTCCAGGCACTCGTCCAGCCCAGCGAGGGACCGACCGAGAGCGCCAGCATCACCAGAGTGACCGCGAGGGAGAGTGAGGCGCTGCCGATCCAGTCCAGGCGCCGGAACTCCTCGCGAGCTTTGTTCTTTTTCTCGGCACTCTCCTCATCGAGTCCGCGGCGGCGCGGCAACACGACAACGACCACGCTGAAAGAGACGATGATGATGGCCAGTTGCAGCCAAAAGAGCGCTCGCCACCCGAAGGCCGCGATGATCGGCGAGCCGAGCGAGACGCCGATGACCGGCCCGCCGGCGCCCACCAGGCTCCACCAGCCCATGGCCTTCACTCGCTCCTCCCTCGAAAAGACCATGTTGATCAGGGCGCCCGACGCCGTACCGGTCGCCGCCCCTTGCACGCCGTCGAGCGTCCGCGCCAAGAGCAACATGTCCACGTTGTGTGACAACGCGGTGAGCAGCGCCGACACCATGGCCCCCACCAGACCAAAGAGGTAGAGGCGGCGATGTCCAAAGATGTCGCCGGTCTTGCCCAGCAAGGGAGCGGCCAGGCCGTAGGCCAAGAGCGGCCCGACCATCGTCCACGTCAAGACGGTGACCGAGGTGTGAAACTGCGTGGCCACCGTGGGGAGCGCCACGATGAAGACGGTGAAGGTGAAGTTGAGCGCGAACAGGCCGGCTAGGAGCGACCAGAGCACCCACCACTGATAGCGCGACGACTGGGCCGCACGATCCTGCACGCGCTCGCGCAGCAGCAGAAACCAGTTGAGGTCGCTGCCGGCCTCACTGCCCAGCGTGCCAAAGGCCGCACTGGCCGGATCGGAGCGGGCGTTGAGAAGTCCGTCAGGATCCTCGCGGTCTAGATGCGCCGTGGGGCGCTCGTCGCTCACTTAAGCAACGTGGGAAGTTTCGCTGCGAGCTCTTCTACCGTCCAGCGGTCATTCTTCTCAAGCGTCTCGGTCATCGTCCAGTTCTGGAACTTGCGTACGGTGCCCCCTTGGACGAAGAACACCTGCCCGGTGGCCGCGCAGTGCTCCATGGCGAGCGTGGCGACCAAGGGAGAGATGTTGGCCGGGTCCCACACGTCAAAGACCGCGGCGTCGGTGGGCTTCACCACGTAGTCCGAGAGCCCGGGAGTGGACTCGGTCATGCGCGTGCGTGCGGCCGGAGCGATGGCGTTCACTCGCACCCCGTAGCGACCGAGCTCTTCGGCGATAATCACGGTGAAGGCCGCGATGCCGGCCTTGGCGGCCCCGTAGTTGGACTGACCGACGTTCCCGAGAAGTCCCGAGGTAGACGACGTGTTGATCACCGAGGCGCGCACGGTCTTGCCCTGCTTCGCTTGTTCGCGCCAGTAGGTCGCGGCGTGGCGAGTCGGCGCGAAGTGCCCCTTTAGATGCACGTGGATGACCGAGTCCCAGTCGTCTTCGGACAGATTCACCAGCACACGGTCGCGCAAAATTCCGGCGTTGTTGACCAGTACGTGCAGGTCTCCGAAGGCCTCGAGGGCACTGTTCACGAGCGACGCCGCGCCGTCCCAGGTGGCGACGTCGTCGTGGTTGGCGATGGCCTCAGCCCCCATGGCCCTTAACTCCGCGACGACCTCTTCGGCCGGACTCGCCTCGAGGGCCGTACCGTCGAGTCCCCCGCCTAAGTCGTTGACCACAACCTTGGCGCCTTCGGCGGCGAAGAGTAACGCGTGTTCACGACCGATGCCACGACCGGCCCCGGTAATAATGGCAACGCGGCCGTCAAGTGCACCCATGGGGTCCCCCTAGAAAGATGAAGTGGTCCCCCCAATTGTACCGGGGTGAGCAGCCCCTCTTTAGCGACGACGCCAGAAGTAGGGCGGTCGCGCGTGCGCGTGATAGTGGTCGGGGATGTTGCGCATGTGGTCGTCGATGGACCAGGCGGTGTCCACAAACTCTTCGTTCGCCACTTCGGCGAGGACCTGGTGGAGATGGCGCTTCACCTCTTCGGGCGGGTCGGGATCGTGCGTTCGCCATACCACCATCGGCACCAGGCATATCTCGCAGTCTCCGATCCAGCAGGTCTCGTCTTCGAAGTAGCGCTTAGTGAGGACGGCCGCCTCGCAGAGTTCGCACTCGCCGTTCACTGAACGGTAAGGGTAACCGTCGACTTGTACGGTACGGACGTTCCCGCCCCCGGAGTCTCACTGAGTACTTTGGTCCACTTGGTCGTCCCGGCGTCGTGGCCGGTCGTGGTGAAGTACAGCACCGCCTTCTTAAAGGCGGCCAACGTCTGGGAGTAGTCGTCGCCCACCACGTTGGGCACGGCGACCGTCCCGGTCGACGCGGGCATCGTGGTGGTAGTCGTCGTCGTGCCGGTCGCAGCCGTCGTGGTCGTGACGGGAGCCGTCGTGGTCGTCGAGGCGGGGGTACCCGAGGAGCGCTCCAAGATGACAGAGGCGCCCTTGGGCACCACGAGTGGGTTCGCCCGTCCGTCGTAGAGCACGCGAAACACGTGGTTCACGGGTATCACGTTGGAAGGGATCCGCCGGTTCGCCGGGCACGTCGATGAGACGTGCAGCGCCGTGAGTTGCGCGGCCGCCTGGCTGCAGGTTTCGCCCACCAACGAGCGGGGCAACGTCACGATGTTGGGACCCTTGGAAACGTTCACGTCGATGACCGAACCCGACTTCGCCTTGTCGCCAGCCACCGGGGTTTGGCTGACGATCTGGTTGATCGGCACCGTGGCACTGTTGACGTCCTTGACGTCCAGGGTGAACCCGTCACTGGCTATGGCGCTGGAAGCCTGCTTGGTTGTCTGGCCCACCAGGTTGGGTACGGCGTAACTCGACTTAAAGGCGCCTAGCTTCCACACGACGCCGGCGGCGATCGCCAGCACCACGATGACCACCGCGGCGATCAAAAATCCACCGCGACGACTGGCCGTACGGGGCAGGTCGTACTGCGTGTGTTCGAAGCGTGGGGTACGGCCAATCGGACCGAGGGGCGAAGTTGCGCCCACGGCCGGAGTTCGTGAGGCACGGGGAAAGGCGCTGACAATTGGCTGAGCGCCCGTGATCTGCTCGGGAGACGGCGCACTAAAGCCAATGGAGTTGCGAGGAGTCTGCGGTTCAAACTGAGAGAGAAGGGGAATCTCCTCTGAGCCGGGGCGCACGACGAGGGGGCTCGCGTCGCCCACCACCGCCCCGAGTCTCGATGAGAGTTGCTCGGCGTCGAGACGTAGACGGGGATCAGGCACCGCCGCTTGGGCCAGCACCATATCTAAGGTTCCGAGCTCCAGACGGACCGGCAGCGGCGTATCGAGTCGGGCGCGCAGCAACGCCTCAGCCGTCGTTCCCTCATAGGCCGCCGATCCCGTCACCGCCTCAAAGAGAATGAGCGCCAAGGCGTAGACGTCGCTCTCGGCCGTCGCAGGGTCTCCGATGGCTTGCTCGGGTGAGAGGTAGCGAGCGTCATCGACGGTCATGTGCTCGCGATACGCGTTGGCGAGGCCGGCCAAGGCGACGTCGCTCACGCGGACCTGACCCTCGGCGTCGAAGAGAAGTTTCGAGGGAGAGAGTTCGCCGAGCACGAAGCCTTGTCCGTGGACGTAGGCGAGTGCGCTCGCCACGTCTCGTCCCAGGCGAGCCCCGTCGTCGACACTGAACCGACGACCGGCCGCGAGCACGTCATCCAAGGACCCGCCACTGAGATACTCGCTGATCATGAAGATCGCGCCCGACTCCTGGCCCCCGTCAAAGACACGGGCTAAGTGGGGGTGGCTCAGCGTGGAGGCGCGGATGATGCGGTCGCGAAAGGCCCGTCGCACGCTTTCGTGGGCGGCCAGGTCGGCGAGGAGAACCTTCACCACGACGCGTCGTTGCAAGGAGAGGTCTTCCGCCTCGTACACCTCGGCGGTCTGGCCAACACCCAACAGATGGACAATGCGGTAACGCCCGGCGAGCAAGTGGTCGGGAGAAAACGTAGGCGCCATCGGCCAAACACTAGTGAAGGTGCGAGCGGCGCGACGTTCTAAGCCGGGAGAGCCCCGTTCTCCAGCAGTGGCTCAAAGTTCTCCGCGCGGACGATGGGAATCCCGAGTTCTTCGGCCTTAGTCAGCTTGGACGCGCCCGGGGCCTCGCCTACCACCACGCAAAAGGTCTTCTTGGAGACCGAGCCGGGTGACGTACCGCCGCGCGCGACGATGGCCGCCTCCGCTCCCTCGCGGGTATAGCCCGGAATCGCACCCGTCACCACGACGGCTTTTCCGCTCAAGGTAGCGGTGAGGGTCGACTCGTCACTCGGCTCGCTCAGTGCGAAACCCGACCGAGCGAGACGAGCCACTCGATCGCGATTCTCGTCCTCGCGGAGGTACTGATAGACCGCCTGAGCGATGATCGGACCAATCCCGTCAAGGGCTTCGATCTCCTCCAGCGGGGCACTCTCCAGCGCGTCGTAGGTGTGAAAGTGGCGCGCGAGGAGTCGAGCGGCCACCGGTCCCACGTGTCGAAGGCCGAGGGCCACGAGCACGCGGCTCAGCGGGGCAGTTTTCGCCTCGCCGATCGCGCGCACGAGCGACGTCGCTGACAGCTCTCCGAATCCCTCGAGGGAGCTGAGATCCTCGACGCGCAGAGAGAAGAGATCCGCGACGTCCGCGATGAGTCCACTGGAAAGTAGTTGAGCCACGCGCTGCTCACCGAGGCCCTCAATGTCGAGCGCCCCACGGGAGGCAAAATGGACGATCTGCTCTAGCTGCTGGGCGGGGCACGTCGGATTCACGCAATACGTGTCACTTTCCGCTCCGCGTCGCACCAGAGGTTGCCCGCAGTCGGGACAGTTGAGTGGAAATGTCCAGGCCCTCGCCCGTCGCTTCCCCGGTTCGCGAACCGCCGAGACGACTTCGGGGATCACGTCGCCGGCCTTGCGGACGATCACCAGGTCTCCGGGACGAACGTCCTTGAGCGCGACTTGGTCTTGGTTGTGCAACGTGGCCATCGAGACCGTAGAGCCGGCGACGACCACCGGCTCTAAGACGGCGTAGGGGGTGGCGCGTCCGGTGCGACCGATGGATATCTCAATGGAGAGCAGTCGCGTCGTTCGCTCCTCAGGAGGAAACTTGCGCGCGATAGCCCATCGCGGCGCCCGACTGGTAAATCCCAGTCTCAGTCTCTGGGCGAGGTCATCGACCTTGATAACCACGCCGTCGATGTCGTAGGGCAGATCATGTCGGTGCACCTCAAACCAGTCGCTGCGGGTGACCGTGGCGGCAGCACCGCTTTCGAGCGACGACTCCGCGGCGGTGAGAAATCCCCAGGTAGCCAGTTGACGAATGGTGTCGGTGTAGGAAGCGAAGGCGAGAGCGCCGTCCAGATCGACCAGTTGATACGCGAGAAAGGAGAGGGGTCGCTTGGCGGTAGCCTCGGGGTCCTTTTGGCGCAAACTACCGGCCGCGGCGTTGCGGGGATTGGCGAACTCCTTCGCGCCGAGAGCGATCTGTTGAGCGTTCATCTCGAGGAAATCGTCGCGGGCGAGAAAGACCTCGCCGCGAACCTCGATGCGTCCCCGCGTGAGTCCTTTCAGACCCGAGGGGACGTTGCGAATGGTGCGCACGTTCTCGGTGACGTCTTCGCCGGTGCGGCCGTCACCTCTCGTCGCGGCGCGCGTCAGTTCTCCGCCGACGTAGGTGATGGAGAGGGCCAAGCCGTCGATCTTGGGCTCCACGGCAAAGGCGATGTCACCGGGGTCTCGTCCCAGCGTCTTGGCGACTCGTGCGCACCACGCGTCGAGTTCTCGCGCGTCAAAGACGTTGTCGAGGCTCAACATCGGCTCTTCGTGAGTGACCGAGGAAAAAACGGTCGACACCGGGGCACCGACGCGGCGGGTTACCGACTGCTCGTCCGCCAACTCGGGGTGAAGAGCCTCGAGCTCTCGTAACTCACGTACCAAGGCGTCGTAGTCGCCATCGGGCAGGGTGGGGGCGTCGTCCACGAAGTACGCCACATTGTGTCGCGCGATCTCCTCGCGCAGCTGGGCCACGCGCTGCGCCGGGGTCACGAGACCGAGACGATCGCCGCGCCTTCTACGACCGTGGGATCATCGACTCGGTACAACACGACTGATTGTCCGGCAGCGACCGGGCGCGTGGGAGCGTGAAGTTCGAGCCACCAACGATCGGCGTAACGAAGAGTGGCCGGCTGCACTCGCCCGTGGGCGCTGCACTGAGCGAGTACCGGCGTTCCGTCAACGAGCGCGTCGCCGGTAAAGCTCAGCGAGTCGCCGTCCAGTCGCAGCGAGGTCACGAGGATCTCCTCCAGGCGACCGACTTCCACGCGTTTGGCCACCAGGTCAACGCGTGAGACGTAGCGCTTCTCTCCGTCGCGTCCGGGCAGTACGCCGCGGCGCTGTCCCACCGTCATCAACTCTGCGGCGTTGCTCTCCCCCAGCGTCTCACCGGTGCGTACGTCGACGATGGCGGCTGAGGTGAGTTCCGCGCGGGAGCGAAGAAATACTTCTCGACCCTTGGACGCTTCGATGAAGCAGACGTCTTGGCTGTCGGGCTTGTCCCAGGTCCGAAGGCCCACGCGCTCCGCTTCTACTCGCACCGCGCTCTTCGTGAGGTGACCGATCGGGAGTAGGAGCATCGCGAGCTGCTCTTCGCGAAGGTACCCCAGCACGTAGCTCTGGTCTTTCTGGTCGTCGGCCCCGCGCACGAGGTAGTGGTGTCCGTCGCGAGCCACCACCTGGGCGTGATGACCCGTGGCCACGGCGTCAAAGCCCAGTCGCGTGGCTCGCTCGAACAGAAGATCAAACTTGATGTGACGGTTGCACTCGATGCAGGGGTTCGGCGACTGGCCAGCCAGATGACCCTCCACGAATGGCGCCACCACGTGATGTTCGAACTCTTCGGTGTAGTTGAAGACGTGGTGATCTATCCCCAAGGTTTGGGCGACACGGCGCGCGTCGTCAACGTCAGCGACCGAACAGCATCCCGAGTCTGACGCCCCGCCCCAGAGCTTCAAGGTTGCCCCGGTGACCTCATGTCCCGCTTCGATCAAAAGGGCGGCCGCCACCGAGGAGTCGACTCCCCCGCTCATCGCTACGAGAACTTTCACCCTGTCAGTCTGCCAGGCGCCACCTACGTCGACGCCGGCGAGTGTCTTCTTCCAGGTACCAATGGCGCACCACGCTCGGGAACCACGCATCAGTCTCGGTGTTGAGTCGACTGACCGAAAAACGGCTTATCGTTCGCTGGCCGCCTTCTTGATCGCTGTAGAGCAGATCAATGAGAATCGGACCGACCCCGGTGAGAGCTAACTCGATCCGAGCGCGGTCGGGATCATCCGGCGTTCTGATAGCGGCCTGCCAGAAACTGAGTTCGCCCGGCGGCGAGTAGAGGTCTCGCGTCTGGGCGCGAAACGCGCTCGGTTCGGGTCGGATCTGTGAGCTCGTGCGCTGCATCTCTTCAAAGCTGGAGTGGGGGTCGATCGATCGCGACGTGTCGACCCGCCATCCCTGGAGTTCGGCGATGCCCGCACCCACGTTCAATAAAGAGATCGCCATATAGATGACGCCGTCTATTTCTTCCAGGACGGCATGGCCCGTTTCCAACATCGCCCAGTGATCGTCTCCCCAGCGGATCTTCTGGGTGGTCTCGTGAGGTCGTGAGGAGAAGAGCACGGGGCGCAGGCCCGCGTTGAGCGCGCGTTCCGCGTTGCGGCCTTGACGATTCCCCGATCGGACCGAGGAGAAAGTGGCGACCGCGAGAACCAATGTTCCTACCGCCGTGGCCGCTTCGGCCCAGTCGCTCACCTGCACGATGAGGAAACTTACTCTTCTGAGTGCAATCGGTACACGACGGAAGAGACGATCCCAATGAGCGCGTCCACGTCGTCCGCGGTGGTCTCTCCACCCATGGAGAATCGCACCGATCCGCGCGCACACTCAGGCGACACGCCCATCGCTTCGAGCACATGACTGTGGGCGGTGGCTCCGCTGGAGCAACTGGCGGCGGCCGAGGCACACACGCCTTGCTGATCCAGCAAAAAGAGCAGCTCGTCGCTGGCGAGACCCGCGAACGTCGCGTGCACGGTGCCGGGCACCCGGGCCGCCTCGGACGCGGTGACTCGACAACCGGGCAGAAAACTCAGGGCGCTGGTGAGCTTCTGCTGATAGTCCAGGACGCGATCGGTCACTTCTTCTCGTTCGCGCGCGGTCTCACGTAGCGCGGTGGCGAGCCCGACCGCGGCCGCGACGTCCACGGTTCCTCCGCGATGACCGCGCTCTTGACCTCCACCAGGCACCACGCCTTCAAAGGCCACGTCGTTGCGAACGACGAGGGCCCCACTGTTGACCGGCCCCCCGAGCTTGTGCGCGCAGATCGACACCATGTCAATAGAGCCCGTCACCACGGAGAGGTCGAGCCATGGCGCGGCCGCTACGGCGTCAGTGTGAGTGACCTTGGCCCCAGGAAGCGAGTGCACGACCGAGGCCACGCCATCGAGTGGCTGGCGAACACCGGTCTCGTTGTTGACCGCCATCACACTCACGAGCGCGGTGTCGTCGGTGACCGACTCGCGAAGTGAGTCGAGATCCACGACGCCTTCCGCGTCGACATCCACGTAGCGCACGCTCACCGAGTCGTAGTCGCGCGCCAACATCGCCGCCGTATCAAGGACGGCGTGGTGTTCGATCTTGGAGACGATCAACTCGGTTCGCGCGTGCGTGCGTCGGTGGTGATTGACCACCCCCGCGAGAGCCAAGTGACACGACTCGGTCCCGCCCCCGGTGAAAACGACACCGCCGGGCTTGGCTCCCACAAAGGCTCCGACTTCGTCGCGGGCTTCCTCCACCGCTCGTCGGGCCTCGCGGGCCGCCTTGTGGCTCCCGGAGGGATTCCCGACGACCCCGTGTTGCCAGCGTGCCATCGCGTCGGTCACGGTGTCGCGTCGAGGCGCCGAGGCCGCGTGATCGAAGTAGTACAGCTTGGTCATGCGACGAAGTATGACTTCACGTTCGTAAACTCGCGCGCGCCGAGCGCCGAGAGCTCACGGCCGAAACCCGAGTTCTTGGTGCCGCCAAAGGGCAGCTCGTTCATGGAGGCGACCATGGCGTTGGCGAACACCGTGCCCACCTCAAGCCCGGCGATCGCTTCGTCAATCTCGCGACTGTCTTGGGCCCAGACCGAGGCTCCGAGGCCCCAGGGCGTGTCATTGCCGATGCGAATGGCGTCGGCCAGATCGCGCGCGGTGACGACCACCGAGACCGGCCCAAAGAGCTCTTCGCAACTGGCGCGCGCGTCGTCGGGCACATCGGTCAAAACGGTCGCCGGATAGTAGTAGCCGGTGCGATCGGGTACCGCGCCGCCCACCAGAACCTTGGCGCCGCGCTCGATGGACGACGACACCTGAGCGTCGAGGAGCGCGCGCTGGGCCTCTGACACCAGGGGACCCAGCTCGGTCGCGGGGTCCATGGGGTCCCCCAGCTGCACCGCGCCCATGGCGGCCGCGTAGCGCTCGAGAAACTCCTCGGAGCGATCGCGCACCACGATGAAACGCTTAGCGGCGATGCAGGCTTGGCCGTTGTTCTGAATGCGCGCCGCCACGGCCATCTCGACCGTGTGCTCCATGTCGGCCGAGGAGGCCACCACGAAGGGATCCGAACCGCCCAGTTCCAGAACACATTTCTTAATGTTCTTGCCGGCCTCGGCGGCCACCGAGCGACCGGCGCGCTCGGACCCGGTGAGGGTGACGGCTACGATCCGCGGATCCGCGATGATGGCGGGCACCTGATCGACATCGACAAATACCGTGGTCAAGACGCCGGGCGCAAAGCCCGCTCGAACGAACAGGTCCTCCAGATACAGCGCGCTGCCGGGCACGTTCGGCGCGTGTTTGAAGACCACCACGTTGCCCGCGATGATCGTGGGTACCGCCATACGCACGACCTGCCAGAGCGGGAAGTTCCACGGCATGACGGCGAAGATCGCGCCGAGGGGCTCATAGCGCAGTCCGCTTCGCGATCCCTTGGTGGGTAGCTCTTCGGGCCGCAGCATTGACTCACCGTGTTCGGCGAAGTACCGCATGGTGGCCACGCACTTCAGGGCCTCGCCCTTGGCCGCGGCGAAGGTCTTTCCCATCTCGCTGGTCATCAGCTCCGCGACGACGGGAATCTCGCTTTCGAGGAGCTCCGCCGCACGCGTCATGCAGGCCGCACGTTCGGCGCCGCTGGCGCCGCGCCATTTCAGGAAAGCCCCGTGCGCTCGATCGAGCGCGCGTTCGATTGCTGCGTCGTCTAAGGCGGGATGTTCGGAGATGACTCGCTCCGTGGCGGGGTTCGTGGCGATGAAGGACATGGGGCTAGTCTGCCAGCAAAAGGGGAGTTTCAACCGGGCTCGTGCCCATGTCACTCCAGAAGTTGGGCTTGAGCATTCGGACCGCGCCCATCGCGGCCACCATGACCATCGCCGACACCAAGGTCACGTCGCGCACCCCAAAACTCCTCGCCAGGTCCGCCTGCACGAAGGCTCCGAGCGGATAGAAGATCGACAGCGACAAGGTATAGAGCGAGAGAATTCGCGAACGCTCGGCCAGAGGTGCGTGCATCTGGACCGAGGTGTTGAGGCCGGCCAGGGTGCCCATGTAGGAGCCGCCTACCAACACCATGGCCGCTATCGCCAGGATCAAGGTGGGAGCGAGGGCGTAGAGAAGAAGGGACAGCGCCAGGGCCGCGATCGAGCCACGAAGGGCGAGGACACGCGAGGTGCGTTTGGCGATGACCGGCAGGGCCAGGGCCGCCGCCACCGCCCCACAGCCTTGGGCCGTCACGAGCCAGGTCGTTCCGATTTTGCCCGAGTGCAACGTAATGATGGCCATCGCCGGCACGAGAGAGATGAAGGGGCTCGCAACAACGGCCACGACGCCGATCGCCAGGATGGGGTTGCGACAACCTTTGACGCTCCAGGCCCGCCGAGCCCCAGCCAACGTCTCGGCGAAGAAGCGCACCCGGGCGCTCGGCTTCGGGCGTGGAGCGCTTCGCACGAAGGAGAAAACGATCAACACGAAGATGAATGAGGCCGCGTTAACCAAGAAACACAGCCCGACCGAGCCCAAGACGAGCGCCACCGACGCCAGGACGGGGCCGATGATTCGCCCCAGGTTGAACTGCGCCGAGGACAGTGAGACCGCGGCCAGCACCTCATCGGGCTCCACCAGGTCACGGAGGAGCGACTGCCACGCGGCCCAGGACGCAGAGCTACAGAGGCCTTCGCCCACGGCGAGGTAGCACGCCAGCTCCGGAGTGAGGTGATGGGTCAGTGCCGCCAGCGCGAGTGCGCTGGCCGTGCACGCCATGATGAAGTTGTTCAACTGGATCCATCGTTGACGACTCCAGCGATCCGCTACCACCCCACCGATGGGCGAGCCGATGATGGCCGGAGTCCAGGCTGAGACGGTCAAAAGTCCTAACCACAGCGGATTTCTGGTGGTCTCCGTGAGGAAGATTCCCAGCGCTACGCTCTGCATCCACGTGCCGACGGACGACACGAAGGACGACGTCATCGCCAGGGCAAAACTTCGGTGTCGTAAGGGGGCTAACGAGGCAATTGCCACGCGTCCAACTTAGTGAAACGAGAGAACGCCTCGGACTACGTACCTTCGTCTTTGTTGCGACGGGGACGCAGTGCGAACCACCACACCGAGATAATGGTCGCGAGGGCTCCCAACACTCCGATGCTCGACTTCACGGCCGTTTTCTTGTTGTTCGCCATCGATACATCGTAGTAACGCGCACTGCCGGAGGCGAAGCCCCCGGCAGTGCTGCGACATAAGTTCGTTAGTCCTGCTTCAAGGCTTCGATCGTGAACTCGATGACGATCTTGTTGCTTACGACAAGACCACCATTCTCCAACGCGGCGTTGAAGTTTACGTTGAAGTCACGACGGTCGATCTCGGTCTTCGCCTCGAAGGCCACGGTGGTGACACCAGGCTGCATGCCGGGGCTGGTGCCCAGGTACTCGAGGTCGAACGTGACGGACTTTGTGACGTCCTTGATGGTGAGGTCGGCCACTAACTCGTAGTCGTCGCCACCCTTGGAGGTGATCTTCGTGGACTTGAGAGTCAACGTCGGGTAGGTCTCCAGCTCGAGAAAGTCGGCGCTCTTCAGGTGATTGTCGCGCATCTCGTTGTGCGTGGTGATACTGGCCGCTTGGACCGTGGCTTCCACACTCGAGTTTTCGATGGAATCACCGATAGTGATAGTTCCAGAAAAATCGGTGAAATTACCGCGAACCTTCGACGCCACCAGGTGGCGAGCGATGAAGTCGATGTTGGTGTGCACCGGGTCAATGGTGTAATTGCCGGGAGCGGGAAGATTGCTCATGGGGGTTCTCCTAGTTATCAGAGCACTGTGTGTGCTCCCGCAATTATAGTTGCTTATGCAACTACTTGTCAAGAAGTAACTTGAGGCGCAAATACTTCCTGTATGATGGGGGTGTGACGATTCCTACGAGTGCGTGTCCCTCCGGGGATGAAAAAGTAGCCCTTTTTGGACTGCTGTTTGAGACGAATGCCCGTATGTCCAGGGAGATTGGTGTGGAATTGGAGACCCAATGCCACTTGCCTCTCGCCTGGTTCGACGTGCTGTTGCAACTGCGCCAGAGCGACGACGGCCGGCTCAAAATGAACCAGATTGCTGCTGCGATCGTTCACTCGACGGGTGGCACCACCCGACTCATTGACCGTCTTGAAGAGGCGGGTTACGCCCGACGCGAACACTGCGCCAGTGACCGGCGCGCCATATGGGTGGCGATCACCGAAGAGGGCGGCGCCAAGTTGGACGAGGCCCTCCTGGTGCACCTTCGCTACCTGGACGACCACCTGGCCACTCGCCTCGACGACAGCGAACGGGGCCTCCTCACGGGACTTCTCACGAAATTGAATCCCCCTCGCTAAACCTTCACGACCCAGGCGAGGGCCGATCGCTCGTCGTCTAGGTCCAGGGCGGTCCCTTCGCCCACGCCGACCGTGGTCACTACCTCTCGAGCGAGAACTTCACTGGCCAACGTGTCGAACCACTCGGCGAGGTCGTCGAGTCCGGTGACGTGCAGCACGATTCGATCCGCGACGTCGAGCCCCGAGTTCTTGCGCAGGTCCTGTACCTGGCGAACGACGTCACGAAGATATCCGCGACGACGCAGATCCTCATCGAGTGTGAGGTCGAGCGCGACCACTTCCCCACCGTCTCTCGAGACGGCGAAGCCGCTTTGGCCCTTCACTCGAAGTCCTAACTCCTCACCCCTCAGCTCAAACGATCCGCTCGACAGGGTGACCGTGACACTCTCGCCCGCCTCCAAGGCCCGAGCGGCCTCACCCGCGTCGAGAGCGCTCAAGGCACCGCGTAGCTCCTTCACCGCTTCTCCCAGG
Source organism: uncultured Acidimicrobiaceae bacterium (assembly GCA_963756325.1). Taxonomy (GTDB): domain Bacteria; phylum Actinomycetota; class Acidimicrobiia; order Acidimicrobiales; family RAAP-2; genus RAAP-2. The sequence continues at coordinate 518,814 of CAVWNE010000012.1, forward strand.
CGAGGCCCGACCAGACGAAAGTTCGGCACCAGCTCAAAGGACAGGACTTCCGCGAGCTCTTGGCCGTACTCCAGGTGATCGACGTTGAGTTCTTCCTCAACGACGCCAGCCGGGGGATGGGGCGCGTTGGCGGGCAGGAAGACCAGTGCGCGGGCCAAGGGCTGGCGGACTTTGACACCGGCGTCGGCCCGGGCGGCGCGACCGAGTGAGGTAAGGCGCCGCGCCACGGCCATCGACGCTTCTAAATCCTCGTCACGACGCTCCGGCCGAGCGCGGGGCCAGTCTTCTAAGTGCACCGAGTCAAAGTCGCTGACCGGAAATAACTCCTGATAGAGACGCTCCGTCAAAAGAGGACAAAACGGTGCCATTAATAAGGTCAGGCGCTGGAGCACCTCCAACAAAGTGGCCTGGGCGGCGAGGGAGTCTGAGCGGGGAACCGTGGGATCGGTCCGCCAGAAACGGCGCCGGTTACTGCGTACGTACCAGTTGGAGAGATCGTCCACCAGCTCGACCAGCGCGTCGGTGCCGCCGAGCGGTTCGTAACCGTCAAGGGCCGCGGTCAGAATGTCCGTGACGCTCTCCAACCGCGAGAGGATCCAACGATCGGCGTCGCTTCGTTCGCTCAGCGCAGGAACATCGGCGTCGTTCGGATCGAACCTGTTCAAGGACGCGTAGGTCGTGAAGAAACTAAAGGTGTTCCAGAGCGTGGCCAAGGTCACGCGCATTGACGAGTCGATGGCGCCGAGACTCGCACGAGTCGACGTCCACGGCGATCCTTGGGAAAACATCCACCAGCGAAGCGCGTCCGCTCCTCGCGTATTGAGGACTTCCCAAGGATCGATGACGTTTCCCACCGACTTGCTCATTTTTTTGCCGCTCTCGTCCACGATGTGACCGAGGCACAGCACATGCTCGTAGGGCTTCGCGCCAAAGACGAGCGTGTTCACGGCGAGTAGCGAGTAGAACCAGCCCCGCGTCTGATCAATGGCTTCGCAGATGAACTGGGCCGGGAACTGCATGGCCTCTTCGCTCCCGGGCACGTGTGGATAGCCCACCTGAGCGGCGGGCATCGATCCCGAGTCGAACCAGGCGTCAATGACGGGCTCGACGCGGTGCGCTGGTCCCTCACAGGTCGGACAGGGAAAGACCACCTCGTCGATCTCGGGGCGATGCGGCTCGAGGTCACGCAGATCACGACCGGCCAGTATCGAGAGCTCGTCGCGCGAGGCGACGCAGGTGAGGTGTCCGTCCTGGCAGCGCCAGATCGGAAGCGGAGTCCCCCAGTAGCGGTCGCGCGAAAGCGCCCAGTCGATGTTGTTGGCCAGCCACTCGCCCATGCGACCGTCGCGAATGTACCCGGGATGCCAGTCCACACTCTGGTTCTCAGAGATCAACTTCTCCTTCAGCTGGCTCGTGGCCACGTACCAACTGGGCTTGGCCCAATACATCAATACGGTTCCACAGCGCCAGCAGTGCGGAAGCGAGTGGGTGTAGTCGACGCGTCGAATCACGACGCCGCGACGCTCCAGCTCGTCGTTGATGTCGTGATTGGCCTCGCGCACGTGACGTCCCGCGAGCCAGGTCACCGATGCGTTGAACGTCCCCTCCGGGCCTACGGGGTTCAGAGTCGGGAGGCCATTTTCGCGAGCGATCTGTCGGTCGATCTCACCGAAGCCGGGCGACTGGTGCACCAGACCGGTGCCGTCCTCGATGGTGACGTACTCGGCGCCCACCACGTAGTTCGCGTCAACACCGTCGGGCAACGCCACGTCAGTGAACGGTCGCTCGTAGTGCAGTCCCAACAGGCGAGTACCGAGAAACGTGGCGCTCGGCGTTACGCCCTCGCCAAACACGCTCTCCACCAGTTCGGCGGCCACCACTACCCCGTCGACCACGGCGTAGGTCACGTCAGGGTTCACCGCGACCGCCACGTTCGAGATCAACGTCCACGGAGTCGTCGTCCACACGGCGAGATGCGTGGCCCCGCCTAGGTCATCGCGACCGTCCGCGTCGGTGAGGGCGAAGCGGACGTAGACGCTCTCGTCCGTCTCGTCGTAGTAGACGCCCGGTTGACCCAGTTCGTGCGACGACAGACCGGTCTCACATCGCGGACAGTACGGAATAACTTTGAAGTCCTCGTAGAGGAGTCCGCGATCGAAGAGCTGCTTCAGATGCCACCACACCGACTCCACGTAGGACGGGTGATACGTGTAATACGCGTGCTCGGTGTCGATCCAGTAGCCAATGCGCTCGGTGAGCCGCTCGAACTCATCGACGTAGCTGAGAACCGACTCGCGACACAGGCGAGTGAAGTCGGCAATACCAACCTTGTCCTCGATCTCTTTTTTGCCCGAGATCCCGAGTTGCTTCTCCACCTGGACCTCGACCGGCAGTCCGTGGGTGTCCCATCCGGCTCGACGCGCGACGAATCGACCTTGCATGGTCTGGTAGCGACAAAAGAGGTCCTTATAGACCCGAGCCCACACGTGGTGCAGTCCCGGAAGCCCATTCGCCGTGGGTGGGCCCTCGTAAAAGACCCAGGGCTCAGCCCCCGCGCGCAGCGTGACGGAGCGTTCGAACACGTTGTTCGCCTTCCAGCGGGCGAGTTCGGTCTCCTCAATGGCCACAAACTCGAGTTCGGCGCTGACCGGGCGAAACATGGATCTCCTTCGATGATTTGATCCATCGTAGTGAACGAGGTGACGTCGACGATCCGACCTCTACTGTGTGAACCGTGTCCGATCTCATCATCGACGAAGAACTCATCACGTCCCATGGAGCGCTCAGCGTCTACCACGCTTCGATCGATGAACTGAATCGTCGCTATGGAGGCAGTGAGGAGGACCAGCACCTCCACATCGAAGAGTTGATGGCGCCGCTCGGAGCGTTTCTCGTGGCGCGCCACGACGGCCACCCGGTGGGGGGCGTGGGACTTCGCCCCATCAGTGACCCCAACCTCAACATCGGAGAGATCAAACGACTGTGGGTTCGACCTGACCTACGGCGTCAGGGCACGGGACTTCAACTCATGCAGCAAATAGAAGGGCTTGCCCGGCAACGCGGCTATCGACAGCTCTACTTGGAGTCGGGCTACGCGCAACCCGAAGCGCTCGAGCTCTATCGCTCGAACGATTGGATTCCGGTCGCGGAGTACCCGCCGGGCGCTCACTCCTACCCTCTGGCCAGTCGCTTTCAGAAAGATCTTTAGGCGAAGCGCACGTCGAGCCAACTCGGTTCGAGTTCCTCCAGCGAGGACAACACCAAGTCGGCCAAGGCAAACTCCGGTCGCTGCGCGTCCTCGGGGGTCGGGACGGCGATGACCGTCATCGTGGCGGACTTCGCGGCGAGAACCCCCGCCGTCGAGTCTTCGAGAACCAGACACGAAGGAGGGGCCACGTTCAGTGAGAGCGCGGCGCTCAAGAAGACACCCGGATGAGGTTTGCCATAGGGCTCGAACTCGGCGGAGTGAATGGTGACGAAGCGATCGAGCAGCCCAAAGTGTTTGAGACAACGAACAATGAGCGCCATCGGCGTGGAGCTGGCGAGGGCCAGGGGACCTCGTTCGCCGGTGAGATCGAGCGCCCGCTCGGCGCCGGGGAGAAGTCGCCCTTCGCTCTCCACCAGATCACCGACCCTCGCGAGCAACATGTCCACCACCTCGTGCTCGCTCGGACCGGACCAAGGGCAGTGAGAGAACCAGTACTGCACCACTTCGTTGACGTACATGCCCTTTGTGGAACGTCCCATGGCATCACTGAGAGGCACTCCGAGCGACCCGAAGATCTCCAACTCGGCCTTGTGCCACAGGATCTCAGAGTCCAGTAGCAGACCGTCCATATCAAACAGCGTCGCTCGTAATGTCACCGCACAACCTTTACACACGTCCCGATACGGTGATTTCATGATCGTGCGTCGCCTGGAGTCTCACGATATTGACCACGTGGTACGCCGAGTGAAGGAGCGACTCTCACTCGACGCGCGTCGTCACGAGCTGGTCAACGCCAACTTCACTGAACGGCACTTCTCTGAGGCCCTCGCCCACGCGATGAGCCAGACCTGGGTCGCCGAAGACGCGGGCGCCATCGTGGGCCACCTCTATGGAGCGCTCCTGGAAAGTCCTGAGTACGGAAAGGGCGCTTGGGTCGGTCCCGACGGCGTCTCCTTCGACAGTCCCGAGATCTTGGACGCGCTCTACGCCGTGGCCGGTGCGGCCTGGATTGCCAACGAAGCGATCGAGCACTACGTCTGGACCTTCGATGACGGGGTGGACACGTGGCCGTGGTATGAACTCGGCTTCGCGCGGATGCACGCTCGAGGTGTGCTCGCTCTTCACGGCCCGAGAGAAGAAGCGTGGCCGCTCGGCTACGCGCTGCGACTCGGGGGACCGGCTGACCTCGAGGTGGCACTCGAACTCGACCACATTCTCGATGACGCCCAACAGCGCGGTCCGAGTTTTGCCCTCTTCGTCGAGCACGCCTCTCGGCCGGAGGAGATGTTCGACACGCTGGACGACCCGGACGTCCGCCACTACATCGTGGAGTACGACGGGGACGCCGTCGCTCAGTGCATCACCTTTCCCTTGGACCCTCGTCGCGGGTCCTTTGACGACACGTTGCACATCAGCGCGCTGGCGGTTCGTCCGGAGCACGAACATCGCGGTGTCGCACAAGCCTTGGTACGTCGCGCACTCAACGACGCGGGTACTGCGGGATTTCGCTACGCCGAGACGAACTGGCGCGTCACCAATCATCGGGCCGCTCAGTTTTGGCTGCGCTATGGCTTTCGCATCACCTACGTGCGACTGCATCGCACGATCGGTGCTGGTTAGGCGAGGTTGGACTCGATGGCGGCCAGAAGCTTGGGATCCTCGGGGGTGACTTGGGGAGCAAAACGCACGACCGAACCATCTTTGGCGACGAGAAACTTCTCAAAGTTCCAACGCACGTCACCGCTGTAGCCGTCTTCGTCCGACACTTTTTCGAGTTCCGCGTAGATCGGACTCTGGTCGGGACCGTTGACGTCGATCTTCTCAAAGAGTGGAAACGTCACGCCGTAGGTCGTTGAGCAGAAGGTCTGGATCTCTTCGGCGCTACCGGGCTCTTGTCCGGCGAACTGATTGCAGGGGAATCCCACGACCGAGAAATTCTGCGCGCCGAAACGCTTCTGCAGATTTTCGAGGCCCTCATACTGCGGCGTCAGCCCGCACTTCGAGGCGACGTTCACGATGAGGATGGTGTCGCCTTTGAACTGTTCGAGAGAACTGGACTCGCCGGCGAGGGTGTTGATGGGGGTGTCGTAGATAGTCATAACCAAACCCTAACGCCCAAGAATGTAGTTGTGCGACGTAGGCTCGCGGGGTGCGAGCCCTCACGATTGTTGACAAAGCGCTCACCATCGAAGAGCGCCCCGTCCCCGAACCCGACCCCTATGACGTCGTGGTGGAGGTGCGCGCGGCGGGCCTTAACGCCGCCGATCTCATGCAACGCGACGGGTTCTATCCGCCCCCTCCGGGCTGGCCCGTCGACATACCGGGCATGGAGCTCGCGGGCGTCGTCGTAGCGGTCGGCGAACGCGTCCTCGAGCCGCTGATGAACCGACGGGTCTGTTCGTTAGTTGGCGGCGGCGCGCAGGCCGCTTTCTGTGCCGTACCGAGTGAGCACCTCCTGTTCATCCCCGACCACGTCCCCTTCGCGGAGGCGGGAGGGTTCGCTGAAGCTTTCTCGACCGCCTACGACGCGCTCGTCACTCAGGGTCACCTGGCGGCTGGCCAACGCGTCCTCATCTCGGGGGCCGCGGGCGGAGTGGGTGTGGCGGCCGTCCAGATCGCGCGCTCGTTGGGAGCGCACGCGATCGCCGTGACCAGAGACGATCGGTTTCACGAAGCTCTGCGCGAACTGGGTGCAGAAGAGACGGTCACGCTCGACGACGTGTGGAACCTCGAGGGGGTAGATGTCGTGCTGGAGCTTCTCGGCGCTGCCCACCTCAACCGTGCTCTCGAGATTGTCAATCCCCACGCGCGCCTGGTCGTTATTGGCGTGGGCGCGGGCAGTCGGGTGGAGATGAATCTGCTTCAGGTCATGCAGATGCGGCTCACCTTGACGGGATCAACCATGCGTTCGCGCTCGCGCGAGCAGAAGGCCGAAGTCGCTCGACTGGTGGGTGACGCCCTTGTGCCACGCTGGACCGTCGGCGAACTGACCGTCCCGCTCGCGAAGGTCTTCGATCTGGAGGAGGCGAGCGCGGCGTATGAGTACTTCGCCCAACCCGGCAAGTTCGGCAAGGTCGTCTTGAACCTTGGGAGCGATGCCCCGTTAGGTTGAGCACGTGCTTGGATCGATTCCTCTTCCTCATCGGTCACGGTGCGATCCTTCGCGAGAGGACTTTGAGGACATCATCCGTGCCCATGAGCTCGCGGTGACCGAGGGTCGAGGGACCTACCAGGATCCGAGCACCGGACTCACGGTGTTGACCGTGGCCACGCATCTCTCGCGCGGCACGTGTTGTGACAGTGGGTGTCGCCACTGCCCCTATCTAGAGCAGTGAGCGCAGCGGGGTGTAGTTCATGTCCAATGACTCGGCCACGGGGCCATAGGTCACTTTGCCGTTCACGACGTTGACCCCCTCGGCGAGGGCGTCGTCCGCCAGCACGGCTTCGCGCCAGCCGTATCGTGCGAGCTCTAAGACGTAGGGCAGCGTCGCGTTGGACAGCGCCTTGGTTGAGGTCGCGGGAACCGCACCGGGCATGTTTGCCACGCAGTAGAAGATGGATCCGTTGACGACGAAGGTGGGATTCGAGTGAGTGGTAGGGCGCGTCGCCTCGAAGCAGCCGCCCTGGTCAACCGAGATGTCCACCAGAACTGATCCTTCGCGCATGCGCGACACCAGTTCGTTGCTCACCAGTTTCGGTGCTTTGGCCCCCACCACCAAGACGGCGCCGATGACCATGTCGGCCCAGAGGCATGCCTCTTCGATCGCGAGCGTCGATGAGGCGATGGTCTCCACGCGACCGTCAAAGTGAATATCCACCTGGCGAAGCCGCTCGAGGTTTCGATCGAGGATCTTGACGTTGGCGTGCAAGCCGACCGCCATGGTCGCCGCCGCCAATCCCGAGACGCCCGCGCCAATGACCACGACGTTCGCGGGCGCCACGCCCGGCACCCCCGCGATCAGGGTTCCGTGTCCACCGCCCGGACGCATTAAGTGGTGAGCCCCCATCAAGGGGGCCATACGACCGGCCACTTCACTCATCGGCGTCAGCAACGGGAGTGAGTTGTCGCGCAGTCGCACCGTTTCGTAGGCAAGGGCGACGTTGTTCGCCGCTACGAGGGCCTCGGTGCACTCGCGCGAAGCGGCCAAGTGCAAGTACGTGAAAAGTACTTGGTTCTTCTTCGCCCCGAGGCGCGAGTACTCATCCTCGATGGGCTCTTTCACTTTCAACAGAAGATCGCTGTCGCTCCAGACGTCCTCCGCCCTGTCAACGATGGTGGCGCCGTTGGCTTCGTAGGCGGCGTCGGCGATGGATGAACCGACTCCCGCACCGCGCTCCACGAGGACCCGGTGCCCGGCTCCGCTTAGCTCCCGAGCCCCGGCGGGGGTTAGCGCGACGCGGTACTCGTCGGTCTTGATTTCCTTGACTACGCCGATGATCATCGTTGATCTTCTCCTCTTAGGCCGTCTTCACGCTAACAAGCCGATGGTCGTCGAGTACGCGAGGCGAACACTTAAAACTCGATGTTGTGCATCACGTGCTTGATGCGCGTGTAGTCCTCGAAGCCGTACACCGAAAGGTCCTTGCCGTATCCGGACTTTTTAAAGCCCCCATGAGGCATTTCGGCGACCAAAGGAATGTGTGTATTGATCCACACACAGCCAAAGTCGAGGTCGCGAGAAAAGCGCATGGCGCGACTGTGGTCTCTCGTCCAGACCGATGACGCAAGTCCGTAGTCCACCCCGTTCGCCCAGGCGAGCGCCTCATCCTCATCAGAGAACTGCTGCACCGTGATCACCGGACCGAAGATCTCGCTCTGGATCATCTCGTCGTCTTGATGCAGGCCGGCCACCACGGTGGGGGCGATGAAGAAACCATCGCGCGGAAGGGCCGCTCCGCCGGCGGCGATCGACGCGTGCCGGGGCGCGCGCTCGAGGAATCCCTGGATGCGCTCGTACTGAGAGCGATTGTTCACCGCGCCAAAAAGCGCATCGTCGTTGTCGGGCTCGCCGATCACTGTGTTCTTGGCCTGCTCCGCTAAGGCGTCGACGAAGTCGCCGTACACGCCCGCGCCGGCCAGCACGCGAGTCGCCGCCGTACAGTCCTGGCCCGCGTTGAAGTACCCGGCCACCGCGATCGCCTCGACCGCGCTCGCGATATCCACGTCATCAAAGACGACGACGGGCGCCTTGCCTCCCAGTTCCAGATGCACACGCTTGAGGTCCTTCGCCGCTGACCCCGCAACCTCGGTTCCCGCGCGCACCGACCCGGTGATGGAGACCATGGCTGGCAGAGGATGCTCAACCAGAAGTCGACCGGTATCGCGGTCCCCGCAGACCACGTTGAAGACTCCCTCGGGAAGGATCTCAGACATCAGTTCGGCCATGAAGAGGGTGGACGCCGGAGTGGAGTCGCCCGGCTTCAAGACCATGGTGTTACCCGCGGCGATAGCCGGGGCCCACTTCCATACCGCCATCATCATCGGGTAGTTCCACGGCGTCACGGCCGCGCAGACCCCCACCGGCTCGCGTCGCACGTAACTGGTCATGCCCTCCATGTACTCCCCGGCGCCACGACCTTCTAAGAGTCGCGCGGCTCCGGCGAAGAAGCGGATCTGGTCGATCATGGGCGGAATCTCTTCACTCATGGTCAAGGCAATGATCTTGCCCGTGTTCTCTGCTTCCACGGCGACGAGCTTTTCGGCGTTCGCTTCGAGCAAGTCGGCGATCTTCAGCAAAGCCAGGGAACGTTGTGAGGGGGTGGTGCGCTTCCACGACGGAAAAGCCTTGGCCGCGGCACTGACCGCCGCGTCCACGTCGGACGCGTTGGAGACGGGCATCTCGGCGAAGGACTGCCCGGTCGTGGGGTTGATCAGCTCGACGTACGAGCCGCTCTTTGGAGCGACCGATGCGCCTCCAATGAAGTTGGCCAAACGACGCATAGAACCCTCCTCGACTGGGCTGCTTCGTTGCAGGCCCCCTCGCCACTCTGCCAGAGATTGCCCCGCTCTCGCAACCGAAACGGACCGTTTGAGGCTCCTCTAAGGCAAATGACGACTCATTCCGTCGATAAATCTGCTTATACTGTCATTATCCGCAGCATGGGGTCGGTTGGCCACCAGCAAAGGAACAACCAATGTCAGCACCCAAACCGTTACGACAGAGTGATGATCGAGCGAACATTGAGCTCGTCAACTCTGCGCCGGGAGCGCTGGACTCACTCGATCGAAAGATCATCACTCGCCTGCAGCGTGACGGACGACGCGCCTATGGCGCCATCGCCGAAGAGATCGGACTCTCCGAGGCCGCAGTACGGCGTCGCGTGCAACGCCTGAAGGACTCGGGCGTCATGCAGATCGTGGCGATCACCGATCCCCTGCAACTCGGCTACGGCCGCGAAGCCCTAATCGGTATTCGCGTCCACGGCGACGTGCGCGTGGTGGCGGACAAAGTGGCGGCGATCGACGAAGCCAACTACGTCGTGTTAACCGCGGGCAGTTTCGACATCATTGCCGAAGTGATCGCCGAAGATGACAACGACTTGGTGCACCTGTTGAATGACTCGATTCGATCCATTCCGGGCGTGACCGAAGTTGAGACGTTTTTGTATTTGAAATTAGCGAAGCAGACCTACGCATGGGGGGAAAAGTGACACTTCACGACACGATTACCGACGGCATCACCGTCTCGGACGAGAAACATCCGAGTCATCAGTACTCAGAGAGAGCCCGTCGCCATCTCTGGTTGCAGATGTCGCGACTGGGCGCCTACGACGAGCACAATGAGATCCCCATCATGGTGCGCGGCGAGGGCACGCGGATCTATGACGCCAACGGTACCGAGTACTTCGACGGCTTGGCCGGGCTCTTCACCAACGCGCTCGGACACGGGCGCCGCGACATCGGCGACGCGGCCGCGGCTCAGATTGGCGAGCTCGGCTTCTTCCCCACCTGGACCTACGCGCACCCCAAGGCCATTGAGTTGGCCGAGCGACTGGCGAGTCTCACTCCGGGCGATCTCAATCGCGTCTTCTTCACCTCTGGTGGCGCTGAGGCGAATGAGAGTGCCTGGAAACTCGCGCGCAACTACCACAAGCTGCGCGGAGATTTGGACCGCTACAAGGTCATCAGCCGCGACGTGGCCTACCACGGCACCACGCTCGGGGCGCTGACCATCACCTCACTCGAGGGGTACCGCACGCCCTTTGAGCCACTCGTCCCGGGGGCGGTCAAGGTCCCGGCCACCAACTTCTATCGGGCCGAGCGTCACGGAGATGATCTCGCGGCTTTCGGACTCTGGCAGGCCCGTCAGATCGAAGAGGCCATCCTTCGCGAAGGTCCCGAAACCATCGCCGCCGTCTTCCTCGAGCCCGTGCAAAATGCGGGTGGGTGCTTCACGCCTCCGCCGGGGTACTGGCAAGAGGTACGCGAGATCTGCGATCGCTATGGCGTGCTGCTCGTCTCTGACGAGGTGATCTGCGCCTTCGGTCGCATCGGCTCGTGGTTCGGTGGTTTCAAGTACGACTACGTGCCCGACATCATCACCTGCGCCAAGGGAATAACGGCGGGGTACGCCCCGCTCGGCGCCATGATCGTGTCGGACCGCATCGCCGAGCCGTTCTTGCACGACGACATCGCCTTCCTGCACGGCTTCACCTGGTCCGGTCACCCGGTCTCGTGCGCTATCTCGCTGAAAGTCCTCGACATCATCGAGCAGGAGGGCGTCATTGAGAATGTCCGCAAGAACGAGGACTACTTCAGGGACAGCCTCGAATCCTTGAAGGAGATCCCCATTGTCGGGGACGTGCGGGGCACCGGCTACTTCTGGGGCATCGAACTCGTGAAAGATCAAGAGACCAAAGAGACCTGGTCTGGTGACGACGCCGAGCGCCTGTTGCGCGGCTACGTGTCACCCGAGATGTTCCGGCGCGGGCTCATCTGTCGGTCGGACGACCGAGGCGATCCCGTCGTGCAGCTGGCGCCGCCGCTGATCTCCACTCGCGAGGACATCGACTTCATGGCGGGAGTCTTGCGCGAAGTCTTTACCGGAGCGTCCAAGCTCAACATCTAGTGCAGCCACCTCAGTCGCTGTGGTGGGCCACCCTGGACTCACCGGTCGCGCCCCGAGCGTCCCTTGATCGTCATCTCGACGTTGACGTCGTCGTCATCGGCGGCGGATTCACGGGGCTCTGGACCGCACGAGAGCTTCTGCGCCGCGATCCACAGCTGCGCATCGTCGTCCTCGAGAAGGAGGTCTGCGGCTTCGGGGCGTCAGGTCGCAACGGCGGTTGGGCCTCGGCCCTCTATCCCCTCGCCGACGAGGCGGTCGTCTCTCGCCACGGCCGCGACGCCTTCGATCGCCTGCGCCGACAACTGCAACGCGGTGTCCAAACTCTCGGCCAGTCACTCGCCGATGACGACATCCGTGCCGACTTCGCCCAAGGCGGAACTCTCGATTTTGCGCGCAGTGACCTTCAAGAGGCTCGGCTACAGCAACGCGTGCGCCACGCCCGCGCGTTAGGCTACGCCGCCGACGATCTTGTCTGGCTCGACGCACGCGAAGCCATGGAGCGCGGACACGTGGTGGGCGCACGTGGCGCCACGTACTCGCCACACTGCGCGCGCCTTCACCCGGCCCGGTTGGTGCGGGGTTTGGCCGAGGTGAACGAGCGACTCGGAGTCCAGATCTACGAGAACTCTCCGGTGAGCCGGATCGCGGGATCGCGCGGCACAACGGCGGCCGAGGCCGCGACGGCGGGTGGCAGCGTGCACGCTCGATTCGTGGTGCGAGCGACCGAGGGCTTTACCCCGACTCTGGCTGGTCAACGGCGCAGCGTGGCCCCGCTCTTCTCCCTCATGATCGCCAGTGAGCCTCAACCTCAGGGCTTCTGGGACGAGGCGGGATTTGGCCACTACGAGACCTTCGCCGATGACCGTCACCTCATCATCTATGGACAACGCACGGGCGATGATCGGATCGCCTTCGGTGGCCGTGGCGCGCCCTATCACTTTGGCTCCACGGTCGAGCCCCGTTTCGACCACAACCCCAAGGTCTTCGCTTTGCTCGAGGCCACGCTCCGCGAACTCTTCCCCCGCCTTGAAGGTGAGGTCGCCTACCGCTGGGGTGGTCCGCTCGCCATGGCGCGCGACCAGTCCCCCTCGGTCCTCGTGGACTACGACAGCGGACTCGCGAGCGCCGGCGGTTACACCGGTGACGGCGTGGTGTTGAGCTACGTCGCGGCGAACGCCCTGGCCGACCTCCTCACCGCGCCGGGTGTAGCGACGGACTACACCACACTGCCCTTTGTTCAGCATCACAGCAAAGCCTGGGAGTTCGAGCCGTTCCGCTGGCTCGGCATTAATGCGGCTCTCGGAGCTGCCAGCTGGGCCGATCGCGTGGAGGCGCGCACCCAACGCGAAAGCCGAGCGGGCCGTTGGCTCGAACGGCTCCTCACCTAGCGAAGAATGTTGATCGCTTCTCCCGCGACGATGGCGATAGTGACGAAGGAGATCAACGCTTCGGCGGCGAAGAGCGCCTTCATATAAAAGGTGAGGGGCATGGCGTCGGCCGGAGCGAAGCTCGTACCGTTCGCCAGTGACGTATAGAGATAGTCGAAGAACCGCGGATGCCAGTCGTTCGGCCCGTGCGCCGGCACGGTCATCTGGGGAAACTGCAGGTCGGGCAGACTGCGATCAGGTCCGACCCGAACGTGAGGGCCTCCGCGATCGAGCTCCCAAAACCACAGTCCAAACACGATGACGTTGGTTGCCCAGATCGAAGCGGCGGAGTAGAGCAGGCCGGTCCCATCTACGTGAGATCCGTAGAACACGCGATGGATGAGCAGGATCACCGAGATGACGTTGGCAATCGTGATCACGGCAACGAGCGACACCGCCAATCGATGGATCCACTTCGCGTCGTCAGGACGACGATGCCGGCGAATAGTGAGTGGGATGAACAAGAGCACGACGAGGGCGGGCAGAATCCAGCGCGGCCCCACCACCAGGCGATCCGACAGTGGAATGTACAAACCCGCGCAGACAAAGACCGCGACGTTCGCCGGAACTCGAGACTCGGGCGGGGCACTCACTGAGTAGCTAACTAATGGTGGACTGGCCCAAGGAGCGAACCCCACTGGGAATGAGGACCGACGAGAAGTTCACGCTCTTGAGCAACTTGGCGAGCATTGAGGTAGAGAGTGGTTGTGTGATGGCCGCCGAGGGAACGTCGATACGGGCCGGTTGGTTATAGGAGAGCACCGTCACGCTCAGGCTCGTCGTGGCGTGGCGAGTCCTTTCCACCACGGTGCTGGCCTCCACTTCCCCTTCACTCCCCACGGTGATCGTCCAGCGGAGGTACCCGAGCCGGGAGTAGGCGGTCGAAGAACCAGCCACGCTCGTCATGGGAACGTCGTCGCGGGTGAACACGTACGTGGTCAAGTACCCGCTCGTCGACACCTCCTTGTGAAAGCCCGTGATGAGATCGATGTCCGGCTTGGTCAGCTCGAGCGACGCTCCAAAGAGGTTGGGGGTCGTCACCTTGGCCTCGAGCCACGGACCGTTCGCTACCTCGGCCGAGCGCGCGTAGAGCTTGTTATCCGCGAAGATGAGGTTTTCTGACGCGGTGGCAATGACCAAAGGAAAGTGCACGAGTGCCGCGATGCGACCCGTCTTAAAGTTCACGTTCAGCGTGGCGGTGACGCTCACGTTCGCCCCCGTGGACACCGTGACCGCCAGGTCGGCCGATGAAGGTGGGTAGCCGTGGAGTGCCAGGGGATCTTTGATAAGGCCGCCCGGGTTGGAGTCCGTGGCCGCAATGACCACGCCCGTGACGGTCAGGGCGAGAGCGACGATGGCCAGCGCAAGGCCCATGATGCGCTTCTGTGCCATCGTCCTACCCTACGTCTTTTGGGTGTCGGGCTTAGACGAGTGGTTCGCTCAAGAGCTCCACGAAGAGTTCGTGGGAGATGTTTCGACCGCTCGCAATGAAGCCAATCTGCGAGGTCGTGTCATCGATGTGATTCGCCGCGATCGCGGCGAAGGAGGCGGCGCCCGAACCCTCCACGACGAGCCCCGACGTCTCGGCGATCTCGCGAACCGCGCGGCGAATCTCTATCTCAGGTACGAGTACTAGCTCCACACCCGCTTTGGCGATGAGTTCGTTGGTAACCGCTCCGTCGTCGCCGCCGCCGGCCAGTCCATCAGCGATGGTCGAACCGTGGACCACGTCACTCATGCGCGCACCGCGAAGAACGTGATAGAGGGCCGCACTCTCCTGGGGCTGAACTCCCGAGACGCGTATGTCCGAACGCCCGTGCGCCTCACGCGAGAGAAGGGTGCCTGACATGAGCCCGCCGCCGCCAACTTGAACCACGATGTGCTCCAGCGAGGGCGCCTGGCTGAGCATCTCGTCAAAGACCGTCGACTGACCCGCGATCACGTCAGTGTCGTTGAACGGCGAAATAAATCGAATCGACCTGGTCTCAGCCAGTTCGAGCGCGTGGGCCTGTGCGTCGTCGTAGGACGAGCCAAACTGAATGAGCTCGATGTCGTAGGTGGCGAGTTTCTTCACTTTGGCGATCGACGCGTTCTCGGGTACCACGACGGTCGCCCCCACCTTCAATAGTGTCGCGGCGTGAGCGATGCCTAGGCCATGGTTACCGGCGGACGCGGTAATGACCGCCCCCGACGGATCGTCACGGTGGGCCGCGTCAATAGCGGCCAGAGCTCCGCGAACTTTGAAGCTGCCGGTGACCTGAAGGCTCTCTAACTTTGCGAACACGTCTCGTCCGCGCACCGAGATGGTGACGGTAGGTGTAGGCGTCAGGTAGTGGGCGACGACTTCGCGCGCGTGCGCCAAGTGCTCAGCGCTGGGGGGTAATACGTGACGATCCATCGCGTGAAGCCTACTGCTCGACTTTTTCCTCAAGTCCTACCAGCAAGTAAGGTCAGCGGGTGCATACGATCATCGGCGTCGTGGTCGTGGCGACGCTGGCATTTGTCGGCACCATGTTCGACAACTTCTTCGCGTTCGCCGCGCAACTCGTCGTCACCGATCCCCAGCGATTTCGCCGGGTCTCGTGGGCCCAGGCCTTCGCCATGGCTCTGTTGCTCGCGGCGGCGGCGGCTCTCGGAGTGGTCCTCGCGCCGATTCCCCTTCGTTGGATTGGCGTCCTCTGCCTCGCGCCCTTCGCCTTCGCTGTTCACGCGTGGCGTCATCGCGATATTCCGCGCGAGCAGTATCGACGAGGTGGAATCACCACGTTCGCCGTCACGCTCGCCCTCGGTGGCGACAATCTGGCGGTGTGGATTCCCTTGCTCCGGGCGAACGGCGTCACTCACGGACTCGTGGTGGGCGCAGTCTTCGCCCTCTTGGAGGTCGTCTTTCTCCTCAGCGCACAGCGCTTGGCTCGTCATCCCACCGTCGTGGTGTGGGGGCGCCGTCACGCTCCCGACGTCATCCCCTTCGTCTACGTCGCGCTCGGCGTGCTCATTCTGTGGGAGTGCCACACCTTCTAGTCAACCGATCGTCACGTTCGTCGCCAGTAGCGTGGACCTATGGCACAGAGCAGTGCACAACAGACTTTGCGCCGTCTCACCGTCATCGTCGGTCTTCAGTGGATGGGCGCGACCCTCGGACTCCCTCTCCTCCCCCTCTTTTTAGAGCACCGCGACGGCACGCCGACCGTGATTGGGCTGGTGATGGCCTCGTTCTTCGTGGCCGGCATCGCCACACAGTTCGCCTTTGGTCATCTGGCCGACAAGTTCGGTCGCCGGCGTCTTCTCGTCCTCAGTCTCATCACGTACGGCCTCGCCAGCATGACCTTTCTCCTGCACATCTCGGCTCCGTGGTTCGCCCTCACGCGCTGCGTGCAAGGGGCGTCGGCCGGCGCGATCGAAGTGGCCTCGATGTCGGCGGTCGCCTCGCTCTTCCCCGAAGCGCAGCGAGGCCGAGCCGTGTCGCGCATTCTCGCTGCGCAAATCTTCGGACTTGCCCTCGGGCCACTGGCGGGCGTCGCTGCCTCGGTGCACGACCTGGGTTGGGCGTTCTTCATCGCGGGCATCGTGAGCCTCCTCGCCGCCGTCGTGGCCAGCCAGACCAACCTCGGCGATCGTGCGTACGACCCTACGCCGCTGCCTAAGTTGCAGTGGGGTCGACGCCTGACCGGAGCCCTCGTCGCGACCAGCGCATCGGGACTCGCGGTGGGTGTGTACGAGGCCTGTTGGACACTCCTGATGCACGCGCACCACGCCAGCACTCTCCAGATCCGATTGAGTTGGACCTTCTTCGGTCTCCCCTGGGTCGTCCTCTCGCGATTCGGTGGATGGCTCGCCGATCACGCGAACCGTCGGACCGTGGCGCTCTTGGGGCTTCTTAACGGAGCGTTCTTTCTCGCTCTCTATCCCCACATCCATAGCAATGACGTGATCCTGGGTCTGGGTTCCCTCGAGTCCGTCGGCACCGCGCTGTCGCTGCCGTCCATCTCCTCGCTCATGAGCCAAGGGGCCGCGAGCCGCGAGCTGTCACGACGCCAGAGTCTCTTCGCCATGTCCAACACCGCCTCGCTCGCCGCGGCGGCGGGAGTGGCGGGCTTTCTTTTCACGGTCAACGTAGGACTGCCCTTTACCGTCATCGCTATCGTCTCCGCGCTCTTCGCCTTCTCCACCCTCTACTGGTGGCGTGGCGTGCCGGGCGTGGTGTCGGCCGACCAGGCGCAACAATCGGGCGAGGTTGCCCCCGCCCGATCACCGAACATCCCAATTTAAATCGTTACGACAGCCAGATCTGGTCCCAACGGGCCGAGCCACCATCGGGGCTCAAGCACCGCGTAGTGCCGTCGGCCGCGGTGCCGTAGGCCCAGTTCTGCACGTTGCTGCGCGCGGCCCACGCGTTGATCAACTGGTCCAGCCACAGATAGGGGATGTCCTTCGCGAACTGGTCGTTCACCGTGCGCCATCCGCGAACCTCCGCCGCGGAACCGGGCCTTGACCCGAGAGCCGAGAGCATCGCGTCCTCGACCACCGGGTCGGCTTGGTGGGCAAAGTTCACGGCGCCCGCGAAGTTCGTTCCGGCGGGCAGAGCCGTCAGTCCAAGACCTCCCGCAGCCGGGGAGCGCGGTAGCCGAGAGGGACAGGAACCACACGTAGTTGAGCGACGGGTCCACGCCACCGAACTGATTCCACGTGGCGCAGTCGTACTGTCCGTAGATCACGTTGTTGATCAAGGTGCTCTGCACGAGCGGTCGTGGAGTCGTCTTGATGCCAATGGCCCCCAACTGGCTCTCGAAGAACGAGTACGCCTGCTGGGCGGTGGAGTCGTCCTGCAAGATGTCGATGACAATGCTCACGCTGGTGACCTTGTTCGCCGTCATGTACGCCTGGACCAGAGCCTTGGCCTTGGTGGGGTTGTAGGACGGGTAGTTCGGGCTCGTGTAGAACGGCGACGACTTTCGATAGAGACCGTCAGCAACCGAACCCACCGAACCGTCAATGAGCTTGAAGTAGGTCGAGCGGTTGATCGCCATGGCGCACGCTTGGCGGATCGTGACGTCATTCAACACGGGCTTCAAGGTGGTGTCCCACTGCAGAGTCGAGGGGTTCACTGCCCCAAGGGTTCCCAGCCAGTCCGCGTCTTGCACCGCCGTGGGGACGGCCTCACCCTTCTCAATGTAGGGAAGAGCTCCGGGCACGCCGACCGAGGCGAACTCGTTGGCCCAGCAGAAGTACTGGTTCAAGGTGCCAGTGGTGTTCAGGATCAGACAGTTGATCGGAGGGTCAAGCGGCTCGGTCTCGCTGGTGATGACCGACACGCCCGACATCTTCTTCAGTTGCTTGATCTGGACGCCCGTCTCTTGGAGGATCATGTCGACCGTTCCGGACTGCAAGGCCTCGTTACGCGAGGCCGAGTCCACGATGGTCTTGAAGTTGATGCCGTCCAGGTACGGCAGGCGTCGACCGGCGGCGTCTTTGCGCCAGTACTTCTTGTTCTTCGTGAACTGCGACTCCACGCCGACGTTCCACGACTTGAACTTGAAGGGTCCAGTGCCGATCGGCTTGCCAGCGTAGGTGTTTCCGAGGGCCGAGGGTGCCGCCATATAGGCGATCTGCTGTTCGGAGAGGCTGATGGGAAATGCCGCAAAGGGCACCACCATGTTGTATTCCACGGTGTAGGAGTTGACCTCCTTCACCGAGGCGATGATGGGCTGGATCGCGAGACCCACCGTGGCGTTGGCGGCCGCCGCCGTGTAGTTGGCCACCACCACCGAGGCGTCGAAGTTGGTGCCGTCGTGAAACTGCACGCCGTGACGGAGGGCAATGGTCCAGACCGTGTAGTTCGCGTTCGGCTTCGCCGAGACCGCCAGCATGGGCAGCACCCGCTTGCCGTCGGCAGACATCACGAACAGCGGGTCATAGAGCGCGTTGGCGACGCAGAAGCCCGAGTCGTCCAACTTCCCAGATGAGCCGTTAAATATGTGGTAATTCGGAACGTCCGAGAGGGTGCCGACGTTGAGAACGCCGCCCAACTTGGGCTTACCCTTCGCGACACCGACCGCGGCCCCGGCAACGTTGGCGAGCAGTCCGTCAACTACCGAACCGGCCATCGCGACACCACCGATGGTGGCTGCTGAGTGAGTGAGAAACGAACGACGATCGAGCGTTGGCGACATCTTTCCTGCTTTCCCCCGGAGAACCCCCCCTTGGGTTTCTCCACTGGGCGAAACTTAGCAAGAGTTTGATTACTTGCCAGTACAGAAAGCCCTGATTGTGAGAAGTAGTTCAGGGAACCTTTTCGAGGTGTTTTCAGGACCCAGGCGGAAGGGAGGGGCCGCCTGGGTCCTGAAAAAATGCGGCGCTTAAGCGGACTCGCTTAAAGGGGATGCCGTAGCCCCGAGGTTAACTGTCGCGAGCAGAAAAGTGCTTACCAGGCAGAGCATTGGACTCTTCTCTCTCCTCACCACATCAACCTCAGGCAGTTTGGCGTGCCGATGTGTGGCGGCCCTTGGAGCAGGGTAAGAAGCCGCTAAAAGATGTTTTGTTACCGAAAAGAGAAATCGGAGTACTTTTCCCGTCACCAAGATTTCACATCGGCCATACTGTCTCGGACGACCAGCGCCTCACGGGGCCCTTTGATGAGAAATTTCTAGTAGGGAGGATCACACCAGTGGCATC
This sequence comes from uncultured Acidimicrobiaceae bacterium, assembly GCA_963756325.1. Classification (GTDB taxonomy): domain Bacteria; phylum Actinomycetota; class Acidimicrobiia; order Acidimicrobiales; family RAAP-2; genus RAAP-2. The sequence continues at coordinate 538,190 of CAVWNE010000012.1, forward strand.
GACCATTGACTCACACGACGGTTCGCCGGGCGACCCGGCCTTTCATATCGAGCAGCGCGGCATTGACTTTGTCCCTGAGTCCGAACGCTGGGCCACGCCGCGAAACATCGGCGCTTTGTGGGCTGGGTCGGCGATCAATGTGGAGTACTTCATCTACGGCGCGTTGCTCATGGGCTTCGGCTTCAGCTTCTATACCGCTCTCAGCATCATCATTATTGGCAACCTCTCGTTCTTGTTGCTTGGCCTCGCCTCACTGCAGGGTCCCGAGACCGGCACGACGGCGTTCACGATCTCTCGGGCGCCGTTCGGCACGCAAGGTTCTCGCCTGGTCAGCTTCTTCAACTGGATTACCCAGCTGGGCTTTGAGACGGAAGGGCTCATCCTCATCGTCGGTGCCGCCATCGTCTTGTTCCAAATGGCGGGCGTACACGTCTCTAGTCCACTCAAAGTGATCTTCATCATCCTGGCCGCGGCCATCCAGGCCGTGATGCCCTACTTCGGTCACGCGACCATGGTGAAGGTGCTGCGCGCGTTGATCATCCCCTTCGGGGCGATCTTCGTCCTTTTCGCCATCTATGACTTGAAGCACGGCTCGGCGAGTTTCAAGGGATTCGGCGGCGGATGGGAGCTGTACACCGCGGGGATTGCCTTTACCATTGCGCTCTCGGGGCTGGGCTGGACCGAATGCGGCAATGACTACACGCGCTATCTTCCTCGAAACGCCAGCAAGGGTTCCATCGTTGGCTGGATCTTCGTCAGCACCGCAATCCCCGAGATCTTCATGATGGTGCTGGGCGCCGCGACCTATACGTTTCTTTCCGATAAGGCTCAGTCGGCCGCCTGGAACGGGGCCAATCCCTTTGAGGCCCTTCACGGACAGAGCTTCATCCCCAGCTGGGTCATCGTCCTCTTCTTGCTGTTCGCCATCGTGCAACTTTTTGGCATCAACTCCCTCGACCTCTACTCCTCCGGCGTTTCCTTGCAAGCCATGGGCCTGCGACTCAAGCGTTACCAGGCCGTCATCTTGGACTCGGTGCTGGCCTGTGGGCTGACGATCTACGCGGAGTTTCAATCGACGTTCTCGCTCTACATGAAGGAGTTCGTCGGGGTCATCATCGTCTGGATTGCCCCGTGGTTCGGCATCATGATCGTCGACTGGCTGCTGCGCAAGTACCGCTACAACGCGGCGGAGCTCCAGCGGCGCGACTCGGGCAGTCTTTACTACGCCGGAAAGAGCGGGGTGAACTGGAACGGCATCATCGCCTTCGTGGTGGGGCTCGTGTGCGCCACCCTGGCCTTCTCCAAGGCGCCGCCGCCAGTTAACTTTCCCTTCCATTGGATGACTCCCGTCTCCAATCACTACGGCGGAGCCTGCGCCGGCTCGCTGGTGCACGGGGCGTGCAGCGCGGGATGGTACGGCGGCGCAGACTTCTCCGTTCCGACGGGCATTCTCATCGCGGCTCTGGTGTACTTCGTGCTCGAAAAGGCGACGGGAACGGTCAAAAAGCAGGTGCAGCGTCAGAGGGAACTTGAACCCACCTCGTAGAAACCTCCAAAATGCGTCGAATGACCCGTTAGGCGGGCAGGGCTGTTCAGATTTCTGCGTGCGCGAAATTGTTCATTGGCTCGTTCGTCGTAACGTCTCTGTCAGTTAGCGCGATAAGACTCGATCAAGGAGACTTGAGGTGAGCGAGGTTGCCCAAACTCCCAGTGAAGAGGGCCAGTCGAGCACCACAGCGGGCGACGGTAAAGTCGCTAAATCCGTGTCGTCGAATGACCCGCTGGGCCTCAAGTTTGGCCCGCTATCGACGACTCGATCCGACGTCGCCCGACAACGAAGGGCTATTCGACACGCGTACCACCAGCAGGCAGCGCCTTCTTGGTTGAGAAAACTTCCCTGGTTTATCTTCCCGCTCTACGGATTCATGCGGATGCACGATCCCGATTACGAAGAGCACTTCGACCAGTGGCAACAAAGCGAGCGTCGGAACTACGACGAGGGTGGGGCGAAGTGACAGGAAATCAGGTTGGCGGCGCCCGCAACCGAAGAGATGCGTGGACGGCGCGCCCAGGGAGCGTGGGAACCCTTCGACTCCATTGGCCCGGCACTTTTGCTGTCTAGCCGTTCCAGTCCTCGACCAGTCCCCCCGAACCATCAGGTCGAAACACCGGAATTGATCCCAGAGCGCGCACCATGGCGGCGTCGTCTCCGAGGGCGGCGCGCCACAGTCCGGCTTCAGTGACCAGCGTCCCGATGGCCACGACCTCCGCCCCGACACCGCGTAACAGGCGCAGCGTCGCGCCGGTCGAGGCACCGGTTGAGATCACGTCGTCCACAATGGCCACTCGTTTGCCGCGCACGTCTTCGATGCGCGCGCGGTCAAAGAGCAGTCGCTGCTCGGCGTCGGTGGTGATGGAGCGAACGGGCTCGCTGATGGCGTCGGCCAAGTGAATCTTGGGGGTCTTGTGCAAGACGACGTAACGATCAAGCCCAAGATGGCGGGTGACCTCCACCGCGAGCGGGATACCCATAGTCGCGACCGTCGCGATGACGTCCACTTCGTAAGGCGACAGGACCTCCGCCAGTTCCTTTCCGGCCCGCTCCATAAAGGTGACACCCACGTCCACAGTGATGAGCAGAGCCAGGGCCAGGTTCTCGTTGAGCGAGACGATCGGCAACTCGATCTGCTGGGTGCCAATGTCGACGGCGTAGGTTCCTCGGTTCACCGATGGGAGCATACTTATCCCCATGACCCACACAGACCGGCCGCTCGATATCTCACTCGCTCGCGCGATGCTGACCACCGCCTACCACGAGGCGACGCTCGGCCTCGACGAAGGCGGCATCCCCATCGGCGCCGCGCTCTTTCTCCGCGACGGAACCCTGCTCGGGGCCGGCCACAACCGACGAGTGCAAGAGAACGACGCCTCGGTGCACGCCGAGACCGACGCGTTTCGTCGAGCCGGTCGCCGACGTGACTACCCCGAGTGCGTCATGGTGACGACGCTCTCGCCGTGTTGGTACTGCTCAGGTCTCGTGCGACAGTTCAACATCGGGGCGGTGGTGATCGGCGAGAGCGAGAACTTTCACGGCGGTCACGATTGGCTCGGCGAACTCGGGGTGGAGATCGTTCTGCTGGATGATCCGAGCTGTGTGACGTTGCTTGCGGATTTCATCGCGGAGCACCCCGAGCTGTGGAACGAGGACATCGGCCTCTAGGTCAGTGCGCCGGTGGTCCAAACAAGCGGTCGCCGGCGTCACCGAGGCCCGGGGTGATGTAGCCCACGTCATTGAGTTGGGCATCTAGGGCGGCCGCGACGATGCGCACGCCGGGATGACGGGCGACCACCACGTCGACGCCCGGCTGGGCCGCGATCAGACACAGCACCGTGATCTCGCGAGCCCCTTTGCCTTCCAGCATGTCGAGGACGCGATCCAACGAGCCGCCGGTCGCGAGCATCGGGTCACAGATCACCACCTGCGCTCCCTCCAAGGTGTCGGGGAGTCCATCCAGGTACACGTCGGGCTGCAGCGTGTGCTCGTTTCGTCGCAGTCCCACCAGGCAGACTCGATGAATCGGCAGCACTTCCTGGATGGCCGGACTCATGCCCAGTCCCGCGCGCAGGATCGGCACAATCAGATACTCGCTGTCGATTCGCTGGGCCGGCGCGTTCTTCATGACCGGGGTGTCGACCGTGGTGTCGGTCAGCGGGGTTGTACGAAAAGCCTCGTAGGCGACAAAGCGAGAGATCTCGCCAGCCAAACGCAAGAAGTCGGCGTTCGACGTGCGCACGTCGCGTAACTGGCGCACTTTGTCCGCGACGATGGGATGTTCAACGACGATCAGGGAATCCACGACGTCAGACTAGATCGCGGAACCTCGCTACGCGCTGGTCGTGCCACCAAAGGATGCGGCCAGAAGCTCTCCGACGTGGGCGGCGTCCGCGTCACGAACGTCGCGCGGCACCGGGGCCAAGAGGTCGTCCCACGTCATCAAAAAGTTCCCGCGTAGCTGAATAAAACCTTCGGGACGAGCGAAAAAGAAGACGTGCAGGTGCGCTCCCCCGTCGCCGAAGCGAGCGACGTGAGCGCGAGCGATGTGATCAAGTGACTCGATCGCGCGGCCCACGTGAACGACGATCTGACCAAGCTGCGCGGCCAAGTCGTCGGGTAAGTTACCGAGATCGAAGTGCCCCTTGGGCAAGAGCATCAAAATCAGAGGTGCCCCCGAGGGTTCGGACAAAGCGATGAGGCGCCACTCCTCGTTTTGCCAGACTGGATGACCATCCTTCGCGGCACATCCACGACAGGTGGCCGGATCTTCATCGTGCCGGGGCGTTTCAGGAACGTCGGGCCGACGCAAGCTCCTGACCCGAAGTCCTTCCGTCTCAAAGGGAAAGGGCTCCCACGCGGCTAGAGCGGAGAGAGCGCGCGCCTCTTGGTCGTGCGAGAGCGAGGTCGCGTTCTCGAAGTACTCATCCGGCGTGAGCGGCATCGTCGCATCGTAACGCAGGTTTCACTCGCTTCTCTTCTCGCGTCCTGTGAGAGTTTCGGCGGCGATGGTTGCTTCGCAGTTGTTCGACCATGGCGAGGATCTGCTTGACTAACACACGATGAACGAGGCCCGTCTGATTCTCACCTGCGGGCTTCCAGGAGCCGGGAAGACCACGCTCGCAAGGGAGTTGGCCGCGAGTAGAAGTGCCGTACGCCTCACCAAGGATGAGTGGCTCTTTGCCCTCGGCACCAGCCCCTGGGATGAGCCCACCCAGACGAAATTGGAGAGAGAACTGTGGCACCTGGCTCAAGAGGTTTTGAAGCTCGGCCTGAGCGTGGTTCTCGACTTTGGGCTTTGGGGACGAAGCGAACGTGATGAGTTCCGAGCGGCGGCGCGTGACCTTGGCGTAGGCGTCGAACTCCACTACCTCGACGCACCCCACGATGAGCTCTGGCGCCGCATCGACGTACGCAACTCGTGCCTCCGTGGGACAGCCACCCGATCAGCCGCGCACACTTAGACGGTTGGACCGCAACCTTTGAAGCACCCGACGCTGATGAACTGGCGCTGTTTGATGCACCACCGAACTGAGACAGAGCGACACCCTCCTGGTCGGGTGGTGACACGAGGTTGGTAACATTGGTGAGTGTCGTTTTCCCTCTCTGATCGTTTTGTGCGAGCCGGAGAGGTCGAAAAAGACACTTTGGGAGGCCCCGCCAACCCCCTAGGCGGGGTCACCTCTAAGTACCCCGGTCCGCGCCACGAGATCTCGCGGGATCAAAATCTCTCCTGGTGGCGCCGAGTGCTACCGGTCATTCAGTCTCACCGCGGAACCTTCATCACGGCGATCGTTCTCTCCTTTGTGAGCCTGATCTTCCAAGTTCTCGTGCCCAACATGTTGAGCAACGACATTGACCACACGTTTGTTCGCCACACGTGGTCTCTTCACGGCGACGTCATTTCCATCGTCATCGTGGGCCTCCTCGCGGGCGCGGCGGGCATCATCTCCCGACAGTTCCTCTACAGCACGGCCTACAACGTGGAGGCCGACCTGCGCACTCTCATCTACGAGCACCTGACGTGGCTCTCGTTCAGTTTCTACGACCGCGTTCAGTCTGGTCAACTCATCAGTCGGGCCAACAGTGACATTCGCAGCGTCCAGATGTACTCGATCTTTGCTCCGCTCATCATCGTGCAGTGCTTCATCGGCGTCGTCGCGTTTGGATTCATGCTCAGCATTAACTGGGCGCTGGCCTTGATCTCCATGATCGTCATGCCCATCCTCTATGTCGTCGGCATCAAGATGCGCCGCGTCATGTTCCCGATCTCCTGGATTACCCAGGCGCGCCTGGCCGAGGTCGCCACCGTGGTGGACGAGAACGTCAACGGTGTGCGAGTCGTGAAGTCCTTCGCCCAAGAAGAAGCCGAAGTCAACCGCCTGGCCGACGCCGCAGAAGGCGTCGCCTGGGCGTACATCAAAGACGCCAACATCCGCGCGGTCTGGTCGCCCTGGGTGCAGAACCTGCCTCAGCTCGGACTCGCACTCGTCCTGCTCTGCGGCGGGTGGATGGTGATCCACGGCGACCTCGCCTACCCGCAGATACTCGCCTTCAGCTTGTATCTCTTGATGCTCCAAGCCCCTTTCATGATGCTCGGCCAGCTGGTCATGATGGGTCAGCGCGCGAAAGCCAGCGCCGGACGCATCTTCGAGATCCTTGACGAGAGCCCCGAGATCGTCGATCGACCGGGGGCCTATGACCTCGTCGACGTGCGAGGGGCCATTGACTTCAATCACGTGACTTTCACCTACGACAACGGCGCCGAGATCCTGCGCGACTTTGACGCTCACATTGTCCCCGGTGAGACGGTAGCCATCGTGGGGAGAACCGGTTCGGGAAAGTCCACCGTCGCGCGCCTCCTGACGCGTTTCTACGACGTCAGCGACGGTGCCATTACCATCGACACCCAGGACATCCGCGACGTGACCCTCACCTCGTTGCGCGAGAACGTCGGCGTGGTGCTCGACGAGCCGTTTCTCTTCTCTATCTCCATTCGCGACAACATCGCCTACGGGCGGCCTGACGCCTCCCTGGAAGACATCGAGGCCGCGGCCCGCGCCGCCAACGCGGATGAGTTCATCGTTCGACTGCCCGAGGGCTACGACACCGTGGTGGGTGAGCGCGGCTACACCTTGTCAGGAGGACAGCGTCAGCGCATCGCCATTGCGCGAACGCTTCTTCTCAACCCGCCCATCTTGATCCTGGACGACGCCACCAGCGCGATCGACGTCCACGTCGAGTCCGGCATCTACGAAGCCTTGCGCGGACTCTTAACCCAGCGCACGACCATCGTCATCGCTCACCGCATCTCCACCATCGCCCTGGCCAGCCGCGTCCTGGTACTGGACGAGGGACACGTCATCGCGAGCGGCACTCACGAGGAGCTACTCGAGAACGAGCCGTTGTACTCCGAGATTCTGGCCCAAACCACCTCCGGGGAGGGGACCTAGTGCTGGGCGGATTTGGGGGCGGCGGAGGATTCGTCAGCGCGTCCTCGGCCAGCGGACGCGCGGGATTGCCCTTTGGCGGTATTCCCGAAGAGCTAATGGACGAGGCGACGAAGCTGCTCGCCAGCGAGCCCGTCCACCCCAAGTCGGACGTTCATTTCACGCAACTACCGAGCGAGAAGGAACGCGAGCGCCTGACCCTGCCCAAGATGCTTCGCGCGTACCCTAAGTGGGTCGTCGCCGGATCAGCCCTGGTCATTGTGATCAGCCTCACTCTGCAAGCGGGTCCGCTCCTGACCGAGTACGCCATCCGCCACGGGATGGAACGTCACAAGAGTTTGAGCGTCATCGCGATCTGCGCGCTGATCTATCTGGCCCTCGCCTTCGTCAGCGTCTACTTTCAGCGTCAACAAGTTGACGTGACCGGCAAGCTCTCCTCGCGAATCATGCACGACCTGCGAATTCGGGTCTTCACCCAGTTCCAGCGACTAAGCCTCGATTTCTTCACCGAAGAAAAAGCGGGCGTCTTGATGAGCCGTATGACGAGCGACATCGAGAATCTCCAGCAACTGATCCAAGACGGTATAAGCCAGTTCGCGCTTCAAGGTCTCACCATGGTCGTCATCACGGTCGTGTTGTTCCTCACCAACGTCGTGCTGGCCGCCTGGACCGTGCTCCTCATCGTGCCGCTGCTGGTCGTCTTCTCCATCTGGTACCACCACGCGTCAGAGAAGGGCTACCTTCTCGCCCGCGATCGCATCGCCACCGTCTTGGCCGACCTCTCGGAGTCGCTGTACGGCATTCGGGTGGTGACGGCCAACAATCGCCAGCGGCGAAACATCCGCAACCACCGACACGTGGTAGGCGCCTATCGCGACGCCAACACCTACACCGGGCGGGTCAATGCCATCTACGGTCCCTCCACCTTGATGATCGGCATTTTGGGCCAGGCCATGCTGCTGGGCATTGGCGGCCACATGGTACTCAACCACCAACTCAACGTAGCCGAACTCATCCTTTTCTTCCTGTACCTCAACCGCTTCTTCGCCCCCATTCAACTACTCGTCCAGCAGTACACCACGTTGCAACAGGGACGATCATCGGTCATTCGGTTGCGTGAACTGCTGAGTACGACGCCCTCGGTGGACGAGCTGCCAGACGCGCCGGATCTGGCGACCATTGAAGGTCGCATCACCTTTGAGCACGTCGACTTTGGGTATCTGAGCGACGAGTTGGTCTTGCACGACGTCAATCTCGAGATCTCGCCGGGAGAGTCCGTTGCCTTCGTCGGACCGACCGGCGCCGGCAAATCGACCATGGCCAAGCTCGCCAACCGCTTCTACGACCCGACGGCAGGTCGTGTTCTCTTAGACGGCATTGACGTCAAGACAGTCACTTTGCGCTCGCTGCGCTCACAGTTGGGCGTCGTGCCCCAGGAACCCTTCCTCTTCGCCGGGTCCATTCGCACCAACTTGGCCTTTGGTCACCCTCAAGCCACCGAGGACGACATCAACACGGCCGTCGACGTGGTCGGACTGCGCGATCTGGTGGAGCGACTCCCCCAAGGACTCGACACCGAAGTGCACGAACGCGGTCAGACGCTCTCGGCTGGCGAACGACAGCAACTCGCCTTGGCGCGAGCGTTCCTCGCCCGACCGCGCGTGCTCATCTTGGACGAGGCGACCTCATCTCTGGACTTGCAGAGCGAAACCGTCATCGAACGGGCCCTCGATCGACTTCTCGAAGGAAGATCAGCGATCCTTATTGCCCACCGTCTCACCACCGCCCAGCGGGCGGATCGCATCGTGGTCATTGACGACGGTGGCATCGTGGAGATGGGCACGCCGGAAGAGCTCCTGGCTCTGGGCGGCGCCTACGCCATCATGTACGAAGCGTGGCTCGCGTCGGGCGGACGCGACTCCACACGCGCGTCCTGACGAGCGGGCTGTCGCACTCACTCGATCTCCGACTGAAGAAAGCCGTTTCGCTCCGATAAGTACCGTATCGATCGCTCCATACCTCGGGTATAGCCCTCGTCTCGCAGCGCTACGTAGGGCGGATCGCCGGCCGCGGCCCGCTCATCTATGCCCGAGCGCGAGATCTCAATGCGCTGCACGACCGCGTCGATGAGCCCGGCTCGATCGTTGTGGCCATAACTATCGAGAAGCAGCCGCAGTCGCGCCCCTTCGTCGACTTGGGGGTCGCAACCAACGTGCTCCTTGAGATCAGCGGGAACAAGGGGCACCCACTGCCACGCGAGGAACGCGATCTCCTCTTGTATCGTTCCGGGCCCGGCGCCATCCCAGTCGATGATGCCGAGCAGCTGGTGATCCCGAAAGACGGCGTTGTAGGGCGCAAAGTCGTGATGACAGATGATCTCGCCCGGCCCCAGTGAACGCGGCCGATACTGCCAGCGGGCCCCGGCGCGGGGAGTGAAGTCGGCCACGGCTCGGTGATAGGCCGCGACCGTTCGCCCCACGCTCGCGAGCAACTCGTCGCTCCACAGCGGCCCCGGCCAGGGAACTACGGAGGCGGACGTATCGCCCTCGATGTAACTGAGAATCTCGCGTCCGTGCTCATCGAAACCCCGGGGCTCGGGGGCGAGCACGAACCCGCGCTCACGGACGTGTCGCAGGAGCTGATGTACGTCGTCGTTCCAGGGCTGGGCCGGTCGTCGCACCGTGTCGCCGTGGCGCATGACGGGCGTGAGTCTTCCCCCGGGAAGGCGCTCCTCGAGAGGGAAGGGGTCGATTACGCCATCTCTTTGACGGTCGAGATCAGCGACGCGGCGCTCTGGTCGCCCAGCGGGATCGGTTGTACCTGAAGATGCGTGACTCCGGCGTCACGGTAGGCCGCAATGCGTTCTTTGACGTAACTGGCCGGTCCACACAGGGTGGTCAGTTCGAGAAACTCCTCGGGCACGGCCGCTTCGGCCTCTCTCTTCTTGCCCGACAGATAGAGGTCCTGAACGAGCTCGGCCTCTTTTTCAAATCCGTACCGCACGGCCAGCTCGTTGTAGAAGTTCTTGCCCTTCGCGCCCATACCACCCACGTAGAGCGCCACCATCGGGCGCTGGAACTCTCGAAGCTGGCGAACGTCGTCACCTTCGCCAATGGCCAAGATTCCCCCGGCGCTAATCATGAGCTCGCCCAGGCCCTTGCGCTTGCTCGCGCCTTCGGCGAGAGCCCCACCCCAGACGTCGGCGGCGCGCTCGGGAATGAAGAGGATGGGCAGCCACCCATCGGCAATCTCGGCGGTGAGGGCGACGTTCTTTTCACCGAGCGAGGCCACCCAGATCGGGATCTCAGCCCGCAGGGGATGAGCGATGATCTTGAGCGGCTTGCCGAGCCCGGTGCCGCGCTCGGGTGGGAGGGGCAGCGTGTAATTCGCGCCTTCGTGCACCAAGGGCGCTTCGCGACGCCATACGTGGCGACAGATCTCAATAATCTCGCGTGTGCGTCCAAGGGGAGTGGTGTAGGGAACACCGTGAAACCCCTCGATGACTTGGGGGCCCGACGCACCCAGACCCAGGGAAAATCGTCCATCGGAGAGGGTGTCCAGACCCGCGGCCGTCATGGCGATCAAGGTGGGGGTGCGGGTGTAGAGCGGCAGGATGGCGGCGCCAATCTCCACCGTCTCGGTCTTCGCCGCGAGGTATCCCATCAGGGAGGGGCTGTCGAATCCGTAGGCCTCCGCGACCCAGACCAGATCGAGTCCCGCCTTCTCCATCTCGGCGACCTCGGCTACGGCCTTTTTGAACCCACCGGCGTACCCCAGGTTGGTAGTGATCTTCATGGTCCCCCTTCACGACAACCTCACAGTATCGGACCGCGAACGTCGGCCCTTTGGCGCCACAGACCCTCGGCGTGCACGTAACCTAGAGATGAAAGCAACGGCGCTTTCGACCAATCACAAAGGCTGGTGACACGTGGTCACGCGTCCTCACGAAGCAACCGACGAGTTCAATCCCTGGCTACGCATCAGCTCTCTGATTGAAAAGGCGGGGAACCTGCTCGGCCTCGACCAAGGAATGATCGCGCGCATCGTCACCCCCGAGCGCATCCTCGAAGTCGCGGTGCCGGTGCGCATGGACTCAGGCGACGTCAACATGTTCACCGGGTGGCGGATTCAGCACAACTCCTCACGCGGCCCGGGCAAGGGCGGCATTCGATTTCATCCGAGCGTCAACGTCGACGAGATCGCGGCCCTGGCGGCTGACATGTCGATCAAGTGCGCGGTCGTCAACATTCCCTACGGTGGCGCGAAGGGCGGGGTAAAGGTCGACCCCACCGCTCTCTCGCGGGGCGAGCTCGAACGACTCACCCGGCGCTACGCCTTCTCAATCGCTCCGGTGATCGGTCCCGATCGCGACATCCCCGCGCCCGACATCAACACCGACACGCAGGTGATGAGTTGGATCATGGATACCGTCTCAATGCTCCGCGGGCACAACACGCCCGGCGTCGTGACCGGAAAGCCGCTGGCGATTGGCGGGACGCTCGGTCACGCGGGGGCGACGTCACTCGGCGTGACGATCTGCACGCTGGCGCTACTGCGACAACTCGAGCGCACCCCCCAAGAGCAGCGGGTCGTCATCCAGGGGTACGGCAAAGTCGGCGCTCCGTTGGTCAAGCTTCTCAGCGAGCGCGGCATGAAGGTCGTTGGCCTCGCCGACATCCACGGGGCCATCCACGTGCCCGAGGGCATCGATCCCGAAAAGATGACCCTGCACTTCGACGAGGCCAAGTCAATCATGGGATACCCCGGAGCCGAAGAGATCCACGCGGACCAGCTCTTCGAACTGCCGAGCGACATCGCCATACCGGCCGCGTTGGGCGGAGTCATCACCGAAGAGGTCGCCCAGAAGATGACCGCGACGATGATGGTCGAGGCCGCCAACGGTCCCACCACCGGCGACGGTGCGGCGGTCCTGAGTAGCCGCAACATCCCCGTGGTGCCCGACGTGCTGGCCAACGCCGGGGGCGTCGTGGCGTCATATTTCGAGTGGGCCCAGGACCTACAGGGCTTCATGTGGGAGACCGATCTCTTCCATCAACGTCTCGAAAAGACGATGCATGATGCCTTCGACTCCATCTGGGAGCGCCATCTGCAGCTGAACGTCGCGCTGCGCGATACGGCGCTCCTGGTCGGTGTCGAACGCATCGCCGAGGCGACGCGGCTACGCGGACTGTTTCCTTAGGCCATCCTTTTGCGCACGACGATCGTGCCGGCCGCTTTGTCGTGGAGAGTCTGACGTTTGGAGTCCCACGCCGCCCACAGCAGGTCGAGATAGTGCGGGGCCACGAGGAGAAGATAGACGGCAAACTGGCGAGCCAGCCGGTGCGTCTCGGCGGGAGTCGGGTGCGCGTAGGTGTGAAGTTGGTAGAAACTCGCAATCAGAACCAGCGCGCAGTACACCAGCGCACGGGTGTAGGCCTGCGCCGCGGTGGCCATTGAGCCGGTAGCGCTTACGCAGCGCATCCGACAGATTCGCATACCCGGGGTCGCGCCCCCCACGTTCACCAACAGTCCGAAGTACACGAAAGCGGCCACCACCTGGATACTCGCGTCGGTGTAAAACGAAAGACTCGACTGGCGAAGAGGAAGGTTGATGACGACGGCCAGGATGATCGAGTCGATGACGAAGCCCCCGACTCGCCACCAGAACCCGGCGATGTCTTGCGTGGCGACCGTCTCGATAGGTCTCATCGGAGCGAGGGGCAAAAACGACGACGCGGCGGAGCTCGGAGCGCCACAGGACGCGCAATTCCGCTGACCGTCTATCTCTTGGGCTCCACAGACCTGGCAGTACGCCACGACGTCCTCCTTGGCCCCACACTACAAAGGGCGACGCTTCAACCCTCAGTGCACGACGACGGAGATCGTGATCAAGACGCCATCGTAGAGAAAGTGGCGACGAGTCGACCACGATGGGGACGAGAGACGACGTCGTGGCCGAGATGTCCGGCGACGTTGCCACGCGGCACTCGGTGCGGTACGGAGCGATGACGCGGGAGCCGCACGATCGACAGAAGTTCATTTCCGACAGAGTGTCACGTCCCCCACGGGCTCAACGCCACGTGGAGGGTCGCAACCGGATCCCGCGCGGCCTGTTCTTCTAGTGACGTTGAGATTCCCCCGGGTCACCCTGGCGGTGGGTGACCGTCCTTGCCATAACCAGCCACGGCGTCAGGCGCGGTTCCTCTTCGCCTGATCTCTGTGCAAGTGTTACGTAATGGACGACGAGGCACGAGTCAAAGAACTCGAGGTCACCATTCGTTCCCTGCGTGAGGAGATCGAACGACTGAAGAGCGAGTTATCGCTGCTCCGTCGAAACCTCGACGAGCGCCCACCGCACTACCTGTAGCCGTTGTCTCAAGACGTCTCCACGCAAAGACGTAGTCCGGTCGTCGCCAAAAGGAATTCGCGTCCCGGTTCTGCCCGTTTCGCCAAGTCGAGTCGAACGCGTCCGCTCTCGTGAGGTGGCACGTGCGTGATCACGGTCGTGCGGGCGTCGAGAAGCCCAGCCAGGTCGGCCGCTTCCTGTGCGTCGAGGTGAAAGGGCGTTGAGGAGGCCACGCGCCGCTCGAGAGTGGACTCCAGAAGTGCCATTTCCGCCCGGTGAAAGGTAGGCGGAGGAGACCATCCCGGGCCCGTGTCACTGCTATAGACGAGGCGACATCCGCCGAGCGAGACTTGAGTCGCCAGGGTCGCCATCTGATGGGTCGTGGCGGAGAACTCGAGTCGAAACTGCGCAAAAACGATCTCGTCTCCGTCGTCGACGACAACCACGTCGGCGTCGGTGGAGTCGAGATCGAACTGCAGTGCGCCAATCGTCGCCCGCGACGCCACCACGCGAGGTCGGTCACGCCACGCCGAGGAGAATGTCACCAACGCCTCAACGTCAAAGGAATGGTCGTGGTGAGCGTGACTGATAAAGAGGGCGTCCAGGCGTCTGGCTTGCGCGTTCTCCAGATAGGAGGCGAAGGAACCGAAACCGCAGTCCAGCATCACCGCGGCCCGCGGCGACTCCAACAAGTAGCTGGAGCACGGGTGCAGGAGGTCCGCGTCATAGGTCGACCCCGCGCAGCCCAGAACCGTCAGTGTGAAGCTCGCGCGAGAAGGTATCGACGTGTCAGTTCTGTTCGTACGTCCCCACCAGAATCGCCCGTCCCAGGGAGTGCATAAAGAGATTGAACCCCAGGTACGCGGGCGACGCGTCGCTCGGTAGACCGAGCCGATCAACGTCGAGTGCGTGCACCACGGCGTAGTAGTGGTGAACGCCGTGCCCCGCGGGCGGCGCCGCACCGACATATCTCTTCGAGCCTGCATCGTTGGAAAATTGGACGGCGCCTGGGGGCAGTCCGCTTCCCGCGTCATCGCCGGCCCCCGAGGGCAGCGACGTCGTCGTGACCGGAATGTCGGCGACGGCCCAGTGCCAAAAGCCTGACGCGGTGGGCGCGTCGGGGTCGTACACGGTCACCGCGAAACTCTTGGTCTCTGCGGGAAAGCCACTCCACGACAGTTGCGGCGACTTGTCCTCGCCACCCGCTCCCATGAGCCCACTGACCTGGGCCATCGAAAGAGGCTGGCCATCAGTGACGTCGTCCGACGTCAGGTCAAAGGACGCGACGGGGGGAAGTTCTGCGTAGGGATCTCTCGACATCTTCTGTCTCCTCGTGCGGTTACATCGTCATAACGTGACATCGGCTCTCGCCATCGCCACTGTAGTGAGGAGTTCACCCTCGCGCGACGCACGACGCCCGAGCGCCAGGTCTTCCTAGGATTATTCAGATGGACCCCTCGCCACCGCGGTGCGTGATCGTGATGGGCGTGTCCGGCTCGGGTAAGACGACCGTCGCCCTCGCCATGGCGCAACGATGGGGAGATGAGTTTCTCGAGGCCGACGCGCTGCACTCCGAGAGCAACGTGCTCAAGATGGCGTCGGGCGAACCCCTGGACGACGACGATCGGTGGCCCTGGCTGCGTGCGGTAGGCGAGCAGCTGGGCGACGCAGAGATCTCGGGTCGCCGAACCGTGACGGCGTGCTCCGCGCTCACACGCGACTACCGGGACCTGCTTCGTGAGTATGTGCCCGCGGCATTCTTCGTGGAGTTGGACGGGCCAGTGAATCTCATAAGCGAGCGAGTCCTCTCGCGACACCACGAGTACATGTCGGCCTCGCTGCTTCAGTCCCAGTACGCCACTTTGGAACCACTGGAGTCGGACGAACTCGGCCTACGAGTTGACGCCACTCTTCGCGTCGACCAGATCGTCGGCGTGGTCGAGGGCGCCCTGATGGCTCGCTCGCTGCTGTAAGTCGAGAGAGAAGGTGTCACCGCTACGCTGAGGGATCTGATGCCCACCACCCTGATGCCCGCCGCCTTCATCGGTCACGGCAGTCCCATGAATGCCATCGAACAGAACCGCTATACCGATTCTTGGTCGAGGTTCGCCTCGTCCATGCCCACCCCCAAAGCAATTCTGGTTATCTCCGCGCACTGGTACGTGAACATCACGGCCGTCACCGCGATGCGAGTCCCGCGCACCATTCATGACTTTTACGGATTCCCACAGCCCCTGTTCGACGTTCAGTACCCCGCTCCCGGCGACCCGGCCTTGGCCCAACGGATCGTTGACGTGGTCGAGCCGACGTACGTGGGACTCGACTCAGACAGTTGGGGCATCGATCACGGCACCTGGTCAGTCCTCACTCACATGTACCCGCGCGCCGACGTGCCCGTGCTGCAACTGTCCATCAACGCGGAGTTACCCTTCGACTATCACTTCCAGCTCGGCGCGAAACTCCACGAACTTCGTTCCGAGGGTGTCTTCATTCTTGGCAGTGGCAATGTGGTGCACAATCTGCGGCTCGTTGACTGGCACTCTCCCGGGGAAGGTACCGACTGGGCCCACCGTTTTGATGACGCCATGCGCGAGATCATGACCCACGACGCGGCCGAGCTGGGAACGGCGAATTCCCACCGCGACTACGGGCTGGCCGTGCCGACACCCGATCACTTTTTGCCCCTCGCCTACCTCGCCGGTCTGTCGGCCGCGGCGAACACGCCCACCACCACGATCATCGACGGCTACGAGATGGGGTCCCTCTCGATGACCGCGTACGAACTTCGCGCGGCGTAAGTCGCTCTACCGTTCTCGGCGGCGAAGCTCGTCGTCGACGGCCGCGGGGTCCAGGCCGCGACTGCGCAGGAGCAGCAGTGAGTGAAACCAAAGGTCTGCGACTTCACTGACCAGCCGCTCGTCATCTTCCCCCAGGGCCGCCACGACGACCTCGATCGCTTCTTCCCCCACTTTTCGAGCATTGAGCGCGACGCCGCCCGACAACTGGGCGTCGACATAAGAACCTTCGGCGTGCTCCGCCTGACGGCGAAGAATCTTTCGCCACAGCCACGGCGTGAAGCATGACGTCGTCCCGTCGTGACACGCCGGTCCGTCGGCGTGCACACTCACCAACACGGCGTCCTCATCGCAGTCGAGATCCAGGCTGGTCACGTGAAAGAAGTTGCCCGAGGTCTCGCCTTTCTTCCACAGTTGTTGGCGAGACCGGGAAAAGAAGTGCACGAGGCCAGTCGATTTCGTGAGAGCGAAGGCTTCAACGTCCATCCATCCGAGCATCAGCACGCGCCCGGACGCTTCGTCCTGGACGATGGCGGCCCGCAGTTCTTCACTCATGACGCCTCCTTCAATGGTCGCAGCGTCACGCCCCACGCCTCGATTTCACCGCGCAGCCCCATCAGCCCGGACGGGTTCTCGTGAACGATCGAGGCGACCAGCGCGCCGTCGGTCACTCGAAGAGCGTCGGCCACGTGTTGCGCACATCCCGCGCCACCCGAAGCGATAACCGGCACGTTGACAGCGTTGCGAACGGCCACCGTCAGCTCAAGATCGAAGCCTCGCCGCTGACCGTCGTGACGAATCGAAGTGAGCAAGATCTCCCCCGCGCCGCGCTCGCACGCCTCGACGGCCCAGGGGATCGTCTCTATCTTCGTCGCGACCCGAGCACCGTGGGTGTACACCACGCCGTCGGATGAGTCAATGGAGATGACCACCGCCTGAGATCCAAAACGCTCGGCGATCGCGCTCAAGAGTGAGGGGTCCGCGATGGCGGCTGAGTTGAGGGCTACACGGTCCGCCCCCGACTCGATGATGCGCGACGCGTCCTCCACCGAGCGCACGCCGCCCCCCACCGTGAAGGGAATCTCCACCACGTCCGCGACGCGCTGGACGACCGACGTCAGGGTCGCGCGTTCCTCGGGCGTCGCGGTGATATCGAGAAAGACCAACTCGTCGGCGCCGCCGTCGCTGTAGAACGCCGCCAGCTCGGCGGGATCGCCCACGTCGCGCAGCTGCACGAAACTAACGCCTTTGACGACGCGACCGTGCGCGACGTCCAGGCAAGGAATTAAGCGAGGGAGAGGCACTGATCAAGGAACTCGAGTCCGGCGGGTCCGCTCTTTTCGGGGTGAAACTGAACCCCGAGAAACGACTGGTGACGAACAGCAACCGTCACGCCGTCCGCGCTGGCTACGGCGTAGGGCGAGTTCGCCGCGTAGGAGTGTGCGAAGTAGTAGGCCTCACCCCAAGGTTCAACGACGGACCAGCCCAGTCGCGGGACCCGACCGTCGCGAAGGAGCGTCACCTCGCCCTCGAGAATGCCGAGGCCCTTCACCCCGCCGCCCTCTTCGCTGCGATCCATGGCGAGCTGCATCCCCAGACAGATGCCCAGCGTAGAACCGCCCTCGCGAAACCTCTTACGCAGGGCGCTGGAGGCACCGGTCTCATTGAGGCGCTCCATGGCGCTCTTCGCCGCGCCGACGCCCGGCAAAACCACGTACTCGGCCTCGCCGATGGCGTGAGGATCATTGGTGATCACGCTCTCGCGCCCGAGGTGAGTGAGTGCGGCACAAACTGAACGAGTGTTGCCCGCGCCGTAGTCGACGACAACGACCGGCTTCACAGCGACCCTTTGGTCGAACGAACGAGGGAGCCGTCCTTGGTGAGGGCCTGGGCCAGCGCGCGGCCGACCGCCTTAAAGGCGCCTTCGGCGACGTGGTGGGCGTTCTCGCCGGTTGCCGTGACGTGCAGGGTGATTCGGGCCGTCTGCACCAGGGACTCGAAGGCGTGGGTGACCATACCCTCGTCGGGGGTAATGGAGATCTTCGCGGTCGCGCGACCTGAGAGGTCGACCACGGCGTGGGCCAGCGCTTCGTCCATCGGCACCCGCGCCTCGCCGTAGCGGGTAAGTCCCCTTCGATCGCCGAGCGCCAGATCGAGCGCTTCGCCAAAGGTGCGCATCATGTCTTCCACCGTGTGATGGTCGCCGGTCTCGAGATCCCCGACCCCCTCCAGGCGAAGATCCAGGCCCGCGTGAAACGCCAACTGCTGGAGCATGTGGTCATAGAAACCGGCACCTGTGTTCACGAGAACGCGACCTTGGCCGGGCACGCGCAAACGCACGCGGAGCAGCGTCTCTGCCGTGTTGCGCTCGTAGCGCAAATACTGGGGAGGCATGGGCGTGTCGAACAACACCCCGCGCAGCGCATCGAGCAAGAAGTTGTTATCGATCTCGTCGCGAACGCTCACTCGCAGCCCGCCCGGGTAGGCGCGCACGACGGCGCCATAGGGCAGCAACTGATCGACCAGCTTCTCGGGCTCGTCCATCGGAATGAAGAGAAAGTTCGTGTACGAGCGAAGTGGCGTGAGGCCGAGTGTCGCCAGCTCCTCGGACAGCCGATCGCGCTCAGTGAGCGCCGCGGAGATGTCGATCGGTGAGGAGAGTGCCGTCAGAGCCAGGGCCGCCGAGAGCGACGAGACCGAGAGAGGAGCTTGGCGAGAGCTGATCGCCTCAACGATCTCGGGGATGGCCAGGGCGTATCCCACGCGAGCTCCGGCCAGTCCGAAGGCCTTGGAAAACGTGCGCAGGATGATGATGCCGCTACCCAGTTGATCGAGGGCGTCGACTCCCGCGTACTGCGCGTAGGCCTCATCGACCACGAGCTGTCCGGGGACGTCGGGGATCTCGCACATCTCGCCCGTCGGGTTGTTCGGACGACAGACGTAGACGAGGTCGGCCGTGGCGGGGTCGTCCACGATCGTCGCGCCGGCCATAATGGCGGCGAATCGATACATCGAATAGGAGTAGGCCGGCACGGTGGCGATGGTGCCACTCGCGGCGAACATGGCGGCCAACAGCACGATGAACTCGTCGCTCCCGGCCCCGAGCGCCACGTTCTCCACCTCGAGACCGTGGTGGCGGGCGATGGCCTCTCGAAGCGGTACGTAGCGTCCCCGGTCGTACTCGTTGACGTCGGCTAACGCGCGGGCTAGCGCCGCCGGACGAGCGCTCGGCGGCGGGGCGGCGGCCACGTTGCCGTCGAAGCGAACGATCGACCGCGGGTCGAGGCCGACGCGGCCGGCCAATACCTCACTGGAGGGCGGCCACTGATAGGCCTCGAGGGCAGCGGGCCTCATCGGCGTGCCGTTGCCCTGTGCGCCGTCATGCCTTCGAGCTCGGCGAGGGCCTCAATCGTTGGGGCCAACCGCTCGAGTCCTTCCTTGGTGACGCGCTGCACCGTGACGGTCTTCATGAATCCTTCGAGCCCGAGACCTCCGGTTGATTTGGCCCAGCCACCCGTCGGCAGCACGTGGTTGGCGCCCGTGGCGTAGTCGCCGGCGGGCACGGGCGAGTAGAGACCGACGAAAACGGCTCCCGCGTTGCGAATACGTGGCGCCAGCGACTCAGCCCGCTCCCCCAACAAGAAGACGTGCTCGGCGGCGTAGCCTTCCACCTCCGCCAGGGCAACCTCGAGGTCATCGCCCACTCGCACCACAAATCCGCGTGAGTCGGGCCCGTGCTCCATCTGGGCAGCGATCTCTTGGGCGATGATCGCCTCGTCCACGCCCTCATCGGCGACGACCACGATCTCACTTGGTCCGGCCGGCAGATCGATGGCCACGTCGCGACTCACGATGAGTTTCGCACTGTTGACCGCGCCACTTCCTGGCCCGAAGATCTTGTCGACCGGCGCGATCGATTCTGTGCCGTAGGCCATAGCGGCGATCGCTTGCGCGCCGCCGACCGCCCAGACCTCGTCGATGCCGAGCAGTGCGGCCGTGGCGGCAACCGCGGCGGAGCCATTCGGCGGAGTGCAGACGACGATTCGCTCCACGCCCGCCACCTGGGCCGGCACCCCGCTCATGATGAGCGAGGAGACGAGGCCGCGGGGTACATAGATGCCCACCGAACGCAGCGGCGTCCATCGGCGCTCCAAGGTGACTCCGGGCGAGACTTCCATCATGAGGTCGACGGGTCGCTGGGCGGCGTGCCAGGTTCGTACCGCCTCGGCGGCCGCGAGAATGGCGCTGGTCGGGACGTCGCCGTAGGCGACCGCCCGCTCGGGTGCGTCGGAGGTGGTGGCGTCAAAGAGCTTGGACCACTCGACAAGCGCCTCGTCTCCACGCTCACGAACGTCCGAGACGATCTCTTCGATCGTGATAGCCCGATCGGTCTTCACCGGGGTGCTCACGGGACCATCCTCTCGATGGGCAGGGTCAAGATGGAGCTGGCTCCCGCTGCTTCGAGCTTGGGCAACAGGGCCCAGATGTCCGCGGCCGGGACGAGGGCGTGCACGGCGACTACCCCGGGCGTCGCGAGATCCATGACCGTCGGTGACCCAGAGGTCGGCAGAACGGCCGTCACCTCCTCCAGCCGGCTTTTCGGAACGTTGCACAGAAGGTACCGGTTCGCCCGGGCGTTGATGACCGACCCGAGAACGGTGGTCAAGGTGCGGCGCGCGTCTGAGTCCTTCGCGTTTACCTGACCTATCAACACGGCCTCGGACTCAAAGAGCACTCCGATGGAGCGAAGCCCGTTTGTGCGCAGGGTGCTCCCGGTCGAGACCAGGTCGACGATGGCATCGGCGAGGCCGAGGCGAGGTGAGATTTCCACGCTTCCCGCCACCGAGACGATCTCCGCGCTGACCCCTCGCTCGGCCAGGGCCTTAGCCGCGATGCGCGGGTGCGACGTGGCGATACGGCGACCCTCGAGGTCCGCCAGCTGGGTGGCGGCGTCCTCGTTCGAGACGGCCGCCTGAAGCGAACAGGTGCCAAAGCCCAGGCGCAGAAGCACATCCACGCTGCACTCGCGCTCGTTTATAAGGTCGAGCCCAGTGATGCCACAGTCCACGACACCGTCTTGGACGTACTCGGGGACGTCGTCGGCGCGCACGAACAACAGATCGATATCGGCGTTGCGACAGTGGGCTTGAAGCATCCGTTCCCCCGGTTCTTGGGGGGAGACGCCGCTCGCTTCAAGCAGTGTCCACGACGGTTCTCGTAGTCGCCCCTTGGAGGGCAGGGCCATGGTCAAACGGCGAGTCATCGTCGTCCTTTCTTTAAGACGGCGCGATAGCCCCCTTCGCCGTGATGGAGCCACTGGGCGACGCGAGTGATGGTGGCGGTGGAGGCGCCGGTGCGTCGGGAGATCTCTTGGTAGGACATGCCCTCGTCGACCAGTCGAGCGACCTGCAGGCGTTGACCCATGGCGTCTAACTCGGTGGTCGTGCAGAGGTCGCGCAAGAACGCGGCGACCACTTCGGGGTCACGCAGTCGCGCGACCGCCTCGACCAGTTCATCGAAGCGGGACGCGGTTTGGGGGCTCGCCTCCGCCGGGATCACCTTTCCACTCGTCATACTCGCATGCTAATATGCTAATTCGCTACTATGCAAATCATCCCCGCCCTCGACATCCTCGGCGATGACGCCGTGCGCCTCGAACAGGGCGACTACGACCGGATTCTCTTTCGTCAACCACTTGAAGAGTTCATGGGGAGAATTGTCGCTACTCAGCCCGACCTAATTCACGTGGTGGACCTTCAAGGAGCGCGTGATGGTGCTTTGCGCACGAACGTGATCGAACGGTGCCGCCTCGCGGCCAACGGCATAGGGTTGCAGGTCTCGGGCGGCGTTCGTTCCATCGGGGCCGCGCACTCAGCCCTTCGAGCCGGGGCTTCCCGGGTGATCGTGGGCACGGCCATCTGGGGTGAAGAGGGAGCGTTGGCGGCATTCGTCGAGGCACTCGGCGACCGACTAGTCGTCGCGCTCGACGTCCGGGAGGGTCAGATCGCCGTGCGAGGTTGGCTTGACGAGTCGCCCTTCACCTTTCGCGAAGCGCTCTCACGCTGCGAGGAGGAGGGGGTCACGCGCGTTCACGTCACCGCGATTGAGCGGGACGGCACGATGCGCGGACCCGATCTCGCGCTCTATGAAGAGGCGTGTCGCAGCGAGATCCTGGTGGTCGCCGCGGGAGGCATCCGAGATGAGACAGACGTGGACGCCCTCGCGCGCGTGGGTTGTGAGGCCGCCGTTATGGGGATGGGCTACCTAGCTCGACTGGGACTGTAGGTCAGACGACGCCCGAAGCGACCATCCCATTGGTCGGCGTGAGCGATCCTCCGGCGGGCTCGATGGTGACCCCGAGCTTTGTCGGCGCCGGTGAGGTGGCAACGGTAAAGGCCACGGCGCGCGGCGACGATCCCATGACCCCGATGGAGACTGGTGAGCCGTTCACGACTCCCCACAGCTGGTACGTCTCCGACGGAGGGAGGGCCGCCATATGGGACTTGACCAAATATCCTCGCCCGTCGGGCAGGAGGACCAACGACGCGAGAACTTGATGGCCCGCGCCACTGAGGGTGACGATCTTGTGTCCGGGCGTGGCGAGGGCGCTGGCCACGCCGTTGTGACTATTGCCGGCCAAGGCATTTTCTAAGTTCGCCACGCGAGTGTTCGCACTCGAGAGCGTGAGGCCGAGCGCGATGATCGCGGCAGCAGCGGCCAGTGACACGGTGAGAAGAAGCCCGCGCGCGCGACGCGAGCGATGCGAATCGCGTGGCCCACCGAGATCGAAGTCGCCGAGGAATACGGGAGGGGACGGCGCGTCCGTCGGATCGGTCTCGTAGAGTCGCGTCGCAATCTTCGACCACAACTCCTCGGGCGGCGCCTCATAGGTGTTACCGAGGGCGGAGGCCACCTCACGCAAGGAGTCCAACTCTCTTTGGCACTCGGCGCAGGTGAGGATGTGTTCTTCCACCTGCGCGTGCGCCTCGGTGTCGAGGGCGTCAAGCGCCATCGCCGCGAGGAGTTCGGCTGCTTCGTCGTGGGTCATCACCGGTCGGCTCCTTGAATCCCTTGGCGTGAGAGGTCACCGCGCATGCGGCGCATGCCATTTCGAATACGGCCCTTGATCGTCCCCTCGGGAACCTGGAGGATCTCGGCCACCTGCACGTAGGTGTGTCCTTCGAAGTACGCCAGTTCAATTGCCCGACGCTCGTCGTCGGGTAGTCCTCGCAGCGCGCGCAGCACTTCCTCAGAGACCATGACATCCCACGCCTCGCGATGAACGTCGTACCCGCTTCCTGCGGTACTGGCCGCGTCAGTGATCTCTCGACGACGGGCCGCGGTGAGCGAGCGAATCGTGTCGACCGCGCGCGCGTGCGACTGCGTGAGCAGGAAAGATCGAAGATTCCCACGCGAGGGATCAAAGCGTTCTGGTTGATTCCAGAGACGTAGAAGGACTTCCTGAGTGACGTCCTCGGCCTCAGCTTGATTGTTCAAGACCTTGCGAGCCAGTCCGTAGACGGCGCCTCCGTGGCGGCGATACACCTCGGCGAGGGCCACCTCGCTGAAACGCGCAATCAGCGTTACGAGTTGGGCGTCGCTGGCCTCAGTTAGATCAGTCATGCTGTCTTTATTCGGTTCCGGCGCCCGTGCGGATGTCGTTTTCTTCGTGGGCTTGACCCTAGCGGGGTATTTTCGGCCACGTCGAACGAGAAAGCGGCATCCGTCAGGCAGTTCGCTTCGAACAATGGTCACCTGGTGGAGGGGGCGGACGTGGGGCAACGAGCGTGTCTAGAGTCACCACGTGAAGGCCGCGGACCTTGAGAGCCGAATTCGAGCGACTTGCCTGGTATTCCCCGATGCTACGGAAAGGCTCAGCCACGGCACGCCCGCTTTTTTCGTCGGCCGACAGTTCACCATGCTCTGGATCGAGGGACATCACGAGCACGACTTCGCCCACCTATGGTGCGCGGCGCCCGAGGGCGCTCAAGGCGCCCTTACTGCGAGTAACCCCGGGAGATACTTCCGTCCGCCCTACGTTGGTTCTCGCGGATGGATCGGGGTGCGACTCGACGGCGACCTCGACCTGGACGAGCTCGACATGCTCCTCGAAGACGCGTACCGATGCGTCGCCACCAAGCGCCAACTGGCCCGACTTGACGCGGAGCGCGACTAGATCACGTCGGTGTCGTCGCAGCGCTCGCGCACACGGCGCAGCGGCCCAATACGGCGAAGTGGCGTGGATCGATCACGAAGCCATACTCGCGCTTGGCGGCGGTGGTGAGGGCCCGAAAGAACCCTTCGGGCGCTTCCATCTCTCCCCCGCACACCTCACAGACCAGGTGCCCGTGCGTCTCAGAGGCCAGGTGATACGTCGCGGGCCCGTGTCCGAGGTGGGCGTGGACAATCACGCCCAATCGCTCGAGTTCGTCGAGGTTGCGATAGATCGTCGAGAGATGAACGTCTGGCGCAATGCGCTGAACCTCTTCGGCCAGTTCTTCGGCGGTTCGATGAGGTCCCTTCTCGAAGAGGCAACGCAGCAGAATCCTCCTCGAAGTGGTGGCCCGCCCGCCACTCTCGCGCAACAGATCCAAGACCTCTTCGACCTGGTCAAATTCGGGCATGGCCTCGATGCCTACATTCTTGGCGGGTGACCGCATGGTGACAGATTATCGGCAAAATACCTCGAGATCGTTCTTGCGTCCAGTTCTTATTTATGTCATGATTTCGCGAAGGAACGGGGGCCGACCGTGACACCACGACGTCATCGAGTATTTCTGCCGGCTGGGCGCCGACGAGGGTAGATGACCACGCTCCAGAACCCCCCCACCCGACGCGCGCAACTGCGCAGCGCCCTGAGCCCCGAAGAGTGGCGCCGAGCGAACTGGATGTTCGCTTCTATCGCCGCGCTTCACATTATTGGATTTGGCGTCTTCATCATCTTCGTCGTCCCCGGCCACTACAAGGGTCTCGGCATCGGCATCTGCATTCTCGCCTACACCCTCGGGGCTCGACACGCCTTCGACGCTGACCACATCGCGGCCATCGATAACACCACGCGCAAGCTCATGAATGACCGACAAGGAGTTGAAGGGGCGCGCCGGCCACTCAGCGTGGGCTACTTCTTCTCACTGGGACACTCGACCATCGTGGTGGCGATCGGGTTTGGTTTCGTACTCGCCGAAAAGGCCGTCTACGGGGCCGTCTCCAACCAAAACTCCGGACTCGAACGCTTCGGCGGACTCTTCGGCACCATCGTGTCGGCCACTTTCTTGTACCTCATCGCCCTGTTGAACATCGTCATTTTGCTCGGGATCATGAAGGTCTTTCGCTCGATGCGCCACGGCTCCTTCGACGAGGTCGAACTGGAGCGCCAGCTCAACAACCGGGGCCTGATGTTTCGATTCTTCGGTCGTTGGATGCGCACGATCGACAAAGAGTGGAAGATGTATCCCGTCGGTGTCGTCTTCGGCCTCGGCTTTGACACGGCCACCGAAGTGCTCCTGCTCGCGACCACCGCGTTCTTCGCCTCGAAGGGGCTGCCGTGGTACTCCATCATGTGCCTGCCCATCCTCTTCACGGCGGGCATGGCGCTGCTCGATACCCTGGACGGCTGCTTCATGAATCTCGCCTACGGCTGGGCTTTCTTCAATCCGGTCCGTCGCATCTACTACAACTTGGCCATTACCGGGCTCTCGATCGGCATCTGCTTTTTCATCGGCACCATCGAGGTTCTGGGGCTCTTGCCCACTGAACTTCACCTCAAGGGAGCCTTCTGGCGCCTGATGGCCAACTTCAATCTCAACGCGGCCGGCTACATCATCGTGGGCATGTTTGTGGTGACGTTCTTCGGGGCCATGGCCTTTTGGCGCTTCGGCCACATTGAAGAGAAGTGGTCGTCCCGCTTGAAAGTCTCGGGAGAGCTCGCCGACTAGAGCGACGCGTCGTGGCTCGCAAGGGGAAGCTGCACGACCACCGTCAGACCCCCGCCGGGTGTGTCTTCCAGACGAAGCTCTCCCTGGAGCAGTTCCAAGAAACCCGCCGCCACGCTGAACCCGAGCGAGGTGCCGCCCTCGGGATTGAGACGGTGGCTCGGCTCCAAGAGCGCCGAGCGTTGCGCGGGTCGCAGACCCGGACCTCGGTCAATGACCAGCACCTCCAAGGAGTCATCGGCGACGCCCGCCGTGACGCGTACCGGCGAACCGGGCGGGGAAAAGCGACAGGCGTTGCCCACGAAGATCTCGAGAACGCGTTGCGCCAAGACGGGATCGGTGTCGAGCCGAGGCAGATCGCTCGCCACGTCAATATCGAGCGGGTGATCCTTCGTGTCCGCGGCCGATAACGCGTGAGTCACGATCGAGCCCACGCTGACCGACGATGGCCGAGCCACCACGCTGTCGGTTTCTAGACGTCCGAGGTCGACCAAGTTGTTCACGACCCGCGAGAGGCGCTGCACCTCGGTCTCGATTGCCAAAAGCCGTTCGCGCTGCACTCGAACGGGCGCGGTCACGCCACCATCCAACAAGGAGGTCACCTTGAACTGGATGGCTTCTAGGGAGCCGCTCAAGTCTGTCGAGACGGCGCGCATGAGACCCGACCTCGACGCTTCGGCCTGAGCAAGATCCCTCAACTGCGCCGCGACCTTTACGCTTCGCACCACGCGCAGTCCGTTGGCGACGCGTCCCGCGAAGGCGCTGACCAGTTGACGATCCTCCCCGTCCAGGGACACGCCCTCCAGGGCCAGGGCGTAGTGCTCCTCGATCGGAAACTGCGTCGCCGAGTTGATATCGCCGAGGGGCTCTCCGCTGACCACGTCGGGACGCCACGAGCCCTCGAGGTCGGTAATGATCGCGACGCTGGTCGCGTCAAAGACGGCGCGCAGCGACTCAAGAAGAGGCAGGAGATCCTCGTGAGAACTTCCCGCGGTCGCTACCGCGCTGGCGAGGATCTGGGCCTCCGCGCGGGCGCGGTCCGCCTCGTAGGACCGGCGGGCAAATCGACTCACCAACACGCTCGCCGACACGGCAAAGACGAGAAAGGCAAAGAGGGAGACCACGTCGTCTGGACGGTCCACGCTCAACGTGTGGAATGGGGCGGTGAAGTAATAGTTCTCCAACAAGAAGGCGGCGAGGGCGGTGGCAATTCCCACTACCACACCGCCCAGCGTCGCCACGGCGAGCACCACCACCAGATACACCAAGATGTCCGTCGAGAGGGACAGGCTCGAGCGATAGTCGCTCAAGACCCAGGTGAAGAGCGGAAGAGTAACGACCGCGCAGGCCAGTGCGAGTACGCGTCGTGCCCACGGTAGGTCGCCCTTTTGACGTCGTCGATGTTCGTGACGGGGTTCGTCTCCTCCCACCGAGATGACGTGCACGTCCAGGTCGGGAGTGTGACGCAGCAGATTTTGAATGACCCCGCCGAAGGGTCGATACCACGTGCGCGAGTGACTGGAGCCGACGATGATTTGCGTGCCGCGCTCGGCGCGGGCGAAGGCGACGAGCGCGGTAGAGATGTCGTCGTCCACGATCTCTTGGTACTTGCCCTCAAACTCCTCGACCAGCTCCTTGGCGAGTGACGTATCGACGGAGGATCGTCGGGTGCCGTCGGCGGGCACCACGTGCACCGCAATCATCTCTGAGCCGGTGCGCGACGCGATCCGCGCGGCCCGGCGCAGAAGAACCTCGTCTGAGGGAATGCCTCGAACCCCGACGATCAGTCGTTCGCGAGTCTCCCAGGTAGCGTCGATCTCGTGCTCATCCTGGTAGCGCTGCAGCGCGTCCTCCACGCGATCGGCCAGCCACAAGAGCGCCAGCTCCCGCAAGGCGCTGAGATTGCCGACGCGAAAATAGTTTGACAGCGACGCGTCGATCTTGTCGGCGGTGTAGATGTTCCCGTGGGCCATCCGCCGGCGCAGGGCCTCGGGAGTGACGTCCACCAGCTCAATCTGCTGAGCCTGACGAACCACGCTGTCGGGAACCGTCTCTTGTTGAGTAATGCCGGTGATCTTTTCCACCACGTCGTTGACCGACTCCAGGTGTTGGATGTTGACCGTGGTAATGACATCGATGCCCGCCTCCAGCAGCTCTTCGACGTCCTGCCAGCGCTTCTCGTTTCTCGACCCGGGGGCGTTCGTGTGGGCCAACTCATCGACGAGAGCCACCTCGGGCCTGCGAGCAAGGACGGCGTCGAGGTCCATCTCTTCGAAGGTGGCCTCACGATACTCATAGGACGCGCGCGGCACGACCTCGAGGTCACGTACTTGGGCGTCGGTCTGGGGGCGCCGGTGCGTCTCGACGTATGCGATCACTACGTCGGTGCCGCGCTCACGCCGCCGCCACCCTTCGTCCAGCATCCGATACGTCTTGCCAACGCCGGGAGCGGACCCCAGATAGACACGAAACTGACCGCGCATTAGATGCTCTCGGTTGTGGTGGCAAGACCCGAGGCCACAATGGAGGCCAGCAGGGCGGCGACGGCGCGACGCTCTTCAGAGATCGACGCACCAGGCGTGGGCGTGAGCACAAACCGTCCGAGAAAGTGCGCTCGCCACTGCGTCGGGATCTCCGCCTCGGGGCCCGGGATGCCCATTGCGTGCACCGGCCAGTGCAGACCCACGTGAAGGACCTCCCCGTTCGCCAAGATCCGGGCCATCGGGGGATTCGAAGGCTGAGCCTCGAAACGACACGCCCGCAGGTCGAGAACCTCGGTCAACATGTCATTGGCCCGTTCAATCAGACTCGTGGGCGAGTGCTGGGCGAGACCGGTAAGTTCGCGCACCAAGGCAAGGTAGTGCTCTTCTTCGCTCGACACGCGCGCCAGACGACGTCGACGCGCGGCAAGATCTGAGACCATGAGCCCCACCACGAGGAGGCAAAGCGTCGTCTCAATATCGGGACGGTGGCTAATGGAGAGTTCGTCATATGGTCGAGTTAGGAAGTAGTCGAACCATAGGACCGAGAAGACGCTGGCCGTGAATCCGATAACTCGGGTGCCCCCGAGTGAGAGGGCGACGATGACCGCCACCAGAATCAGAGCGGCACCGGCGTTGGTGAAGCTCGTACGGAAGGGCACCAGCACCCCCGCCACGGCGAGGGGTACCGTGACGGCGAGCACGAACAGTATTCGCTGGCGGTAGCGTCGAAGCGCCTCCAGGACAACCCCCTTCTATCAAGCGCTTACTTCAGCGCGGCGAGACCCTCGTTCAGTTGCAACACGTCGATGTATTGAGCTCCGAGGAAGCCCCACTGAGCGGGGTGCGTCTCACTCACAATGAGCGCACGCAACTTCGCCTCCGATATTCCCGTCGCCTGTGACACCATGGGAATCTGCACCAAGGCGTCTTGCTGGGAGATGTCGGGGTCGTAGCCCGAGCCCGAGGTCGTCACCAGATCCGGCGTGGGGTTCACGCCACGCGCGTGCCAATACTTCACCAGCTCTTTCGTGAACGTCACGAGCTTTTGCGAACGCGGGCCGAGATTGGTCGCGCCGGAACTTCCCGGAGCGCCGTTCAGGACCAGAGGGTCGTCGCCCGGGTGCCCGGCCGGGCTCAGCGCGGCGCTGGAGTAGGGACCGAGGTCGTCGGGCCGACCCTGGAACACGCAACTTCCCGCGAGGTGGCCCGGGCACTTGGTCAAGTTCCAGGGTTGTCCAATCAGCGTCGATCCGTCGGCCGTGATCGACCCGTCGGCCTGACTCTTGAAGAGCAACTGCGAAACGCCGGTGCCGGCGAAGGCGTACATGAAGCCGAAGACGACCAGGCAGATGACTGCCATGACCAGCGAACGGCGAAGGTGTACCAACATGTCAGTTCCTTTTAGTAAGCGTGAAGAGCGACGAGGATGAGGTCAATGAGTTTGATAAAGATGAACGGCACGATGATCCCGCCCACTCCGTAGATCAAGACGTTGCGCCGAAGAATCAAGGATGACTTGGACGCGCGAAATTTCACCCCTCGTAGCGCCAGGGGAATGAGTGCGATGATCACCAAGGCGTTGAAGATCACCGCGGATAACACGGCGCTCTCAGGGCTGTGAAGCTTCATAATGTTGAGGGCACCGAGAGGTTTGTTCGTCAAGCCGTAGGCAAAGACGAAGAGTGCCGGGATGATGGCGAAATACTTGGCCACGTCGTTGGCGATCGAGAACGTGGTGAGCGAGCCCCGCGTGATCAGCAGTTGCTTGCCAATTTCCACGATGTCAATCAACTTGGTCGGGTTGGAGTCGAGGTCGACCATGTTGCCGGCCTCTTTGGCGGCGGTGGTGCCCGTGTTCATCGCCACGCCCACGTCAGCCTGAGCCAGCGCGGGGGCGTCGTTCGTGCCGTCACCGGTCATCGCAACGAGCTTGCCGCCCTCTTGTTCCTGCTTGATGAGGGCCATCTTCGCTTCGGGGGTCGCCTCGGCGAGGAAGTCATCCACTCCCGCTTCTTGAGCGATGGCGGCCGCCGTGAGTGGGTTATCGCCGGTGATCATGACGGTGCGAATGCCCATCTGGCGCATCTCGTCAAACTTCTCGCGGATTCCCTGCTTGACCACGTCCTTCAGTTCGATGACGCCCACGATGTCGGGACCGTCGGCGACCACCAAGGGAGTCGAACCGGCACGCGAGACGCGCTCGACGATCGCGTCGAGGTCCGCGGGGACGGTGCCTTCTTGCTCGGTGACCCAGCGCTTGACGGAGTCTCCCGCGCCCTTTCTGATTTGACGGCCCCCGATGTCGAGTCCGGACATGCGAGTGTTCGCCGTGAAGGGAATGAACGCGTGATCGCCCTCGAGCTGACGTTCGCGGATATCGAAGAGTTCCTTCGCTAACACGACGATCGAGCGACCTTCGGGCGTCTCGTCGGCGAGCGACGCCAGTTGAGCGACGTCGGCGACCTCGTGCTCGCTGTGGTGGCCCACCGGGTAGAAGGTCGACGCCATGCGGTTACCCAGGGTGATGGTGCCAGTCTTATCCAGGAGCAGTGTCTGCACGTCACCGGCCGCCTCCACGGCCCGACCGCTCATGGCGAGCACGTTGCGCTGCACCAATCGGTCCATGCCCGCGATGCCTATCGCCGAGAGCAGTGCGCCAATGGTTGTCGGAATGAGACAGACCAGCAGCGCCACAAGCACCACGACCGAGACGGACGCGTTGGCGAAGTTCGCGAACGGCACCAGGGTGACGACCACCGGTATGAAGATGATGGTAAGCACGGCCAGCAGAATCGTGAGGGCGATCTCATTAGGCGTCTTTTGACGGTTTGCGCCCTCGACCAACGTGATCATGCGGTCGATGAATGTCTGACCGCGTTCCGCCGTGATTCGCACGACAATGCGATCGGACAGAACCTTGGTGCCGCCCGTGACCGCCGAACGATCACCCCCGGACTCTCGAATCACCGGCGCTGATTCTCCCGTGATGGCCGACTCATCCACCGAGGCGATGCCTTCGATGATCTCACCATCCGAAGGTATGACGTCGCCGGCTTCACAGACAACGAGGTCGCCCTTTTGCAAGGTGGCCGCGGCGACGAGCTCTTCGGTGCCGTCCGCGCCCAGTCGACGAGCTTCGGTCTCAGAGCGCATCTTTCGCAGCGTGTCGGCCTGGGCTTTTCCCCGACCCTCGGCCATGGCCTCGGCAAAGTTCGCGAACAGAACTGTCAAGACCAGCCAGATGGTGATGGACCAGGCGAACTTGCCCGGGTGGGCACACGCTTCGATGAAAGTAATCACCGAGCCCACGAGCACAATGAACATGACCGGGTTCTTCACCTGGTCGCGCGGGTTGAGCTTGAGAAACGCGCCCCGCAGTGCTTGGCGCAGGATTGGCCCATCGAAGAGACCAACCGCCTGGGCCACGCCGTGAGACTCTGCCGGTCCACTGGTGGGTGAATTGAGAACGGTCGTCATTAGAAGAACCTCGTGTGAGCTAGTTGCTCGACCACCGGGCCGAGCGCGAGGGCGGGAAAGAAGGTAAGGCCGCCGATGATCAAGATCACACCGATAGTGAGAGCGACG
The DNA here is from genome assembly GCA_963756325.1 of uncultured Acidimicrobiaceae bacterium. GTDB lineage: Bacteria > Actinomycetota > Acidimicrobiia > Acidimicrobiales > RAAP-2 > RAAP-2. Next base: position 570,333 of record CAVWNE010000012.1, read on the forward strand.
AACATGCCGTTGTCGGTACGGAAGGTTCCCAGTGACTCCGGTACCACGTCCTTTTCGGCGAGAATCCCGCCGAGGGCCAGCGCCGGAATGATGATGCCAAAGCGTCCGATCAGCATGGCGATGGCGCCCATGATGTTATAGAAGGGCGTGTTGCCGCTAAGGCCGCCAAAGGCCGATCCATTGTTGTTGCCTTGGGAGGTAAAGGCATAGAGAATCTCGCTGAACCCATGAGGCCCGCTGTTCAGCGGGCCGGCTCTGCCGGCCACCGTCGACACCGCGACGCCAGTGAGAACGAGGACGGTAAGGGGCATCACCAGAGAGCCGAGCCCGGCGAGCTTCACCTCTGTGGCCTGGATCTTTTTGCCGAGGTACTCCGGCGTACGTCCGATCATGAGGCCGCCGATAAAGACCGCGATGATGGCGTAGATGAGAATCGTGTAGAGGCCACTGCCCGTGCCGCCCGGGGTGACCTCACCGATCATCATGCCCGCGAGGAGTCCGAGACCGCCGTCGGGGGTAAAGGAGTCATACGAGGCGTCGGCCGAGCCCGTGGACGTCTGCGTGGACGCGGTCGCGAACAGCGCGGTGGTGGTGTCGCCAAAGCGAGTCTCCTTGCCCTCAGTGTTACCCACCGTGGAGTGAATACCGGCCGCCGCGACGGCCGGGTTTTGGCCGTGCTCGGCGTTGATCGTGAAGGCGGCAAAGGTAGCGAAAATGATGAGCATGGCCGCCAGCAACGCAGCTCCGTGCTTGATGCTGCCCACCATTTTGCCGAAGGTATAGGTGAGCGCAAAAGGAATCGACAGAAGCAGGTAGATCGAGAGGAAATTGGTGAGTCCCGTCGGATTCTCGAAGGGTGTCGCCGAGTTCTGATCCAAGAATCCGCCGCCGTTGGTACCGAGCTGCTTGATCGCTTCCATGAAACCAATAGGTCCGCGCGCGAGCGTCTGGCTCACGTTGTTCAAGACATCGTGGAAGCTGGCCGTGCCGGCCAGAGTCTCCACCGCACCCTCACCCACGAAGATAATGCCGAAGACAAAGGCAATGGGCAACAAGATGTAGAACATGCAACGGGTGATGTCGACCCAGAAGTTGCCAATGGTAGGTGACTTACGCCGCGCGAAGCCCCGCACCATGGCGATGGCGACCGCGATACCGACAGCTGGTGAGACGAACTGTTGAACGGTGAGGGCACCGATCTGAGAGAAGTACGACATGGTCGTCTCCCCGCCGTAGTTCTGCCAGTTGGTGTTGGTCGGGAACGACACTGCGGTGTTAAAACTCAGCGCCGGTCCAACGGACGGGAGGTGCTGAGGATTCATGGGCAAGGACCCTTGAATACGCAAGATGACGTAGGTGAAGACAATCGAGACGAAGGAGAAGACAACCAACGCGCCGGCGTAGCGCTTCCAGGTCTGTTCCTGTTCGGGGCTGGTGCCGAGCATCCGGTAGATCGGACGCTCCACCCAGCCCAGCCAATGAACGCGGCCATTGAAGACCGCCTCCATGTACGAGCCCAGGTAGCGCCACGTGAGGCCGAGGGTGACGACCAGTGCGAGGAGAGTGAAGAAAAGGCCCATTAGAACTTCTCCGGCTTAAACATGGCGTAGCCCAGGTACAAGAACATGATGACCGAGATGATCAAGAGAATGATCTCGGAGAAACTCATACCTTGTCCAGCACTTTGATTAAGCCGAGCGACAACAGCGTGAACGCGATGAAGCCGAGAATTGAGTAGAAATCTGCCATGAGGACATCTTCATAGCGAGATCCTGAACAGCTTCTTTATAAGTTCTTACCCCCCTTCATTTTTTCTTCATTTTGCTCACGCGCGCCGAGCGAGACTTTTGGGACGATACTGAGAGGGTGCGGCGCCGACTCATAGGTTCACTCGTGGGTGCGGCCAGCGCCTTCGCCCTCGGCGGCGTGCTCGTTCCCTTTCGTAGCGACATCGGATCATCGACGGTGGCCCTGGTACTCGTCATACCGGTGGTGGTGGGCGCCGTCATTGGGGGTTTTCCGGCGGGCGCGTCCAGCCTGGTCGCCGGTTTTTTGATCTACGACTATGGATTCGTGCCGCCGTACGGCACCCTGAGCGTCGGCACCACGCAGAACTGGACGGCTCTAGTCGTCTACGTCGTGGTCATGTTGCTGGTGGTGCGCGTCGTCGACGTACTCGATACCACGCGCATCGCGGCGCGGCGCAGCGAAGACGTGATGCATCGCGTGTCGGAACTGTCAGAGCTGTTAGTCGGAGACCAGCCCGTCAACGAGTTGCTGCGAAACATTGTCACAACCGCCCAAGTCGTCTTTGGCGTACCGGGCGTGTCACTCCTAGAACTGGAAGACGGTCACCTGGTAGTGGTGGCGGCTGCGGGTGAGCCCTTGACGCCCGAGGAACTCCATCAACTCGACCCGCACTCGGGTCTACCCATCCGAGTGGGTACGTCACCTGGTGCCACGAACGAGCTTCGCACCATTGCCTTGTCCCCGTCGGGGCGGCCGGTGGGGATCCTCGCTATGCGGGGCCTCCCGATTCTCGAGACCGACCGCGCGGTGCTGAACACGTTCGCCAACGACGCCGCGCTCGCCCTTGAGCGAGCGCAACTGCGCGAGCAGGCCGTTCGCTCAAAGCTGCTCGAGGAAGCGGACCGCTTTCGTCGAGGTCTGCTCGGCGCAGTGTCCCACGATCTGCGCACGCCACTCGCGACCATCAAGGTGGCCTCCTCCACGCTCTCCGCGCGAGGCGAACTTATCTCGGCGCCTGACCGTCAACTGCTCCACCAGCTCATTGAGATTGAGTCGGACCGACTCACTCGGCTCGTCACGAACCTGCTCGACATGACGCGTATCGAGGCGGGCGTGTTGACGTTGAATCGTGGCACCGTGCCGGTGCGAGACCTCGTCGCCGAGGCGCTCGCGGCGATGGGATCGACGCTCCAGGACAACTCGATCGTCGTGAATATCCCCGATGATGTGCCCGACGTCGACATTGACCACGTCCTGGTGGGACAGGTGCTCATAAACCTGTTGGACAACGCCGCCCGACACGCCCCCGCCCATAGTGTGGTCACCGTGACTGGCGAGCGACGGGAATCTCGAGTCGTGGTCTCGGTGGCCGATCGCGGCCCGGGCGTGCCCGCCGGCGATCGCGAAACAATCTTTGATCGATTCACTCAGATCAGCACCGGCGGACGCGCGGGACTCGGACTCACCATCGCAAAAACGTTCATCGAGGCTCACGGTGAACATGTCTGGTATGAAGAGGTCCCCGGCGGCGGCGCACGATTCCTTGTCTCACTCCCGGTCGCTCCCTCGACGAGCCACGCCTAGACATGGCTCACGTCCTGGTCATCGACGACGACCCCTCACTGTTGCGCGCGTTGCGTCTCGGACTCGAGTCAGAAGGTCACGACGTGACCACGGCCGTGAACGGCGAGCGGGGCATCTCCCAAACGGCCCTGCTGTCCCCCGACCTCGTGGTGCTCGACATTGGTCTTCCGGACATGGATGGACTCGTGGTGTCCCAGCGCATTCGCCAATGGAGCGACGTTCCCATCATCATCCTTTCGGCAACCGGCGACGAGCACCGTAAAATCGACGCGCTCAATGGAGGCGCTGACGATTACGTGACCAAACCCTTCAGTATGGGTGAACTCGAGGCGCGCATCCGAGCAGTCCTGCGCAACAGAGGTGTGGAAGCGACCGAGGCCGCGGACGCCGCCTTCGATCTCGGCTCACTCACCGTTGATCTCGTTCATCACGAGGTACGCCACAACGGTGAAAAGGTCGAACTGACGTCAAAGGAGTTCGGCGTCCTGGCCTTTTTGGCGCGCTACGCCGGTAAGACCTGCACCTATCAGATGATCTTGGGGGCGGTATGGGGCACGGGTTACGGTGAGGAAGCGGCCTACGTCCACGCCTACGTGCATCGGCTTCGCCAAAAGCTGAGCGACGAGCGCGGCACACTCATCCAAACAACGCCGGGAGTGGGCTATAGCCTGCAGCCGGTTCCGGCGGGAAGTTAGCGCGCCGTCGGCTCTAAGAGGGCGGCCCGAGCGATGTCTTCGAACTCCTGGGCGTCGATGACAACGTCGATGTCGGCATCGAAACTCGGCTGGGGGCTGAGCAAAATCACCCGGGTCGACTCCGCGACTGCTACCTGACCGTCGATCTCGCTGGCGGCAGCGGCGAGAGCGGCGGCGTCAAGTCGGGTATCGAGGTCAGCATCATCGTCGGTGGTCGTGGGCAACTCAGCCACGAACGCCGTCAGCCCGCAACCGGCCACGTCGAACGACACAAAGCTCAAACATCCGAGCACGGGCAAGTACGAGCCGGGAGCGAACTGAGAAAATGACGTGGCCGCCAGTTGATCCTGTCCAATCGGACCAGTGGTGACCTTCCCTGACGCGTCGAGCGCGTCGGCCAAACTGGCACAGAGCTGAGCCAAGTTCGTGGTGGGCCGAAAACTCAACACGTTGTCGGCCTGTCGCGGCGCACCCCATAACCCGAGCGTGGGCTTACCTGGGAACACCAGGGTCTCGACCAAACCAATGCCGTGACTGGTCGTGACCTCAACCAGATGACATTGGGACAGCTCATCGATCCGGTCCATGGCTTCTGACGCCACGTGACAACGAGCAGCGGCCCCAGGGTGGAGTTCGACGAATCGTCGTTCCATGCTGGCGAGGTCCCCTCCGATGCCCCGCGACACGAAGAACGCACCTTTCACCCACGAGTCCCACGGCACCTCGTTGATACCGGGCAGCAGGGCAAAGGCGTCTAGCGCCTCGTAGATCGGTCCGAGTGACGAGAGCCGTCGAGCGAGCAGCGTTCGCCGCATGGCGAAGAGTCGAAGCGTGTCAACCTCGTCCGCGTCGAGGCCGTGGCGAAATGCGTCGCAACCTTGCTTACCTTCAGCGACCACGGAACGAACGACCCCCGCAACCGCGTCATCATTCGCCTCCTGTCGATAGCGAATGAACTCGCCCGCATTGAGTTCGTAGACATTTCCGGCGAGTTGGTCGCGAAGCGCGTTCACTCGATCCCTCGCGCTCATAGGGAGATTCGCATCAGTGCCTTAGAAGAGACGCCTAGTCCGTCTTTCGGCTCGCCAGAAAGACCGGAATCTGACGATCCGTCTTGGTCTTGTACTCGGCGTAGGGCGAAAACACGGCGACGGCCCGCTCCCACCACTTCTCGTACTCGTCTCCACTGAGTTGTCGAACCTCGACGGCGAACGGCTCGGGACCGTCTTGGAGTTCCACGTCCTTGGGAAAGGCCACGAGGTTGTAGTACCACTGGGGGTTATCGGGGGCGCCGCCTTTGGACGCGACCAGGGCGTACTGCCCGTCGTGCTCAACGCGCATCACGGGAGTCTTTCGAATCTTTCCCGTCCGTGGTCCACGGGTGGTGAAGATGACGATCGGAATTCCGGAATCACGAAGGGTGTTGGCCCGAGTCCCGCCGGAACTCTCGTACTCCTCCACCTGGTCACGTACCCACTGGGACGGACTCGGTTCGTACTCACCCTCTAGCGCCACGGCCACGTTCCCTTCTCTGGACCCACTGTTCGCGACTCTAATCGCAGGCGATGAGCGATCTGCGCGGCTCACCGGACGCTGGGGCGTTCTACGCCGTCGTCACCTGGATTCAACACGCTTTTCTCTCAGCCCGCATGACTGGGTGCGGCCGCTTGACTCGTTGCACCCTGGGCGACGAAGTCCTTGGGCCGGATGAACACGAAGGCACAGAGCGCTCCGACGAGCGCAACGCCGCCGCTGACGTAGAAGAGATCATTGAGAGAACTCGCGAAGCTGCTGCGAAGGCCGCCGAACACGAGACCGTGAGCGGAGGGCGGAACGGCCCTCAGTATCCGATTGACGTACCCCTCTTTGACGTTGGTCACCAAGAGATTCATGTTCGTGTCGGAAAGGTGCAGTGGCGCTAGTGACGAGTGGAGGCCACTCGTCAAGGTCGAGGTGAAGATCGTTCCATAGGTCGCGATACCCACGGCGATGCCCATCTGTCGAAATGTCGTGTTCACTCCCGAGGCCATTCCCGATCGCTCGGGCCGCACCACCCCGACCGCCGTCGAGGCGAGAGGAGGGTTCACCATGCCCGAGCCCACGCCCGCGATGATGAATCCAATGATCAGGTGAGTCCAGGAGGTCGTGCCCGTCAACCCACTCATGAGAAGCAGCCCCACGCCCACCAGTAACAGTCCCGGTCCTATGAGCCATCGTGCCGGAATGTGACTGCTCAGTCGGCCGGCGATTGTGGCTGAGACCAGCGTGCCGCCACTCAGCACCAGCAGTCGGGCCCCGGTGCCGAGCGCGGAGTACCCGAGCGCGTACTGCAGATACAAGACGAGGTACACCAGCATCGCAAAGAGCGAACCGTTCATGGCGAAGGCGACCACCAACCCGCCCGAGAACGTCGGGATGCGAAAGAGCGACAGATCAAACATTGGATTCGAGACGCGGTGTTCCACCACGATGAACGCGAGGAGCAAGACCACAGCCAGGGCCAAACACACCCAGACACCCGTGTCACCCCACCCTTGCTCGCTGGCCCGAATAAGTCCATAGACCAAAGAGATCAATCCAAGAGTGAGCAATATGAAACCGGCCCAGTCGGGGTGGGCCGCGTTGGGCGTCTTTGATTCCTCCACTTTCCAGAGCGTGATGGCGATGGCAATGATGCCAATGGGGATGTTCACGAGGAAGATGCCCCGCCAGTTGATGCCGCTGGTGATGACCCCGCCCAAGATGGGGCCGAGGGCGACGGCGACTCCGGTGATGGCGCCCCACACCCCAAACGCCACGCCGCGGTCTTTGCCGCGAAAGCTGTGAGCTAAGAGAGCGAGAGACGTCGAGAACAAGATGGCCCCGCCGACGCCTTGAGCGCTGCGCGAGAGGGTCAGCATCAAGGGCGACTGCGCAAAGCCACACAACAAGGAGCCCAGCGTGAAGATGACCAGTCCGATGGTAAAGAGAAGCCGCCGACCGTATCGGTCGGCAAGGGACCCCGCCGTCAAGAGCAATGAAGCCAAGGTCAAGGCGTACGCGTCGACGACCCACTGGACGTCCGAGAAACTCGCGTGAAGTCCCCGCTGAATCTCGGGAAGCGCCACCGTCACGATGGTGACGTCGAGCAACAGCATGAAAGTCGCCGCCCCGACCACGATCAACGTCCACCATTTGCGATCCATAGCCATCTCCCCTTTGGTTAGGTTCGCCCCATCGTAATGACAGTCAGTGACATAGGCGACAGGTCGTCAACACGCGAAGTCCCAGTCGAGACTCACGCAGGTCAAATAGTGTCTCAACTAAGCCGACACGTGCTCGGGCCGAGCGAAGGATCCCATATGTGCGCGACCCCTAAAGAGAAGACACCCTCTCAGTTAATCGACGGACGCATCAAAGAACTCGGTGACTGGCGCGGTGTCACGTTAGCCCGGCTGCGCGCGCTCCTGAAGGAGGTTGATCCCGACGTGGTCGAAGAGTGGAAGTGGCGCGGCGTTCCCGTCTGGTACGACGACGGCATGATCTGTACGGGAGAAACGTACAAGGAAATTGTCAAGTTGACCTTCGCGAAAGGCGCCGCGCTCAAAGACCCTTCCGGTCTCTTTAACTCCAGTCTCGATGGAAACGTGCGCCGCGCGATCGATTTCCGTGAAGGCCAAAAGATCAACGAGCGCGCGTTGAAGGCGCTGTTTCGCGCTGCGGTGGCGCTCAACAAGACGAAGACGAAGACGAAGTAGGCCTAACTGTCGTACTCACCTGTTTGAGAACCATCCGACGTACGACTTTCGGCGCGCAACTTTTACTGTGGGACAAGACCCCATTGAGAGGAACAGAATGAGCACCGCGCCGCGCCTGGCCATGATTATTGGCTCGACCCGTCCTACCCGCTTCGCCGACAAGCCCGCCGACTGGCTCATGGAACAAGCGGCCGAGCGTGACGATCTAACCCTCGATCGACTGGACCTTCGCGACTTTGACTTGCCCTTCTTTGCCGAAGTCGCGACCAACCTCCACGCGCGGAGCGCCGATCCCAAGGTGATCGCGTGGCAGGACGCGATCCGCCCCTACGACGGATTCATTTTCATCGTCGCCGAGTACAACCACTCGCTCACCGGAGCGCTAAAGAACGCGCTCGACCAGGCCTACGTGGAGTGGATGCACAAGCCGTTCTCGGCGCTCGGATATGGTTCGACGGGCGGGGCTCGAGCCCTTGAGCATCTCCGCGCGATCAGCATCGAACTTCAGATGGTGCCCTCAAAGTTCAGCGTGCACATCGGGGGCAGCGACGCGTTCAAGGTTCTTCCCTTCGGTGCAAACGCCCCGATGAGTGAGATCGAAGACAACCTCAAGCCTTCGGTCGATGCCATGTTCAACGACCTCGTGTGGTGGTCCACGATCCTCAGCGCGGCGCGTGGCGCGTAAGCCGGCGGGAGGACGCAATGGCCAAGGAGATTAAGGGGAGCGCGGGGCGAAAGCCGCCAGAACCGTCCCTGAACCACGACGGAATTGACGAGTGGATCGCTGGCCAGATGCCGCGTCTTCAGGACATTCTGAGGCGAGTGGACAAGGAGATCGTGGCGACGATTCGCGATCTCCATTTCGCCGTGCATCGAAAGAGGGCCTACTACGGGCTAGCGAAACTTGGCTGGATCATCGAGGTGGCTGCCTACGCCGTCTCGACGAATGTGGTGTTTTTCGGCGGCGCGGACTTTGATCCCCCGCCGCCTTTAGGGACGACTGATCGAACCCGCTATGTCAAGGTCACGACCGTGGCCGAGGTGGAAGGACCGGATCTGCAAAAATGGATCACACAGGCGGGCCGCACTGCGGGCTGGCAGTAACGCAACTCGCTCGGCACTCGTGTGCAGTCAGCCCGACACTCCTTTCACTCGCCTGATTCCATTAAGAGTTCTTGCCAGTCGGCGGGAACGTATCCCGCGGGGCCCGGCACGGGTTGATCGAGCGGGTGATGCAGCGGCGGTGCGAGTGAAGGACCGTGGAGGAATGTGTTTGACCGGTAATCCCAGAACCAGTCTTCGCCCGGCTCAAAGCTACGGATGATCGGATGACCCGACGAGTTCGCGTGCGCGGTCGCGTGTTTCTTCAGCGAGTCGTCACAGCATCCGACGTGTCCACACTCGGCGCAGCGTCGCAGGTGGAGCCACCACCCGCCAGCGGCCAGACACTCCACACACCCGGTACCGCTTGGGGGAACGGTGGGCTCAATGAAATCGGTCATGATGAGGTCGCCTCCTGTAAATCAACCAACGGTTGAGGGGTATCGACCGCGCCCGGCGTCGGGCCGAAGGCGAGGTACTGGTGAACTGATCGCACGGACGCAGACCCTTCGCCCACGGCCGTCGCCACTCGCTTCATGGATCCCGACCGCAGGTCTCCGATGGCGAAAAGTCCAGGGTGGCTGGTCTCAAAGGGCAGGGGCGAGCGACCAAGTATCTCCCACTCTTTGCCCAGTTGGTCGAGGGTGAGTGAGAGGTCCGTCGGCACGAACCCGTTGGTGTCGAGGGCGGCGCAGCCATTGAGCCACCCCGACGAGGGATCCGCGCCGATGAAAGAGAACAGACCCGCGCAGGGCACGACCACCGAGCCCTGGGGACCATCGAGAGTCACGGTACGCAAAGTCTCGTCCCCCTCGAGTGCGGCGACGGTTGTTTGCGGGCGCAGTGTGATGTTGGGGTCCGCATCGATACGTTCGATCAGGTAACTCGACATGTCCTTCGCGAGATCCGATCCCCGGATGACCAGCGTGACCGCACACCCGTTCTGACTCAGGAAAATCGCCGCTTGGCCGGCCGAGTTGCCGCCCCCCACGATGACCACCGGCGACGCACCGCACATGTGAGCTTCCATCTCGGTGGCGGAGTAGAACACGCCGTTGCCTTCGAACTCACTCAGTCGAGAAGCGTCGAGGCGCCGGTACGAGGCCCCGCTGGCAGCGATGACCGCACGGCCCGCGACTTCGCTGCCGTCGCTCAGCTCCACGATCAGATGCCCGGCGCGGTGTCCGAGCGAGACCGCGGTGCAGGGTGCGGTGAGATTGGCCCCAAACTTCTCCGCCTGGATGACCGCGCGCTGGGTGAGTTCCTCTCCCGACACGCCCATGGGAAAACCCAGATAGTTCTCGATTCGTGAGCTCATCCCCGCCTGGCCCCCCGGCGCGGTCATTTCTATGTTCAAGGTGCTCAGTCCCTCGGAGGCCCCATAGACGGCGGCGGCCAGCCCCGCCGGACCGCCGCCCACCACGACCAGGTCGAAACAGCGCTTGGGCAAACTCTCGACGGTGAGCTGCAGGTAGCTGGCCACCACTCCCGGTGTGGCGTTACGAAGCACCGTGCCACTCGCGATGACCACTGGCAACTCGCTCGCCGCGATATCGAACTGTCCGAGTAGAGAGTTCACCTGGCTGTCGTGGTCGACGTCGAGCCACTCATGGGGTATGCGGCTGCGAGTGAGGAACTCTCGAATGTGAAGCGACTCCGGGGAGAACTGCGACCCGATGACTCGAATTGAGGGCGCCGCTCGCTCCATGAGCATGCCGCGGCGGGCCATAAACGCCGCCAGGATGGTGTCGCCTAAGCGAGGCCGTGTGGCCATGAGCTCACGTAGTCGTTCGCGCGGTATCGCAATCACGTCGCCGGCGCGGGCAACTCTCGCCGAGACATAGACGCGGAGCCCGCTCAGCATGTTCAGCTCGCCTAGGAAACGCCCGGGTCCGTGGCTGATGATGATCTGTTCTTCCCCGTCAACGGTCATCAGGACGTCGATGTCGGCGCTCACGACGACGAAGAACTCGTTGGTGGCGTCACCCTCGTGGTAGAGGTATTCGCCCTCTCGAACTTGGCGGCGCTCTCCGTACTCTGCGATGACTGCCATGTCCGCTTCGTTCAGCGTCGGGGTGGCCTGCTCTTCAACTCCCATGGCGCCCCCGTTTCTAAAAGCCCGCCTTGTCGCGCCTCGATACGACGGCGACACCGCAGTGTATAGAGAGCGTGAGCACGACGCCACCCTCAACGAGCGGCGACCAACCCGACTACAACATGGAGCTGATGTCTGAGGCACTCGTGGGATATCCAAAGACCATGTCCTTGAGACGAGCGGCGCTCAGGCCATTTCGAATAGCCACGCCAAATATGTTGACGATCTCGTCAGATTGGAATCCGAGCACGTGCGCGCCCAAGATGCGTTCGGTGCCCTCCTCAACCAAGGTTTTGTAACCGGTGTGGTCCAGCCCGACTCGCCTCGACGTGTACCAACCAGAGGTGTCCTCGTGGTGCACGGAAAAACGCAGGCCCTGCGCTCGCGCCGCAGCCTCGTCCATACCGACCCGCGCCAACGGAGGAGTCGTAAACACCACGCTCGGGATCCCCTCATAGTTGGGGGTGCGGGTGTTGCCTTCCAGCAGATTGGTGGCCACGATGCCACCTTGCATCCCGGCCACGGGAGTGAGGGGAAGACCGCCACTCGCCACCGCGTCGCCCGCCGCGTAGACGGCCGGGTTGCTCACGCTCTGGAGGTACTCGTTCACCACGACACCGCCTCTCTCGACCCGCTCAACCCCCGCTACCTCGAGCGCCAAGTCATCGATCTCGGGTATGCGTCCTGCGGCGTGAACGACGAGGTCGCAGACGATCTCGCCCTGCTCAGCGCCCCGTTGAGTACGCACGACGAACTCGTTGTTTTTCTTATCGACCGCCACGACCGTCGTATCTAGCCGCACGTCGACTCCGAGTTCGCGCGTGGCCACCACGAGCTGACCCACTAGGTCGGCATCGAAGCCCTCCAAGGGACGAGCGCCACGGTGAAGAATCTGTACTTCGGCCCCGCCTCGCGCCGCGATATGCCCGAACTCAAAGGCGACGTACCCGCCGCCCACGAAGACCACTCGACGGGGCAACTCCTCCAACTCCAAGAACCCCGTACTCGTGAGCAGGTTCTCTTCTCCCGGTATACCGAGAGGGGCGTGTTCAGCTCCGGACGCGATGACCACGTAGCGGGCGTCGTAGGTCTCGTGATCCACGCGCAGACTGTTGGGTCCGACAAACTGGGCACGACCCTGAACGGACTGAATTCCGGCGGCTTTAAAGCTGGCTTCAGTTGAGGTGGCCACGTTTTCGGTGAAGCTTCGCTTGAAGCGCATCAGATCGGACCAGACCGGAGTCGGGGCCGGAGCCGAAAGTCCTTTCCCCTGAATACGTCGAGTCCAATCAACCAGTTCGGCGACCCCCACCAGCACCTTCTTCGGGTCGCACCCGCGTAGTTCGCAGGTGCCGCCGAAAGGGCGCGAATCAATGACCGTGACGCTCCACCCCGCGGTGCGACAGGGATAGGCGACGCTCTGAGCGGCTGATCCGCTACCCACCACGATCAGATCGGCGTTCATGCACGAACCCTCGAGATTGAAGTACGGGAATACTCTCGTCGCTCAAGGGCCATCATGGCCACGGTATACCCTTCGACGCGACGAAGGTGAGCCACGCCAAACGGCTGTCTTCCGGTAACGGGTGGGGCGGACAGGGGCGTGCCGCCAACTTTCAACTGGGCGTGATTTCTAGGGTTCTGCGGAACCTTCTGACTTGGCACGTGTAACGTCCACTAAGTCCCACTGATCGCGGCAACGCGCTTCTAGTGACGGCCTCGGCGGTGACCGCTTGTGCGCCCACCGTAGGGGCGTGGACTCAGATAGTGCGGCGCGAGCGCACGCGAGCTCGGGACGGCCCAGGAGGCGCCGGCGCCGCGCGTGGTGGTGCGTGGGCGGCGTCATCGCGGCACTCCTCGTGTGGCTCGTCTCTTCTTTCTCGGTCTACATGCTGCGGCCCTCCAGTATGAACTTTTCAGAAAAGAGCGCCGAGTGGGTTCGCACGCTGCCCTTCGGTAATTGGATTGTCAATACGTCCGAACACGTTTACTACAGCGATCACGCGCCCAAGAAGGGCGGACCTCAACTCACCAAGCTGCCCGATGTTGGCCTCAACATAACGGCGGGTCACGGGTTACCCACTACCGCTAGCAACCACCGCACACAAAGCGCGTGGCCAGCGCCCATTGCGCCGGTCTTCGCCACGCCGCTGCCGGGCGAAGGAGTCTGGAAACGGACCGGCCCTTCGGTCCAGGGGAAACCGCCAGTACTCGTGACCACGTATCGGCCTGACCCCGCCTATCCCCAAATAGTGGCCTAGGTTTCCTGGTTCAATCACTCGCTCGTCGATCTGGCGTACTATCCGGGTCGCTACGAACCACCGGCGGCGAGCGACCGGGGACCTTCGATGGTTCCCAACGACCAGCGATATCGCCTCCTCGCGACGTTCAATGCGGGCTTCATCTATTCCGACGGCCACAACGGATCAGCGGTGAATGAACACACCAACGAACCACTCACCGAGGGGAACGCCACGTTGGTCGGAGACAAGAGCGGGCAGATCTCGATCGTCACGTGGCGCGGCGGTCCGAACACCCCTGCCAACGTCGCCTGGGCTCGACAAAGCCTCACGCCAATCGTGCGACACGGACAGCTGAACCCCGAACTCAACACCAATCCCAGGACCAGCGGTCCCGAGGGAGTGGTAGCGAGTAGAGCTTCGAGGCGTTCTTGCTGGTCAGCATGGTTCGACCAACGCTCTATCACCTCCGCCTCGGGGGACTCGAACCCTCTGACGTCCGTCGCCGTAGTTCGGGCAAGCTGGAGCCCGTGAACGTCGAGCGACGACTGGACGAACTCGGGCTGGTCCTGCCGGCCCCGACGGTGTTCCCGGCCGGGGTTGAAACGCCCTTCGCCTGGGCGCGGGTCCACGGCGACCGGGCGTTCGTCTCCCGCTACAGCGCCCTCGATGCCGGCGGGACTCCCGCCGGCGCGTTCGGCAAGATCCCTAGCGAAATCAGCCTGAACGACGCCCAGCGCTCAGTCCGACTGGCCACCCTCGCCGTGCTCTCCAGCCTCAAGACCGCACTCGGCGACCTCGACCGGGTCAGCGGCCTAGCGCTCCTAGGAGAGACTTGGAAGCGAGGGATAGGGCTACGGCAGAGCGCTCGACCAGAAACGTCGGAATCATCACCATGTTCATCGGGCTCGCCCTGGTACTCGCTCCGTCGAGGGCCGACCGTCTGCTGCAGACCGGCGACCATCCCGCAGCGCTGAGGTTAATTGGGGCACCGGACCTCGTGCTGGTGCCCGGCTTGCTCGTCGGGCGGCGACGGTTGCGGTGGTTGAAGGCAAGGGCGGGATTGAACTTGGTGATCGCCGCCTACTACTTGTGGCTCGTTCGTCGGGAGAAAGCCGTCGGTGCTAAGGCTATTGCGGTCTGCAATTTCCGGTCTGCTCGGGGCCCCGATCGATCAGCACGTGGTCATTCGATCAGCCATCTGCTGTCGCGCCGTCGTCGGCTTCGGCCAGCCAGGCTCGGACGGTGACGTGGTGCAAGACCCAAGCCGACCACGTCAATGCGGCCATTCGATCGATCATCGACGGCCGTGTCGACTCGGCAGCCGACGCGATGTCGGGTGCCGTGATCGCGAAGCCCGCTGGAGATGGCTCCAGTGCCGGATATTCTCGTCGCACCCAGATCCCAAAACGAGATCGCCGCTGCTTTCCTGACACTCCTTGTTCAAGTCCCGCGCACAGGCTCATGAGGTGCACGGCCACGGACTGGCGGTTCCGGCGGTCGAGATTGGAGGCGTGCTGAGCAGCGTAGATGTCGACGAGATGCTGCACCGTGGTGATTCCCTCGCTGCCAGCGAGCCCGGCTTTCCAGTCCTCCAGCGAGCAGTACTGCTCCCAGCACCCTGGTGCCGACAGCATGTACGCGTGCGTCGGCCCCACGATCTCTGGGACCTCGGCCCCGCACCCGAGACAGCGCACCGCATTCACCATCCGCCGACCGTAGCAACTTCTGGCCTTACCCAGTTCTGGCGAAGCGCAGGTCGAACGAGCGCCGGCGGGTAATCAGTCGTCAAGCCAGAGGTCCGAACCGACCAAGACTGCTGCCGGTTCGGTTGGAGCTAAGGCGAGAATCGGGCCCGCGCCACGACGTAGCGAACAACCGACTCGAGGCCGTGGACTCTCAAGCGAGTTAAGAACCACTCGAGTAGGGCAACTGCATAGGGCATGCATAGGGCTGCCCTATGCATCGCCACCTGGGTCCGAGCTCCTGTCGCGAAGGTGCAGCGTGCTGGCCGCTCGCGTCGCGCCACCCCTGCATACGCCACATACGCAAGGCTGAGTAGGTCCCGATAAAAGGCCCCGATAAATCTGCAACCCCGTGGAAGTACGCCAAAACAGCACAAAAGCCGACGAAGTCATGGGCTTTCGACTGGACTCTGAAAATCCGTTTGGTTGGTGGCGGGGACAGCAGTGAACCGCTGCTCATCGAGTTACGAGCCGAACGAATGGTTCGGTCTCGTCACCGGAGGTCGACAACTCACCGATGATGGTCGGCTGGCGGTTCCGTATCATGTGAGGCCAAGACCTCCCGGGTGCGCAGAATCCGAACTGATTGGTGCCGGCCGATGGAACACCCAGCGCGGACAAGCACCTCGTAAGCGACCTTACGCAGCGGGCGACCACCGTTGGGGTCGCCCCCGTTCCCCTCAACCTACCGCCGTCATCTCGGCCGAAATCGAGATCGGGCCGCCCAAACCCTGAAGCACTATGAGGAGGGCAACCGCGTACGCATGAAGGCGCCAAAAACGCCCGTAATTGGTGGCGGCGGCAAGATCTGAACTTGCGACCTTCGGGTTATGAGATCCGATGTCGTTCGTCCACGCGGTTCTACGTGGTCCTCCACGGTCGTCTGGAATCAGCGTTCGACTAGGTACTTCGCAGTACTGACCGCTCCTGACCTGCGACAACTGGCCGACACGATTCGACGGCGTTTGTGGGATTTTTGTGGGATGACACCCCGCCTTCGGGAATTTATCAGGAATTGCATTTCGCCGATTCTCCGGCTGTTGGTTTTCTAAGGATGGACGGTCAATGAAAAACTCTCGATCGGTCGTTGGATCCATTCCTTGACCGGTACCCCCCTGGTCTGGTGGAACTCCAGCCCCTAGCTGTGCGAACGGCGAGCAGTTCGGGCTTCCGTCCTCGCCCACGTTGGTGGGGTCGTCCTCCCGATCTACTGTGTCGGAATATTCTGGCATGGCAAAGATGTCGGGATATTCGAATACTGAGTACTTGTCGGGATATTCCGTCTTTGCTACAATGTCTGATTATGCCGACAGAACACCAACCTAATACGGCCCGGGGCCCTTTCCGGATCTATACGCCTGCTTCCCTGGGCGATGCCGTCCGCCACTACCGGACAGAAGCTGGTCTGACTCAAGCCCAACTGGCTGAGAAGGCAGGAATCCAGCGTAGTTACCTGTCCGAAATGGAAAGCGGCAAGGAAACCGAGCAAGTGAAGCGGCTATTCGGAGTGCTGCGCCAACTTGGAGTTCGCATGACGCTGGACAAGGCGGATTGGTAGTGATTGACGAGCTCGCTATCTGGCTCCATGGCGAGCGAGTGGCAGTCATCGACCGCGAGCGGGACCGGCCTCGATTGACATACACGGAGGAAGCGCTGAGGAGGTACCCATTGGGAACCCCGCTCTTGTCGCTCTCGCTGCCCGTCAGCTCACGCCGATACACCCAAGGGATTGTTCGCCCATTTCTGGACGGCTTGCTGCCCGAAGGCGAATCACGCAAATCAATTGCCCGAGAGGTCCACATCCCAGAGCGTGACACGTACGGATTGATACGCGCCCTTGGCAGGGATTGCGCTGGCGCGGTTGTGATTCAGCCGATAGAGGATCCGGCGCCTCCAGCGCCAACGACGACGACGGCGGAGCCGCTCAGCCCGGACGAAATCGAAGTTCTCGTCAGAGATCTCAAGAACGCCCCTCTCGGCGTCGGGGGGCGAGTTCGAATCTCCCTGGCGGGCGTACAAGAGAAGTTGGTCCTGACCCGCATGCCAGACGGCTCCTGGGGGCGACCGGTCGACGGGACGCCATCGACACACATTCTCAAGCCGGAAATCGCAGCGTTCCCTGACACCGTCGAGAATGAAGCGTTCTGTATGCGCGTCGCCAAGCATCTCGGACTAGATGTTGCATCTGTCGAGACGACAGAGATCGGAGGGCGAAAGCTGATAGTCGTCGAGCGCTACGACCGAGTTGTTGCAACAAACGGCACCGTACGGCGCATTCACCAGGAAGACTTCTGTCAGGCAACCGGCGTGGCGCCGGAGACAAAGTACGAAGACGACGGGGGGCCGTCGCTTTTGCGCATCGCTAGCATCCTCAGGGACGTCGCTGCGCCGGACTCCTTGGAGCGACTTCTTAAAGCGGTCACTGTCAACGCGCTCATCGGCAATGGAGACGCACACGCCAAGAACTTCTCGCTGGTGCACACAGAAGACGGAGCGCTGACGCTGACGCCCCTCTACGACCTCATGTGCACGCTGTACTACGGCGACGATCGATTAGCGATGTACATCGATAACATCCGTCGAACGAATCGAGTGACGGTTGAGCGTATCGCCAATGAGGTGCTCAAATGGGGAATCTCTTCAGAACGTGCGACGACGATCATCCTCGACCTCTTAGAGGGGGCACCTGCTGCCATTGCTGCGTCTCGCGACGAAACCGAGGGCGTCCCGGAGGAAATGGTCTCAACGATCGAAGGTCAGCTCGCGCAGCTACGTGCATCGCGATGACCTACGACGAAACCATCACCGCATTTCTAAGAGAAGAGCCGGTGCTCTCGCACCGGCTCTGATCCGTACTTCTCCTGGTGGCGGGGGCAAGATTTGAACTTGCGACCTTCGGGTTATGAGCCCGACGAGCTACCAGACTGCTCCACCCCGCGTTGCCTGAAACACTTTAGTCGAAAATGTCTGCAGGCTCAACGGAGCAAAAACCTTTAGCGCAAGGTGTAGCGGAGCGACGTCCGCTGGCCATGGGCGAACACAATGGTGAATCGGTAGTGACCCGAGCGGGTGCCCTTGGCCACGATGACTCGTATTGTCAACACACGACCGTTGTCGTGGGTAACAACCGCACTGGTTCCGACCAAGTCGCTCACCACGAGCGGACGCCCGTAGAAACCGGAGCCGATGATCTTCGTCCTCATCGTGCGCCCCGACCACAGGATCGAACTGAGACGTATCGCCTTGGGAGCTCGCGGAGTAACAGTGATCGTTGTGGCCAACGAGGTGGCGGCGGCGTAGGTGCCGTCAGCTGCCTTGGTTGCGACGACCACGCACGTACCGGCGCGCGTACTGGTGAGCGTGTTTCCGCTGATTGAGCAGTTCGCTGTTCCGGGCGAGGTGACCGCGTAGGCCACCGCTCCCGAACCAGATCCACCGGCTGAGTTGAGAAGGAGCGGGTGACCGAAACCGGTAGATGTGGTCGTGATGACCACCGAGCCTTGTGACTTGGGGTTACCCGAGCCGATCGTGATGCTTTGCTTCACTTCGGGAGCCGCGGCGAAGGCTCCGTTGCCCGGGTCGTTGAAGTCGATGACGCAGGCACCGTTGTCGTTGAAGGTGACCTTGCCATCGCTGAGGGTGCAACCCGTCGACTGGCTATTCAGATAGATCTCAACTTTGTCGCCGGACGTGGCGGACGCCTTGGGTGTGTACGTCTGGTGAATCGCACCGGCTCCTGGAGGAGTACTCACGGAGATGGTGTTGGAGGAGTGAACTTTCACTGAGTGCTGCACCTGGTTGGCGGCCGCGAAGGCCCCATTGCCGGGATCGTTGAAGTTCACGATGCAGGTACCGGTGCTCTTGAAGTCAATCCAGCCGCCGTTGAGGGCGCAACCACTGGAGTTCTTGCCGAGAGTCATCACGACGTTGTCGCCGGACGTGGCGGTGGCACCAGGCGCGTACGAACCGCCGGCGCTCCCCGCGGAGGGAAAAGCACTGGTGGAGATGGAGTTGGAGCTGTACACCCTGATGCTCTGTTGCACCTGGGCGGCGGCGGCGTACGTGCTGTTGCCGGCGTCGTTGAAGTCAACCAGGCATGTGCCCGAACCGGTGAAGGTCACCTTTCCGTCGCTCAGGGAGCACCCGGACGAATCTTTATCGAGGGTGACGGTCACCTTGTCCCCCGAGGAGGCACTGGCGCTCGGCGTGTACGTACCATGCGTGCTGCCGGCACCCGGAGCCGAACTTACGCTGATCGTGTTGGAGGTGGTGCCCGCGGCAAACGCCGGGACTGCGCCGAGCCCCACCACACCCAAAACGATCGCCGTGGCCGCAGCGGCCGTGGACCAACGGCGTCGAGAAAAACCGACCCGTCGTTGTGAAAGTGAAGTTAAGTTTCTCATAAGTCCAGCCTCCACCTGCCTGGGCCGAAGTGTGGGGCAGCGCACCACATCACAGGCTTCACACAAAGAAGGGGGGCGCCCGCCAGGGCCAGGGCTTTTACCGTCCACTGGTCGAGATCGTCGATTTTCTTCCCAGTGCCCTCTAAGGGTGCTGCGACGATCCGCCCCGCCGTTTTGGCCAATTTAGGTTAGGCTAACCTAACTCTGCAAGATTTTCGGACAAAAGAAGGTTCCAAGGTGACAGGAATTTCCGGCCCCGCCCTTCGCAAGTTGGTTGCCGTCGGGAGTGCCGCAGTTCTTGCTACCTTGACCATCGCCCTTGGAGTTGGTGGGGCCAGTCAAAAAAACGTGACCATCGTTCTCTACAGCGGGCAGCACGTCCAGACGACGGACTCACTGGTCGCCAGTTTTGAAAAGGCCCATCCAAACGTGACCGTCGTGGTGCGCAGCAACGACGAGGACATCTTCGACGCCGAGATTGTGGCCGAAGGGTCGCACTCGCCGGCCGATGTCTTCTTCGCCGAGAACTCCCCCGCCCTCGAGTACCTCCAACAGCGTGGACTCCTCACCAAGGTCGACCCCTCGACTCTCCACCACACGCCGACCAGGTTCAACTCACCCCAGAGCGACTGGGTCGGGGTGTCAGCGCGGGTCAGCGTGCTCATCTATAACCCCTCTCTGATCAAGAAGAGCGCGTTGCCCACCAATGTTTTGGCCCTGGCCAATCCCAAATACAAGGGAAAGTTGGCCTTCGCGGCCGGAGAGACGGACTTTCAACCCATCGTCACCTCGGTCCTTCGGGCCTACGGCAAGAAGGCGGCCCTGAAGTGGCTCGAGGGCGTCAAAGCGAACTCGGCGAGCCACCTCTACTCGGACAACGAGACGATTGCCAATGATGTCAATCGCGGCGTGGCGGCCTTTGGCGTTATCAATCAGTACTACTGGTATCGCTTGAGGGCAGAGATCGGCAAATCCAACATGCGCTCTCTCATCACGTACTTCGCTCCGCACAACCCGGGATACGTGATCGACGTCTCGGGGGCGGGCATCTTGAAGTCGTCCACCCACAAAGTGGCCGCCCAGGAGTTTCTCGCCTTCTTAGTCTCGCGCACGGCACAGGAGATCATCTCCCACTCCATCAGCTATGAGTACCCCATCGCCTCGGGCGTCACGACCTCGCAACCCGAGACACCTTTCCAGGACCTGAAGCCCTACCCCATCAACATTGCCCAGCTCGGCACGGGGTCGGCCGCGATCACTCTGCTCAACGAGGTGCAGTTGCTGTGAGCGAGCCTGGGACGAGGCGACGGTGACGCTCGCATCGATCGAGTCGCCCACGACCTTGAGTCGTGACGGCCAAGAGGTCACGGCGCCCCCTCGACGCCGACGGCGTCCGAAGGTTTTGCTCGGTCTGAGTCTCGTGGTGGTCGGAGCACTCGCCCTCCCCCTCGCCTTCTTACTCGTCGAGGCATCGGGCGCCGGAGTCTCCACCGTATGGCATCTCATCTGGCGCACGCTCACCGCAACGCTGCTCTGGAACACGGTTCGACTGACCGTGGTCGTGACTGTGCTTTGCGCCATACTCGGCACGTTGACGGCCTACTGCGTGGAGCGAACGGATTTGCCCGGTCGACGAATCTGGGCAGTGCTCGTGATCATTCCCTTCGCTATCCCCGACTTCGTGGTGAGCTTTGGCTGGAACTCACTCTTTACTTGGGTATCGGGCTTTC
Source organism: uncultured Acidimicrobiaceae bacterium (assembly GCA_963756325.1). Taxonomy (GTDB): domain Bacteria; phylum Actinomycetota; class Acidimicrobiia; order Acidimicrobiales; family RAAP-2; genus RAAP-2. The sequence continues at coordinate 591,412 of CAVWNE010000012.1, forward strand.
GCGGCGCGGTGATCGTGATGACCCTGGCTGTCTACCCCTTGGTGTACCTTCCCGTCGCCGCCAGTCTTCGCGGAGCCGACCCCGGCCAAGAAGAGATCGCGCGCAGCCTGGGCGCGTCTCGCCTCTCGACGTTCTTTCGCATCACGCTCGCCCAGGCCCGCCGGGCAATTCTTGGCGGGTGCCTCCTCGTGGCTCTGGTGATCTTGGCGGAGTATGGGGCGTTTGAGATCTTGGGCTATCAGACGTTCACGACCGAGATCTTCAGTGAGTTCACCGTGGGCTTTAACACCGCCTCGGCCTGTGCCCTCTCGCTGGTGCTGGTGATCTTTTCCCTTGTGGTGATGATGGGCGAGAGCTCGCTACGAGGCTCGGGTCGCGTCAGTCGCAGCGGTCCTGGCGTGTCGCGGGTGCTCACCCGTCAGCCACTTGGTCGGGCCAAAGTGCCGGTGATGCTGGGCTTCTCGCTCTTGGTGCTCGCGGCCCTCGGTGTACCCGTCGGCTCATCGATCTACTGGATCTTCGAAGGCGGGGCGCACGACCTAGCAGGTGAGTCCCTCGTCGGAGCGGCGCTGCACACCGCGGGCTACAGCGCCGCCGCGGCAGCGCTCTCCACACTGATGGCGCTGCCCGTCGCCCTCCTCGTCGTGCGCTACCCGAGTCGGTGGCACCGACTGCTCACTCGCACCACATTCTTGGTCCTCGCCATGCCCGGTCTGGTGGTGGCGCTCGCTCTCGCGTACTTCTCTGAGCAGCACGCCGACAGTTTCGCCTATCAGACGGCACCCCTGTTGATCTTCGCCTACGCCCTCATGTTCTTCCCGCTGGCGCTTGTTGGAGTACGGGCCTCGGTCGCTCAGGCACCCGTCGCCCTCGAAGAGGTCGCTGGCTCCCTCGGCGTGAAGCGCCCTCAGGTTCTCCTTCGCGTCACGCTCCCCCTCATCGCTCCCGGTCTCGGCGCCGCGTTCTGTCTGGTCTTTCTCTCGTGCGTCACCGAACTGACCGCCACCTTGATACTGATTCCCAATGGGGTGCAGACTTTGGCGACGCAGTTTTGGGCCTATCAGGCGAACCTCTCTTACGGCCAGGCGGCCCCCTTCGCGTTGTTCATCATCGCCATCGCCGCCCTCCCCGCGTACTTTCTCGAGCGCTTCTTTGATCGACGCGGCGTTCGCTCCTACGACCAACCGCTCCCGGCCACTCGGGCGAGCGACCATAGGGTGACAGCGTGAGCGAACTCGAGATCACAGGGCTGCAGAAGTCATACCGCACCCAGCCGGTGCTTCGCGACTTTGATCTCACCGTCGAGCAAGGCTCCTTTGTCTCGATTCTCGGCCCCTCAGGAAGTGGCAAGACAACTCTCCTGCGCGTGATCGCGGGCTTCGAGCGCGCGGACCAGGGCTCGGTGCGCCTGCGCGGCGAGGTCGTGGACGACCAGACACACTTTGTTGAGTCACAACGTCGACGAATTGGCTACGTGCCTCAAGAAGGCAACCTCTTTCCCCATCTGTCGGTCGAAGGCAACGTCGGATTCGGACTGCCCCGTAGCGAACGTCGCGGCTCGAGGGTCAGTGATCTGTTGGAAATGGTCGGACTCGCAGGATTCGCCCAGCGCTTTCCCCACCAACTATCGGGTGGTCAGCAACAACGAGTCGCCCTGGCGCGCGGGCTGGCGATCGATCCCTCTCTTGTTCTGCTGGATGAGCCGTTCTCGTCACTCGACGCCAATATGCGCGCCAGCGTGCGCCACGACGTCCGACGCATCCTCCGCGACGCGGGAACGACGGTGATCCTCGTGACGCACGATCAAGACGAAGCGCTCTCGCTGGCCGACCAAGTGGCCATCATCCGCGATGGTCGCGTTCGTCAGTTCGCCTCGCCGACGGACCTCTACGCAAAGCCATCGACACCGGACCTCGCGAGCGAGTTCGGAGACGTCAACTTCATAAAGGGCGTGGTTCACGGTCGTGACGTCGACACTTCGATCGGTCGTCTCGTCCTGGACGAACCCGACTCGATCGTGGGAGCGAGCGAGGGCGCACCACTGCTCGTACTTGTACGACCCGAACAGATTGTCCTCTCGCACGCGAGTGACGCCGTAGCCAGCGCCCGAGTGCTGCACACGGAGTTCTTTGGACACGACGCGGTCGTGAAACTGCGCGCGAATTTCGAAGAAGCACTCACTCTGGTGGCACGGATAGCGGACGCCACGAAACTTCCTGATCACGATAGTGAAGTAGGTATTCGCGTGCGCGGCACGGTCGTCGCGTGGCTTGATGCGCCCGTGGCCTAGCCACGTGAACAAGTCTGATAATTGCGTGTGAAACGAGAGACGTGCAATAAATGCGCTCTCGTCGTGAATACCCATTATCAACCCCACCAGATCAGCATCGATCACTGGGCGTTGCGCGGGGAGTGAACACATCACTCACCGAAGAACGCGTGTGGTACTGCGCGACGTGGTGTGAACAACGTGACACATTGGCGCGCGTTCGACACCAAGCGACGAACTTTCTCCTTCCGACCCACGTAAGGTCGAAGTGACAACGGCCTCGCATGAGCGCCGAGCACTAACCCCCACACCAATAGCTCCTTGGGAGGCTCAATGAAAAACACGTACGGTTACACCCACGCGCGTCAGGCCAGAAGTCGATGGTCATCGGTACTCGCGATCGTCGCATCACTGGCCATTCTGGCCGGAGTGGCGCTCACCAGTGCTAGCTCCGCCTCAGCGGTCACGCTCAATCCGAACGCAACGTCAACTCTTCCCTGCAACGTGACAGTTACCGGTGGTGGACAACTGGTCGCCGACACGACCTTGATCACCGGCGTCGTCGCGGGCACCACACAGATCAAGTTTGACTGCAACGCGAGTTCCGGCGCCGCCGTCGCCGCCGAAGCGTCACTGCTGGCCGCGATCTCGTCGTCGAACGTCACTCCGACGTCCGAAGCCGACACCGCATCTCTTGGCACCTTCACCGCGAGTGCCACCGACACCGGCTGTCCCGCGGGAACAGCCGGTTCATGCACCGTGGCGACGTTCGCCGTGCCGGCCACCTTCAGCGCGTCGGGCGACACCAACTCGGTGTGCCCGCCCACTCAAGCGCAGGTCAACGCGGGCATCTTCGGCTGTGCGGTTGCGGTAGCGAACTCCTCCGAAGCAGAAGTGCCCGGCGGTGAGTACCTCTTGCAGTACGCCAGTCAGACCACCGCACCGGCCGCCCCCACCGTCTCGGCGTTGCAGACGACCGGGTCTCCGGGCAGTCTCATCAACGTGGCCGACGCCACGGGCGCGACCGGCTACTGGTGGGGTGATGCCCTCCAAGCCATACAGGCGGTCGATGCCGGGACCACCGGAGCAGTTGCTCCCTCGACCTGCACCACGGGCTATGGCGACGTCCCGTCTGCGGACCTCGAACAGGCGTGGTACACAGCCGGGTCCTCAACGCCCACCTACGCGGGACCCGCGACGGGCGTCACCATCTCCAACGACTGCTACACGGGCACGACCCTGCAGCCTCCGGTTCTCGGTGGCACGTTGACCGTGCCCGCTACCGTGAGCGCGGGTACCGCGTACACGGTGTACCTCTGTGAGGTCAACGCGACTCCCTATCCGAGCAACGACGCGAACTCCGCGAAGGTCTGTGGCACGGCGACTCCCTACGTCGACGCCTCCTTCACCTTCACCGGCGCGGCCAAGACCCTGAGCCAGAATCTGCCGGTCACGGCGAGCGTCGCCACCACCGCCGAGTCGGCCTTCAGCGCCCAACTCGCGTCTAGTGGCAACACCGGAACGGTGACCTACACCCAGACCGAGGGCTCGCCGGGCATCGTGGTGTCCGGTTCGGGCGCCGTGACCACGTCGGGCAAGCTGGCGGCCGGCACCTACACCGCCTCAGGCACGACGGCTGACCCCAATGGCGACAGCGGCACGTTCAGCTTTAAGTTGAACGTCTCCGGCTCGGTCGTGACGAAGACCCCACCGCCCCGAGCCACGCGAGTGGTCGGCTGGGGCATCATCGGTCGCACCGATATCGTCACCATCACTGGTAAGGACTTCACCGCGGGACCCAGGATCATCGGTCACGCCGGCACCGTCGCTCGCGTCGTGCGCGTCACGGCGTCGCGAATCGTCGTGCGAGTACGCGTCGTGAAGACCGCGAAGCAGGGTAGGTTCCGCTTCACCATCCAATTCAGGAACGGCAAGCGGACTTCGGTCGTCTACTCAATCCGCTAACCCACCAACGACGTACGACAGTGCCCCCTCAAGTGAGGGGGCACTGTCGCGTCCAACGGCGTTGACCAACTCGTCCGGCGTCGCGACCCTTCAGCGAAGCTCGTGCGAACAAAATCGCGAGGTAGGGTGCTCGGTGATGAACGACACCGCGGGCCGCGCCGAACTGGACTCGCTGGTCAGGCACGTGACCTTCGCCGGCGAGCACGACGAGAGCGACCTGCACGATGAGTCGTTGCACCCGCGCAATCGAGAGCCCTTTGCGGTGGCTCGCCCCCAAAGTACTCAGGAGGTCGCCGAGCTCGTCCGCTGGGCCGCTCGCCACCATGTCCCCGTCACTCCGCGCGGATCGGGTACCGGCCTGTCGGGGGGCGCGTCACCGGTCAACGGGGGACTCGTTATCTCCTTCGATCAGATGCGCGAAGTGGTGCGCGTCGACGAACGCGACCACGTCGCCGTGGTGCAAGCCGGCATCACCCTGCGAGAACTGAACGAGGCCGTGCTCGGCACCGGACTGCACTATCCCGTCTATCCCGGCGAGCTCTCCGGGTCGATCGGCGGCAACGTCAACACCAACGCGGGCGGCATGCGGGCCGTCCGCCACGGGGTCACGCGCCAACACGTCCTCGGACTCGAAGTCGTGATGATGGACGGGACGATAGTGAAGACCGGCGGGCCGGTGATGAAGAGTTCCTCCGGCTATGACCTGACCCAACTGCTCATTGGCAGCGAGGGCACCTTGGCCCTGGTCACCGAGATCACACTCAAGCTCTCCCCTCTCCTAGCGCACTCGGCCACCCTGCTCGTGCCCTTCAACGACGTGCACGCGGTCACCGGAGTCGTGCCCACTCTTATCTCCGAGGGCCTGATGCCGTCGTTGCTCGAGTACCTGGATGTGACGACGATGCACGCTCTCCAAAGTGGTGGCGATCTCCACTTGGGCGTGGCCCCCGCCATCGCCGAGGCGAGCGCGGCCTATCTCGTCGTAGTTTTAGAGACCAGAACGCGCGAACAACTGGAGGTCGACCTGGCCGCCGCGGCCGACGTCCTCGGCGAGGCCGGGGCGCTCGACGTGTACGTCCTGGAAGGATCGGCCGCCAGCCAGCTCATTCAAGCTCGCGAGAGAGTCTTCTGGCTGACTAAGGCGGCCGGAGCGAACGAGATCATCGACATCGTGGTTCCCCGATCAACGGTGCCCACGTTCCTTGACGACGTCGCAAAGCTGGCCGAGAAACACGGCGCCTATATCGGCGGGTGTGGGCACGTGGGTGACGGCAACGTTCACCTGTCCGTCTTTCAATCGGACGACGCCGCTCGCGAGGAGTTGCTGCTCGAGTTGTTTCGTGCGGGCATCGAACTGGGCGGCGCGGTCTCGGGTGAGCACGGACTGGGGGTTGACAAACGAGACGCCTATCTCGCCCTGGCCGATCCGGCGCTCGTGGCCCTGCAGCGTCAGATCAAGTACGTCTTTGACCCCCAGGGACTGCTCAACCCGTACCGGCACCTCGATGAGCGTCGCGACGACTGACTAACTCTTCGAGAGAGCGGTCTGCGCCGCCTGAAGATCCGCGTTCATCGCGTTGACGTCGCGCTGGTACAGCCCCAAATCGCCATTGGAGAGCGCCGTCTGGGCCGCCGCGTACTCAGAGGCCGCCTTGTTAAGGTCGTCCTGGGCGGTGGCGGTCGACTTAGACGAGCCGCTCCCCTTGCCGGTCGACGAGCCCGAGGACGGCGGCACTCCGCTCACCGTTGCGCCGAGCGCGGAGGAGAGAGCCTGATTGAGGGTGGGCATGATGCTCACGTCCTGATTGAAGACGGCAATCACGTAGCGCAGCTGGGGCATCGGGTTGGTGGAGCTGGTGACGTAGAGCGGTCGGATATAGAGAACAGTGGAGTCGAGGGGCACCGTCAAGATGTTTCCGAGCAGCACCTCAGAGCCGTGTTGGTCGAGGAGCGAGATCTTGGTGGAGACCTCTGAGGCCTGTTCAATCTCGGAGTCGGCCTGCAGGGGACCGGTCACCGTCGTTCCTCGCGGGGTCTCGTAGATGCTGAGTTGGCCGTAGTCGTCGGGGTCACTGGTGGCGACCATGAAGGCCGTCAAATTCTGCACCGTGGAAGAGTTGCCCGAGGGTACGTAGTCAATCGACTCGAGCAGTTGCTGGTGGTCAGCGTTCGGCAAGGAACCCACCTGGAACACGGGGCTCATCGGTGTGTTCGACACCGAGGTCACTTCGCCGGCCGCGTTGAGCTTCTTGGTTTGGGCCAGGGTGTTGGACGGCGAACCGGCCCCGGTGGTGGGAGAGATCTCCCACTTGTCAGAGGCTGAGTAGAAGGCGTTCGCCGCGGTGATGTGATAGCGGCCATACGTGGCGGCCTGGACCGAGAAGAGGTCCTGGGGGTAGCGCAGGTGCGTACGAATCGTCGAGGGCATCGCACTCAGCGGTAGGAACATCGAGGGGAAGGCCGAGCGATAGGCCTTGATAATGGGGTCGCTCGGATCCGCCACGTAGAACTTCATCGACCCGCTGTAGGCGTTGACGACCACCTTCACCGCGTTGCGCGCGTAGTTGAAGCTGCCGGGCAGTCCTCCGGTGTTGATGTTGAGATTGCTGGCGTTCTCGCTGTAGGGGTACTGCGAGGTGGAGGTGTACCCGTCCAACACGTACTGCACCTCACCGTTGGCGATCACGGCGTAGGGCTGGGAGTCGAAGGTGAGAAACGGAGCGGCCTTTTGGGCCATCTGGCGCACGTCGCGCACGAACATGACGCGACTCTTTGAGGTGATCTGATTGGAGATCAAGAAGTTGAAGTCGCCGAGGCGAAGGGCCAGGGCGAAGCGCGAGAAGATTCCCCCGACGGGTACCCCACCGGTGCTCGCGTAGTGCGTGTCAACCGGCGTACCGGCCTTCGGACCGGAGTTGACCTCGTAGTCGAGCTCCGGTTGTTTGGTGTTGGCGACCACCCAGCCGTTCAGACCGAGGCCGAAGTAGATGTCGGGCTGGGTGAGGTTGGGCATGCCGTTGGTCGACTGCGGCGGAACGTTGGAGACAACAAAGACCGGGTTGCCGGTCGTGGGATCAACCTGGTTGGCCGCGACCACCGCGGCGCCAATGCCGTGGGTGTACTGCAAGTGCTGGTTCACCCAGCTGTTGGACGGCAGGTTGTTGCTCTGGAGTTGACGGGCGCCAATGAGAACCGGGGTGAGCTTTCCATTCACGTAGTAGCGGTCGACCGAGAGATTGGTGAAGGAGTAGTACGAGCGAACCGACTGGCGACGCGTGACCGACTGAAGCGAGATGTTGTTGGAGGGGTCCCACAGGCGAATGTTGCTGAGCGTGGCCATGTCGGCCGAGATCTCGGACGGCGAGATCGACGCGGCTCCTTGGAAGGGGTGATAAGACACCTTGTCGAGCCCGAAGGCGGACCTGGTCGCGTCAATGTTGCGCTGGATGTAGGGCTGCTCCAAGGACTCCTGGTTGGGGCTCACTTTGAGGGCTTGAAGGAAGGTGGGATAGAGAACGCCGATGACCAGCGCCACGAAAGCCCAGAGACCGACCGCGACCACCGGCAACGACCACCCGCGTGAGCGCACGTTGTAGAGCAAGATCGCCGCCGCCGCCAGGGAGAGCCAGAAGAGAATGGTGAGCGCGGGCATGCGCGCGTGGATGTCGGTGTAGGTCGCACCTTGAACGTAGCCGTGCGAGGAGTTGACCAGTTCCCACTTCGCGATGAGGTATCCGGCCGCCTTGCAGAGCGCGATCGCCGCGCCGATGACCGAGAGGTGGGCCTTCACCCGTGGCGAGACGCGCGGGGTGACTTTGGTGGTGCGAATGCCACCGTTCAAAAAGTGAAAGCCCGTGGTCACGAGGAACGCGATGATCAAGACCACCAAGAACCAGGTGACGACGAAGGAGACAAAGGGCAGCGTAAAGATATAAAAACCCAGATCCTTGTGGAAGAGCGGGTCGACCTTGTGGAAGGACTGGGAGTGCGAAAAGAGCAGATAGTTGTTCCACTGGCCCGTGGCATTCAGCCCGGCGATGAGACCCATCACCAAGGCGATCGCGGCGTAGATACGCCGGGCGTAGGGCCGCACGATGTTCTGATATCTCCGTACGACCTCGTCTTCGGGGTCAAAGGAGAGGTCGCGCGCGCCGAAACGGTCGGTGAGCAGCAGGTTGCCCCACATGATGAAGAAGAAGATGGCCCCGAAGGTCAGCCCGAGGCCGACCTTGATGAAAAAGAGCGTGGAGAACACGTTGGACAGGCCCACCGAGGAGAACCACATCTCATCGGTCCACAGCACCGCCAAGTTCCGCAGCGACAGGAACCCGACCAGGACAATGACGACGATGATCCCGATCCAGAACCGCCGGGAGAGTCGTCCGAGGCGCCGCGGGCGTGGGGGAACGTCAGTGGAGCTTCGCACTAGACGAGCCTACGACTTTCTTATACAGGGATAACAGTGCAGGCGCAGCCCGCGTGCAGCGGCGGGTACGGCGAGCCGCTCGGGAAGTTCTCTCCCGCCAGACGCTCGCCCGCTTCGGAGTCGTGCGCGCACAAGTCACACGGTGCGTCATTCGGTACGGCGAAGAATCGAATCGAGCGTCCCTGGGAGGCGGTCACCACTCCCAGGTGAAAAGCGCGACGTGCCGCGTCGGTGCACAGTCTCTCGACACGCGCGCCGCGCCACTCGCGATAGGCCGCGTTCACGCGCTCGGTGCCGTCGCCGGCTGACTCGGACAAGATGCGCTTACGCAGAGCGAGCACGATGGTGACGGCGAGGTCGGCGGCACACTCATCGACCAACGAGGGTTCGACGCTGACCTCGGCGACGCCGCCTTCCTCACGCGCGAACTGAACACCGGCTTGCGCCGACTGGGCCAGAGCCTCGCCCGCCGCCTCGGCGTAGCGGGCGCGCTGGACCAGCTCATCTTCGAGCTCGTCAGTGATCATGGCCTTCACGTTGCGAATGCGCTCGAGCATGATGTTCTGGTCATCTTGCAACGCCCGCTTGACGCGCCGGGTCAAGATGCCGAGCGACTCTTCCAAGGCTTCGTCGCGGTGGCGAAAGAGAACTCCGACAGGGGTCTCGGGCTTGCTGGCGGCGACCTTCTTGGGCGCCAACGCCGTGGCCCCGCGCTCTTCGAGGGTGGCCTTTCGAAGGCGGGCAAAGATCTCGTTCACGACGTCCGTGCCAGAAGGGTCGTCTTCGAGCAACGACTCACCGACCGGCGCGGGCGCGGGCTCGTGGCGACGTTTGGCGGGTTTGGCCTCGCCGTGAGTACCGTCGGCGTCTGGTTCCACCGGCTCCAGGGCGACCGGAGGAACCTCGCGCAGGGGCGTGCCGGCAAGCAGTTCTTCTTCGGTCGGCTCGGGTGCGCCCGCGTGGGAGCGAAGGGCCTCGAGCGCGGCGGCGCGCGCCGCCTCGTCCGAGCCGTTGATACCCGACAGGATGTCGTCCACCTGTTGGCGCAGGGTCGTAACGAAGGTCGCCAGAGAGTCTCTCGCCGCCCGCAGCTGATCGATTTGCAAGTGGAGAGCTTTGCGCTTGATGGCTAAGTCGTTCAAGACGGTGCGACGTGCCTCGTTGGCTTGCTCGACAATTGCGCGACCCTGCTCGCGGGCGCGGTCGATCAGCGCTTCGCCGTTTACCTTCGCCGAGTCGATCAACCGTTCAGCGGCGAGGCGAGCGTCGTGGTCGATCTGATTGGCGGTGTTCTCGGCCTCCGTCAAAAGGGCGGTCGCGCGCTCTTGAGCTTCAATCAGGTGGGTCGCCGAGCGCTGTTGGGTCTCAGTGAAGACCTGAGCGCTGCGCTCTTGGGCCTCGGCGGTGACCCGCCCCGCTTCCTCGTGGGCCGAACGCAGAATCGAGGCACTTTGGGCGCCGAGCGCGTTGGTGAGAGTGGCCTCGTCGAAGGTGGGGTTCTCGGCGCGTCGGTGGGCCTCGCTGACCTGATCTTGGAGTTCGCGAATTCGGCTCTCCAGGTGGCCCATCTCTCGGGCGGCCGCCTCTAAGTGGAGGCGAACCTCGTTGGGGTCAATGCCCCCTTTACGCAGCGTCGTAAAGGTCACCCGAGTGATTTCGCTCGACGATTGGCGCGTGGTCGAGACTGTTCGGCGGTCGTCCATTCCTTCCAGCCTACGGGTTCGGGCGTCGTAACTCGGTCTATGAAGGCCTTGTAATGGGGCGTGGGGGTGAGCCGCCGAGCTTGCGCAGGTCGGCCAGCGCCTCTTTCAGCGACGTCACGGGCAAGATGGTCAAATCTGGTTGGTCGGCGGCGCGCGCGGCATCAACGTTACCGTCGCCGTCGGGCACGATGAAGTACTTGGCTCCGCTGTCGTGCGCGGCGACGGCCTTCTCTTCCACGCCACCGACCGCGCCCACCTGCCCGTTGGGCTGCATCGTTCCCGTCGCCGCCACCAGCTGACCGCCGCTCAAAGAACCGTGGCTCAGCTTGTTGATCAAGGTCAAGGTCATCGCGAGTCCGGCGGAGGGTCCGCCAATGTTCGCGGTGTTGATCTGTACCGTGGCCGGCAACCGGTAGTGAAAACCATCTTCCAACGTCACGCCGAGAAACGAAGAGTCGGACCCGCTCACGCCGGGACAGTCTGACGGGGGCACTTCGCTCGGATCTTTAGCCATGGTGACGCGAAGGGTGGAGGGCGCCGCGTAGGAGAGCGTGCCCGTCGGGGAGATTTTCACCTTGTCGATGTGCAACGTCTCCACGGTCCCGGACCTCACGTCGTGCAACGTCGAGACCAACGCACAGCGTGAGTCGACGGGAGTTGAGCCGACGCCGGTGATGAGGTCCCCCGTTACCAGACCAGCGCGACTGGCCGGTGACGGCGCGACCACGCCGGTGATGACGGTCCCGGTGCGAGTCGCCGCCACGTGCCAGCCGAGCGCGCGAAACGACGCCACCTCCGCCGCCTGCTTGGCGTCACTCATCTCCAAGAATCCTTGAGCGGTGAGTTCACTGGTCGACACGCCAGGATCGGTTAGCTCGTAGGCCGGCACTACTTGCACGTGCGACTGAAAGTGCGTGAGGATCAGCTGCCACGTAGAGAGCGGCTGAACATACACATCGACCAGCAGAAACTTCCCGGGCTTGGGATTCGTCGCCACGCCCTTGATCTTTACTAAGGGCGCCACCGGCGTGGCGTTGGCGGGGGTGATGGAGTACTCGCCCGACTGATGCTCCTCCAGACCGAGAATTAGGAGCAGAATCACCGCCACCACCACGGCCGGGATCAAAACGCGGGGCCTCATCCTTTTCGGTGGTGGAATGGGGTCGTGCCAGGTGATGATCTAACGCTAGTGGAGTCAGTTGATCACGAACTCCTGCGCGCCGGCTTTCAGCCAAGCGACGCCGGACGCGCGCTGCTCGAGGAGAGTCTCGGCTCGAAGGTTGTTCGTCACCGCGTGCTCGCACTGCGCGGACTCGTTCGCCTCAATCTCTTGACCTCGGCGCAGTGGAAGCGGATCCTTGGCGACCCCGAGCCGACGGTGCGACGCGACGCGCTTGAGCAGCTGGCTCACGCTCCCCTCAATGACGTGGAGATTCTTGACATGGTGATCGATCGACTCGACGACCCCGACGCGTTGGTCGTCGACGCGGCCGCGTTCGCTCTCGGGGAGCACGCCTACCGGGGAGGCGTCGAGCGTCTCTGTGTCCTCGCGACAGACCACGAAGACGCGCGCTGTCGCGAGTCGGCTATCGCCTCGCTCGGGGCGATGGGCGACGACCGGGCCCGAGGCGTGATCCTCGCCGCGCTACACGACAAAGCTCCCATTCGTCGTCGCGCCATCGTGGCCCTGGCCAACTTCGAGGGACCCGACATTGACGCGGCGCTCGAGACCGCGAGCGAGGACCGCGACTGGCAGGTGCGCTCGGCGGTCAGTCAACTCCGCGACGACAACTAGCGATCGGCGCTGCGAAAGAGAGCGTGCAGTGAGGCCATCTCCTCGAGGCACGCCTGGAGTCCCTGAATAACGACCAGGGCGGACTGGGGGGCCAGGCTGACCTCCACTCCGCTGTTGGTCGCCACGAGTTCATCGAGGTCGGCGATGTTGGCGTGACCGCCCGCGATCGTGAGGCCCCGGGCACTGATGTCCTGGGAGAGGTCGGGCGGGGTGCCGGCGAGACACTCTTGAATCATGCGCATGGTCGTCGCCAGGACGTCGTGCGCGGCGGCGTTCACCAGCTCGGCGCTGACTTCCATCTCCACGAGCCGGCCGCGGTCCACGCTTCGCGCGAGCACCACGTGAGAGAGGCCCGCGGTGCGTCCGAGCGCGGAGGCGAGGGTGCATTTCAGCATCTCCACCACCGAGGGCGAGACCACCACGCCGAGGTTGAGTCGCAGTGACGTGGCGATCGCGGTGTCGACGTCACTGCCCCCGATGCGACGCGCCGCGCCCGCCACGATTCCTCCCAGGGAGACCACAGCCGCCTCTGACGCACCGGCGCCGAGCAAAACGACGGCCGAGCCCACAGGATCTTGGACCGGAAGCCCGAGTCCAATGGCCGCGGCGAGCGGCGCCTCAATCAGAGTCGCTTCGCGAGCTCCGGCTTGAATAGCCGCCTGACGGAGCGCGCGACGTTCGATGGCCGTGGCGAGTGACGGCACGCTCATCACGACCCGGGCCCGGCTCATCTTGGACACCCCGGCCCGGTCAAAGAGGGCCTCGATCAGTCGAGCCGTGACGTCAAAGTCAACGGTGGCCCCTTGGTTGAAGGGCCGAAAGACGATGACGTGGCGCGAGGTGCGCCCGATCAGTTCGAGCGCCCCGTGGCCGAGGTCTTGAACCTCCCCTGAGTTCGTGTCGATCGCCACCATCGTGGGCTCATCGAACAAAATGCCCCGCGAGGTGGTTGCAAGCCGCGTATGCGAGGTGCCAATATCCAGCGCGACGTCGACAGCCATAGTTGACAACCTTAGGGCGACGAACGCCAGATGCCTTTCGTTACTAGCCTTTCTAGGTGGTGCGGAGGCGTGAGAACGAGTCGTGGTGGAAGCGGCGTAAGAGGCCGTCGGCCGAAACGCGCCAGTGGGTCCACCCGAGCGAGCTCCCCAGCTTCGAGAACCTGGAGACGACAGCGACGGCCCGACCCCACGCCGTGACCCCTCGGGTAATCATCGTGCTGATGGCCGTCTTGCTGATCGCGGGAGGGGTCGTGCTCATGGTGAACCGCGGAGCGGGCACGCCGGACCCCGACTCACCAGCGCATTTAGCCACGTCCCTCGCCCAGCTCCCGGCATCCAGCCGAGGGGCGGCCGCCGATACGGTGGAACTCACTATCTCCTTTCGCGGCAAGATCACCCGAGTGGCGGCCCTGGTGTTACCCCACGACCTCGCGGTCACCACGACCGTCATCCCCGTCAACGCCGCCATTACGGGTACCACCGCTACGAAGTCCAACTTCCTGGTCAGCCTGGAGGGTCGCGACAACGTCATGGGCTTTTCCATCGTTCACCTGAGCATCCCGATCGCTCCCTCCAAACTTGACCCCATGCCGGCGAGCGCCGCGGTGGTGGCGATCGCACCCATCACCAAGGGCTTCTCCTTCAAGGCCCCCGAGTACGACTGGACCATGACCACGCTCGGTGATCCCACCAACGACGCCCAGGGTGTCGTCCACTACCTCGCCTCCTCCGCCGACACCAGCCTCTCGGGCTACGTGGACGCCATCGCCGTTGACTCCTCGGATCACGTGGTGGCCGTGCTGTCGGCGAAACACCTCTGGTACCCCGCGCAGTTCGTGGCCCAGGTGGCTGAGGTGGTGGCAACCGGTCACGGCTGTCACGCCGACCTCGGCATCAAGGGAACGACCGAACAGGGCGGCGGGGTGCGGATCACCAAGATCGTGCGCTACGGCGCGGCGGCCCACGCGCGACTGAGCGTGGGCGAGGTCATCACCGCCTGGAACGGCAAGGATCTCAACACCTGGAATCAACTCGTCTCAACGCTCTATCTGACACCGGCCTACACGCACGCTGATCTCACCTACGACAAGCACACCAGTGTGCACCACGTGAACGTGACGCTCGGATGTCCCTCTAAGTTGGTGCCGTGACGAGCAACCCGTTCGGCGACATGTTCGGCGACATCTTTTCCATGCTCAGCCAACAAGGCCCCGACGCGTGGTACCAAACGGCCTCGCAGCTCGCGCTCAACATCGCGCGCGGCGACGACGGAGATCCCAACCCCCAGCCCATTGAACGACAACGACTCGAAGAGTTGACGCCGCTGGTGGGTCGCCACGTCGATGCCCTCTTTGGCGTCTCGAGCGTGCCGAGCGTCGTCGCGGTCAATCGCTCCGCCCTTACCTCGGCCGCCCTCGAGCAATGGCGCCCGCTAATGGAGCCGGCCATGAGCAGCGCCACCTCTCCCGCTCCTCTGGCCGGCGAGGACCTCGACCTGCAGGAGAACCAACTGCTCAGCCAGATCTCATCGACCATCGGACCCCTGTTCTTGGGCTTTCAGATGGGCTCGGTGGCTGGACACTTTTCCGAGCGCGCGTGGTCCCTCGCGGTTCTTCCCCTCCCTCGACGAGACGACCGACACCTTCTCGTGGTCAACAACCTGGCGAATTTCGCCAGCGCCTGGTCCCTCGAACACGATGAGGTGTACGTCTTTGCCCTCGCTCAGGAGTTTGTGGCTTCCCTAGTGCTCACTCAACCCGGGACCAGTGACGCCCTGCGCGCCCTGTTGCTGGACGCCGTCCACGAGTCAAGCGCGCTGCAAGGCGACATCATGGGCCGCCTCCAAGGCTTGATGGAGTCGGGCGATATCTCAGAGATGATGAACAATCCCGAGGCCCTGTTGGAGGGCATCGCCATTCCAGAAGAGACGAACGCCACCCGGGCCATCAACGCCGCCACCAGCGTGCTCCTCGCCTTCTTTGACGCCGCGGCCAAGGACATCACCGAGACCTTGCTCGGACCGCGGCCCGCGTTGATGGAGGCCTACGCCCGACATCGTCGCAGCGACGCTCGAGGCGAAGACGCGGCGGCGGCCCTCTTTGGCATCTCCACTCAGGGCCCGCACCACGAGGCGGCCGCACAGTTCGTCGCGTCGCTCGTCGCCGAGCACTCGCTCAGCGTGTTTGGCGCGCTACTGCGAGTGGATGGTCTCCCGAGCGCCCGTGAGCTGGACGACCCGAACGCCTGGTACGAACGAGTGACGACGTCACCTCTCGCCTAGGCGAGGAGCTAGACCTCTTCGTCATAACCGAGGTTCCACTCCACGAGAAGGTTCTCTCGTTCGGCGTCGCGATTGACGCGCTCGCGGTTACGACGGAACTGCGGGTCGTGGGGCGGCAAGAAACGAAGGCGCGCGTCCACGCGGTCAACGAAGGCCTGAATCTGTTCCTCGTCACCGAAGACCATGCGGCACTCCCAGTGTGGGGCGACGGGTCCTAGGTAGACAACCTGGACGTGGCCGACCGGGTCGACAACCTCAACGACTTCGCTGGTCGGGAATTGGCTCACAGGACTCCTTAAAGAACACGTACTTTCGCTATTCTACTGGTCTTTTCGCGATGGACTCTAAGGCCCTTCAAAGACGTTTGGGACCTTAAGAATTCTGTCAAGGAATCGTAACGACAAAGGTGCGCGAAGTCAGTACTGTGAGGACTAGAAGTAAGGAAGGAGGTGTGTATGAGTGCTGAATGGATGGCCGACGGAAAGTGCCGTGAGTACGCACCTGAGACTTTCTTTCCCCGCGACGGTATGGGCGTGATCGTCGCCCAGCGCATCTGCGCTACGTGCCCGGTGGCCAGAGAGTGTCTGGTCTACGCACTCGACAATCACATCGACCACGGTGTCTGGGGCGGTAAAAGCGAGCGCGAGCGCCGCCGTCTCCTTCGCGAGCGCCGACGTTTGCGTCTCTTTAATCGCGACCTGCACTAGGAACCCCGTTGTTCGAGTGCGTCGTCAACGTCTCCGATGGACGACGCCTGGACGTGTTGGACGAGTTGGGTCTGGCGGCGGGACCCGCCCTTCGCGATCGCCACAGCGATCCCGTGCACAACCGCAGCGTCTTCACCTTGATCGAACACCGCACGGAACTGCGCCGCTACGTGCGCAGTTTCATCGTTGCCTCGATGAAACTTCTGGACCTTCGCGACCACGAGGGCGTCCATCCCTGCTTTGGGGTCTTGGACGTGGTGCCTTTCGTGGCGCTCGACTCCCGCAAGGCCGACGAGGCGGCAACTTTGCGGAACGAAACCGCTTCCTGGGTGGCCGACACCTTTGGGGTGCCAGTTTTCCTCTACGGTCGCCTGCGCGATGGGTCTAAACGCAGCCTCCCCGAAGTCCGGCGCCACGCCTTCAAGTCGCTGATGCCCGATATGGGACCCATGAAACCCAGCGCCGAGCGAGGCGCCAGCGCCATCGGAGCCCGACCGGTCTTAGTGGCCTGGAACCTTTGGGTGCGGGGCATCACCCTCGCCGAGGGGCGCATTATCGCCAAAGCCCTTCGCCGGCCCGAAGTGCGCGCGCTGGCCTTTCCGCTCCCCGACATGGTGCAGATCAGCTTCAACTTGATCGACCCGATGAACGTGCGACCGTCCATGGTCTACGACAAGGTCGCCGCGTTAGTCGACGAGGGCGTGATCGATCACGCCGAACTAGTGGGTCTAATACCCGAGGCCGTACTGCGGGCCGAGGATTCCGCGCGCTGGAAGCAGCTGGGACTCGCCGAGAGCGCGACCATCGAGTCGCGCCTCTCCTAACTCACCCCGCTTGAGCGCGGCGCTCGAGAGCCCGAGCCCGGCGCAGACGTCGGCGTTCGCGCTCGCTCATCCCGCCCCAAATGCCGAACTTCTCGCCGTTGTCGAGGGCGTACTCCAAGCAGTCGTCGCGGACCACGCAACCCCGACAGACCTCTTTGGCCTCGCGGGTGGACGCACCCCGCTCGGGGAAGAAGAGGTCGGGGTCGACGCCCATGCAGTTGGCGCGCGCCTGCCAGCCTCTATCTTCTAGACCACTTAAGAGTTCGACAATTTCCACGTTGTGATTCCTCCCCGTCGAAGACCACTGCCATCGATGTAATTACAACGGTGTCATTGTTGCGGGGTTTTGGGGAAAATGCAAATTCAATTATCGAACTACCTGATGGAAGCCTCTTTGGCTCAGCCCGCGCGGCGATGCTTGACGAAGTCATCGAGGGCGTACGTTCCCAGATCGTTCACGTCGGTGTAGAAGAGTCGTCCGCCGTTCACCCGGGCGATCTGTTCCACGAAAGGAAACTGACTGCGCTCGATGTCCAGGGCGAAGGTGTTGATCGTGATGTCGGCCTTGGTACAGCGGAGCACCTCGGCCATAGTCTTTTCCAGGGTTTCGTGGACCGGGGGCCAGGAAAAGAAAGGCTCGCCTGAGCTCGTGAGGTGGGCCGTGGGTTCGCCGTCGGTGACCACCACGATCTGGCGCTCCCCTCGCTCGTTGCGCAGCAAATGGCGACTGAGGGCGAGAGCGTGCTGGAGGTTGGTGCCGTAGTTGTAGTCGATGGTGAGAGCCGGAATGTCTTCGAGCTTGAGTTGCTGGGCGGTCTCACCAAAGCCCACGATGGCGACGAAGTCCCGGGGGAACTTCGACGAGATGAGCTGTGACAGGGCCAGCACCATCTTCTTCGCCGGAAGCAGATTGCCCCGCATGGCCATCGACAGTGAGAGGTCGATCGCGAACACCGTCGCTGAGCGTCGGGTCGCTTCGTACTCCTCGACCTCGAAATCGTCCGGGTGGAGCTTGACCGGAGTGCCGGGGCCGTGGCGAAGGAGGGCGTTGCGCATCGTGCGAGGCAAGTGCAGCGAAACGGCTTCACCCGGTTCCCAGGGCTTGGAGGTCTCTTCACGATCGCCGCCGCGTGCCAACGTGGCGACGGGATGTCCGCCGAGAGTCGGCGAGTCACGAAGTTGCTGAAAGAGAGTGCGTAGTGCGATCTGGCCGATCTTTCGAACTCCCCGCGCGCTCAACGTGAGCCGGTTGGAGCTTCGGTCGATGAACCCCTGGTCCTTGAGGCCCTGGAGCGCCCGCTGGAGTCGCTCTACGTGGCGTGCAGCGTCATCCCCCAGGTTCCGCCGCACGGCGTCGATATCGACCTCGGGGAGCCCCTGGGCCGCGTGGCTCTGGCCGAGAAACTCCTCGAGACCCTTCAGTTCACCCAACTGTTCGGCGACCGACGCCGCGTCGGCGAAACGCGAACCGTCTTGACCTCGCATGCGGTGCGCTCGGTTCCAGTCAATGTCCGGAGTCGCCTGACGAAGGTTCGACACCAGTCGATTCATCGAGAAGTTCAGCTCCATGTTTTGCATCATCTCGCCAAAGAGGGCGCGCAACTCGCCCTGCTGCTCGGCGGAGAGCGAGTTGAACATCGCCTCGGCCGCCGCCGCGCGCTCGGCCATCATGCGCACCACATCCTCGAGGTTCTCGGCTCCGGGAAAGAAGTCACCGAACTTCTCCATAAAGTCGTCGAAGGTCGGGTCGAGTTCTTCACCTCGACGGTCCTGCTCGATCATCGTGGAGAGGGCGTCCATCATGTCGCGCATGCGCGCGAGCTCTTTGGAGTCCGGACGGCCCATCATCTCCTTGCTCTGCTCAAAGTACGTATCGAGTACGTCACGCTCGAGCTCGCCCATCAGCTCTTCGAACTCTTCTCGGGCTTCTGATGAGACGAACTCGTAGTTGCGATACTCACCCAACCGCTCGGCTAGGCGGTCGCTCATGAGATCGCGCTGCATCTTGCGCTGGTCGACTAGGTCGCGGGTGACCTCTTGGCGTCGCTCGTCGCCCGAGTCTTGGGCGTCCTCCACCAGCTGATCGAGTTCGGCCCCCTCGGTGGCCTCAATCTCGTCCAGCCAGTCCCGATACTTCTGCATCTCGCCGTCGGGGTCGGCCTGTTGTTCGAGTTCACGGCGACGCTGGCGGGTACGCTCCAACAGCTCGCGCAGCCCCTCCACGTGATCACCGTCTTCGGTCTCATATCCCTCGCGCAGCAAGCGGTCCATGGCCTCGTCGAGGTCGCCGTTCTCCATGTAGTCGTCGGCCAGCAACGCCAACAGTTCGTCGACGTCTACGTCGTCAAACTCGTCGTCGTCACCGACGCGGCGATAGCCGTAGCGAACTGGCACTTAGCGGTTCCTCGACCGATAGAGAGCCCGCGCGCCCGACGCGTCCTTTGCGAGGCGCTTGGTCAGGTAGAGACCCTCGAGAACAAACTCCACCGCGGCGGCCTTTTCCCCATCGCTCGCGCCGGGACCGGCGATGCGATCGACCGGTGCCTCCAGAGCCGGCATGGCGGCCAGAACCTCCAGGTAGCTGGCGTCGGGCAGATCGTCCCCGGTGTGAACGATGGCCTCTGAGTTGAAGGCGTCGACGATCTCCGACGCTTCTTCCAGGAGAACATCGCTGAAGCACTGACGAATCGCGAGCGACACCAACGCCGCGATCACTTGGTCACCGTCGCTGTCGTCCATGGTGTCGAACTCGATCTTGCCCTGCGTCGATTGAACCATGGCGCTCAAGTCACTCACTCGGGGCACCACTACCGAGTCGTGCGTGCGCAGCGTCCGTCGAAGCGCGTTGGCCACCACCGTCTCAAAGTTGGCGATCGAGAGACGCACCGATACTCCCGAGCTCTGAGAGATGACGTGGCTACGACGGGCCACGTGACTCACCCGCGCGACGATGTCGTCAATGAACCACGGAACGACGATGGGCGCCTCCGCCGCGGGGAGGTGCGCTTCTTGGTGCATGATCTCGATCTCGGTCGAGACTTCGTAGGGGTAGTGCGTGCGGATCTGCGAGCCGAAGCGGTCCTTCAGCGGTGTAATCAGACGGCCACGGTTGGTGTAGTCCTCCGGGTTGGCGGTGGCGACAACCATCACGTCGAGGTCGAGTCGCACCAGATGACCGCGAATCTGCACGTCGCGCTCCTCCAGGACGTTCAACAGGCCAACCTGAATGCGTTCCGACAGGTCAGGTAGCTCGTTAATCGCGAATATTCCGCGGTTGGACTTCGGCACCAACCCGTAACTAAGAGCTTTGGGGTCATCGAGAAAGAGTCCGCTGGCCACCTTGATGGGGTCGATCTCACCGATCAAGTCGGCCATCGACGTATCGGGTGAGGCCAACTTCTCGGCGAAGCGCTGGCTGCGATGTACCCAGGTGATCGGCGTGTCGTCGCCCTGCTCGGCCACCAGATCAAGGGCGTAGGCGGAAATGGGAGCAAACGGGTCGTCACGCACGTCAGAGCCACTCACGATCGGCAACCACTCATCAAGGAGTTCGACCAGTGAGCGAATGATGCGAGTCTTCGCTTGGCCGCGCTCACCGAGCAGGATGATGTCGTGGCCGGCCAACAGCGCCGTCTCCAGTTGGGGCAGCACGGTGTCCTCATAGCCCAGTACGGAGGAGGTGAGGGCCTGTCCGGCGCCCAGGCGCGCTTCCAGATTCTGGCGGATTTCCTGGCGCACCGACTGGGGCTGGTAGTTCGACGAGCGCAGGGCGCCAAGGGTCGTGGGGAGTTCTGAGGGGGAAATTGGGGTGCTCATAGGAGCACCTTAAGGGTTTTCAGCGGGCAGTTGGGCCTCAGGAAGGGATCCGATTTCATCGGTCAATCATCCGTCAATCTTGACAACGAATACAGTTCGTAAGGACACAAGAAGGTGTGTACGCATGAGTGAGAGTCTCGATTCGCCGGACCCGCAGCCCCTCGACTCTCCCTACCGACGCTATTTGCGCAACGTCCAATACGCTCAGCCCGACAATCTCAACGCTCGATTGCGTCTTCACGCCAAATACTCAACCTCGCCCATGAGCTGGTTCGAGTGGCTTCATCAGCAGTTCCGGTGGGCCGGGATTCGCGTGGCGCTCGACGTCGGTTGTGGCACCGGTGTCTTTTGGTCAACCCTTCCTCGCCCACTCCCTGAAGTGCAGCTCGTACTGGGCGACATCTCTCGTTCCATGATCGACCTAGCCATCATCGCCTCCGTTGAGAAGGTGGCTCAAGTACGTGGCATCGAGCTCGATGTGCAGAGCCTGCCCTTTGAAGACTCATGTTTCGACGTGGTGATCGCCAATCACATGCTGTATCACGCCCCTGACCTTGATCGGGCCATGGGGGAGATTCGACGGGTCCTGCGACCACGGGGTCTGCTCGTGGCATCGACGGTCGGCCCTTCTCATCTGCGCGAACTGGTCGACATCACCCACGCGGTATTCCCGAACCCGCGCACGAGGATCCTCGGCGATGTCTTTGGCCCCGTCACGGGGCTCGCTCCCCTGGGGCGTCACTTTGACACAATCGAGTGGCGAAGCTGCGACGACACTCTTCGCTGCACCAACAGCGAGGACGTGCTCGCCTATATAACGTCGGTTCCGCCTGGCTCTGGCGCAACGCCCCAACAGTTGCGCAGTCTGTGCGAAGAGATTGAGCGTCGAATGGAACGAGGCCGTGGCGTCCTCAACGTCGTCAAGGAGAGCGGCGTCTTTCTGGCACGTCGCCCGGGTTGACGATCATCCCGCCCCTAGGACGCTATTTTTCGCTGCCTTGCGCGAGATGCGCTTAGGAGTTCATCGATTTGTGGATCGTCGTCACAATGCGCTCGACCGACGGGATCGCCAAGTCCTCAAGGGCGTCGGCCGCCGGCAACGGTATGTGCGGCGTCGTGATGCGCACGATCGGACCGTCCAGGTCGTAGAAGATTTCGTCGGCGACGATGGAGGCGACTTCGGCTCCCCATCCACACAGACGCGGATTCTCTTCGATCGTGAACAGGCGCCCCGACGAGGAGACCTCGCGCAGAATCGTTGCGGTATCGAGCGGCACAAGTGAACGAACATCTAGAACGGCGCAGTCGATACCGTTCGTCGCCAACTCTTCGGCTGCAGCGAGGGCCCGTGGAACCATGGCGCCGAGCGCGACGAGCGTGGCGTCAGAGCCGTGACGAAGTATCTTGGCCGATCCCAACGTGTCGACAATCTCCCCATCAGGCACGTCCATCTTTGACGAGTACAGCGATTTGGCCTCCAAGAAAACGACCGGGTCGTTGTCACGGATCGACGCCGCCATCAGTCCGATGACATCGACGGCATTAGACGGCACCACGACTTTGAGACCAGGGATCATCATCGCCCAGTTCTCCACACTCTGGGAGTGCTGGGCGCCAAAACGCAGTCCGCCGCCGTTACCGGATCGAATCACCAAAGGGAACGACATCTGACCATTGGTCATGTAGCGACTCTTCGCAATCTCGTTGGCGACAATGTCCCAACAGACCGCGAAGAAGTCGGAGAACATGATCTCGGCGATGGGGCGTAGCCCCGTCATGGCGGCGCCCATAGCGGCGCCCAGAATGGCTTGCTCGCTGATAGGCGTGTCGCGAACGCGAACTCCGCCAAACTCTTCCAGCAGCCCCACGGTGCCTTTGAACACGCCGCCCGCCGCACCTACGTCTTCACCCAGGAAGACGACCGACTCATCTCGGCGCATCTCCTGCGCAATGCCTCGCGCGATTGACTCTCGAAAGGTCAGTTGCGCCATGACGCACCTCCATCAGCCCAGACATCCTTCATCAACAGATCTTCTCCGGGCACGCCGCCCGCTTTGGCCGCTTCGGTGGCCTGGTCGACCTCGGCATTCACCCGCGCTTCGATCTCGAGAATGTCCGACTCGCTAACTCCGGCCTCCAATAAACGAAGCCGGTAGCGAGGGATCGGGTCCTTGGCCATCCACTCAGCAATCTCCGCGTCCGGTCGATACTTGCCCGGGTCGGCCCGCGAGTGCCCCCCGTGTCGATACGTTTTTGCCTCGATCATGCTGGGGCCCTCCCCGGCGCGCGCGCGGGCAACGGCCGCGCTCGTCACCTCAAACACTTCATCGGCGTCGTTGCCGTCGATGATGATGCTCTCGAGCCCGTAGGCGATCGCTCGGTCCGCCGCGGGATTCTTCACCGCCGTCACGTCGGACGTTCGCGTGTACTCCATCCAAAGGTTGTTCTCACAGAAGAAGATCACGGGCAACTTCCAGATGGCGGCGAAGTTGAGCGCCTCGTGGAAGGCGCCGATGTTCACGGAACCGTCGCCGAAAAAGGCGACCGCGACTTGGTCGGTGCCGCGGTACTGCGCGCTCCAGGCCGCGCCGCAGGCAATGGGCAAGTGCGCGCCAATGATGGCGTAGGAACCCATGACGCCGTGCTCGACGCTCGTAAGGTGCATCGACCCACCCTTGCCCGCCATGAGCCCGTTGGTGCGACCCATGAGCTCGGCGAAAATGGGAGTCATGGGCACGCCGCGCGCCAGCGTGTGCGCGTGGCCGCGGTAGGTCGCGAACGTCCAGTCGGTGGGACGCATTGCGGCCGCGACACCGGCCGCGATGGCCTCTTGACCGATGGACAGGTGACTCGTTCCTTTGACGTAGTTCTCTAGGAAGAGGTCATAGGCTCGCGTCTCGAACTGACGAAGCGCGAACTGACTCTTGTACATATCGAGTTTCTGAGCGACGTCAGCCTCGGTCGGCGCTACGTTCGTGGTGGGCATCTCATCCTCCTAGTATCGATTGGCGACCATGAGCTCTTGGGCCGGAAAGTGCGTGAGAATCGCGGGCCCGTTTTCGGTCACCACAATTTCTTCCTCGATGCGAGCGGCCGACGTACCGTCTGTCGCCGGGCAGTAGGTCTCGAGCGCGAAGACCATTCCGACCTGGAGTTCAATGGGATCACGAACGCTGTTGAGGCGGCTGATCACGGGACGTTCGTGCAGGCCGAGCCCGAGCCCGTGTCCGAACTGCAGACCAAAAGCGTCCATCTCGTTGGCGAAACCAAACTCGGTCGCGGCCGGCCAGGCAAGTGCGATCTCGTCCGTCCCCACTCCCGGGCGCACCAAGTCAATCGCCGTATCCATCCACGAGCGCGCTTTCGCGTAGGCGTCGCGCTGGGGCGCGGTAGAACTGCCCACCGACATCGTGCGGTAGTAGCAGGTTCGGTATCCGTTGTACGAGTGAATGATGTCGAAGAAGGCCTGCTCGCCGGGCCGGATGATTCGGTCCGTGAAGTTGTGAGGATGCGGGTTGCACCGCTCGCCCGAGACGGCATTGATGGCTTCAACTTGATCTGAACCCATCTCGTAGAGGCGCTTGTTGGCGAGGGCGACGATCTCGTTCTCGCGGACACCGGGCTTCAAGGCTTCGAAGATATCTTGATAAACGCCGTCCACCATCGCTGCTGCCTGGCTGAGCAGCATGAGTTCGTCGGGGTTTTTGATCTGTCGGGCGTCAAGCATCAGCTGCTGGGCGTCGCGCACGTCGATACCCGCCTTTTGCATCTCAAAGAGAAAGGGCAGTTCCGTGATGTCGATGCCAACGGGCTGGTCTGCCACACCCTGATCGCGAAGAATTCCCACGATCTCTTTCACGGCCGATTCAAAGAGGCCCGCTCGCGGCGCGATGGCCCCTCGAAGTCCGAGCATCCCCGCGCGACAGTTGTCGGGTTCGAGCCACGGGGCGAACAGGCGGTGGTGGCGAGCGGCCGATCCGAAGTCCCACACCAGGGGTTCCCCGTGACGCGTCAAAAGGCAATAGCGCGACATCTTGTCGCCCAGCGCCCCGCCGATCCATGTCTGGGACACGTAGCGAATGTTGTAGAAGTCGAACAGAAGAATGGCCCCGAAGTCGCTCACTTCCAGGGCCTCACGCGCTCGGGCGAGCCGGTAGGCGCGCAGACGATCGAAATCGACCCGGGTCTCGAAGTCCACGCCGCCGTGACCGGGGGTATTGATAATGGGTCCGAACCCTTCCCTCACGATGTTGCTTCCAGCCCATCGTCGATGGTCAGGTTCTCTGACTCCAAAACGAGACCGGCCCCTCGGGCCGCCTCCAGCAGCAGCACGGCGAAGTCCTCGTCCACGTGTCCCGCGCCAACGGCACTCACGACAATTTGGGTGCACAGCGCGGCCAGAGGCATGGGCACGTTCATCTTCTTCGCCTCCGCCATCCCGAGCTCGAAGTCTTTGCGCAATAAGACGGGAGTGAACGTCGGGGTGAAGTCGAGATTCACGAACGCCGGCGTCTTGTAGCGCGAGAATGTCGAGCCCATGACTGAACTGTTGATGAACTCGAGGAAAGCGCTGCGCGACACTCCCCCTCGCTCCGCCAGGACCGTGATCTCGGCCAGGGACTGGGTAACCAGCCCGAGAAGAATGTTGTGGCAGATCTTGACGAGGCGCGAGCCCTCGCCTTCGCCGACGTAACTGACGCCGTGACCGAGGCGATCGAACAAGGGGCGAACTCGGTCAAAGGCTTCCTTTGAACCCGAGACGGCGAGGGTCAGTTTCCCCGAGGCGACGACTTTCGGATTGCCGCTAACGGGGGCGGCGAGAAAGTCGACACCGCGCAGTTCACAGGCGATGCGCACGTTGGCCGAAGTCTCCATCGACACGGTCGAGCAGTCCACGATCACCGATGGTGTGGAGGTCTCGTTCGCGAGCACGCCACTCGGTCCTGACACCACCTCCAGGAGTTGCTCGTCGGCCGACACCATCACGAAGACGACGTCGCAGTCGCCGAGGTCTCGTGGCGAGTCGACGACGATCGCGCCCAGGCCACCCAGAACTTCAGCTTTCGCTCGCGTACGGTTGGTGACCACCACCTCGTAGTCGGTGCTCACGAGGCGCTTGGCCATCGCCGTGCCCATGCGCCCACAACCTATCCACCCCACGCGCATCGAACCCATTAGTGGCTCTCCTCTCGTTCAGAACTCGGGGTCGCCGCCGCCTTGGCCCGCACCGATCCTCCGAGGTAGAGAGCGGCGATGTCGGGGTTGTTCAGCACTTCGTCACCGGTGCCCGAGAGGCGAACCTGACCGTTTTCCAGGACCACACCGTGACTGCTGAGCCGAAGTCCCTGTCGAGCGTTCTGCTCCACCAGCAA
This sequence comes from uncultured Acidimicrobiaceae bacterium, assembly GCA_963756325.1. Classification (GTDB taxonomy): domain Bacteria; phylum Actinomycetota; class Acidimicrobiia; order Acidimicrobiales; family RAAP-2; genus RAAP-2. The sequence goes on from CAVWNE010000012.1 coordinate 617,571, forward strand.
GACGCTGCGACCCATTTTGTTCATCATCCTTACGGTATCGAACATAATTCGAAGAGTCTTGGGGTCGAGGCCCATTGACGGTTCATCCAAGACCACGAGTTGAGGCTCCAGCATTAAGCACCGCGCGAACTCAACGAGGCGCTGCTGGCCGCCCGAGAGACTGCCCGCCTTATCCTTGGCGCGTTCACCCACAATCGGGAACATCTCACGAACCATGGCCATACGCTCCGCAACCACCGTGCGATCCTTCACGAGGAATGCACCGAGCTCCACGTTTTCGTGCACGGTCATTTCGCGAAAAAGGCTGTGTTGCTGGGGAACCTGGACAATTCCGAGCTTCAAGATGTCGCGCGGGGTTCGCCCGACCAGCGGCTCTCCCTTGAAGTAGATCTCACCGAGGCGGGGCCGCAGTAGTCCACTCACCGTCTTCAAGAGGGTGGACTTCCCTGAACCGTTCGGCCCGACAATGCAGGTCACCCCGCCTTCGATCATCGAGTACTCGACGCCCTTTAGAACGTCTCCGCCGCCGTAGCCAGCGATCACGCCTTCAAAACGCAGCAGTGGCGCCCAGTTCGTCACGAGGCCACGCCCACGTCATCGTCGTCGACGCCTCCCAGATAGGCGTCCAGGACGTCTGGGTTGTTTCGAACTTCTTCGGGGGACCCTGACACCAGGTCAACGCCCTGATGCATGACCGTGACGGCGTCGCAAATCTCCATCACAAACTCCATGTTGTGCTCCACGATCAAGAAGGTCTTACCGTCGTTGTTCAACGAGCGAATCTTCTCCGTAATTTCGTTGATGAGCGTGAGGTTAACGCCGCCCGCGGGCTCGTCAAGCAAGATGACATCGGGATTCGCCACCAGCACGTACGCCAATTCCAGAAGCTTCCGCTGACCGAACGACAGCGCGCCCGCTTGCAACGAGGCCAGTCGAGCGATGCCCACGAAGTCGAGCCATTCCGTGGCCACCGCGACTTCCTGTGTTGACGACTTCGATCGCGTCAGTCCGCGGAGCCAACTCTCTTGGCGCTGGGAAGCCACCAGCATGTTCTCGAGGACCGTGATACGTGGAAAGATTCGAGTGATCTGAAAGGTGCGGCCCACTCCGAGCGTGAACACGTGACTCGGGCTCGCGCTGGTGATGTCGCGACCTTCGAAGGTCACGGTCCCCCCATCGGGCTTGACGTAACCAGTGATCACGTTAAAGAGCGTCGTCTTACCCGAACCATTTGGGCCGATAAGCCCCGCAATGGAGCCCTTTTCGACACTGAGCGAACAACCCGAGAGAGCCTGCAATCCGCCGAAGGACTTCGTCACGCCCTGCACCTCGAGGAGATGTGTCACGAGGTCGTTCCGGAACTCACGGCGGCCCCCAGGGTGATGGATCCATCGCGACGAGCATTGCGCCGCGCCCAGGCGTCACGCAAGGCGACCACCACCCCTTGGGGCATGAAGAGAATGACCACCAGAAAGATCGCTCCGAAAAAGATGAGGTACAGCGACCCGTTGGAGTAGTGCAGCGTGAGGAGTTGTTGGGTTGACTCCAAGACGAGCGCTCCCAGGAGCGGGCCGATGAAGGTGCCGAGTCCGCCGAATATTGCCATAAGCGCGATGGAGATGTCGAAGATCGGATCGAAGACGAACTGCGGGTAGATCTGCCCAATAAACATGGCGTAGAGTGCCCCACCCATACCCACCGCGAATGCCGACAGGGTGAAGCCGGTGAGCTTTACGGCAAAAACCTTGACCCCGAGTCCCGCGGCACGATCCTCGTCATCGCGGATCGCGAGCAACTGCAGCCCGAAACGCGAGCGACGCACCGTGGCGGAGAGCAGCGCCGCGAAGATGACGATTCCCAGGGCCACGTAGTAAAAGGGGATGTTGTAGTCCGTGATGAACCAGGGGATAAAGGGAAGTTGCAGCCCCGCCGTGCCACCGGTGAACGAAAAGTTGATCGCCGAAAGTTGAAAGACGAAGAAGATGGCGATCGTGATGACAACGAAGGTGTGACGACGAACACGAAGGGCGATGAGCCCGAAGGGTACGGCAATGATCGAGGCGACGAGGCCTCCCAGAGGGACCAACCAGAACAGGTCCCCATTACCGGCCATGTGCAGGTGATTGGCCATGAGCGCCATGGTGTAGGCGCCCGATCCATAGAACACGGCGGAGCCCAGGTTGACGTAGCCGGAGTAGCCCGAAAACATGTTCCACGACGTCGCCGAGGCCATGAAGATGAGGGTGAAGATCCCGATCGTGGTGTAGGCGGGATTGGTCTCGACCAAGGGATAGGCGATGAACGCCGCCAGCACCAGGAGCCACCAGGCTTGCCTCCGACTGGACATCAGGCGGGTCCGGGCTTTCGTCCAGGGCGACATTAGGCGAGCCTCGCCGACTGCTTACCAAAGAGTCCCTGCGGGCGCACCGACAAGATCACCACCAAGATCAAAAAGAACGTCAGGCTGGACCACACCGGCCCCCATACCACCGAGACGATGTCTTGAACCGTAATCATGAGGACGCCCGCCGCGAGTGCCCCGCCGATACTGCCCATACCGCCAAGGACGATGATGACGAGCAGTCGCGAAATTAAGTCATAGCTCGAGCTCGCGTTAAACGCGTTGGTCGCTCCGTAGATCATTCCTCCGGCCGCGGTCACCGCAATGCCAATTCCAAAGCAGATGGTCGAGACGTTCTTGACGTTGATGCCGACCAGCGCCGCTGCCGTCTGATCGGCCAGCGAGGCACGCACACTCGCCCCGAATCGAGTTCGATACAGCATGAGATACAGAGCACCGAGCAACACCACCGCCAGAGCGAAGCCGAGTAGATAGATATACGGCAGCCAGAAACCGAAAACCCGAACCGATCGATTCACGTACCACGCCTGGAGCTCGACGTAGTTCACCGAGAAGATCATGTTAAGGGCGCCTTCAATCACCAGAGAGATGGCGTAGGTCACGAGGATCGACATCACCACTTTCTCGGGACCTTTGATGCGGGCCAGGAAAACTCGCTCCACCACGATCCCCACCAGAAAGAGCGTGGGGATCGTGATGGCGAGTCCTACAAACAAGTCGATACCAAAATGCACCGACAGCGCGTAACTCAAGTAGGCACCAAGGATCACGAAGATTCCCTGAGCCACATTGATGATGTTCATGACCCCAAAGATGAGGGTCAGGCCGGTCGCCATGAGGGCGTACACCGAACCAGTCAGGATTCCATCAATGATCGAGTGAATGAGCGCGGTGCCGTTCACGGCTCTAGTTCTTCCAAGCCGGCTTCGGGTAGAGGATCTTGGTGGCCCCTGGGTCAGTCGTGGGGTTGACCTCGACGAACTTCGCACCTTGCCACTGGAAGGTGAAGGCCGTCGGCTTGATGTTCTCACCGAGACTGTTGAACTTCACCGGTCCCAGTACGCTTTGAATCGTCACGCCTGAGTGCAGGTAACTGATGATCTTCGAGTTATCGAAGCCGCCGGTTGCCTTCACCGCCGCCGTGATGACTTGACCCACGGAGTACGCCTCGGCGACGTCAGCGTTCACACCGGCCGCCGTTCCGCCGTACTTTTTGATGTACTCGGCCACCATCTTTTCGCTCATCGCGTTCTTCGATCCGCCAAACCAGGCGTTCGGAACCATCATGCCGTTCGCGTTGCCCAGACCCACAGCCTTGGTGAAGGCGGTTCCCTGGTCCGGTCCGGCCGTAGCGATGAAGGCCTTCGGGTTGAAGTGAGCCTGCTCGAACGCCTGCATAAAGGCTGAGACCGTGGGCACGTCGACCGAACCGAGTATCACGACCTGTGCGTTCGTGGCCGCCACCGCGTCAGCGATGGGCGTGTAGTCCGTCGCTTCAGCGGGGAAAGTCTTGTAGTACACGGTCTTTACGCCCGCCGCCTTGATGATCTTCTCGGCCACCGGAATCTGTGGCTCGGTGAAGGGGTCAGTTGAGGTGACGTAGGCAATGGTCGTGGGACGCTGGCTCTTTGGAAGTGACGCAATCCACTGCGCAAACGGTACGAGACCACTCGCGACGGGGAGCGCCGAGTCAAAGACATTCGTCAATCCCGCTTGGAACACCGACGGTGCACCGCCCGCTCCCTCGACCATGGCGTAGCCATATCGATCGACGGCCTTGGCCGCGGGCAACGTCAGAAGCGACGAGAACGGACCGAAGGTGAGGTTGACGTGATCACTGGAGATCAACGACTGATAGTTCGTCACAACTTGAGTCGGACTAGAGGCGTCCGAAACGATCTTCAGTTTGATCTTGTGACCGAGCAGCCCGCCTTTGGCGTTCTGGTCGGCCGCCCAAAGCTCGTAACCTTGCTGGAATGCCGTGCCGTCCGCGGAAAAGTCACCCGACAACGAGAGCGACGCGCCGATCAGGACCGGTTGACCCTTGGCAATCGTTCCGCCTGAAGATGCTCCACTCGACGTCGCGAGAGTGAACATGGTTGCCAGAGCCACCGAAGTCGCTCCGAGCGCGCGAAATAATTCCTTCCTTCTATTCATAATTCCCCCCGTGCAGTAACGCGACTGTGGAACTCCCCCAACTACCGTGGTCCCACTGTCGATCGCCCGATGAGCGATGTCGTAACCATAACGACGAAAGACGAACACGAACATGCCAGAACGGGCTGTCCGCCATGAAAAGATTTCAAGGCACGTCTCCTGTTCAGAAGGGTGGCGAGTCCATTACCATCAGCAACGAATGCGAGGTCCTGGGGGAAAGCAATGACTGACGTACTTTTAGAAACGGCCGTCGCCAACTGGGAGCCTCGATTTACCGCGAATGGGGTGGACGCGAGCGACTACGCCCGCATAACCCGTCCATTGGAACGTTGGGACGATTGGTGCAACGCGTGGTGCGAAGGCGCAGACGTCTACATGGCGCTCGGTGGTGAATCTCTTCACGAGGGTCGTACACGAAGCGCCAGCGAGTTCTACGCGCGCGCGGCAACGTACTATCACTTTGGAAAGTTCATGTTCGTTCACGATCAAGATCAGGCGCGCGCCGCCCACGCGCGCGCCGTGGACGCGCTGACGCGCGCGACGCCGTTGTTCACGCCGCCGGGGAGTCGGCACACGATTAGCTTCGAGGGCTCCCAACTAGTGGGGCTGTTTCGCCACCCTCTCTCCCCCGGACCTCATCCGACGGTGCTCCTCATCCCTGGCCTTGACTCCACCAAGGAAGAGTTCCGTGACGTCGAACGAGCCTTTCACGACCGCGGGATGGCCACGTTCGCGCTCGACGGCCCCGGCCAAGGAGAAGCTGAATGGACGTTGCCGATCCGACCCGAGTGGGAGACAGTCGGCGAAGTCGTGATCTCGTACTTGCAGTCGCTGCCCGACGTTGACCCGGAGCGAATCGGCGTCTGGGGAGTGTCCCTCGGCGGCTTCTACGCCGCTCGCCTGGCCAGCTCAGGCCTACCCATCAAGGGCACCGTGGCTCTCGCGGGTCCCTACAACTTGGGGGCCACTTGGAAAGATCTGAATCCACTCACTCGCCACGCCTTCGAAGTGCGATCGCACTCTTCGTCGCCCGAGGCAGCCGAAAAGCGCGCCTGGGACATGACGCTTGCGGGCCGCGCCGAGAAGATCACCCAACCCCTTATGGTCATCATGGGAAAGCGTGATCGCCTGTTCCCCTGGCAAGACGGGGAGCGACTCGTCAAGGAAGCCCGTGGAGAAACGAAGTTCGTACTCTTGGAGGAGGGCAATCACGGGTGTGCGAACGTCATCAATCATCACCGGCCCCTGAGCGCTGACTGGATGGCCGAGAAGCTCCACGTGGCCGAAGGATGACGATGGCGTGCCGCCGAGTCGACGCACGACCATGACGAATATTTCGATGCCGCAACTCGGCGAGACGGTGGCCGACGGCACGGTAACAAAATGGTTCAAGCACGTGGGCGACAACGTCGTCAAAGGCGAGCCTTTGTTTGAAGTCTCGACCGACAAAGTCGATACCGAGATTCCCGCGCCCGCAACCGGCGTGCTCACCTCCATTCTGGTGGGCGAAGGGATGACCGTCGATGTAGGAACCACGCTCGCAACCATCGACGCGAGCGGGGGCCCCACATCGAGCGACATCGAGACGCGCCCGAACTCCAAGTCCTCCGCGCCACCCGAATTCGCGGACGCTTCGCCCGCAACGCGGGCGCCGCCGCACGGATTCGGCGATCGATCGAGCAAACTCTCTCCTGCGGTTCGCCGGCTGCTCGACGAGCACAAGTTGGCGCCCGAGGACGTGCCGGCCACCGGGCCGGGCGGTCGACTCACCCGTGACGACGTCCTCGCTTTTGTGGCGTCGAGTGGCGCAGCGGCGCCCCCGCTGTCGCCGGTACTGCGGCGGCTCCTCGACGACAATCATCTGGACGCCGCTTCCCTTCGCGGCACGGGCAAGGAGGGCCGCTTGACGCGACTCGATGTCGAGTCCGCGATCGCAGACGCCGCCGCAACGTCGCCGAGCGCCGACGACGAAGTCATTCCTTTCACCAACGCGCGACGACTTACCGCCGAACACATGGTTCGTTCGAAAGCCACGTCGGCGCACACGTTGATGGTGAAAGAAGTTGACTTCGAGCGAGTCGAGTCACAGCGACGTCAACACGGGGCGGCCTTCATGGGGCGGGAGGGTTTCACACTTACCTATCTCCCCTTCATCGCGGTCGCCGCCCTCTCCGCACTGCGAGCCTTTCCACGAATCAACGCGTCGGTGGGTGATGACGAGCTCATCGTGCATCGCCATCTCAATCTCGGCATCGCCGTCGATCTTGACGGGGACGGATTGGTTGTTCCCGTCATCCGCGACGCCGACCAGTACGACGTGTTCTCGATCGCTCGAAGGATTCGCGAGCTGGCCCAGGGTGCCAGGTCCAAGAAACTGATGGTCGACGACATGTCGGGGGGTACGTTCACCATCACCAACCCCGGACCCTTCGGCACGCTGCTCACCGGCGCCGTGATTAACCAGCCCCAAATCGCCATCCTCTCGACCGACGGCATCTCTCGTAAACCTGTCGTCGTCGCCTCGACGGCCGGCGAGGAGTCCATCGCCATCCACTCGGTCGGGCTTCTCGCCCTGACCTTCGACCACCGGGCCATTGACGGGGCCACCGCCGCTGGATTCCTGGCTCACGTAGCGGCAACGCTGAACGATTGCGACCTCATCGCCGCGCCGTGATCGCCGACGGGCCCCCGGAGTACCCTGAGCGTATGACGCGCGACATGATTCTCGAGGCGGCGTCTCGAGAGATCGAACGCAATGGGATGACTCAGTTTCGCATCAAGCGCGTCGCGTCGGACGCGCAAGTTTCGGTGGCCCTCCTCTATAGCTACTTCGACGACCGCGAGGACCTCATTGCCTGCGCGATCGTGCATCGATTTCGTCAGGTGCTGCTGGGACTGGCCGAGACGTTCACGCGACCGTTGCGCGATGTGTCGACGACTGACGATCTGCGCCGAGCGATGCGCGTCATCATCTCAGAGGCGCAGGTTCCGCTCCGCACCGAGGCGCGTATTCAACGTATAGAGAGCATGTCGTTCGCTCGTCATAATCCCACCGCGTCGGCGGGCATCGCCGAAGCGAAGAAGGAGACTGCTTCAAGGATTGTGGAGCGGGTTCGGCCTCTCGAAGACGCGGGTCTGCTCGCCTCGGGAATGAGTGCCGTTGCGTTCGCGCGAATCTGGTACGCGCTCTTTTTCGGTCAGATCGAGCTCGAAGGTGAGCACGCCCTGGCGGTCGATGCCGACGAATGGATCACCGCACTCAGCGTCTTGGCAGAGGGCGCTATCCGCCCATCGCCGAGCGACATTTCTCTCTAGGACCTCGACGTCTCGCGCACGTACATCTCGAGTCGCCAGCCGCCCGTTAACTCGTACTCACACAGCTGCGAGGTCAGCGAGCACATTACCTCGAGCACGTCCGACGACAACGTGTTAGGTGGCACAATCAGCAAGATCCCTCGTTGAGCGTGATCCTGCTTGATCGGGAACGCGGCGCCGTGGAGAAGCTCCCTGATCCGGTCCTTCCCCAACCGACCGTGCCCGTGCAATATTCCGAGTGACGACGTCTGAGGGGCGCCATTGCGCGGTGGAGAGGTGACGAAGGTCGCTTCGGTGATGCCGTGGTTCGTCCAACCAATGAAGTTGACCTTGATGTCCGGCACGTCTTCTGCCACGCGGGGCAGCACGTTGCACCACCCTCGACCTTCGGCTATGGAATCGAGGGCGATGATCGCGTCGCGGCGATCCTCGTTGAAGTAGAGACGAGTCTTGGTCGTCACCACTACGCCCAGCCCAACTCTTCGAGCCGAGGATCGCTGATCCCGAAGTGGTGGGCGATCTCGTGAATCACGGTCTTTCGGATTTGGGCCTTGACCTCATCTTCAGTGTTGCAGTAGCGACAGATAGTCGTTTGATACAGCGTGATCCGGTCGGGCAGGACTCCGGCGTAGCTGGTGCGTCCACCTCGTTTGGTGAGGGGAATACCCTGATACAGACCAAAAAGTGATCGTCCCTCCGCCTCATCCTCGACCACAATGGCCACGTTGTCGATCTCCACCGACAGCTCCTTCGGCAAACTGGCCACCGCCTCGGCCGCTAGCTCCTCGAAGCGCTCATTGGTGACTTGGAACATTCATCCGAGCGTACCGGGATGCACGTTTTGCCACTCTCTAAGGTCGCGCGGCCCGGTGCGTTGAGGCCACCAGTTGGGCGCCCGGACGATAGGCCAGGTGAGCGGCCCGTCGGCGCGCTCAGGATGGCGAAGTTGGCGCACGCGCCGACACCCAGATGTCCTACGTCCTCTCGTCGCAGCGCCAACGCTCCCCCTTTGGTCGCCGACCACAGCGCTTCGTCGACGGTCATGGCCATCTCTCGCACCGCGAGGGCGATGACAAAGGCCATGCTCGTCACGTACGACGATCCGGGATTGCAGTCGGTGGCGAGAGCCACGGTCGCTCCCGCGTCTAAGAGACGGCGCGCGGAGGGATAGGGCGACCGCGTAGAGAACTCCGCTCCCGGCAACAAGGTCGCCACCGTTGCCGACGCGGACAGGAGATCGATGTCGCTGTCTTCTAAGTAGGTGCAGTGGTCGACGCTGGCGCAGTCGAGGTCAACCGCGAGGGCCACCGCTCCGCTGTGACCCAACTGATTGGCGTGCAAACGCGGCGCGAGACCCTTGGCCCGGGCGGCCTCAAGAATCGTGCGGGCCTCATCGACACTGAAGGCGCCACGATCGCAAAACACGTCGGCCCACTTCGCGTGCGGCGCGCACGCGTCGAGCATGGTCGTGGTCAACATCCTGAGGTAGCCGTCACGATCATCCGCGAACTCGCGCGGCACGACGTGCGCGCCCAGCCACGTGCGCTCGTGGGTGAACTCGCCCGCCACGTCGAGACAGCGCACTTCCCCGTCGGTGGTGAGCTCGTAGCCCGACTTGATCTCGATCGTCGTGACCCCGCCTCGCCCCAGTTCGTCCACTCGCTCTCGTGCGCCCTGGCGCAGTTGCTCCTTCGTCGCGGCGCGAGTCGAGACCACCGTGCGCGAGATCCCTCCCCCGTCGTAGCGCTGACCCGCCATACGGGCTTCGAACTCGTCGCTCCGCTCGCCGGCGAAGACCAGATGGGTGTGCGAGTCGACAAATCCCGGGATGACCGCTCGTCCCTGCGCGTCCAGCATCTCGTCGGCGTCGGGCGCCCGTCCGTTGGGTCCCACCCAGAGCACTTGCTGGTCGTCGACCACGAGGGCGGCGTCACGTACTCGACCAAGGCGGGTTTCATCGCCCAGGGTCGGATCGTTGGTCGTCAGCTCTCCGACATTGCAGATGACCCGGGTGGTCACGTCCCCTCGCGCATCGGCACGCGCAGTCCCGTCTCTTCGGCCTTCTCGTCGGCGATGTCGTAGCCCGCGTCGACGTGGCGCAGCACGCCCATGGCCGGGTCGTTGGTCAACACCCGACGGAGCTTCTCGCCCGCCAGTGCGGTGCCATCGGCCACGCAGACTTGACCCGCGTGGATGGAACGTCCGATACCGACTCCCCCACCGTGGTGAATGGAGACCCACGTGGCCCCCGAGGCCGTGTTGACGAGCGCGTTGAGCAAGGGCCAGTCAGCAATGGCGTCGGACCCGTCCAACATGGACTCCGTCTCGCGATACGGCGAGGCCACCGAGCCGCTGTCGAGATGATCGCGACCAATGACCAGGGGTGCCTTCACCGCGCCGGAGGCGACGAGGTCGTTAAAGGCCACGCCCGCCTGGTCGCGCTCTTCGTACCCCAGCCAGCAGATGCGCGCGGGAAGGCCCTGAAAGGCCACCCGATCTTGGGCCTTCGTAATCCAGCGACGCAGGAGATCGTTGTCCGGGAAGAGATCCAGGACGGCCTGATCGGTCGCGGCGATGTCCGCCGGATCCCCGGACAACGCGGCCCAACGAAAGGGTCCTTTGCCCTCGCAAAACAGCGGACGGATGTAGGCGGGGACAAAACCGGGGTAGTCAAAAGCCCGCGCGTACCCACCCAGTTGCGCCTCGCCGCGTAGGGAGTTTCCGTAGTCAAAGACCTCGGCCCCCTCGTCCATGAAGCCCACCATCGCCTCGACGTGGCGCACCATTGCCACCCTCGCGCGATCGGTGAACTCCTCGGGTTTCTTCTCCGCGTAGTCGTGCCAGTCGTTGAGGTCGATGTCGTCGGGCAGGTAGCTGAGTGGATCGTGGGCGGAGGTCTGATCGGTCACGATGTCCACTTCCACGCCGCGGCGCAGTAGCTCAGGAAAGATCCGCGCCGCGTTGCCGAGAAGTCCCACGCTCAGGGCGCGACGATTTTTCTTCGCCTCCAGCGCGCGGGCGATGGCCTCGTCGAGATCGCTCGTCCACTCATCGAGGTAGCGCTGATCGACGCGACGTTGCAGACGGGTCGGGTCGACGTCGACGCAGAGACACACACCGTCGTTCATGGTGACCGCGAGCGGTTGTGCCCCACCCATGCCCCCCGCTCCCGCAGTGAGCGTTAAGGTGCCGGCCAGGGTTCCCCCGAAGCGCTTTGTGGCCACGGCCGCGAAGGTCTCGTAGGTTCCCTGCAGGATTCCTTGGGTTCCGATGTAGATCCACGATCCCGCCGTCATCTGGCCGTACATGGTGAGCCCCAGCGCTTCGAGGCGTCGAAACTCCGGCCACGTCGCCCAATCGGGCACCAGATTGGAGTTGGCGATCAGCACCCTTGGCGCCCACTCGTGGGTCTGCAGCACTCCCACCGGGCGGCCCGACTGCACCAGCATCGTCTCGTCGGCCTTCAGCGTGGTGAGGGTGCGCACCAGCGCGTCGAAGCTGCGCCAGTCGCGCGCCGCTTTGCCGGTGCCGCCATAGACCACCAGGTCATCGGGGCGCTCGGCGACTTCGGGGTCCAAGTTGTTCGAGAGCATGCGCAGCGCCGCCTCCTGGGGCCACCCCAGAGCGTCGAGTTCAGTGCCGCGCTTCGCGCGAACGGGACGGGCGCCTTCCATGACTTCTCCTCTAGTGCAGCGTTACGTAACGAGACGCTAGATCGAGCAGTTCGCCCGACGCCACAAGATCACTGACGGCCGCGATCTCGGGCGAGAGCCACCGGTCGTGCCCCGGGCCACCGGTGAGAGCGTTCACCCGATCGGCAATGGCCGCGGTGACCGGAGAGGCCACCAGCGGAGCACGCAGGGCGAGGGCCCGGGCACTCGCCACGAGCTCGATGGCCAGCACGTCACGAAAGGCGTCGAGGGACTTGCGCAGTTTCCTCCCGGCGTGCCAGCCCATGGAGACATGGTCCTCTTGCATGCCCGAAGAAGGAATGGAGTCAACACTGGCCGGAAAGGCCAGCCGCTTCATCTCGGTGACGAGCCCGGCCTGGGCGTACTGAGCGATCATGAGCCCCGAGTCAACCCCGGCGTCCTCGGCCAAAAAGGGCGGCAGACCGTAGCTGCGGTTGACGTCGAGCAACCGGTCGGTCCGTCGCTCGCACATGGACGCGACGTCCGCCAGAGCGATCGCTAGGAAGTCGAGCACGTAGCCGACCGGCGCGCCGTGGAAGTTGCCGTTGCTCGCCAGCGTGCCGTCAGAGAGGACCGAGGGGTTGTCGATGGAGGCCCACAGTTCGATGTCGGCGACGCGCGAGGCGTGCGAGAGCGTGTCCCGGGCGGCACCGTGGACCTGAGGAGCACAGCGCAGGGAGTAGGCGTCTTGGACCTGGGTGAGATCCTCAACGTGCGAAGAGACGATCGGCGAGTCGGCCAACAGGTTGGCAAGATTCTGCGCGCTGGCCAGTTGCCCGGGGTGAGGACGCAACTGGTGAATCTCCGCCGCGAAGACCTGGTCGGTGCCGCGCAGCGCCTGGATGGAGAGCGACGCCGCGAGATCCATCTGTTGAAGAAGGGCCCGAGCGTCCTCCAAAGCCAAGATGAGCATGCCGAGCATCCCGTCGGTGCCGTTGATGAGAGCGAGGCCCTCTTTCTCGGCCAGCTCCACCGGCGCGAGGCCCGCGTCGCTCAGTGCGTCGAACGCGCGTCGTCGCGCGCCCCCGGCGTCGCGCACGTCGCCCTCGCCCATCAGCGCGAGGGCCACGTGAGCGAGGGGCGCGAGATCACCGGAACATCCGAGGGACCCGAACTCGTGGACGACCGGTGTGATGTCGGCGTTGATCATGGCCGCATACGCTTCCGCCGTCGCGGGACGCACGCCCGAGACGCCACTGCAGAGATTGGTGAGGCGCGAGACCATCATCGCGCGCACGACCTCCGTCTCGACCTCGGGTCCCACCCCCGCGGCGTGAGAGCGGATCAGCGAGCGCTGCAAGTCGCGACGACGCTCGGGCGAGATCGAGGTCGTGGCGAGGGAGCCAAAGCCGGTCGAGAGTCCATAGATCGCCTCGCCGCCTTGAACGAGGGCGTCGATGGCTTCGCGTTGTCGGGTCATGCGCTCTAACACCTCGGGGCTCAACGACACCCGTTCGAAGCGTCGCGCCACCGCCACGAGCTGGTCTCGAGTGAGAGGTTCTAATCCAACCACGATCGTCACAACGATCTCCTTTGTACCCCTGCGAGCGTTTCCAGTACTAACAGCGCGGCCAGGCGCACGGTGCGAGCGTCCGGGCTGTCTCGTTCGACGTCGACTTCGGTGAAGTCGATGGCCACTACGTCTTTAGACGCGGCGAGTGCGCGCACGAAGCGGCGAACCTCATCGGCGCGCAGCCCCCCCGGCGCCGCCGCGGGACACCCGGGCACCACCGAACGGTCGGCGACGTCGAGGTCAATGTCCACGTAGACCTTTCGGCCACCTTGGCGCGCCACGTCTAGTGCACGCCGAGCGATGATGGCCGCGTCTTCGCGGTTGAAGGCGTCGCGATCGATGATGCGCACCCCCGCCGACTGAGAGTCGCGAGCGTAGGCGGGCGAGTTGGCAAAGTCACCGAGGCCGACTTGAACCGTGTGGCGGCCATCCAATCCCTCTTCGAGCAGTTGACGCACCGGCGAACCATTGGAGCGGCCCTCGCGCATGTCGAGATGGGCATCGAGGGTGATGAGTCCAAACTCTTCGGTCCTCTCTTTCATGAGGGCGCTCAACGCGTGCCAGGTAGCGGCGTTGTCGCCACCGAGAATCATCGTGAGGGGCTGCTCCACCGCGGCCAGGGCGTCCGCCACGCGCTCGTGACCACCCTCGCCGTCGGGGTCGTCCACGTCACCGTGATCGACCACCGCCACGTACTCCCCTAAGTCCACCCGGCTCGACCAGGACCAGGTTGAGTAGTGGTTCAGCGCCGCGCGAATCGCCGCGGGAGTGCTCAGCCCCGAGCGTGGTGAGAGCGAGGTTTTAAACGTGGAGACGCCCAGCATGGCCACGTTGCGCCGGGCGTTTATGGGACGATCAAAGATCAAGGACGACGCCGAGCGCCACTTCGAATCACTCACGGCGCTCACCCTGCCATGTTAGGCACCGACCACGCGACGGCGAGGAGGGTACCGCCCCGCGTGGTGGCTCTAACGTTCGACCGTCCTCACACCGCTTTCGCGGAGCGCTGGTGTCTCTTCTTCGATGAACGTCGGCACCGGCGTCGGGTGAAGTTCGTGCTCCTCGTCTTCGGAGTAGGTCGGGGTCGGCGTCGCAATGTACTCACCCTCCACCGAGCGGGTCACCACGTTCGGTGTCTTGCGCTTGCCGCCGCGTTTGATCCCCTGGAGCTCGAGACAGATCTTGTACGTCAAGGGGTAGGCGATCAGTGGCGTGATAATGACGAGAATACGCATGGCCCACAGCACGGTGTTGAGCGACAGATGGAAGAAGTTCGCGATGACGTCGGTGGCGCTGGCGATCTGCAACATGGCGATGAGGACGAGGACGGCCGCCCCCGCCGCCGTGCGCTTCGGTCTGTCGCGAGGTCGATCGAGCAGGTTGTGCAGCTCGTTGTCGCCGGTGAATTTTCGCTCCAGCAGCGGCCAGGCGTAGGCCAGGTTGAAGAGGATTCCCGGGAAGAGGACGGCCGGAATGAAAACTTCGAGGGGCCAGGTATGACCCCAGGCCGTGAACTCCCAGGACGGGAAGATGCGCAGTGCCCCATCCAAGAAGCCCATGTAGAAGTCGGGTTGCACAGCGTAGGAGATACGCGAGGCCTGATACTGGCCGAACTGCCAGATCGGGTTGATCTGGAAGAAGGCCGCGAGCAGCGCCGTGAGACCGCCCACCACGAAGAGGAACCCCGTCGTCTTCGCCATGAAGACGGGGAACATCGGAGTGCCCACCACGTTCTTTTCCGTCTTGCCCGGACCAGGAAACTGGGTGTGCTTCTGTCGCACCAACAAGAAGAGGTGCGCGCCCACCAGTCCGAGAATGATGAGCGGCACGATCAAGACGTGCAAGATGAAGAAGCGCGGGATGGTCGCCGAACCCGGGAAGTTGCCGCCAAAGACCCAGAACGCCAAGTAGCTCCCGACAAAGGGCACCGAGAGCAAGATCGAGTACGCGATACGGATACCGGTGCCCGAGACGAGATCATCAGGCAGGGAGTAGCCGAGGAACCCATTGGCGATGGTGAGAATCAACAGGGTGAGACCGATGGTCCAGTTGAGCTCGCGGGGCTTGCGGAACGCACCGGTGAAGAAGACGCGGGCCATGTGCACGACCAGAGAGCCCACGAAGATGTCGCACGCCCAGTGGTGCATCTGACGCATGAGCAGGCCACCACGCACCTTGAACGAGATATTGACCGTCGACTCGAAAGCCTGAGTGACGCGCTGACCGTCGAGTGGCAGATACGGTCCGTGATAGACGACCACCGACGAACTCGGGACGAAGTACAAGGTGAGAAAGACACCCGTCACGAGGAGGATCACGAAGGAGTAGAGCGCGATCTCACCGAGCATGAACGACCAGTGATCCGGGAAGATCTTGTCCATGAAGGTGCGTCCGCCCTTGGCGACACCTAAGCGGTCGTCGAGCTCGTCGAGCGCCTTGCCGATCTTGCCGTAGGGCCCCTCGGCACGCTTGCGCGCTCGAGGGTTGGTGGGGATGGCGGCGTCGCTCATGTGGTGGTGCGCTCCCAGAAGCCGGGCCCGACCGGCTGGTCGTAGTCGCTTTGGGAACGTATGTACCCGTCGGCGTCAATGTAGAGGGGCAGCTGGGGCAGCGGTCGCGGCGCCGGACCGAACTGGGGAAGCGCGCCGTTGGTGACGTTGAACATCGACTGGTGGCAGGGACACACCAAGAGCTGCAACTGCTGCTCGTACAGCCCGACGGGGCATCCGAGGTGCGTGCAGAGCTTGGAGTAGGCCACGTAGCCCTTCGGTCCCCAGGACTCGCGTCCCTTTTGCGTCGTGAAGTTCTCATTCGAGATACGGATGATCACGGTCTGATCGACCGCTTGACCGCGATCGGTGTTTTGGGTTCCCTCGGGATACACGGTCACCAGGCCCCCGATGGCGAGGTCTCCCACCGAGACGCGACGCCCGGTCGAGTCGACGGCGAAGGAACCTTTGCGCCAGTCGGTGTGAAAGAGGGTGCCTTTTGGAAGTGGTCCGAGGCTGCGCAGCAGAGGAAACATCGCCACCACGCCAAAGATGCCGAGTCCCGCGGTGAGAATTCCACCCAGTACCTTGCGCCGCTTGACGACCTCGCCGCCGCGTTCAACAACGGCCGCGGCGAAGGCGTCGCGCTCCACTCGAGAACTGGCGAGGTCGTGACGTTCCTCCACGAAGGGACCACGAGGCATGAGGTACTTACCCCAGGCGACGAGTCCCACGCCGAAGAAAAAGAGACCGAAGCCCATGGTCGCGCCAAGAATCCAAGGTTTCGCGTTGACCACGTAGGCGGCGCCGAAGCCCGCCACCAGCAGGAGTCCCAGAACAAAGAGCGTGGCGATGACGCCTTGAACCGTCTCGGGGTTCTTCGCCAGCGGTTGGAGGTGAGGATCGTCGGCCCGCAGTCCCGAGATCGCGACGGGCGTGCTGTGCTCGACGACGGGGGTGCCGAGGTCACGGGCTTCTTCTAGACGACGCTCTTCCAGTTCCTCAGAGAGCGCTTGCACCTCGACGGCGAGTCGCGGGTTGTCGATGATCCGCTTCGCGACGGAGTCGGCAACCTTCTTTCGACTTCTCATCTTCCAGCGGGCGAAGAAGCCCTGTGGCTGGTCGGGCGTCTCGTCACTCACGAACGATCTCCAATCCAGTAACAGATCAACATCAAAAATCCCACGCCCACCAACAACGCGATGAAGCCTTCAGCAACCGGGCCCAGACCACCGAGACCAAAACCACCGGGGTTCTCCGGGTGTTGAATCTCCGTGGTCACGTACTTCACAATGTCGTCCACTTGCTTGTCGCTCAGGTTTCCCGTGAAGCGGGGCATGTTGGCGGGGCCGGTGCGTATCGCCTCAACCACCTGAAAGGCCGGGATGTGGCGGAGCGATGGCGCGAAGGTGCTGAAGGCGAGTGCGTCGCCATCACCTTCGATGGTGTGACAGGCGGCGCAGTTAAGCGCAAAAAGCGCGGCACCTTCGGACTCGCTGGCCCTCTTCAGGTGGGGGGTGGGAATACCGGGATAGCTCGGCGAGAGCGAGTCGACCCACGCGGCGATGGCCTCTGCCTGGCTGGGCGTCAGGGCCGGCTGGCGTCGGGGGGCCTCCACGGCGGCGGTGTCCTTGTCGGGCATGCGACCCGAGTCGATCCAGAAGTCGATCGTCGCGGGCCCCAGTCCTACCAGGTTCGGGTACGCCCCCACGGCCGAGGCCGGTACGCCGTTCGCCTGGGTACCGTGACACGAGGCACAGTTCTCCATGAAGAGCGCTTCACCCAGTTTGTCGAGTCGACTCGGCGGCGTCACGTAGGTGATGTACTTGTCGCCGTACTTGACAACCGTGCCTTTGGCGTTCTTGACGACGTTGGTCGAGTTCGGGGTCCCCGCGTTCTTGCGAGTCGTCTGCAGCGGCGTGTTGTTGCTCGCCCCGGCCGAACCCACGAAAAGCACGACCGGTCCCGCCGCAAAGAGGCCGACGGCCCCAAGGAGGAGGGCGCGCCTCAGGAGGGTTATGGTCACGCCCTCACCTACTTCAACAAGAAGAGGGCCGAGTACAGCCCGATCCAGACGACGTCGACGAAGTGCCAGTAGTAACTCACGCCTTGGAAGGTCGCCAGTTCACCGGGGTCACCCTCGCGGCCGCGCATACGAAATAAGAGGAAGGACATCGCGACGAGTCCGAGAAAGACGTGCAGTCCGTGCAGACCGGTCGTAATGAAGAAGATCGAGCCGTAGGAGTTGGTGTACCAACGCGTCGTCAAGTGCGTCCACTCATAGGCCTGGTTCGAGACGAAGAGCGCGCCCATGATGATGGTCGCGATCACCCAGTTGCGCGCGGCCCCGCGGCGACGGTTCTCAATGAGCCACACCGCGCGCTGCATGGTGAACGACGAGGCGATGAGGATGATGGTGAAGATGCCCGACTGCAGCACATCGAGGTGCGTGCCTTTGGGCGGCCACGAGGCCAGGTGGGCTCGAATGGTAAATAATGCGGCGAAGAGTCCCGAGAAGAACATCAGCTCTGACCCGAGCCAAATCATCACGCCGATGGCCAGCATCGGCGGTCGATCGTGGACGATCTTCTCTTGCTTCGCCAGGCTATTGGGGGAAACTGCCTGACTCACGCCTACATTTCTAGTAGAAATCACCACCCCACTTTGTCGATTCAATTGAATCGCTCTCAGCCAAGTGTGGGAGGAAGTTCCTTACTCGCGATGACAGCAAGTCGCCTCGTCGGACGCGTTAACGCCACGTACAGCGTGCGCAGTCCGCGCGGCGTATAGGTCGCCTCGTCGGCCGCGCCTCGATTCGCAATCTGACCAGGTTCAACGACGATGACCGCGTCGAATTCCAGACCGTTGGCCCCTTCGGCCGCCAGCACGACCAGGTCGGCCGCCAGACCCTTCGACTCTTGGTCACGGGGATCCACCGCTTCGAGGCCACCATCGCGCAACGTCGTGACGACTTCATCCACCCGTCGCCCGGTCACAATGACCGCTATACGACCGGGGGCGACCGCTTCGCTCTCGCTACGAGTGAGATCGACCAGTGCCGAGGCAAACTCGGCCTCACTGACCCCCACGACGAGAGGAACGGCTCCGGCGCGACGGACCGGACGCGGTGGCTCGAGGTCCGGCGCGGCCGCCATGAGGGTAGCGGCGGCGAAGTTAAGGACCTCTTCGGGCGTGCGGTAGCTCACGGTGAGGTCCACTCGTGACGGCGCACGGCGCGGAGCGAGCACGGCCAGCAGCGCGTCCCAGGAGGCGGACGAAGACGCCGTCGTCGCTTGACCCATGTCGCCCACGATGGTCATCGATCCCGTAAGATCGCGCCTCTTCAAGACCCGCAGTTCCATGGGCGAGAGGTCTTGGGCTTCGTCCACCACGATGTGGCCGTAGGTGACGAACTCCGCCTCGTCCAGTTCTTGGGACTGGGCCACGGCGAGACGCTGCGCCTCGCGAAGGGCCGCGGCCCGGTGATTCCCGGCGTAGGCATCTAAGTCGACGCCCGCGAGGACGTTCTCTCCGGGCTTGGGCGTGGGGCGGGGTCGCTTCCGCGGACCGACCAGCACGCGAGCTTCGTCAATCAACGCGGCGTCGGCCTTCGTCCAGGCGATCTCCTCGGTGGAAGTGAAGCGCGGTCGATAGAGCAACTCGATCTCGCGGTCGCTCAGGACGCCTTTACCGGCGGCGCGCAGGAGCGCGGGCGCGCCCAGCAAGTCGTGCAAAAGCTCTTGTCCGGTGATGCGCGGCCAGACCCGCTGCAGCGCCTCTTTGAACTGAGGCGTGGCTCGGATCGCGTCGGCCAACTCACCGACTCCGTTCGTCTCATCGGAGTCGTCGTGGGAGTAGCGCGCGTGATACTCACTCGCCAAGCGTGACGCCAGTTCGCGACCGACGGCCGAGCGACGCTGGTTGTGGTTGCCCGGTCGACGACGGGCGCGCTCGACCGCCTCCTCGGTGTACTTCGCCCTCAACGTGATGATTGCTCGACCCACGGGAATCTCTACGTCGTGTCGAAGAGCGCGCTCGCGCGTGCGCAGGGCGCGGGCCAGAACTCGAGCCATACGCGCGTCGCCCTTTAGTTGGTCGACCTCTTCACTCTCGACCGCGCGCACTTCAACGTTGGTGACGAGGCCCGCAATGGTGGAGAGAGTCACGCCCGACTCACCGAGGGAGGGCAAGACGTTTTCGATGTAGTTCAAGAACAGCGGGTTCGGTCCGACGACCAAGACACCCTGACGTTCGAGGGTCGCGCGATGGGTAAAGAGTAGGTAGGCCGCACGGTGTAGTGCGACGGCGGTCTTGCCGGTACCCGGTCCTCCCTGGACGAGGAGCACGCCCGCGAGAGGGCTGCGAATAATTTGGTCCTGCTCACCTTGAATGGTGGCGATGATGTCGCCCATGCGTCCGGTTCGGGCTCGCCCCAGGGCCGCGAGCAAGGCGCCCGGTCCCCCGAGGGCGAGACCACCGTCGACCAGTCCCTCTTCGGTCGCGGCCCGTACTTCGCTCTCGGGAAGATCAATCTCACCGTTCGCGTCCGCGAAGTACTCATCTTCGACACCCGAGACTTCGTTGGCGCGGATGGCCACGTGGCGACGACGAGAAAGTCCGAGCGGCTCGACGCCGGTGGCGCGATAGAACGCTTCGGCGACGGGTGCGCGCCAGTCGATGACGAGGGGGTTGAGGGCCTCGTCGGAAACGGCGAGGCGACCCACGTGATACGTGTCGCCGTCGCCATGTCCGTTGGCCTGATAGTCGATACGTCCAAAGAAGAGCGGCTGGTCACCGATGGCCAACTGATCGAGTCGATGAAGCGCCGTTCCCATAACGACGTCGCGTTCGACCAGGTCACCGGCTCCGCGCATATTGGCCACCGCCGCACTGTCACGGAGTGATCGCGCACCCTGGCGCATGTGATCAAGGGCACTGAGGGCTACGTCGAGGAACTCTTGCTCCTCGGCGATCTCTCGCTCGTGCGACATGAACGACCTCTTTCCATTTCCCAAAATCGGGAAGAATCAAGTCTAGCGACGCGAGGCGAGGCCCTTGGCGGACACCAGCGCCCGCCCTAAGGTGCGTGCGGAGACCTACCCACGAGGAGAGGACTGACCATGAAATTCATCGGGGCCATGATTGGAGCCGAAGACCCGGACCTGCTCGGCGCGTTCTACACGAAGCTGCTCGGTGAGCCAGGATTTCGCGACGGCACCTGGTATGGCTGGGGGGAAACGGCCCAACTGATGTTGGGCGCCCACAGTGACGTTCACGGATCGGCCCTCCAGCCCCAGCGAATCATGCTGATGGTCGAGGCCGAGGACGTGACCGCGTCGTTCACAGAGATCGTGGCGGCGGGCGCGGGCGTGGTCGCTGGGCCCTATCAGCCCGAGGGCGCGCCGGGCGACCCCTGGCTCGCCACCGTCACCGATCCCGAGGGGAACTACGTCCAACTCGCGTCGCCTTGGGAGTAAGACGCGTCCTTTGAGTCGTCGGTACCTCAAAGAGTGGCTGACCTAGATTGGTCGCCATGAGCGCTCCCGAACCAGATTTTCTCAAGGCCTGTCGCGGTGAAGCGGTTACTCGTGTCCCCGTGTGGTTCATGCGCCAGGCGGGACGTTCGTTGCCCGAGTACCGTGCCCTGCGCGCGACCGGTTCGATCCTCGACGCCATCGCTCAACCCGAGGTGGCGAGTGAGGTGACGCTCCAACCCGTTCGCCGCTACGGCGTGGACGCGGCGATTCTGTTCTCGGACATCGTGGTGCCCTATCACGCCCTTGGCTTTGGGGTGGAAGTCGTTCCTGGTCGCGGCCCCGTTATCGCCCAACCGTTCGCGAGTGAGACCGACCTCGAGCGTCTCCCCGATCTCACTGACGAACACATCGGACACGTGACGGCGACGATCGATCGGGTGATCCCCGAACTCGCGCCCACCAATACTCCACTCATTGGCTTCGCCGGCGCGCCCTTTACGGTCGCGAGCTACCTCATTGAAGGCGGACCGACGCGCGAGTTCGCCCTCATCAAGACCTTGATGCACCGCGATCCCGCGCTGTTCGATCAGCTCATGGACCGGTTGGTGGCGATCACCGTGAGTTTCCTTCGCGCGCAGATCGAACACGGGGCGAGCGCCATTCAGCTGTTTGACTCGTGGGCCGGCTCTCTCACTCGAGCCGAGTACGAACGCTTCGCGCTCCCGGCGACGCAGAAAGTTTTTGACGGGATTGCCGATCTCCACGCGGCGACCATTCTCTTTGGGGTAGGTACGGGCGAGCTCCTCTCGCTGATGGCGACCGCGGGAAGCGACGTGGTCGGCATCGACTGGCACGTCGATCTCGACGAGGGGCGCCAGCGCGTCGGCGACAAGGCCGTGCAGGGCAACCTCGATCCGGCGCGCTGTCTCTCGACCGAGGAACAGGCGATTGAGGCCACGCGCGAAGTCCTTGCGCTGGCGGGTCGCGACGCGGGTTATATCTTCAACCTCGGCCACGGCGTGTTGCCGGCGACCGATCCTGACGTGCTCGCGGCCGTCGTGAAGGTGGTGCACGAAGAAGGCAAGGCGGGCCTCCAGTGACGGTGGGCGTTCTGGTCATGGCGCACGGCACGCCCTCCTCGCCCGAAGGGATCGAGCCGTTTTACACACGAATTCGTAGGGGTAGCCCGCCGACCCCGGAGTTGCTGGCCGACCTCACCCGTCGCTACTTGGCCATCGGCGGCGTCTCCCCTCTGACTGAGCGCACGGCGGCTCAAGTGGCGGGCATCGCGGGGGCCCTCGGCGAGCGACACCCCGGGGAGTACGACGTGCGCTTTGGCTCGAAGTTCGAACCACCACTGCTGGAAGAAGCGGCCGCCAGCTTTCGCGAGGAGGGATTTACAAAAGTCGTTGGCATTGTCCTCGCCCCGCACTCGTCGTCGATGTCGACGGCGCAGTACATGAGCCGGGCCCGCGAGACGCTCGGCGAGGGCGTGGAGTTCGTTGAGGTCGGCGCCTGGTACGACGCGCCCGGTTTTTTGGAACTGATCGCCCAGCGCGTCAAGGACGCCCTCGCCACCATTCCCTCCTCCCGCCACGCCACTACCGACGTAATCTTCAGCGCCCACTCACTTCCCGAGCGCGTTATCGATCTGGGCGACACGTACCCCGAACAGCTCCGCGACAGCGCAGAACGCGCGGCCGCGTTCGCGGGCGTCACCACCTTTGACGTCGCCTGGCAGTCTGCGGGGCGTACTCCAGACCCGTGGCTCGGTCCCGACATCTTGGTCACCCTGCGCGACAAGCGGGCCGCCGGGTTCAGCGACGTGGTGTCCTGTCCTATCGGCTTCGTGTCCGACCACCTCGAAGTCCTCTTCGACATCGACATCGAAGCACAGAGCATCGCGAGCGAGGTGGGACTGAATCTCGTGCGAACGGCGTCGCTCAACGACGACCCCGCCTTCACCTCGATTCTCGCCGACGTCGTGCATCGCGCGGCCACCTAAGTGATTCGCCCCTCGGTCGTTGTCATCGGCGGAGGGATCAGCGGACTCGCCGCCGCCTGGGAACTCACGGGTGGCGCAGAGGGCCCGACGGAATCGACCCCGCGCGTCGAGGTAATCGAGGCCAGTGAGCGCGTCGGCGGATCTCTCACCACGACGACCTTCGCCGGTCGCACCATCGATCTGGGGGCCGACGGATTTCTCGCGCGGCGACCCGAGGCCGTGACGCTCGTCCACGAACTTGGTCTCGACGAGCAACTTGAGTCGATCGCGGAGAGCGGAGCGTGGCTCTGGTCACGGGGACGGTTGAATGAGTTGCCCAAGGGCCTCGTGCTGGGAGTACCGACCACGCTCGAGTCAATCACACGCTTTGGCGGCGTCGGGTGGCGAGGGCGCCTCGCGGCCCGGCGCGATGCCCTCCTGCCGGCCCGGCTCCAGGTCGGAGCGGACGCCACGATCGGAGAGATCACGCGCGCCAAGCTCGGTCGAGAACTCAGCTACCAACTCATCGAACCGATGATCGGAGGTATCCAGGCTGGACGCATTGACCAGCTATCCGCCCAGTCGGTCTTCCCCGCCCTCTATGGCGCGGCGCAAAAGGGCGGATCGTTGATGCGCGCGATCAGGCCGCCGGCGGTCGACGCAAACCCGACTCCCGTCTTTTACTCCCTGCTCGAGGGAGTGGGCTCGTTGCCCACTTCTCTCGCTGCGCAATTGAAGGAGCGCGGGGTGGTCATTCGACCAGGCGTCGCGGTGACCGCCCTACGAAGAACGCCGGCCGGCAGTTATCCCCTTGAGGTCGACACGTTTGCCACCACCACCTCCGCCAACGCCGTCATTCTCGCCACCCCCGCTCCCACGACGGCCGCGCTCATTGGTTCTCTCAGCCCGGCCCTCGACGATCTTTCACGCATCGACAGCGCCGGGGCCGCGATGATCACGTTCTCCATTCCTCGAGGTCTGGTCACTCTTCCCCCTCACGGCACCGGAGTACTGGTCCCGCTTCACACCGCGTGGTCGGGCGAAGGATCGCTGATGGTGACCGCGGTGACGTTTCTGGATCGAAAGTGGCCCCACCTGCGACGCGACGAGGACGTTCTCGTGCGCGCACACGTGGGTCGCAGCGACGACGCGCGCTGGAGTGAGCTCGGCGACGACGAGTTGGTAGCGCGGGTGAGCCGCGAGCTCGCGACGCTCCTGCCCCGGTGGAGCGAGCCCTCTGAGTCGGTGGTGCAGCGCTGGGCCCGGGGGCTCCCCCAGTACCGGGTCGGACACGAACAACTGGTGGAACGAGCGCGCGCGGCGAGCGCGCGTCACGGCATCGCGTTGGCGGGGAACGCCTATGACGGAGTCGGCGTACCGGCGAGCATCGGATCGGGCCGACGTGCGGCTCGCTCCGTGCTGGGCCAGATAGGTTCCGTCGACCGGGCGGTGTAACCGGCGCCGAATTCCCGCCAAGCGCGACCAGACCGGGTGTCCCTAGAGGCGGGCCAGCGTTAGTTGAAAGTCGTTCGCGGGGTCGCGAAACTCGCGCACCACGCGAAAGCCCGCGTCAGCGAACTCGGCCTCGATCTCGCTCGGACTGAATTTGGTCGAGATCTCCGTTCGGATCTCTTCACCCGAAGGAAGATCAAAGGCAATACCTAGCCCGCCCACGACGACGTGCTGTGCGCGAACCGATCGAAGGCGCATCTCGATCCAGTGATGCGACTCATCGAAGAAGGCAACGTGCTCAAAAGCGTCGACATCAAAGTTCGCGTCAAAGGCGTCGTTGATGGCCCTCAAGGCGTTGCGATTGAACTGGGCGGTCACGCCCTTCGAGTCGTTGTACGCAGCCACCAGACGCGCGCGATCCTTCACCAGATCAGCCCCCACGAGCAACGCGTCGTCGGAGCCCATCGACTCTCGCAGCTGCCCCAAAAAGGATCTGCGCGTGATCGGCTCGAAGTTCCCGATAGTCCCTCCCATGAGGGTGATCAGCCTTCGCCCCGACCGAGGCAGGTGGGCCAGGTGGGCGCTGAAGTCCGCGACCAGAGCCGTGACGGCGATGCCGAAACTGTTTTGGATCGCCTTGCTTGATGTGACGAGCATCTCTTCGCTCACGTCAACCGCCACAAAGTGCTGCAGCGATTTCGCGCGAGCCATCGCGGCGAGGAGTTCGTGTGACTTTTCCGCGCTCCCCGCGCCAAGTTCGATCAGCGTGTCGCAGTTCGCCAACTGGACAATCTCATCGGCGGACGCTTTCAAGATCTGGTTCTCACGTGCGGTGGGGTAATACTCGGGGAGTCTCGTAATCTCCTCGAAGAGCTCGCTTCCTCGTTCGTCGTAAAACCAGATCGGGGAGATCCATCGGGGCGTCGAGAGCAGTCCGACTCGGAGATCCTCAGTCAGCTTGGCGTTGCGATCGTGGGGCGACAGGAGTCGCGTGACCTGAAACGTCACCGACCGGCCCCCCTGTCGACGTCGCGCGCGAGGCGCACACCACTGAAAGCCCATCTGGCCCCCGGGGGAAAGAAGTTTCGATAGGTCGGCCGGTAGTGACCAGACGGCGTCGCCACGCAGCCTCCGCGCAAGACGTGTTGTCCCACCATGAACTTCCCGTTGTACTCACCGACTGCGCCCTCGGCCACTCGAAAACCCGGGTAGGGCAAGTACGCCGACGCCGTCCATTCCCAGACCTGCCCCGAACCGCCGTTCTCACCCACCGCACGGGGGTGCACGTTGAGGGCGTCAAAGAGATGATTGTCGCCGAACTGCGGTTGCGCGGTTTCCCACTCTTCTTCGGTGGGCAAGCGCGCTCCCGCGTAGCGAGCATAAGCGTCCGCCTCGTAGTAACTGATGTGACAGACCGGTTCGGCGGGATCGATCGCCCTCTGTCCCGCCAGGGTAAAGAGAGTCCACACCCCCTCTTTGAGACTCCAATACAGCGGGGCCTCCCACTCTTCGGCGACCACTGTGGCCCAGCCGTCGGACAGCCACAGTTCGGGTCGTCGGTACCCGTCATCCTCGATGAACGTGAGAAAGTCACCACACGTCACCGGACGATCGGCGATCTCGAACGGCGGCACGTAGGCGATGTGTCGAGGCCGCTCATTATCGAAAGAGAAACCCTCGCCGTCGCGACCGACAGAGACGGTCCCGCCCTCGACGGCGAGCCACTGCACCGGCCGACTGGCCACGTCGACTCGCGACAACAACGGATGATAGGCCGGCGCCATCGGATTTCTCGACAGCACGTGTTTGATGTCCATCAAGATCAGCTCTTGGTGCTGCTGCTCGTGATTGAGTCCCAGCTCCACCAGGTCGAGCGCGCGATCGTCCAGCTCAGACTGGAGAAGCCGGTTAAAAGCTCCGTCAACGTACTCCCGGTAGCGGGCGATCTCGGCCACTCCGGGGCGCGAGATCTCTCCCCGGCGGGTACGCGGGTGGCGCGGACCCACCGCCTCGTAATAGGAATTGAAAAGATAGCCGTAGTTTTCTTCGTAGTTGACGTAGTTCTTCGCGAGGGGCTGTAGAAGAAATGTCTCAAAGAACCATGTGGTATGCGCCCGATGCCACTTGGTCGGGCTCACGTCGGGCATGGACTGCACCGTTTGGTCTTCGGGTGACAAGGAGCTCGCGAGGCGCTCGGTGGCGTTACGAACGTCGCGATACGCACGTAGCGCGTCATCTCCCGTCACGGCGACCGGATCCCGGCGGGTCTCTGCACTCATATCGCTCAGACTAAAGCCCACGTGTGCGGTGCGAGGCAGTGGGACCGAAGAATGCCTGGCCTGCCCCCAAGATCGCGCGTCGGTGCAGAATGACCACGATGAACTCTCGCCCGCGTCGCTCCAGAGTATGTCAAGGAACCTTCGAAGGGGCGGCGTCGACTCGCGTTAGAAGTGGAGATCATTCGCCCACGTCACTGAGGGCCGCGCACGCGCCGGGCGGTCGGGGGTGTACGGTGCCTCAGGAATCGATGACCTACGAGGAGAGCGATCGAGCGATGACTGATTCCGTGTTGTCGTACTGGAGTGACTACTTCAGTCCCGATCGCCCGGCTCAGTTCGCGGACCACTCGACCGGACTCATCGCCTCGCGCCTCTATTCGCTGCTGGGCGCGCTTGGCCCGGTGGCGTACTTCGACCACGCCGAGCGACCGAGCGCGATGCGCGCGAATCTCTTCGTGGGACATTTCTGGTCGTTCGAGGCAATGTGTCGCGCGAATGAGTTCGATAAGAAGGTCGCCGTGTACGTGCTATCCGATCCCCGGGTCGCTCGCGAACAGCTCGCCGAAGCGGCGATGCGATTCGCGGTACCCATGCCCACGTGGGACCTGCCACCCGAGGGATTTGATCACGACTCGACCATGGAACTCGCGGATCTTGTTCTGTTGTGCGGCAATCAATGGACCCTGGACACCTTCCCCGCGCGATGGCATGACAAGATTCGCCTCTTCAACTACTCGTTGGATGAGCAAAAATGGGCAGCGCCTCCTCTCACGCGAAGATCTCCCCATGAGTTTGTGTACGTGGCCAGCGACTGCGGCCTTCGAAAAGGCTTCTTGGACCTCATCAACACCTGGAGCGTGATCTCACCGCACGTGGCGCGACTCCACGTCGTGGGTCGCCTCGACAGCCCCTACGACCGACTGCTCGCCGAGACGAACACCGGTAGCGTGATTGTCCATGGCTGGATCGACTCAAACTCCAAGGAGTATCGAGATCTGCTGCGATCGTGTCGCTTCGCCTACATTCCCACCTGGATAGAGGGTCAGATGGGCACCATGCTCGAAGTACTCTTCGCCGGGTGCGTCCCCATTACGACGCGCGCGTCGGGGGTGGACGACGAGGTCCTCGATCAGTGTCTAATCGTGGACCCGGGGCGCCCTGACGAGCACCGCACGATCATCCGAGAGGTCGTTGACTGGAGTTTCCACGAGTGGGCCGCGCGAAGCGAGCAACTACAGCGGACCACTCGTCGGTGCCACCGTTGGACTTCGTTCGACCGCGACGTGGGGTCAGCACTCGCCGACCTTCTTCATGAAGAGAGATCACATGAGAACCAAGCGACCCACTAAGTCCACCAGCTTTTGGGACAGAGGGGTCGAAGTGGTGCCGGCGTTCCTCACGGCCGATGAGTGCGAGAACCTATTGTCCGCAGTGGCCGACTATCGGCGTACCCACGAGTTGCCGGTGATCTTCCGCGAAGAAAAGGGCCGTTCGTTGAACTACGTCGTCATGGAGGGGTGGCGGTTTCACGACGCACTTCCCGAGTCCGAAGCGCTCGTCGATCGCGTTCGAGCGCGACTTGAGTCGATCTGTGGTGAGTCGCTCGTGTTGATCGACGATGCTCGAGCAGCCTGCAACGTCAACATCACGCCACCGGGAGGGCAATACCGGTGGCACTACGACCGCAATCTCGTGACCGCGCTGGTTTATCTGAACGGCGTCGAGGGCGGCGAGACCGATCTCTACCCCAACTACCGCATCCGGTGGCCCCGGGGTCGACCGCGCGCAATGCAGTCGCTCTTGGACCGTCTTCTCCTGAACAAAGCCGTCCGTGCCGTGGCCGGTCGTCCGACCGCGGTCACTCCCGCGCAGGGGACGTTCGTCGCTCTTCGGGGCAACACGACCTTGCACAGCGTTCGCCCCGTGCGAGGCGACGAGGTTCGTATCAACCTCGTCATTGCCTTCGACAGACCGGGCTCGGACTCCACGCGCCAGACGCTGAATGCCTACCTCTACGAATCTCAACCCGAACACTAAGTCCCGCCCAGGCGACAGCTCGTCTGACTAGAGGTAGTAGCCCGAATGTATGTAGATGCACGGGACACCTTCGCTGACGTACATGGCGTGATTCTTGGGATCGTCGTCGAGAGCCAGGCGAATATCAAATCCGCCTAAGAGAAGCTCGTGCAGAACTTCGCGCTTGAATCGGTCCACCCCGGAATAGTCGCCGTAGTCGCGCATGATCAGAAGATCCCAGCGAATCTTGTAGCGCTCGAGCCACGCGACGGTGTGCGGCTGAACGCGCCGGGGCCGACCGGTCACCAAGATGACCAGAAGAGACTCATCCAGGAGCTCCAGCAGTCGCTCGATCTCCTCGATCGTCGGATCGTCGCCCACCGCGTCAAAGAAGCTCTGCCAATCGCCCCAGTCCAGGTAGTGCTGACGCCCGGCGGCGTCCGCTAACACGCCGTCTATATCAAAGATGACGGCCCTCCCGGGAGCGCCCGGCGGTGATCGCCAATGCCAGTTCTCGCGTATCTTCGCGTCACTCATCAGTAGTTATTGTCGTCATGCTCCCCTGGGGTGATGCATGCGAGACTAGACCCCGTGGCACTAGTAGAACGACGGACCATTCCGGTCCCTTACGCTCACCACGTCTACGTGGTGAGCGACCTCTCACTCTCGCCCACCACCGACGTAGACAGTCGGCCGATCCGAGAGTTTCTCAACCTGCTGGGCGACATCGATGACGCGGCGATCGTCGTCGTGGCGGGAAATCTCTTTCATCCCGGCCCCACTTCCGATCTCGCCAAGTTCATTCACGCCACTCTCGACGCGCTGCCGCGCGTGCGGGGCGCCTTCGAAAGATTCTGCGCGCGCGACGGCCACCAGCTGATCGTTCTCCCCGGAAGCGACGACGCCGAGTTGGGCGACCACGAGCGAGCCCAGAGCCTGCTGCGCGACCTCGGAGTCTGCGTCGCCAACGACCTCGTCTTGCAGGTGGCGTCAGCGAAGGGAGTGCGCGACATCGCGATCGCCGCCGGAACGTACGATCTCGACGTGCGGCCGGTGAGCGCGAAGGACGTGTGCGACGCCGATCGGTTAGAAGACCCTTTGGCCATCGAGCGCTTTGTCGCCTCGCGCGTTTTGTATCGACGTCTTGCCGCCTGGGTGTGGCTTCCGATCGTGGCCTTTCTCGCACTGGATCTGTGGGCCATTATCGCGAGCGTGGCGGGTCACGTCACTCGCCATCACTACCGAGTGCACGTCATCCATTCCAGCAACTTCTGGGAGAACGCCTTCGTCGCGCTGGTGACCGTCGCTCTCGCGGAGACGATCGTCGCCGGTCTCGCTGGTTTGTGGGTTCGACGCCGCTTCAATCGGGCCGCCCGGCGTCCCAGCGCCGCACTCAGTGAGCCTCTCGCCCTCACCTGCGTCGATGAAGTCGACGCGCTCGAGTTTGCGCGCCGCGTCGTCGAGCGAGGGGGCGTCGGAGCGGTCATCGGCGGAGCACCCTCGTCGGCCTTGGCTTTCCTCGACGACGGGGTCTGCGCGGCGCCCGGACCTTCGCGGACGGTTCTCGTGGAGCGGCGCGGACTACTGGGACTCCCCGCCGTCTTCGCCTCGGTGGACCGACTCGGCATCGTCAAGATCGAGGCCGGCAGCACGGTGCAGGTGCGCCTCATCAGCGGCGAGACCTCGCGTCGACGGGGCACGTTTCTCGAACGTCTCGTCGGCGTGACGAACGTGCAGCCCGCCCCCGGCGCCGATACGGAGATCGTCGCGTCCTGGCCGAGCGGCAAGCCCTTTCCGATCAATGCTGAGCGCCGCTACGAGCAGATGCGCCAACGTGCGATCCGTCGCTGGGTGGCGGTCCTCATATTTGTCGACGGCCTGTTCAACGTCGTGGTCACCACCATCCGCCCACTGCGCAGTCACCTTCATCTCGTCCTTCAAGTACTGCCCCTGGAAGTAGCGAAGGACGCCGCCGCGCTGACCGCCGTGGCGGGTGTCGCTCTGATCATGCTCGCGCGAGGACTTCGCCGAGGTTCTCGTCGCTCGTGGTTCCTCTCCGTCGTCATTCTCGCGATAACCGTCGTTGCCCACGCACTGCGCGGAGGGACCATCGTGTCGTTGCTGATAGCGGTCGGCATCTTGGTCCTTCTCATTGGACAGCGTCGATACTTTCAGGCGACTTCTGACCGCTCCAGCGCCGCCGACGCTTTGCCGCGCCTCGGTTTTGTCGCCCTGGTGACGGTCTTCACCGCGTCAATTGGCATCGAAGCAACCGCCCCACATCAGCTCCCGAGCTTTGGCGTTATCGTCGTCGCCTGCATCGAGCGCCTGGTCGGTCAGTACAACATCACCCTGCCTGACCGGGTGGAAGACTTCATCAGTCCGGCTCTTCTGGCCATTGGTCTCACCCTCATCGTGTCGGCCCTCTATCTCGTTACCCGTCCGGTCGTGGATCGGCGGTTGTCGTCAGCGGCCAGCTCGCGCGAACGTCGGCTGGCGGAGATTCGTGCGCGCGAGATCGTCCGGCGCCATGGCCGCGGGACCCTCGACTACTTTGCCCTCCGCGACGACAAACAGTTCTTCTTCTTCCGGGACTCCCTCGTCGCCTACGCCGTCTACGGCGGTGTCGCCCTCGTCTCCCCGGACCCCATTGGCCCGGAGGCGGAACGGAGCGAGGTCTTCAGCGCCTTTCGAGAGTTCGCCGAGGCGCACGGATGGACCATCGGGGTTATGGCCGCGGGCGAAGAGTGGCTCGGTATCTATCACGCTGCGGGCCTACACGGCATCTATCTCGGTGATGAGGCGATCGTCGACTGTCAGGCTTTCGGTCTCGAAGGACACAAAATGAAAGGACTGCGTCAAGCCTGCTCTCGACTCGCTCGCTATGGCTACACCGTTGAGTATTTCGATCCAGCCACCATGGATCCGGCCCGCGTCACCGAGATCGTTGAGTTGATCTCCCTGTTGCGCCGCGGCGGAGGCGAGCGGGGCTTCTCCATGATGCTCGGGCGGCTCTTTGACCCCAAGGACAAGGGGCTCCTCCTGACGGTTGTCTACGGCCCCGATCAGAGGGCCGCTGCAGTCTGTCAATTTGTGCCGTCACCAGGTATTAAGGGTTACTCACTAGACCTCATGCGCCGGGACCCGGGCGAACACCCCAATGGCTTAATCGACTACGCGCTGTGCTCGACGATTGAACATCTGCGCGAGCTCGGCTTCAGCGGATTGAGTCTTAACTTCGCGGCGTTTCGTTCGGTGCTGGAAGGCGAGAAGGACACGGCCTTCACCCGCGTTGAGCGCTGGGCTCTCAAGCGTCTGTCGGGAATCTTGCCCATCGAGTCACTCTGGAGCTTCAACTCCAAGTACCACCCGACCTGGCTGCCGCGACATCTCGTCTATCCGGCCGCCGAGAGTTTCGTGCCCGTGGTGGCCGCAACATTGCGTGCGGAGAGCATTACCGAACTTCCCGTGCTCGGACGATTCCTACAACACGATCCGTCCAATCGACCCGGAACAGTCGTTCCCGAAGAGATCCTCGCCGCCGCGCGCGAGGTCGATAAGGCAGGCGCCGCTCGGCGCTAAGACTTCGCGCCGTCGATAAACACTTCGTGAAGTCGCCCGGTCTCGAGGTCAAAGACGAAACCTCTGACCGGCACTTCGGGCGAGATCCACGGGTGGGATCGGGCTCTTTGCATCTGCTCGCGGGTGTTGTCCTCTACGTCCGTGAAGCTGAAGAATCGCGATGGCGCGATGACAGCGTGGCCCGTCTCCTGGCGCAACGTCTCGGCAAACTCCGCGTCGTTGAAGGTAGTCATGCCACATCCGGTGTGGTTGATGATCATGATCTCTTTGCTGCCGAGCAACCGGGTGGAGACCAGAATTCCTCGTATCGAGTCCTCATCAATGACACTGCCCAGGTTTCTGATGAGGTCCACGTCGGCGTCCGCCAGGCCCAACATCTCGCCAATACCGGTTAAGCGAGGATCGGCGCACGTGACAATGACAACTTTCGGCTGGGGCGGGGCTGCTCGAGAGACAAAGCCGTTGGCAATCGTCGCATTGGCGGCCAGCGCCCCATCTATAACGCTCATGTGTCCTCCAGCCGTCGTTGCCTCTTCCCCCTATCATCACATCTCGTATCGGGATCCGCAACGGTGAGTTCAAAGCACAGTGAGCAACACTCGCCACGCATCATCGACCACAATCACGCATGCGAAGCGTCGCCCCGTCCGCTTGGGTGTCATCTGGCCCCGAAGAGACTCCGTAATTCGTGGTCTGAGGCGAATGCCAAAAGACCTCCAGAGTACTTGTCATCTAAAGTCACCTCGCGGCGCGCGAAGTCCGGAGTCTCTTGACGTGGTTCGGACTCATCCAATTCCCTCTCGGCGAGGACCAGCCCATCGTGGCGACCATGAAACTCATCCACCGCATATTTGGCGCCACCATACGAGAAACTGCGTCGCGTCTTCAGAATCGTCGCCGTCGGCAGCGAGAGCATCAACTTGTACTCCTCGAGCGAGATATACAAGTTGGTGATCTTGACTCTTTCGCTACTACTTGAGTCAACTCGGACCTTCTGACAAAGTTTGTAGAGAGTCTCGCTATTAGAGTGAATTTTCCTGAGCCGAAGCTGTGTTCCGACAAGGTAGTCATCAGTGATTAATCGCTCGTCGGAGGCGGAGGAGGGAACGGCGTCGAGCACCCAACGTTGCTCGCGTTCCCACTGGGCGTATCGCCCTTCCCCCGCACGTCGACTCTTCATACAGTTACCTTACGAATTCCCTCCGAGTCGCTCGGCGTTTTGCGGGCTCACCCCGGAATCTGCGGCTTGCGGGCGGCGAACAGTATGTGAGTCCCTCCGTCCAGCGCGCCAGGTTCCGCGCACGCGGCGATCTCGTGGCGGAGAAAGCGTGCCCAACGTTCGGGATCACTTTCCATTTCTTCAAGAACGTCGGCATCGCCCAGTGAAGCCCAGTTGCTGGCCGACATCGCGTCGACTTCGCCGCCACACTCTGCAACCAGATTGGTGATGTCGCGAGCGCGGTACATCTGGCAAATGTGGGTCGACTGAGAGTAGCGTAAGTCGCCCGTAGAAAGCATGAGATCAAGAGCATCGTCTCCAACCACCTTCGAATCCTCAAAGGCGCCGCGGAGAAAGTATCGCCACGAACCAAGCCACGACATGACCGATCCCACGACGACGCCACCAGCTTTGGTGATGCGCAGCAGCCCCGTCAATGCTTCCCTCGCTTCCTCAAACGCGTAGGACAACGGACCACCGTAGATCACAATGACGTCAAAGAAATTGCTGTCGTACCGCGACGTATCGCAGATGTCAAGTATCGATCTCGAGCGTACCGCCGTTTCAGCGACTGTCTCCCTGACGTGGTGAAGATGGAGATCTAACTGAACCGGAGAAAGGTCGGTGACATCTATGGTGGCTCCCAGACGTGCCAGTTCGATCGTAAACCTGCCGGGCCCGGCACCAACTTCGAGAACGTGGTCACCGGACACGATGAACTGATCGAGGAAATGTCGGTGCACCTCGTAGGCGACGCGACCCCGCGGTGACGTTTCAAATCGGGCCCACTCACCCTCACCGAGCTCGTCGTAGAAGTCACGCATCTTCTGACGGTCGTTCGCTGTCATCACGGCACATTACCTAAACAGAGTTCAATGCTCCCTCGATCCACGACAAGATGCCCCAGACATAAGCATTGATGTCCGCGCTGTCCGTCGTGTTCGACGTCTGAAGTTACTTGAGCCGTTTCGCGATGCCCGAGGCAAGTTTCGCAGCCGCCCCGCCGTCGAAGGTCAGATAGAGCGAGGGTTCGACCAGTTCGAGTTCCATCACCAGCCACCCGCGAATCGTGGCCACCAGATCCACACGCGCGTAGAGAAGAGCCGACAAGCCCATAATGTCGAGGACTTCCGTGGCGTAGAGGGTGGCGTCGGCTTCAGCCAAGGCCGAGGACATCTGCTCGCGTCGATACAAGAAGTCGCGTTCGCTCTGGGCCACGTTCAGCATCGCCCCTTTGGCCATGGCGTGCGAGAAGGTGCCGTTGATGAAGATCAAGCCGCGTTCGCCGAGGGTATCGACGCTGTGGATATAGGGCTGGACGAGAACGTCACGACCATCTGCGTGAAGGGCTTCCACGTGACGCGTGGCCGCCGCCAGGTCATCCCCCCGGTACCTCACCACGTGGAGGGATCCCGCGCCGACGCACGGCTTGACGACAAAGTCCACCAAGTCACCGAAGTCGAAGTTCGGACTCTCGCCCACCGCGTAGAAGCGCGAAGGAATGACGTTCAGACCGTGAGCCTCGAGGTCCGCCAGGTAGTGCTTGTCCGAGGAGTACTCGACGATCGAGAACGGATTCTCCAGGCGAGCAATCGAACTCGCCCACTCCAAGAACTCGGCGCGGCGCGACGGATAATCCCAGGTGGAGCGGAGAACCACGAGATCGTAGTCATCCCAACGGACCGTGTCGTCATCCCACACGACCAGGTCCGCCGACAGTTCCACATCGCCCAGGGCCGCGAAGAGACGCGGATTGTCGGGATCGTCCGCCCCTTTCGAGGTGACGATCGCGACACGGCTCACGGCAAAAAGAGAAGCGTCGCGTGCTGGACCCAGGCCGCGAGGGGGCCGGGCCAGATACCGAAGAGCAGAGCGACGACCACCCCGACGGCGATCACCACCGTGCTGAGCGGCGGTACCGCTATGCGGTTGCCTTCCACGTCGTCGTCCGAGTCGGCATACAAGGTGAGGGCGAAGCGCAGGTAGAAGAACGCGGCGATGGCGGCCGTTAGCAGGGCGATCAAGGCCAGCGCGCCGCCCCCGGAATCAACCACCGCGGCCAGCACCGTGAACTTCGCGTAGAAGCCGATGGTGAGGGGCGCTCCGAGCTGGGTCAACAACAGCACCGTCAACGCAGCGCCCAGCCACGGTTGGCGACGAGCCAGTCCGCGATAGTGCTCGATCCCGTGGTGGGTGTCGCCCCGTCCGCCCACCAGCGTCACGATGGCAAACGTCGCCACGATCACCGGGGCGTAGGTCAGCACGTAGAACAGCGTCGCCGCCACGCCGCGCGCGTCGCCAGCCCACACACCCATGAGCATGAAGCCGGCCTGGTTGATCGAGGAGTACGCGAGGAGGCGCTTGACGTTGCGCTGCACCAGCGCCACCGAGGCGCCGAGCACACAGGTCACCACGATGATCACGAAGAGTATGGGGCGCCAGGTGTCGAGCTGGGTGCCGAGCGCCGAGATCAGAACGCGCAACAGCGCGGCGAAGGCGCCCGACTTTGACAATGGAGGCCATGACGCCGGTGACCGGGGTGGGGGCTCCCTCGTACACGTCAGGGGACCAGGCGTGAAAGGGCACGGCCGCCACCTTGAAGGCGAAGCCCACCAGCAACAGACCGCCACCGGCGTACAACAGACCCGGGTGCAGCACGACGTTCTCACTCAAGAAGTAGGAGATGCTCGAGAGATTGGTCGATCCCGTCGCGCCATAGATCAGCGCGGCGCCGTAGATGAAGATCGCCGAGGCGAAGCCGCCCAGCAGGAAGTACTTGAGCGCTCCCTCGTCCGAGGTCGGACGGTGTCGATCGAAACCGACCAGCACGTAAAGCCCGATGGAGAGAATCTCCAGCCCGAGGAAGATGACGATCAGGTCGTTGGCCTGAACCATCAACAGCGCACCCGCACTGGAGGCCAGCGCCAAGATGTGAAAGTCAGCCCCGGCGATGCGCTCGCGCCTCGCCCAGTCGTGAGCCACGAAGGCCGACAGCAGCATCGCGCCAGCGATGGCCACGTTGCCCACCACCGAGAAACCGTCCAGCACCACGGCGTGCGCCACGCTGGTCGTCGCTCCGTGGTGGGCGATGTAGTCCCACTGGAAGAAGGCGTAGACGATGACCGCGACTGAGGCGGCCGCCGTTACCCCCGTTGACACGTTGAGACGTACCTTGTCCGAGACCAGGGCGCTCAGTACGAGCAACAAGAGGCTCGCGCCAAAGAACGTGAGGACCGGGAGTAGCGCGAGGTAGTGGATGCTCGGAATCACGAGACCGCTCACTTGGTCACCGCCGCCACGTGGTGCAGCAACTGCTGGATGGAGGGCGTGATCTGATCCAGGAGGGGGTGGGGGAAGACACCGAGCGCGACCAGCAGGATCACGACCGGCACCAGCACCCAGCGCTCACTCAGCGTGGCGTCGGGAATCTCGGCGTTGGGGCCCGTCGCTTGACCGTGGAAGACGCGCTGGTAGGCCCAGAGCAGATAGGCCGCCGCGGCGATGACCCCGGTCGCGGCGATCGCGCCCCACCAGGCGTGAGTCGCGAAGGTGCCGACGAGTATCAGGAACTCGCTGACGAAGCCCGAGAGACCGGGCAGTCCGAGGGAGGCCATCATGACGACGGTGAACAGGGCGGCCAGTACGGGTGCCGGCCCCTGGAGGCCGGTGAGGTCCTTGATCTGATACGAGCCACGCCGCTTCTCGATGAAGCCGATGAGCAGGAAGAAGCCGATCGTGATGACGCCGTGGTTAAACATCAACAAGACGGCACCGGTCGCGCCAATTACCGAGCCCGACATGACGCCCAAGGTGATAAATCCCATCTGAGCAAGCGAGGAGTACGCGACCAGGCGCTTGAGGTCGGGCGTGGCACAGGCGACGAAGGACCCATAGAGAATGCCGATGACCGCGAGGGTCAAGAACAGCGGTCGCATGGTCACGAGAGCCAGCGGAAAGAGCCCGACGGCGAAGCGAAGAAGACCGTAGGAGCCGAGTTTCGCCAACACCGCCGAGAGCTGAATGGATCCCCCGGTCGGCGCCTCGGCGTAGGTGATAGGCGACCAGGTGTGAAGCGGCCAGATGGGGGACTTCACGGCAAAGGCCACGGCGAAGGCGAGAAAGAGCCAGACCGACACGCCGTGTTTGAGGACGGTAGCGGTCAGTGCGCTGTCGGAGAAGGTGAGGGCGCCGCCCAGTTGGTGCTGGTGCAGGAAACCCAGGTACAAGATGCCCACGAACAAGAACGCCGAACCGCTGAAGGTATAGATGAAGAACTTGAGCGCCGCCTTGGCGCGCTGGGTTCCGCCCCAGCCCGCGATGATGAAGTAGCTCGGCACCAGGGTGAGCTCGAAGAAGATGAAGAACTCCAGCACGTCGTGGCTGACGAAGCTGGCCATGGTGAAGGACGTCAGCAGCAACATCCAGGCCACGAAGGATGCCTCGCGGCGGCGTTCGCGCGCGCCCATCAACGCGAGGGGTAACACCAAGGCGGTCAGCACGACCATGAACAGCGAGATGCCGTCGACTCCCACGTCGTAGGCGAGGCCCAACGGCGCCGACAGCACGTGACGCGACAGAAAATCGAACGTGCCCGCCCCTTTGAGGTGGTTGTTGTAGAGCAGAAAGACGACAATCGATAAGGCGAACTCCACCACCGACGTGGCCACGCCGACGACGTAGGACGCGCCGTCGGTCTTTCGGACCACCATGGCGACGAGCGCCCCGAGCAAGGGCACGACGAGCAGCGCGGAGAGATAGAGCGAGGAGTGCATCTAGTGGACCCTCGCAACCAGGTAGACGATGATGACGGCAAAGCCCAGCACCATGGCCAGCGCGTACTGACGCACGAAGCCCGACTGAATCTTGCGAAGGCCCTCGGCACTGTTGCGAACGGCGACCGCCACCCCGGTGACGGCGCCGTCGATCACCTTGGGCTCCACGACCGCCTCGTCAAAGTCGGCCATGGCGGTGAGCGGTCGGCCGATGGTCGTGTCGTAGGCGTCGTCCCAGTACCACACGTGCTCGAAGAACTTGGACTCAAAGCGCTCCCCGACCTTGAGATCGCGCCAGATCGTAAGGGCCGCGAGCCAAGCCGATGAGAGCGGCGACGACGTCGACGGCGGCGAGGACCCACTGCTCAGTGGTGGACGCCGCGGCGACCGCCGGCACGTAGCCGAGCACCGGGTGGAGGAAACCGCTCAGCGCCGCTTCGTGGGCCCACGGCAGGTCCACGATGCCGCCGACGATCGCCAGCACGCTCAGCACCACCAGGGGCAGCGTCATGACCCACGGCGACTCGTGTGGATCGTGTCCATCGGTCACGTCGCGAAAGCGCTCGGTGCCGAGAAACGTCATCACGAAGAGTCTGGTCATGTAGTACGCGGTAAGAATGGCCGTGACGACGCCCAGCGCCCAGAGGAACTTGTTGTGCTGGAAGACGTTGGTCAGAACGTCGCCCTTGGCGAAGAAGCCGGCGAAAGGCGGGATGCCCGAGATGGCCAGCCAGGCGACGAGAAAGGCCGGGAAGGTCAGCGGCAGATATTTCGCCAGCCCACCCATCTTTCGCAGGTCTTGTTCGTTGTTGAGAGAGTGGATCACCGAGCCCGCGCCCAGGAAGAGCAGCGCCTTGTAGAAAGCGTGGGCCACCATCAAGAAGATGGCGGCGGAGTAGGCGCCGACCCCGACGGCGAGCACCATGTAGCCAATCTGGGACACCGTCGAGAACGCTAGGACTTTCTTGATGTCCTGTTGGGAGGTGGCGATGGTGGCCGCGACGAAGGCGGTGACGCCACCGATGACGGCGATGGTGGCCCGCCCGTCGGGCGACATCGTGAGCACCGGCGACATGCGCACTAACAGGTAGACACCGGCTGTCACCATGGTGGCCGCGTGGATCAACGCCGAGACCGGGGTCGGGCCTTCCATGGCGTCCGGTAGCCAGTTGAAGAGAGGAATCTGCGCGCTCTTGCCAGTGGCCGCGAGCAGCAGCGCCAACACCGTGAGCGTGGCCACGGTCGGCGACAGCGTGCCCGCCACGTGGAAGATGCTCAAGGTAGTTGAGGGTGTGGGTGTGATGAAAGAGCAGGAACATCGCCACCAAGAGGCCAAAGTCTCCCACCCGGTTGTAGAGAAAGGCCTTCTTCCCGGCCGAGGCGGCACTGCCCCTCGTGAAGTAGTAGCTCACCAGCCAGTAGGAGCAGACGCCCACTCCCTCCCACCCGACGAAGGTGAGCAGCAGGTTGTTGGCGAGCACCAGCAACAACATGGAGAAGACGAAGAGATTGAGGTACAAGAAGAACTTGCGAAAGTCCTTCTCCCCGTGCATGTAGCCAATGGAGTACAGATGAATGAGCGCCGAGATGCCGGTCACGAACAGACACATGGTGATCGAGAGCGGATCGACCAGTAAGGCAGCAGGCACGTGCAGCGTCCCGACGTTGATCCAGTTGAAGAGGTGAATGGTCACTTCGCGACTCGAGCGGTGCAACAGGGTGAAGAAGGTGACGACGGCCAGCACGAAGGACACGGCGACCACACCAGTCCCGATCGACCCGATGGCCTTCTCCTTCAGGGCCGGACCCATCACCAGCACGAAGAGGAACCCGACGAGTGGCATGAGCAGCAGCAACGTGGCGAGGGGTGCCATATCAGCCCTTCAACTCGGTGAGGTCGTCCACCGAGGTGGAGGAGCGACGGCGAAACACGGCCACCACGATGCCGAGGCCGACCGTCACTTCGGCCGCCGCGACAAC
The DNA here is from genome assembly GCA_963756325.1 of uncultured Acidimicrobiaceae bacterium. Classification (GTDB taxonomy): domain Bacteria; phylum Actinomycetota; class Acidimicrobiia; order Acidimicrobiales; family RAAP-2; genus RAAP-2. The sequence continues at coordinate 657,860 of CAVWNE010000012.1, forward strand.
CATGACGAAAAAGACGCTGGCCTGTCCCGCGATGTCGCTCATGGTCCGAGAGAACGTGACGAAGGTGAGGTTGACGGCATTCAGCATCAACTCCAAGCACATGAACATGATCAGCGCGCTGCGTCGTGTCAAGAGACCGAAGGCTCCCACCCCAAAGAGCAGCGCCGCGACGACGAGATACCAGGCGGCGGGGACGTTCACGAGCGAACCTCGTCCTTCGTCTCGCGGGTGGTGGCGCGTTCGCGACGGGCGAGCAAGACCGCCCCCACCACCGCGATCACCAGCAGCAGCGAGGTCGCTTCGAAGGCGTACAGGTACGTGGTGAAGACGGCCGTACCCAGTTGTTTGACGTTGCCCTGGCCCGTCGCCAGCTGGCCGGTCACTGAGGCCGGGCCGGTAACCCAGTGGGAGGACGCCATCAAGGCGATCAGCCCACCGATGGTGATCACCACGCCCGCCAGGGCGAAGCCGCGCTGACCGACCAGCGGCTCGACGTCGCTCTTGGACCCATACCCCACGCCCAAGAACATGATCACGAAGAGAAACAGCACCACGATGGCCCCGGCGTAGACGATGATCTGCACCGCGGCGAGAAAGTCAGCCGACTGAGCGATGAAGGCAACGGCCACCCCAAAGAGCGTCATGATGAGCGAGAGCGCGGCGTGCACCGGATTCTTGACCGAGATGACACCCACCGCTCCGACCAGGATCAAGATCGTCGAGGTCACAAAGACCACGACGTCCGGGATGGCGTAGGTTGTCGCGATCACTGCGGACTCTTGTCCTTCTTGTTTTTTTTACGCTCGGCCAACTTCTCCGACATCTTCTCGCGCGCCATGATCATCTTCTCTTGACCTCGGGTCATCTGTCCTTGGAGGCCGCGTTGGTCATCGTTGACGTCAAGGGGATTGAGGTGACGGAAGAAGGCCCGCCGTAACTGCTTGGATCCCGTCGCCTCGTCGTCGCGGTTCGAACTCTGGCCGGCTTCGGGAGCACGTACTCCCGCACCGAGGTCCCCGGTCCACTGCACGACTCCCTCGAAGCTGGCGTCGCCCGAGGGCGAGGTGGCCCGCATCCAGCCACCCGTCATGTCGGACTCGCCCTCGCGCCAGTCCTCCCAGGGGAGACGCTTCGGATAGCCCTGATCGTCGACCAAGAGCTCGGCCTTGGTGTAGATGGCGTCGGCCCGGTTGGTGAAGGAGAACTCGAACATCTTGGACTCGGTGATGGCCTGGGTGGGACAGGCCTCCACGCAGAGGTCGCAGTGGATGCAACGCAGGTAGTTGATCTCGTAGATGTAGCCATAACGCTCACCCGGGCTGACCGGATGATCGGGCGGGTTGTCGAGTCCACGGACGTAGATGCAGTTGGCCGGACACACACCCGCGCACAGCTCACAGCCAATGCACTTTTCCATGCCATCTTCGTAACGGTTCAAGACGTGGCGACCGTGTTGGCGCGGCTGCTTGGCCCGCTTGCCTTGGGGGTAGCTGGTCGTCACCGGGGCGCGAGTGAGGTGCTGGAAGGTCAGCTTGAATCCGCCAAAGAAGCTCAGAGGCTTGCTCATAGGTCTTCCTCATCGAGATCAGTGAAGGCACGAAGGACCTGTCCTGGCAGGGGTCGTTGTCCAATGGGGGGCAGGACCGACTCGGGTCCGCTCTCACGCGACTGGCCCAAGGAGAAGGCTCGTCCGAGCACCACCGAGGCGAAGAGGACGACGGCGGCCATCAACAGACCCCAGGCCGGCTTGAGAATGAAACCAGCCACGACCAGCATCCAGCCCAAGGACAGCGGAATCAACTTCTTCCAACCGAGGTCCATGACCTGGTCGTAACGAAAGCGCGGCAGAGCGGCGCGGAACCAGACGTAACAGAAACAGAAGATCGTGGTCTTGATCACGAACCACAGAATGGGAAAGATCCATCGTAGGTGCGATATAGGTGGCACCCATCCCGCGGGTCCGCCGAAGAAGAGCGTCACGATCATGGCCGACATGGTGATCGTGTTCATGAACTCGGCCATGTAGAAGAGCGCGAAGCGAATGGACGAGTACTCGGTATTGAATCCACCGACCAACTCGCTCTCGGCCTCCACCACGTCAAAGGGCGGACGGTTGAGCTCTGCCGTGATGGCGATCCAGAAGATGATGAACGGCACGACCCCGAGGCGAATCACGTTCCAGTGCCAGACTCCCCCGGCTTGGGAGGTCACGATGTTGTGCGTGCTGAGCGAGCCGGTGATAAGGACGACCGTCACGATGGTGATTCCGAGCGCCGCTTCGTAACTGATCATCTGAGCGCTCGCGCGCACCGAGGAGATGAGCGGGTACTTAGATCCCGAGGCCCAGCCGGCCAGCATGACGCCATAGACCGAGATGCCCGACATGGCCAACATCAACAAAATGCCGATCGGCGGATTGGCGATCTGGAGCAAGACGGTGTGACCGGCGATGTGCAGCGTCCCACCGACCGGGATGATCGCGAAAGTGATGATCGCGGGAACGAGAGCTAAATACGGCGCGAGTTTGAAGACGAACCGATCAGCCTGATCGGGAATGAGGTCTTCCTTGAAGAAGAGCTTGATGCCATCAGCCAGGGTTTGCAAGAGGCCAAACGGTCCCCAGCGTTGTGGCCCGATGCGGCTCTGCATGTCTGAGATCGCCTTGCGTTCAAACCAGATCATCATGGTGACCGCGCCCATTAGCGCGCCAAAGCCCACGAGCAGACGAATGATCACGATCAGAATGTCGACGCCACTGACATGACCGAAGACGAAGAGCGGGTCAACCGACGCGAGCCAGGTCATGTGGTGGCCAACTTCAACTGAGTGATGACGTTCCCGGGTTCATACAGCAACGTCGCGGCGCTGTCGCTGCCGGACTCATCAACACTGCCAAAGACAATCCCGAGCGTGCCGCGAGGCATGTCGTCACTGAGCACCACGGGCAGACTGATCGGCCCCTTCGGCGCATTCACTTGCACTTCATCGCCGGTCCCGAGACCCAGTCGATCCAAGTCGAAATGGTTGATCAGCGCCGTGGTCTTCGCGGCCAGGTTTGCCAACGCCGGCGATCCCTGCATCATGATGCCGTGGTCGTAGAGACGACGCGAGATGTTGAGAGCGAGCCCGTAGGCGTCAAAGTGTCCGACGTCGACACCACGGCCCGCGGGAATCGCGTCCATCGTGGCAATCTCCTGGGTGGCACCCGTCCGCACCGACTCACTGACGAGAGCGCCCGAGAGCTCGCCGAGACCGACGGTGTTCGTCGAGCGAATGCCAGGGAAGGCCATAGGATCCAGTGGTCGACGCTCGACCCGGTCTTTGGTGCGCCCGACCACCGCACCCTCGTCGCTGACGTCGTTCATGATGGAGAGCGCCGGGTAGCCCGTCGTCTCTTCGATGACCTTCGCACTCAGTTCGACCGAGTCGAGACCCAGACTCTGGCCGCAGGCTTCGGCCAGTTCCGCCGCGATGGCGACGTCAGGCCACGCCGAACCGGGCGCCACGATCTTGGCCGTGACACTGGTGACGCGACCTTCGATGTTGGTGACCGTGCCGTGGCGCTCGTGTTGCACAGCGGCCGGCAGAACGACATCGGCGTAGGCCAAGGTCTTACCGCCGTGACCAGAAACGACGACGACTTTCGCGGCCTCCAGGGCAGCTTTCGCACCCTCAACGTCGAGCACGTTGCCCAAGAGACATCCGCCCAACAAGAGGACGGCCTTCTGCTCGCCGGTGCGCAGGGCTTCGAGTTGCTCGCTCGTGCTGCGACCCTCGCACGAGGCGTCATATCCGCGTCCGGGTCGAAGGTGAGGGGCCAGACCCATGTCGAGGGCACCGCGTACGTTCGCTCGGCGCAAGGCCGGTAAGAACGTGGCGGCCGGGAAGGCCTCGGCGAGCGTGCGGATCGCGGTCTCTATAACGCTCGCCGACTCGGCCAGGTTCGGGCGCCCGACGATAAAGACCACGCCGTCGCCGCTCTCACCGATCAGGCGGCGCGCGTCCTCAAGTTCCTTGTCGGTGACTGTTGAGTCTTTGGTGGTCTTGCCTTCAGGCGTCGTGAGCGACTGGGCGATGACGTGCGCCTCGCCGGGGCGCACGGGCATCGAGACAGTGGCGAGCGATCGCAGTGCGCTGGGGCCAAAGGTGAACTCAATCAACGAGTTCTTTCGCTGCACGAAGTTCTCGCGCAGGCGTAGGAACAGCACCGGAAGTTCCTCACGAATGTCGCCGGTCAACGTCACGACGACGCGCGAGTGCGCGGCCTCGTCGATGGTCGCTAACGGCAACGCCTGAATCAGCGCGCCGTCGAGACCATCGTCGTACTGCGCGTCCAGGTGATCACTGGAGAGCACGCCGCGCACGAAACGCTCCCAGGCGAAGGCTCCTTCGTTGGTGAGCGCGGCACCGCCGATAGCGCCGACGCCATTCGGCGTGGAGGAGGCGTCTTGAAGGATCGCCGCGGCACGCGACAATGCCTCGCCCCAGGTGGCAGATCGCAGCTCGCCGTCCTCACGTATGAGCGGCTCGCGCAGTCGCGTCGAGGCGGACAGCGGATCGACCTCGCCGTCGTGTCCGTCGACGGCGTCCAGAGTGAAGCGCCCTTTGTCGCACAGCCACCCGTGGTTCACGGGCTCTGAGTCCACGCCGAGCAGTCGCGTCAAGCGGTTTCCCGATGACTGCACCGCGACGCGACATCCGACCGCACACGTCGTGCACGTGCTCTCGACCTGCTCGAGGTCCCAGGGACGCGCGGTGAAGCGATAGGGCTTCGCCGTGAGAGCGCCCACCGGACAGATCTGGACGGTGTTGCCCGAAAAGGTTGAGTCGAAGGGAGTCGTCGGTGAGGTCGCGACTTCGATGAGGTCACCGCGACCAGAGAAGGCGATCTCGGTGTCGCCCGAGACGTCGGAGCTGAACCGGGTGCAACGCGCGCACTGGATGCAGCGCTCGCGGTCCAGCAGCACCAGCTCGCCAATCTCGATGGGCTTGACGAAGTGGCGCTTCTCTTCCACGAACCGGGTCTCACCCGAGCCGTGGGCCAACGTCTGATCCTGGAGCGGGCACTCGCCGCCCTTGTCACAGACCGGGCAGTCGAGGGGGTGATTAGCGAGCAAGAACTCAAGGACCCCGTCTTGCGCCTTCTTCACTTTGTCCGAATCAGTGACGACGTTCATGCCGTCATTCACCTTGATGTAACACGCGGGCTGCAAGGTCGGACCGCGGGGGCCATCCACTTCCACCAGGCACATGCGGCAGAAACCAACCGGCTCCATGCGTGGGTGGTAGCAAAAGCGCGGCACGTAGTGCCCGGCGCGCTCGGCCACCTCGATCAGGAGCTCACCGGGCTGGGCCTCGACGGCGCGGCCATTCACAGAGACGGTCACGGAGGACTTCACATCAGTCAAAGGGACACCCTCCGTCAGTGACGTGTTGGGCGAACTCGTCGCGGAACATCGTGATCGCGGAGTTCACCGATGAGGGGATCGAGGGACCGAGCACGCAGATGGTGGTCTGCTGCGGGGGCCAGTTGAGTCCCGGTGAGATGTTGTCGCACAGGTCGAGCAGCATGTCGAGGTCTTCCATACGGCCACCGCCGTGCTCCAGGCGGTACATGGCGCGCTCAATCCAGCCCGAGCCTTCGCGACACGGCGTGCACTGGCCACACGACTCGCGCGAGAAGAATCGCGTGATGCGCCAGGTCGCTCGCACCATGCAACTGGTCTGATCAAAGACCACCACGGAGCCCGAGCCCAGCATCGAGCCCTTTTCGGCGACCTCGTCTTGACCGAGCGGAAGATCCAAGAGGTCGGGCCCGAACCACGGCGCGGACACGCCTCCGGGGATGAAGGCCTTTACCTGTCCCCCGTTGACGATGCCGCCGCCCAAGGCTGGGTCGTAGATGAGGTCGCGGAAGGTGTTCTTCACCATCTCGATCTCGTACATGCCGGGTTGGTTGACACGACCGGCCAGCGCGAAGAGCCGGGTACCAGCGCTGCGGCCTCCACCCAACGCCGCAAAGGCCGCGCCGCCGTGGGTGACAATCCAGGGCAAGTTGGCCATGGTCTCGACGTTGTTTACGACCGTCGGCTCACCGTAGAGGCCGGTCACCGCCGGAAAGAAGGGAGGCTTGATGCGGGGGAAGCCGCGCTTTCCCTCAAGACCTTCAATTAGTGCCGTCTCCTCGCCACAGATGTAGGCGCCGGCGCCGGGGTGGGCGACGATGTCGATCGAGAAGTCCGAGTCCAGGATCTTGGACCCGAGCGCGCCATATTCGTAGGCCTCGTTGAGGGCCTGCTGCAACCGCTCGAGACCGAGGGCGAACTCCCCGCGCACGTAGATGAAGGCTTGGTTGACCTGCAGGGCGTAGGCCGCGATGACCACACCTTCGATGAGTTGGTGCGGGTCGCGCTCGATGAGGTAGTGATCCTTGAAGGTCGCGGGCTCGGACTCATCGCCATTCACGACGAGGTAGGACACGGGGGCCTTGCGCAACATGGACCACTTGCGACCGGCCGGAAAGCCCGCACCGCCTCGACCGAGCAAGGACGCGGCGTCCACTTCAGCGGCCACGGCTTCAGGGAACATCGTCAGCGCTGTGCGCAACCCTTGGTAGCCGCCCGTCTCGAGGTAGCGAGCGAGCGTGAAGGAGTCATCGAAACCCTCGCGGGCGGTGACAATACGGGGAGCGTCGAGAACGGCCATTTACTTGTTTTCCGCGTCGCGCTTCTCACGCGCGGCTCGCGCGTCACTGCGTTCGGTCGCTACGTCGTTCTTGCTGGCGCGAAGACCACCCGAACGCTTCACGCGAATCAGTGTGCCAAAGCTCGGAATGTCGTGATCGCGTTTCCCGGCTTTGAGTTCCTCGACTAACGCATCGAAGGTCTCGGGGGTCGTCGTGCGCACGTAGCGGCTGTTCACTTGCACGCACGGCGCGATGTTGCAGTCGGCGAGGCACTCCGCCTCTTCCAAGGTGAAGAGTCCGTCGTCCGAGGTAGAGCCCACGGCACATCCCAACGTCTTGCTGGCGTGCTCGAGCATCTCTTCTCCTCCGGCCAAGAGACAGGCGATGTTGGTGCAGACCCCGACCACGTACTTGCCGACCGGCGCGAGGTGATACATGTCGTAAAAGGCGGCAGTGCCGCGTACATCGGCGGGCGTCGTGCCGGTGAGTTCGGCGACTTCCGCGATACCTTCGTCGCTCAGGTAGCCGTCTTGTTCTTGGGCCAGGTGAAGCAAGGGCAACATGGCCGAGCGCTTGCGAGGGTAGAGGGAGACGAGCTCTTCGGCGCGCTGACGAAGATCGTTACGAAGGTGGCTCATCGGTCCACCTCGCCCATGATCGGGTCGATTGAGGAGATAACGGTGATCGCGTCAGAGACCGTGCCGCCGCGCATCATCAAGGGAACGGCTTGCAGGTTGACGAAACTCGGCGCCCTCACGTGCAGGCGGTAGGGCTTGGGCCCGCCGTCGGCCACGATGTAGCAGCCCAGTTCTCCCCGCGGCGACTCGATCGCACTGTAGACCTCGCCGGGCGGCACCATGAAGCCCTCGGTGAAGAGCTTGAAGTGGTGAATGAGCGCTTCCATCGACTCGTCAATGCGGGCGCGCGGCGGTGGCGTGACCTTGGGGTCCTGACTGCGATAGTCGCCGCTCGGCATTTTCTCCAGGCACTGGCGCACAATGCGTACCGACTCGCGGATCTCGTTGAGTCGAATGGCGTAGCGGTCGAAGTTGTCGCCGTAGGTCCCCACGATGACGTCAAAGTCCACCTGGTCATAGGCCAGGTAAGGCATGGTGCGCCGCAGATCCCACGGCACACCGGTCGAGCGCAACACCGGTCCCGTGACACCAAGAGCCAGGGCCTCTTCGGCGGCGATCGGCGCGACGCCGACCATGCGGCCGCGAAAGATCGGCTGTCCGGTGAGAAGTTCGTCGTACTCAAAGGTGCGCTCGTAGATCGTGTCGCAGATAACCAACACGTCGTCTTCCCAGCCGTCGGGCAGGTCAGCCGCGACGCCGCCGGGTCGAACGTAGTTGAGGTTCATCCGCAGCCCGGCGGTCTTCTCGAAGAAGGCCAGGATCAGCTCGCGTTCGCGAAAGCCGTAGATCATGATCGAGGTGGCGCCGAGGTCCATCCCGTTGGTGGCGATCCACACCAGGTGCGAGGTGATGCGATTCAGCTCGGCCATCAGCATGCGAATCCAGATCGCCCGCTCGGGAACCTCAATGGCGAGAAGCTTCTCGACGGCCATGGAGTAGCAGAGCTCGTTGCCGATGGGGCTGAGGTAGTCCATGCGGGTCACGTTGGTGGCACCCTGGATGTAGCTGAGCACCTCACCGGTCTTTTCCATGCCGGTGTGCAGGTAGCCAATAACGGGCTTGGTGCGCAGCACGAACTCGCCGTCGAGCTCCAGCATGAGACGTAGCACTCCGTGAGTAGAGGGGTGGGCCGGGCCCATGTTGATGATCATCGTCTCGTCGTCGCGGCGCTCGAAGTCGACGTCGTTCGGATCCAAGGTGAGGTCACTCGTGCGAAGGACCGCGCCGACCTCGCGACCGAGTTCGTCGGTGCTGGTGGATTTGCGCGGCTGAAGTCCCTGCAGACCCTCGGCGGTCTCGGCCGCGATCAGCTCGACGCGTTCCGCGACGCGAACGGTGGGGTCACTCATCGCGGACCCGGAGATTCTTTGAACTGTACGGGAACCTTGCCAATGGCGTAGTCCTTGCGCAGCGGATGACCCTCCCAGTCTTCAGGCATCAAGATGCGCGTGAGGTCCGGGTGTCCGTCAAAGAGCACACCGAAGAGGTCAAAGGCCTCGCGCTCCATGGCTTCGGTGCCCGGATAGAGGTGAAACAACGTCGGCACGCGAGGTTCGTCATTCCCGGCCTGAAGACGAATGCGCACGCGCTGACGCTTGGAGAGACTGAGCAGGTTCACCACGATCTCAAAGCGGGTCGGTTCCACGTCGTCGGGCAGCGATCGCGTGAGGTGTTCCAGGTAGTCCACCGCGCAGAGATCGACGCACATCTCAAAGCTGTCGTCTTTGAAGGCGCGCACTAGATCGAGGTATTGGTCGGTCGTCGGGAAGCACCCGAGGTCGCTCGCCAACACGTCGGCGGTAACGACTCCTGGGGGGGCCGTAGGAGGAAGGGGGATCACTTCGGCGTTCCCACCCTCACCGCGACGGGGACTTCGGGAGTCCAAACATTCGACTGGTCGGCTACGTGGGTGGGGCGGCCCTGCGCGCGACGCTTGAGGATCTCGCCGGTGCGAATCTGCTCGTGCAGGGTGAGGATCGCGTGCATGAGGGTCTCCGGGCTGGGCGGGCACCCTGGCGCATACACGTCCACGGGGACAATTTGGTCCACGCCCTGGACGATGGCGTAGTTGTTGAACATGCCGCCGCTGGACGCACAGACACCCATGGAGATGACCCACTTGGGTTCCATCATCTGGTCGTAGACCTGACGAAGAACCGGGGCCATCTTCTGGCTAACCCGACCGGCGACGATCATAAGGTCGGCCTGGCGAGGGGAGTTGCGAAAGACCTCCATGCCATAACGCGCGAGGTCGTAGTCGGCGGCTCCCGCGGCCATCATTTCGATCGCACAACACGCCAGTCCGAACGTCGCGGGCCAGACCGAGGCGCGGCGCGCCCAGCGCACCAGGTCCTCGACCTGACCGGTCAGAAAGTTATGTTGAAGATCTTCCAGGGCCACTAGGCCGCCTTGTCGGGGTCGGCGCCGATACGCACAATGGTGGAGGAGCTCGTGCGGGCGGGCATACCGCGCGTCAGATGCTTGACGGGGCCCCAGGTGAGCGCCCCTTCGGCCACCAAGAAGAGCAGGGCGCCAAAGACCGCGAAGGAAAAGATCAGGACTTCGACCAGCCCAAAGACCCCCAGTTGGCGAAAAACGACCGCGAAGGGGTACATAAAGACGACTTCGATATCGAAGATCACGAAGATCATCGCCACGAGGTAGAAGCGCACAGGAAATCGCTGTGGCGGCTCCGCCTCGGGGACAATCCCACACTCATAGGGTGCCAACTTCGCGTCGCTCGGCCGCTTGTGCGGCGCGAGAAGACCCGACGCTACAAACGAACCCGACGCGAACAGCACTCCGAGGATGAGGAGTCCAAGTATTGAGATGTACTGGTCCACGTCCATCATTTCTACCAGACGGGGCGACGCCCTCTGACGGGTCCACGACCAGAGGAAGCGACGTAGGATTGTCGCGTGAAAACCCTCCAGGACGTGCTCGCGCGCCCAACCACCTATGACGTCGTCATCGTCGGTGGCGGCCCGAGTGGGTCGGCCTGCGCGTACTGGTTGGCCTCAGCCGGCTGGTCTGTCTGTCTGATTGAGAAGAAGCACTTCCCTCGCGAGAAGACCTGCGGCGATGGTTTGACGCCACGCTCGGTCCACCAGCTCGCTGAGATGGGACTCGAGGGCATCGTCGCCTCGAATGGCCATCGCTACCAGGGTCTTCGCGGCTTTGGCTTTGGCGCGCAGCTCGACATGAAGTGGCCCGAGCACCCGATTTTCCCCAACTACGGCTACACCATTACCCGTTTTAACTTGGACGGCCTCGTCGCCGAGAACGCCGAGAAGTACGGCGCCGACGTGCTGAACGGCGTGGAGGCGATCGATCTCGTCGAACCGACGCCGGGGCGCGAGAATCAACTGGTCGGAGCCGCCGGCGTCATCGTGAAAGACAAGGACACCGGCGCAGTCGGAGAGATCAGGGGTCGTTACCTGGTGGTGGCCGACGGCCAGAACTCGCGCCTGGGTCGCGAACTGGGTGTGGTGCGCAACCGTGACTGGCCACTCGGGATGGCGCTTCGGGGCTACTACACGAGCGATCGACACAACGAGCCGTGGATCGACTCCCACCTCGACATTCGCGACACCCACGGCGACGTGGTACCGGGGTACGGCTGGGTCTTTCCTTTAGGGGATGGACGGGTCAACGTCGGCGTCGGTCTGCTCTCGACTGGTGGCAACTGGAAGGGCGTCAACACCACCAAGCTCCAGGAGTACTTCGTCGCCCAAGTCGGCGACGCCTGGGGTCTCAACGACGAAACGTGCTGTGGTCCTCCGACCGGGGGTCGCCTCCCGATGGGACTCTCCATTGGACCGCGGGTCGGTCACAACACCTTGACCACCGGTGACGCCACCGGCATGGTCAATCCCTTTAACGGAGAAGGCATCGCCTACGGCTACGAGTCCGGTCGACTGGCGGCCTCAGTACTGGGCGAAGCGCTCCTCGCCAACGACAACGACGTTCTTTCTCTCTACGACGAGCGGCTGAACGCCGCCTACGGCGAGTACTACCGCGTGGCGCGGGCCTTCGTACGTCTGATCTCTGATCCGAAGGTCATGCAGGTCTGTGTCAGCGCGGGGATGCGCATTCCCCCCGTCATGCGCGAACTGCTCAAGATCATGGCCAACCTGATGAACAACGACGACAAAGGACCCGCGGAGATCGGGTATCGCGCGATGACTCGCCTCGCCGGCGTCATCCCCGATCAGGCCTGGCAGTTGGTCTTCCCGGAGAAGAAGGAACTCACCGCTTAAGCGGCCGTCGAGCTCGACGTGGTCATTCGCGACAACAGCGTGTTCACGAGTGTCGTCAATATTTTCTGCGACTTGTCGAAGTTGCCCACGATCGCGCTCAGCGTTACTTCGTAGTGGCCGTGGGTCATGACCACCATCACCAGGTGCACTTCGGTACTCAGGCTCGGTACTTTGAACTCGATGACTCCCCCGCGCGACCAGCCCTTGGTGAAGGTCATGGGCTGCCAGTTGGTGGCCACGTGGGAGGTGGGGTTGGTGAGTCCAAAGCCCGACAGGATGATGTCGGCACTGGAGGTGGCAAAACACGATCCGAAGTTCGCCGTGGTCATCTCGCGAGTGTCCTTCTCGACCATGGTCGTGGAGTGGTAGTACTGCGACGTGGAGGCCAGCTCGATGCCATCGTGGGAGTTGGTGTTGAAGACGGCCGAGGAGACCTGATAGTCGGGCTCTTGCCCGGCCGCTCCGTAGATGCGGTCCTTCGCGTTCGACACCCCGAGACACTTCTGAAAGACCGACGCCGCCTTGTCGAAACTGGTGTCCTTCGCGGGCGCGGTGGTGGTCGTCGAGGTATAGACCTTGCTCGGTCCCGGCACCAAGTAGTTCAAGATCGTGTCCGATGTTTTGTACCAATTGCTCGGCAGGTCGTTCAGTGTCAAGTTCACGTGACGCGCCGCGGAGAGCTCCTGCACGCCACTGCTGGCGCGATTGAACCAGGCGGCGATGCCCCCGGCGAAACTCGCGAGGACCACTACGGCCACGACGGCGTAGATGCCGACCCGTTGTCGACGCTCGGTAACGATGCCCCCGTGTTCGAGGACGACGCTACGCACGACGTCCCAGCCCACTAAGTCGCGGTGGCGCCACGTGTAGCGCACACCGCCAATCGTCGCGAAGAGCAGCATCTGGTGCGAGATACGCACCAACTCCAGGTTCGATATCTCACTCCACGGCGTCTGCCAGGCCACGGCCGGAATGCCCGCCAGCTGGGTCAAACTCTCGTCGTCGCTGAGAAGGGTGACCGGGGACGTCGGGCCATTCACCACGAAAGGTGGTCGAACGGCCCAGTCCTCACTGCGCAGGGTGGTCACGACCTCACGGCCTTCGCGGCTTCGGCGGCGATGGCCGCGGTACGTTCGAGATCGGCGACCGAGTGAGACAGCGAGACAAAGAGAATCTCATAGGCCCCCGGAGCGAGCGCCACGCCGCGATCGAGCATCGCGTGAAAGAACTTCTTGTAGAGACCGTTCTCGTTGAGCACCTTGGCTTCGGCGAAGTTTCGCGGCGTGGTGACCTCTCTCTCACTGAGATAGAGACCCATCAAGGAACCGACGTGAGGCGTGAGGGCGAAGAGCCCCGACTCGCGAATCGCGGCCTCTAGGTCGGCGGCGAAGTTCTTCACTCGTCCGGCGAGCAGCGCCAGCTCGTCGACCGTGACGTGCTCGAGCACGGCCACTCCGGCGGCCGTGGCCAGGGGATTTCCCGACAACGTGCCCGCTTGATACACCGGGCCGAGCGGGGCTAGTGAGGCCAGTATCTGCCGTGACCCACCGAAGGCCCCGACCGGCAGTCCCCCGCCGATGACCTTGCCGAAGGTCCACAGATCCGGCGTGACCCCGAAGAACTCCTGAGCCCCGCCCAGGGCCAAACGAAAACCGGTGATGACCTCATCGAAGATGAGGAGCGCACCGACCCGGTCGCACTCGAGGCGAAGGTCCGAGAGAAAGGTCGACGTGGGTGCGACGAGGTTCATGTTGGCCGCCACCGGCTCAACCAGCACCGCCGCGACCGACTCATCGAGGGTGGGTACCTCGTTGTAGGGCGCGACGATGGTGTCCTCGACGGCACCCGAGGTCACGCCGGCCGATCCCGGAAGTCCCATCTGCGCGACCCCGCTCCCGCCCGCTACCAGCAACGCGTCCGAGTGACCGTGATAGCAGCCGTCGAACTTCACGATCTTGTCGCGGCCGGTGTAGCCGCGCGCGAGTCGGACCGCGCTCATCACCGCTTCTGTCCCCGAGGAGACCAGGCGAACCTGCTCCAGTCCGCGAACGCGCGACGTCATGGCTTCAGCGAGCAGCACTTCCCCGGGCGTCGGCGCGCCGAAGGTGGTGCCCTTGCCGGCCGCGGCGCGCAGCGTCTCCACGATGACCGGGTGGGCGTGGCCGAGCAACGACGCGCCGTAGGACTGCACGTAGTCGAGGTAGCGATGACCCTCCACGTCGGTGACAAAGGCCCCGTCACCGCTGGCGACGGTGTAGGGCGTTCCGCCCACCGAGCGAAAGGAGCGAACGGGAGAGTCGACGCCGCCCGGTATGACGACCTGGGCGCGATCGAACCAGGCCTCGTTCGAGCTCAACGACCCAACTCCTCGGCGAGCTCCCTCGCGAAATAGGTCAGCACAAAGTCCGCGCCCGCGCGGCGCACCGCGGTCAGTTGCTCCAGCGCCACCGCCGGCCCATCGATCCAGCCGTGGGCCGCCGCGGCTTTCACCATGGCGTACTCACCACTCACGTGATAGGCGCAGATCGGCACGTCAAGTTCGCGTCGAAGATCCGCCACGATGTCGAGATAGGTCATGGCCGGCTTCACCATGACGATGTCCGCGCCCTCTGCCACGTCGAGACGCGCTTCGCGGAGCGCCTCGGTGCGATTGCGCGGATCTTGCTGGTAGCCCTTGCGATCCCCGCCCCCCACGATCTCGACCCCCACCGCGTCGCGAAACGGGCCGTAGAGTCCACTCGCGTACTTCGCGGCGTAGGCCATGATGATCGCGTCGGGAAAGCCAGCGCCTTCCAAGGCGGCGCGAATCGCGGCGACTTGACCGTCCATCATGCCGCTGGGCGCGATGACGTCCGCTCCGGCCTCCGCCTGAGCCAGGGCGACGCGCGCGTAGAGCTCCAGTGTGGCGTCGTTGTCGACCGAGCCATCGCTGCGCACGACTCCGCAGTGGCCGTGGGTCGTGTACTCGTCCAAGCAGAGATCGGCCATCAGAACCAGTTCGTCGCCGAAGGCATCACGCAGTGAGCGAAGGGCCACCTGAGCGATGCCGTCGCGGTCCCAGGCTGAACTGCCAAACTCGTCTTTGCTCGCCGGCACGCCGAAGAGAATGACGCCACTCACGCCCACGTCGAGGAGCGACTTCACTTCCTCGTGTAGGGATGAAATGGTGTGTTGAAAGTGCCCGGGAAGAGAACCAATGGCCCTCGCCTCACTCAGGCCTTCGGCCACAAAGAGAGGTGCCACGAAGTCACGAGGGGTGAGAGTCGTTTCGGCAACGAGCCGGCGGATCGCCGCAGTACGGCGAAGACGACGAGGACGTTGGGCGGGAAACACGTTAATCAGCCTAATGAAGAAGGAAAGTACCGAGTGAGTCGGGAAAGGCACCCCGCCCCACTTACGGGGCGAGCAGGCGGTCCTTCAAAGTGGGATTCCAGCCCACGAGCACCCGCTCGTGGTGACGAGCCACGACTCTCGCGGTCGTCGAGCCGGGCACGACCACCCAGGTTCGCGGATCGACATAGGTCATCGCGACGAGCCACGCCGAGGGAGCGCCAATAAATACGACATCCGCTTCTCGCAGCTCGATCTCCTCTTCGGGGGCAAGCACCACCGGGATGGTCTCGTAGCAGGCGAGCTTTTCCACCACGACGCCTCGCTGGGTGAGCGACTCTAAGAGTTCTTCACGCATCGCGGCCGCGCCCAACAGCAGCACCGGACCGTCGGCGATCTGGGCGTCGAGGTCCACTACACCGGTGTCTCCGACCACGTCGACGTCCACGTCCTCGTTTTCCAGCGCCCGAGCGGTGGCCGTTCCGACACTCAGCACCGCGCCTCCCGGCGCCAGTGCCTCCCGAGCCACCGCGACGTAGAGGGCGCTACGGGCACTGGTCACCACCAGCGCGCGAAAGTGGCCGAAGTGCGAACTGGCAACCAGGTTGTCGTGCACTTCCTGGCTGTCAAAGTAGCGGGTCGACGTGAGTGGCACTTCACTGATGGACGCGTGGTCGGGCACCCACGACACCAGCTCGTGATTGTGACCACGCTCACGGGTGACGACGACTCGCATCAGATTCCCGCCAGGAAGGCGCCGCCTCCCAAGTCGTCGCGAAGGTGCCGGGCCAGGCGGATTCCGAGCTCGTGGGGATCGCTGCCCGCGAACTCGGCTCGCACGCTCTTCGTCCCGTCAGGTTCGAGCATCACGCCTCGTAAGGTCAGCGTCTCGTCTACGAGCTCGCCGTAGGCGCCCGCCGGAATGGAACATCCCGCGCCGAGTTCTTCTAAAAATGCTCGCTCGGCCGTCACGCACAACAGCGCCACCGCGTCGTTGATGGCGGCGAGCGTCGCTCGCGTCGCCGCGTCATCGCTGCGCGCTTCCAGGGCCAGAGCGCCCTGGCCGACTTGAGGAACGAACCACGCGGGATCGAGTCGTTCGCTGACGACACCTAACTGATCGAGTCGCTCGAGAGCCGCCCTCGCCGCGACCACGGCGTCGACGCCGTCGCGGCCCGCCTTCGCCAGACGGGTGGCCATATTGCCGCGCAGGGGGACAACTTGCAGGTCGGGGCGACGTTCCAACAACAACGCTCGGCGACGTGGCGAGCCCGTGGCGACCGTGGCCCCGGGGCCCAGTCCCGCGAGAGAGCGTCCGACTAAGACGTCGCTCGCGTCCAGACGTTGGGGCACGCTGGCCACGGTGAGTCCTTCCGGGGTGAGGCTCGGAAGATCCTTGGCGCTGTGCACGGCGACATCGGCTTCACCGGCCAACACCGCTCGCTGAATCTCGACGGCAAAGACTCCTTGGCCCCCGAGAACAGCAAGATCGGTGAGCACGTCCTTGTCGCCGCGCGTGTCGAGGAGAACGAGCTCGCTCTCGACGCCGTGATCCCAGAGCCGAGACTGCACCAGCTCCGCCTGAAGGAGGGCGAGCGGCGACCGTCGGGTCGCCACGCGGAGCGTCATAGATCAAAGAGGTTGCGGGTCGCCTCGCTGAGTCGGGTGCCTTGATCGGTGCCCGCGGCTTCCTTGAGAGCGACCGTAGGGCGGTGAGCGATCTTCGCTACCACCGAACGCATGAGCGAGATAACCGTCTCGCGTTGTTCGGGGGTGAGCCCCTCCAGGTCGTGGCTACGCCGGGCCAGTTCAGTGGTAATGAGCTCATCGAAATGCTCACGCAGTTCGCGCACGATGACCGCGGCGCCTCGGGCGCGCTGCTCGTTCAAGAATCTGTCGACGTCCTCGGCCACGATGTCCTGCGCCTCGTCAATCGCCTCACGGCGGTCGCCCAGCGCGCGTTCCACGCGATCGCGTAGGTCTCCGATGTCGATGCGACGCACGTGGGCGAGGTCGCCCACGTCACTCGACACGGCTCTCGGGACTCCGAGGTCGACGATGAGAATGTCACCCGTCAAGCCCACAAAATCCTCACGTGCGAGAACGGGCGAGGACACCTCAAGGGCGCTCACCAGAAGCCGAACACCCCTCAAGTGCTCGTGTACCGTGCTCAGTGAACCGATCTGAACTCGGTCGTCATTGACCGCACTCTTCAGCTCTTCGACTCGGTCCGCGGTGCGATTCAAAACAGTTAGTCGTTCCACGCGCTGTGGGGCGCCGAGCAAACTCTTCACGACGCCCGTGGCCATCTGACCCGCGCCCAAGACGACCACATTCGCCCCCTGGAGGTCGCTGCCGAGTTCGTCGATGGCGGCCGACGCCGCAGCTTGGGCAAAGCTGGTGGTGCCGCGCGAGATGGCGGTCTCGGATCGGACGCGTCGTCCTGAGGCAATGGCTCGCTGGAAGATGTCAGTGACTTCGCTGCCCGCGCTCTGCTCTTCGATGGCTAGTTCCAGCGCACGACGCAGTTGGCCCAAGATCTCGAACTCGCCGGGCACCACAGACTTGAGGCCGGCCGCGACTTGAAAGAGATGGGTCGCCACGTCGTGTTCGAAGTTCACGGTGAGTCGATCGTCGAACTCATTGACGGCGAGTCCCGTCGCCTCCGCCAGTGTCTCGGTGATCTCGTCAATGGCCCCGTGAAAACGGTCGATGACAGCCACCACCTCGGTGCGAAGGCAGGTGGAGACGAAAACGGCCTCGTGGATATTGCGGTGGCTCACTAGCGTGCGCAACATCTTGGCCCACTCGTGTTCGGGGACCGTGGCCCGCTCGAGGAGGTCCAACGAGGCGTGCTCGTGATCGATACCCACAGAAATCAGTGCCACATCGCCTCCGCGGTCCTACTCATGCTACGAGCCCCGCAGCGGGTTGGTGCTGGCGATACCGAGAGAGTGCAACAGGCCCCCGCCGAGTGGTCCGGTGCCGTTATTGAGGTGATACATGAGAATCTGCAGCTCGATGGAGAAGTCCACGTAGTGCACGGCTGTTCCGAGCGGCACCGAGACCACTTGAGGAGCGAAGTTCAAGATCGCGTGGATGTCGGCTTCGACCATGCGATCGGCCACGTCCTGGGCGGCGCTGCCCGGCGTGCAGATGACTCCCACGGTCGCGGCGGGCATCGGGTCGCTGAGCGGTTGAACCACCAGCCCGGCCACTTCGTGACCGATCACCTCGGGGTCGTTGTCGTAGAGAGCGACGAGCCGAGCGCCTCGGATGAGGAAATTTGACGAGTTCACCAGGGCGCGGCCCAGGTTGCCGATGCCCACCACGATGACGTCGTAAAGCCGGTCGTGGCCGAGGGCGTCGGCAATCCGCTCGATCAAGATGGCCGTGTCGTACCCGGCCCCGCGGGTGCCGAAGGATCCAAGTCCCGCCAGATCACGACGAACGGTGGTGGCCGTCACCCCGGCCAGCTCGCCGATCTGCTTGGAGTCGATCTTGCCTTCGCCGCGACGCAGTAGGCCTTCCGCGATGCGTTGATAGACCGGCAGTCGAGCAATGGTCGGTTCGGAGAGCTTCTTCGATCGAAGACGAGGCGTCGCCATCGAAACAGGTTACTGTTAGCGCTCTTTAGCGGCCGAGTTGACGGCTTCTTTCGGCGGCGGCGGCCACGGCGTCCAAAAACGCCGCCCGTACGGCGTGTTGCTCTAGAACGCGCAGTCCCGCGGCGGTCGTGCCACCGGGCGAGGTGACCTGGGCGCGCAACACTTCGGGCGCTTCACCAGACTGCTTCAACAACGCCCCGGCTCCGGCGAAGGAGTCCACCACCAACGTGCGCGAGACGTCGCGCGAGAGACCCTGGTGAACTCCCGCCTCAATGAGCGCTTCCACGATGAGATAGAGATAGGCGGGCATCGGGCCCGAAAGTCCCGTCACCGCGTCGATGTTGCGCTCGGTCACGCGAACGACGGTGCCCACGGCCCCCAGGATTGACTCCGCCCAGTCCAGATCGTCGCTGGTCACGTGGGCTCCTCCCGCCATCGCGGTGACGCCCTGTCCGATGACCACCGGCGTATTGGGCATGGAGCGAATCACGGCGACCGGACCAGGAAAGCAGGCTTCCAGTCGGGCGGTCGAGAGTCCGGCTACGACGGAGAGCAGTCGCGTCACTCCGACGGCTCCGGCGAGGCGGGCCTGACCTTCCGCGTAGTCGGGCTTGACGGCGAGGATGGCTCCGGTCTTCGCGTCGACGTCCACCATCTCGAGTGAGGCAAAAACGCTCACCTCGGGAAATCGACTTTCGAGGGCGGCACGAGTCTCGACCGCCCTCGCCAAGAGCGCGAGTTCGCCCGGCTCACACCACGTCGCCCCCAGAAGTCCCTCGGCGAGAGCAGAACCCATGCGTCCGGCGCCGATGATGACAAGTTTGAAGGCCACGAGGTAACGCTACAAGGTGCTACCGGGCGCGCCGCCGACGATACAGCGACGGAAGCCCCATCGTCATGACCGTCGGAAACATGTCGTCGACGTAGGTCACGGTGGCGCCCACCAGTTCATCCATCCGCTCGACGGTTAGCTCCCCTACCGGCACTTGAGTCACCACGTAGATCCCGGCCTCGGGACCGATGGCCAGGTGCAGTTCGCGCAACTCGTGGTTCTTGACTAAGAGATACCGGTACAGCGACTCGATGTTCTCTTCCGGTGCGGGCATGAGTTCGGTCTCGACAAAGACCGTACGTTGGCGCAGGGACAACCACAGCGTGATGACGTCACGTTCTTCGCCTCTAAGGCGAATAAGCCAGTGAAAGTGGCCACGGTCGTCAGGCAAGATCTGATGTTCGACCTCTCCCACAAAGGAACTGGCGTGCCACTGCTGTTCCCACTCGCCCAGCGTGGCGCTGAGCCGTGCGGCCGCGTCGGCGTCACCGAGTGGAGCGCGTGTCACCTAGCAGTGCGCGAGGCTCTCAGAGGCCAGCTGATCGATGAGTGCCGCGAGAGACTCACCGGCTCGACGCCAGGTGTACTCACGAGCCCGAAGGACGGCCGCGTTCGACATGGCCGTGGCGTCCTCGCTGTCGAGGGCGAGTTCGACCACGTCGGCCCAATGTCGCGCGTCGCGCTCGCCGACGAGATACCCCGTCACTCCGGGATCGATCAGAGTAGTCAGTCCTCCGACGTCACTCGCCACGACGGGCGTGCCGCACGCCGAGGACTCCAGCGCCACCAGACCGAAGCTCTCGGCTCGAGAGGGTACGAGCGTGACGTCCGCCGCGCGCATCCACGAGGAGAGTCGGCGATGCGCCTGGGGTGCGACGAAACGCACGTCGTGGATGACGCCTGCGTCACTCACTCGTTGGTGAAGCTGAGCGAGGGTCGCGCGGCCATCGGGTCCCGACGGCCCGCCAATGATGGCCAGTGACGCGTCACGACCACGACGGCGCAGCTCGATCAACGTCTCAAGGGCCAGGTCCGCTCCCTTGAGTTCTTGGAGTCGTCCGACGAAGAGCAACAGAACCGACTCTTCCTGTAGACCCAGGGCGCGACGGGCCTGCGGTCGATAGCCGGGGGAGAAGAACGCGTGCTCAACGCCGAGGGGCACTACGTGCACGCGCGAGGGCTCGGCGTTGTAGAGACGTACGAACTGATCGGCTTCCACGTCACAGCTCGCCAGAATCGCGTCGGCGCAGGTAATGATCGCGGCCTCTTGGAACGCGCGGTCGTCCGACTCCGCTTCAAAGGTGTCGGCCTTCACTCGTTCCAGCGTGTGAAAGGTCATCACGAGGGGGATACTCAACTCGTGCTTGAGGCGGTGTCCGCTGAGCCCGCTCAACCAGTAGTTGGCGTGGATGGCGTCGGGGGCGCCGTCTCGCTCGAAAAGAACCTTCACGGCGTCGGTGAACTCCCCCACGAAGTCAGTGAGACCTTCGCGATCGAGAACGGTCGGTGGACCGGCCACGACGTGGTGGACTCGAAACCCCGGTTCCACGAACTCGGTGTCGCTGACAACTAAATTGTCGCGGCGAGTGTAGACGTCGACCTCATGGCCGAGCCGGGCCAGGGCGCTCGAGAGCTCGCGGACGTAGACGTTCATTCCCCCGCCGTCGCCGGTTCCCGGCTGGGCCAGGGGCGACGTGTGGTACGAGAGAACCGCGAGTCGGGCCATGAAACGAGCCTACTGGTCGGTCTTCTTTTGACGACTGGCGGAATCTCTCGCTGGTGAGGAAAAACACTCTCTGAGGCGATGTCGCCCGCGTTGATCTGTGACACTAGATCGATGACGTCCGCTCTACCCACGCCTCGGCCGTCGCTCGTCTCGCCACCCCCGGCCACACCCGGGGACCGCGTCGCGGTTCTCTCCCCTTCGTTCGCCGCCCCGGCCGTTTTCCCCGACGTGCACGAGATGGGTCTGCGCGTGCTGAGAGATGACCTCCATCTGGTCCCGGTGGAATATCCGACGACGCGCCAGTTGAACGCGCCGGCCAGTGAGAGAGCTCGCGACATCATGGACGCGTTTGTCGATGACTCCATCGCGATTGTCATGGCCTCCATTGGCGGCAGCGATGAGATCACCGTCTTGTCGCACCTCGACCCCGGCGTCTTTCTCGCCCACCCCAAGCGGTTCTTTGGGTACAGCGACAACACGAATTTCTTGAACTACCTCTGGAATCTCGGGGTGGTGGGCTACCACGGCGGATCAACTCTCGTGCACCTTGCTCGACCGGGTGGCGTACATCCCCTCTCAATGGGGTCACTTCGAGCGGCAGTCTTCACCAACGACGCGGTGGAGTTGGCGCCGGTAGACGCGTTCACCGACTTCGAAGGCGAGTGGTCAGAACCCTCGACGCTCGAGAACGAGGTGCCGACCACGTCCGAACTCGGTTGGTACTGGCACAACGCCGACCACGTAGTGACGGGGCCCACCTGGGGCGGCAATCTCGAGATCATCCACTGGAACCTGGCGGCGAACCGTTTCATTAGAGCGAGCGACGAGTACGCGGGATGCGTGTTGATACTAGAGACCTCCGAAGAGATGCCTTCCAGCGAGGACGTCTTTTACATGCTCCGGAACTTTGGAGAGCGAGGACTCTTGCGACAGTTCCCGGCCGTCGTGGTGGCCAAGCCCAAAGCCTGGCATCGCGATAACCGCCTGGATGAAGAGGCGCGCTCGCAGTTTCGACGTGACCAACGCGACGCGGTGTTTCGCGCGATCTCCACGTACAACCCCGAAGCACTCGTGGTCATCGGGCCCGACTTCGGTCACACCGATCCTCAGTACGTCATTCCCTACGGTGGCCAGATGACCGTTGATGGACCCAATCAGCGCATCACGATGACGTATTAACTCGGGTTGTTGAGTGAGCCTCTACGACGCCTTAACGCGAGGTCTCGGGCCCACCGCAACATAAGCGATCACGCCGCTCGCGACCAGGCCAAAATCGCGTGAATCGGTGGACGCGGTGGCGTTATCGCCGCGCAGATCTAGCCGAGAGCCGGACTTCGCCACGCAGCGCTTCACGATCCACAGGGAAGAATCACGCGGGTCTCGCAGTACCACGACATCTCCGGGTCGAACGGGACGCCATCGTCGAAGGGCCGTCAGTCGTTCACCGGGCAGGTACGTCGGAGACATGGACATTCCCTCGATACGTACGCGACGAACGAAGTACGCAATAATTCGATGCACGGCGAAACGCTACCGGCGGGGCGTGGCTAGTCTGCAGAATGCGCGTCCGCAGCCTGTGGGTGCGTCTACTGAAAGGCACCGTTATGACACTGCTGTCCCGTCTCAATGCTCTGCTCGACGCATCAACGACGCCCCTGGTTGCCTCGGCCCACTGCGACCTGCCCTGTGGTGTGTACGACCCGGCTCAGGCTCGCATCGAGGCTCAGTCCGTCAAGGGCATCATGGAAAAGTACAACGCCTCCTCCGACAACGACTTCAAAGTCCGCGCCGAGTTCATCAAGGAAGAGCGTTGTGAGCTCGTGAAGCACCACCTCTGGGTTCTCTGGACCGACTACTTCAAGCCTGATCACCTGAAGGAGTACCCGAACCTACACGACCTGTTCTGGATGGCCACCAAGACGGCCGGTGAAGCGAAGAAGACCAATGACGTGGTGGTCGCGGACCGCCTGCTGGCCGAGATCGACGACATCGCCGAGATTTTCTGGGCCACCAAGAAGTAAGCGTTCGCTTCGCTACATGCAAAGCCCGGTGGCCGGGGCCACCGGGCTTGGTACGCGCTTAGTCCTTAGGCCAACTCGGGATGCGCCCGGCAATTGGCAAGCAGTGGATTGGCTTCGAGGTCAATGGCGTCGATCGGTTCCCCACACGCTTGGCACGAGCGGTAAGTGCCCGAACGTAGGCGCTCGAGGGCCCGATCAACGTCACTCAGCGTCGTTTCGATCGCCGAGACACTCTCGATGGTGAAGTCACTCATAGCCCCAAATCTAACGGCGAATCCTACGGTGACAGTTCGACTCCGTCGGTGAGACTCTCGAATGGAGATCTGGCAGACACTCCTCGGACCCTTTGCGTTCTCCTCGGCGACCGGGGAGAATGAATCTCGTGACGAGTCCCGGGCGCGATGATCTGTTGGCATGGAGAGCGTCGAAGGCGCCCAATTATTACGAGGCCGTTCCGGCACTCGAGTCAGAGTTGCGCCTGCGCATGGGGCCGCGTTTCAGCGACCGGCTGGCGTCAGACCTCCGCTCATTTGGAGAGGTCGTCGCCACCGGGATCGAGCCCGCAGTACAAGAAGTCGAGCGCAACCGTGAGTTCCCCAAACTCCTTTCCTACGATGAACTCGGCCAACACGTTGAGCACATCGAGTTTCACCCGGCGCACGACGAGGCCGCTCGTCTGGCGTGGGCCTCGGGCATGCTGACAACGTCACTCGATTTTGACGGCGCCTTCGAACTTGCCGCGAAGTTCTTTCTCCTGTCCCACGTGGGCGAAGGAGGGCAAGCGTGCCCCATCGTCTGCACCATTGGACTGCGACGGGCTCTCGAACACCGAGGATCCGAGACTCTGAAGGCGCAGTACCTCCCAGCACTAATGGAAGCGGACTCTCGTATCGCGCTGCGAGGTTCTCAGTTTCTGACCGAAGTGCAAGGTGGTTCTGACGTGGGCGCCAACGCCACCGCGGCGCTGCCGGATCCCGTGATTTCGGGAGCCTGGAGGATCTCCGGGGAGAAGTGGTTCTGCTCGGTGGCCGAGGCGGACCTCTTTGCCCTGACGGCTCGACCAGAGTCGGCGCAATCGGGAACAAAGGGGCTTGGGTTGTTTCTCGTCCCGCGGTCGATCGATGGCGCGACTCCAAACGGCTTTCGGATCCGCCGGCTGAAGGACAAACTCGGCACCCGCGGACTGGCCTCGGGTGAGATCGACTTCGAGAATGCTCTGGCCTATCCGATCGGTGACCTGGTCGAGGGCTTCACCATTGCCGTCTCTGAGTTGCTCAACACCTCTCGTTGGTTGAACGCGATCGGCTCGACCGGAATCATGAGTAGGGCCTATCTCGAAGCGTCGAGCTTCGCGCACCACCGCCGAGCGTTCGGTTCGCCGATTGAGAACTTTGATTCAGTCCGCGAACAACTCGCCATAATGA
Source organism: uncultured Acidimicrobiaceae bacterium (assembly GCA_963756325.1). Lineage (GTDB taxonomy): Bacteria > Actinomycetota > Acidimicrobiia > Acidimicrobiales > RAAP-2 > RAAP-2. Next base: position 682,383 of record CAVWNE010000012.1, read on the forward strand.
AGATGGAAACCACGGCCTCTCTGGCCTCAACGATGGCCCTTACCGAGCTAGTAGCCAAGATTGACGGGAACGTGGCGACCGACGACGATCTAAAACTTCACAGATTCCTTGTCAACGCCAATAAATATGTCACGTCTATTACGGCAACCGACGTCGTTCACCGCGCGATTGAGGTTCTCGGTGGAAATGGCACCATTGAGGACTTCTCGCCGCTTCCCCGGCTGTATCGAGACTCGATCGTTTTCGAGAGTTGGGAAGGGACCCACAACGTTCTGTGCGATCAGGTACGGCGTGATTGCGCGCGTCTCGGACTCTTGGACGTCGTCGGCAAGTGGATCCACGGCGGGTTGGATCGAGTTCAGAGTTCGTCTCTTATCGATGTTGACCTTATTAGATCAGCGTTGGATGAGATCACGCCAGGATTGACCAAGTCCGTCGCGGACGACGAATCGAGCAATTTTCGACGGCAGCTCACCCGACTTGTTCGCATCATCCAGGCAACATGTCTCCTTCGGAGTAATCCGACGGTCAGTTCAGCACTCGTGCGGATTCACCTTGCTCCACAGGCATCCGGAGAGGATCCAACGTGGCTGCCGTTCCTGGATGCCGTGCTTGGTTGATAATCTGGCCAGTCGATGGTGTTGGCCCGTGACAATCGGTCACAACATCTGAAGGGCCGCTAGCTCATCGGGAAGAGCAGGGGACTTTTAATCCCAAGGTATCCGCCGTGATGAACTTTTCAGTGGTTTTCAACTTCGCATAACAACGAAAGCCCCAGCCTCCGCTTACCTATAAACCCTTATGCACAAAGCCTTTTCAAGTCTTTTACTGACAGCCAAGTCACCTGGGCTCGGCAGCCACTGAAACCGCCAATCTCTCAATCGGTGAAAAAAATGTGCAAAAGTGGTCCGTCTCCGCTTCCAAAAATGGAACCCAACAGCCCTTCGCTTGTGTCGCCTGTCCGTGAAATACTGATGCCAATGGAACCACGAAGACAACGGGTGTGGTGCGCGCGGCGGCCGTACTATACGAAACGTCGCGGACAATCCCTGGCATTGGTACGGAGCCTTCCGATACCGTGAAGCCCTCACTCGAAGAGACCCATCCAGAGATTGCGGTACAGGGCGCGGGCTGGGACACCTCGTCGGTCACGCACGGGTCTGGCAAGAAGATGGTGTGGCAGTGCGCGCTCGGCCATCAGTGGACAGCCAGCGTAGCGAGCCGCACCGTGATGAAGAGCGGCTGCCCCTTCTGTGCCGGAAGTCGGGTGCTCGCGGGATTCAACGACCTGGCACACACTCATCCTGACCTCGCTAAGGAGGCATCTGGCTGGGACCCCACCACCGTGCTAGCTGGCAACAATCGGAAGTTGGAGTGGCGGTGCATCGAGGGGCACACGTGGGCCGCGACGGTCAAGAACCGTACCGGCTCGCAGAAGAGCGGCTGCCCGTTCTGTGCCGGAAGCCGGGTGCTCGCGGGATTCAACGACCTGGAACACACTTACCCCGATCTCGCTAAAGAGGCATCTGGCTGGGACCCCACCACCGTGCTAGCTGGCTCGAACAAAAAGCGTGAGTGGAGATGCGAGATCGGTCACGCGTGGTGGGCAACACCTAACAACCGGACCGGCGCGGGACATACGGGGTGTCCAATCTGTCGAAACCAAAAGGTGCTGGCGGGATTCAACGACCTGGCACACACTCATCCTCACCTCGCCCCTCAAGCTCACGGATGGGACCCCACCACCGTGCTGGCTGGCTCGAACAAAAAGCGTGAGTGGAGATGCGAAATCGGTCACGTGTGGAGGGTGAGCCCGAGCGAGAGGACTGGCAAGAACAGGGCTGGCTGCCCAGTGTGCGCGAACCGCACCGTTCTCGTGGGTTTCAACGACCTGGCACACACTCATCCTGACCTCGCCGCTCAAGCTCACGGATGGGACCCCACGACGGTGGTAGAGGGGAACAACCTTAAGTTCGAATGGCGCTGCTCGAAGGGCCACACCTGGTGGGCATCCGTGAACAACCGAGCAAGCGGCGGGAGGACCGGATGCCCGGTTTGCGCGAACCACGAGGTGCTCGCCGGATACAACGATCTGGCGTTCGTGTTCCCCGGTGTCGCCGCTGAAGCCTACGGTTGGGACCCCTCGACCGTGTTGAGCGGTGCGCACCAACGACGCGAATGGCGCTGCGCGAGGGGTCACCTTTGGACGGCGACGGTGGCCAGCCGCACCCACGCTAGGAGTGGCTGTCCCTCGTGTGCGCAGTACGGCTTCGACCCCAACAAGCCGGGTTGGCTGTACTTTCTTGCGCACCCTCGATGGGGACTGTTGCAGGTCGGCATCACCAACGTGCCGCAGTCGCGCCTTCGTCAGCACAAGCTCAAGGGGTGGGTGCTTTTGGAGTTGCGCGGTCCAATGGAAGGCAACGTGACGTACCGATGGGAGCAGGATATTCTGCGAATGCTTCGCCAATACAGCGTCGCGCTGGGACCGAAGGAGATTGCCGGGAGATTCAGCGGCTACACGGAATCGTGGATTCAAGATACGTTCCCCGCTCGAAGCCTCGACGAGCTCTTGGACAAGTGCTAATCGTGAAGTAGAGCCGCTCCACTGGACTTCCAGTCTGAAGATTGGGAAAAGTGCAGAACGTGCGGTGACTTTACTCACGCACGCCGAGCGCCTGGCGTACCCGCCAGAGTTCCACCATTGGAGCGGCTACGGGTAGCGGCGTCAAGGGGTCGGAAGCTTGACCCTGGAAGTGACCGCGTCCGGGCTGGCCACTCATTGCTAGGGTGCGCCACTCGGGACCGAAGAGCATCTCTCGCCCCGAAGCCGACAGAGAGAAACCCAATCGAGCCGTGACGTTGTCTCTGAACTCTCCCGAGGAGCCGAGGAGTGCGACATCGGGTCGCTGTACGGCAAGGATTTGGAAAATCGAAATCTGCCGGGATAATCGCGCGATGTTGGCGAGTATCGCCCGTGATCTGCGTACGCGCTCTTTGGCGCTCTTAGCGTCTTCGCCAGGCAGGTCTTCCGCTAACAAACTGGCCACCTCATCGACGACGAGGTAAAGCGGACCGAAGCGAACGTCAGGAGGCAAGTCGTGGCGGCTTGCGGCGCGGCGCATCTCTAAAAGCTGAAACCGTCGTAGCATTTCTGCGTGCACGTTTTCGAGTAGTGCAAGGGCTTCCACGTGGTCAGTCGCTACCGCCGCAACGCGCGAACCACCCCGGAACTGGGCGAAGCCCGTCCTCTTGGTATCTATGAATGCAAACTGTGCCGACTTGTCCGCGCACAATGTCGCTACCAGCCCTAGTGTCGCGGAGGTCTTGCCGCAACCAGTCGGGCCAGCGATGAGTAAGTGAACTGCGTTCCCGTGTTCGGGTAGCCAAATCGCGGGGCCGTCGTGCGTCTCTCCGATACGGCCAGGCGTGTCGCGCCACTCAACCGCGCCGAGCGGATCGGAGAATAGGACGCGGACCTCGCACAAGTCGGCACGATTGCTTAACGTCACTCGGCACGACAGTGCCTCAAAACACGCGGCCAGAGACCCTTCAGCTTTCTTTACGTGGTCGGTCGTCAATCCGCGCGGTACTTTCACGATGGCGCTGAAGCCGCCCGTCGAAATCTTCACTTCAACACGACGAGGCTGCGGTCCTCAGCTCGTAGTCCGCAGTCCCATCCGTGGGCCACCAAAGATCGCGCGAGGCTCGCTACCTCGTCACGTCGTTCGGCCTCGTGCCATAGAGCGGCACCGCGTGGCGTCGCAAGAACGCCGGACACAGCAATAGCCGAAATTAGAAATGACCAAAGTGATAAGTCCCACGGGGTGACCGCGCTTGCCAGCAACGAGGTCATTATGCCGACGAGCATGAGATCACGCCAACGGCGATGAAGACGGTCAAACGGTGCGCCCACACCTCACGAGCTTCGGGACGTTCGGCTGTGTTAGCCACTATAAGACCTTTGGAGATCCGCTCGGGTCCAACTGGCGTAGCAGCGACCGTAAGCCTCGACAACGCGGTTCGTCACTGTCAATCTCTCCACACCACGCGCGCACTTCGTCGGCTATCGACAACGCGACAGACGCGGGGAGGCAATCGACGAACATAAGCGCCGCACCCCTCAAATCATTCGCGCGCTTACGAAAGACTGGCGAACCGAAGTTGTCTCCCTCGCTCGCGGTCTGAGAGGCCTCGGCCAACAGGTTTGCGAGGCGTCGCACGAAGTAATCGCTTAGGGCCAGGTACTGGCTCTCGCTCACTTGTCACCGTGATGCTCTCGGCGCGATATCAGACCGCGACCCGGTCGTTGTTCACATAGGGCGCGGCCACAAGGCACGACAAGGTGACGGCAGCAAGCGGGGCGAGTTGCTTTGGTACGTTCGATGCCGGAACCTTCACCCGGATCTCTTCAGCGCCCTCATCGGTGAGCACGAACAGCGACACGCGAACGAGGGGGCGACCCTTGTCGTCAGTCTCCGTCGCATCTTGGCGCACTCCGTCGGCATATCTATTAACAGCTACTGGTTCTGTGCCCGTGGCAATCACTTTCAGACCGGTTACATCCACTGGAATACTTCTCATTGCTTCATACATCTCGACGCGTCCAACATGCAGGCGTGCTCGTCGGCACTTGTGACTGTGAGGGGCCGACCGGACTGCGCAAGTAGGTCAGCGGCGCGAGCTAACGGCCCCTCCTATGTGACAGGCGGGCATCACCATTGGGTGTGTGGAGATGTCCCCTGACACCGTCGAAGGAGCGCACCAGACGCTCGGTCTTCTTAGGGTGTTCGCCTCGTCCGACGAGATTAAGAAGGCGTGGCGCGTTCGATCGAATGAGACGCACCCTGACCACGGCGGAAACGCGAAGGCCTTTCGAGAGGTCCAGGCGGCGGCGAAGACGCTCTTGGCTGAAGGAGCGCGTGAGTTCTATCGAGGGGAACCCGGCGGGCTACGGCTGCGGCTGCTTCAACGTCCAGCTTGGTACCACAACGTCGGCAACCTCGGCGCGACCAACTTCGTACGCAGCGCCAACACCAACGACAGGTCCGACTTCAACCATTCCAGATTCGGTACGGGCGGGTCCCAGAGTCCACCGGAGACCGGCACTCTTGGCAGCCGCCATTTCGGGCTTTGTGATCGCTCCGCACCTTCGAGAACTCGGCCTTACGTGGGACCCGCTACCGTTTCACGATTTCTGTCAGGTGATGCAATCGTTCGACTGGGTGTTTCTTGGAGCTTGGTGGCTACTGAAGAAACGAGTCACGCCGTAACGAACTCTCCAACCGCCGCGAACAAGAACCGCATAGGTAGAGTTAGCCCTGATGCTGCGCAAACTCGTAGTGCTGATCACTGTCGTCATCGTGACTGGGTTGGTCGTTGGCGCCTACTTTTATGGTCGTGACCACCCGGCAAAAGCCCAGGTAGTAGCAACCACCACCACCACCACCACCACAACCACCACGAAACCAACGTCAATCGCTCAGACGACCTGCGGTACTAACTCCGCTTGTTTGACTATCACCGATAAAGCTGGTGACGCCATCACCGTCACCCTTGACGCAGAAGAAGCGGTCTCGGCTTGCGACACGCCAGAGACAGGCGACGGGTCCTATCTCGTCGTGTACTGAGTTCGACAACACCGGCACGACGATTCTCAATACTGACCAGGACTCGTACAGGGACGCCCTAACACTGATAGACACATCGAGCACTGCCTACAACACCGACTACGGCGGCAGTTGCGGATACCAGAACACGCCTGTCGCTCTCGCAGAGTGTAAGACAGCGCATACATACTGGACCTCACACCAGGCTCAAGCGCCGTATGGTGTCCGACCGTAGCGTAGCCCAGTACCAGCACCTTGTCAAAAATCCAGTGGAACGCCAGTGAGTTTTTTGCGACCGCCTTTAGTCAGACTGGTATCGAAAACGCGGCCACGTGGAACGTCGGACCTTCATAATCACGACATCGAAACTGAGACAAGTGCGAGAACCGCGCCCAATAAAGCGAAGCCTATTGCAACGTACGCAATGTTGCCAGGTAGTACGAGCTTGAGGACGTCTCCGACCATCTCAAGCGCAAACCGGCGAA
>CAVWNE010000013.1:0-342553 GCA_963756325.1 uncultured Acidimicrobiaceae bacterium
GTGTTTTTCACGTCCAAGCGCGAGGACCATAGGCGCTGGCGAAGCGAGAGAGCGGCCGTCATCACACTGCGCCAGAAAGAGGCCAAGAAAATGCGCAAAGCCGCGTAAAGCAAGAGTTCTGACGTATTTCAGATTTCTCGCCGCCGGTCAAATCACTCGTCCTCGACCCAATCATGAACTCATCGGAAGGGGACGAGGATGCGGCGTTCAGGTTCAAAATGTAGGGCCCTGAGCGAGGATCCAACTCAAGGACGATACGCTGCACTCTTGCCGCAAATTCCGTTCGTGATGCGCCATGGCAGATTGGCCGTCGCTCTTTATCGGCCACTTCCTTCGCCGGAGGCTTGATACAGTCGTCAGTGACTTAAGTCAAGTGGGGGCGGTCGGAGATCCAGTGACGCTAAAGCCAGCGAACGATGTCAAATGCATCTGGGAGCCTGGTCCCGCAGGTCTACTAGGCGGTCGGGCCAAGGTTTACCTCCAAAACGGCAGGAAAAGGTTCTACGCAGACTTTCGGCTTACGAAGTCGGACTTCATGCAGAAAACTGAGCGCTCCGACTTAGAGCCCGAGTTTTACTGGAAGGCTGGAGGCTGGAACTACTGGCGATACCAGGGCAAGTGGTACATCGAAAATGACGACCTGAAGCCGGACGATGTGGAAGCGCTCGTTAGTTCGTACCATCTGAAACTCAAGAAGAGAATTGACGAGGCCAAAACGGCGGCGGCGGCAAAAAGAGTACCGGACGGTTCCTTGCGAGAACTCATACCGAAAGATGTCCGCCAAGCGGTGTGGCAAAGAGATGGAGGGGAATGCGTGCTATGCGGCGCAACCACTGACTTGCAGTTTGATCATGTAATACCGGTCAGTATGGGCGGAGCTAACACGTCAGATAACCTCCAGATCCTGTGCGGAAAGTGCAATCGACAGAAGGGGACTGGACTCTAAGAGCTTTTCTCGCATCTCATCAGGATGAAATTACGTGACGAGAAAACTCCTTTGGAAGTCGGCCACTCGACGCGCTTCGACTCCGGCACTGACCCTAATTGTCTGATTGGTTCAACCTGAGACCCGACTTTGGATCAAAAAAATGGACGCTGTCATGCGGAGCGCTCAACGTGATTGAGTCACCGATCGCAACGGTGGAGCGAGCATCGAGGATCGCGACCAGGTCAGTACCGTCGCTCGTTACGTGAATGTGCTCGTCGTTCCCGAGGAACTCAATGACTTGCACTTGAGCCACGGCGCTGAAGCCAGCCTGGTCGATCGAGCCTTCTCGTAGGTGCTCGGGCCGCACTCCCACCACAATCTCACTACCTTCACTCTTGGCGAGAACATCTGACTGCTCATCGGTCAGCGTGACCCTCATATTGGAGCCCGAATCCAGCCCCGTGAGTTGGATCCGCTCGCCGTCTCGATTGACATGCATGGTCACGAAATTCATGGATGGCGATCCAATGAAACCAGCGACGAACAGATTGTTGGGGTAGTTATAGAGTTCGCGCGGCGTCCCGTACTGCTCCAAAACGCCCAAGTTCATTACCGCGATGCGATCCGCCATCGTCATCGCCTCGACCTGGTCGTGGGTCACGTACAACATGGTCGCCTTAAGTCGATGATGCAACTGAGCGATCTCCGCCCGGGTCTGGACGCGAAGCTTCGCGTCGAGGTTCGACAAGGGCTCGTCCATCAAGAACACCGCCGGATCACGCACCAACGCGCGACCGAGAGCCACCCGCTGACGTTGACCACCTGAAAGTTGAGCGGGCTTGCGCTTCAACATGGCGGTGAGGTCCAGTATTTTGGCGGCGCTTTGGACGGCCCTTTCGATCTCGTCCTTGGGCACCTTGCGAAGCTTCAGGCCGAAACTCATGTTGTCGGCCACCGTCAAGTGTGGGTACAGCGCGTAGCTCTGAAAGACCAAGGCGATATCGCGATCCCTCGAAGGTAGGTCATTGACCACGCGACCACCGATCTCGATGTCACCGCTCGTGACGTCTTCGAGGCCGGCGATCATGCGCAGAGCCGTGGTCTTGCCACAACCCGACGGTCCCACCAAGCACACGAACTCGCCGTCGTCAATCTCCAAGTCGAGACCAACGAGGGAGGGCGCGGTGTTTCCCGCGTACTGCTTGGAGAGATTTCTCAACACGACGCTGGCCATGGCAACCTTCTACTTAACCGCGCCCGCGAGGACGCCCCGGACGAAGTACCGCTGAAAGGAAAAGAACACAATGAGTGGAACAACCACCGACACGATCGCGCCCGTCGAGATGATCCAGTAGTTCGCCTGGAGCTCGTGATTTTGGTCGTAGAGAAAGACGGTGAGGGGGGTATGGAGGTTACCTCCCAAAAACACCAGAGCCACCAGCAGATCGTTCCACACCCAGATGAACTGGAAGATGGCGAGCGACGCCAGGGCGGGTAAAGCGAGCGGCAAAACGATGCGATAAAAGACCTTCCACTCCCCCGCGCCCTCCATGCGAGCCGCTTCCAGTAAGTCCTTCGGGATGCCGCTCATGAAATTGCGCATGAGAAAGATCCCAAAGGGAAGTCCGAAGGCTACGTGGAAGATGACGACGCCGGGAATCGTCCCATAGGGATTGAGCCCGAAGAGATTCCCCAACTCGCGGTAGAACTGGACGACGGGGATGAGGGCCACTTGCACCGGTACGACCATCAGGCCCACCACAACTAAGAACACGATGTCGCGCCCACGCCATCGGCCAAAGACCAAACTGTGCCCCGCGAAACACGCCAAGAACGTCACCAACAAGGTGGCGGGAATGGTGATTTCGAGCGAGGTTACGAGCGAGTCGAGAAGACCTCCCGCGACAAATCCTTGGGCAAAGAGGACGTGATAGTTCGAAAAGGTGAGGGTGGCGGGATGTAACAACGCCTTCCACCACCCGCTCACCCCGAAGTCGGCCTCGGGGCGAAGAGAGATGACGAGCAGTGACACGGTGGGAACCAGCCAGACGATGGCAATGATCCCAAGGACGATGTTGGCTGACCCCTTGGTCGGCAGTCGTCGCCAGAGCCCTCGTCGGCGTGGGGTGAGATCAGTGGACGGGACGACGTTTGCCATCACACCCCCTTGATCCGCTTGAGGTTCAAGATCATCGCGGGAGTGACCAGTAAGAAGAGAATGACTGCGATGGCGCTCGAGACCCCGGAGTGCACCCCGCCGGTGAAGCCGTCGTTATAGATCTCGACCGCCAGAGTGGGCGTGGCGTTGACCGAGGAGCCCGACGCCATATTGAGGACTATGTCAAAGACCTTGAGCACGTTGATGATCATGGTGACAAAGACGACGGCGAGAACCGGAGACAGCATCGGGACGGTGACCCGTCGAAAGACTTGCCACTCCTTTGCCCCATCGATGCGAGCGGCTTCTAAGACCTCGCGGTTGAGCGACGCCAAGCCGGCGCCAATGAGCACCATCGCGAACCCGGCCCAAATCCACAAGTAGCAGATGATCATCGCCATATCGGCCAGGGGAACCGAGAGCAGCGCCTGGGCCGTCTGGTTCAGCCCCGACACCGGTGTCAGGGAGCTGCCGCCCAGCCAGGAGATACCGGTAAAGCCGGAACTGAAATTCGACGAGACGATCTCGACGAAATACTTGCCCGAGCCCACACTGGAGAACTTGTACTGACCCGACGTGGTGGTAGTCGTCGACGCGACGGTCGCACCCTGAGCGTTCACGAGCGCCAGTCGGAGAAGAGGGAGGCCGAGTTCTCCGGGCAGGATGTCCTTGGAGTCCGTCGGCGCAGTCGGTGAAAACGCGCGCCAGACGACCCCGGTGATGGCCCCCGACATGGGCTGAGGCTTGAGCGCCTGGTGGGCCTTCAGGACCGTCAGGGTGGTAGGGCTCACGTCCCTCAGCCCGATATTGATCGTCCCGCCCGCGCGAGCGGACGAGGTGCTGATAATTGTGTTGCCGTTCTTCTGGACACGGGAGTCACTCCCCACCAGATCGGCCACTGTTTGACCCGCCGACGTGCTCACCGGATAGGCGCCCGGCGGGTTAAACCAATCGCTGACGGTAAGAGCTGCCGCGTTCACCGCCCCAATCTGGGGACTGTTATCGAAGATGGTCGCCCACACCAGGGCAGAGGCGGTTGTACTAAAGACAATCGGCATCACGATCAACGCCTTGAAGGCCGTGGCCCAGCGAATTCGTTCCGTGAGTACGGCGAAGATGAGACCGAAGACAGTGACAAAGAACGGGAAGATCAGCACCCAGATGACGTTGTTGCGAAACGCGGTGAGGATGGTGTCCGTTGAAAAGACGGTCTTGTAGTTGGTCAGCCCGAGAAATTTGGTGGCCGACTCGTTGAAGAGGCTGAGGCGCACCGTGTCGATCGTCGGCCACACCACGACGGCGAGCAACCAGATCGCTGCGGGCGCCAGAAAGGCGAGCGACACGGCGTGACGGCGAATCCACGACCGGTGCGCGCCTGAGCGCCTCGTTACGTTGATTACGCTCGCGCTCACGGCCCCCCACCACTCACGATATTGCGGTTGCCCTCGATAGCAACTATCGAGGGCTCATCGGCGTGCGCACAGTTCGCACCACACGCACGCCGATGAGGTTACATCCGACTAACCGTTGGAGGCGAGGAACGCCTTGGTTTCGCTCTGCATCGTCGACTCAAACTGAGCCGTCGTGTCCGTGCCGCCTATCCAGGCCAACATGTTCGACCACATCTGGGGCTCCAGCGTGCCACCGTACTCGTCGTCCATACTGAAGACCGTCGCGGCCGCGGTGTCGAGGTTCTTCACGATGCTCGCGGTCACAGGGTTCTTTATGGCGCTCGCCGGGACCGCCAGGTTGGGCGTGATCGTCCCTCCGGGAGCCTCCTCCCACAGCGTCGCGAACTGCTTTGAGCCGAGGTATTGCATCACTGCTCGCGAGGCCTTCGTCGACTTCAACAGCATGGCCACGTCTCCCGAGGACTGGTCGTCGTTGACGTACTTGCTCCCCGTCGGCGCTGGGAACGCGAAGTAGTCGTAGCACGGGCTCGACTGGGTCAAGGTGCACGACGAAGCGTTGGACGGCGTGTAGTTGGCAGGCAGCGACTGCTCCACGAAGGACGCCTCAATCACCATGGCGGCCGTCGGCGCTCCCGAGGTGGGGAACACGTCGTTGAGACAGGTGGGCCACAGCTGGTCGGTCCCCAGAGCCTTGGTGATGCCTCCCACATTTGCTCCGTTGCTCCCGAGAAGCGAGGAGTAGTTGGCAAACGCCGCGGTTACTTCCGGACTTGTCCATGCCAACTTCCCACTCACGAGGTTGTTGTACGCCGTAGCGCCGTTCAGCTTCACGAACAGGTTCTGAAAGAGGTCCGTGGCTGCCCAGCCTGCACCCGAGGTACCACTGCAGAAGGAAATGGGCGTATAGCCGGCCTGAGCAATCGTCGAGGCGTCGGTGAGCATCTGCTCAAAGGACGTCGGCGCGGACGTAATGCCCGCCGCTTTGAACACTGCCGGGTTGTAGAAGACGGTGTTCTTCGAAGAAGAGTCGAGCCACACTCCATACAACGTTCCCTTGTAGGTGGCCGACGAGCTCCACCCGGGAGAGAAGTTCTTGGTTTCGCTACCCAAGATTGACTTCAGCGGCGTCAATCTCTTCCCGGCGGCGAGCAGGTCGAACGACCCGGGCGTGGGCACTGCCGCAATGTTCGGCGGCTTTCCCCCGGCCACCGCGGCCTCCAGGAGCGTGGGCAAGCTGGAACCCCCGTTGCGGACCGTCACCTTAATTCCCGTCTTCTTTTCAAAGGGCTTCAGCGCCGCGGCAAAGCCCGTCGCCTCGCCGCCGGAAAACTCGTTCCACACCGAGACGGACCCGCCGATTTTTGAGGAAGCGCTCGCCGCCGTGTTCACGCCAATGGCTAGCCCGGACGCGATCAAAGCTGCCGCTCCGGCAATGGTGACAGCACGCTTCCCAAAGTATTTGTTGATTCTCAAAATTCCCCCGCTCACACTCGGAGCATCACCGCTTTGGTGGCGCTCTCTCCTACCTCATTTTCGTAACCTGTTGTTCACCAACGGTTCAATTCGGAACGTACCACAGGACTTCGGCGTGAACAATGGCGCCCCCGTCGCGTGGATAATGGGACTCCCGGTCTTCGTCGGGGAGGAACCTCTGCAAGTTTGCGCCTGCTGGTAGCAAACTTCACCCGCCCTCTTTAAAGTCTGCCCCGCGTCGCACGTCGCCACTCGCGCGTACTCCACCAGGTTTCTGCGAGATGCTTGACATTCCATCGAATTCGATATATCGTTTCCGATATGACTATCTGGGAGATGCACCGTTCGCCGTGTTCTTCCGGGACGGCTCGAAATGGCAGGAAGATTTCTTCCCTCCTTGCGCGAGTTCTGGGGTTCACGCGTACAACAAAGCGTCGAGAGAATCTCAATGGAGACCTAGGCCCGCTGGGGGACGAGGCGCTTTGCTCGCTGCGCCCGGTCTCGCGGGTGGCCGATGACGTCCGTCGTCGTTCTCCCTCGGTGAAGCGTGGCCGAGATCAGGTGATTCGTCCAGAGCGCGCGGTTCGACACGTCCCACTCGACGTCGAGATAGCCCGAGCGCTCGTTGTCAACCAATCTTCTTCTCGGCAATCGTGGTTTCGCTAAGTGCCCCGACGCACGGGGATTGAAATACAGGGGCCATAACGTAACCTCATGAGCATGAATGGACTCGAACTCTTCCTTCTGGGCCGAAAGCTCGCGAAAATGGGAATTGAGACTATCCCTAGTTCGGCGCTCAATGAGTTCCCGCCCAGTGCGCAGGCCGTGCTCATTGATGTCCTGGAATACCCCAACTCTTCGATCGGTGAGATCGCGAAGCGCACCGAGTTGCCTCAGAGCCAAGTGTCCGCGGCGGCCACCATGTTGGAAGAACGTTGTCTGCTTGAGACGGTGTCAGATCCGAACGACGGACGCCGGACGTTGGTCCGTGGTGCTCCAGGAGTCGGGCGAAAGATTCGAAAAAAAGTAGACGTATTGATCAACCAGACGATGGCCGATGCTCTCGCCAGCACCGACCCGAACGATCTTGCTCGAGCCCTGGAGGCGTTGGAATTCTTGTCGTTGCAGCTCACGCCCCGCGCATTGAAGTGGAACGACGAAAGCGGGACCTAACGCGCCCGATTTCCGACTTGGCGAGGTCGAATTTCGCCGGCCACGGTTCTAGTGGCTCCGAAGAATGTGACGTTCGTCCCTAGTCAATCGCGCTCCACGCGGCCCATGATGTACTCATGGCTTGGACAGGTGATTCCGGCTCGCATAGAGAGAGCCAGGAGGGAACGACGCGCGTCGAGGGCATTGCGACGTCCGATCGACCTACCCCGGGTGCGTACCCCGAGAATCTCATTGAAAGTTTTGAGATCAGCGACGGACGAACTCTTACGCTCCGCCCCATCCGGGCTGATGACGATGAGAAGCTTCTCGCGTTCCACTATCGACTGTCGGCCGACTCCATCTATTGCCGCTATTTTTCCTTTCATGCCGAACTCTCATCTGACGAGCTCCACCACTTGACTCGCGTGGACTATGGCAATCGACTCGCCCTCGTGGTCGAGGACGGTGACGATCTCGTAGGGGTCGCACGGTACGAGCGCTACCGGGCCACCTCAACTGCAGAAGTGGCGTTCCTGGTCCGAGACGACTATCAGCACATAGGCGTGGGCAACCATCTCTTCGCCGGTCTCGCGGCGGCTGCCTGGGCTCGCGGCGTGACGACCTTCACCGCCGAGACGCTGTGTCGTAATCACGACATGATGTCGGTCTTTCACCACAGCGGGTTCCCTTTGACCTCGTCCATCTCGGCGGGCCAGATCAGCGTCCGCATGTCCATCGATCCTCGAAACGCCGCGAGATCAACCAAACTGTCCATATGACCTCTCGAGACGAGCTGTGGTTTTAGTCGTCAACGGCCCATACGGCGATTCAGAGCATGTAGAGGACTCGCATCCCGAACGCCCGGCACGCACTACCGCCGTGAGGTCAGCCATCGCTGATCTACACCTCGAGAGTGACCTCATCGTGGTGCCCACCCGAGCGGCCTCGCGCGCGGAACTGCTGTTAGCGCACGACGGTAGTTACCTCGACGAACTTGGTGCCTTTTGCTACGGCGGCGGTGGAGATCTCGATCCCGACACATATGCCACGTTCGACTCGTGGTCGATCGCCCAGAACGCCGCGGGCGGCGGTCTGGCGGTCATTGACGAACTTCATCGCCGAGACGATGGTGTCGGATTCGTGGTGGCTCGGCCCCCCGGTCATCACGCTCTCGCGGACCGGGCCATGGGGTTCTGCCTGCTCAATAACGTGGCCATCGCCGCGGCTGCGCTCACCGCCGCAGGGGAGCGTGTCCTTGTCCTTGACTGGGACGTTCATCACGGAAACGGCACTCAGCAGATCTTCTGGAGGTCTCCCGACGTCCTCTACGTGTCGACTCATCAGTGGCCCTTCTACCCAGGTTCCGGCTCCGCGGCAGAGGTAGGGGGCTGGGGCGCGATCGATCGCACCATCAACATTCCCCTTCCCCGCGGTACCACTGGCGGCGTCCTTCTTCGCGCGCTCGAGGAGATCGCCGCACCCGTCATTGACGAGTTCCAACCGACGTGGGTCCTCGTCTCGGCCGGCTATGACGCTCACCGCGACGATCCCCTCGCCGAACTTGCACTCACCGGAGGGGACTTTGCTCAGCTGGCATTGCTGGCCGCGTCCTTCGCTCCCCAACCGGGCCGTTTGGCGCTCTTTCTCGAAGGGGGCTACGACCTGAACGCGCTGCGCGCTTCGGTTGCCGCCAGTTTGGGCGCGGTGCTCGGAGTTTCCTACGAAGGTGAGTCACGATCGAGTGGCGACCCGGGCACCGAACTCGTTGATCACATCCAGCGCCAAAGACTCGAGTCAATCGAGGCTCTCCGCCTGACGGAGTCGAAGGAAATGCCATGACTCGCGCAGTTCGCTGAGCCGGGAGGGAGTACCGGAAGGTGTTGACCAGCGACGAGGGGATGTTCGATTACATTCTTCCGCGGATTTCGAACAGTTCTCGCACCAAGCCCTCGAGTCGACGGACCAACTCAAGAGACGTCGGAGGACGCTCGTCGACAAGGGAGAGGGGGGCACCTGGCGTCCCTGTCAACGAACGGTCCGCGACGACCGTAGTGGAGTTGTTTGATTTGTTTCGTAAGGACATCACACACCTACCCGGCTACACGCTTGCTCGACGCAATGTCGCGCATCTCGGAAGCGGGGTCTCGACGTCCTAAATCCGAGCGTAACACCGCTCATCTAACACGTCGCGTCAATTTTCTGACTGCTTCTCAGCACAATAGGCGCATCAAAACGACACAATTATTGTGTCAATGCCGTGCCTGATCGATGATCACTCGTCGGCGAGCACGTCCAGATCCTTACGACGCCGCGGCGGGACGTCGCGAGACTTCTCCAGATCGCTCTCCGCCTCTACGCCATGAATGTCAACGTCGTCGTCGGTCATCTGAACCATCGGTGTGGGCCACGTCCGCGAGGTTGGCGACAATCACGGCGATTGCTCGAATCGATTGGTGGCCCAGGCGTTCGAGCGCGAGAACCCATCGGCGCCGAGGCGTGGTCGATGCCCGCGGACCAACGCGCTCGGGCTTGGCACGGCCCCCAATGGCGAATCCGATTGAAAAGGCGTACGTGGGCGACTCGCTTCTCAAGGCCCTGATCAGGTATCAGGTGAGAAGGATGGGGGTCCGGGGGTCCCGTGATCGCGGTTGTGATGTCCGTGAGTTGGCTGGCGACTCTCACCAGAAGCACTGATTCGCTCGATATGGCCGTGTTCGCCGAACCGCTCCGCTGTGGGCTACAAAACCAATGGTTTCCAGACACCGGCTGATGCGCGAAGATCGCGATCTCGATGCACGAGATAGGAGTGAAGCGGAGTCACGATGACGATGATCAGCAAAGCGAAGTATGCGCTCGCGCGGGCGAGAGGTTCGCTCGATAGCGCAATTGGAACGATCTTCGGCGACGAGCAACTGGAAGCGAATCTCGTAATCTCGAGAGGCGAAGCCTCAGGCGCCACCGCTCCGGTTCGGGCGAACCGGAGCGATAGAGATAGACACAACGGCTCGTCGTGAAGCCACGGCTCGTTGAACCCTTGTTGAGAGTGGCGAGCGTTACGATGCCCTTGAAATCCTGACGTCGCCCGACACGGTAACTACGCGAATTGACACGGTCTCATCCTCGTCACCGCCATCGTCTCCACCGCCGGAATCAAGCGGGATCGAGGAGCCAATATCTCCCGAGATCGTCGTCCCGTCAACATCAATGACCAATCCCTGCTTGACGCTGACACGAATATCTCCCGATACCGCCCTTACCGAGATATCGCCTCCACGCACTGCCGTCAGCGTCACGTCACCGGAGGCGGTATGGATAGTCGTGGTTGTTGCCGCGCCGTCGCAGCGAACGTCACCGGAAGCGCATCGACACTCAAAGTTATCGACGATGTGGCCCGCCACTACGTCCCCAGAGCCGGTCTTGACGTCGAGCGAGCCCACCGTGTCACCAACTCTGACGTCGCCCGATCCCGTCGTGACGTCGACATCTGCGAGCGCGCCTCGAGTCACCGTGTCGCCGGATCCGGTAATCGCGTCGACCGAAGATCCCTCGGGCAGGGTAAGAATCACATCGAGATCGCCCGACATGGCGCCCAACGTGAGGATGTTCTTCAATCCCGACAGTGAGTCGAACTGATCACGAGCCCGCGTGTGCACAACCAGCTCGTTGCTCTTCTCGTCAAAGCTGATCTCGGCGGTTTGTAAGAGAACGTCGCCGTTGGCGCCGCTCGCTTTGAGCACCACCCGGGCCACATTCCCTGAACTCGCCTGCACGGAGATATCGCCACTCTTGGTCACCACGTCGGCCCTCACGGGTCCAGAGGCAGAGAAGACTTCTTCACGAGTCTTTGACATGAGCTACGCCTTTCGTTGGAGTCGCAGGGCAAATCGCGACATTGCGCTGACGGGGAATTGGTAGATCCGAGCGAGGGGTCGAGCCTCAACGTCGTGCTCGAAGTAACGCTCTCCACCCACCGCCTCGAAGTCGATCGTCTCGCGACGATGAGCCGCGTACGACGCGTGGTGAAGCTCGACTTCACCGGTGCCGTGCAGGTATCTCATATCGATCTATTCCCTTCTATTTACGCGCGGCCTTTGCCGCGGAGTTGGTTACGACCTTTAAATGAGGGGCCTGGTGAGTCGCCCCGCACGGAGCGCTCGAGCGTGCGAACGATCCATGAGTTGACCGACGAGCCGACATCGGTGGCCAGCCCTTCGATGTTTTCCTTGAGATCGTCGCTCAGGCGAAGGGCGATCCGCGCCGAGTAGTCGCCTGGCGAGGGGGCAGAGACGGCCTCCTCGGCACCCGCCGGTACGAGGCGGGTGAGACGAACCTCGTCGCCCTCGAGGTTCAAAATCAAGGGTGCGCCATCTTGGAGGTTGAACTCTTGAATGACCTCGTTCAAGGCGTTGAGAAAGTGCTTCTGAAGAGCCGGACCGAGCGCCGCGCCGAGGCGCCCGGCGATGGCCGAGGTCTCCGGCCCCCCCAGCTCTCCGAGGGCCGCGAGATCGTCGCGAATCTGCTCTATCAGTTCTGATATCAACATGATGTCATGTTAACATCATTCTGATATTGAATGCAAATGTTTTTTCAAACTCATGGTTATCAGGGACTTTGGGACCAGCATGGTGTTAACTGCAGCACCACAGAAGGGGTGGTCATCGATTCTGGACTTAGTCCAGAATCGGGTACTGTGGGTCTCAGTGACTATCGCCCCCATCGATCAACTGCGCGAACACGGGCTCCAGGTAACGAACCAGCGACTGGCGGTACTGCGAGCAATCTCAAGCCGACCCCACGTGACTGCGGACGAAATTGCCGACATCGCCCAGGCCGATATTGGCGGCATCTCACGTCAAGCGGTGTACGACGCTCTCGCCGTTCTCGTAGACAACGACCTCTTGCGTCGCATCCAACCAGTCGGGTCTGCGGCCCGCTACGAGGACCGCGTCAACGACAATCACCACCATCTCATCTGTCGACAGTGCGCTCGCGTCGTCGACGTCGACTGTGCGGTCGGTTCGGCGCCGTGTCTTACGGCGTCCGACGATCACGGCTATGACATTGATGAAGCCGACGTCGCGTACTGGGGAATCTGTCCCGAGTGTCAGACGGCCAACGGAGTGGCGGACTCCTCCGCGTCAGTTTCAATAAGCATCTCGAATGAACCTTCTTCTGCACCCTTCTTCCCTACCAACCAAAAAAATTGAAAGCGACGGTACCCGTGACTGACATCGACCCCCTACTCCAAGAAGGAAATGACCAAGCCGTGTGCCCCTACGCCGGCGGCGCCTTCACCGAGCTCGAGGACAGCCAGCCGAGTGCCAAGTGGTGGCCTAACCAACTGAACCTTCGGCTCCTGCACGCACAGCCCCCGGCGTCGAACCCGCTGGGCGAGGACTTCGACTACGCCAAGGAGTTCGCCTCCCTGGACCTCGACGCGCTGAAAAAGGATGTCATGGCGCTCATGACCGATTCCCAGCCCTGGTGGCCCGCGGACTTTGGTCACTACGGACCGTTCTTCATACGTATGGCCTGGCACAGCGCGGGCACATATCGCGTCGGGGATGGTCGCGGCGGCGCGGGATCGGGAATGCAGCGATTCGCACCGCTCAATAGTTGGCCCGACAACGTCAGTCTCGACAAGGCTCGCCGCCTACTCTGGCCGATCAAAGAAAAGTACGGCCAGAAGATTTCCTGGGCCGACCTTTTGATCTTCACGGGTAATTGCGCACTCGAGTCGATGGGCTTTACCACCTATGGCTTCGCCGGCGGACGAGAGGACGCTTGGGAGCCCGACGACAGCATCAACTGGGGACCGGAGACAACCTGGCTCGGTGACGAGCGCTACAGCGGCGACCGCCAGCTGGCTGATCCCCTCGGCGCCGTGCAGATGGGTCTGATCTACGTGAACCCCGAAGGACCGAACGGCAACCCCGATCCCCTCCTCGCCGCCCGCGATATTCGTGAGACGTTCAAGCGCATGGCCATGAACGACGAAGAGACGGTGGCGCTCATCGCGGGTGGCCACACCTTTGGCAAGTCGCACGGCGCGGGCGATCCTGAGCCCTACGTCGGACGCGAGCCCGAAGCGGCGCCCATCGAGCAGCAGGGTCTTGGGTGGAAGAACAGCCTCGGTACCGGTTCAGGTGAGTTCACGATCTCGAGTGGACTCGAGGGCGCGTGGACGACCACCCCCACTACGTGGGACAACACCTTCTTTGATCTTCTCTTCTCCTTCGAGTGGGAGTTGACCAAGAGCCCGGCCGGAGCAAATCAATGGAAGCCCAAAGATGGCGCCGGCGCTGACTCAGTGCCCGACGCCCACAATCCCGCCAAGCGACACGCGCCGACCATGTTGACGACGGACCTGGCCCTGCGTTTTGATCCCATCTACGGACCGATCTCCAAGCGCTATCACGAGAATCCCCAGGAGTTCGCCGACGCCTTCGCGAAGGCCTGGTACAAGTTGACCCACCGCGACATGGGGCCGCGTTCGCGCTACCTCGGCCCGTGGGTGCCCCGCGAGCCGCTGATCTGGCAGGACCCGCTGCCCGCTGTCACCCACGAACTCATCGGCGAGGCCGAGGTGGCAGAGTTGAAGGCCACGATCCTCGCTTCCAACCTTTCGATCGGCCAGTTGGTCGCAACCGCCTGGGCTTCGGCCTCGACATTTCGCGGCACGGACAAACGCGGTGGGGCAAACGGTGCGCGAATTCGTCTGGCTCCGCAAAAAGATTGGGACGTCAATAACCCCACCGAGTTAGGCGCGGTGCTCTCAACCCTGGAAGAAATACAAAAGGGTTTCACTGCGTCTCGCACTGACGGAAAGGCTGTCTCGCTGGCCGACGTCATCGTGCTCGCCGGGTGCGCCGCGGTCGAGCAAGCGGCGAAGTCGGCGGGCCGTGATGTGGAAGTTCCCTTTTCTCCGGGCCGCACGGACGCGACGCAAGAGGACACGGACGTCGAATCGTTCGAAGTTCTCGAACCGACGACGGACGGCTTTCGCAACTACCTCGGTCACGGCCAGTCTCGTCCGGCCGAGGATCTGTTGTTGGACCGAGCACGCTTGTTGACGTTGAGTGCGCCGGAGATGACCGTGTTGCTCGGCGGCCTTCGAGTTTTGAACGCCAACTATCAACAGAGCGAAGTGGGCGTCTTCACCAACCGTCGCGAGTCACTGACCAATGACTTCTTCGTGAACCTTCTGGACATGGGTACCGAGTGGAGCGCGACGACGGCGGCTGAAGACATCTTTGAAGGACGCAGTCGCGTCACCGGCGACCTCCAGTGGTTGGCCAGTCGCGCGGACCTGGTGTTTGGCTCCAACTCTCAGCTACGGGCGATCGCCGAGGTGTACGCATCCAGTGATGCCCAGTTGAAGTTCGTGAACGATTTCGTCGCGGCGTGGAGCAAGGTGATGAACCTCGATCGCTTCGATCTGGCCTGACGTTCGACCAAAGTCCCACTAACACGCTGAAAGTCCCGCGAATCTCGTCTCCACCACGGGTTCGCGGGACTATCCCGTGGCCGTGATCGCGCGGCGGTCACATCGAAATTAGATGCTTGCCAGCAGGCAACTATTGCTAGAATGGTTGCATGGCCTCCAACCTCGTTCAGACAAAGACCACTCGAAACGGAGTGGAAGCCGCCGAACGACTGAGGAAAATCGTCGGTCGACTGGGACGCACCCTTCGCCTCGCCCACGCCGACGGTAGTTTGCCGCCGAGCCAGCGTGAAGTCCTCGCGACAATTGTGCGAAGTGGATCACTGCGCCTCTCCGAACTCGCCGCCGAGGAAGGCATTAACCCCACGATGTTGTCTCGCATTTTGGGACACCTGGAAGCCGCCGCGCTCGTCACCCGGCGCCCGGACGAGGCTGACGCGCGCGTCGTGCACTTGACGGCAACGGAGAAGGGCCGCGCTCTCCATGAGGAGATGCGCAACGAACGCACCGACGCGCTCTTCTACGCCCTTGGCAAGCTTCCCGCGGATCAACGACGCATCATCATCGAGGCCCTCCCCGCACTAGAAACCCTTGTCGACTCTCTAAGGACCCGCGATCTGTGAACGTGCACGCGTCCGCCCGGCGGACCTTCTCCTCCCTCTCTAACTCGAACTATCGGAAATTCTTCTTTGGACAGACCACTTCGCTGATTGGCACGTGGATGCAAACGACGGCCCAGTCGTGGCTCGTCTTCACCCTGACTCACTCGGCCACCGACATTGGCTTCGTGGTGGCCTTGCAGACGTTGCCCGTTTTGATACTGGGACCCTACGGCGGTGTGATCGCTGACCGCGTAGACAAGCGACGCTTAATGATTGGTCTCCAGTCGATGATGGGACTACAAGCCGCAGCGCTCGCCATCCTGTCGATTCTTCACGTAGTGACCTACCTCGACGTCTGTCTGCTCGCCGTGGTCCTCGGCCTCAACAACGCGTTCGAAAACCCCTCACGCCAGGCGTTCGTCTTGGAGATGGTCGGCCCCGACAATCTTCGAAACGCCGTCAGCTTGAACTCCACCATGAACAACGTTGCTCGCGCGGTCGGCCCCGCAATCGCGGGTGTACTCATCGCCTGGGTCGGAGAAGGTTGGTGCTTCGCCCTCAACGCTCTAAGTTTCATCGCCGTAGTGGCGTCCTTGGTCGCCATGGATCGTTCAACGCTGAATCCAAGTGAGCCCACGATTCGCGCCAAGGGTCAGCTCCTTGAAGGCTTCCGCTACGTGGCCAAGACGCCGAAACTGGCGATTCCCCTGGCCATGATGGCGCTCGTGGGTATGTTGGCTTATGAGTTTCAAGTCACGCTTCCTATTGTGGCGGGGAAAGTCTTTCACGGCAGTTCCGCGACCTACGGACTGTTGTTAGCGGCCATGGGTGCGGGCGCGGTGATCGGGGGTCTCTGGACGGCCGCGCGCGGAAAGACGGGTTCGCGCGCCCTCTCTCGTGCGGCGCTCGTCTTTGGAGTCTGCATGACCTTCGCCGCCTTGGCTCCGTTCCTCGGGATCGAGTTCGTCGCCATTGCGGTCGTGGGGTTTGCCAGCGTGACGTTCTTGGCGATGGCTAACTCGACCCTGCAACTGAACACGGAACCGCAAATGCGAGGCCGGGTCATGGCCTTGTGGGCCGTCGCCTTCATGGGCTCGACGCCCATTGGCGGTCCAGTCATTGGATGGATCACCAGTTCCGCCGGCGCGCGAGTCGGACTCGGCGTGGGGGCCGCGTCGTGTTTTGCGGCCTGCCTCATCGGATGGCTCGCCCTACGCCACCTTCATCGCGAGACAGTTCTCCCCGTCGACCTCGCCCTCGCACCCAGCGACGACTAGCGAGGTCCGCTCACCCCTCGACGCGAGTCTCTAAGACCGGTGACGACTCTGGAGAACGGTCAGCACCCATGATCCCGCCAGTTTGAAGGCTGCGAGGTTCGTGCGCCCCGTAGCGCGCGAGTCCAAAGAGAAACGTCAATCCGCCCGCGCACCACAGGACGTCTTCCTGCCAGTACTGATCACCCAGAGCGACCATGATCACGGCGATCACGAAGGTGGTGATCATCATGACGGTAAAGGCCAGTTTGATTGCCTTCAGGCGCACTTCGCGTTGGCGCTCATCGGTCCGCTGTCGGTAGATGGCGCCCATGTCACTGTCGCTACCGGTGACCACGTAGTAGATCCCGCTCACGATCACGCTCACCACTTCGGTCGCTATCGCCCCGGCCCAGGTATGACCGATGGCCACCGCACCGGCCACGATCGTTCCGGCCATCAGAGTGGCGAACGGTGCCAAAAAGCGCGGGTGTCGCTTGTTCATACGTCTATCTCCTCATCATCGGGGTCGAAGAGCTTCTCGACCGGCAGATCAAAGAATCGTGCAATGCGAAACGCCAACGGAAGTGACGGAGAGTATTTTCCGCTCTCGATGGCGATAATCGTCTGCCGTGACACGCCCAGCTCCGCGGCGAGTTCGACCTGCGACATGCCTCGCGCCCCGCGCTGTTCGCGCACGTCATTCTTCATGATGTAAAAGGTACTTTACATGGGATCAGAATGTCAAGTACCTTTTACATGCCTTGGGAAAAACGCTGTTCACACCGCTTCCTCGTGCCCAGATGACATTGGCGAGACGCGACCGCCTCTAGCGACGAACGGATCCCCCGCCACCGCGAAGGCGCCCCAGGATATTCAAGATTTCTAGGTAGAGCCAGATGAAGCTGATGAGAAGTCCAAAGGCGCCGTACCAGTCGTACTCGTGACCGGCGCCCGCAGCGACGAGCTTGTCGATGCGATCGAAGTCGAGCAGGAACGTAGAGGCGGCGACGGCCGCCAATACCAACGAGATGCCGATGCCGAGTATGCCGCCGCCGCCATCAAGATCGGGTCCGCCAAAGGCCATGACGAGAAGGGTCACGCCGTAAAACACAAGCGCGCCGAGTACCGCCATGGTGATGATCCGAGTGAGTCGCTCAGTCACCTTGATGATCCCGGTCCCATAGAGAAACCAGACAACCAGCGCGACCCCGAACGTGGCGCCGACGGCTTCCTCCACGATCCCGTGATACTGAGCGTTGTAGGCGGCGGAGATGACACCCACCGCGAACCCTTCAAGTACCGCGTAGACCACGCCGAGTGAGCGGGCCAACTTGGGGTGCGACATAATCACGAACGATAAAATCAAAGCCGCGATAATGGCGACAAATATCAGGGTCTCCGTGCGGCTCGTAATCTGCGCACCAACTCCCTCGTGCCACCCGAACCCCGCGCCCACTAGGCCGAAAAGTGTAAATATCGCCGAGCGCCCGCGCGACGCCCAAACGCGTCATGCGCTGACCCGTGCTGTCTACCCGGGTGAAGTCTCGTATCCGTCGATCCGCTAGGGCTGGATTGGCCATTAGTGCTCTCCGTTCACTGCGTGCACAGTGCAAACGACCTTAATCTCACCGCAGGAAAATAGTGGCAAATCCAAGTAAAACTCGGTGAAGATACGGCTCAGGACTCCTGGTGGACGACCATCACCGAGCAGGGCGCGTGCGTCACGACGGCGCTCGACACGCTGCCCAGGAGATGACCAACGAGTCCCGCGTGGCTGTGGGCACCCATGACGATGAGACTGACCTGGTGTTCTTGCGCGGTGTGAACGATGCCTTTCCACGTGGGCGCCGCGTCGGCGGTCACGCCCTGCGCACGAAACCCGGCGTTGCGGGCGAGCGACGCACCGAAGTCGGCGGTCTCTTGCGCGACCCGGCGAACATCGCTCGCTGAGTTAGCGTCAAAGTTTTGTGTGGTGACGGGCACAAAACCGACGCCGCCGGGCTGCCACACACAGAGCACGAAGGCGTCGCGGCCGCTCGCGAGTTCGTGCCCGGCGCGCTCGATGGCGAGCGCCGAGCGAGTGGAGCCGTCGTAGGCGAAGAGGATCGGAGCCGTCGACGAAGCAGCGTGGACGTGGGCGGATGCGTCAGTCATCGTTGCCACCAGGAGCGCCCGCCATGGCCGGGACCCTCGTCTCAGGCGTTATTCGACGAAGCTTCGCGAACAGCGGCGGTGACTCCCAGGCGGGAGCGGTCTGAGAGAGGAAGAGATCCAGGTCCGGTGTCTGGGGACGCGCGCCACTCACGATATAGATGACCACTCCGATGATCGCCCCGCCGAGAGCGAGGCCGAGCCCGACCCACAACGCGATCGCCGTGCCCGCATCGAGACCGCCGCCGGTGGCGGCGGCGAAGTGGATGAAGATCGGAGCGACCATGAAGGCGGCGACCGCGCGGAACAACTCGACAATGGCGAAGACCCGCTGGAGATTGGCCGCGGGCAGAGAGAATCCCGCGACGAACAACGCCGGCGCCACGGTTGCACCGAGTCCAATCCCCGTAAGCCCAGAGCCCAGGAGCGTCATGGCCTGACTGGAGGGAACGGAGATTCGAAAGACAATGATCCCGGCCGCCAGAACCATCATGCCCACCAGTGGCAAGTACTGCACCGCCCGCTTACGGATGACGAGGCCGAGCGCGATCGCCGAGATCACGGCGCCGGCGACTTCGGGCAGATAGAGGAGCCCAATGTGCAACGGGCTGTAGCGCGACTCCAGTACGCCGACGGTCAGCGCGGTCGCAGACACGGAAGCCGCCGCGGCGAAGAGCGCGACCACGATTCCCGCCACTGGGATCGAGCTCGTCAGCATCGCCTTCACCGTCAAGAGCGGCGTCTTCGCTCGGAACTGATAGACGACCAGGATGATGATGAGCCCAAGACCGCCGAGCAGCGGCACGATCGTCTCGACGTTGAGTAGCGCATGACTCGTGAGCTCGGACGCACCGAAGAAGGCCGCGACGCAACCAGTGGCGGCGAGCACGATCGCCAGCGGGTCGCGTGGCGCATCGGGGTTGGCCGCCGGAGAGTCTTCAAAGGTCAACAGCACAAGAATCAACGCGACGACTGCGATGCCCACGACGATCCAGAACAAGGGGCGCCAGGCAAGCGACTCGGCCTGGATGCCACCCACGAGCGGTCCAAGGGCGACGGCTCCGAAGATACACATGTTCATGATCACGGCGGTGTCGCGCAACTTGTTGGCGGGATAGCCAATGGCCAACGGTGGTACGGCGGAGATCAAGAGAAGACTGGTGCAGAGACCCTGGAGGATGTGGCCGGTGATGAACATCGAGGCATCTGTGGCCGAGGCGGTCAGCACCGATCCAATGACGAGCACTATCGCGTAGAGAACCAGCATCCGTCGCTGAGGGAAGTGCTGTGCGAACTGCACCGCCAGAACGGTGCCGAGCGCGTAGGCGGCGTTCGCGAGACCTGCGCCCAGGCTGAATGTCTGTGTCGACATGTGGAGTTGCTTCGAGATGATCGGCGTCAACGGTCCGAGCGCCGCGGACAACGCCAGATACGGGATCAGCGCGAACATCACCATCGTGGCGACGGCCGAGTAGCGACCGGCCAGTGGACCTTGAATCATCGAACCGCCCCTGACGTTTGCGGTCGCGGGATGGGACTCAGCGTCGCCGGGAACAGATCGCGTCGTGGGAACTGAGGAGGGCATTGGCCAAGCACCTTTCCTGGGTCAAGAAACGGAGACTTCTTCCATAACTATACGGAGAGTGCCTCCGGATCGTGTCGTTTGCGAACAAATAAAAGGGAACGAGACGTAGGCTTCCCCCAGTGACCACACCCGAAGTGCCGACTGACGGCGAGCCCATGGACGAAAGCGCCCACCGCGCGATCCGCTCGGACGCCCAGAGAAACCATGACCGATTGGTGGTCGCGGCGCGCGAGGTCTTTGCGCTGCAGGGCAGCGAGGCGTCGATGGAGGCGATCGCTCTTCAGGCCGGAGTGGGGGCCGGAACTCTGTATCGACACTTCCCACGTCGGATCGATTTGGTCGAGGCGGTCTATCGGACCGATGTGGAGGAACTACTCCTCGCCGCCGAAAAGGCGGTCGCGAACTATGCGCCCTGGGAGGCATTGGTCAACTGGCTCGACTCATTTCTGCACTACTCCCTCGGCAAGCGAGTATTTCTCACCGAGTTGCGTGAGTCGTTCGAGAAGAATCCAGAGCTGAGGTTGAGTTCGCGCGATCGAGTCGAAGCGAGTTTCGCGCTGGTACTGGAGAACGCGCAGCGCGCGGGCGTGGCGCGATCCGATATCGACGGGACGGATCTCATGTTGTTGGTCGGGGGTATGTGCACCGGTCCCACGCTCGTCAAGGAACAGGGCGAACGTTTACTCGCCATGGTGCTGGACGGGCTTCGCGTCTCGAACTGACCTCATCGATGGATAGTGCGTACGTGGAAGAGACTCGAGACGGCGTTTCTGACCCGACCAAGGCGAATCGTTCTCTCCCGCCATCGGAGCCACGTGTCCCTTAGTCGACGCGCGACCACGGTCGCTTGCGTGCTGGCGTTGATCTCACTGTCGGCGCTTTTCCTTCCGGACCTGCCTGTCGCTTCCGCGGTGCCGTCGACCACCGTGTCGGCCTTCGACGCTCCCTCTAGCGGTTCTCCCGCGACCTCGGGATCGGCGGTAGTGGCCATCACCGCGACGGCCACCGGTGACGGCTACTACGCACTTCGCGCGAACGGAGAGGTCGATGCCTATGGTGCTACCAACTACGGGTCGCTCGAGACCGATAACTTGCCCGTTGGAATCACGGCGACCGGAATAGCGCTGGACGCCTCGACCGGCGGTTACTGGGTCCTCTCGTCGAACGGCGCGGTCACCGCGTTCAACGCGCCCTCCTACGGCGAGAAGCTCGTCCCCTCGGGCGGGTGGGGCCAGCACCCCGCCGCCGTGGCCATCGCCGCGGCGCCCAGCGGCGCGGGCTACTACGTGCTTCGCGCGAACGGCGCGGTGTACGGGTTCGGTGTGCAGTCACACGGCTCGCTCGCGGGAGCACTTCGCTACACCACGATTGCGCCGGTGCTGGCGGTGGCGATCGCCGTGGACGACGCGACCGGGGGATACTGGATCGCCACCTCGACGGGCGGAGTCGCCGCCTTTGACGCAACCGGCGACGGCGCCCCAACCTCCTTCGCGGTGTCGACCCACGGCGCCAATCCCGTCACCGCGCTCGCCGCGCTAGCGGACGGGTCGGGGTACTACGTGCTGCACGCGAATGGCGCGGTGGAGGGCGTCGGCGTGGCCTCACACGGCTCCATCGCACTCTCGCGCACGATGCCCTTAGGGGGATTCGCGAGTGGTCTCGCGATTGACTCAACGACGGGCGGCTACTACGAAGCGGTCGACGACACACCGCTGGATGGTTACTACAACCCCCTTCGCGCACTGACGTCGTTGTGGCCCCAAGAGGTTGACCAAGGAGTGGACTACTGCGCGTCGGGACCGGTCTACGCGATCGGCGACGGCGTGGTGGCCACCGTGTACGCCTCGGGCTGGCCGAGCGGCGTGTTCATCTCCTATCGTCTCACGAGCGGCCCAGCGAAGGGCCTCTACGTCTATGACGCGGAGGACGTGACGCCCACCGTGTCCGTCGGCCAGCACGTGACGCCGACCACCATTGTTGGTCGGTTGCACGACGCGGCCACCTGTCTCGAAACAGGCTGGGCCGCTCCGCCCGGGCCTATTCAGCACGCAGCGGCGCACCTCGAGTTCAACGGCAAGAACTCAACGGCCTACGGTCTCAACTTCAGTACCTTGCTCGCGGCCCTCGGCTCACGACCGGGACTCCCCCAACCCGACGGACCGCCGGGACCGCTGCCCGCACGCTGGCCGACCTGGTGAGCGCCCCCTCGTCGTTCTCTCCGACTGGACACGTCGCCGACACATGCGTTTAGGACTTTTCGTCACGCGTTATTTGAAGGCCGGGTCTCCACGGTACGAGAAGTGAAAGACGCGCGAGTGACCGCCGCTTTGGTAGCGAACCGTCAGCGACGAGAACAGCGAGCCGTGTTTCGTCGACACCGGCGACGTCAAGGTAACGGCGCTGTGTGGGTAGTACGTCATCTTTGACGCCGCGCAGTAGGGCTTGCACAGGTTCATGGCGAACGTGGTCGTGCCCACGGCTTTGGTAGACGTCCAGGTAGACCAGTGCGTGTTCGTGAGCTGCGTGTACCCGTCTGCGCAGGTGATGATGTAGGTGCGAGGACGAACGACATCCGTACCCTGGCAGGTCAACACCTTGGCGCTGGTGAGTGCGAGCGGCGGCACCGGGCCGTGTCCTCGAGCGGTGGAACCACCCGCTCCGTAGGTCACTCCCGCCACCACCCCGGCGATGAGAACCGTCGCCGCGGCCGCGGCCATCCAGCGCAACTTGCGTCGACGGGCGCGTTGCTGAGCCTCTTTAAACAGGAGCTCCAGCGGCTCGCGTGACATCGATTCAGTCGATGGACTTAGGTGCTCGGGGGGACGGGTGATGATGGACATGAAGCCACTATAATTGTTTTCATGAGTTTTAGCAAGTCTGATCTCTCAGGAGGAGATGACGAGTCCTTGGGCCTCTCGCGACTCGATCGAAGTGATCCTACGTTGCTCCATGAGCAAGTCGCGGCAGAGATTCGTCGCGCGATCGCCGACGGCGAGGCGAGTCCCGGAGACCGTATTCCTCAGGCCAAAGACTTGGCCGCCGAGCTGGGCGTCAACACCAATACCGTTCTGCGCGCGCTGCGAGTCTTACGCGACGAGGGGGTCGTCGAGATGGGTCGTGGTCGATCTATTCGAGTGACGGGTCAGCCCGACCGTGGCGTCGTGGCTCTCAAGATGAAAGAACTCATCGACGTCGCTCGCCAACACGGGTACCGCCGTGACGACTTAGTGGCCATGCTGCAAAAGATGCCGAGCAACTAAGTCGTCACGGCGCAATCGCCCGCTAGACCTCTTCGCCGACGAAGGCCAAAGTGCGCTCTTCCGCGCTCTCGTTTCCGGCCGATACCTCGTGGTGGCGACGCGTGCCCACCAGGACACCCGCGACGACGGCCGCCGTCGCGACCAACAGGGCGCTGACCTCAAAAGCGGTCGTGTATCCGTGCACGGTGGCCGACCTCGTGACCGAGGTGGAGGCGACTCGGGTAAGCAAGAACGCCGCCGTTGATGACGCGGCCACGGTGTTCAAGAAGGCGGTGCCCAGTGCGCCACCAACTTGCTGAGTCGTATTGACGAGCGCACTGGCGACTCCCGCACTGTCCTCATCGACGCCGAAGAGCGCCGTTGAGTTCATGGGCACGAAGGCGAGCCCCATGCCGATGCTGACGAGGATCTCTGGTCCTAGGACGTGACTGAGATACGAGCTGTGCACTCCGAGGCGCGTGAAGGCGAAGAGCCCGAGCGTGGCCAAGGAGAGTCCTGTCACCATCAGCGCCTTGGGTCCGGTGCGCGGGAGGAAGCGACTCGCGAGCGTCGCGCCCAAGATAATGCCGCCCGAGAACGGGAGGAACGCGAACCCGGTGCGCAAAGCGCTGTAGCCCAGGATTCCCTGGAGGAAGTAGGTCAAGAAGAGGAACGTACCGAGGAGAGCGATCCCCACGAGGAGCGAGGCCAGAAACGAGCCGCCGCGGTTCTTCTCGAGAATCACCTTGAGAGGCAGCAGCGGGTGAGCCACGCGCATCTCAATGACCACGAAGGCGGCCAGAAGAACGAGGGCGGAGCCCAGGAGCGACAGCACCAGCGGAGAGCTCCAGCCGTGCGAGACGACCATCGTGAAGCCGTACACCAAGAGGAAGAGCCCACCGGTTGAGGTGACGGCCCCCGGCAAGTCGTAACTGTGGCGAACCTCCACGCGGCTCTCACGAATCACGCGGCTGGCCATGAGTGCGGCGATCAAGGCGATAGGAGTGTTGATGAGGAGGGTCCAGCGCCACGAGGCGTACTGGGTCAGCACTCCCCCGAGTACCAGGCCGATGGCGGCGCCGCTGCCGGCGATCGCGCCGTAGACGCCAAAGGCGCGAGCACGTTCGCGCGCTTCGGTAAAGGTAACCGTGAGCAGCGACAGAGCGGCGGGCGCCATGACCGCGGCGAAACTACCCTGCAGGGCGCGAGCCCCAAAGAGCATGGCCGAGTTTTGGGCCAGACCCGCGACGGCGGACGCCGCCCCGAAACCGAGCAGCCCGATGATGAAGACTCGGCGACGGCCGAGGTAGTCGGCGACTCGCCCTCCTAAGAGCAACAGGCTCCCAAACACCAGGGTGTAGGCGCTCATCACCCACTGACGATTGGCGATCGAGATGTGAAGGGCGTGCTGCGCCGAAGGTAACGCCACGATGACCACGGAAGCGTCCAGCACGATCATCAGCTGGGCGATGCCGATCACCGCGAGCGCCCAGTAGCGCTTGGGGTCCAGGGAACCGTCGGGGACCTCGGATACTTCGTTGAGTTGGTTGGTAGTCACCAGACTCTCCTTCTCTGCCGGGGGGCTTCGATCTCAGCAGCGATTTTTCGCTGATTTTCGACTAAACTTCGGATACAAGCGGTTCGGACATATACGGAACAGTGGTTCCGGTTAAGATAATAGTAACGGTCGTTCCGTTTGTCAAGTCCCACGGGAGGTTTTTGACGGTGTCAGTTCCAGCAGGCCCCCTTGGTACCTCGCGCGTGGACAACCCGAGCGGAACTACTACCGAAGGCGACGCGATCGCCACGAAACCCAAGCGCGCAGACGCCCAGAGAAACCACGACAAGATCCTGGCCGCCGCGGAAGAGATCTTCGCGTTGGACGGCGTGACGGTTCCCATCGACCTCGTGGCCGAACGTGCCGGAGTCGGTATCGGCACGCTCTATCGCCACTTCCCCACCAAAGAAGCTCTCTACGAAGCCATCGTGGTCACGCGCATCGATGAGCTCATCACAACCGCCGACTCGTACATCGCCAATCTCGCGGCCGACCCTCGCGAAGCGCTGGATGCGTTTCTACGAGAGTTCGCGCGTCAGGCGTCGGACAAAAAGGATCTGTTCGAAGCGCTTGAGCAGTCGGGGTTCGACTTCAAGGCGCGATTCGCTGACCGAGTAGATGAGCTGTTGGCTCGCATTGATGTGCTTCGACAGCGAGCCGTCAACGCCGGAGCCATTCGCGGGGACGTGGACACCCAGGACATCATGAATCTGGTCATGGGAACGTGTCACGCGGCCGGGCAGTCAGGAACGGACGACCAAGCAGTGCAGCGCTGCGTGGGCATCGTCATCGCCGGCCTCCAGCCGATCGTAACGAGCTGAACAGCCGAGGACACGGTGACCGTAGACGACGGGCGCGTGCGCTGTGGGTGGTGCGGCACTGACGAACTCTACGTGCGATATCACGACGATGAGTGGGGTGTTCCCACCCACGACGACGTCGAACTCTTCGAACTCCTAACGCTCGAAGGGGCTCAGGCGGGTCTGAGCTGGATCACCGTGCTTCGACGTCGCGAGGGCTACCGTCGCGCATTCAAGAGGTTCAATCCGAGAACGGTCGCCCGCTTTGACGACGCGCGAGTCGAGGCCATTATGAGCGACGACGGTGTCGTACGTCATCGCCAGAAGATCGTCTCCGTGATCACCAACGCCCAGGCCGTTCTCGACATGCAGCGCCAACACGGGAGCTTCTCCAACTACGTGTGGTCTCTCGGCACGGCCACGGACGACGAGAAGATAAGCGCCACGCAGATGAGCACACAGCTGCGCAAAGACGGATTCAAGTTTGTAGGCGCCACGATCTGCCTGTCGTTCATGCAGGCCAGTGGCATGGTCAACGACCACGTGCGCGAGTGCTTTCGTTACGAGGAGCTCGAAGGTCTTCGCCTCAAGTAGGTCGGCACGGTGTTGCTAGTCTCGCTGGGTGGTCGACCTCGTTGACTTATCGAACCCCTTGGTGATCTCGGAGTCGCGTCGCATCAACGCGCCCGCGGAGGCGATCTTTGAGGTGCTGAGAGACCCGCGTCGCCATCGTGAGTTCGACGGCTCGACCATGGTTCGCGACAGCGACGCTTCACCGATTGAAGCGGCGGGCGACTATTTCGTCGTGCGCATGCACAACGACGAGTTCGGCGACTACGAGATGCGCAGCGAGGTGGTCGCGTACCTCCCCGGCCGCGAGATTGCTTGGGCGCCCCGTCGCCACGACGTGGTCGAGGAAAGCTGGAATCATCGCTGGGGCTGGCGTCTCGCGCCCAACACCAACGCGACCCACGTGGTGGCCTATTTCGACTGCACCCGCGTGCCGGCCGATGGTCAGCGAATTTTGCGCGGAGGCGAGTGGTCGCGCCCCATCCTGAGCCGCAGTCTTTCGAACCTTGAGGACCTGGTCGTCCCCTATTAGTCGATCGGGGGCGTGGCCGGCTCGCGATGGCGCGCCGCGACGACGGCGATGGCTGAGAGCCCGACTACGACTCCGCCCACCTGCAACCAGGAGAGCGATTGGCCAAGTATTGGTATCGCCACGACGGCGGCGACCAGGGGCGCGAGACAGCTAATGGCTGAGGAGATGGAGGCGTCGACGAAACGATGAGCCCAGTTCATGATGAGGTGGCCACTTCCTGGAACCACCGCCAGCAGCGCGATCCAGATCCAGTCGCCCGGGTGAACGCGACCGAGGGATTGGCTCGAGAGCAAAACGATCGGCGTCGCGCCGAGCGCGGCAAAGATCGTCACGCCCGCCGTGTATTCCATGGCGTCGATCTGCTCCCTCGCGTGCTTCGAGATGAGCCAGTAGGCCGAAAAGCTCACCAGGGCGCCGAGCGCGAGCAGGTCGCCCAGCACTCGATCGTGACCAGACGCGCCTGGTCCGATGACGGCGACCGAGACACCGGCCATGGCGAGAACTATCCAGCCGACGTCGGTGCGACTCATTCGTTCGCCAAAAAGCGGACGCGCCGCGATGAGAACCAGCGCGGGTTGAAAAGCGCCAATGACCGACACGTCGACGATGCTGGTGAGTCGGACCGCACTGTAGAACATGGTCATGTCGCCGGCCAAGAAGAGACCGCCCAACCACGTCGCGCGCAGCGTCAACCAGGTGAGTCGTTTCCCCAGGGCGTAGACGATGAAGGTCAACACGACTGCCCCCAGCCACAGTCGATAGAACGCGACTACCAGGCCCGAGGCGTAGGTGAGGGCGACGAAGATGCCGCCAAATCCCCAGAGGACGGCGGCCAGAGCAGAGGCGCTTAGTCCAAGAGTCGAACGCTTGGTGTCGGGGTTAATGAGATATCGAGGCGGTCATAAACGAGCGAAGCCGAGCGACTACTTGTCTCCCCGGGAAGCTTGAGTCGAGGGCCCACTGCTGGGAAAGTTCAGCGACGAGTGGTGTTGGCCGATGTTCTGCCAGCGACTGGTGACGGCCTTTCCGCGCGTGTAGAAGCGCACGCCGTCCGGTCCATAGACGTGGAGGTCACCGAACAGCGAGCTGTTCCAGCCGCCAAAGGAGTAGTACGCGACGGGGACGGGAATGGCCACGTTGATCCCCACCATGCCCGCGTCCACCTCCGTTTCGAAACGCTGCGCCGCTGCGCCGTCGCTGGTGAAGATCGCGGCCCCGTTGCCATAGCCGTTGCGGTCAATGAGCCCCATCGCGTCGTCCAGTGTGTCCACGCGCACGAGGGAGAGCACGGGACCAAAGATCTCGTCGGTGTACACCTTCATGTCTTCGGTGACGTTGTCGATGAGACAGGGTCCGAGCCAAAATCCGTTCGGGTCGCCCGCGATGTCGGGGCTGCGGCCGTCGATGGCGACGCTCGCACCCTCGTCTTCTCCCAGGCCGAGGTACGAAGCGACCTTGTCGCGGTGCTCCAGGGTGACGAGCGGTCCCATCTCGGACGCCGCATCGGTACCGGGTCCGACCGTCAGTCGCGACACGCGAACCCTGATGCGCTCCACCAGTTCGTCACCACACCCGCCGACCGCCACCAGAACCGAAGCGGCCATGCAGCGCTCGCCGGCCGAGCCAAACCCCGCGCTGACCGCCGCCTCCGCGGCGTCGGCGAGATCCGCGTCGGGCAGCACGACCATGTGGTTCTTCGCCCCACCCAGAGCTTGCACTCTCTTGCCCTCGCGCGCCGCCGTCTCATAGATGTAGCGAGCGACGGCCGTCGAGCCCACAAAGCTCACCGCAGCAATATCGGGGTGAGTGAGAATGCGATCGACCGCCACGCGATCACCGTGAACGACGTTGAACACGCCATGAGGCACTCCCGCCTCTGCGACGAGCTCGGCCAACATCGTCGAGGCCGAGGGATCCTTCTCCGAGGGCTTTAGGACGAACGTGTTGCCCGCCGCGATAGCCAGGGGGAACATCCACAGCGGTACCATCGCTGGAAAATTGAAAGGCGTGATTCCCGCAACCACCCCAAGGGGCTGGCGAAGTGAGTGCACGTTGACACCCGTCGAGGCGTTCTCGCTGAACTCTCCTTTCATGAGTTGAGCAATGCCGCAGGCGAACTCCACCACGTCGAGGCCACGCGCTACCTCGCCCGCCGCGTCGCTTTTCACCTTGCCGTGCTCGGCGACAATCAGGTCTCCCAGCTCACTGGCGTGGGCCACCAACAGTTCACGCAAGGCAAACATCACTCCTGTGCGCTTCGCGAGTGACGTCGCGCGCCACGCTGGAAACGCGGCCTTGGCCGCCGCGACCGCCAGGTCAACCTCGGCCGAGGTGGCAAAATCGACGTCGCCGCTCTGAAGGCCGGTCGACGGGTCAAAGACCCTTCCGTGGCGCTCCACGTCGCCGATAAACGGCTTGCCGTCAATCCAGTGGGTGATGTGCTTCATGAGACCCCTCAATGCTCGTCAAAACCGGGCGATGGCTCTTTACCCAGTGTGTCAGATCAAGGGGTGATCCGGTCAAGGAATCGTCGCCCGCGAAGCGGTCCGATGCTCAGCGTCTCGTTTGGTACGAAAGGACGATCGCTCCCGTGTCGAGGGGCTGGTTCGAGACCAGGCTGAAGCGCCGCTCTAGCCCGTCGTCGCCGAAGATGCTGCGCCCACGAACAGCCGTTTGAGGCAGAAGGAGAAGACGCAGTTCGTCGAGTTCGTCACTAGCGAGCAGTCCCTTGGCCAGTGTCATTCCCCCGACGGCCACGATCTCACCGGCAAACTCGCCCTTCAGTGTCCGTAGCGCCTCGTCGAGCGGTCCACTCAACACCTTCGCGTTCCAGCCGACCTCGCTCAGGGTGTCGGAGACCACGGCTTTGGGGAGCCGGTTCATGACGTCGGCGAACGCGCGGAAGTCCGCGGTCGCCGCCTTGTCCACCATTGCGGGCCAAAACGTGGAGTTGAACTCGAAGGAGGCCCGACCATAGAGCAACATCTGCCCGTCGCGGGCGTTTACCTCGGCCCAGTGGGTGCGCAGGTCATCCGACCAGTCCGGACCGATCATGTCGCCGTCCGATGTTTCGGTATATCCGTCGAGCGTCATAAACATGGCGAGCGTGAGTGATCCCATCACACGACCTCTCTGAGTTAGTAGATCGTTCCACTCTGTCGCAGGGACGTCTGGTCGTCGCCACTGTAGCCCCAGCGTTGTAAGCTCTCGCTCGGAAATTCGCCCGAGGGCGACTCGCCGAGGGAACCGGGCGTCAGAGAGAAGCGCGGCGCGGGATTTGGCTGGATGACCGGTTCGAGCGCAAACACCTCGCGCTCGGCGTTCCAAGGATGGTGAGCCGCCTCGTGAGGCGAGAGCACGGGCGTGACGCACGCGTCGACATCGGCGAAGATCTCCGTCCACTCGTCGCGAGACTTCGTAATGAAGAGATCGGAGAATCGCTCCTTCATCGCGGGCCAGTGGGTGCGATCCATCTGAGACGGCAGCTCCGTCGCGTCGAGTCCGAGACCACGCAACAGTTCGTCATAGAACTTCGCCTCAATCGCTCCTACCGCGACGTACTTCTGGTCGCTGGTCTCGTACACGTCATAGAAGTGCGCACCCGTGTCCAGAATGTTGACACCGCGCTCCTCGAGCCAATACCCGGCGTTCAAAAACGAGTGCATCATCGTGAGCATCGAGGCCGAACCATCCACCATTGCGGCGTCAACGACCTGACCTTCCCCGCTTGATCGCGCGGAGATGATCGCGGCGAGAACACCCATGACGAGAAACAACGCACCGCCTCCGAAGTCTCCGACGAGATTCATCGGTGGCGTAGGCCGCTCCCCCACGCGACCGAGTGGCCAGAGGGCGCCCGAGACGGCAATGTAGTTAATATCGTGGCCCGCACGTTGGGCGAGTGGCCCGCTCTGACCATATCCAGTCATCCGTCCATAGACCAGTCGGGGACTACGCGACAACAAGACCTCTGGACCCAGGCCGAGGCGCTCCATGACTCCGGGTCGATATCCCTCAATGACGGCGTCGGCTCTCTCCGAGAGATTCAGCACGAACGCTCGTCCCGCGTCGCTCTTCAAGTCAACGCCCACCGACGGCCGAGATCGATTCAAGAGGTCGGGTGAGAGGGACCGGTTCGAGGAGTCGCCGACGCGCTCGAGTCGAAGAACGTCCGCGCCCAGTTCGGCCATCAACATGGCGGCGTAGGGGCCGGGGCCAATGCTGGCAAACTCGAGAACCCTTAGTCCCTTCAGCGGCCCACTCACGGCAGAAGCCTAATGAGGTAATCGTACGGGGAGGGTCCGGTCCTCACGCGATGTCGGGAGACGCGTCGCGTCGTCCTCGCGACACTCCGGCCGCGCCACTCGCGACCAGTGACGCAATGTCATCGTCGGAGTAACTCAGTTCGCGCAGAACTTCCACGGTGTGTTCGCCCACCAGAGGCGCGTGCCGTCGCACCGACCCAGGAGTCTTTGACATCGTGACCGCCGGAGCGATCTGACGATACGTGCCCACCAGCGGATGGGCGGCGTCGACGAGAACTCCACGATGAGCCGTGGGGTCGTTGACGACCTCGTCCAGCGAGGGCACCGCGCTCGCGGGAATGTCATTGCGAGCACAGATGTCCAGCCACTCCTTGGTTGTTCGCTCGGCCACGATCTCGGCCAGGTCCCCAAAGACGCGGTCGGGATCGCGCTGACGACTTTGGTGGTTGGCGAACCAGGGTCGCTCGAGAAGATCCCTCCGATTAACCGCGCCACAGAGGGCGCTCCAGTTCGCGTCGGTGTAGGGCATGATCGCGACGTACCCATCGAGGGTCCGATGCGGTCCTCGCTTGGACGACATGATCCGGCCATACCCCGCCGGACCCCCCGGTACGGTCGCTCGACTCAGATGCTCGACCAGGTTGAAGGATAAGACGGCGTTGAACATCGGCACTTCGACTCGTTGTCCCTCACCGGTGCGTTCGCGGTGCACCAGGGCCGCGAGCACCCCGTAGGCGATGGTGAGTCCGACGGCTTTGTCGCCGATCAGCGTCGG
Source organism: uncultured Acidimicrobiaceae bacterium (assembly GCA_963756325.1). Lineage (GTDB taxonomy): Bacteria > Actinomycetota > Acidimicrobiia > Acidimicrobiales > RAAP-2 > RAAP-2. Next base: position 31,901 of record CAVWNE010000013.1, read on the forward strand.
TACGAACGCGGTCTGGCCGAGGACCTCTTCGTTCAGCCAGGGCAGTCCGGTCATGGCCTGAATGATGTCGTCGTAGGCCGGACGATCTTCGTCGTCACTGCCCAGGGGAAAACCCTGGGACTGGCAGTAGACCAGGTGGGGCATCGACGGCGCAACGTCTTCGTAGGACAGCTTGAGTCGGGCGAGCGCGGAGGGTCGGATGTTAGTGATCAAGACGTCGCAGGTGGCGAGCAGTCGCATGAGAACGTCGCGACCTCCCGACGACTTCAGATCGAGGCCGACAGAGCGCTTGTTGCGATGGAGATTGAGCGCGATGCCAGAAAGTTCGGGGTCCGGTCCGCCACCCATGACGCGACTGGAGTCGAGAGCGTCGTGCTCGACCTTGATCACGTCCGCTCCCAGGTCACCCAGTAGCTGACCGGCGTAGGGGCCCATGATCACGCTCGCCAACTCGAGAACCCGAATACCGGCCAGTGGACCCGCGCTGGGAGACGTCGATTCGTTCGGAGTGGGCGCTAAGGAGTCAGACATACTGTCGTCCTTACTATCATCGTCGCGGAGTCAGTCGCGAAAACGACCCTAGGACGAGATGAGAGAGTCTTCGCTCGAGTCGATGTGCGACCAGTCGCGCTCTTCGAAGGAGAGGCCCGAGAGCAGTATTTGCTGAGCGTTCAGAATCATGGTGTCCACTGAGCTTCGCCCGGGCTTTGAGGCGAAGGAGAGCGCGTTCAGTGCGCCCACCACGAGCTGTTGAGCCACCTTCACGTCGATATCATCGTGCAACAGATCAGCCTCTTTCGCCTCGGTGATGAGACGGGTCCACACGCGCGCGTACGCACGCTCGTCGGGCTGGCAGAGCTCTTGCACTTGAGCGGGCACATCCCCGGTAATGCGGTGCATCCAGGCTCTGGCGTAGTCCGACTGACGCGCCGCCATGCGAAGATGTGCGTCGATCGCGATGGCCAGTCGTTCGAGGGGATCGTCGTCCTCGTGGGCCTTCAGCGTGTTCTCCAGCGTGAGTCGACAGCGAACCAGGCCCGAGACGAACACCTCGCAGGCGAGATCTTCTTTGTTGGAGAAGTGGTAATAGATGGCCGGAGCCTGCACCCCGGCGACCTCGCCAACGTCGGAAAGCCGCATGCCCGCGAATCCTCTTTCGGCCAGCACCTGGGCCGCCGCGTCGAGGAGACGGCGTCGGGTGGCGGCCGCTTTGCCACCCGTTTCGTACGCCTTGACCGCGGAGGGCTGCGAGGTGGAGTTGACCGACGAGAGCCTCGTTTTGGTCATCCACTACCTACCCTTGTCTTGTCCCCGATTTTTGTCGGGGCCGCGCGCACGCTACGTGAACCTCATTATCGCGGCCAACGTGTCCGCTCGCAACGAATGCCAATCATTCTCCGACATACAACGCCAAAAACATCTGACATGGCGTTACAGACTTTCGTCAGTGGCCGTTAACTCTGGAACGTCGCCTGACGTCACGGCACTCTGCGTCGCCGGCCGCGCCCGCGCGATCTCGACGAAGAAATCACGAATGCTTTCGGGGGTGTAGTGAATGTTCTCCGAGTTGACAAAGAGAGCTTGGCCAATGGAGGCGGCCCAACACGACGTCACCAGAGCGTAGGTATCGAGATCCGATCGGATCCAACCGAGCGGCTTCGCCGCGTTGATCGCGTTAATCCAGCGCCCTACCTGTATCTCCACGCCCGCCCGGAACTCGATGCGCGCCTTCTCATCGGCCCAAATATCGACAAGGAGTTTGGTGATGCGCCACTGGTCATCGTCCTTGCCGTAGGACCACGCGAGCACCAGGTTCTCACTTAAGGCTTGCCAGAACCGTGGCTCGTCTCGATCCACGAGAGCCTTCTCGGCCGTACCCAGATACTCGTGCAGCGGGGCAATGAGTCGAAAATACGCCGAGGCTTGTGCTTCAGCGATGAGTTGGGTACGCGAGTCGAAGTGGTAGTAAATCGTCTGGAGTCCGACGTGGGCGAGCTCGGCGACATCCGCCAAGTGAAGTTCGCTACTTCCTCGTTGGGCAAGCAGTACTTCGGCGCTCTCGATGATGTGGCGCCTCGTTCCACCGACTCCCTTTCCCACCGTCATTCGCTTCTCCCCCTCCAATCAGGAATCTCACTCGAGGGCAACCCATCCTCGGGTTACCCCATGAAACCTAGATTGCAACGGATATGTAATTGCATTCCAAATCTGTACCCAGCGTTCTCTAGTTGGGGCGTCGAGCGACCCGTGATCACCGCGCGGCGGATGGGCTCACTCAAATGCCCCTTTAACAGGATTTATGCAAACTTACGAACCGAAGTTCCATCCCTCGCCGTTTTCGAAGCGGTGAATGATGTTTTTCGCCATCAGTATCTTGTGCACCTCGTCGGGGCCGTCGGCGAGTCGAAGAATGCGCGCGGTGAGATACATCTGGGCGAGTGGGAGGTCGTTACTCACTCCGGCCCCGCCCCAGACCTGGATGGCCCGGTCCACGACGCGGTGATAGGCGGCCGGCACGAAGACCTTGATAGCCGAGATGGCGGTGCGCGCGTCGGGGTCGCCGTTCGCCACTTTCTCGGCCGCGTTGATGGTCATCAACCGCGCGGACTGGAGGTCCATAAAGCTCTCGGCGATGAAGCCCTGGATGAACTGCTTGTCCTTCAACAGACCCCCGTGCACTTCACGCACCAGCGAACGTTCGACCATGAGATCAAAGGCGCGCCACATCTGTCCAATCGAGTTCATGCAGTGGTACACGCGTCCGGCGCCCAGACGATCCTGCGCCGCCTGGTGACCCTGGCCCACCAGACCGAGAGTGTTCTCGATGGGCACGCGAACGTTTTCATAACGAATCTCGCAGTGATCCGACGTCGAGCGACCAAAGATGCCAATGCCACGGACGATGTTGACTCCGGGGGTAGTCGTGGGCACGATGATCTGACTCATGCGCCCGTTGGAGCCCAACTCTCCTGAGGCGTCCACCGTGCGACACATCACGATAAAGAAGTCTGCGTCGATGCCATTCGAGGTAAACCACTTGTGACCGTTAATCACCCACTCATCGCCCTCACGCACCGCTTCAGTCGCGATCGAGCGCGGATCGGATCCGGCGTGCTCTGGCTCGGTCATGGAAAACCCGGACTCCATCTCGCCCGCGATGAGCGGCAGCAGCCACTTCTCCTTCTGCTCCTCCGTGCCGTACTTGACCAGGATGCTGGCGTTCCCCGAGTTGGGTGCAGCGATACCAAAGAGCGCGCTCGCGCCCACGGCGTACGCGAGAATCTCGTACATGTACGCGAGCGACAAGAAGTCGAGTCCCGCGCCACCGTACTCCTTGGGAAGATGCGGCGCCCATAGCCCCGCCTCTGCGACCTTGGCCTTCACGCTCTCGCGCAGGTGAAGGCTTTCGCGTCGCGCGTCGGCGCGGTCCTCGTCGGTGTGCCCGGCACCCCGCGACGAACGCCACAGCACGGCCTCATTGGGCAGGATCTCGAGGTTGACGAGATCGGCGGTGCGACGACGCACGTCGTTGATCTCCGGGTTCAATCCGGCAATGGGCGTGACATTGATGGGCATCGGGGCTCCTGCGTCGTTGAGCGGTCTCTTTGATTATGACCGACCAGGAAATGTCGGGTTTTCCGCGGTCTGTAATGGCGCTATGGGCGGATCAAGGGAGGGCGACATATTCTCGGAGCGTGGCCAGCGATGCGACAGGGGAGATTGATCACCTTCCCCAGAAGCTCACGCCTGAGTCGCGGATCCTCTCGGGCGTCGTCGGTGTTCTGTCGATAGCAGCCGGCGTCTTCGCCATCTTCTATAAGAACAACAACGGCGGCAGCATCGCGCTCGTCGTGGTGGGAGCCGCGTTCTTGATAATGGCCATCACCGGGTACGGGATTCGAAGTCTCAAAATCGGCCCCAACGAGATCGTCATGGACACGTTGAACGTGGCCCGACAGCTGCGCCTTCAAGGAGACGATGAGGGTGCGGCCGAAGCGATTGAGAGTTTGATCAAAACGCCGACCCCGCTGTTAACTCAGCCCGTGGCCGACACGTCACTGTCGAGAAGCTTCTTGAAGTTCAATCCGTCCCCGACCGACTCCTACTCCATACCGGAGGACTACGAGACCGCCGTGCGGGCGGCGCTCAACGCGGAACTCTCGGGACGAGGTTTGGTGCTTCCCGACATGAGCGCCAACACCCAACGATTCGACTTTCTTGTTCGCGCCTCCGAGAAGACCTTCGGCGTCGAGATCCGGCTCGGCCATCGGATCCGTTTTGACGCCTTCGCTCAATCGATGAACCTCGTGCTCCAGACCACCGCAACGCCCATTGACGGCGTGCTGGTCGTCGTCAACGGTGCGCCCGAAACAATCGTCAATCTCCGCGACGTGGCGACGGGTCTTATCCGAGCTCCCTCGCAGTTTGTGGCCTGGCGATCCAGCGATGATCCTCACGTGCTCCTTGAGGCCATCCATCAACTAGTGGTCGTCGCCAAAGGAATCTGGTAATTCAGCGTCGCGAGCCGAGAAGCGTCACCGAGTCTGGTGAGATCTGGACCTCCGTCGAGAAGAGGTCTGGGTGCTCCAGCCAGTGCACACGTACCTCGTCAATCGCACCGTTATGGGTTGGGGGCCAGCTGTCGCGGGGCGAGAAGTCATCAAGGACGAGCGTTCCGCCAGGACGGAGAACGTCGCGCGGCTCCAGCCTTGCATCGCCGGAGTTTTTGCCTGCGCCGCCTCCATCGACCACCAGGACGTCGAATGGCCCATACTCGACGACACGCGACCAGTCGCCGTTGACGATCGTGACGTTGGGGAGGTGGGCGAAGAGCTTCGCGACGTCCCTCGCGCGTCCCTCGTCTCTGTCGACGCTGACCATCGTGGACTCGGGGTCGACCGCACTCGCGATCCACGCCAGCCCCACGCCGTAGCCCGTTCCCGTTTCACCGATCGTGGCGCCACGGCGTCCCCGAACGAGCGTCTGCAGCAATCGTCCCTGGGAGGGCAGACACGAGCAGTCGAACTGTCGCGAACGGGCCAGGTCTAGGGCCGCTTCGACGAGCGGGGGAAGACCTCGTTCGTGTTCGTAGGCAGCCGTCCCGCCGATGGTCATAGGAGAGCGATCTTAAATGGTCCGCGACGTCCTTACAGGCAGATTGAGCGTCGCCGAGTGAGCGCGATGCGCTCATAGGATGACGCGCATGACGGCGGCGAAGAGAGACCCCTTACTGGTGAGCGTCCCCGACGCGAACCTCGCGAGCGCGCTGGGTGACACTGAGGACGTCCAGTACGTGGTCTGGGACATGTCGGGACGCTCTCCTGTTCCCGCCTTTGACATCGTGGTTCCTCCCTATCTCGCGGGAATGAGTTGGGTCACGCAGTTGGCTGATGTTCGTACCCGTTTGGTTCAGAGCCCCATGCTGGGTTACGACGGGGTCGCCGAGCTTCTTCCACCGGGAGTGGTCTACGCAAACGCGGCCAGTGTGCACGAGACTTCGACCGCTGAACTGACTCTCGCCCTTATCTTGGCCGCGCAGCGGGGGATACCTGACTTCGTGCGCGCGGCAGAGCAGGGACGCTGGGCGAGGGCGTGGTATCCAAGCCTGGCCGATCGGCGCGTTCTTCTCGTGGGCTACGGCGGCGTCGGCCAAGCGATCGCCGAACGACTGAGACCCTTCGAAGTCACGCTGACTCGCCTCGCGCGGACGGCCCGATCTGACGAGAACGGTGAGATATATGGACTCGAATCGTTGGCCGATCTGTTGCCCCGCGCCGAGATCGTGATCGTCGTGGTACCTCTCGATGAGAGCACGACTCATCTCGTCGATGACACCTTCCTCTCGCTCATGCCCGACGACAGCCTCTTCGTCAATGTGTCGCGCGGACTCGTGGCCGACACGGAGGCTCTGGTGAAGCACGCCCGCGCGGGACGACTTCGGATCGCGCTTGACGTCACCGATCCCGAGCCGCTACCCGATGGACATCCGTTATTCTCACTCGACAATGTCCTGATCTCGCCACACGTCGGAGGAGCCTCGACCGCCAGCTTTCCTCGACTGGTCCGCCTCATCAAGGAGCAGGTCGAGAGAATGTCTCACGGTTACGAGCCACTCAATGTGGTCGTGCGCACGTAACGACGTATCCAGAGGGTCGGCTACAACCGCGCGTACATGACGTGCAGGCCCACCAATCCATGCTCTTTGGAATCGAACGCCTCGGGCACGGTCGCGAGAATGTCAAACCCGAGGCTGCGCCACAGCTGCACGGCGCCCACGTTCGTCTCGACCACCGCGTTGAACTGCATCGCGCTGTAGCCCTCGGTGCGCGCCCACGCTATGACGTGGAGAGCGAGCTCTCTGCCGATCCCGCGGCCCTGCGCGTTGGGGTCCACCATGAAACTGGCGGTCGCCACGTGGGCGCCACGTCCTGGACGATTCGGCCCCGCCTTGGCCGAGCCCACAATCCGGCCTTCGTCGACAGCGACAATGACCCGGCTCGGTGCGCCCTCCATCCACCATCCCCGCGCCTCGTTCAACGAGAGATTCGCCGGATAGGCGTAGCTCTCGCCGGCCGCCACGATGGCAGAAAAGATCGGGTAGATCGAGGGCCAATCGTCGTCGTGGGCCCCACGGATGTTCACGACGCCACAGCGTACTGTGAACGGGTGGACGACTGGCTCGCGGCGAATCGAGCGAACTGGGATGACCGAGCGGCCATTCACGTGGCGTCAAAGTTCTACGACATCGAAGGATGGCTGCGGGACGAGCGGGGTCCGACGGCGCTCGAGCACCGCGCGCTCGGAAGCGTTGAGGGGCTGTCGCTCGTGCACCTGCAGTGTCACCTCGGCACGGACACGCTGCGCTTCGCGCGCGTCGGCGCCACCGTTACGGGTGTCGATTTCTCGAGCGCCGCCATCAGAGAGGCGACCACGCTGGCCCAGCGCGCGGGACTCGCCGAACGCTCGCGTTTCCTCTGCGCCAACGTCTACGACGCGCCCGACCTCCTGAGCGGGCAACGCTTCGACGTGGTCTACGTGAGTCTTGGTTCGCTCTGTTGGCTGCCCAGTGTCGAGCAGTGGGCCGAAGTGGTGGCACGACTTCTCAAACCCGGAGGTCGCCTGTACGTCCACGACGTTCATCCCCTCGCCAACTGTCTCGATGACGATGGTGAGCGATTTACTTTCGGTTACTTTGAATCCGAGGAGCCTCTCATGTTTGACAGCGACGAGACCTACACCGATGGTACGGCGATCTCGAGCACCACGACCTTTGAGTGGAATCACTCGCTCTCGGATTTGTGGGGAGCGCTGCGCTTCAACGGCCTCGTCCTTGACGCGTTCGACGAACTCGACTGGACGGTGTGGGCGCAGTATCCCTGGCTCAAAGACTCAGGCGAGGGAACGTGGACTATCCCCCACGATCGTCCTCGGATGCCCTTGGCCTTCACCCTGGTGGCGCATCGACCGAACCCGTAGCCACGGGCTAGGGCGAGTCGCGGTCTCGAACCCAGATGAGGCCGGTTCCCGTGTGGCCGGGCGTCTCCCGTGGCCGCGCCTCTTCACCGAGAAGACGAAATCCAACCTTTGGGGGCACCGACGCGCTGGCAACGTTGGCCTTATCCATGCGAATAATCACTCGATCGATCGGCAAGTAGCGAAAGGCGGCTTCTGCCAGCGCCCGCGCCGCGCTCGTGGCGTACCCGCGCCCGGTCCGGTCCGAACGCACCCAGTATCCAATCTCGCGGGAGTCACGATCGCCCTTGAAGTGCAAGCCCGACGAGCCCACCAACTCTCCGCTCGACTTTTCGATGAGCGCGTAGTTGCAGTCCTCATCTCGATCAAAGAGAATCTCTGCGGAGCTCAAAAACTCCTCCAGTGTCGCGCGGCGGGGAACATCGTTCGCCCAGGTCATCCACTGGTGAAGCTGGTCGAAGCTCGCCACCGTGGCGTCGTAGATCGCGTCGCCCATCGGTGGGCGCGCACGCCGCAACTCAATGTCGCCGCCATCGAGTTGATCAGGGAGCAAGGCCATGCGCCCAGTATGCAACACTGACAGTCGCTCGGGCGTCGCACACATCTCGGACACCAGGTGAGAGAATCAACTGTGTCCGAGTCCGATCCGCGTCACGACGCGCTACGCATTGCCTGCCAGCGCGTTCCTCACGCGCGCGGCGCCATCCTGGCGGGGAGCGCCCTCAGTCCGGACCGCACCTTCACCTCGGACCTTGATGTCGTGGTGTTTGTCACCAACGACGATCCCACCTTTCGAGAAACGGTGTTCGAACTCGGGTGGTTGACGGAACTCTTCGTGATGTCGCCGGACTCTTTCAATTACTTTTGCACCACCGAGATTGCCCGGCGCCGCTCGCCCTTGTTGCATATGTGCGCCCACGGCGTCATCCTCTTCTCGAACGACGACCTCGCCGAGACGCGACAACGACAGGCGAGGAGCCTCTGGGCCCAGGGTCCGCCGCCACTGCGTCCCGAAGAGCTCGATGAGAAGCGTTATCGCCTCAGCGATCTCCTCGACGACTTCGAAGGCACCCACGATGACGCGGAGTTGACCTTCATTGTGGCCTCCCTGGTCGAGGACGCGGCGGAACTTGAACTCAGCGCGCACGGTCAGTGGCTCGGGACGGGTAAGTGGCTGGCGCGGCAACTTCGTCAGTACGACGCGGACCTCGCCACGCGACTCAGCGCGGGCGCGGCCCTAGCGCTGGGACGGGTTGAACGACGAAGTCTGAGCGTCGTTGTCACGGAAATCCTCAATCGAGTCGGTGGGCCCCTCTCGTCCGGGTATCGCCTGGAGTCGCGAGAGCGCGCGGACTAGTCGGCGTGCCCCACCGCGCCGATCCGCGTCAGCTCCTCGCGCATGCGCAGCGCGATCTCGTCGCGAGCGTCGTCACTCAAGGGATCTTCCTGGAGATAAGCGAAGATCGCGGTACCCGTTCGTTCACTCGGTAGACCCGCCATGCGCGGAACCACGTGAAAATGAAGGTGGTTGAAACCGGGCATCTCGGCGAGCAGCATCACGTAGGTCTTCTGACATCCGGTCACCGCAATCAACGCACGCGTTAGGTCGCGCAAGAGTATACCTAGAGACGCGGACTCTTCATCGGTCAGTTCGTCGAGCGACTCAACATGGCGCGTGGGGATGACGACGGCCCAACCCTCAAGGCTCGAGTTGAAGGCCAGAGCCACCCGCCACTCATCGCCCACCTTCCACACGTTCTCGCGCAGCGGAAGGTCGACTCTCGTTTGATAGGCACAGTTAAAGCATTGGATGACGTCCATGGGCCCCCTTGGTATCTGTGTCAATGTACGTGGTCCCGTTCGGTTCATGGGAACATAGCGAGGTGAGTATCGAACGCGTGACGTTTCGTGGTTTCGACGGCATCCACCTCGTGGCCGACACTCGCGGGGACCCCGACGCCTGGCCGGTCCTGTTCTTGCACGGTGGAGGTCAGACACGACACGCGTGGGGTAAGAGTGCCGAGCTGGTCGCGGCGCGCGGATGGCGAACAATCTCGCTGGACCAGCGCGGGCACGGCGAGAGCGACTGGGCGAAGAACGGCGACTACTCCTTCACCGCCTTTTGTGCCGACTGCATCGCGGTGGTGGACCAGCTCCAAAAACCGCCCGTCTTGGTGGGCGCCTCCCTCGGAGGCATGGCGGCCATGCTGGCCGAAGGAACCAGCGACCGCGAAGTGTCGAGCGGTCTCGTCCTCGTCGATATCGCACCGCAGTCGAATCCCGAAGGGATCAAGAGAATCGGCGACTTCATGCGCTCGGGCGTCGACGGTTTCGACTCGCTCGAAAGTGCCGCCGCCGCGATCGCCGCCTACACACCCCAGAGAAAACGTCAGGCCAACCCCGAAGGGCTCTTGAAAGTTCTGCGCGAGCGCGACGGTCGGTGGTACTGGCACTGGGATCCCCGCGTCATACAACAGGACCGAACCGAGGTCGTCGCCACGCGACTGCTCGGGCTGCTTGACGTAGCCATGAGCAACATCTTCGTGCCCACCCTGCTCGTTCGTGGGGAGCTCAGCGACGTCGTCACCCAGGCGGGAATAGACCTCATGGTCTCGCGCCTACCGGACATCACGGTGGTGGAGGTGGCGGGCGCCGCCCACATGATCGCCGGTGACCAAAACGACCACTTCACCGCCGCAGTGGTCACGTTTCTTGATGAACGGATCCGCCCTCTGGTCGCGAAGCGATCGTAAGAGAGGTCAACAGTTCGTCGTGTCCCGGGTAGTCGCGTCGCCGAGCACCGCACGTTCAGCGACCGCGAGGTAGAGGGGGTCGCTCGTGATCGCGTTCAATCGGCGCGACGTAAAGACGATCTTCGCCACGTGTTCATCGTCGCTGCGAGCGGCCCGTGCGGCGACCTCGGACTGCTCCAGCGTTGTCGCCTCGGCCATCTCGCTGAGACGCATCGCGGACCAGATGTCCGGCGCGCCGATCGAGAGATACGCCGCAGCCAGAGCTTGAAACGCCGCCCGATCCAGTCGTTCCACGTCGCTGACGTAGGGACGTAGTCGAGAGATCGCTTCCAAACCGGTGACTCCGTGCAACGCCGTGAAGTCGTCTGTGCTCGCATAGAGGCACAGCGCAGCGTGGGTCAATCGCTCGGGGGTCGTCGCATCGAGCGAGAGCGAACCGGCGATCGCGGCGAACTCCGGCTGGCTAGCCACCAGTCGCATGCGCGCAGAGATGTTGCCCATCGAGTCGTCCGGTTGCCACTTCCAGTAACCCGAGGACTCTCGAAGCAGTCGCTCGGGATCGTCACTGGTTGGTGTCCCCTCCTCGAGAGAACCCAAGGTCATGGCCGTGGCGGCCAAATACGCAAGGCCCCTGGCAACCCGGGCGGGTGAAGCGACGTCGAGGGCGTAGGCGAGGCGAATCACGCCGTGAAACGCAGCACCCGAGACTCCGCCCGCCAGATCGTCCAGATGTCCCCGCAACGTCTCGGCAACCCCATGCACCTCGATCTCTCGAGTGAAATACTCCGTGAGATCGACGTAGGCGTCGCTGTTGCCAATCGCCACGCGCCAGGTGTGTCGAGTGAGACGGACAGTGGGTTCACCAGTGGGCACGAGGCGCTGTCGATACTTGGCGGAGAAACGCTCGAGTTCCTCGCGTGAGGCGCCGAGTCCCGCTTTGGCAACCAGGGCCATGGGCAGGTGGTTGGTGAGTCCTCGTGAGGTCGTGGCGTCGGAGTCGAGTTCCTCATCGATCACCTCGCCGAGAACGTCGCTCGCGACCTTTTCCTTCACGTGCGAAGCGTACGGGCACCTTGAGCCGGGTGAGCGATAATGGCCGTGGCGAAGGAGGCCCGGTGGAGCGCGAGCGACGAGACGTATTTGGCGAGGCGGTCGATCAGTACGCGAGCGCCCGCCCGGGATACCCCGCGGCGATGATCGACGACATCCTTGAGTACGCGGACCCCGTCTCGGAGATTCTCGAAGTCGGCGCGGGCACCGGTAAGGCCACGGTGGACTTCGCGGCGCGCGGCGTCGCTATGACCTGTCTCGAGCCCGACCCACGCATGGCGGCGCGCCTGGCCCAGGAGTGCGCGCAGTTCCCTCAGGTCACCATCGAGGTCACTCGACTCGAGAACTACTCGCGACCCGTGGCCTTTGACGCGCTGATCGCCGCGCAGTCGTGGCACTGGGTCGATCCGTCGCGGCGTTGGGATCTGGCCCACGAAGCCGTCCGAACCGGCGGTACCATCGCGCTCTTCTGGAACATCTACATCGTTGCCGACATGGACCGTCGAGCCCAACTCGTAGAGATCGACAAGCGCTACGGGGTTGACTACGGGGCGAACGGCGTGTCCGTCGAAGAACACGAAGGCGAGATCGAGCTCGAGGAAGGATGGCCCGCGTACGACCTCGCCGGAGACTCTCGCTTCGAAGATCTGGTGAGCCGCAGGTATCGCCGGGTACTGGAGTACAACGTCTCGACGTACGTCGATCTACTGGCTTCCACCTCGGCGTATCGACTGCTGGACCCGACGAAGCGCGAGCAACTCTTTGACGAGGTTCGCACCGCGCTCGCCGGTCGTGAGGGGTCGCTCACCCTGCATATCGTCACGGACCTGTTTCTTGGGCGGACCACGCCGGTCGACTAATTTCCCTTCAAATACCGGGAAAAGAAGTCGACGATGCGCCGACGAGCGTCCTGGGCTGAGGGCTCGTCGCCCGAAATACCGGTCAACCTGCCGACGACGCCGATGAACGCGGCGAGTCTGCCCTCGTGCTCATTCAAGAATCCATGTCCGGCCTCGGGGTACTCCTTCACGTCGTGCGCCACCCCGTTGAGCGCGAGGGCGTGCTCCAGCTTTGCCGCCTTGCCCCGAAAGAGTCGGTCTTTCGCCCCGTAACTCGCGACCACCGGACACGCTCCCGCCAACACCGTGTCAATATCGTTGGGAACGTCGCCATAATTCACACTGGAGACCACGTAGCGATGATCGGGCGCGAGAAGGAGGGAATATCCCCCTCCAATGCAGTAGCCGATGACGCCCACGCGACCAGTACAACGCTCGTCTGCGACGAGGCGCGCTCGTGCCGCGTCAATCGCGTCAAAGGTGGGTCCACGACGCGCCCGCAGATCCATCACGATCGATCGGATGCACGACAGCTTGTTCGCTCGCGAAAAGAGGTCCGGTCCCAACGCGAGGAATCCTTCGCTGGCCAGCCACTCGCACTGGCGACGCAGATCGTCGCTTAGGCCGAAGATGTCGTGGATGACCACGACACCGGGCCACGGCCCGGGGCCTGGCGGGTGAGCGAGGTAGCCGCGAAGCTCGTCTCGATCGGTGCAAAAGGTGATCTCGATAACAATTCCTTCCCAAAATTCCTTCCGCCCTGATGGTACGGGGTCAGTTGCCGGTCATGGGGGAACGCCTCTCCGTTAAATTAGTTGTATGACGAAAGCAACTTCACCGGCGACTCCTCGCGTGGTGACGCTCTCGGAGGATCAGCTCAAACGGGTGGCGTCGAGCATGTCCATTCTCTCTCGGGCCTTCACGCTCGCCCGACCCCACGAGAACCTCTTGAAAGAAGCGGGCGTGCGTCTCGATCGGGCCGGTTCGGCCCTTCTTTTCAAGCTGCGCGCGCACGGCGAGTCGGCTCGCGTGAGTGACCTCGCGGAGTTGCTCGACGTCGATCCGCCGGCTGTCACGCGCAAGATCCAACAACTTGAGCGGCTCGGCTACGTGACGAGCACGCCCGATACGGAGGACAAGCGCGCAAAGCGCATCACTCTGACGAAGTCCGGCATCAAGACAATCGACCGCATCATGATTGCCGTCAACCACCGATTCGCTCGCCTGTTTGAGGGTTGGAGCGAAGAGGAAGTCTCAAGTTTCTCGTTGTCACTCGACAAGTTCGCTCACGCCTTGACCAAAGAAATGGAGAATGATCGTGACTGATGATCTCGACAGTGTCGTCACTGCCGCCCCCGAGGAACACGAGTTCTCCAAGGAGGAACACCGCCGAATTCTGGTGATCCTGTCTGCCTTGATGCTCGGTATGTTCCTCGCGGCACTGGACCAGACCATCGTCGCCACAGCTCTTCCCACGATCGCGGGCGACCTTCACGGGCTCAACCACCTCTCGTGGGTGGTCACTGCTTACTTAATCACCTCGACCATCACCTTGCCGTTGTGGGGCAAGTTTGGCGACCTCTATGGGCGCAAGAGGTTCTTCCAGATCGCCATCGTCATCTTCCTCATCGGTTCCATGCTGTCGGGGCTCTCCCAGAACATGCTCGAACTGATCTTGTGCCGCGCCATCCAAGGCGCGGGCGCGGGTGGTCTGATGGTCGGCTCGCAAGCGATCATCGGCGACGTCATTCCCCCCCGCCAACGTGGTCGCTACATGGGATACTTCGGCGCGGTCTTTGGCCTCTCGAGCATCCTCGGACCTCTGGCCGGTGGATTCTTCACTCAACACCTCTCGTGGCGCTGGATCTTCTACATCAATGTGCCGATCGGCATCATCGCGCTGTTCACGATCGCTGCCGTCCTGCACATTCCTTCCAACAAGTTGCACCACAAGGTCGACTGGCTGGGCACGACGTTCTTGTCGGGCGGCGTGGTGGGGTGGATCCTTGTCACTACCTTGGGTGGCACGAAGGGCTGGGCCTGGACTTCTCCGACCATCGTGATCCTCGGCGTCGCCAGCACGCTGGCCATCGTGATCTTTTGCCTCGTGGAGACCAAGGTGGCCGAACCCATCATCCCACTCGGTCTTTTTCGCAACCGCACGTTCTCCGTGGCGTCGGCCGTGAGCTTTGCCATCGGGTTCACGATGTTTGGATCGATCGTCTATCTCCCGCTCTACCTTCAGATCGTTCACGGGGCCACTCCGACCACCTCGGGTTTGGAGCTCCTGCCCATGGTGACCGGCATGCTCATCACCTTCATCGTGAGCGGACGACTCGTCTCTCGAACCGGCCGGTACAAGATCTTCCCTATCTTGGGACTGGGCGTCACCACGGTGGGCTTGGTGCTCCTCGCGATGCTGGACTCGCACACCTCCTACGGCATCGCCGCGATCGACATGTTTGTTGTCGGCTTGGGACTCGGACTGGTGATGCAGGTGTTGGTGGTAGCGGTGCAAAACTCCGTGCCGCACGCCCAGCTGGGTACCGCCACCGCGACGGCCACGTTCTTTCGAACCATCGGGGGCGCCTTTGGCGTGGCCATTCTCGGCGCCGTCTTTAACGCCGAACTGCTCAGTCACCTTCGCGCGGTCGCTTCACCGGCCCTGTTAAAGGCGATCGGCGGAAGCGACATCTCCGAGAACCCTGCGCAAATCGCGAAGTTACCGCTCGCGGCCCGCGAGCTGATCATCAACGCCTTCAGTCACACGCTCCAGACCGTCTTCATCGTCGCCATTCCGTTCGCCGTGGTGGCCTTTGTCATCTGCTTCTTCATGAAGGAGATACCGCTGCGTCAACAAGCACACATCTCGACCACGGCCGAAGACTCGGCCGCCTTCGAACTGCCCAGTCTTTAGCCGCGCATCGCGAGGACGTCCCCTTCCGACCAGGCGCCGGGCGGGCGACGCTCGCGCGCCATATGGTTCGCGAGACGCTGTAGGAGCGCGTTGGCGGGCGTCGCCGCGCCGTGCAGTCGACCGCGCAGCACGATCTCACCGGTCAGGTAGTCAGTCTCGATGCTTCCCGTCGCTCGCTCAAGGCTCGGCCACGACGACCCTCCACCACGGGATCGGTCGAGGCTGAGTAACGCCGCGCGCCGCGCGTCGTCTTCGTCACGGTCCACGAAGTCAATCTTGGCCGCTCGCAACACCGCCACTCCTTCCTCGCGCACTCGCCGAGTGAGTTCCTTGGCCGGTCGATCAGTACCGCACACGGCCTGGACCGCCCCCGAGAACTCCGCCGATCGCTCCCGCGCCAAAGATCACCAGTCGCACGCTGAGCCCTCCTCCGTCTCTCGATCAATGTGTCTACCGTCGTGGGAAGTCCGAACGAACCCATCGCCGGCCTCCATCGCGAGATAGGAGCAAAGAAGACGAGCCCAGTCCTTTCAACACGATGTCGCTACCGAGGCCCGAGTCGGTGAAGGAGACCGGTCCGAAAAGTGAGTCGTACAGGTTCGATCTCACCGCGTACACGGACGTCCACGACTGAGCCTCATCTCGCGAGACCTCCAGACGCTCGATGATTGACTTCCCGCTTTGGACCTGCCTCTCGACGAAGAGGGGACTTGAGGCAGAGACCGAAGAAACACCCCCGAGCCACTGGGTTGTGAGTCCGCGGCCCACCTCTCTCAAGGCCGAGAAGCTCGTGCCTCCATCGTGGGAGGCGAAGAGCCACTCAGAGTTCAGTTTCAGCCTCCGCGGCGTTCCAGGAGCCACGTCCCCTCCGTAGCCCCCAATGGTGCAGACATCCACCAGCTCTGTCGATGAGAGCGCGATCGGAACCGCATAGCTGTCGCCCACGGGACCACAGGGGCCCTCCCATTTCACCCACCTACCCGAAGGGGTCAGGCGTGCCAATCCCGTTGCCCCGCGGTCGTTACCAACCATCAGCCATCCCGCGTCGCCTCGAAAGACCAGCGCACCCTCCATGGTGGTTCCGCCCGCCGCCGCGTCCAGGGTCGGAGTCGCGACACGTTGCCAGGCGTTACTCCCCACCGGCGCTCGCCAGAGATTGAACGTGTCATCGGTGCGCCATCCCACGGCGTAAACCCAGCCGTCGCTCGCGCCCACCGTCAGCACGTCGAACCTCAACGCCAAGGGCGCGGTTGAGATGCGGCTCCACGTCTGCCCACCATTGTGAGTGGCCCACAACTGCGCGTTGGGAGGCCGACCGCTCACTGGACTGGCGGTGGCCCCATAGATCCACCCGTCGACACTGTTGGCAAAATAGACATCCGGCTGGCCCGAGGAAACGTCGGAGACGGAGCCGTCTGCTTGCAGCCACGCCTGGAGCAAAGAAGGTAGAACCACCTCAGACCATGATCCACCTTCGTCATCCGATCGCTCGAGTCCCACACAGTCTTTCGAGCCACACTTGGTGGTGGTGAGAGCCCAGCCCTCTCCCGACGATACAAACGAGACCGAGATCGGCGAGGCCTGAGAAGACGTCGGCGTTGCTCCCGAGACCGCAACCGAGGACAGGGGGGCCGCGCACGCCAAAACGCTGAGCGCTGCCACTCGGCGCAGACGTCGCGTTGGACGCGCGGATGATTTCACACATGAAGTGTCTCACTTCATCAATCCGGCATTCCCTTACGTAACTGGATTGTCAAGAGGTCGAGTCCCACGGCCCTCGACTGGCCAATGGACAAGCCGGCGCTGCGTCGCCCGCCCGCAGGTGGGTTCTCAGTGACCGGTCAACTGGGCGAGATACCGGCGCGTCGAGGTCGAACTCGTCAAGTACACGACGTCGAGGTCACCCTCGCGACGACCCAGGGCCACGTCCAGCGCGGGCCGACCGTTGCGTGGAAAGTCCCACAGCCATCGAAGAAACGCGAGATCGAGTCGCTCCGGACATCCTGGAGCTTGGAGGTCACGGTGCCAGTTGAGTACCACGCGTTTCAATACCCGATAGATACAGACACGGCGCGGCGGGGCGAGGACGATGACCGTGTCGGCGCGAGCGAAGCGCAGATCGAAGGTGTGGGCATAGTGGCCATCAATGATCCAGCGTTCCTGTGCGACCAGGTCGCCTTGAATGTCCGCGAATTGGTCTCGCGGCGTCTCGGTCCAACCGGGATTCCAGTAGTGCTCGTCAAGGTGAATGACGGGAATACCTGTGACTCGACCGAGCTCCCGCGCGAAGCTGGATTTTCCGGCGCCCCCCGAACCGACGACCGCTACACGCTGCACTCGTTCAATGTAGTTTCCGTCCTTCGATTGAACATCTGAACCTCGCCACTTCTTCTCAGCGTCGGAGAAATTATTCGGAGACTCGCTCGCATATATTGATGCGATAACTACCGAGGCCCCACCCCGTCCACGTAAGCACCCGATACGAACCGTTATAGCGGTGGTCGTGGCGGGGCTCAGCCTCTACGTGCTCCTGCCGGGACTCGTTCACGTCGCCGACTCCTGGCCCCGACTGCTCACGCTCAGCCCGTGGTGGTTAGTGGTCGCCTTCGTCGCCGAGGCCTCGAGCTTTCTGTGTCAAGTGGCTCTCCTACGACTGGTCCTTCGAACCAAGAACTGGTTTGCCGTGACGACCGCCTTCCTCGCGGGCAACTCGGTCACCAACACGCTGCCCGGCGGCGACGCCGTCGGGGCCAGCGTCCAGTACCGCATGCTGGCCGGTAGTGGGATCGACACCGTGCAAGCGGCGGGGGGACTCGCCGTGAGTTCCATCATCAGCGTGGGCGCGCTCTTCGCCTTGCCGATCTTCGCCCTCCCACTCCTCCTCGGTGGTGAGGCTGTCAGCCCGGGTCTCGTGCATACGGGGGAGCTAGGAGCCATTGGCTTCGTCTTGATCCTCGGGGTCGGGATCGTCGTGCTCACCACGGACAAGACGCTGCTCAGATTGGCCACGATCGTGGAGTGGCTCTTGACCAGGCTCCCGGGACACAAGACTCGCACGCGAAGCTCCAAAGACCTCGGACAGCGACTCCTCGACGAGCGCAACCAAGTGAGGATGGATCTAGGAAAGAACTGGTGGAAGGCCGTCCTCTTGGTGGCGGGGCGAATCGGCTTCGACTTTGGGAGTCTGTTGGCCGTTCTTCGCGCTACGGGTACTCGCCCCAAGCCGGCGCTGGTTCTTCTCGCCTACGCCGCGACCGCCGTGCTGGCGCTTCTCCCCCTTACCCCCGGCGGGCTCGGAATCGTCGAGGCGAGCTTGAGCGGTCTGTTGGTGCTCGCCAACGTGCCGAGCGCCAACGCGGTCGTCGCCACCTTGGCGTTTCGTTTGGGCTCGTACTGGATGCCCACCATCGCGGGCGGAATTTGCTACTTCCTCTATCGCCGGCGCTATGGCCCGCTACGACAAATCGTGAGAGTCCCGTAGATCCCTGGCGGTTTTTCGTAGGGCGATAGCGTGAACCATGGCCCGAGCGAAAGGAGCGTGATGTCTCTCGGCACCAACGGCGGCGACGGCGCCCCTTCTCGACGCTCCATGGTCTTCAAGCGCGCCGAAGCGCACAACGTCCCGCTCATGACGATCCTGGTCACGATCGGCGTCATCATCCTGGTGTACTTCACCGGGAAGTTGCTCTATCGCCTTCGCGACGTCCTCGTCCTCATGCTGGTGGGCGGCTTCATCGCTCTCATCTTGAATCCGTCGGTGGTGTGGCTACAGCGTTGGAAGATACATCGCCGGGGCTTCGCCGTGCTCATCGTCATGGGCATCGCGGTGCTGGTCTTCTTGGGCCTGGCCTTTCTCTTTGGCTATCCCCTGGTCAACTCCCTCACCCACCTGGCCGACCAACTGCCGACCTACGTGAAAGACGCCGAGCACAACCGCGGATGGATTGGCCACCTCTTGCACAAGTATCACGTGCAGAAGTGGGTGCAAAAGAACTCATCGAAGCTGGTGAGCTTTGCCAAGGGATTGAGCAAGCCCGCCCTCAAAGTGGGCGAGGGCGCCGCCACCTTGGTGCTCGCGCTCGTCACGTTGTTCGCTTTTGTGGTCTTGTTGCTCCTTGAAGCGCCCAAGATGCGACGCTTCGCCCTCTCCAACTTGGCTCCGGCCAAGAGCGCGTGGCTCTCGCGGGTCGGCGGTGAGCTCTCCAAGGTGTCTCTCGGCTACATGATCGGCAGTGGCATCATGTCGCTCTTAGCGGGATTTGTCATCTTCATCACGCTGATCTGCGTCTCGGTACCCTTCGCCTTGCTGTTCGGAATCTGGGTGGCCCTGGTGGACTTCCTCCCTCAGATTGGGGGAGCACTCGCCGGCATCCCGGTCGTCTTGTTCGCGCTCGTTCACTCCGTCTCGGCGGGCGTGGTGACTTTCATCGTATTCATGATCTATACCCAACTGGAAAATCACGTTCTGCGCCCGATCATCATGAGTCGATCGGTCAAGATCAACGCGCTCACCGTGTTCATTGCCATCTTGATTGGCGCGGAGGTCGGTTCGTGGGTGGCCGGCGACTTCGGTGGTCTGATTGGGGTTCTGCTGGCCGTACCCGCCGCCGCCACCGCCCACGTAGTGTCGCGAGAGGTATGGAATCTCACCAGAGCGCCGGCTGGCTTCGTCGTGAGCACGGCCAGCGAAGACGACCCCGCCGCCTCCGAGTAGTCCCGACGGTGGCCAGATCATGATGCCCGCCGACGACCACGTGCCGACGTCGGTCCGCGAAGACGCCCTCGCGCGGGCGCGAGCCCTCATCGACGTCGCGGCCCGACGCGGCCCGCGTGAGGAACGCGTCACTCGCAAGAACCTCCGTCGCCTCTTCAGCGACCCCCGCGCCGTGGATGTGACGATTGCCTTGACCGACGAGGTCATGCGTTTTCACACGTCAAAGAGTGCGGGCGCCGCCTTGCGCGACGCCGCCGCCCAGACGTCGGCCCAGGGATTCGGCCTGGTGAACATGTTCGGACTGCGCGCGTTGGCCTGGGTTTCGCGCGTGGCGCCCCCCGTCGCGGTGGGCGTCGTGGCGGCCAAGATTCGCACGCTCACGCAGAACCTCATCTTGGACGCCGATCCCGAGGAGCTAACCAAGCAGTTCGCGCGCCACGCAGACGAGGGACTGCGGCTCAACGTGAACGTGCTGGGCGAAGCGGTGCTGGGCGAACGTGAGGCGAACGATCGCCTCCAGCGTGTGTTGGAGGTCGTCCGTCGAAAGGACGTCAACTACGTTTCGGTGAAGTTGTCATCGGTGGTGAGCCAGCTGCTCACCCTTGATCGGACCGGCTCGCTCGAACGCGTCGCCGAGAAGCTCCGCGTGCTCTACCGCGAGGCGGCGAGAAGTGGCACGTTCATCAATCTCGACATGGAGGAGTACCGAGACCTCCGACTGACCGTGGAGGCCTTCCAAACGGTCTTGGACGAACCAGAGTTCCTGCCGATCCCCGCGGGCATCGTCTTGCAGGCCTACCTGCCCGACTCCCACGCCGCGCTGGAGGAGATCATCACCTTTTCCAAGCGTCGACACCGCGAGGGTGGCGGGACCGTAAAGGTCCGCTTGGTCAAAGGCGCCAACCTCGCTATGGAACACGTGGAGGCGGAACTCCACGGTTGGCAATCGGCACCCTACGGCTCCAAGGCCGACGTCGACGCCAGCTATCTGCGACTGGTGGACGTTGCGCTTCGCCCCGAACACGCGAAGTCGCTTCGCGTGGGCGTCGCCAGCCACAACCTCTTTCACGTGGCCTGGGCCATCGAACTGGCCAAAGCCCGCGGTGTAGCGGAACAGCTCGACATCGAGATGCTCGAAGGCATGGCCAACGCCGAGGCGTTGGCGCTCACCCACAGCGGACAGCCCGTCTTGTTATACGCACCGATCACCCGGCGCGACGACTTCGCCTCGGCGGTCGCCTACCTGGTTCGCCGGTTGGACGAGAACACGGCGCCGGAGAACTACCTGCGCGCCGCGCTCTTCATCGCCGACGACCCCGCCGTCTATCGCGAGCAAGAAGTCCGCTTCCTCACCGCCCTCGACGAGCGCTTCACCGTCGACCTGGCCCCGCGCCGCCATCGCCTCGAGGTGCGCGACGGTCCCTTCGAGAACGAGCCCGACGGGGACCCCACCTCCACGCCCTACGTGGACGACATCCAAGCGGCGCTCTCCGTGGTGCTCGAGCAGAATGACCGCGTTCTCGACACGCTCGATCACTTAGAGGGCGATGGTCCCTACGAGTTCGAGGAGGGCCACGATCCCAACGACGGCTTTCGGCCGTTCTACCACTATCGCGTCGCGACCACGGACCAGATCGATCAGGCCCTCGAGTTCGCCAGTTCCGGTTTCGCCGCGTGGCACGCCCTCGACGCCGGAGCACGTCGAGGCATTCTGCTACGCGCCGCGGACATCATGTCCGCTCGACGAGCGCGCACCATCGCCGTGATGGCTCGTGATGGCGGCAAGACCGTCGCCGAGGCCGACCCCGAAGTCAGCGAGGGCGTTGACTTTGCCCGCTTTTACGCGGGTCACATGGTCGAGGAGGACCGCTCCACGCCAGCGGGGGTCGTCCTTGTCGTGCCGCCGTGGAACTTCCCCTACGCCATCCCCGCGGGCGGGGTGTTGGCGGCGCTCGCGGGAGGAAACGCGGTCATCTTGAAACCGGCGCCCGAGACGGTCGCCGTGGCCTTCGAACTCGCGCACCAGCTGTGGGACGCCGGCGTGCCACGCGAGGTGTTGCAGATGGTGCCCACCCGAGACGATGACGCTGGTCGACACTTGGTCACCCACCTCGGGGTGAGCGCGGTCATCTTGACCGGGTCCTTTGAGACCGCGAAGCTCTTTACCTCGTGGAAGCCGTCTCTGACACTCCTGGCCGAGACCAGCGGCAAGAACGCGATGGTGATCTCCGCCAGCGCCGACATTGATCTCGCGGTCAAGGACCTCGTGCACTCAGCCTTCGGACACGCCGGGCAGAAGTGCAGCGCGGCCAGCCTGGCGATCGTCGAACGCTCCATCTACAACGATCCTCAGTTTCTCCATCAACTCACTGACGCCGTCTCAACGTTGCGGGTCGGCGCCGGATACGAGCTCGCGAGCGATGTGGGGCCGATCATTCGAGCGCCCGAGGCACCGCTGCGCCGAGCGCTCAGTGAACTCGACCCGGGCGAGTCCTGGCTGGTGACACCGGAGCAACTGGACGAGGAGGGTCTGCTCTGGCGCCCCGGGGTCAAGGTCGGCGTGCGACCCGGATCGTGGAGCCACCTCAATGAGTGGTTTGGGCCGGTGCTCGCGGTGATGGTGGCTCGCGACTTAGAAGAGGCGCTCAGGTGGCAGAATCAAACACCGTACGCCCTGACGGCCGGGCTGCACTCCTTGAATGCCACGGAGTGCGAACGATGGATCGAGTACGTCGAGGGCGGAAATCTCTACGTCAATCGCGGAACGACGGGAGCGGTAGTACGGCGCCAACCCTTCGGTGGATGGAAGCGCTCGAGCGTAGGGCCGACCGCGAAGGCCGGAGGCGCCAACTACGTGAACTGCCTGCGCAACTGGCCGCGCGTGCGCGACGTCGACGCCGCGCTGGCCGAAGCGTCCTCATGGTGGCACGACGTGGCATCCAAGGCGCGCGACGAGTCCGGACTGGAGGCCGAGCGAAACTACGTGCGCTATCGCCACTATCTCGCGCCCCTCGTGGTTCGCATCGACGGGTCCTTCACGCCTGAAGCGTGGGCCTACCTGCACGGGCTCGAGGATCTCGCCGAACTCACCCTTGACCTCAGCGCGGAGGCGCGCGTGCGCGGGGTGAGCGGCCTGAGCATAGAGAGCGTGGACGAACTGGTCGCGCGAGTGGTACCGACCACCAAAGTGCGCTGGCTCTCGAGCGAGGAAGCGCCGACGCTCGCTCTTTTGGAGCGCGGGGTCAGTGTCGATCGTCGTGAGTTGGCCCAGGCCGGAGCGATAGAACTCGCGAGGTGGCTGCACGAACAGAGCGTGGCGATCACCAACCACCGCTACGGCAACGTCCACGCGGGCCCCAAACCGCCCGTTCGCGGCCTGGGCGACGCCATCACGGCCGAAGAGATCCTTACGGGCTAACTCCGAGATCGCGCGGCAGACCGAGCACCCGCTCGGCGATGATGTTGCGCTGAACCACCGACGTTCCCCCGCCGATGGTGAGAGCCTGCGCGTAGAGGAAGCCCCAGTACCACGATCGACCTACCTCCCCGGCTATCCCCGAAGGTCCGTGGTTTTCCAACATCCCGGCCGTCTCGGCGAGACTCTGCGCCAAGGTCATGACCTCTTGGCCGTGGTCGTCAGCCAGCGCCTTTCGCAGCGAGGCGTCCGAACCGGTCGACCGTCCGGCGAGCGCGTTGGCCGTCAGCCTCAGGCGCAAGAACCGGAGAATCTCGCCGTGCGACCAGCACCGTACGAGGTCATCTCGTTCGCGAGGGGTAAGTTCTTGACCCTGGTCACGCACGAGGGCGATCAGATCACTCGCCGTCGGACCGCGACCCCACAACACCCCCTCCCCCGAAAGAGCCACCCGCTCGTTTCCGAGAGTTACCTTGGCCAGGCGCCACCCGTCGTTCACCTCGCCGAGCAGGCACTCGCCGCCGAGGCGAACGTCGTCGAGAAAAACTTCGTTGAAGGCGTGGTCGCCCGTCATGTCTTCAATCGGCACGATGGTCACGCCCGGCGCGTCCATCGGACAGATGAAGTAGCTGATGCCGTTTTGTGGTGGTCCGTCGCTTGAGGTGCGAGCGAGCAATATTCCCCAGGCCGCCAAGTGCGCGTAGCTCGTCCAGATCTTCTGGCCCCGGATAACCCACTCGTCGCCGTCGCGCCGCGCGCTGGTCGAGAGTGAGACGAGATCACTTCCGGCGTCTGGCTCGCTGAAGAGCTGACACCAGAACTCCTCGCCGCTCAAGAGCGGGGGAAGCCAGCGCTCTTGTTGTTCCTTCGTGCCGGCCGCCACGATGGTCGGTCCCGCCCACCCGATGCCAATGGGGTTGATCGGGCGCGTCACTCCCGCGCGGCGCAGCTCGTCCTCAATGATGAGCTGATACTGCACTGAGGCGTTTCTTCCCCACGGTTCGGGCCACGACGGGGCCACCAACCCGGCCTGGGCCAGTTCGCGGCCCGAGGCAGCGGGGTGCTCGCTGAGCCAGCGGCGCAGTTCCTCGCGTCGAGGATCGAGGTCGTCCGCTGGGATCTCGGGGGACGTCGTGACCGGCGCCAGCAGCCCCCGCCCCTCGTCACGCACCACGTTGTGCACCATCACGGCCTTTCTCTACACGACCCAACGTAACGCCGTTTTCCCCCGAACGGTGATCGGCGAAAGGCCGGACTTATACTTCGCCTATGGCGATACTTTTCTGGCTCGTGATCATTCTGGTCTGCATTTTTGCCGAAATTCACACCAACGCGTTCCTCGCGGTCTTCATCGGCGCGGGAGCCATTGTGCCCTTCTTCTTGT
Organism: uncultured Acidimicrobiaceae bacterium; assembly: GCA_963756325.1. GTDB lineage: Bacteria > Actinomycetota > Acidimicrobiia > Acidimicrobiales > RAAP-2 > RAAP-2. Next base: position 56,446 of record CAVWNE010000013.1, read on the forward strand.
CGCTCGCCAGCGTCCCTTTCGCCTTGCAGGCGATTTTGTGGTTGGTGATCTCGGGGATCTTGATCGGAGCCCTGCGTCCCGCCGCCCTGCATCGATTTCATCACCGGGGCGTGACCGACCTCGCCGCGCCCTCCAAGAGTTCCATGACCAATCTGACCGGGTTTGTCGAAGACACGGTGGGTGACGAGGGACATCCCGGTCGAGTGAAGATCAAGGGCGAGTCGTGGCGAGCTGTCACCGAGGCCGCCGAGGCCATTCCCGACGGGGCTCAAATCATCGTTCGCAAAACCTTCGGCACCACGCTCTGGGTGGAACGGGTCGGCTAGATCGTGGGCGTTCCCGGAACGCCTTCCATCACGCTCTTGATGGCCTGAGCGGCGCCCAGCAAAGCGGAGCTTTCCGCCGGAATGATGAGCTTGGTGTTCGGGCTCTCGGCGAACTTCGACAGGGTGTCGAGTTGCAGGATGGCCACCAACGTCGGGTCGGGGGCCTGGGCCTTGATCGCGGCGTAGATGAGGGCGATGGCTTGGGCGCGACCTTCGGCTTCGAGAATCTGGGCCTGGCGAGCACCTTCGGCGCGAAGAATCTGGGACTGCTGTGAGCCTTCGGCCTCTTTGATGGCCGCTTGACGTTGACCGTCGGCAACATTGACCGCTGACTGCTGTTGACCTTCGGACTCCAGGATGCGTGCGCGCTTTTCCTGATCGGCTTGCTTTTGGAGGGCCATGGCTTGGAGGATCTGATCGGGCGGCGTGATCTCGAGGACCTCCACGCGGTTGATCCGCACTCCCCACTTGTCCGTCGCCTCTTCCATCTGAGTCTGGAGCAACGTGCCGATCCGCTCGCGCTGAGAAAAGGCCTCGTCGAGGCTGATGGAACCGAAGACGGCGCGAACCGACGTGCGGGCCAGATTGTCCACGCTCACCAGATAGTCAGAGTTCGTAAAGAGGGCCAGCCGCACGTCCACGACCTGAGAGAAAATCGTCGCGTTGACGATGACGGCCACGTTGTCGCGGGTGATGACTTGCTGACGGTCGCCGGTGCGCGGCGTCTCGCGCACATCGATGATTTTCATGACCTCAATGAAGGGCATGATGAAGGTCAAGCCGGGATTCTTGATGTCCTTGAACTCACCAAATCGGGTAACGACGCCTTCGAAACCCTGTTGGACGATCCGCACCGACTTCGAAATGATGATGATCACCAGAAGTACGATGATGGCGGCGATAACCGCGAGAACGATACCCAAATCCATGAAGCACCTCCGCGGGAGCGTTGGTGCAGTTGAGCTAACTGAACTCGTTCCGGCCGTTGTTGGCAGTGTAACTCAGGCGTATTCTCGCCTGGTGCAGAGCCCACGTACGAAAACGCGCGAACAAATCGCGCAGGGCAAGGTGGCGGCCGAGCGGTGGGGACCGCAAATATTCTCTGGCGATTCACACATAGTTCCTGATAGAACGGGAGAGTCGGGCCTTTCCTTCGGCCCGCGGGCATCGAAAGGAGCGTTATGGACGTCGCAAGTTTTGTCGCCTCGATCTTCAATAACCAACTCCCGTTTCGCGTTGAGGCCTACGACGGGAGTGTCAGTGAACCATCCGTCGTCTCCAACGCAAACAGCGTGACGGTGAAGATCCTCAGTCGCGACGCCATCTCTCGCGTGCTCACCCATCCGGGCGAGCTCGGTCTCGCGCGCGCCTACGTCGCGGGTGACATCGACGTGGACGGTGACCTCGATCCCCTGTTCGAACTGTCGCCGCCTCCGTTGCGCCAACTGTTACACGCTCCCAACCTTCGCTCCCTGCTCTCGGTGGTCGGGGGGTCGGTGGTCAAACCCCTCACCCCGCCGTCCATCGAGGCTCGTCCGCGGGGCGCCTTGCACTCGAAGGGCCGAGATCGCCAGGCGGTCACTCATCACTACGACGTCTCCAACCGGTTCTACGAGATGGTGCTGGGCCCCTCAATGACCTACTCCTGCGCGGTCTTCGCCACCCCCGAGGACACGTTGGAACAGGCCCAGGCCCGCAAAGTCGACCTGGTCGCTCGCAAGCTCAACCTTCAACCCGGCGACCGGCTCCTGGACATCGGCTGTGGCTGGGGAGCGATGGGCATCCACGCCGCTCGCCACTACGGAGCGCGGGTCGTCGGCGTCACCTTGTCAGAACCCCAACAGCGCTACGCCATCGAGCAGGCTCGCCTTGCCGGCGTGAGCGACCTGGTCGATTTTCGGATACAGGACTTCCGCGACATCAGTGACGAGCCCTTTGACGCGATCAGCTCCATCGGGATGTCCGAGCACGTCGGGCGAAAGTCCCTGCCGAACTACACCCACACCATCTGGGAACTGCTACGACCCGGCGGCCGTTTCTTGAACCACGCCATCGGCCGACCGGTCTCTTTTGACGATGATCCCCAGCCCTCACGCGCGTCGGAGCTGAATCGACAGTTGCAGATCGCTCTGGGCATGCGAGGACCGTCGAAGAACGGAAGCCAGTTCATCGAGCGCTACGTCTTTCCCGACGGCGAGTTGCAAGAGGTGGGCACCATGGTGTCGATGTTCCAATCACACGGTTTTGAGGTGCGCCACCTGGAGAGCCTGCGCGAGCACTACGCGATCACGCTGCGTCGCTGGGTCGACAACCTGGTCAAGCGCTTCGACGAGGCGACCGACGAAGTAGGAATCCAACGCGCTCGCGTCTGGCGCCTCTACATGGCGGGCTCGGCCGTAGGCTTCGAGAGTCACCATCTGGAGATCCACCAGATCTTGAGCGTGCGTCCGAGCCACGGAGCGAGCAACTTCCCCCTTCGTTACGACTTCGAACCAGAGTTTTAGCTGTCGGGGGTTATCGACCGTTGACAGTCCGATTACTCGATAGGTAACTTCGAGGAGTCGACCATCGTATCGCCCGAGAAGGAGTCCCCCATGCCACATGTTCCCGAATCGCACCTCGACTTGTTAGACAGCCCGGTGGCCACGTTCGCCACCATCGACTCCGACGGCCGGCCCCAACTCACCGAAGTGTGGTTCCTTCGAGAGGGCGACTCCGTGGGCCTCTCGCTCAACGCGGGCCGGCAAAAGTTGAAGAATTTGGAGGCGCGGCCTGAGTGCTGCCTTTTCATTGTGGACCTCGCCGATCCGATGAGATACCTGGAGCTACGAGGTGACGCGGAGATCTGGCCCGACGACGACTATTCATTCGCGCAACAGGTCAGCGATAAGTACGGGACCGATGTGCGGGGCTACGACGGCCCGGGCGACAAGCGGGTAGTCGTTCGTATCAAGCTTTCGCGGGTCCACGCCGTGAACATGAACGGCTAACTCGCCGTCACCCGAGTTGACGACCGATGGCGTTCCATGAACAATGGGGCATGCGACGATCTCTTGCTTCCCTCGTAGTGGGAACCTTGCTGATGCTTCCGGCGAGCGCTGCCTCGGCGGCCAACCACGGCTACGGTACTCCGGTCGGCAACGTCACCGGCTGCTCCGCGAAGGTACTCGACACGTCGGGACTGCCACTCATCGTGGTCCTGCTGAAACGAGGAGTCCCCTACGCCTGGTACAACGTCTCGGACGATCCCGGCACGACGTCGTACCACTTCGACGTCCCCGTGGGCCGCTATCAACTGACCTCCACCTACACCGCCGCGACGTACCCGCTCGACGTCACGTTCGGGGCGTCTCCCCGAACGAATCTGAAGATCTCGTGCGCCGGCGATGGCTACTGAGCCAGTGGTGTAAGCGGTGGCACCGATCACATATACGTTTTGAGGATCGACCAGTAAAGGGAGAGCGATGACAGAGATCGACACACACGAACCAGAGCCAGAGGTCGTCACCAAGACGAGTCCACGCTCGGTGGCTGAGACCGTCTCACGACTCAAGGAGATTTTGACGTCGAAGGGCGTGAAGCTTTTCGCCATCATCGACCAAAGTCACGAAGCGCGCGAGGTCGGCCTCGAGCTGCGCGACACCACTCTGGTGATCTTTGGCAGCCCCCGCGCCGGCACGCCCATCATGAGCGCCGTGCCGCTCGCGGCCCTCGATTTGCCCCTCAAAGTGCTCATCTGGGCCGACGAGACAGGCACCCAAGTCTCGTACTATTCACCTTCGAGCATCGCCCGTCGCCATCGTCTCAGTGACGAACTGGCCCAGGGACTTGGCGCGATTGACCCACTCTCTGACGAACTGGTGGCTCCTTAGGTACGCTCTCGTTCGTCAGATGAGTTGAGTACTCGAGAACGGGTGTCCTCATCACATCCTGGTGTTTGGACCCGAGCTGGTCGGTGCGTTCGAAGACTGAAGCCGAGTCAGTGCGCGCTCCATCAGCATGCGCGACGCCTCGCGGCCCGGGCCCGCGACAGCTTGGACGTTGCGGTAGTTAAGTCGCTCTCCGCACCACGCGCAGGACATTTCAGCGTGACTGATCTGTCCACACGAGCGGTGAACGATCTCAATTGGTGGCCCCTCAGGCGCGGCGTACTGATCGCCCCACTGGCGCATCGCGGTGAGTATTGGCCAGAGGTCTCGACCTTTCTGGGTCAGTTTGTAGTCGTCGCGCGGCGGATGCTCAGAGTAGGGAACTCGGATCAAGACTCCCGCCTCCACCAGTGACGTCAACCGGTCACGAAGGATGTTCCGTGATATTCCGAGTCGACGCTGGAAGTCTTCAAACCGGGTAACCCCCATAAACGTGTCACGGATAAGGAGCATGCTCCACCACTCGCCCACGACCTCCAGGCACTGCGCCACCGAACAGTCCATGTCAGCAAAGCTCTTGCGCTCCATGAAGGCCAGTGTAGTCAGTTGCATGATGCTACGCAACCCTGTAGGGTGCATTTAATGACAGAACTCTCCCCCTCGGCGGCCGACCAACTAACGACACGTCGTCGGCGCACCATATTCTTCGTCACCGCGCTCGGAGCCTTCATGGGCTCGCTGGACCTCTCGATCGTGAACGTGGCATTTCCCGCTCTCGAACGTGCTTTCGCGCACGACTCGCGGGCCACCCTCTCCTGGGTCTTGACCGGGTACGCGATTGTCTTTGGATCTCTGCTCGTGGTCGCGGGTCGCACGGCAGATCGACTCGGTAGCCGTCGCGTCTTCTTCTTCGGACTGGCCGTGTTCTGTCTCGGGTCATTTCTCTGTGGCGTCGCACCCTCGGTCGAGACACTCCTTATCGGGCGAGTCGTTCAAGGTGTGGGGGCGGCTGCGATGCTGCCCGCCTCGCTCGGACTCTTGCTGGGTGCGTACTCGAAGGAACGCCGCTCCCAAGTGGTCAGCCTCTGGGGTGGCATTGGTGCGCTCGCCGTAGCGACCGGCCCTTCGCTCGGAGCTGTTCTCATTACCGGCTTTGGGTGGCGTGCCGCCTTCTACGTGAATCTCCCGGTCGGTCTCGTCGCGTGGTTGCTCGGCCGACGAGTGCTGCCCCACAACCAGGGTTCAGGATCAGCGTCGAGCCCGGACTACCCCGGGGTCATCCTCTTGAGCGGAGCCCTCGCGTTATTGGTTCTCGCCATCTCCGAAGGACCCTCATGGGGATGGTCGAGCGGAGGGATTGTCGCTGGCTTCGTCGTAGCGGTCGCCTTGCTCACCGCCTTCCTCTATCGCTCGGCGCGCCACGCCGAACCCGTGCTCGACCTCACGCTCTTCAAAGCGCGCTCATTCAGCGTGGCCAATACCGCCGCTTTTCTGTACGCCATGGGCTTCTTCGCGATGCTGCTGGGCAACATCTTGTTCCTCACCAGCGTGTGGCACTACTCGATCTTGCGCGCGGGCCTTTCGGTGACGCCCGGGCCCCTGGTGGTGGCCGTAGTCTCGGGTCCCGCGGGCCGGCTCGCGGGACGCTTTGGCTTCCGACGAGTCTTAACATCGGGTTTTGTCGTCTTCACCCTCGGCGTTCTCTGGTACGTGTGGCGCGTGCATCTCACCGCGGACTACCCCGCCCTGTGGCTGCCCGGCACCGTGATCGTGGGACTGGGGATCGGCCTGACGTTTCCGGTCCTCAGCGCCGCCGCGGTCTCGAGCCTCGAACCTTCGCGCTACTCAGTGGGTAGCGCGGTCAATCAAACCGCACGCCAGATCGGCGGCGCCCTCGGCGTCGCGATCCTGGTCGTCATCTTGGGCACCCCGAAGTCGCCCGGAGCCGCGTTGGACAACTTTCAACATCTCTGGATCTACATCGCAACGATGGCCGCGCTCGCGGGGGTGATCAGCACGGGCTTGGCTCGGCGCCCGGCGAGCGCTGCGCCCCCGACGCTCGCCTCGCTAGAGGCGCGGGGACTCGAGGAGATGCTCGACGCCGAAGTCGTTCTCGATCAGAGACCCCCTCAGGTCCGCGAGACCGAGTAGTACCGACCCAAGCGTTGTCACCGCGGGGTGTTTCTCGTACTGTTGCGTGGTGATCCTTGATCGTGGTGAGCCCGCTACGGAGATGTCGGCGCCGCCCCACTCACCTCGGCCCTCTCGTGTCATGCGCCCGGCGCCGCGTCGCCTGCTGGCGTGGGGCCTACTGGTGGTGTCCGGAGTGGCGCTCGCCTCGTGCGGGTCAGGTTCTCCTCCCAGTACGACCACCACGACCGCCGCGTCGCCAGTCATCACCGAACACTTCACCAAACTGCCCTGCAACCACAAGAACACCCTCGGCCTCGAAGGATGCGCCGAAGGTCAGCTGCTCTCGACTGATCGACGGATTGACCACGAGGTGAAACTGCTGTTTTCCCTTGTCCCTAAGGCGCAGCAGAAGTCGCTGGCGTCAGCCGAAAAGGTCTTCCTCACGTATCGCAAATCCACCTGCACCTCCTTCAGCGACGTGTATCGAGGAGGGACGTTCGCCCCGGTTGAGTACGCGCTGTGTGAGGTTCGTCTCGACGAAGTACAGAGCGCCACCCTTCACGTCTACTTTCGACTGGCCAACGAAGGCGCCAGTCGCTCTCTCAAATGGCCGTGAAAACTCTCACTTACGCGCACTCGAGGTCGGCCAACAAGTCACGCAGCTGTCGTCCCATCTCGCGCGGGTTTCCCGACACTTCTCCAATGACGTCACCCTCGACTTCGACGTCGTCGCCCGGCTCGTACTTGGACACACGTAATCCTCGGCCGGACTTGGCCGCGATCACCACCCAGGGCAAACCAATATCACCGGCGTCGCTGGTGGCCATGATCTGACCTCGACGATCGAGTCCCAGACTCCAGCCGGGGGTGCGGGCGGCGATCATCACCCGCTCAAGATCTGAGTTCGAAGAGAAGCCCGCCACGAAACGCACCCTAGATGAGAACCGTGACGCGAGGGCGACGAAGCACCTGCAATCCGATTTTGGGCTGCTCTATCTAGGAGCCGCTTCGGACCGAATAGTCGGGTTACTTCGTCCGAGATCAGACTCTGTCGGTGTCTCCACGAAGTTTCCAAATGGCGCCGAGTACGAACACTCCGAGCCAACTGACCAGATTGAGGACCCACAACCAGTTGAACTCGCCGCCATCCAACGGAAAATGCACGAGTTCGTTGAGCCCGTAGAGGGGCGTGAACTGAGCAATTGTGGCCTCAGTATGCGTGAAAAGACTGACAGGGATGAAGAGGCCACCCGAAAAACTGCACGCCATAAGGACGAGCGAAAGAATCTGGGTGACATTCTCGGAGGGAAGCAAGTAGCCAATGAAGAGTCCGAATGCGGAGAAGAGAATCGACCCAATCCACACGCAGAAACCAGTGACGACCCAGATTGTTGCCGGCATCGACACCTGGTTTGTCACGAGGCCCAACAGGTACACGGCGCAGATCGCGCCTGCGGCCAAGACCAGAGAAGTGAGCATCTTGAGGACGATGTAGGCCGCGGGTGTGATCGACGTCACTCGAAGTTGCCTGCTCCATCCAAGCGCCCGTTCGATCGAGACCATTGCGCCCCCCGTGGCGGTGGCGAAGACGGCACCAAACAGCGCGATACTGATCATCACAGAGGCCGTGACATTTCCGCGGCCGCTGCTCTCGTGAACGTACGTGCTGTTACGACCAAATGACATGAAGAAGATGACTGGCATGGCGATAGCGAGGATCATTGTGCGGCGATTACGAAGCAGGCGACGCACCTCTAGCCGAAGTCCAGTAAGACTGAAGCCTCCCATTGGAGGAGTGGTTCGCTGCATGGCGATTGCAAGGTCGGATTGAGCATTCATTCGGATAGCTTTCGTTCGATTGCGGTCTCGTTGGTGGAGTCACCTGTTAAGGCGAGGAACGCGTCTTCTAGTCCTCTTGAAGTGATCTCAAGGTCTCGGGCCGGCGTTCGGTTCAAGAGTTGGCGCGCTACGGCGTCAGAGTCGCTCGAGTGGATGACCACGATGTCGCCACGGATCTCAACCTCATCGACGCCCGGAATTGCGTGAAGTGACATCGCGTCCGCGTCCGGAAGCGTCGCGCGAATGGTCCTTCCCGACGACATGGCCTTGACTTCCGCGGCCGTGCCGTCTGCCACGATGCGTCCCTTGCTGATGAACACGACTCGGTCTGCATACGCGTCGGCCTCTTCGAGGTAGTGCGTAGCGAACACGATCGTCCGACCTCGATCCGCGTCATCTCGGATCGCGTGCCAAAAGTCGCGTCGGCCTTCGACGTCCATGCCCTGGGTCGGCTCGTCCAAGAGAAGTAGTTCGGGATCTGGAAGCAGTGCCATGGCGAATCGGAGCCGCTGCTGTTCACCGCCCGAGCATCGACCCACGAGGCGATCGGCGATGTCTGCAATTCCGGCTCTCTCCATGACTTCAGAGACTGGTCGGCTGACCCCGAAGAGCTTGGATGTGTAGGTGACAGTTTCGCCAACCGTGAGGTCCTTGAGCAAACCGCCAGACTGCATGACCGCGGAAACCAGCCCCTTGGCGATAGCGCGGCGCGGCGCCAGGCCGTAGACCTTGACGTCGCCGGCACTCGGCTGCGACAGACCCAGGATGAGATCGAGTGTCGACGTCTTCCCGGCACCGTTCGGCCCGAGGAACGCCATCACTTCTCCGGGACGAATCGTGAGATCAACACCGTTCACTGCATGCATCGATCCGAAGGATTTGTACAAGTCTCGAAGTCGTACAGCACTGACTTCGTCGCACCCACCATCCATGGATTTGTCGGGAGTTGTCTTACTGTCGGCCATTGTCGCGTTCACGTCCAACGGACTTGCCTTTTGAACCATCGTCCTTGCCACTCCACCTGAAGAAACTGCCTCTGCTCAGTTTCGTCAGTAGGGCAAAGAGAATGACGACGATAATAAAGATCAGGCTGATACTCATGGAAGTCTCCAGACTCGTAAAGCTGCTTAGTGTTGCGTTGACAATTCAGGAACGAAAAGATTGGCGTCGATAGTCCCGACGCCGGTGACGAGGTCATAACCCGGCGTGGCCGAGTAGCCCTTAACCGTGACGGTCTTGCCGTCCTGGGAGAAGCTCACCGTGTTGTTTCCGTGAACCACATCGACGATCCCCGGTGCCTTCTGTGCTTCGAGGCGATAGAGAGTGGGATTCAAGAAACCGAGACTCTTGCCGGCGTACTGGTCGGCAATAGCCACGATGCCCGCGAATTCGGGACATGCGGCGCTGGTGCCGCCGCCGGGGCTCCAGACGCCCTTCCCGGTGAAGGACCCGTAGAGCAGGACTCCGCCACTCAGTGACGCGCTCATGGAGACATCGGGTACTCCGCGATGCCGACCGACGACGGACGCCACCGAGTCTTGGTACGCCGGTCGGTCGAAGAGAGCCGAGAGTCCGCCGCTACTCGCCCACGGGAGCGCGCCCGCGAACTTCGCCACTGCACGATTGCGACTGTCATTCCAGGCTGTGTCAGGGGAAGTCTCCTTACCGGACGCGTCGAGGTACAACGTGGTGCCGCCAACACCGGTGACGAGGGGATCGGAAGCGGGCCAGTCGACGATCGGGTGATCGAACAATTTTCCAGTCGAGGTCGGGCCAGTCACACCGAGATCGTTGGAAGCGGCGAGAACCGTAATGCCAGCCTGCTCGTCATCGACGAAGGCGTGGCGCAGGGTCATGAGGGTTGACTTCTTGAAGTCCTGTTCGGGAAGCCCGTAACTCTGGCTGATCACGTCACCCAGGTGGTGTTTCGCCGCGTAGTCGTCTGCGGCGATGAATTTTGAGAAACCTCCGCCAGTGAGGGTTTCACTCGTCGGGGTCTCGATCACCACGATGGCGGCCCCGGGGGCAATTTCGTGTGCTGTTTCGACGTCGCCGGTGGTTTCGCCGGCCTTGGACACCATCTCACTGTTGGTGGGGTCAAAGGCCGGCACTTTGCCGACTGGCTGAATGATGCGGAGCGACGGAGGGGCCGAGACGCCCAACGCTCGGTCGAAGGTGGCCAAGTCTTTGCGCAGAGTCGGCGAGCCATACGGATCGACGATCACGATCGTGCGACCCTTGCCGTCAAAGCCCTTGCCGTACAGCGGTGTCAAGTCGTAGGCGCGTTGGAGCTGGCTGGGCGAATAGCAGGACACTCCGAATGTCTTCACACACTCTGCGGACGTGGGAGGTGTCTTTGATTCAGCGTCGGACGTGTTTGCACCCGCCACCGCCGACGGCAGAACAAGCGTAAGTACTGCTCCGACGATTGCCGCTGACGAGTACGTGACTGCACGATTGAAACTCCGTGTCAAGCGGTGACCGATTGCGGCTCCATTGGTGCTTATTGGGGGCTCGATGACTTGGTTGTTTTGCATGGATCAAGTGTCGTTGGACTAGGCCGTCGACGCCTCGCCAGAACGATGGATTTGGACGTCAGTCGTGAGATAGAGATTGGCGGCGCCATCTCTATCCCGCGGGGGATGACTGAGAGGTGTTCACCCATTACGGTCGAGCTATGGCACGCGTGATCATCTGGGCGAAGGGAATTCAGGGCCTCGTCCGCCGCTTTCCGTTTGCCGCTGACGCATTGCTCGCCGTCACCCTTGCAGTGGGAGCCCTCGTGTCACTCGCAGTGACCTACGGACAACTTCCAGCGAAGAATACGACCTTCAGTCACGGATTTACGTTTGAAGTCGTAGCCGCGATGCTGGCAGTGACTCTTCCCTTAGCGTGGCGACGAATTTATCCATTCACTGTCGGCGTTGTGATCGTCGTTGTCTTCGTGTTGAGTCGGGTCGTCGTTCATACGCCGGAGGCGAACATCACGGCATTGGCACTGTGGCTGATGCTCTACAGCGTTGCAGTCCACGGCAACTTGCGATATCGAACTCCGGTTCTTGCCCTCTTATATTGCGCCATCGTGGTCGAACTCATTCGCGAACTGTTCTTCACTGCGAACGTGCCGACGCTGACATCGTTCTTCGGCTTGCTCTACAACATGGTCGAGCTGGCATTGCCTTGTTTCCTTGGTTTCGCTATGAGGTCCCTGCGCGACCGTCATCGAATGTTGGCCGACCAAGCCGTCGAACTGGAAGTCGAACGCGAAGAGAACGCTCGACAGGCGGTCTTCGCAGAGCGGGTCCGGATCGCCCGGGAATTGCACGATGTCGTGGCGCACCATGTCAGTGTCATAGGGGTTCAAGCCGCCGGAGCTCGCAGAACGATGGACCGTCAGCCGGATCAGGCATCCGAGGCGCTCAGATCGATCGAAGATTCCAGTCGTCGGGCAGTAGTCGAACTCGATCGCCTCCTTGGGTTTCTTCGTCGGGCCGGTGAGACGGACGACCTGTCACCCCAACCAGGACTCGCCCAACTCGGCGAACTGGTCGCCGAGGCTGGTCGGTCCGAACTCGTGGTGGACCTGAGGATAAGTGGTAAAGCGCGGCTACTTTCTCCGTCGCTTGAGTTGTCGGCGTATCGAGTCATCCAGGAGGCGCTGACTAACACGCGCAAGCACTCGAGTGCGACGACCGCTCGTGTTCAAATTCAATATGGGCTTTCAGACCTAGCGGTTGAGATTCTCGACGACGGGCCGGGACGCGAAAGTGGTAACGATGTTGGCCAAGTCGGTCATGGACTGATCGGGATGCGCGAACGTGCGGCACTCCATGGTGGTCGCCTACGCGCTGGACCCCGAGCCAGCGGAGGATACGCCGTCAAGGCAACGTTCCCGCTCAATGGCGACTCATCGTGAGCGTCAGAGTCTTGTTGGTCGATGACCACGCGTTGATTCGAACGGGGTTCAAGATGATTCTCGAATCCGAAGATGACATCGAAGTCGTCGGCGAGGCGAGTGACGGTGAACAGGCCATCGCCATGGCCCGTGCCGTGCAACCCGATGTCGTCCTGATGGACGTACAAATGCCCAAAATGGACGGCCTCGAGGCGTTGACTCGTATTGGTCGAGACTCGAATATCCAAAGTCGAATCATTATTCTCACCACATTCGAGCGAGACGATTATGTTTTCGAGGCCCTCCGAGCAGGTGCGAGTGGATTCCTCCTGAAGAATTCACCTCCCGAAGAACTGGTGCGAGCGGTGCGGGTCGTCGCGGCCGGAGAGGCCCTCCTTTCCCCCTCGGTCACAAAGAAGGTAATTGAAGGCTTCGTAAGTCGATCTGCCACGCCGAGCAATCAGGCTGAACTCGACTTTCTGACCGAGAGAGAAACACAGATCTTGCGGCTATTAGCAACGGGGAAGAGTAATGCGGAATTAGCAGAATGCCTATTTGTGGGGGAGGGCACTATCAAGACCCATGTCTCTCACGTTCTCACGAAGCTGGGTCTACGCGACCGGATGCAAGCGGTCATATTCGCCTACGAAAGTGGACTGATCGAGACCGGACAGCGTCGAGAGCCTCCATTCTGACCAGCATTGGAGGCCGGAAGCCCGCGAAGCCCATGCTCGATGCGTACCACGGTGTGATCGACAGTCTTGAGGAGATCGAGTACCTCGGCATCGACGAGTACTACGACGGATGGCACCGAGGAGGACTCCGCCGTAGTCCCTGTACGGGCGCGCCCATTTCGGCGCGCCGACCGTTGTCAAACGAAAGGACTACCGTACGCGAAAACGGCACGTGTCAGCGAAGGATGTGCTCGAGCGGGACTCGCCCTCCTATGACAGTGTGACAGACGTGGACCAGAATGGATCAGAAGCAGATCCGCCGGCCAGTGAGACCGAGATGCGTGAAGGCGATTCCCAAAGAGAACGCGTTCGACGAACCAAAGGGCATTTGCGAGCGCAGTACAGTAAATCGGGGGGCCCGAGCGACAGTTCTGGGAAGAGCTGCTTCGCCTGGTCGAAAGGAGCTGGTGTGAAGCCGACGGACACGTCGTCGCCCGACTACTTTCACAAGGTCGTGGACTGCCAGTGGGCATGTCCCGCTCATACGAACGTCCCTGGCTACATCCGCCTCATCGCCCAAGAGCAGTTCGACGACGCCTACCTGTTGAACCGCGAGTCCAACGTGTTCCCCGGCATCCTCGGGCGAACCTGTGACCGACCATGTGAGCCAGCGTGCCGGCGCGAACGCGTGGACGGTGCGCCCGTGGCGATCTGTCGACTCAAGCGAGTTGCGAGCGATCTGCGCGGTGACATCAGTGATCGGCTGCCCAAGATCCCTACCGAGAAGAACGGCAAGCGCATCGCCTGCATCGGAGCGGGGCCCTCGTCGCTCACGGTCGCCAACGATCTGATGCCGCTGGGTTACGAAGTGACGATCTTCGAGCAGTACGACAAGCCCGGTGGCTTGATGCGATCAAACATCCCTTCTTTCCGTCTCCCCGAAGAGGTTCTCGAGGAAGAGACCCACATGATCCTCGACATGGGTGTGGACATCCGCTACAACACCCCGGTTACCAGTCTGAAAGCCCTGCTGGACGAGGAGTTCGACGCCGTCTTCGTAGGCGTGGGCGCACCGCGGGGCAAAGAGCTTGACCTTCCCGGTCGCCACGACGAAGTTGAGTCGCACATCTTTATCGGCATCGACTGGCTCGAGTCGGTCGCCTTCGGGCACCTCAGCGAGATCGGGGAGCGCGTCCTGATCATCGGCGTAGGCAACACGGCTATGGACTGCTGTCGCACGTCGCGCCGACTCGGGGGGCGCGACATCAAAGTCATGGCCCGACGTCCTCGTCAGTTCTTTAAGGCCTCACCCTGGGAGCTCGATGACGCCGAAGAAGAAGGCGTCGAGATTCTCGTCAACTACGCACCCATGCGTTTTGTGGTGGAAGACGGTCGCCTGGTCGGCATGGAGTTCGACATCCTGGAGTGGGATGAGGGTGCCCGCCACTCAACCACGCTCGACACGGTGGTCATTCCCTGTGACGACGTCATCTTGGCTATCGGCCAAGAGAACTCGTTCCCCTGGATCGAGCGCGACCTCGGCATGAACTTTGGTGAGTGGGACATGCCGGCGGTCGATGAGGTCACGATGCAGTCCACTGTGCCGGGCGTCTTTTTTGGAGGCGACGCCGCGTGGGGGCCCAAGAACATCATCTGGGCGGTGGCTCACGGCCACGCGGCCGCCATCTCCATCGACAACTTCTGCCAGGACGTCGACCTCCACGATCGTCCGCCCATGGGCATGAACCTCATCAGCCAGAAGATGGGCATGAGCGAGTGGAGCTATCACAACGACTACAACCAGTCGTCTCGCCAAAAAATGAGCCACGTCGAGCTAACCAAACGATTCGAGTCGCTGAACCTTGAGGTCGAGCTGGGCTTCAGCGCCGAGCAAACCGCCCGAGAAGTCCAGCGTTGCCTCAACTGTGACGTGGAGACGGCCTTCACCGCGCCTTTGTGCATCGAGTGCGACGCGTGCCTCGACATCTGTCCCGTGCAGTGCCTCACCATCACCAGCAACGGAGACGAGGCAGATTTGCGCAGCCGACTCTTGGCGCCCGCCACCAACCTCGATCAAGATCTCTTCGTGTCCGAACCCCTCCCCCAGACTGGCCGAGTGATGGTGAAGGACGAGAACGTGTGCGTGCACTGCGGGCTTTGCGCCGAGCGTTGCCCCACCGCGGCTTGGGATATGGAGCTGTTCGACCTGGCAATTCCCTACGCCGGCTCCAAGAACTTCATTCCGGTGGCCGTCGGGTTTGGCGGATCGGGCCGCGGATGACGGTGATGCACCGAGGCGCGACCCGGGTCAATGACTTCTCCATCAAGTTGGCCAACGTCAACGGCACCGGCTCAGCCAGTGCGAACAGTCTGTTGGTGCAAGCGATCTTTCGCATGGGCATTCCCGTCTCGGGCAAGAACCTCTTTCCCTCAAACATTCAGGGCCTGCCGACCTGGTACGAGATTCGGGTCAACGGCTCGGGATACACGGCGCGGGCGCTCGACTACGACCTGATGGTCGCCATGAACTCCCAGACGTACGTCGATGACATCGCCGACGTGCATCCGGGCGGTTACGTGCTCTACGACTCCTCGTGGCCTCTCGACACCGACCTGAAGCGCGACGACGTCAACTTTCTCGGTGTCCCCCTCGCCACCATGTGCCTCGAGAACTTCCAGAAGCCCCGTGAGCGAATTCTGATGAAGAACATCGCCTACGCCGGCGTGGTGGTAGCGCTCCTCGGCGTGGATCTCGAGATCGTGGCCAACCTTTTGTCAGAGACCTTCGCCCGCAACGAAGCGTTGCGCGACTCCAACCAACGGGCGCTACGTCTCGGGTACGACTACGCGGTAGAGAGTTTCACCTGCCCTCTGGAGTTCAGCCTTGAGCCGATGAGTAAGAACGACGACTCGATCCTCATTGACGGCAATACCGCCGCGGCTCTCGGCTGTCTCTACGCGGGCGCGACCGTGGCGGGCTGGTATCCCATCACCCCGGCCACGGCGGTGATGGACAACTTCACCAAACTGTGCGCCACGTACCGACGCGAGAAGGTCGAGAGCAACGACCCGGACGTGCCGGCCACCTACAAAAACAACTACCTGATTATTCAGGCCGAGGACGAGATCGCCTCCATCGGCATGGTGCTCGGCGCGGGCTGGAGCGGCGCGCGCGCGTTCACTTCTACGTCGGGTCCGGGAATCTCTCTCATGAGCGAACTGCTCGGCCTCGGCTACTACACGGAAATCCCCGCCGTCATCATCGACGTCCAGCGGGTGGGCCCCTCCACGGGCATGCCAACCCGTACCCAGCAAGGCGACATCTTGATGTGCGCCTACGCCTCGCACGGAGATACCAAGCACATCCTGCTCTTCCCGGCCAATCCCCACGAGTGCTTTACCTTTGCCGCGCAGTGCTTTGATTTGGCCGAACGATTTCAAACACCGGTCTTCATGCTCTCGGACCTCGACATTGGGATGAACGACTGGGTCGTGCCCAAGCTGACTTGGGACGACAGCTATGTGCCCGACCGTGGTCGCGTCCTGAACGACCAGGAACTGGCCGAGGTGGCCGAGTTCTTCCGCTACACCGACGAAGACGACGATTTCGTGACGCCGCGCACCCTGCCCGGCTCACTCTCCAAGGGCGCCTACTTCGTGCGCGGATCGGGCCACGATAAATACGGGCGCTACACCGAGACGCCCGATCACTACCAAGAAGTCATCGACCGACTGAAGCTGAAGCACGCCGCCGCCGCGTCGCACGTGCCCTCGCCTATCGTCGAACGTCGCGACGGGGCACGGGTGGGCGTGATCACGGTGGGGAGCTGCGACCTCGCCGTCCGAGAGGCCCTGGACCTCCTGGCCGCCCGGGGAGTCGCCGCCGACTTCCTGCGAGTGCGAGGGTTCCCCTTCGTGAGCGACGTGCGCGACTTCGTCGAGTCGCACGAACGTTGCTTTGTCGTCGAACAAAATCGCGACGGCCAACTGCGCAGTCTGATCGCCCTCGAGACCGGTGCAGCCCCGGAGCGCATGAGCTCAGTGCTCGCGTACGGCGGTTTTCCGCTCAGCGCTCAACAAGTCGTCAACAGCGTGCTTACCCAGATGGAGATTGCCTGATGCCGTCGATCCTGAAACCCTTCATACCCCTTAACCCGCTGCCGAAGAACGGGCTCGGCCTCACGGTGCGCGACTACGAAGGCGCTATGTCGACGCTGTGTGCAGGGTGCGGCCACGACTCAGTCACGGCCGCGATCTCTCACGCGTTCTTTGAACTTTCGACCCCTCCCAATCGCATCGCGAAGTTGAGCGGGATTGGCTGTTCATCCAAGACCCCCACCTACTTCGTGCGTGGAGCGCACGGATTCAACAGCGCACACGGGCGTATGGCGACCATCGCCACCGGAGCAAACGCCGCCAACCGTGAGCTGACCTACATCGGCATCTCGGGCGACGGCGACTCGCTCTCGATCGGTCTGGGACACCTTATGCACGCGATTCGTCGCAACGTCAACATGGTCTACGTCATCGAAAACAACGGGGTGTATGGACTGACCAAAGGCCAGCTCTCGGCGTCGGCCGACATTGGCTCGGCGCCTAAGAAGGGTGAAGCAAATCTTCTCGCGCCCATCGACCCCATCATGCTCGGGCTCACGCTCGGCGCCACGTTTCTTGCTCGCAGCTTCTCCGGGGACAAGGAGCAGTTGATTCCGATCCTGAAGGCGGCCGTCGCTCATCGAGGCTTCGCCCTCATCGACGTGATCTCCCCTTGTGTCACCTTCAACGACCACGAGGGTTCGACCAAGAGCTACAAGTTCACGCGGGAACACGAAGTGAAGGAAGTGCAGACGGACTTCGTGCCGCTGGCCGTGCCGATTCGAGAGAAGATACCGAGCGACGACGCGAAAGCCGTCACCATGCACGACGGAAGCGTGCTGCGCTTTCGCTCGGTGCCCGAGGGCTACGATCCGGGGGACCGCATGAAGGTGGAGGAGTACATTCGCGACCGTCAGAGTCGCGGCGAGATCGCCACCGGACTGTTGTACGTAAATGAGTCGGGCGTTGAGTTGCACGAACTGAATCGCACGCCCGACGCATCACTGGCGAGTCTTTCTTATGACAAGCTCTGTCCCGGTAACGACGAGCTAGCTCGTCTGCAACAGGATTTTCGCTAACCGCCCAGTTTTCGCATTGACTCGGTACGAACAACTCTGTACATTTCGTTTTCTTCCCAGAGCGCTCCGAATATCTTTTTTTTCCACCCACCGCATTGAATCAAGGAGTTTGGAGCAACCTCCGCTGTAGAAAATACAGAAGATATTAAAACGAACGGGCCTTAAATTTGTTTGCGCTGTGTCTGAAACAAAATACGCTCAACACCGAACAATTGAAATTACTGATAACTAACCTGGTTGGTTATGGAGCGAGTGTCGGACATGCCTACCAGAGTGGTCGTCGTTGACGACCAGATCATGGTGTCAGAGATCATGGCCCTCTCCATCTCAAAAGAGCGTGATCTTTCGCTGGCTGGTGTCGCGAACACGGGTAGTGACGCGCGACAAGTCGTCAGACGTGAACAGCCTGACGTCATCGTCTTGAACTATCGGCGAAGCGACGAAGAGTACATCAGCGTGGCTCGATCCATGCTGGATGAGTCGCCGAACTCTCGCGTCGTGATCGTGTCCGGCGACGGAGGCGACGAGCGTCCGCGCGAGGCGGCCGGTATAGAGCGCACTCGGATCGTCAGCAAGAACTCCTCCATTGCGGAAATCCTCAGTGCCATTCGGCGCGCGGCGCGCGGCGAGCTCGTCGCCGCGGCGAGCCCGCACGCGCGCGCAGCGCTCCAACCAACTTCCTCTTAGCCACGCGCGAAAGTTTCGACCTGAACGACATTCCCAGCGTGTCACTACGATGACAGAAAGTTGTTACGACGCAACTGACGGTGGTAGCGTCAGCGACTCGTTCAGCACACGGGAGGAAGTATGTGGTCACGGAACGTTGTTCACGCCGCGCTGTGCGCGGCACTCGCAGTAACACTCTCGAGCGGACTGGGAGTTGGCGTCGCCTCCGCTGCGGGCGGACCGAAACTGACCGTCACGCCGTCGACCAATCTCCACAATGGAGAGAAGGTCAAAGTATCAGGCACGGGATTCAAGGCCGGTGACTCTGTCTTCATCGTGGAGTGTCTAGTGAGCGCCAAGGGCGAGTCAAACTGCAACATCTTGAACACCGTTCCCGCCACTGTCTCAAAGACGGGCAGCCTCCCTAAGTCGACATTCAAAGTCACGACGGGGAAAATTGGAAACGGCAAGTGCGGCACGACGGTCGGCAACGTAAAGGACTGCGCGGTCAGCGTGGGGAACATCTCCGGTGGTGACTCCGCCGTCTTTCGAATCGCGTTCAAGGCGCCCGCGAAGAAATAGCTTGGTCGTGGGGGTCACTCCACGTACGCTCACTCGAGCGGGTCGCACAGAGCAGAACTAACTGTCACACCTGAAGGGGGCAGATGGAGCACAACGGCGTTGAGTTCGCGCTCACCCGTGCGCTCCAGGAGCGACGCACGTCGATCGTGCACGGGCTGAAGGCGCACTTCAGTTTTGCGACCCTACTCGCCATTCTCTTCCTGACCTTTCTCGACAACACCATCGCGAGCGCTGTCCTCACCAGTGTTCAGGCGAAGTTGCACGCCGGCGTCTCCCAGTTGCAGTGGGTGGTGGGCGGCTACGCCTTGGCCTTCGCCAGTCTTATGTTGATCTGCGGCTCTCTCGGCGACAACTTCGGACGCAAACGGATCATGCTCATTGGCGTTGCCGTCTTCTGCTGTGGGTCCGTGGTGTGCGCCTTTGCCCACACGCCTACCCAACTCATCGTGGGGCGCGTCATCATGGGCGTCGGGGCGGCCGGATCGGAGCCCGGCACGCTGTCCATGATCCGCCACATCTATCCCGACAAGCGTCTTCGGGCGCGAGCCTTGGGCGCGTGGGCCGCGGTGTCGGGGCTGGCGCTGGCGCTTGGCCCCGTTATTGGCGGCATCCTGGTCGGGCTGTGGTCCTGGCGTTCCGTGTTCTGGTTCAACTTCGTCTTCGGCGGCGTTGTCCTCATCATGGGAGCGATCGCCCTTCCCGAGAGCGTGAACGACCTCCGCCGTCGCATCGATGGTCCTGGCTTCGTGCTGGCCGCCATTGCCCTAGGGTGTGCCACCTTCGCCACCATTTCGGGTGAGACGTGGGGCTACTACTCCTCCAGTGTCCTGGCTCTGTACTCCATCGCGGGACTCAGCTTCATTATCTATTTCGTGGTGGAGTCGCGCACCCAGTATCCGATGCTCAACGTGCGCTGGGTGCGCAACCGCGCCTTCGCCGGCTCCACGGTCATCGCCTTCACGAGCTACTTCGCGATCTTCTCGATCTTCTTCTTCGTCGCCCTCTACCTCGAGGTCGTGGCCGCGGTCGGCCCCTACACGCTGGCCGTCGACTTTCTCCCCTTGCTCGCGGGAATGGTGGTGGCCTCTCTGTTCACCGGCCGTTGGGTGGGCCGCGTCGGATCGCGCGTGCCCCTGACGGTGGGTTGTCTCCTCGCGGGGTTAGGCGTCCTGCTCACCGATATCGCCATCAGTCCCACCGCGGGTCTTTCCACCCTCGGTTGGACTATGGGTCTCGCGGGAGTTGGCTTTGGCATCATCGTCGTGCCGATCAACGCCACCGCTCTCATCAGCATCCCGGCCGCGAACTCGGGCATGGCCGCCTCCACCATCAACACGAGTCGCGAGCTGGGCGCGGTGACGGGCGTGGCCATTCTCGGTTCCATCGTGAATGGCCAGTTGACGGTCAATCTGACGCGGCGGCTCGTTGAGATCGGAGTGCCCAACTCATTTCGACAAGAGATCATCACCGATGTCATCACCGGCACCGCGTCGTCGAAAGCCGCGGCGGAGAGTAAGCACAGCAGCGCCTTTGTTCGTCACATCATCGACGAGGTCGTGCACGCCGCGTACGGCGCGTTCACCCACGGACTGAACCTGGCGCTGACCGTATCGGGGCTCCTGCTCCTCGCCTCCGGAGGTATCGCCTACATCACCGGTACCGCCGAGCGGAACTCCATGGTGGTGGACGACGAGAGCGTCGCTACCGCGGTGTCGACCGCCTGAGAATCAACTGAACCCCGTCGTTCATTCGCTGGAGCAGCCGGGTGAGCTCACTAACGTCCTTTGCGGTCCAGTCGTGACAGATCTCTTGCAGCCACGCGCTGCGGCGCGCTTCACGCTCTTCGAACTCGTGTTGTCCTGACGCCGAGACGGACAACAGCATCGCGCGTCCATCACTGGGATCACGCCGCTGGACCAGAAGTCCCTCGTCCAACATGCCGTTGACGTAGCGACTGATGGAAGTTTTGGTGACGAACAACTGACTGGCCAAGTCCGAGGCGCGGATCTCGCCCGCTTCGACGATGGCGCGCAGCAACTCCACCTCGAGGGGGCTGTGCCCCGACCCGCTGGTGGCTCGTACCTGCTGCATGAGGTGACTTCGCCGAAGTCGTCCCCACTCTCGCTCGAGCGTCGTTCCGTTCGCCGACGTGCGGAACTTCTTTGCCATTGCGCTAATATTAGCGACATAGTTACTTAGAGTAACTAATCCCGAGAGGGCCGTTTCCGCGTCGAGGCTTTCCTTGACCGACTAGTCGAAAGGAACCACGTGACGCACGACTTGCGCGCCGACACGATCACCATTACCGGACACGGAGGCGACGAGATTGAGGCGTATCTCGCCGTGCCGACCGACGCTCCCCACGTGGGTTCGATGATCATCATCCATCACATGCCCGGCTACGACGAGGGCACGAAGGAGATCGCTCGACGCTTCGCCGCGAATGGCTACGCCGCCTTAGTCCCAAACCTGTACTGGCGCGTCGCCCCCCACGCCAGTCCCGATGACGCCGCCGCCACCGCCCGAAGCCTCGGGGGGGTCAGCGATGAGCAGCTGGTGGGCGACGCCGAGGGCGCCATGAACTACTTGAAGGCCCTCGACATCTCGAACGGCCGCGTGGGAGTCATTGGGTACTGCTCCGGTGGTCGCCAGTCGTTTCTGGTGGGTCTGCACCTTCCGGTCAACGCGGTGATCGACTGTTATGGCGCCTTCGTCGCCATCGATCCGCCCGCCGAGTTTCCCCTCAAGGTGAAGTCGCTGATTGGCGAGGTGGACCAACTGTCCGCTCCCTTGCTCGGACTCTTTGGCGCCGACGACACGTTCCCCTCGCCCGAGCAGAACGAAGCGCTAGCGGCCGCGTTGACCGCGGCGGGCAAGGAGTTCACCTTTCGCACCTTTGACGGCGCCGGGCACGCCTTCTTCTCCACCGACCGTCCGAGCTACCGTCCCGAGGCCGCGGTCGAGGGTTGGAAAGACATCTTCACTTTCCTCTCACGCACCCTCGCCTAAGGAGGCATCGTGTGCACCTACCAAACAGAACACCTTGAGGTCCGCGCCAGCGCGAAGACCGCCGAGGGTTGGACGTCGATGACCAACGCCATCGTGTACTTCGACCACCCGGTGCACTTCGGCGCGGGACACGCCCTCATGATCGATCTCCTCAATCCCTCGGTTGGACCGTCGGCTCGGGCCGCGTTCGAGATGGACCCCGACAGCGCTCGCGCGCTGGCTCAGGCGATCTTGAAGAGCCTCGACACCGTACCCGAAGCTCTCTTGAGCGACCTGGCCTCGTGAGCGTCGATACCGCGCGACCCCTTCGAAGTTCGCCTCCCCCCAAACCCGATCGCTACAAGTGGGTAGTTCTCTCCAACACCACCCTGGGCATGTTGATGGCCATGATCGACACGTCGATCGTGCTCATCGCGCTGCCCGACATCTTCAAGGGCATTCACATCAACCCCCTCGAACCGGGCAATACCTTCTACCTGCTCTGGATGATTCTGGGCTTTATGATCGTCACCGCGGTCTTGGTGGTGAGTCTCGGACGCCTCGGCGACATGCTCGGGCGCGTCCGCATGTACAACATGGGATTTGTCATCTACACCTTCTTCTCGTTGTTGCTGTCCGTCACCTGGATGAGCGGCACCGCGGCGGGCATCTGGCTCGTCGTGATGCGACTCTTCCAAGGCGTCGGCGCCGCGTTCTTGATCGCCAACTCCACGGCGATCCTTACCGACGCGTTCCCCGAGCATCAGCGGGGCATGGCGGTCGGAATCAACCAGATCGCCGCCATCGCCGGGTCGTTCATCGGCCTCATCCTCGGAGGTCTGCTCGGGCCCATCGAGTGGCGACTGGTCTTCATCATCTCGGTGCCGATCGGTGTCTTCGGCAGTATTTGGTCCTACATGAAGTTGAAGGAGGTCCCGATCAAGCGCGACACGCGGGTCGACTGGAGCGGAAACCTGACCTTCGCCCTGGGCTTGGTGGCCCTGATGGTCGGCATCACGTACGGCATCCAGCCCTATGGCGGACACGTCATGGGTTGGTCCAGTCCTTTCGTGCTGATCTGTCTCGTCGTCGGAGTCATCACGCTCTTCTTCTTCGCGCGCATCGAGACACGCTCGCCCGATCCCATGTTTCGATTGAGCCTCTTTCGCATTCGCGCCTTCAGCTCGGGCAGCATCGCCACCCTCTTGTCGGCCATTGGGCGTGGTGGACTCATGTTCACCATGGTCATCTGGCTGCAGGGGATCTGGCTCCCTCTGCACGGGTATAACTTCTCCGATACTCCGCTGTGGGCGGGCATCGCGCTGTTGCCCTTGACCGCCGGTTTCCTCGTCTCGGGGCCGCTGTGTGGCTATCTCTCCGATAAGTATGGCGCGCGGATCTTCACGGTCGGCGGCATGACCGGCGCGACTATCTCGTTCTTGTTGCTGCAGTTCTTGCCCGCGGACTTTTCCTACCCGATCTATGGCGCGCTGCTGTTCTTGAACGGCATCTCCTTTGGCATGTTCGCCGCTCCCAACCGAGCGGCCATCATGAACTCACTGCCCAAAGAGCACCGCGGTGTGGGCTCGGGTATGGCCTCCACGTTCCAGAACTCGGGACAGGTCCTCTCCATCGGCATCTTCTTCAGCCTCATGATCATCGGGCTCTCGCGTACGCTGCCCCACGCCCTCTACGTCGGTCTGACCGCTCAGGGAGTGTCGAGCGCAGTGGCCCATCACGTCTCGTCGTTGCCGCCGGTCTCCACGCTCTTTGCGTCGTTCCTCGGCTACAACCCCATGCAACACTTGCTCGGCGCCCACGTCATCGCCGCGCTGTCACCCAGCGCGCGCACCACGATTCTCGGACGAAAGTTCTTTCCCCTGATGATCGAGAAGGCGTTCGTGTCGGGTCTACGCCCGGCGCTCGACTTCGCGGCCATCCTCTGTGGCGCGGCCGCGGTCGTCTCGTGGATGCGCGGCTCGCACGTGAAAACGAGCAACGAGCTCAGCGCTCTAGAAGTCGACGCTCTCGCTGCGCCGGCGAACGCCGACTAACAGCGCGACGCGAAGTCCCATCTTGGACAGTTCGTTGCGGCTGAGCTGCACCCAGGTGGTCGTACCGTCACTGAGCTCCACCGTGACCTGAGCCTCGAAACCGAGGGACACGATGGACAAAATGCGGCCCTTGATGGCGCCTTCGTAGACCGAGACCAACTCGAGGTCGTGGGGTCGAGTCACGACGCCACCAAAGATGGTGGACGGTCCGAGGAACTCGTGCACGAAGTCGGTCGAGGGGCTCTCGTAGAGGGCCACGGGGTTGCCCGACTGGATGACCTTGCCCGAGCGCATGACAATCAGTTGGTCGGCCACTTCCATGGCCTCTTGCTGGTCGTGGGTCACGAGAACGGTGGTGACTTGGATCTGTTCGTGGAGAACCTTCACCCACTGGCGAAGTTCTTGACGCACCACCGCGTCGAGCGCGCCGAAGGGCTCGTCGAGCAGGAGCACCCGGGGCTCGATGGCGAGTGCTCGCGCGAGAGCCATCCGTTGACGTTCGCCGCCCGAGAGCTGCGAGGGATAGCGCTCGGCCTTGTCCTCCAACTTGACCAGGGCCAGCAGTTCCTTCACCCTCACATCGATGTCGCTCTTCGATCGCTTTCGAATCTTGAGGCCAAAACCCACGTTTTTCGCCACGTTCATGTGGCGAAACGGCGCGTAACTCTGAAAACAAAAACCTATGTCGCGGTGTCGCGGGTCAACGTCGGTGACGTCTTCGCCGTCGATGATGACCCGACCCTCGTCGGGCGCCTCGAGTCCGCTGATCAGTTTGAGGAGCGTGGACTTCCCCGATCCCGACGGCCCGAGGATCGCCGTGAGCGAGCCGTGGGTGATCTCGGCGCTGACGTCATCGACCGCGGGGGTCGAGCCGTAGCGTTTGGAAAGATTGTTAAGCGAGATCGACACGTAGTTTCCTCTCTCTCTTTCGTAACATGGCGAGGACAAACAGCACGGCCATGGAGATCAGCGCAAGCAACAGCGCGCCCGAGTACGCGCCGAGCGTGTCAAAGCGCTGGTCCCAGTCGTCGTAGATGAAGATGGGAAAAGTCTGGGTGCGTCCCGAGATATTCCCCGAGACCACCAAGACGGCGCCGAACTCACCGAGCGTGCGCGCGATGGTGAGCGTGACGCCATAGGCCACGGCCCAACGGATCGAGGGCAGCGTGACGTTGAAGAAGGTCCGAAAGCGGCCCGCGCCCAAGGTTCGCGCGGCCTCCTCCTGCTCGGTCCCCACCTCGATCAAGACCGGCACGATCGATCGCAGAACGTAGGGCAGCGAGACGGCCATCGTGGCGAGCACCAAGCCGAGCGGCGAGAAGAGCACCATGATGCCGGCGCGCAGCAGCGGTCCGCCGAACCAGCCGATGCGCGAGTAGGCGAGGATAAGAGCGACCCCCAAGATCACCGGCGACACGGCGACCGGGACGTCAAAGACGGTGTCAAAGGCCCGCTTGCCAACGAAGTTGATGCCGCGCGATCAAGAGCGCGGCGCCGACGCCCACGATGGTGTTCACCGGCACGGCGATGGCCACGATCTCCATCGAGAGTTTCAAGGCGCCCATGGAGCCCGGTTGAGTGAGCTGCGACCAGAAGGGACCAAAGCCGTGCTGAAGAGCTTTGTAGACCATGAAGACGACCGGCAGCCCGATGAGTATCGCGAGATACAAGAGCACCACCGCGCGCAGAGGCCATCGACGCGTCGTCATGACAGTGTTCGTCGCTGGTAGCGGTGGGCCAGGACGTTGCTCGTGACCAAGATGACGAGGCTTAACACCAACAACGCCGTCGAGACGGCGGCCGCGTCGGTCCAGAGGAATCCCTGGGTCAAGTTATAGACGTAGTACGAAGCGGTGGTGGTGCGCCCCAGACCACCGGCGATGAGGGAGATCGATCCGAACTCGCCGATGGCTCGCGCAAAGGCCAAACCGAAACCCCCGAGAACGGCCGGCCAGATCGAGGGAAGGACCACGCTGAAGAAGACTCGGACGCTTCCCGCGCCGAGCGTGCGCGCCGCCGCCTCGCTCTCGAGATCGAGCGACGCGAGCACGGGCTGCACGGCGCGCACCGAGAAGGGCAGGGTGACAAACAACAGGGCCACCATCAGTCCCATCCAGGTCTCGAAAAGGTCCACGTGAATAGGGCTGTCGACCCCGTAGATGGCGAGCAACACGACGCCGGCGACGATCGTCGGCAAGGCGAAAGGCAGATCGATGGATGACTCGACGAGTCCTTTACCGGGAAAGCTGTCTCGCACGAGAACCCAGGCGATCGCCACGCCCATGACAGAGTTGATCGCGGCCACGCTGAGCGAGAGCCACAGCGACAAGAAGATGGCCTCCTTCGAGCCCGGCGCGGTGACGGCGTTCCAGAACGTGCGCACGCCGATGGACACGTGCCAGTGCCAGAACGCGGCGC
Organism: uncultured Acidimicrobiaceae bacterium; assembly: GCA_963756325.1. GTDB lineage: Bacteria > Actinomycetota > Acidimicrobiia > Acidimicrobiales > RAAP-2 > RAAP-2. The sequence goes on from CAVWNE010000013.1 coordinate 83,064, forward strand.
CCGCCCCGTGAGTCGAGACCGATATCGACAGACCGTGACTGATCAGCGCGGCGATCGGGATGAGGACGATGAGCGAGAGATAGCCCACGATGAGCGCCCCGCCGCCGCCGGCCAGTGCCCGAAGACCCACCCGAGCTCGCAGGCGACGAGCCTTCGAGTGCGACGCCGGACGCGGCGAGGTCGACGGTGGGGTTACTAGGGCCGTGGACATGTTCTCTCTCGTCGCGCGTCTCGAAGGACTGAGATATCCCCGAGATTCAACTCAGACGCGGGAATACCCTTTTTCCTATGGAAGTACTAGATATTAGCAAACGGCAGCCCCGGTCTTTGATGCGGACGGTGACTGCCCTCTGTCTCAGGCCCGCGCGTGACGAGGCCGGGTGGCGCGACGAACCGGTGCGAGGTGGACCAGCGCGTTGTACGTGATGAGGGCGATGGCGACATGCATCCACACGAGGACGAATACCGCCTGTCCCGACGCGCCGCGGTGCCAGATGTAGGCGTCGGGGGCCAGCAGCACAATCGTGATAGCGAGGGCCGCTTGAAAAAAGAGACGACGGGGTTGCGAGGTCACCCGGGTCACGAGCGGCCACGCGGCACACGCGATCACCACCCCGATGATGGTCAACTTGGCGTAGTCACTGAATCGAAAGTGCCCGAAGCCTCGAGTCGAGGGAAAGGCGTGGGTACCCAGCTTCACCAGCAGCCAGTCAGCGAGAAGCGAGCCCACCAGCGCCACCACCGTCGCGATCAGCAAGCGCGCGGGCGCGGGCGGGTTTTGGGGTCTGAAGTCAATGTGAAAGATCCGTAGCAACGGCTGCAGGGGCTTGGGAAACTGATCGATGTTCACGGATTAATACGCCTTTAGGGCTTCGTGCCGATACGCGAGACACACAGTACAGAGGGTTCGTTGACGTTCAGGTGTAGTCCTCTTAGGCCACGTACGCGTCGCGGGCGGCTTGGAGCACTTTCAAAGCCTCGTCGCGCCCGGCGTAGTTTTCGACCTTGACCCACTTACCCTCGTCGAGGTCCTTATAGACGGTGAAAAAGTGGCGAATCCGATCGAGGATCTCGCTGGGCACGTCGGTGATGTCGGTGGCGGACTTCCAGTTCTTGTCATAGGAAGGTACCGCGATGAGCTTCTCGTCCCGCCCGTTCTCGTCGGTCATGATGCACATGCCGAGGATCTTCGACTCGATGAGACACCCCGGAAAGGTCGGAAACTCGGTAATCACCAGGGCGTCGAGAGGGTCGCCGTCCCCACCCAGCGTGTCGGGGATGAACCCGTACTCGGCCGGGTACCCCATAGCCACCAGCAGGTGTCGGTCCAACTTGATGGTGTCGGTCTGGTGGTCGTACTCGTACTTGTTCTGACTGAAACGCGGAATTTCCACTATGACATTGACCGTGTCCATGACCCGACTCCTTTGTGACAAGACGCGTGCCGCGTGCTCGATCCATCGTAGCCAGCCCCTTCGCGCCCAATTTCGCCCCGCGTTGCGCCTCTAGACTCATCCCTCGGGTGGCGCGGATGCGTCCCTCGAGGAGGTCCCCATGGAACGTATCGGCGTCGTAGGTTGCGGCCTTATGGGATCGGGAATCGCCGAAGTCACGGCCCGTGCCGGCGCCTTCGTGACAGTGATCGAAGCGGACGAGGACGCTCTCAAGCGCGGCCAAGACCGCATCGAAAAGTCGCTCTCACGCGCCGTTGGTTCCCACAAGATGAGCGAGGACGAGGCCACCCTCATCCGCGGTCATCTCACATACTCCACCGAATTCTCGGATCTGGCCGACCGCGAACTGGTCGTCGAAGCGGTCGCTGAGAACGAAGAGATAAAGCTGGACGTCTTTCGAAAGATAGACGCCGCGGTGGTGGACCCGGCGGCCATCCTGGCCACGAACACCTCCTCCATTCCCATCATCAAGTTGGCCATGGCCACGCACCGTCCCGAACAAGTCATCGGTATGCACTTCTTCAACCCGGTCCCGGTCCTTCGATTGGTCGAGCTGATCTCGTCCTTGCTCACCAGCCCCGAGACAACCGCCCGCACGGCCCAGTACGCGACCGACTCCTTGAACAAGAAGGTCATCACCTCCCCCGACCGCGCGGGATTCGTGGTGAACGCCCTCCTTATCCCCTACCTGCTGTCGGCCATCCGCATGCTGGAGTCGGGTTTCGCCAGCGCGGAGGACATCGACACCGGGATGGTCGTCGGTTGCGCTCACCCCATGGGCCCACTCGCCCTCACCGATCTCATCGGACTCGACACCACGCTCGCCGTCGCCGACTCTCTCTACGAGGAGTTCAAGGAGCCTCACTTGGCGCCGCCGCCGCTGCTCTCGCGCATGACCCAAGCCGGACTCATGGGCCGAAAGTCAGGACAGGGCTTCTTCTCGTACCGCAAGTAACCGGACTAATCCGACCCCACGACGAGCAAGGGCACCTCTTCGTTGGGTACCGCCGGAGAGAACAGAAATCCTTGACCGAGCTCGCAGCCCATCCGGCGCAACCGCTCGAGCTGGTCGGGCGTCTCGATGCCCTCGGCGAGCATGGTGATCGCGAGTTTGCTACCGAGCGAGACAATCGTCTCTAAAAGCGCGTCAGTACGAGCGCCTTCGTAGATCGGACGCACGAACGACTGGTCAATCTTGATCAATCGGGGGTGCATCGAGGCCAAGTAGGAAAGCGACGAGAACCCGGTGCCAAAGTCGTCCAACGCGAAGCCCACCCCGCGTTCTTGGAGACTGGAAATGACGTTGGTCGCCTCGGCGGCGTCGCGCAACATGACGGTCTCCGTGATCTCGATGACCAAGCGCTCGGGCTCGAGGGAGTAGGTCGCGAGTACCTCGTCAATGAGGCCCACCAGCTTGGGCTCGTGGAACTCGTGCGCCGACAGGTTCACCGAGACGTAGGGGCGCACGCCGCTCGCCCCCGACCCCCACGAACTCGCCGCGGCGGCCGCTTCGCGTAGCGCGAAGGATCCGAGCTCGAAAATCATTCCGCTCTCTTCGGCCAACGGGATGAAAACGGCCGGGGGAACCCACCCGCGCTCGGGATGCTTCCAGCGCATCAGGCCTTCGAATCCCACGATCTCCTTCGTCGTGAGATCGACGATCGGTTGGTAGTGCAACGCGAGCTCGCCGCTCTGCAACGCGTGGTGCAACTCCTGCATCAAGGAGAATCGACTAATGGCTTGTTGATGCATACTCGGGGTGAAGATGACATGATGGCCTTTGCCTTTGGACTTCGCCTCGAAGAGCGCTACGTCGGCGTCCCGGATGATCTCTGTGGAGTCTTTGCTCGAGCCTTGCCACACGACAACGCCCACGCTGGCGTGCTGCTCGATCTGAACTTTGCCGATGACGAAGGGCTCCGCCAAAGCCTCCTGAAGCCGGTTGGCTACCTCGATCGCGTCGGCCGGTGAGGCCAGCCCCTCGGCCAAGTACAAGAACTCATCTCCTCCGAAGCGCCCGAGGGTGTCGGTCGAGCGCAGCGCCTGTTCAAAGCGCCGGGCGACGGCCACCAGCAGTTGGTCGCCCACGAAGTGACCGTGAACATCGTTCACGCCCTGGAAGTCGTCGAGGTCCAACAAGAGCACTGCGCCGAGTGTGTTCTCTCGAGCGACGCGTCCGGCGGCCCGCGCGAGGCGGTCGTCGAAGAGCACCCGATTGGCGAGTCCGGTGAGTGGATCGTGCAGCGCCTGGTGCGACAGTTGAGCCGTGAGGGCTCGTTCTTCGGTGATGTCTCGCTCGGAGATGACGTAGTAGAGGGTCTTGCCACTCTCGTCTCGAGCCGCCGAACGTGAGACTTCAACGATGACGGCCCGGCCGTCCTTTCGCAGATAACGCTTGACGTAGCGATCTTGCGGAGAGTCGTCACTCGTTACTCGGCGAAGGCTGTCTTCGGTGATGCCCACGTCGTCGGGATGCGTAAAGGGCTTGGAGTCGCGGCCCATGAGCTCCTCGCGGCTGTAGCCGATCAACTGGGCGAAGGCGTCATTGGCGTTGATCACGCGATCGTCGAGGTCCACGAACAACATGGGCGCCATGTTCTGCTCGAAAGCCAGGCGAAATCGCTCCTCTGACTCTCGCAGCAGCGCGTCGTGCTCGGCCAATCGGTCGGCATCGCGAAGTCGAGCGATACCGTAGGCCAAGTCGTCGGCTAGTTCGCTCAGAAGTTCGACCTCCGCGGGACCGAACACCCCGGGCTGCGCGGCGCAGATGGTGAGGGCCCCGATGGTTTCGCCAGCGACGATTAGCGGAAAGGCACACTCAGCGACGAAGCCGTAACGACGCGCCGGTTCCAGCCACGGACTGTGGACGTTCGTGATACGGATGTCGGTCACGACCTGGGTAGTTCCGGTGCGAATGGCCATCCCGGTGGTGCCTCGACCGAGTTCGTTGTCGCCCCAGCTAAAGGACACCTCGTCCAGGTAGGAGGTGCGACCCGAGGACATCACCGGTCGAACCGTCTGTGCCTCGTCGTCTTCGCCCAGACCGACCCAGGCCAGCTCATACGTGCCCGAGGAGATTATGGCGTCGCATACGTCGGAGAGCAGCGTTGATTCGTCGGTCGCGCGCACCATAATTTGATTGCCCTGCGAGAGCGTCTGGAGCGCCCGCGTCAAGTTCGTCACCTCGGTCACGTCATTGGCGTTCACCACGATCCCATGAATGGAGGGGTCATCAAGACAGTTGGTCAGCACGAACTCGACGGAGCGGGTCTCGCCCGAGGCATTGTAAAACCGAAACACTTCGGGGCGCAGCGTTCCCGGCGCGTCCAGTGACCGACGAAATGCGGCGTGGCATAACTCGAAGTCGTCGGCGTGCACGAACTCAAAGACACTGTGACCCACTCGCTCATCGGCCTCGCGTCCCGTGACGTTGACGTTGGAGGGGCCGGCGTACATGATCGTCCCGTCACGCTCGAGTACCAAGGTGATGTGGGTGGAGTTGGCAGCGAGCGTGCGATGCCACTCACTTTGTGCTTCCAGCTGGCGCACGTACTCACGACGCTCCGACACGTCGCGTCCATTCACCACGATTCCCGCGACGTCAGGATGATCGAGAAAGTTGGTGGTGACGATCTCGAGATCGCGAGTCGTGCCGTCTTCGACGACTACACGAACCTCGTCGCTCATCGACGACCCGGGAATGCGAGCCAAGGTGAAAAACCGCTGAGCCACGCGTCGGGCATCGTCGGGATGGATGTAGCGAAAGGCCCGGGTTCCCAGGCTCTGTTCCAGGGAGATGCCAAAGAGCTCCAAGGCCATGGGATTGGCGTAGATCACGGTGCCCGTCTCGTCGATAATGACTATGAAATCGGACGACCGATGAGCGGCCTGTTCCAGGACGGCGAAACGCCGCGCGGAGCTCGCTTTGCTTCGATGCAGGTCACGGCGCGACCGGCTGGCTCGAGTAAATGACATTATGGCACTATAGCATGCCATATCGACGCGCTATGGTGTCAATATGACCGATGCATCTTCGCCCGACTCGCTCGCGACCGACCACCGAGGATCTCTTCCCTCGCCACGAACCACTTTGCGCGAAGACTCGCGCAACCGCGCCCGGGCTCGAATTGTGGACGGAGCGAAAGTCGCGGTAGCGAAATGGGGGCTCGACGCCACGGTCGACCAGATTGCCGACGAGTCCGGCGTCAGCCGACGCACCGTCTTTCGCCAGTTCTCGAGTCACGCCGAATTACTGCTCGCCACCTTGGAGGAGATCCGACTCCTCTTCGAGGCCGGTATTCCGAGCGCACCGAGCGCCGGTCAGGATCTGGAGGAGTGGCTCACTGAGTCGACCGTCAAGATTCACGGGCTCTTTCGTAGCTCCCTGGGCCGCGCATTCTGGGACCTGCATGTCGATCGACCGCGGATCTCAGACGACGTCACGAACTTCATCGCCCAAACGCCCCAGATCCGCCAACGTATCGCCGAAGGCGCGCTGAGTGACGTGTGGCGCGCACTCGACGCCGAAGGTGGCCCGCCCTCGTGGCTCCTCGAGACTTTCTCCATCCATCTCTCCGGCTTTGCTGCCTTCGCCCACGCGAATTGGACGCCCCGCGAGACCGGAGAGTTGAGCGCCAAGATTCTCTGGATCACGCTCAATCAAGCCGTAGGCGACTCGCAATCTTCGATCCAGGCGTAACCGAGGCGGGTGCTACAGCGCTTTGACGGCGTCATGCAAGGCGAGGGTGACCTCGCGATATTTTTCCTCGGGACCGAAGCGCAGCGGCGCACCGATTCGTAGCGTCACGTTGCTGTGACGCTTGGGCCACAGCGCGTGCATCGGCACGGTGCCCCAAAGACCGTCGAGCCTCATGGGAACGACGGGGGCGCCGAGCGTGACGGCGAGCAGTCCAATGCCCCCTTTGAACTCAGCGAGCTCGCCGTCCTCGCTGAGGTGGCCCTCGGGAGCGAGAAGAATGTGTCGCCCTGACGCCATCAACTCGCCCACGTAAGCCAAACTCGGGCGAAAGGCTCGTCGCGCGAAGGAGAAGCCGGCGTAACAAAAGCGAATCACGAGGGCCAAACCTCGATGGTCCACGAGGATATTGGCGCCCGTGGCGACAGACATCTTCCGGCGAATTCGGCGCGGCAACGCCGCGTAAATGACTGGGGCATCAAAGTCATCGCTGTGATTGAAGATGAAGATCGCGGGCTCGTTCACCCCTCGAAGATTTTCGGCTCCTTCGGTTGAGATCGATACCCAGTGCTTGATGAACGGCGTGATCACACCGTCGCGCAACAAATCTCCGACGATCCTCACACCTCTTCGAAAGGGCCACGCAGGCGTCGGCGACGTGGCGGACTCATGGTTGCTCACCACGAGTCGAAGTCCACCAAGACAGCGGCACCCGTGAACCGTTCATGCTTGAGGTCGGCTACCGCTTGATCCGCCTCCCTGAAAGGGTACGGATTCACCGAGACTGACAGGCCGATCATCGCCGCTGCCTCCAAGAAGTCACGACCATCCTCTCGAGTATTGGCGGTCACGCTGCGAAGATTTCTCTCCTGGAAGAGATGTTCCTCGTAGTTGAGCGAGGGAATATCGCTCAGATAGATGCCCGCCACCGCGAGCGTCCCTCCGCGATCGAGGGACGCTAGGGCGGTGGGTACGACCGTGCCCACCGGCGCGAAAAGTATCGCCGAGTCGAGCGGCTCCGGGAGCGGATCGTCGGTGTCACCTACCGAGACAGCACCGAGTGCCTTCGCCAACTCTCGCGCCTCGGGCGATCGGGTGCGCACGTGCACGCGGGCGCCCTCGGCGAGGGCCACTTGGGCCGTGAGGTGGGCAGATCCCCCATACCCGTAGATGCCGAGGCGTCCCTCTTCGGGAAGGGCGCTCTGGCGAAGAGCGCGATAGCCGATAATGCCGGCGCACAGCAGCGGAGCCAGGTCGAGGTCATTGAACTGTTCCGGCAGCGAGTAGACGTAGTCCTCGTTGACTACGACGAACTGCGCGTATCCGCCATCGATATCCCAGCCGGTGAAGGTCGGGTAGAGACACAGGTTCTCCTTATCGGCGAGACAGAACCGGCACTCGCCACAGGTGTGCGCGAGCCACCCTGCGCCCACTCGATCCCCGACGAGGTAGCGATCCGCCCCGGGTCCGAGCGCGTCCACCACGCCCACGATCTCATGGCCGGGAATGACCAGGGGGCGACGAGGCAAAAGATCACCCTCGACGAGATGAAGATCCGTCCGACAGACGCCGCAGGCCACCACGCGAAGTCGAATCTGACCCCGCGCGGGCTCTGGAATCTCTCGCTCGATGCTAACGAGCGGTCCCGAGTCCACGGGACCCGGGGTCGAAACCGCCCACGCGCGCATGATCTCACCCACGTCAACCTCCTAGGTATCCCTTTTACACGCTTTTCGCGTGAAAGTTTCACGAACCATTTGCGTCGCTAGCGCGTCTATAGAGGTATGGGAGTCTCTCTGCGCGATATACCCGTTGAACCAGCGAGTGCAAGGCTCTAACGACATGAGTGACCTCGCGCTAATGCTGGAGGAGAGTTACCCCCAGTCCGTGCGAACGGCCTTCCTCATTCTCGGAAATCGACCCGACGCCGAAGACGCCGTGCAGGAGGCATTCCTGCGCGCGTGGAAGTTTCGCAACTCCCTCGCCAAAGAGACCAGCCTTCGCCCCTGGCTGTATCGCGTCGTGGTTAATACGTGCAACTCAAAACTGCGCCAAGACATTCCTCGACGCGAGCGCCGCGACCCCGACCACGATCTCGACATCACGCCGGTCGACGCCGAAGCTTTCGATCGATTCGCCGCCATCAATGACATCACCCGCGCTTTAAAAGACTTGCCCGTCCACCTGCGCATCGTGATCGTTCTTCGCTACTACGCCGAGTTGAGCGAGCGAGAGATCGCCATCGCGATTGGCCGTAAACCCGGCACCGTGAAGTCTCGCCTTCACGAGGCTCGACGTCGGCTGGCCGATCACCCCGCGTTGGCCGACAACTCGTCCACCCCCACCAGTCAGGAGGTCATCGGATGACGATGATCGATGAAGGAGTACTCAGCGCCGCTCTTCGAGCGACGGGCGATGCGTTTGACGTATCGCCGAGCGAAGCGGGGCGCATCGTCGAACAGATGCGCGCCGAAGAGGCATCGCCCGCCGGCGTCACGCGACTAGTGCGCCAGCCCGGACGAGCTCGCAACGTCCTCATGGGGGCGGCGGCCCTCGTCGTCGCGGTCGGAGTCGGAGTTCCCCTCGCGATCCAAGAGACCCACTCGACCTTCTCCGCTAACCACGGAGCTGTCCTCAGGGCAGTTGGTCGCGCCGGCGCTCCCCCGGCTAGCCCGTACACCTCGAGATCTAGCCAGTCGGGAGCGGCAGCGCTCTCTGGAACCGGATTCGTCTCCAAGACGTTGTCCAACTCACTGAGTCCACGGACGAGCTCGCCGTCGACAGGGTCGGAGAAGGTCGAGTCGACCGGGACGCTCAGCCTGTCGGTGGCCAATGGCCACATCCACTCCACGCTCGCCAAACTATCCTCGCTCGTGAAGGGCGATCACGGCTTCGTCGACAGCTCCCAAGCATCAACGGGGTCGCGCACGCGCGGGACCTTCACGTCCGGCACCATCGTCCTTGAAGTCCCCCAATCATCGTTCAGCCGCTTGGTGGACCAAGTGGAACACGTTGGTCGCACCACGTCGGTCGTCACGAACTCCGACGACGTCACCAGTGCGTACGTCAACCTCCAAGCTCGCATCCACGCGCTGAAGGTGAGCCTGAACCAGTACCTCGCCATCATGACGCGCGCCACCTCCATCAGCGGCATTCTGGCCGTCCAGAATCGGATCGATCAGATCCAAAGTCAGATCGAACAAGATCAGGGGCAACTGAACGTCCTCAACCACGAAACGACCTACGCCTCTCTCACGGTGAACGTAGCCACCCCCGCGCATCACTCCGCATCCACCCGGCGCTCGGGCATCGACAAGGCGTGGCACAACAGTGTGAGTGGATTCGTCTCTGGATTCGAGTGGCTGATTCGTCTGGCGGGACCGGTTCTCTTCGTCCTTCTCGTCCTCGCGGCCCTGTCCGCGCTCGCGACCTTGAGCTGGCGCACGATTCGTCGCCGGCGAATCTAAAAGGCCCGGTCCCTGGGGGACCGGGCCTCTCGAACTGCGCTCGGCGACTAGGCCCTGGGCGTGTCGTCGCGAGGGGCGAGCGACTCCGCGAGCAAGAGGTACATCTGACGGCGCAGCTCTTTGAGCAGTGCGTCGGCGCGCTCCTTTTGTTCGGGCGTGCCTGCTTCGGCGACTTGGTGCACGGCAACGGCCACGTGGTGCAACGCAGCGCGAAGCGCCATGTCACCTCGGTCGGCGTCATGCACCATCGACTCCCACGGTGCGGACGCGCGGGGCCGTGAACTCAACTCCGCGCGACCGGCGTCGGTCAGCGTGTACTGACGACGACCCTCAGTCGTTTCGGAGAGCACGAGTCCTTGGTCCTCGAGCAACTGCAACGCCGGGTACAGGGACCCAGGACTCGGACGCCACAGACCTTGGGTCCGCTCGTCCAGTTCCTGCATCATCTCGTAGCCGTGCATCGGCCGCTCATTGAGGAGAGCCAATACGGCCACGCGAACGTCGCCGCGGCGACCGCGCCCTCGCCCTCCCCGACCACGGGTCGAGAACTCGCGCTCTCGACCTTCTTCGCGGTGACCACCCCTGTGGGGGCCGTGTCGACGACGATCGCCGGAGCGACCCTCTAAGGGGCTGGCGTCGTTACCTTCCGCGTTCCTGCCTCGCCGAAATGGCGAGTGTTCCGAGTGATCTCGGTGTGTCATAAACGTATCCTTTCGATAGGCTTGTGACTATAACGATATATCGATAACTGTCGGTTGTCAAGTGCTGGGACGTGAGATATCTAACATTCCTGATCACGGCGTTCTTGATTCCTAGGTAACAGGGTTTCGTACGGCAAAGGCGGGGTCGCGGTGCGAACCCGACTCCAACACTTCGACCATTATCGCCACCGCGTCGTAGACATCGACGAAGCGCAGGTAGAGGGGCGTGAAGCCGAATCGAGCCACGTCGGGAGCCCGAAAGTCCCCGACAACACCTCGCGCGATGAGCGCCTGGACAATGCCGTACGCCTCAGGATGCGCGAGGGCGACTTGACTTCCCCGCTTGGCGTGCTCTCGGGGAGTTACCACGTCAAAGACTCCCGCGAGCTGAGCGTCGATCAACTCGAGAAAGAGGTCGGTGAGGGCCAGACTCTTCTGTCGCACGTCACTCATGGAGACGTGGTCGAACACATCGAGCGCGCCGTCCAAAGCGGCCAGAGCGATGATCGAGGGCGAAGACGTCATGAACTTTCGAATCCCCGACGCGGCCTCGAAGGTGGGCTCAAAATCGAAGGGGCGCGCGTGCCCGAGCCATCCCGGCAAGGGGTTATTCAGAAACTCCTGCCACGCGGTGCGCACGTAGAGAAACGCGGGTGAACCCGGGCCGCCATTCAAATACTTATACCCACAGCCCGCCGCGAAATCGACCAAGGCGCCTTCGACGTCGAGGGTCACGGCGCCCGTTGAGTGGGCAAAGTCCCACAGCATCAGCGCGCCGACCGCGTGTACTTCTGCCGTGATTCCCGCGAGGTCCAGCATCTCACCCGATCGAAAGTCGACGTGGGTCAGCATCACGAGCGCCACGTTCTCGTCGAGCGCCTCGGCCAGCGTGTTTCGGTCGATGGCCTTCACCGTGATGGGTCGATCGGCCAGCTTGGCCATCGCCTCGACGATGTAGAGATCGGAGTGAAAGTTCACCGCGTCGGTGACGATGACGTGGCGATTCGGGCGTTGGGCGAGAGCGGCGCCAATCAGTTTCGCGAGGAGAATGGTGAGCGTGTCGGCCACGAGAACTTCACCCGGTTTGGCCCCAATGAGTGGCGCGATGCGTTCGCCCACGCTCGCGGGCCCGTCCATCCACTGCCCCCAACTGCGGACCAGGCCCTTGGCCCACTCGTTGCCAACGACCGCACTCACGCGCGTGGCGACCGAACGTGACACGGGGCCGAGCGAGTTGCCGTCGAGGTAGATCTCATCGGCGTTGAGTGAGAACATCTGGCGCAGCGGGGCCAGCACGTCAGCGGCGTCGAGGGCGACGCAGTCCTCGCGACTCGTCACAGGATCGACCTCACTTCCCACAGAACGGGATAGAAGCGCCGTTCGATGGTGGTGTCCAGGTAGGCCAGTCCCGCGCTGCCGCCCGTGCCGGGGCGTCGCCCAATCTGGCGCGCGGCCATGAGCATGTGCTGGTAGCGCCAGATCGCCAGGTTCTCGTCGTGGTCGACCAGCAACTCGGCGACCGAGTGCAGCGCGGTCAACTGGGCGCTGTCGTGAGCCAGATACAGCGCGCGCACGAGGTCCAAGAGGTCGTCTTGGGTCGACGCGCCCACCGACACGCGTAGTGAGTGCTCGAACCCCGACCAGACGTTTGGGAGCTCCGCTACTTCAGCGAGCCACGTGCGCTGCTCCTGATCGAAGAAGTCGTAGTCGAGAGCTGCTGGATTTCCCGCTCCGCTCAAGAACTCAATGGCGCGAAACTGACACGATTGAAACCCCGACGCGGGATCAAGAGGGTCTCGAAACTGCAAGAAGCCCTCGGGCGACATGGTGTCGAGTAGACGCAAGTGGGTGAGAAGAAGCTCCTCGACTTCGACCATGCGCCGCAAATGTGCGGTCGCCCGCCAGGGCTTGTTTTCATGCAGGACAAGCGCCGAGCGCGTGAGCTCGTCGATCATGACCTTAAACCACAGCTCGTAGGACTGATGCACGACGATGAAGAGCAACTCGTCGGGCGCGTTATCGGTCAGTGGCAGTTGCAGCTTCAACAGGTCATTGATCCGCAAGTAGGTCGAGTAGTCCGTCCCCTTAGTCACGAAAAGACCTTAGGTCCGACTTCAGCGCGTGATGGGCTTGTAGCGCAGGCGGTGCGGTTGATCGGCGTCGATACCGAGTCGCTTGTGGCGCTCGGCTTCGTAGTCCGAGAAGTTGCCCTCGAACCATCGGACCACGGCGTCGTCCTCGAAGGCGAGGACGTGGGTGGCGATGCGGTCTAGGAACCAGCGATCGTGGCTAATCACGACCGCGCACCCCGGGAAGTCCAGCAGACCATCTTCTAATGCGCGCAGAGTATCGACGTCGAGGTCGTTGGTTGGTTCGTCCAGAAGCAGCACGTTGCCGGCACTGCGGAGCACCTTCGCCAACTGGACGCGGTTGCGTTCCCCACCAGAGATCTCGCCGACTTTCTTTTGCTGATCGCTGCCCTTGAAGCCAAAACTCGCGACGTAGGCGCGCGCGTGGATCTCGCGAGTCCCTACCACCATGTGCTCCTGTCCCCCGCTGATCTCATCAAAGACCGTGTTGTCGGCGTTCAACGTGTCGCGGGACTGATCGACGTAGGCGAACTGCACCGTAGAGCCAACTTCGATCGATCCGGCGTCAGGCTTTTCCTGGCCCACCATCATCCGAAAGAGCGTCGTCTTTCCCGCCCCATTTGGTCCGATGACGCCGACGATGCCACCCGGAGGCAACAAGAAGGTGAGGTCCTCGATGAGTAGACGATCCTCAAAACCCTTGGTGAGTCCGACGGCGTTGACCACGACGTCGCCGAGGCGCGGGCCCGGGGGGATCGCGATCTCCAGCTTGTCCGCCCGCCGATCGGCCGACTCGGACTCGGCCACCAACTGGTTGAACGTGCTGAGGCGGGCCTTGCCTTTGCTTTGACGGGCGCGCGGGGAGAGGCGTATCCACTCGAGCTCTCTCTGGAGCGACGCCTGACGGGCCTTGTCGGCCTTCTCTTCGGCGGCGAGTCTCGCTTGCTTCTGCTCCAACCACGATGAGTAGTTGCCTTCCCAGGGGATGCCGTGTCCCCGGTCGAGTTCAAGAATCCACTGCGCGGCGTTGTCGAGGAAATAACGGTCGTGGGTAATGGCGACGACCGTCCCGCTGTAGTCCTGAAGCGTACGCTCGAGCCACGACACCGACTCGGCGTCGAGGTGGTTGGTGGGCTCGTCGAGCAGCAGCAAGTCGGGCTTGGACAGGAGTAATCGACACAGGGCAACGCGCCGACGCTCACCACCGGACAACGTCGAGACATCGGCGTCGGGCGGTGGAAGTCGAAGCGCGTCCATCGCAATATCAAGCGTACGCTCGAGGTCCCACGCGTTGGCCGCGTCAATCTTCGCCTGAAGGTCGGACTGCTCGCTCAAGAGCGCGTCAAAGTCGGCTTCGGGGTCGGCCATCGCGGCACAGACCTCGTTGAAGCGCAAAAGCAGGTCTCGCTGTTCGGCGACGCCATCGGCCACGTTGCCGACCACGTCCTTCGTCGGATCGAGCTGGGGTTCTTGGGAGAGGTACCCCACACTGAACCCAGGGGTGAGCCGGGCCTCACCGCTAAAGCCGTCGTCCAGTCCGGCCATGATGCGCAGCAACGAGGACTTGCCCGACCCGTTGGCTCCAATCACGCCAATCTTGGCCCCCGGGTAGAAGGACAGATTGATGCCTTTGAGCACCTCGCGGTCGGGGGGATAGAACCGGCGCAGGTCGCGCATGGTGAAGATGTATTGAGCAACCACGGGCTCCAGTCTGCCCGGTAACGCGCGGCGTGCGCACATCCGTCACGGACGGGGCGTCGCGGGCCACCACTACGCTCGGTGGATGTCTGAAGACACCGTCCTCGTCGACGCGCCGCAACGTCACGCTCCGGACTGGGTGATTCTTTTCATCGCCTGCATCGCGCAGTTCATGGTCGTCCTGGACGTGTCCATCGTGAACGTCGCCCTTCCTCGAATGGGGCACGACCTTCACTTCACGTACTCGAGCGCGCAGTGGGTCATCAACGCCTACGTCTTGACCTTTGCTGGCTTCTTGCTGTTGGGCGGGCGGGCCGCCGACTACTTCGGTCGCCGACACGTGTACCTGACGGGAATCGTTGTCTTCACGCTGGCGAGTATTGGTGCGGGTCTGGCGCACAACGGCACGGAGATGATCACCGTCCGCGCGATTCAAGGCGTCGGGGGCGCCATCTTGTCTCCCGCCACCTTGACCATCATCGTCACGACGTTCCACGGGGCGCGTCTTCCTAAGGCGATCGGAACGTGGAGCGCGGTCGCGGGTGCGGGCGGTGCAGCCGGAGCCCTGCTCGGCGGGATTCTGACTGGACTGGTCTCGTGGCGCTGGATCTTCTTCATCAACGTTCCAATCGGAGTCGTGGCGGGAGTCGCCGCGTTTCTCTACCTTCGCGAGATGCGCAATAAGGACGCGACCTCCAAACTCGATGTCACCGGCGCCGTCTTTGTCACGGGCGGCCTCGCTTCGGTGATCTACGCCGTGGTGAACACGACGAACCACAGCTGGACCTCCAGTTTCACGCTGGAGTGGCTGATTGTCGGTGTCGCACTGTTGAGCATCTTCTTCTTCTGGGAGGCCCGGGTGGCGTCACACCCCCTCGTCCCGTTTCGAATCTTCCGCTCGCGTTCGCTCTCTACCGCCAACGCCGTCATGGTGCTCGTGGGTGGCACCTTCTTTGCGATGTGGTATTTCCTGACGTACTACTTCCAGTTGGTCCTCGGGTATGGTCCCGTGCACGCGGGACTGGTGTTTGTACCCACCGCCATCGCCATCATCCTGGGTGCACAAATCTCGTCACGACTGATCGCGCGGGCCGGTGTACGACCGCTCCTGCAGGTCGGTGCGACGCTCGCCACCCTGGGCTTCTTCTGGCTCTCGCTGATCAAAGCTGACAGCAACTACTGGGCTCACGTGTTTGCGCCGTCTTTTATTACCGCCTTCGCCATGGGCCTTTTGTTCTCACCGCTGGCGATGGCGGCCACCTCCAGTGTCGATCGAGCGGACGCGGGACTGGCCTCGGGGGTTCTCAACACATCGCGCCAAGTCGGGGGCTCCTTGGCCCTGGCCGCTCTCGCCACGGTGGCGACTGACCGCACCAACTCACTGATCCACGTGGTCTCGGCCCACGCCGCCTTGACGGCCGGCTACCAGCGCGCCTTTCAGATCTCGGCCGTCATCACCCTCGTGGCTCTCGCGGTGACCTTCCTCCTCCCGCGCATCAAGGCTCCGGCCCGTCCCTCCTAAAGAATTGATTTCGGGGGCGTGAATCCCTGGAAACATACGAGCGACGCCCCCAAGCCCCTAATCATTCGGCGCTAGTGTCACGAATGACAAATCCATACGTGTGATGACGCCGGGTCGGGAGCGCATCGAAACCGAGGACAGCCTTTCACGGGTTGCTAAACGAACAAAGGGAGAATTTCATGGGGAGAATTCGTCGCCTCGTTATGTTGCTTGGAGCCAGCACTTTGGTTCTCGGCACGTTAACGGTGAGCTTGGCATCGGGCTCGGGGCCGGCTTCGGCCGCCACCCAGTTCAAGGCCTGCGTCGTCACCGACACGGGTGGCATCAACGACAAGTCGTTCAACGAGTCGGCGTGGGATGGCCTAAAAGCCGCGCACGCTAAGGAAAGCAACATCTCGGTTCAGTACTTGTCGTCGACGTCATCTTCTGACTACGCGCCGAACATCAATAGCTTCATCTCGAAGGGCTGTGGCATCATCATCACCGTCGGATTCCTTATGGACGCGGCAACTGCGGCGGCGGCTAACGCCCACCCCAGTCAGAAGTTCGCCATCGTTGACGACGCGCCCACGGTGAAGGCCGGCACGCACGTCTTGGCGCTGCAGTACGAGACTGACCAGGCGGGTTTTCTCGGTGGCATCCTGGCCGCCGGCATGACCAAGACCGGCACGGTGGCTGAGTACGGCGGCCAGAACTTCTCCGCCGTGACCCTCTACATGAACGGATACGTCGCGGGCGTTCGCTACTACGACCAGAAGTACCACAAGAAGGTCAAGGTCCTCGGATGGACCCCCGGTAAGGGCGTCTGTAGCCTCGCCACCTGCGCCGGCACCGGGACGTTCATTGGAAACTTCACCGACCAGACCGCCGGCAAGACCGACACCACCACCTTTTTCTCCGAAGGGGCCGACATTGTCTTCCCCGTCGCGGGATCGGTGGGTCTCGGCTCTGTCGCTGCCGCACAGGCTGCCGGTCCGGGTCACTACGTGATGTGGGTGGACAGCAACGGCTGTGAGTCGGACGCTCCGGACTGTAAGTATTTCGTCGGCACCGTCGCCAAGGGCGTTGAGCCCTCGGTGGAAGCGGCCGTGTTGTCAGCGGCGAACGGCACCTTCAAGGCCGGTTCGTACATCGGTACTCTGAAGAACGACGGCACGCAGCTTGAATACGGCGGCGTCTCGATCCCCGCCGCGCTGAAAGCGAAGATCGCGGCCGCCAAGGCCGGCATCATCGCAGGCACGATTTCGGTCAACCCGAACAAGTACCCCGCGACACCTAAATAACGAGCACTTCGCTCACCACGACAAAGACCCGGGGCAACTCCCCGGGTCTTTGTCGTGGCATACGATGAAACGTCATGCAACTTGAACTGCGGGGTATAACGAAGCAATTCGGCTCGCTGACCGCTAACGACCGCATCAGTCTCAAGGTTGAGCCCGGTCAGATACATTCCTTGCTTGGTGAAAACGGCGCGGGCAAGTCCACGCTGATGAACGTCCTCTTTGGACTTTTGCACCCCGATGAAGGCGAGATCCTCATCGACGGCGAGGTCGTGAAGTTCTCCGACTCTGGTGACGCCGTGCGCCGCGGCATTGGAATGGTGCACCAGCACTTCATGTTGGTGCCCGTCTTCACGGTGGCGGAGAACGTCGTGCTGGGCTTTGAGCCCACCACCTATCTCAACCGCATCGACTACAAAAGAGCTGCTAGCGAAATTCGCGAACTTTCCCAACGATTCAAGCTTGAGGTCGACCCGAACGCGGTCGTTGAGTCCCTGCCCGTGGGAATCCAGCAACGCGTCGAGATCCTGAAGGCTCTCAGCCACGACGCGGAACTCCTCATTCTCGACGAACCAACCGCCGTCTTAACGCCGCAAGAGATCGACGCGCTGATGGTGATCATGCGCTCCTTGGCTGACGCGGGCAAGTCCATACTCTTCATTACTCACAAGCTCAAAGAAGTGAAGACCATCGCCGACGTCATCACCGTCATTCGACTGGGCAAGGTGGTGGGCACGGCGGAGCCGAGCGCGAGTGAGTCCGAACTCGCCACCCTGATGGTCGGTCGCGACGTGCAGCTCGTCGTCGAGAAGTCCCTCTACTCGCCGGGCGCGAACGTGCTCGAGATTCGCGATCTCGTGGTGCTCGATGACCGTGGTCTCGTCGCCGTCGATCACGTCTCACTCGAGGTGCGAGAAGGCGAGGTGCTGGCTCTCGCGGGCGTCCAAGGCAACGGCCAGACCGAGTTCGTCGAAGCGTTGGTCGGAATGCGCCACGTCGAGTCCGGCTCGATTCTGTTGAACGGCAAGGAGATCGCCAACTACACGCCGCGCCAAGCGCTCGACGCAGGAATCGGTCACATCCCTGAGGACCGCCAGCGCGACGGATTGATCCTGACGATGTCCGTGGCCGACAACCTGGTGCTCAACACGCCGCGCAAGGCCCCTTTCGCCAGCCGAGGAACAAGGAATCTCGCGGCGGTGAACGCGAACGCCGAGAAGCTCGTACACGACTTCGACATTCGTACCTCGTCAATCAAGGCTCCCGCTGGATCACTCTCGGGCGGCAACCAGCAGAAAGTCATCGTGGCGCGAGAGCTCTCTCGCGACCTGGAGTTCCTCGTGGCCTCCCAACCCACCCGGGGCCTCGACGTCGGCTCGATCGAGTACGTGCACAACCAGATCATCGAGTTCCGCAACCGCGGCAAAGGATCGCTGATTGTGAGTTCCGAGCTCGATGAGGTCTACGCGCTCGGAGACCGGATCGCCGTGATGTACGAGGGGCGAATCAGCGGTATCGTCGAACCTTCGATCAGTCGCGAGTCGATCGGTCTTTTGATGGCGGGGACAACCTTGGAGTCGGCCGGTGTCTGATCTCGCGGTCGGACCGATCCAGCACCAGCAGCCCTCACTGTGGAGCCGCTATATGACGGCCAATCCCCTTTTGATCGCGACTCTCGCTCTCGTGCTCGGTTTGGTCTTTGGGGCCATCGTGATCGCCGCGACGACGCCGGTCGTTCTCGACGCCTGGCGCGGCATCTTCCATCACTGGGACGGACTCCCCCACGCTCTCAATGTCAGCTTCGACAACGTCGCTGCGGCGTACCGCGCGATTTTCACCGGCTCGGTGATCGACCCTCAGGGATTTTGGCACTCACTCACGACCGGCAAGGGCTGGCCCAACACCCTCACGCCCCTCTCGGAGACGCTGACCTACGCCACGCCGCTGGTCATTGTCAGCATGGGAGTGGGCATCGCGTTCCAGGCCGGCCTCTTCAACATTGGCGCCAACGGTCAAGCGGTGATCGGGGGCATCGCGGGAGCGGTGGTCGGATCGATGATCAATCTCCCCACGTTCATTCATCTGCCCTTTTCACTGATTGGGGCAATCATTGGTGGGATGGTGTGCGGCGCCGTGCCGGGGGTGTTGAAGGCCTATACCGGAGCACACGAGGTCATCGTGACCTTGATGTTCAACTACGTCACCTACGCGTTCTTGTTGTACGTAGTGCTCTCCACGCCTTTTCAGCAGCCCGGACAGTCAAACGACATCAGTCGTACCCTGGACCCGACCGCCATCTTGTCGCCGCTGTTTGGACCCAGCTCGGGCCTTCGGGTGAGCTATGGCATCTTTGTCGCCGCCGCGGTAGTGGTCTTCGCCTGGTGGCTGCTCGATCGCTCTTCACTCGGCTTTGACTTCCGCGTCACCGGCGCCAACCCGGCGGCGGCCCGCGCGTCGGGGATCAATGCGCGCAATGTCATTATCGCGGTCTTTCTCATCTCCGGTGGTCTCGCCGGACTCGCCGGGTACGTCCAAGTGGCGAGCACCACGCACTACATCGACGGTGGCTTTCTGATTGGCAACGCGGGCATCGGCTTTACCGCCATCACAGTGGCCCTGCTCGGGCGAAATCGTCCCATGGGAATCGTCTGGGCCTCGCTCCTCTTCGCCGCGCTCAGCGTCGGAGGCCGCAACATGCAAGCCTCCACCGGTATCCCTCTCGACCTGGCAACCGTCATTCAGTCGGCCATTGTGCTCTTTGTGGCTACCCCGGTCCTGGTGAAAGAGATCTTCCGATTGAAGAAGGCACCCACCTCCACCCTCCAGCTGGCGACGACGGGATGGGGAACGTGAGTCTCGTTACCCCCGTCACCCAGAGCAACTCGCCCGTCGCGCGCAACCGTCGAACGCGCGTCATCGCGTGCATCATCATGGCGATCGGCCTCTTTTCACTCTTCGTCTTCGGCCTCGGAACTCACGCGGGCTCGCACGCGTCGTTGACCTTCGATCCACTCAACACGACCAACGCCCCGTGGCACCTCGCCGCGTTGACCTTCGACGCGCACTGGACGAACATCGCACTCGGGATCGTCATGATCGCCATCGGCGTCGAGGTCTTCTGGCGCGAACCGAGACGATTCGTAATGGGTCGATTCGGGATTGTGGCTTTGCTCTTTCTGTTCACGTTGTTGGTGTGGTCAGCCAGGGGACCCGGCCCCTCGCCCATCAACTACATCAACGTCACCTCCCTTCTCGTGAGTGCCTCCGCGACAGTGATGGTGTTGGTCTTTGGTTCGCTGTCGGGAATCATGTGCGAACGCTCGGGGGTAGTGAATATAGCGATCGAGGGCCAGTTCATCGCCGGAGCGTTTCTCGGCAGCATGATCGCTTCGACCACCGGAAACTTTTTCTACGCGGCGATCGGCGGCATCTTCGTCGGCGGATTGGTTGGTCTGGCGCTGGCGTTCTTCTCTCTGCGCTATCAGTCAGACCAGATCATCGTCGGCATCGTCTTAGTCACCATGTTGAGTAGTCTCTCGTCG
The DNA here is from genome assembly GCA_963756325.1 of uncultured Acidimicrobiaceae bacterium. Classification (GTDB taxonomy): domain Bacteria; phylum Actinomycetota; class Acidimicrobiia; order Acidimicrobiales; family RAAP-2; genus RAAP-2. The sequence continues at coordinate 103,514 of CAVWNE010000013.1, forward strand.
TATCTCAATCTTCAGGTGTTGACACCCTTTCCCAATTTCAACACCGGCAATACCGCAAGCAACATCGCCGTCCCGCTCCTGCACAAGATTCCTTTGATCGGACCGGTGTTTTTCAATCAGAGCGGCTTCTGGTACGCGATGCTGATCCTGCTCGGGGTGGTGAGCTTTGCCCTCTTCAAGACGCAGTACGGCCTTCACGTTCGTGCCGTCGGAGAGCACCCCCAGGCGGCGGCCACCGTGGGCATCCACGTCATTCGCCTGCGCTACATCAACGTCGTGCTCGGTGGCGCCATCGCCGGGCTGGGCGGTGTGGCGTTCATGGCCACCCAAGGGCAGTTCCAGGTGGGCTACACCTCGGGGCTCGGCTACATCGCCCTGGCCGCCATGATCTTTGGTCGTTGGCGCCCTTCGGGCGCGGTCGTGGCCTCCATCATCTTTGGGCTGTCGGTGGCTCTCTCGTATGAACTGGTCACGTATTCCGTACCGGTGTCGCTCTACGCTCTTCAGATGTTCCCGTATCTCATCACCATCGCGGTGGTGGCGGGACTGATTGGACGAGTACGTCCGCCGGCCGCCGACGGACAGCCTTACATCCCGGGTTAGTCGGCGCCGAGACCTTCGACCACGTGAGCGGAGGCGCTCATGGCCTCTTCGAGCGCTCGCTCCGGGGGCTCGTCGCGGAGCCGCGCACCGAGGTACGTTCCGGTCGCGGCGTCGCCCGCCCCGGTCGTATCCAGCACCGCCACCTCGTGAGCACCCACGCGAGAACGGGTCTCGCCCAGCGCCGCGATGGCCCCGCGCACGCCGCGCGTGATGACGGCCTCGTGGAAACGCGACGCGAGGAACTCCAGTGCTTCTTCCGCGTCGCTCGTCCCGGTGAGCACCACAGCCTCTTCTTCATTGGCAAAGAGCTGCGAGGCCCCGCGCGCCGCCTCCAAAAATACCTCGGGCGTCATCTCTCGCAGTGGCGCCACGGAGCACACGTCGACCGACGAGGTACGACGACGCTCCCTCGCGAGGGCCAATGCCGCGACGCCGATGGCCCGCGTCGCGGGGTCGAGAAGCAGATAGCCCGACACGTGAAGGTGATCGAAAGGCACGGCGAGGCGACCGAGGACGAAAGACTCACTGAGAAGTGAGTTGGCGCCGCGATCCGTGAGCATCGCGCGCTGGCCGTCGTCACCGACCAGTGAGACCACCGTTCCGGTGGGGGCAGCGACCGACTCCAGTTGGGCCGTCACGTTCGCACTACGCAGGGCGTCGCGCACGATGGTCGCCGCGCCGTCGTTTCCCGCCGCGCCCACGTAGATCACCTCGTGCCCCGAGACGGCAACGGCAACGGCAACGCTCGCACCTGAGCCACCGCGAGCCACGCGAATACGAGAGGGCGTATCACTGGTCGGAGCCAGTGGCGCGAGACGCCTCACGATCACGTCGAGCATCACGTCACCCAAGACGACGACTCGACGCGTCACGACAAGCGGGCCAGTGACACGGATATCTCCCCCGCCAGTGCCGCGTTCGAGACCACGAGATCACGATTCACCTGAACGCTGACCCCCTCAGTGTGGCGGGCGAACTCGGCCAACAGAGCGGGGGTGACGGCCTTGCCACTCACTCCTTCAAGAGCGGCGAGAGAGAGCGCACTGGCCAGAGCCTCGTCGTGGCGCGTTCGGTCCAACTCTTGGTGAGCGGCCACCGGGTTAGCCACGAGAAATCCCGTCGGTGAGAACTGGCGGTGCGCCACGAAGGCCGCGGCCGCCTCGTCGGCGCTGGCTAGCGCCCAGTCCAGGGTAAATCCGCTATCCCTCAGGTAAAAGCCGGGAAACTGACGGGTCTGAAAGCCGGCGACCGGGACACCGAGGGAGTCGAGTCGCTCGAGCGTCGCGCCCACATCGAGAATTGACTTCACGCCGGAAGCGACCACGAGCACCGGAGTCCTCGCCATGGCGGCCAAGTCCGCCGACTCATCGAAGCTCGTCGCGGCGTCGCGGTGCACGCCTCCCAGTCCTCCCGTCGCCATGACCGCGATGCCCACGCGGTGCGCCACGGCAATCGTCCCGGCGACGGTCGTCGCACCATCCGTGCCCGCAGCGAGCGCCAACCCGAGGTCGCGCGCCGAGAGCTTGGCAGCGTGACGATTCTGGTCGGCGAGTTCCTCGAGTTCGCCCGCGGAGAGCCCCACGACCACGTGTCCGTTGAACAGTCCTATCGTGGCGGGCGTCGCGCCGCTCTTTCGCACCGCCGCCTCGCACTCGCTCGCGACTTCAAAGTTGACCGGTGAGGGGAGACCTTGAACGATGATGGTCGTCTCGAGGGCGACGACTCCGCGGCCCTCGCCAAGAGCGGTCGTAACTTCGTCGGAGACCGTTATGGAAGGAAATCGAAAGTTGCTCACGCAGCGCAAAGTGTACAGTGAGGTTCGTGGATGCAGCCCCCGACATCGCGTGGGCGCAGCTGCGCGCGCTCGCCGTTGCGGCGGCGACGCGTTCCTACGCTCCCTACTCACACGTCAGTGTGGGCGCCGGAGCGTTGTGCTCAAACGGACAGTTGGTGTCTGGATCAAATATCGAGAACGCGAGTTACGGACTCACGTTGTGCGCCGAGTGCTCTTTGGTGAGTGACCTGGTTCGTCTCGAGGGTGGGCGCCTGGTGGCGGTGTCGATTGTGGCCGGCGACGGCCTGCCCATCGCACCTTGTGGACGTTGTCGCCAGTTGTTGTTCGAGCACGGAGGAAACGATCTTCTCTTAGACGCGGGAGACCACCAGCCTCCCCGTCGACTGGGCGAGCTTCTTCCCGAAGCCTTCGGCTCTAACGATTTAGGGACCCGACGCAACCGGTGACGGACTTTTCGACGCTTGACGTCATCGCGACGAAACGCGATGGACGCGAGCTAAGTGACGAGATGATTCGTTGGACCCTGACCGCCTACGTTTCTGGCGAGGTGGCCGAGGAACAGATGTCGGCGTTGCTGATGGCCATCTTCTTTCAAGGCTTGAACGACCATGAGTTGCGCACGTGGACTGATGGCATGATCGCCTCGGGCGAACGACTCAACCTGCGCGACCTTTCTCGACCGACGGTGGACAAGCACTCGACCGGTGGAGTGGGCGACAAGATCTCACTCATTCTGGCCCCGCTGGTGGCCGCCTGCGGGGCGGCCGTACCCCAACTGTCTGGTCGGGGACTCGGCCACACCGGGGGAACGCTCGACAAGCTCGAGTCGATTCCCGGTTGGCGCGCCCAGCTCACGCTGGACGAGATTCGCGAGCAACTTGAAACCGTGGGCGCGGTCATCTGCGCCGCGGGGGCATCGCTCGCCCCGGTCGACCGGCGCCTGTACGCGCTTCGCGACGTGACGTCAACGGTGGAGTCGATCCCGTTGATCTCCTCCTCCATCATGTCCAAGAAGATCGCGGAAGGCACCGGGGCCCTGGTGCTCGACGTGAAATTCGGTCGCGGCGCATTCATCAAGGACGTGGAGACAGCCTCGGAGTTAGCCCACACGATGGTGCGTCTCGGACTCGAGCACGAGGTGAAGACCGTCGCCAAACTCACGCCGATGTGGTCGCCGCTCGGCCGGGCCGTCGGCAATGCCCTGGAAGTCAACGAGTCCGTTGATGTCTTGCGCGGAGGAGGTCCCCGCGACGTGCGCGAGCTCACCATCGAGTTAGCACAAGCCATGTGCGAATTGGTCGAGATTACGGCCGACCCCGCCCAGCATCTCGATAACGGCAGCGCTTACGAGGTCTATCGTGCGATGATCGCGGCCCAAGGTGGGGACCCTGACGCGGTCTTGTCCACCGCTCCGCTGCGCGAAGAAGTGCTGGCGCCCCAGTCGGGGATTGTGCACCGCGTCGACGCCTTGAAAGTGGGAGTGGCCGCCTGGCGTCTGGGCGCGGGCCGTTCGCGCAAGGAAGACGCGGTGAGCGCCGGAGCGGGAGTGATGTGCCTCGCCAAAGAGGGAGAGACCGTCGAGAAGGGCCAACCGCTTTTCGAGCTGTACGCGGACGATGAGGCTCACCTCGAGGCCGGTCGCCACGCCATTGACGACGCGGCCACCCTCGGCGACGAACCGCACTACTCCCTTCTTCCAGCGGTGCGGGACCTTATACGCGACTGACCCCGTCGCTAGCCTGGGGCCATGACGAGTACGCCCTTAACGCTAGATCTGATTCGCCGGGCTCCCAAAGTCTTGCTCCACGAGCATTTGGACGGCGGCCTGCGCCCCGAGACTGTTCTCGAGCTGGCTCGCGAAGTGGACTACGCCTCTCTGCCCACTGACGATCCCGACGACCTTCGCCGCTGGTTCATCGTGGACACCCCCGGCAGCGACCTCGTTCGCTACCTTGAAGGGTTCGCCCACACCACCGCGCTGATGCAGACTCGCGATCAGCTCGAGCGCGTCGCCGCCGAGGAAGCGATCGACCTGGCCCGCGATGGAGTGGTCTACGCCGAAGTCCGTTTCGCCCCTGAGCTGCACCTCGAGGGCGGGCTCACTTTGCACGAAGTAGTTCGCGCCGTCCTTGATGGTTTTGCGCTCGGTGCGAAGGAGGCCGCGAACGAGGGACATCGCATCGTGGTGCGCACCTTGCTCTCCGCCATGCGCCAAGCCACGCTCAGTGAGACCATCGCACAGTTAGCTATCGACTTTCGCGACGAGGGCGTGTGCGGGTTCGACATCGCCGGGCCCGAAGACGGATTTCCCCCCACCAAGCATCTGCGGGCCTTTCACCTCATCCAGCGCGAGGACTTTCACTTGACCATTCACGCCGGTGAGGCGTTCGGACTGCCCTCGATTTGGGAGGCGGTGCAGTTCTGTAACGCGGAGCGACTCGGTCACGGGGTACGAATCGCCGACGACATTCATGAGGTAGACGGGCAGTACCAACTCGGTCGGCTCGCCAACTACGTCCGCGATCGTCGAATCCCTCTGGAGGTCTGTCCGACCTCGAACGTCCACACGGGCGCGGCGGCCTCCCTCGCGACCCACCCCATCGGACTTTTGAAGCGCTTGCGCTTTCGCGTCACGTTGAACACCGACAACCGTCTGATGAGCGGCATCACACTGTCGAGCGAGTTCGCGGCCTGCGCCTCCGCCTTCGGTTGGGACTTGGCCGATATGGAGTGGCTGACCCTAAACGCGGCCAAGAGCGCCTTCTATGAGTTCGACACTCGTCTGGCCATGATCAACACGGTGATCAAGCCGGGCTACGCGGTGCTTCGAGAACTACAGACTCAGTAGCTCGCGAAGACTGGCCAGCACTTGCTCGGTAATGTCCTTTGCGAGAGTGCGCTGTTCGTCGAGTGAGCCCACTTGCGGCGGGGTCACTTCTACGTAGGCCTTCACCTTCGCCTCGGTTCCCGAGGGACGCACGACTACACGACCCATCTCACCAAGCCCGAGCCACACTCCGTCCGTCGCCCAGAGACCGCGAAAGCCCGCGGCCAGGTCCTTCGCCTCGGTGACGGGCAGAGCGCCCAGTTCGTGGGGAGGGTGATCGGTGAGATCGGTCACCTTTTGACGCAGCTGAGTGAGCCCGCCTGGGCCCTCCGCACGGATCGACAGCTGCGTCGTGGCGTGCACGCCATACAACGTCTCGATCTCGTCCAGACGTTCGAGCAGTGACGAGCCCCGCTCGGCGAGTTCGTTCGTAAGCGTCGCCAGAGCGAGCGCGGCCGACATTCCGTCTTTGTCCGAAACGTTCGAGTCCACGGCAAACCCGAGCGCTTCTTCGTAGGCGAATCCCAAGGTGCCTTTCCCCGCGGACCGAGCGAGCCATTTAAAACCGGTCAGCGTCGTCGTGTACGCCACGTCGTAGGCACGAGCCATCTTCTCCAACAACGTCGAAGACACGATCGTGGTCGCCACGCTCTCACCTCGACCACGGACACCCTCGATCAACGATGAGGCGAGCAGCCAGCCAATCTCGTCGCCTCGTAACACGCGCCACTCGCCCCCCTCGCGCACCGCCACGCCGAGTCGATCAGCGTCGGGGTCGTTGGCGATGATCAAGGTGGAGTTCGCGGCGTTCGCCGTCTCGATCGCCAGGTCCAACGCGCCGGGCTCTTCGGGGTTCGGGAAAGCCAGCGTGGGAAACGAGCCGTCGGGTTCGAACTGCCGACTCACCGTCGCCACGCGGGTAAATCCCGCGTCGCGGAAGAGTCGCGTCATGGTCGCGCCGCCGACGCCGTGCAGCGGTGAGTAGGTGATGGTCAACTCGCTCTCACTCGTCGGATGAAAGCGCTCCACCACGTGACGCCGATACTCCTCTAGAACTGACTCGGGGACATAGGAGTGCAGGGAGCTGCTGCGATCGCCCGGCACCGCAGTGGTCGCGTCTCGCATGTGACGTTCAACGATCTCGTCGTCGGGCGGGACGATCTGGGCCCCGTCGCTGGCGTAGAGCTTGTAGCCGTTGTCCTCGGGCGGGTTGTGACTTGCGGTGATCATGACGCCCGCAGCAGCCTCCAACGCCTTGACGCAGTAGGCGACGAGGGGGGTTGGCAGAGCCGAGGGCATCTCATAGACCGCGGCGCCCCCGCCCAAAAGGACCGACACCACCTCGTCGTTGAACTTCTCCGAGCCGCGCCTTCCGTCTCTCCCGACCACGACACCGCGACTGGCGTCGCTGCCGATCTCATGGATCCAAGCCAGTACACCCAGAGTCGCGCGTCGGACAGTTGCACGGTTCATGCCGGCGGGGCCGGCCATCTCGGGTCCGCGCAGACCGGCCGTCCCAAAGGTGAGCGGCGAAGCGAAACGCCGCTCCAGTTCCGCCTCGTCGTCGGAGTCTCAACAGCGAGGTCAGCGTGTCGCGGTCGTCCGAGTCCGGATCGAGGGCGATCCACGCCTCTACTTCCTCTCGCAGATGGTCCCTCACAGGATGCGCAGCACGTCGGACAACAACGCGCCGAGCGAGGCGGCCGCCTCCTGACCAGCCTCGAGAACCTCTTGATGACTCAGCGCTCCGTCACCCACTCCGGCGGCGAAGTTTGACACCAGGCTGAGGCCGAGGACGTCGGCCCCCAGGTGACGGGCGGCGATCGCCTCGAGCACCGTCGACATGCCCACCAGTGAGGCGCCGAGCGTCTCGGCCATATTGATCTCCGCTGGTGTCTCGTAGTGTGGTCCACGAAATCCCATGTAGACCCCCTCGCTCAGTTCGGGTCGCGCCCCTCGCAGGGCCTGTCGCAACCTTGCGCTGTAGAGGTCGGTCAAGTCGACGAAGCGTGCGGGGTATCCCTCGGGAGGGGCGGGCCCTTCGAGGGGAGACGTCGACGGTGAAGTTGAGGTGGTCGCGAATGATGACGACCCGCCCCGGCGCGATCGCGGGATCGAGCCCACCAGCCGCGTTGGTGAGGACGACCTTTCGCGCGCCCGCGGCGATGGCGGTCCGCACCGGGTGCACCACTTCATGCGCGTCACGACCTTCATATAGGTGGACTCGACCGGCGACCAGCGCGACATTGACGCCGTCGACGACCACGGACAGAATCTCGCCACGGTGACCGGCCACGGTGGGCGCGAAGAATCCACTGAGCTGAGATACGTCAACGACGCTGCTGGGCTCGCCCAGGGCGACGGCGCCTTCCTTCCACCCCGAGCCGAGCACGACCGCGACGTCATAGGAGTCGAGGCCACTTCGCTCGCGCAGCTCGCCCGCGGCGCGCTCGGCTAGTTCATAGGGATTGCTCACTACTGCCCGATCGTGTGCCACACGGTGGTCGTCTCGACAAAGGTACGCAGGCGGCGAAGTGGATTGTCGTGTTCGCTCGGGCGAAGAACCCGTTTGATGGAGCCCGCAGCAAGGCCCGCCAGCTCATCAGCGAACGCCTCATCGACTCCCGTGAGGTCGATGCCGTCCACGTCCTCGTGCGCGGCGAGGGTGGGAGCGAGCTCTCCCGTGAACCCGGTGACGATATTGAGAACGCCGCCCGGAAAGTCGGCGGTCGCGGTCATCTCGCCGAGCAACACCGCGGGGATGGGACGTCGCTCACTGGCAACCGCGACGACGGCGTTTCCCACACAGATCGGCGCGAGAACGGCGTCCACAAAACCTTCGAGCGAGGAGTCTTGAACGCTTAGAACGGCCACGACCCCACTGGGCACAGGAACCGAGAAGTTGAAAAATGGCCCGGCGACCGGGTTGGAGGAACCGAGGATCTGAGCGATCTTGTCGGTCCATCCCGCGTACCAGACCACGAGATCGATCGCCCGCGCCACACTCTGCTGGGCCGCCTTCCCCTTCAGCCCTTCGGCGAGACCTACGTGCTCGATCAGTTCCTCGCGACGCGACTCGGCCATCTCGGCCAGTCGGTAGATAACCTGACCCCGGTTGTACGCGGTCTGGGACCACCACTTCGATTGGGCTCCCCGCGCGGCCACGACGGCGTCACGAAGATCCTTCCTCGAACCTTGGGCGACGTTGGCGAGAAACTCTCCCGAGGACGACAGCACCTCGTAACTGCGACCCGACTCCGAACGCGGGAAGGCTCCGTTCACCAGCAGCTTGTAAGTCTTTCGAACGTCCAGGCGATCAGACATTGAGATACGCCTCGAGTCCGTGACGCCCCCCCTCGCGACCGAAGCCCGACTCACGAACTCCCCCGAAAGGACTCGTCGGATCAAACCGGTTGTAGGTGTTGGCCCAGATGACCCCGGCGCGCAGGCGTTCGGCCACCCACAGCGTGCGGCTGCCCTTTTCGCTCCAGACACCACAGGCCAGTCCGTAGTTGGTGTTGTTCGCCTTCGCCACGGCCTCTTCCGGCGTGCGAAAGGTCAGCACCGACAACACCGGCCCGAAGATCTCCTCGCGCGCGATGCGGTGTGACTGGGAGACGTCAGCGAAGATCGTCGGCGCAAACCAGTAGCCCTTATCGGGCAGTACGCAGGAACTCGTGTAGCGGGTCGCGCCTTCGCTCTCGCCGTACTGGGTCAGCTCTTCGATCCGAGCCAGTTGCGCCGCTGAGTTGATGGCTCCGACGTCAGTGTTCTTATCCATCGGGTCGCCGACGCGAAGTTGGTCCACTCGCCGCACCAGACGGCGCAGCACCTCATCAGCGATGGACTCCTGCACCAGCAGTCGCGAGCCGGCGCAGCACACGTGTCCTTGATTGAAGAAGATCCCGTCGATGATGCCTTCAATCATCTCGTCGATCGGCGCGTCCTCGAAGACGATATTCGCGCCCTTGCCACCCAGTTCCAGCGTCAGGTGCTTGTGTGACCCTGCGACGCGCTGTTGAATGAGCCGTCCCACCTCGGTCGAACCAGTGAAGGCGATCTTGTCGACGCCGGGGTGATCGACCAGTGCGGCGCCGACGGAGCCATCGCCGGTCACGATGTTGACGACGCCCGGCGGCAGCTCGGCCTGCTGGAAAATCTCCGCCAGAGTGAGCGCCGTGAGGGGCGTCGTCTCGGCGGGCTTCAAGACACAAGTGTTTCCCGTCGCGAGGGCCGGGGCCAGTTTCCACGCCGCCATGAGGAGTGGGAAGTTCCACGGAATGATCTGTCCGGCGACGCCGAGCGGCTTGGGGTTGGGTCCAAACCCGGCGAAGTCGAGTTTGTCGGCCCAGCCGGCGTAGTAGAAGAAGTGGGCGGCCGCCAGAGGTATGTCGATGTCGCGCGACTCGCGAATGGCCTTGCCATTGTCGAGCGTCTCGACGACGGCCAACTCCCGTGAGCGTTCCTGAATGAGTCGTGCGATGCGGTAGAGATACTTCGCGCGCTCGGCTCCCGTCGTCTTGGACCATACCTTTTCGTAGGCGTTGCGCGACGACGCTACGGCACGGCCCACATCATCGGCGGACGCTTGAGCGACGCGGGCGAGAGGAATCTCCGTCGCAGGGTTCAACGTCTCGAAGGACGCGTGACTCTCGGGGTCGGTGAACTTTCCATCGAGGAAGAGCCCGTAGCTCGGGCGAAGGCGCGCGATGTTGGGTGACTCCGGTGCAGGGTCGTACACCAGTGAACCGAGCGGCGAGGTCAGATCTTCGCTCATCAGTCGCCGCTGAATTCGTCGGAACGGACATAGGCGCCGGTGCGCTGCTTGCGACGCTGCATCAGCAGGTCGTTCAAGAGGGACGACGCGCCAAAGCGGAACCGATCGGGAGTGAGCCAGCGTTCGCCCACCGTCTCATTGACCAGCACCAGGTACTTCAGGGCGTCCTTCGAGGTTCGGATGCCGCCCGCCACTTTCACGCCAACCACTTCGCCGTACGTCTCGGCGAAGTCGCGAACCGCCTCGAGCATGACCAGGGCGTTGGGCAGCGTGGCCGACACACCGGCTTTGCCGGTTGACGTCTTGATGAAATCCGCGCCGCCCAACAGCGCTATCCAGCTAGCCCGACGAACGTTGTCGTAGGTCGCGAGTTCGGCCGTCTCGAGGATGACCTTGAGATGGGCCGCGCCACAGGCTTCCTTCACCGCGACCACCTCGTCGAAGACCTGACCGAGTCGGCCCGAGAGATAGGCGCCTCGATCGATCACCATGTCGATCTCGCCGGCGCCCGCCTCGACGGCATCGTGGACATCGAGCAGCTTCACCTTCAGTGACGCGCGACCCGAGGGAAAGGCCGTCGCCACGGACGCCACCTTGACTGATGACCCATGAAGAACCTGGCGCGCGTGAGCGACCAAGTCGGGATAGACGCAGACGGCGGCGACGCTGGGCACGTCGCCATCCGAGGGGTCCGGTTGACGCGCTTTGCTACAGAGTGACGTCACCCTCCCGGGAGTGTCCGAGCCCTCCAGCGTGGTGAGATCGATCATGGATATAGCCAGATCAAGGGCGGCCCGCTTCGTCGTTTTTTTGAGAGAACGAGTGCCCAGCTTGGCCGCTCGCGCTTCGACGCCGACGGCGTCCACGCCTGACAGTCCACCGAGCAAGGCGCGCAACTGGGACTCTGACCCAACGACCGGACGCGATGCCGGGATCGGTACGTGGACTCCTCGTTCGTCGGCGGTGACGAGGCGAAGTGGGGCGATACTCACCTGGCTCACGCTAGCAACCTCTTTATCGAGAGCTTCAGGAAACGTTGGCCGAAAACAGCGGCAGTTTCCCTGACCACAAGCGTTCCATCATCGTGGGAGCCTTCTCATCTTTGGGGCTCACGATGGCCTTGTCCGAGAGGGACCACGGTACGTTCAAGACTTTGTCGAAGGGGTTGATCTCCAACTCCATTTCGGCGTTGAACGGCGACGACAAGAGGTAGGTCAGCGCGCCGATTTCGCTGGTCACGCAGAAACCGTGAGCCAAGCCAGCGGGAATCACTACCGAGCGCTCCTCGCCGGCTGAGAGATGGATCACCTCGACGATGCCGTAGGTGGGTGACCCCACTCGAACGTCCACGAGGACGTCGTCCAGTTCGCCATAGGCGCACGTGACGAGCTTGGCTTGACCTTCGGGAGCGAGAGAGTAGTGCAGTCCCCGAACGACATTGCGCTTGGACATCGAGAGGTTGGCCTGTTGGATCGAAAAGTTCGCGCCGACGGCGTCTAAGTCACCCGACTTAAACCACTCACGAAAGAACCCTCGGTCGTCCTCCCACACGGGTGACTCCAATACGTACGCACCGGGAATCTGGAGCTCAATCAACTTCACGAAAGTGAGTCTTTGATCGGGCGCCACCACGCCTCGTTCTCGCGGTACCACTTCACGGTCCGCGCCAGGCCCTCGGCGAAGTCGACTTCCGGTCGGTATCCGAGCTGGTCTTTGATCTTGGTCCAATCAACGCTGTAGCGACGATCGTGACCGAGTCGATCCTCCACGGGCTCGATCATGGACGCGTCAGCCCCGCACAGTTCCAACAGGTAGTGGGTGATCTCGAAGTTCGTCATCTCGGTGCCGCCGCCGATGTTGTAGATCTCGCCCGGGGTTCCCCTTTCCAACACGCGCAGGATGCCGCGACAGTGATCGTCGACGAACAGCCAGTCGCGCACGTTCAGGCCGTCGCCATAGAGAGGCACCTTGAGTCCATCGAAGAGATTCGTCACGAACAGCGGAATCAACTTCTCGGGGAACTGACGCGGACCGTAGTTGTTGGAGCAGCGAGTCACCATGACGCTCAGTCCGTACGTCCGCTGATAGGCCAGCGCCGCCAGGTCGGAGCCGGCCTTGCTCGAGGAGTAGGGCGAGTTGGGTGCGAGCAAGTGGTCTTCGGGCCACGCACCCTCATCGATCGAGCCGTACACCTCGTCGGTCGAGACGTGCACGAATCGCTCGACCCCCGCGCGTCGCGCACTCTCGAGCAACTGCTGCGTGCCTAGCACGTTGGTCTCATAAAAGATCTTGGCGCCGGTGATCGAGCGGTCCACGTGACTCTCGGCGGCCAGATGCAACACCGCGTGCGTGCCACTGAGCACTTCGTCGGTGATCAGTTCGTCGGTGATTGAACCGCGAACGAACGACGCGCGAGGGTCGCGAAGAGCAACCTCGAGATTCTCGAGTCGTCCTGAGTAGGTGAGTGCGTCGAGGAAGACAACGTCGTCATATCCCAAACGCTCGGCGTCGTCGAGAACCATCTCACTGAGTCGCGAACCGATGAACCCTGCTGCCCCGGTAACCACAACGCGCATGACGAACCTGGCCTTTAGAAAGGGAGAAGTGGACTCCTATACTAATGGGGTGAAGGGAATCATTCTGGCTGGTGGTACCGGCACTCGCCTGCACCCGATTACCCGCGCGGTATCCAAACAGCTGCTGCCGATCTACGACAAGCCAATGATTTTCTATCCGCTCAGCACCCTGATGTTGTCGGGATTACGAGAGATTCTTCTCATCACGACCCCGCACGACCAGGACGCGTTCTTTCGCCTCTTGGGCGACGGCACCCAATTCGGCGTTCGTATTACCTACGTGGTCCAAGACCACCCGAACGGTCTGGCCGAAGCGCTCATTCTCGGCGAGAAGTTCCTGGACGGTGAGAAGTGCGCGCTTATTCTCGGCGACAACCTCTTCTATGGCCCCGGACTCGGCACTCACCTCCAGGAGAACACCGACGTCAACGGGGCCCTCATCTTCGCGTATCAGGTCTCGAATCCCACCGCCTACGGTGTGGTCGAGTTCGACGAGAGCGGGACGGTGATCTCTATCGAGGAGAAACCCTCCGTGCCCAAGAGCACCTACGCCGTGCCGGGCATCTATTTCTACGACGAGCGCGCCTCGGAGTTTGCCCATGAGCTCACGCCGAGCGCGCGGGGCGAGCTTGAGATTACGGCTCTCAACAACGCGTACCTAGAGCGGGGTGAGCTGCGCGTCGAAGTGTTGTCGCGCGCGACGACGTGGCTCGACACCGGCACGCACGAGTCGCTCTACGAGGCGGGCGGCCTCATTCGCACTCTTCAGCACCGGACCGGCATGCGCATTGGCGACGTCGAACAGATCGCGCGCGATCAGGGTTGGATCTAGTTACTCTCAGGTAGTTGTCTCGTCAGTAGCGACGCGCCCGATCGCCTAAAGTGACCGTAACGCAGAGCCGAGGAGTTCTCATGTCCGCCATCTCGATCCCCCAGCCCCGGCGGGTACTCGCCGACCTCGTGTCGCGCTCGGCCCTCGCCGAGATCGCTCTGATCGTGGGTGGCGCCGCGCTAATGGGCGCGCTCGCGCAGATCTCAATCCACGTGAACTTCACCCCCGTCCCCATCACCGGACAGACCTTGGGTGTGATGCTGGCCGGCACCGCACTCGGCTGGCGGCGCGCGTTTGCGGCCATGGGTCTCTACGTCGGAGCGGGGCTTCTCGGTCTGCCCTGGTTCGCTGACCACGCAAGCGGGTACGTCGGTGCGAACTTCGGCTATCTCATTGGATTTATCGTGGCCGGCGCGGCCCTCGGTTGGGTGGCCTCACGCGGAGCCGACCGCAATGTCGCGTGGGCTTTTGTCGCGATGGCTGTGGGTGATGCGATTGTCTTTCTCATCGGCGTGACCTGGCTGAAGTACGACCTCCACGCCTCGGTGAGCCAGGCCATTGCGTGGGGACTCACACCCTTCGTATGGGGAGAGCTCATCAAAGCGGGAGTGGCCGGCGTGGCCCTGCCGTCGTCGTGGCGTCTCGTCGATCGCGCCACCAAAGAGAAGTAAGGCTCTAGTCCCTTACCGAAGCGCCGAGGAACGCGGCCTCTTCGCCGTGAGCCAGAACTTTGTGGTGGGCGAGAATCTTTCGATTGAGGTTCGCAAAGCGCTCGGCGAGAGCGATGGCCGCTGTCAGGACGTCGTCCTCACTCGCCGTCGCCTCGATGATCCCGGTCGCGAGGGCTTCGGCGGCGCTAAAGCGCTGAGCAGTCAAGGCGGCGCGCGTCGCGGTCGCGGCGGGCAAGCGGTGACGCAGGATCGAGAACAGCTTCTCGTCGAGTGGCAGTCCGATCTCCGCCTCGTTCATGCACCAATACCCGCGGTCTTCTCGCATCACGCGCGAGTCGAAGCCCAATGAGATCAAGGCGCCCATGGCGAACGCGTGTCCGTTGAGTGCCGCCACGCTGTAGGCGGGGAGCACGAGCAGGCGCCCGATGGTGCGTTCCGCTTCCACCAGGGTCTCGGCGAACTCACCGGGCACCGATCCGAACTTCTCGAGATCGAGCCCATTGGAGAAGAACTTTCCCGTTCCCGTCATCACCACGGCGAGCGGGCCCGAGCGATCTTCGAGCTCGTCAAAGAGGGAGTTGAGGCGCGCGAGCGAATCGAGATTGACGCGATTTTCTCCGTCGTTCCAGGTGATAACGGCGACGGATCCCTCGTCGCGAAGCGTGATGTCCATCAGGTGACTATACGGCCCACCTAACCCCAGGAGTAAGTTGGGGCCATGAGCGACGACGTAGAAATGGCCGAGCCGGACGTCTCCGAAGAGCACCCGATCTCCGAGAACTGGGTCTGGGTAGGCGCGCATCGCCCGCCCAGCCCGCGCGTACTCTTCGACCACATGACGACCAACTGGGCCGTCGCCGAGGTGCCCAGTGACGTTCATCCCGGGGTCGCCTACTCCGCGGCCCGACGCCTGCGACTCGCCGAGCGTTTTCCCGACAAGACCATCGTCGTGCCCACCGGGAATTTCAAGGTTCGCGCGAACGACACTGACTATCCCTTTCGCGCGGGCACCGACTTCTTCTACTTGACGGGCTGCGAAGAGCCCGACGCGGTGTTGGTGATCTCTCCCGGTGAGACACCCCGCTCTACGCTCTACGTTCCCCATCGTCGAGACGCCTCGACCCACGAGTACTACACCGACGCGCGCTACGGCGAGTTGTGGGTTGGAGCGCGACGCGGCGTTCTCGAGGCCGCGGTGTACTTCGACATCGACACGGCTCCGCTCGAGACGCTGGAGAAAGACCTCGTCGCCCTCGGCGGACGCGGGGTCATCACCCTTCGGGGCTTTGACGAGAGCGTGGACGCTCTGCACGAGGAGTCCGAACTCGACGACGAGCTCGCCGTCGCCCTCAGTGAGCTTCGTTTGGTGAAAGACGAGTTTGAGATCGCACAACTGCAGCTCGCCGTCGACGCGACCGTTAAGGGGTTCCAAGACGTGGTGCGCGCCCTGCCCAGCGCGCTCGAACGCGGCGAGCGCGTGATCGAGGGCGTTTTCAACCTTCGAGCCCGCGTGGAGGGCAATGACATTGGCTATGAGACCATCGCGGCGAGCGGCCCCCACGCGACAACCCTGCACTGGATACGCAACACCGGTACCGTGCGCAGCGGCGAACTCTTGCTGCTCGACGCCGGGGTCGAGGGACACGAGCTCTACACCGCCGACGTCACGAGGACGATGCCGATCAACGGAACGTTCTCTCCGGCGCAGCGTCGCATCTACAACCTCGTCTATCAAGCCCAGAGTGCGGGAATCGCGGCGGTGCGCCCCGGGGCCAAGTTCACAGATCCCCATGACGCTGCGATGGCGGTGCTGGCTCAAGGTCTGTACGAGCTGGGAATCTTGAAAGAAGAGCCGGAGTACGCGTTGCGCAAAGACCGCCAATTGCATCGTCGCTATACGCTGCACGGCACGAGCCACATGCTGGGGATCGACGTGCACGACTGCGCAAACGCTCGCAACGAGTTTTACCTCGGCGAGCTTCGCGAGGGCTACGTCCTCACCGTAGAGCCCGGCCTGTACTTCCAGCCGAACGACCTCACCGTTCCAGAGGAGTACCGGGGCATCGGGGTGCGCATCGAAGACGACGTGCTCGTCACGGCCGACGGATCCAGGAACCTGTCGTTGGCGCTGCCTCGGGCAGCCGACGACGTCGAGAAGTGGATGGCTGATCTCTGGAGCGCGCCGGTCCCGAACCTTGGCCTTTAGGGTCCGAAAGCCCCGTGAGAGCTTCCTCTCTCGCTGATCAACGCGGCGAAAGCTCCCACGGTTCGTAGGGTCCTACGGGACTTCTCAGGGTTCCCCCTTATATCGTTCTCGATGAGGTGTTTCTAGGCTGACGGTGTAGGGGCGCATCCGTCCCAGCGAAGGAAACGCCAAGGTGAGCACAACAGTCGAGGACCGAATCCAGCCGGACGCGAACGAGTCGTGGGCCGTCGAGACCAAAGGGCTGACCAAGCGCTTTGGCAAAAGCACCGCGGTCGACAGCGTCGACCTTCGTGTGCCCCGAGGCAGCGCCTTTGGGTACCTCGGACCCAACGGCGCCGGCAAGACCACACTGATCCGTGTGCTCTTGGGACTCACCCACGCCGACGGCGGGTCCATGTCACTCCTCGGGTACCCCGTACCCCGCCACCGCGATCAGGCACTGGTGAGGGTCGGCGCCATCGTGGACGAACCCCGTTTTCACGGACATCTCACCGGGCGTCAAAACCTTCAAATACTGGCGGCCGCCCGCGAGCCAGAGGCGCGCGGGCGCGTGGACGCGTCACTCGAGCGCGTCGGCATGACCCACCGCGCGAACGATCGGGTGTCGAAGTACTCGATGGGTATGCGCCAGCGGCTCGGCGTCGCCTGCTGTCTGCTCGGCGATCCCCAGCTCCTCATCCTCGATGAGCCCATGAACGGATTGGACCCCGCGGGTATGCAGGACATGCGCGAGATGATCCGATCATTTGTCGCCGAAGGACGAACGGTCATGCTCTCCTCGCACCTCCTGGATGAGATCGAACGCACCTGTGATGCCGTGGCCATCGTCGACCACGGCAAGGTCATCCGTCAAGGCTCCATCGCCGAGCTGCTCTCGGGCACGGCCTTTGAGCTAAGGGTCGAGTGCTCCACCCCGAGCGTCGCGCGCGACCTTCTCGCCCACACCAACCTCGGAGGGGCGCAGATCACCGTCTCCGATGACGGTCTCCATTTGGGCCTTGCGCCCGACACCAAGCGAGACGTCATTGCCGAGATCAATCGAAAACTGGTGGAGGGAGGCATCGCGGTCTATCGCCTCGAAGCCAATCAAGCCTCTCTCGAGTCGTGGTTCCTCGAAGTAACGAGCCGCCTAGGAGAGTCCGAATGAGCGTTGTCCCCACCACCCAGTCCGCTCCTTCCTCGATGCGAGGTACGCGACCAAGCGACCATCGAGGGTCGCCCATCCCCAACGGGGCCATGATCGCCACCCGGTTCATGGAGCTTCGAAAGCGTCGGGGACTGATGACGGCGCTGATCGTCGTCTTCATTGGTCTGCCCACGATCTTTCTCGGCGTTCGTCTCATCATGCACGCGGTGAACCCACACGCGTACTCGCCCGCCGGTGGCTACGACACCTTTAACAACGTGGTCGACGGAGTCCTGTTCATCTTTGGCTTCATCGTCGCCGCTACGCTCGGCTGCTTCGCGGGCTCGGTCGACCTCACCGAAGGGGTCTTTCGCCACTTGGTGGTGACCGGCAGGTCGCGCGTGGCGCTGTACTTGGCCCGCATCCCCGCGGGACTGGCGATACTCGTCCCCTTGGTCGCCGTGGGATTCACCATCGTGTGCGCCGTGTGCGTCTTCGCCGCGCCCGCCAAGACGCAGTACGACGGGTTCAACGTTCCCTCGGGCTTGAGTCGAACCGCGTTCGTGCACTACGCCGAACAGCACGCCGACGCCGTGGACTGCGAGTTGCCCTCGCGAAATATTCCCGCCAACTTTCCCTGCACGCAAAATGGAATTCCGAGTGGCAAGCAACTGCCCCCCGGCGTCAAGCTGCCGTCAAAAGCGAAGCTCGAACAGATTGCCGGCGAGATCGCCAACCAGAACTACAGCGCTTACAAGGGCACGTTTCGAGTTCCGTCCGTGTCACTCATGATCGAAACGGGACTGTGGATTCTGCTTGAAGCGACGCTGGGGTTCGTCATCGGGCTCGGCCTCTCATCCTTGATGGGCCAACGCACCGTTCCCGTCGTCCTGCTGATTGTCTTCGAGCTCATCCTCACCCCACTTCTGGCAGAACATGCCATCGCGCACTTGATTAACGCTCAGCGAGGCTTGGTGGGATTGGCCATGGCCCGAATACAACCCGGCGCACTAACTCCCGTGTTCGGTGGCCAGAACGGTCCCGGGGGCATGAGGACGCTCCCTATCTCTCTGACGACAGCGGTCTGCGTCATCGTCGCCTGGATTGTGGGATGGACAGCACTCGGCGCGTGGCGCATGGCCCAACGCGACGTGTAGCGACGCCCCGCTCGAAGAGTTAGTTCGTGGCCAGGATGCGCAGGGGAATGGCCCGTGGACCGCGCACCTGCCCCGGCGCCCAGGTCACCGCGTCGGGGTCGGAGAGCTCAAATCGCGGGTAGCGCGCGATGAACTCCTCGATCGCGACGCGCAGTTCCATGCGCGCCAGGTTCGATCCCACGCAGCGATGGATGCCCAAGCCAAAAGCGGCGTGACGGTTGATGGCGCGATCGATGATGAACTTGTCGGCGTCGTCAAAGACCTCCGGGTCCCGGTTCGCGGCGGGAAATCCCAGCAGCACCCAATCGTCCTTCTTCATGGGACACCCGTAGAAGTCGATGTCTTCTTTCACCATGCGCGCCATGGTGACCGGAGCGTAAAAGCGCAGGAACTCCTCCACCGCGACACCCATGAGGTCGGGCTCGTTCACGAGGCGGCCCAGGTCGTCGGGGTTCTGCGCCAAGTGCCAAATGGCCGAACCAATCGCCGACCAGGTGGTATCGATGCCCGCGACCAGGGTGAGCACCATGGTGCCACGCACGTGCTCGGGCGCGAGCTTCTCTCCGCCAATCTCGACGTTGAGGAGATAGCTCGTGAAGTCATCACGAGGATGGGCCAAGTGGTCATTGATCTGCGCGTCGAAATACTCAGCCATGGGCATGAACATCGGCCCGCGCACCTCGGGCGAGAGATCAACCAGGTCCAACACCAGGTGGACGAAGTCACGAAAAAGATCCTCGTCCTCTTCGGGAAAGCCGAGCATGGTGGCGATGACGCCGGGCGAGATGAACTGGGCGTAGTCGGCACCCGCGTCAATCTCCGTCCGACCGTCAAGGGAGTCGAGGTGCTTCGTGCAGAGCGCCCGGACTTGAGGCTCCATCGCGTTGATCGGTCCGGGCGCGAAGGCCGGGAGGATCAGTCGTCGCGCGATCTGGTGAAAGGGCGGGTCCGAGGTAATGGGTGGCGCGCCACCCACGGGCGCGATCGCGTTCGGCGGGAACTTGTTGTGCGAGACCACCACCGAACGACTGGTGAAGTGTTCGGTGTCATTCGCCACACAAGAGACCATCTCGTGGGTGGTGGGAAACCAGCCGCCGGCGTAGCGGTCGGTGTGCGCCACCGGGCAGCGCTCGCGCAGGTCTTCCCAGATCGGATAAGGGTCCGCGACCCACGCCGGATCGGTGTGATCCCAGTCCGTCGCGAAGTCGACCACTTCTCGCTTCGCGTCGAAGTCCGTGGTCACGGAAGAATCCGCAACGCCAACTGGCGCGGACCACGAATCTGACCCGGCGCCCAGGTGACGGCCTGGGGATCAGCCAACTCAAACTTGGGGTAGCGCGCGATGAACTCCTCGATCGCGACACGCAGCTCCAGGCGCGCGAGGTTCGAGCCGATGCACCGGTGAATGCCAAGACCAAAGGCCACGTGACGGTTCTCCGCGCGATCGATGATGAACTGATCGGCGTCTTTGAAGACGACGGGATCACGATTGGCGGCGGGAAAGCCCAGCAGGATCCAGTCGTACTCCTTCATCGGACAACCGAGGTACTCCATGTCTTCTTTGACGAGCCGCGCCATGGTCACAGGAGCGTAGAAACGCAGGAACTCCTCCACCGCGACCGGCATGAGGTCGGGCTCGTTCACCAGGCGCGCCAGGTCCTCGGGGTGGTGTGCCAGGTGCCACAGCGACGCTCCGACCGCGCCCCAAGTGGTGTCGATGCCCGCCACCAGGATGAGCACGATAGTGCCAAAGACGTGTTCCGGCGCGAGCTTTTGGCCCTCGATCTCGACGTTTAGAAGGTAGGAGGTGAGGTCGTCGCGCGGAGTGGCCATGTGGTCTTCCATCTGCTGGACGAAGTACGCCTCGATGGGTTCAAACTCGGCGATGCGCTGCTCTTCTGAGTTGTCGACCGACTCGGTGATCATGTGGACAATCTCAATGAATCGTTCGGTGTCCTCTTCGGGGAAACCGAGCATCTCGCGAATCACGGTCGGTGGGATGAGCCGGGCATAGTCCCAGGAGGCGTTGACCTCTTCATCACCGCCAAATCGGTCGAGGAGGTCGCGACAGACCTCGCGAATCTTTGGCTCCAGAGGATTGATCACGCCCGGCGCGAAGGCCGGCAGGATGACTTTGCGCGCCAGCTGATGGAAAGGCGGGTCCGAGGTAATGGGAGGAGCAACGCCAATCGGTGCGGGCAGCGCCTCTTCGCCTGGTCGGCCCTCTTCCATAATGACGGCGCGGCTCGTAAAGTTCTCCGTGTCTTTGGCGATGGTGGTCACACCCGCGTGCGTGGCCGGAAACCACGCCCCGCCGTAGCGATCGGTGTGGGCGACCGGGCAGCGTTCGCGAAGGTCCTGCCAGATGGGGTAGGGATCAGCGACCCAGGCCGGATCGGTGTGGTCGAAGTCGGTGGCGAAATCGGTGACCGGGGGCTTCTCGCTCATTGGTCGTCCTCGATGAAGATCGCGTGCTCGGGGCAGTTGGCTTGGGCCAAGCGAGCGAGGTCCAGGGTCTCGGGGCCGAGGGTGCCGTCGCCCTTGACGACGCCGTTACCGAGATCGTCAAAACCGAAAATTCCCGGCGCCATGGAAAAGCAACGTCCCTGTCCCTGACACAGTTCGGCGTCGATTACCACCTTCACGGTTCCCCCTCCGTCGTACTATGGCTGACCCTACTACCCAGTAACAATGTGCAGCGTATACGGAACAGCGCCTCAGGTGTCGTCGATCTCCTCGCGGCTGATCCCGAGAAAATAGAGGACCGCGTCCAGGTAGGGAACCGAGAGGGCCGTATCGGCGTGCTCCTGCACCACGGCTTTGGCGTTGAAGGCGATGCCGAGACCGGCCAGGGAAATCATGTCGATGTCGTTGGCTCCGTCGCCCACCGCCACCGTCTGCTCTAAGGGCACACCCACCGCGGCAGCGAAGCGCTCGAGGGCGTGCGCCTTGCCGGCCCGGTCCACGATCTCTCCCAGCACTCGCCCCGTAAGAACGTCGTCTCGTATCTCCAGCCGATTGGCGGCTACGTGAGTGACGCCCAGGTCCAAGAGCAAGGGAGCAAGCACCTCCAGGAACCCGCCCGAGACCACCGCGGGCACGTAGCCCAGCCGTTGCAGGGTGCGTATCAACGTTCGCGCCCCGGGGGTCAGGCGCAGTGACGCCCGGACCTCATCCAGCACGCTGACCGGAAGGCCTTCCAGGAGGGCCACTCGTTGTCGTAGGGCGTCGGTGAAATCAATGTCGCCATTCATGCTGGCGCGAGTGATGGACGCCACCTCTTCTGCTCGTCCCGACGCCGCGCCCAACAAGTCGATCACTTCATCCTGCAACAGAGTCGAGTCGGCGTCCATCACCACCAGATGCTTCGAGCGGCGATGCAGTCCCGCGCGTTGCACCGCCAAGTCGAGACCGGAGCTTTCGGCGACCACGGTCAGCTTCTCGCGCAGGACGTCGTGATCCGGCCCGATCACGATTAGTTCGTAGCAGTCGACGGGGTAGCTCGCGAGATGGACGATGCGCTCACAGGTGGCGTCGCTCTGCGCGATCGCGTCAAAGATCTCCGCCAGTTGACCGCCCGAGATATTGGGTGCCAACAGTGTGACCAGTAGTCGCCGACCCGGCTCCGCGACACCAGGGCTGACCTCGGCGATAGTCACCGTCATGTGGTCGGTGGCGATGGGACGTTTCGCGAGGGAGGCAGCCAAGGCGTCGCGGGTCAACAGGGATTCCCCACTTATCTCGGCGCAGAGGACCAAGGTCCCACGGATGGTGATCTGAGCCACATCCAACAAGTGGACGTCGGGCCCCTCTAGGTCGTGCAGCGCGCCAAAGAGCTCGGCGCCGACGCCGTGGCGGTCCGGTCCGCTCACCGTGACCAGGTACGTGGAGCGCGACATGGGGTAAAGGCTAGAGGTTCACCGCGTCTGCTTATGACGAGACATCGCCCTCGCGGAGCGCGCGCACCTCGGCCACGTGCACGTCGCCTCGTGCGTCAAAGCTCCACAGAGACGGCAAGGCGGCCGCCACCACGCCGACCGATCCGGTGCAGGCGAGACCCCCGAAGGTGAGAGAGAACCGCAGGCTGGTCCAGGCCGCCATCACGCCGGCGCGGAACTGGCCCGCGGTCGGTCCTAAGGAATAGGAGATCATCTCGATGCCGGCCATCCGTCCGCGCACGTCGGGTGGGATGGACTCGTTCCACATGGTGTTGCGAAAGATGCCGCTGATGGCGTCGGCGCCGCCCGCGACGGCGAGGCCCACCATCACCAACCAGAGTCGCGATGAGTCACCGAAGAGGGCAATACCCAGCCCCCACGAGGCGGCGGCCCAGACGATGGCTCGACCGTATCGATGGACGTGTCGAGTCCACCGCGAGGTAAGCGTCGCGAGCAATGCTCCTACTGGGAGGCCGCAGTACAGCAGTGCCAGCGCGTAGGAGTCGTGAAAGCGCGCCGCCACAAAGGGAAGCATCACGACCGGAAAGGCCAAGATCATGGCCAGAAGATCGATGATGTAGGTTCCCACGATGTCGGGTCGGCTCCGCGCGTAGCTGATTCCTTCGCGCATGGAAGCGAACACTCCGTCGCTCACCTCGTGCGGTGGCGGGGTGGCGTGGAGCCGGTACAAGAGATAGAGCGACACGCTGAAGGTGACGACATTGGCGAAGTAGACCGAGCCCGGTCCGAGAGCCACCGCCGCGACTCCTCCCAAGGCCGGGCCGATGATCGACGCCGTCGTCCCACTGACGTTGGCGAGTACCGAGGCCGAACGCTGTAGGTCGGGCGAGACGAAGATCTGATTCATGGCCGAGACGCTCGGGCTCTGCAGACTCGAGGCGGCGGCCACGATCGCGGCGTCGACGTAGAGGATCCAGGTGATGGGATGAGCGAGCAACGCGTTGGCCAGGAGTAGCGCCGTCGAGGCCATCAGTATCAGTTCCATGATCAAGATGAGCCGACGTCGGTTCATGCGGTCAGCGAGCACCCCGCCATAGAGGCCGAAGATCACCAGAGGCGCCAACTCCACCAGTCCGATGGACCCGACGTCGAGGGTGGAGTGCGTCAGCAGGCGCAGTTGAAACGGCACCGCCACGTAGGTCGCCTGGGATCCGAGCATCGAGATGAACCCCGCCGTGTAGAGGCGTCGGTACTGTGGCGAGTTGCGAAGAGGCGTGAGATCAAGCCCGAACAGACCTTGACTCACAAATCACCCGCCACCCAACCGCTGCCCTCTTCGTAATGCCGCAATACCTTCGCGGGCACGCCGCCGAGGACCACGTGGTCGGGAAACGTGCCCCGCACGACCGCACCAGCCGCCACCGTCGTGTTCTTGCCCAGGGTGGTGCCCGGCAGGATCACGACGTTGGCTCCGAGCCAGCTACCGGAGCCGATCTTGACGGCGCCCTCGCTCGGCGTCTGCCACCCGACGGGCTGATCGATCTCTTCGTAGGAGTGGTTCTGGTCGGTGATGTAGACGTAGGGACCGGTCTGGATCTCATCGCCGAGTTCGATGGACCAGTGCCCGACGATGTGCGATCCACGACCAATGACACAGCGCCTCCCTATGGATACCGTGGGCGTCGCCAGCATCTCCTGATCGCCGTTGATGCCCGCGGTCAGACAGACGTTCGGGCCAATCAAGGTCTCGTCGCCAATGGAGAGATATCGCTCGTTGTAGATGACCCCTTGGGGAGCCATCAGGGCCGCGGCTCGACCAAAGTAGTGAAAGGACTGGGCGTAGTCATCGGCCGGTCCGACCGTCGCCACTTCATTGGCGAAACGACGCCACTGGCGGATTCGCGCCCCCAGGAAGCGGCGAAGGTCAAGGCGCACAGTCACCCTGAGCACGCTAGTTGGCGGCGTATGAGCGCGAACTGAGTAGCGTCACCGTGGTGGATGTTGCAATCGTCGGTTCAGGCTTCGGTGGTCTGGGCGCCGCCATTCGCTTGCGCGATCGCGGGGTGCGCGATGTCACGATCTTCGAACGCGCGGACGACCTCGGTGGAACTTGGCGCGACAATATCTACCCCGGATGTCGCGTGGACGTGGCGAGCGATCTGTACTCATTCTCCTTCGCGCCGAACCCCTCCTGGTCGAACACCTACAGCTACCAACACGAGATCCAGCAGTATCTCCAGAACATCGCCGAGGTCTACCAACTCCGTGAACTAATCAAGTTCTCCCACGACGTCGCCGATATCTCCTTCGATGAGGCCTCGCGCCAATGGCGACTCACCACCAGTCAGGGAGAGTTTTTTGCCAAGTGCGTGATCCTGGCCACCGGCGGTCTGGCTGAGCTCAAGTTGCCCGACATTCCCGGGTTGATCGACTTCGCCGGACCGGTCATGCACACCGCTCGCTGGGACTACAGCGTCGACCTCTCGAAGCGGCGCGTGGGGGTAATTGGGACGGGCGCCAGTTCCATCCAGGTGGTCCCCCAGATCGCTCCGCTCGTCGCGTCACTAGAAGTCTTTCAACGAACGCCGTCCTGGGTGCTACCCCACTCGGGTCACGCGATCATGGAACGCACGCAGCGTCTGTTCAAGAGACTTCCATTGGCTCAGCGGGCGGTAAGGACGTGGCGCTACTACCGCAACGAGCTGATGGTGCTCGGCTTCGTCAAAGACCCGACTCGAATGGCCACCGCGGAGACGATGTCGCGCACCCACCTGGAAAGCCAGATCTCTGATGCGTCTCTGCGCGAGAAGCTCGCGCCAGAGTATCGCCTCGGTTGCAAGCGGGTTCTCATCAGCAACGACTTTTACCCCACTTTTGAGCGCGAGAACGTGCAACTGATCACCCAACCCATTACCGCCATTGAAGCGGGCGGCATACGTACGGCCGACGGTCACCTGCACGAACTGGACGTCCTCATCGCGGCGACCGGCTTTTATGTCACCGACAATCCCGTCACGGAGAAGGTGCACGGCGTGGGCGCGGCCTCACTCGCTGACGCCTTTCGTCGAGACCTGCCCAACTACAAAGGCACCTCGTTCCCCGGCTTTCCCAACTTCTTCATGCTGGGCGGACCCAACACCGCGCTCGGTCACTCTTCTATCGTGTTCATGCAGGAAAGTCAGCTGAACTACGCCACGCGGGCCATTCGCCTCGCGCTCGCAAACGAAGCCCTGATTGAGCCCAAACTGCATGTGGCACGTCGTTGGACGCGAGACGTACAAGCGAAGTTGCCCTCGACGGTGTGGGGCACCGGATGTTCCAGTTGGTATCTCAACTCAGAGGGCCGCAACACAACCATCTGGCCCGACTTCACCTTTACCTTTCGGCGCGCGACCAAGCGCTTCACGCGTCAAGATCACCTGATATCGAAAGAGCAGGCCGTCAGTCCAGACTGAGCGGAGAGTCGATGTCCAGTCCGTCGACGACCCCGACCACGTCAGGAATCAACGACTCAGCGAGGTGCGCCCGCACGCGCTCATCAATCTCGGCCATGGTCTGGGGATTCTCGCGCAAGAACGTTTTCACATTCTCGCGACCTTGGCCCATCTGCTCGCCTTCGTAGGTGAACCACGCGCCGGCCTTCTTCACGAAGCCCAACTCCACACCCACGTCGAGAACGGAACCTTCGCGGCTGATGCCCTGGCCATACATGATGTCGAACTCGGCCTGACGAAAGGGTGCCGCGCACTTGTTCTTCACTACCTTGACCCGCGTGCGGTTACCCACCACATCGGTACCGTCCTTGATGGATTCGATG
This sequence comes from uncultured Acidimicrobiaceae bacterium, assembly GCA_963756325.1. Classification (GTDB taxonomy): domain Bacteria; phylum Actinomycetota; class Acidimicrobiia; order Acidimicrobiales; family RAAP-2; genus RAAP-2. Next base: position 129,800 of record CAVWNE010000013.1, read on the forward strand.
CGACGAATGTCGAGTCGCACCGACGAGTAGAACTTGAGCGCCCGACCTCCCGGGGTGACTTCGGGGTTGCCATACGAAATTCCGATCTTTTCTCTCAGTTGGTTAATGAAGATAGCGACCGTATTGGACTTGGACAGTCCGCCAGTCAACTTACGAAGAGCCTGACTCATGAGTCGAGCTTGGAGTCCGACGTGGGTGTCACCCATGTCGCCTTCGATCTCGGCGCGAGGCGTCAACGCCGCCACCGAGTCGATAACGATCACGTCGAGGGCGCCGGAGCGAATCAACATGTCGCAGATCTCTAGCGCCTGCTCGCCGGTGTCGGGTTGGCTAATGAGGAGATCGTCGACGTTGACACCAATAGCGCGGGCGTAGACCGGGTCCATGGCGTGTTCGGCGTCGATGTAGGCGCACACGCCACCGTTGCGTTGCGCTTCGGCGACCACATGCATCGCCAAGGTGGATTTACCCGACGACTCAGGGCCATAGAGCTCAACGATGCGGCCACGCGGCAGGCCGCCGATTCCGAGCGCCATATCGAGAGCGAGGGCACCGGTGGGGATCGACTCGATGTTGAAGTTCATGTTCTCGCCCATGCGCATGATCGAGCCCTTGCCGAACTGTTTTTCGATTTGGCTGAGCGCGGCGTCCAGAGCCTTCGAGCGATCATCGGTTGCCATTGCTGTCTCCTTGTTCTTCACCGCAGGAACGCTAGGAACCCGCTGTCACATCGGTCGGTCACCGTTAGGTTCACAGTACTACGAACACTTGTTCGTATGAGGTATTTGAGAGTTAAAAATAACCCCCTTTGTAAGCGCTAGCTTCGCCAAATTGGACGTAGTTAGCGCTTACAAAGGGGGTTTTCCTATTTCGACTCGACGTTAAGTCGGACGTGGCAACTTGTTAGTCGTCGTCCATTCCTTCATCTTCAACGAGCTGGCTAAAAAAACCGGCCTCATATCGAACGACGTTGCCTGCTACGACTTGCCTAACACCCTTTTCTATCCTGTCCATTGTCCCTCGATCCTTCAAAACTGCCAATTCGCGCTCAGAAATTGAGACGACCGGCGTTAGCAAATACTCACCCGAAGGGAGCTTTTCGACGCGAAAGCGCCTCTGGCTACCTTGTACAACTTTCGCCAGCGGCAAGCGCTGACGTGAGTCAAGTTCTACTTCCTGCACTTCGGAAGTGCTCATGACAATCTCATCCTCCATTTTGGGTATTTCCACGTGTCAAACACTTTAATGCAAAATGCCCTAACGTGCCACTCGGCATTTACTTAATTTTGGCCCAATCGTACAAACGTACCAAAAGTGATAAGGTAACAATTATGCTTCAGCTCATTTTGACCCAGGAAGTTCAGGACGTTCTCGACGGACTCAAAGGCAACGTCAAGCGTCTCAGGAAAGTACGTAAAACTCTTGCGCAACTCGAGCGTGACCCACGATATCCAGGCCTCAACTCGCACCAATACGAGACTCTCTGTGGGCCGCTTGGAGAGCCCATTTGGGAGTCGTACGTCGAGAACCAGACTCCTGCAGCGTGGCGCGTTTGGTGGTACTACGGACCCGAGCCCGGTTACCTCACTGTTGTCACCGTCGGTGGTCATCCGTCATAATTACACGAGAGTCATTTACGAAACAGCCAGCATTAACTGAAGGGATTGACGAGATGGAAGGTGAAGCCGTGAGCGCCGCGATCCCTTCGCGCTCCGATGAGTCCTCCGTACCATCGCTTCCCGACGATCGCGAACTACTTACACACATCGTCCTCGAGGGGTTCCCTACCACGAACGGTAGTCAATTCATTTCTGCCGGACCCACGGTCGCGGAAGCCAGGGCGTCAGGCATGGTTATCAAATCGCTCTGCGGAAAATCTTGGATTCCCACTCGAACCCCATCAAACTTCCCTCTGTGTCCAACGTGCATCGAAGAAACCGCCGAGTTTGAGTGGCCGGTTCCCGACCACTGAAACGCGAACTCTTGCCGATAATCTGATCGGCTCTCCGCTTGGGCAGTGCAACGTCGACCGAGAGGGTACTCGTATAAATCGAGCCACTTGCGCGACACGCTAATCAACGAGTGATTGATAGACGAGCTGCTGGAGATCTCGACGAATGGGGTACGTGCCACTCGGTAGCAGCTGGGTATAGAAACCAACGACCAAGTCTTCGCCGGGATCGACCCAGAAGGCGGTCGAGGCGGCTCCACCCCAGGCGAAGGTCCCGTCCGCGACGAGCGACTTGTTCTTGCGCCGATCGTCAACGACGGACATGCCGAACCCAAAGCCCACACCCGCGTACTCACCCTCAGAGAACGAGTCGACCGCGAACTCCTCCAAATCCACATCGCCGGGCAGGTGATTCGAGGTCATGAGTTCCACCGTCCGGCTGGAGAGAAGACGGACCCCGTCGAGCTCGCCCCCGCGCAGCAACGTGGTGGCGAAGCGGTCGTAGTCGTAGGCGGTAGAGAGCAGCCCCCCTCCGCCACCAAGCAGTCGTGGCTCACGGAGTGAGTATTTCGCCCAGTCTTCGTAGGCAACCGATTCTCCGTGTACCGGAACATAGAGCATGGCCAGCCGGTCAGCCTTCTCGGGCGGACACCACCACTCGGTGTCGTGCATACCGAGGGGATCGAAGATTCTTTCCTTCAGAAAAACATCGAGCGGTTGGCCGCTCCAGATCTCGATGAGACGTCCCAGTACGTCAAAGGCGACCGAGTAGTTCCAGCGCGAACCGGGGTTGAACACGAGCGGGCTGGAGCACCAGTCATCGACGGCTTCGGCCAAGGTGGCGCCCGGCTTGAAGATGAAGTCGTACCCCTTGGCGCGGTAGATGGCATCCACGGGGTGTTTGTACTGAAAGCCGTAGGTCAGTCCGCTGGTGTGAGTGAGGAGATGATGTACCCGCACTGGTTCAGTCGCGGGGACCGTTTCGGGCTTCTGCGACGTTCCGCCGGAAAAGACCTTGGGCTCCTTCAATGAGTCGATCCACTGCCCGACGCCGTCGGTGAGATCGAAGAGTCCCTCTTCGTACAGCATCATGGTCGCGGCGGCGATGATCGGCTTGGTCATGGAGTAGATCCGCCAGATCGTGTCGTCTTCGACGCCCAAGTCGCGTTCGCGGTCTCGGTGGCCGCCCTTGCCCGTCCAGATGAGTTGACCCCCGCGCGAGACGGTAGCCAACCATCCCGGCAAGCGACGATCGGCGACGTACTGGTCGAAGTGGGGCGCGATGCGGGCCAGGCGCTCCGGCGAGAAACCCCATTCTCCGGGATGAACTTCCACGACCAACTTCGACATTAGGAACCCCTCTCGCTTTTAGGACAATAGAGGACAGCGCCTCAGACGAAACCTTGGAGAGAGCGCCGAAGAAAATCGAGTGCGCTGATGGCGGCGTAGGAACGCACGCGCGCGCGATCCCCGGGAAGGCGAAGTGCGACGTGGGTCGTGCTCTCGGCGATCGACAGTCCCACGAACACCGTCCCCGGGGGTTGATCGTCTTGCTCTTCGGGTCCAGCGACGCCGGTCACGCTGAGTCCGATGTCTGAGCTCAGCAACTTGCGCACGCCGAGGGCCATCGCCTCGGCGGCCTCGCCGCTGACGACGGGGCCTTCGGGCACGCCGAGGAGATCGAACTTGACCTGCGAGGCGTAGCTGACCACGCCCCCGCGAAACCAGGTAGAGGCTCCCGCCACGTTCACCAGGCGACTGGCGATCAGTCCTCCGGTCAGCGACTCCGCCACGGCCAGGGTGGTCGGACGCGTACTCAGAAGTTTCGCGACCACTTGTTCCATTGATTCGTCGTCGGCACTGAAGATGATGTCGCCGAGCTTCTCTTCAATCAGAGCGCTCACGGCGCGCTCTTCGTTCGCGAGCAGCGCGGTGGCGTCGTCGTTATCGGTGCCCTTGGCCGTGAGGCGCACCTTGATCCCTTCGATGCCCGAGGCCAGAAACGCAATGGTGACGCGACCACCGAGTTCCAAGGCGTCGAAGCGTTCGCCCACGGCCTCAGCCAGGCCCGACTCACTGGCACCCCACGTTCGCAACACCTTGCTCTTGATGACACCCGTCTCGCCAGCCTGGCGTTGACGCTCGAGCAGGTCGGGCAAGATGGCGCGCCCGAACATGTCACTCATCTCATAGGGCACGCCGGGCACGGCGTAGATGACCTTGCGCCCCAGGGGACAGATCAGACCAGGTGCGGTCCCTCGGGTCTGAGGAATGATGGTGGCTCCCCGGGGCACGTCGGCCTGCAGCAAGTTGTTGTCGGGCATCGATCGACCGCGCGAACTGAACGCCTGGCGAATGACGTCGACAATCTCCTCATGTCGTTCGAGCGGCACATTCATCACCTCGGCCAGCGCCGCGCGAGTGATGTCGTCCTGAGTTGGTCCGAGGCCGCCGCACACGATCAGCGCGTCACTGCGCGCGAGCGCGGTACGAAAGGCCAGCACGATGCGGTCGTGATTGTCGCCGACGTGCTGATGGAAGTGCGACGCGATGCCATTCGCCGCGAGTTGTTCACCGAGCCACTGGGAGTTGGTGTCGGGAATCTGGCCGAGCAACAGCTCGGTGCCGACCGCGACGATCTCAACGCGCACGGGCCACGACTCTCTTGCCCACGTGGTAGTACTGCCAACCCGTGTAGACGGTGAGAACGACGGCAACCCAGATGGTCACGAAGGCGAAGGCCAGGTGATGGCCGGTGATCGGCAAAACGCAAAAGCCGATCCCCCAGTCCTGGGCAAAGGTCTTCCACTTCGCGAGTCGGCTGGCCGGTATGGAGATGCCCTGCTTCGCGGCCCGCGCGCGAAAGACACTCATCCAGATCTCGCGCAGGGTGATGATGATCGCGGGCACCACGAAGAAGGTGATGCCATGGGGCCGAGAGATGATGATGGCGTACAGCCCACCGAGCACGATGACCTTGTCGGCCAGCGGATCGAGAAACGCGCCCGAGGTCGTCGTGCCGTGGCGACGAGCCACGATGCCATCGAAGTAGTCCGACGCCGCGACCGACAGGCCCACGATGGTGGTCCACCACGAGATGCGATCGAAGATGATCAGATAGATGAAATAGGGCGCCACCACGAGGCGAAAGGCCGTCATCATGTTGGCTGGCGTCATGAGCGCGGTCGGCCCATAGGTCCGTTCGGTGCTCACGCCACGACCGCCTCGAGGTCGGTGCCCCGGCTCCCGACGATCTCTCCCTGCACCATGGATCCCACCATAAGGGTGGGGTCCAGGTGAACGACGCCGTCGATCTCGGGGCACTCGCGAACGCTGCGCGCGATGCCGGGGGCGTCGATCAGCAACTCTTGGTGCGTGCCCACGAGCGCGTCGCGCCTTTTCGCCGTGATGGTGTCTTGGAGTTCGGAGACTTCGCGAAGGCGCTCGAGCGCGAGCTCGTGGGCCACGGGAGCGTCAAGGTCGTTCGCGTACGTACCGACCTCGGATGAGAAGGTGAAGAAACCCGCCCAGTCCAACTGGGCCGACTCAATGAAGTCGAGCAGGGCTCGCTGATCGTCCTCGGTCTCGCCCGGATAGCCGAGGATAAAGGACGAGCGAAACGTCGCGTCGGGCTCCATGGCGCGAATGGCCGCGATGCGCTCAAGAAACCTCGCCCCGTCACCCCAGCGACGCATCCCGCGCAACAGAGGGCGCGAGGCGTGCTGCAGCGAGAGATCGAAGTAGGGCACCTTGGTGGCCAGAATTGTCTCGATAAGTCCCTCGGTCAGACCAGAGGGATACAGGTAGAGCAACCGCACGCGATCGACCTCGATGGTGAGCGCTCTCGTGAGCTCGATCAAAGGCTGAGTACCCCCTTGATCTAGAACCTCCAGCGCCTCACCGCGTCCCGCGCGTCGTCGGTCGTGTCCCCAGCTCGCGAGGTCTTGGGCGATCAAGACGATCTCGCGTGCGCCCCCCGCCACGAGGTCTCGCGCTTCACGGAGTATCTCGCTCGTCGAACGTGAGCGCTGGTCGCCGCGGAACGTGGGGATCGCGCAAAAGCCGCAGCGTCGATCGCACCCTTCCGCGATCTTCACGTAGGCCCAGGGCACCTTGGAGGCCGGTCGAGGCAGGTTCAAGAGATCGAAGGACGGTAACGCTCCCGCGCGGAGCGTCACCGGCGTCGGCGCGGTCAGACTCGCGCCAAAGCCCGCCACCAGGTCCACCTCCGGTAGGGCGGCCGCAAGTTCCTCGCCGTAGCGCTCAGCCATGCAGCCCGTCACCACCAGGCGCGCGTCATGACGTTTCACTTCCGCCAAGTCGAGGACCGTCTCGATGGACTCTTCTCGGGCAGCTTCGATGAAGGCGCAGGTGTTAGCGACCACCAGATCGGCACTCTCGGGGCTCGCGGCCACGAGGTACCCCTGGGACTCCAGCAGCCCCGCCAACTTGTCGGAGTCCACTTGATTTTTGGGACAACCGAGCGTCTCGATCCAGTACCGCACCGCGCATCCCTTTCACGTAGCAACACCGAGCGCGCTGCGCTCGGTGTCTAGTGGCGGAGAGGGAGGGATTTGAACCCTCGGGCCCACTTTCGCAGGCCGCATTCTTAGCAGGAATGTGGTTTAAACCGAACTCACCCACCTCTCCCTGATCACAAGACTACTCAAGATTTCGTGCTGATCGCCCCGTCGTTCCCCTTAGTCGATCTCGCTGAGAAGGCCGTCATCCATAACGAGGGTCCTTGTGAAATGAAGTTCTTCGAGCAGTCGACGGTCGTGTGAGGTGACGAGAAGGGTGCCTCGAAAACTCGTCAGCGCCTGCTCCAGTTGCTCGATGGCGGGCAAGTCCAAGTGGTTGGTCGGCTCATCCAACACGAGAAAGTTGACACCGAGGGCTTGGAAGATGGCCAACTCCACTCGCGTTCGCTGCCCCGGGGACAGCGTGCGGGCCGGTCGAGTGACCTCTCGTGGCCCCAGAGCGAACTTGGCGAGCAGCGATCGCGTCTCACTCAGCGTGAGCGTGCAGCGGTCACTGACGTAGCGAACGACGTCGTGGTCAGAGCTCAAGCCGCGTCGATCCTGACCGAGCACGCCCCTGACGACGCCCGGGCCGATCATGCGCCTGCCACTGCTCGGCTCTAACTCACCGAGCACGACCGCGAGCAACGTCGACTTGCCCGAACCGTTCGCCCCGGTCAGAGCTATTCGGTCGCCCCAGGCGATCTCCAGAGTGACGGGACCAAGTGTGAAGGCAGAACGCGTGACGACCACCTCGTCAACTCGCGCCACCACGTCGCCCGCCCGTTGGACCTCGTCAATACGAAAGTGCAAGTCCCATCCTTCGAAGGGCTTCTCCACCTCTTCGAGTCGCTCGAGGGCGCGCTCACTTTGGCGAGCTTTGGACGCCAGCTTTTCCGTTCGATTGATGCGAAAGTCTCGCTGCGCGGTGTCGTGATCTGTCGCCTTCTTCTTTTCGTTCTTCACGCCGACCACGGCCCACTGTCGCTGGCGCTCCGCTCGGGCACTCAGCAGTTGCTTCTGCTCTTGGAACTGCGCGAACGCTTCTTTGGCCAAACGAAGCGCGTGGGCGCGCTCTGCTTGATAGCCCGACCAGCCACCGCCGTACTCCTTGGCCGAGTGGGAATGGTCGTCGATCTCGAGCACCGACGTCACCGTCCTCTCCAAGAACTCGCGGTCGTGGGAGACGACAACCAGGCCGCCCACGCGGCGTCGAATCCACTCCTCCAAGCGAAAGAGTCCGCCGAAGTCAAGATCGTTGGTCGGCTCGTCCAGCAGAACCACGTCAAAACGCGACAGCTCGATGGCGGCCAAGGCCACCTTCGCTTCCTGTCCGCCCGAGAGCGATGACGTCAATGAGTCCGCCAGGTCGCCCACGCCGAGGTCGCTCAAAACCGTCTCGAGGCGAGCGTCAAAGGTGCTCGCCCCGAGCGACTCAAATCGCGTGAGGGCTTGGTCGTAGCGTTCAACTGCGTCGTGCGTGTTGAGAGCGAGATCGCTCGCGGCGCGGAGCAGCTCATCTTCGGCCGCGATGACGCTCGTGCGGCGTGCCAGGGCCCCACGCACGGTCTCGTCGTCGCGCCGCTCGTGCTCCTGCGCCAGGTATCCCACTGTTGCCCGGGGCGGATCAATCGAGCGCGAACCCGCGTCCGGCGCGAGCAGTCCGGCCAGTATCTGCAACAGCGTCGACTTTCCTGCCCCGTTCGGACCGACCACGCCCATTCGGCTGGACGGTCCGATCTTGAGAGAGACGTCGCGGAGGACCGTTGCCGCGCCGCGTTCGAAGGTGACGTGACTGGCGGCCAGTACGGCGCTGTCGGCGTGTGATGAGAGTGGGAGTTGTTGGTGTGCCATCTGAGGTCTCCTTGAACGTAGGAACTGCGGGTTCGTTCGGAAATCAGATGTCAACTCACACAAAAAATCGTACCGCAACATCTCGTTACAAGTGCGTGAAAATGAGAGAGCCGGCAGCGGGGCGACGCTGCCGGCTCTCGGAGTAGGACGACTGGTTCGTTAGCTGGTGTAGCCGTGCGCGTTCTCGATCGTGGTCACAATGCCCGTCGGCGAGAAGAATTTTGCCGTGACCTTGCCCCAACCGCCGAGTGAGCCCACCGTGGCGAGACGCTTCGGGGCGTAGAAGACGCGGGCCTTTAGCGCCTTCACGTAGGGGATCGTGCCACGGAAGTTATTGGCAACCCAGATGGCCTGGCCCGCTCGCGAGAACATGTAGTCAAAGAACGCGACGGCGGCCGGGCTGGCGAGACCGCTGGTGGTCAAGGCCGCCGGATTCTGAATCAAGAGATTCTGCGCGGGGTTGACGATGGTGAGGGCTTGACCGGCGGCCTTTGCGGCCAGCGCGTCCGCCTCGTAGGCGAGCAAGACGTTACCCGTGCCAGACTCAAAGGTCGAAAGGGCCTTGCTACCACTGGAGGGCTCTGAGACCACGTTGGCCACCAGCGAGTTCACAAAGCTCTTCGCTTGGGTGGCGGACTTACCCTGTTGAATCTGGGACTCGTAGGCCGCGAGCAGGTTCCAACGGGCACTGCCAGAGCTAAGGGGGTCGGGCGTCACAATCTGGACGCCGCTGTTGGTCAGACTGTTCCACCCGGTGATTCCGAGGGGGTTGCCCGCTCGGGTGACGATCGCCACCACCGAGTCCGTCACGTAACCGTTGACGGCCGAGGCCGCCGGGTAGTCGGCCCAATTCTTGGACACTAGCCCGGCCTTCACGAGGAGGTTCAGGTCGGGTACCTGGGAAAACACCGTCACGTCGGCGGGCAGCCCGGCCACGACGTCTTCCGCCTGTGACGTCGAGGCCCCAAAGGAGTTGGTGAAGGTAATGCCGTTTCCGGCGTGCGTCGCCTGGAAGCCCTTTTCAAGGGCGCTAAAGGCGCTCGACACCACGGAGTAGCCCACGACATTCACGTTCAGGGGGGAGGATGCCCCCGAGGGACTCGTGACGGCGAGGAGGCTCAGCGGCAAAAGGGCTACGGCGAGCCCTATTACGCGTCGGGTCGTGGACTTTTTCATGGCCATTCCTTTATATCCACCAATTACAATGGATTTAGTAGAGATTAAGGATCGACGTTACCCGATGGTGCTGAGTGAGTCAAGTCATTGCGGCGCTGAGTAGGCAGGAAAGTGAGGGAAGTAGCGGAAGCTACGAGGCGAGGGCGCGGATCTCAGGCAGTTGTAAGACCATGTCGAAGAGTTCTTGGTCGCGGTCCCAGGTGAGGTGTGAGCGCACCTGTTCTAAAGGGAGCCACACCAAAACGTCGACTTCGTCGTTGGGCTGGAACTCACCCAGGTCGGCGGTCATGAGGTAGTAGGCAACGATCTTGGGCTTACCTTTGCGGTGGGTGTAGTTCGTCGTACCGACGAACCGCACGACTCGACACTGCAGACCGATCTCTTCGAACACTTCGCGAAGCGCTCCTTGTTCGAAAGTCTCGCCCGCTTCCAGCTTGCCCTTCGGGAACGTCCAGTCGCCTCGCGCTTCGCGGTAGATGCAGGCGACTTCGACGCGACCGCCGGCCACAAAACGGGTCACGATGCCTCCGGCCGCCCGAATGAGATCATCGGGGGCGTCAGTGGGGATAATGAGCTCGCCACTCAAGAGGTACACACCGCTAACGGTAGATGACGAGATCGTCGAACTGGCGGATTGCTGCGAGCCAATTGCCAAAAATCCACCGTACATAGAGTAGTGACCATGTTTGTCGGCGCCCTTGAACTCTGGTGGCGCCTGGGTCTCGTCCTGATCGCGGGCGTCGCGGCGGGCGTCGCGAACGGGATCGCCGGTGGGGGAACTTTCATCACGTTTCCGACGCTCCTCGCCCTGGGGGTACCCGCCCTACAAGCCAACCTCTCGACGACCGTGGGTGTACTCCCAAGTTATCTCGGTTCGCTTCGCGTCTTTCGCACACAACTCGCTCCGCTGAGGAGTCTCATCGTCTCGCTGTTGCCATCGTGCATTCTCGGTGCGGCGACGGGCGCGGCGCTGCTGCTCGCCGGCTCACCCTCGACTTTTCGGCTCGTAGTGCCGTGGTTGATTGGTGCCGGCACCCTCCTCTTTGCGGTCTCGCCTCTCATCACGGCACGGCTCGCCCACATCGATCACGCGCATCCCTCTCGCCGGTGGGCGCTCTTTCTCGGCGTGTTCGTCGTCTCGATCTACGGCGGCTACTTCGGCGCGGGGCTCGGCATCTTGTTGTTGGCCGTGCTGGCGGTCGCTCTGCCCCTCGAGATCAAAGAGGTGCAAGGACTTCGCAACGCGATCTCGCTCGTGATCAACGCCGTAGCGGCCGTGATCTACATCGTTCACGGTCACTTGGCAACCGCGGACGTCATGATGCTGCTCCTAGGGACCTTGATCGGCGGATATCTCGGAGCCCTGCTGATTCTTCGTCTCTCGCCCGTGGTGATCCGTGTACTGGTTATCGCGATCGGGGTCATCACCACGGTGAAACTGGCCCTGGGCGCGTAATCTCGGCAATTTCAATAAGGTGACTCTCGTGAAGAGATTCTTCTCCTTTCCTCACCCGGTCAACGACGCCGCTGCACGCAGCGTGGCGATCGGCGTCGTCGCCTTGAGCGTCCTCACGTTCGTCACCGGTTGGGCCTGGTTGTTGATTCCTCTCACCTACGGCTTCGCCGCACGCGTTGCCGCGGGACCGAAGATCTCGCCCCTCGGGTGGTTTGCCGTGCACGTCAGCGGGCCGCGCATCAAGAGTTGGGAGAAATTTGTTCCGGGTCCTCCAAAGCGCTTCGCACAGGCGATGGGTCTCGCGTTCTCCTCCGCCGCGCTCATCACGTGGTTGAGCGCGGGTTGGTTTGACGCGAAGTGGATACTTCTGCCTCTGATCGGCGCGGCGTCACTGGAGGGATTTCTCGGCTATTGCACGGGTTGCACGGTCTTTGGCTGGCTCATACGCGGCGGTCTGATACCCGAGTCGGTGTGCGAAGAGTGCGGTGATCTCTCCGAGAGATATCGCCGCGCGGGCTACGACGTTCATTAGAACGTCACATAAGAATCTCCTAGGGCTCAGACCCCGCGCACGAGTCCCCTCCCTAGGCTGAGTCGCATGACTCTTCGTGTCGGTACCCGTGGCGCGCTGTCGGCCGTCGCGGTGTCGCTGGTCGCGCTGGCCCTTCCTCTCACCTCGCTGACGGCCAACGCCAGTGAGGCTCGTGTCGTGGTGGCGGGACTTACCCCGGTTCCCACCAGTGACACGGTCGTGCACGGCGCTATCACGACCTCGTTCGACCTGGCCCTCACCCAGCGTCACCACGCAGCCCTGAGCGCGTATATCACCAGTCTTTCGAACACGGGATCGCCGAACTATCACCACTACCTCACCCCCGCGCAGTACGCCGCGCGCTACGGTGCGCCCGCCTCGTCGGTGACCGCGCTTCGCGCTTACTTCAACGAGTATGGACTTCGCGTTACCTCGCTCAGCGCGGGCCACGACATCCTGCGCGTCGCGGGTACGACGACCGACATCGCCCGGGCCTTTGACGCCCCGCTGGAGACCGTGCGCCTGAGCGACGGGTCGTTGGACGCGCACTTCACGAGTAGCGCGTCGCTACCGCACGCACTCGCCCGTGACGTGACAGCCGTCGCGGGACTCGACACCGTGGCCCCCCTCTCGACCAACCTCAAAGTGAGTCGTGCCGTTCCCGCGGCCGCGACCGCGGGAACGTGTCCGGCGGCTGGAAGCTCGACCGGCACGACGCCGAACAGCGTGGGTGGGTACACCGTGTCGCAACAGGCCGCGCTCTACGGGCTCACCGCGGCGTGGAACGCCGGCAATACCGGCGTCGGTCAGACCATCGGTGTCTACGAGCTCGCGACCTACGACGCCAGCGACGTCCAGACTTACTTCACGTGTTATGGCCTTTCTCCGACGATCGCCTCGGTCAACGTGGACGGCGGCCCGACCTCGTCGGACAACGCGGATAACGCACCCGACGAAGCGACCCTCGACGTGGAAGAGACGGCCGCTCTCGCACCCGGGGCGAAGGTGGAGGTCTACCAGGGCACCAACAACAACTCGGGCCCCACCGACATCTACACCCAGATGGCGAGTGACGACAGCGCCACGATCATTACGACCTCCTGGGGAATCTGCGAGGCCCAGACCGACGGCGCGGCCCAGGCCGAGCAGACGATCTTTCAAGAGATGGCGGCCCAGGGGCAGACCGTCGTGGCGGCGGCCGGCGATAACGGCTCCTCGGACTGCGAAGACACGTCGTCTCCGTCCTCAGGCGCGGCGGTAGATGACCCCGCGTCCCAACCGTACGTGACGGGCGTCGGTGGGCTGAGCGTCTCGAACCTCAATCCCCTGAGCGAAGCGGTGTGGAACGACAACTGCACGCAGTCTGACTGCGGCGCGGGCGGCGGCGGGGTGTCCTCGCTGTGGAGCCGACCGTCGTGGCAGGTCGCCCCGGGCATCAACGTGGCGACCGAGACGATGCGCCTGGTCCCCGATCTCGCGGTGATGGGCGACCCCGCGACGGGCTTCATTCAGTACTACACCGGGGCGGGTTCGGGTTTCTGTCACCACTCGTGCTCAGGCGGTTGGGGCGCCATCGGCGGCACCTCCATCGGTGCACCGCTGGTGAGCGCGCTGATCGCCGTCGCCGCTCAGGCCTGCGACACGCCGGGTGGTCGCCTGGGATTCGTGAACCCTTCGCTCTACTCCATGGCCTCGACCGGGTACGTCGACGTGACGACGGGAAACAACGACCTCTACAACATCGGTGAGTACAGCGCCGGGGTCGGGTACGACATGGCCTCGGGACTCGGTAGCCCCAACGGCACGAATTTTCTCGCGGGACTGTGTTCACCGGGCGTCTCGGCGAGCGAGAGCTCCTTTAGTCAGTCCAGCACGGTGGGTGTCGCCCAAACCGCGGGTCCTATCGTGACGGCGACATTGCGCAGCGCGAACGGTACCGTGATTCCCAATGCGCAAGTGGAGATCACCGCGAGTTCGAGTGGGGGGCTGCTCAGCATCAACAACGTCTACGACCAGCCGGCCGGCGTCGGAAAGGCCACGAGCACGCTGACCAGTAACTCCTCGGGCGTCGTCTCCTTCAGCGTCGGTTCGTCGATCGCCCAAAGTGTCGCCGTCACCCTCACCTACTCGGGCGCGACCATCTACTCAACCACGCTGAACTTTCAAGCCGCCGCCGCGCTCACGCGGCCCGGCGCACCAACCATCGTGACGCTCGCGCCCCGCGTGGGAGGTTTCACCTTGGTGTTGCGCGCGCCCCCCTCCAGTGGAGGCAGCGCGATCACCGGTTACCAGTACTCCATCGACGGCGGACGCGCGTGGAGTGCGCTCAAAAAGGGTTCACGCTCCATCGTGGTCGCGACTTTGGTGAGGAATCGTGCCTACAGTGTCACCGCGCGCGCGCTCAACGCCTTTGGCCCCTCGGTGTCGTCGTCGGCCCGTCGAGTCGTCACACGTTCTTAAGAATTAAACAGACACTACGTCCTCGTTCGACAAGGCCATCCCCCTAAACTTTCTACGGTGAGGGTCCGCATGTGATGGGCCGTATCGCCCACGTAAGGACGCCAGTGAAGTTTCCCCGACTGACACTGATAACCGCCGCATTGGTCGCGAGTACCGTTCTCGTGGCCACGCAGTCACACGCCGTCACGAACGTCGCTCCTACCGGACTGGCGCTCTATCAGTTCGCCCAAACCGGCACCGGACCCCTGCCTTGGAACGCCGCGTCGCTCAAATCCAAGCTCAACTCCACGACCATGTTGGGCGGACCTCACGGCGCCACGAGCGCCACACAAGGCGTACTGGCCTATCGCACCAGCGCGAACGATCTCGCCCTCTACGTGCAGACCACGACCGGGGCGACGGCGTGGCGCGACTACACCACTGGCAATGACATGCCCGCACCGGCCGACGATCCGATTCCCTTCTTTGATCCCTCGGGCAACGTCGATCTGCTCTACGTCGACACCACCGACCACGTCATTCTCGCCAGTCCCAACGAGCCCGACACTGCTCAGTGGGCGCGCCAGCACTACGGCACCGCCTGGAGTAAGTACGTGGCGACCGACTTGAGCGCGCTCACCGGCGTCACCGCGTCGGTGGGACTGCCGAGCGCACAGGTCGCAGGCACGAGCGCCACGGTGGCGTATCGGACTTCGAACGATGAGATGGAAGTTCTTCAGCTGTCGTGGGGAACCGGCGACCCTCTGCCCATCTATGACCAGTCATCGACCACCGTGAACTACCAGGGCCTGGTGACGTCACTCGTGACGCCAAAGTCCCTCACCCCCAAGGCGACCACCACCACGACCACGACCAAACCGCCCACTTCGACCACTACGACGACGCCGGTCGCGACCACCACGACCACCGCGGCCCCCACCGTCGCCACCGCGTTCGCGAGCGACCCCGTGGTCGTGCCGGGTCCGACCCCCACCTTCGCCGCCCTGTTGAACAACGGTGATCTGATCGTCGACACCAACGAGGGCCCGAACCTCACTACGTGGACGAGCCAGAACCTCACGACGCTGGTGAGCGTCCCCGTGGCGAGCGGAACACTCGCTCTGGGCGCGAACTCCAACCAAGTCGACCTCGCGGCCCTCACGGCCACCGGCAACGTGGAGCTCTTTAGCCACCAGATCTCCGCCGCCGGACTGTGGAACGAAGCCAACATCACCGGTCTCGCCTCGGGCGCGCCACCCCTGACCGGTGCGCTGTCGGTGCAAGTGACTCCCACTCAAGTGGCCGTCGCGGGAGAAGCCGCCAACTGGGGCGATCTGTTCGTCCTCACGAGTCCCCTCGGGACGTCGAGTTGGAGCGCCACCAACGTCTCGGTCACCGCGGGCAGTTCCGCGCGCACCGTCGGGAACATCGTCACCGGCCTCCAACTCGGCGGCAACCTCACGCTGTACGCGGCGGGCATCAACTCTCCTCCGCCTCAGGGCGTGGGCGTCTACGCCATCCCGAGCGCTGACTGGACGAACGCCATTACCCAAGGCTGGCCGATCATCTCAGAGACCGGCGGGTTAGGCACCCGCAGTGCTCCCTGGGTGGGTTTCACCGGATCGGCCAACGTCAACGAGTCGCCGGACTACCTCCTCGGCCAAGCCATCTCGAACGCACATAAGCGCGTCACCTGGCTCTCCTTTTGGACGGTGAGCGGACCGCTGGCCGGTCAACCCCTGACGACCACCAACTACTACGCCCACGGCTTTGCCGCCGGAGCGTGGGTGGCCACCCAAATCGACTCTTACCGGGGCCTTGGCCTCGGACTCAAACCTGACTGGGTTATCTTCGACCCCGAGGGTTACCCCGACAACCACTCCGGACTCGACGCTCCTGGCGGCGCCTCACCAGCCACGCTCGCCACCTACGCCACGTACTGGGGGGCGATGTTGCAGGGCTGGACCGCGGGCATCGACTCGGTCGATCCCTCACTCAACGCGGCCGTCTACGCCTCGCAGTCGGAGTATCGCAACTATCAGCTCTCCACGTTGTCTCTGCCGGTGTTCGTGGCCCTGGCCTTTGGCGGCGGCGGTCCGGTTCCGGTGGCCGGGGCCAGCGGTTCCAACGTGCGCGGCTTCATCACCTTCAACGCCCGCTGCACCCCGGCCGCCACCCTCCAGAGCGAGGCCCAGACCCTGGAGAATCCGCCGTGGTCGGGGCAGTTCAACACGTTGCAATTCAACGCCGGGGTGTACTGCTCGCCGCCTGCGACCTAGTCTGGGCGCATGAGCGACCCTTCCGACGACGACGCCACCAGCGGCTTTTCTGCCCACGAGTTACGCGCTCGCCTGAAGCAGATCACCCAACCGATCGTGGACTCGCTCGATTCGCGCCTGAGCGCTCAGGTGGACAAGCGAGTCGATCAGCGAGTGGACGAGACCATGAAGGACCGCTTAGCGGTCATTGAGCGAGCCATCGCCGACCTCGACCGTACGGTGCACGAGCTCCAAGAGCGTCTCAACGACGCCAAGAAGACCGAGGAAAAGGACTAGGACCTTTTCGAGCGGTCGCGCCCGATCGCCCAGCGCAGGGTGAGGACGCACAGCACCACCACCGCGACGATGAAGATCGAAAAGACGGCGATGAACACGGCTCCACGCTAGGCGCTGTGTCACAGCGACTGGTCAAACTAGAGCGATGAATTCAGTGCTCGAGGCTCCCCCCGTGAGCGTGATGGACGTCCTGCGCGGCGAGCGCTCGACGCGACCCTCGGCCAACAACACCGCCGCCGCCGGACTGCGCGCGATGCTGGAAGACGCGCTCTACGAACTGCTCGGCCCCGACCTTCGCCCCGACCCGATCACCGTTCGCCCCTCCTCGCTGCGCCGCGGTGACGTGGTCTCGATCAACTCAGCCCCCTTAGCCCAGGTACGAGGTATCTTGATCACTCAAGCCCTGCGGCTGTTGTGCGCGAACGTGACGCTCGAAGACGTCTACTCCGAGTCGCTCGTGGCCTGGCGCGCCGAAGCGGGCGCGAACGAGTTGACGGGCCTGGTCGATCAACTGGACAACGACGACTCAGCTCGTCTCGGCGCGGACGTGGAGGCGCACTGGGTGACGCTCAAGCGATCTCTCGGATCGCTTTCCAGTCGATGGCTCCCGCGCACGTCGCTGCGCGCCCACCAGCGATTGGCCGGCGGAAACGTGGTGCTGCGCGACGTGATCGATCTCATGGTCGGCACCACCTCGGGTGCCGCGGCCTCGGTGGTGCTGCTTGACGTGACCACCTCCGCGCTCGACGAAGGGGCTGAACGGGTCATGCGTTATCACGCGCTGGTTCAGACTCTGCGCACGTCCATCGTGCCGCTGCGCACGTCGATGTTCTCCACGGCCACCGGTGAGCTATGGAGCAGAGATGTGGATGACGAGATGCTGACGCGTTCACTCGGCGAAGTGCTGGACGTGATTGGGGGACTCGCGAGGTGACCACTCTCACCCATCGTCGACTCTCTCCACACATTATGAATCGCTTGATCGACGAGTCACCCGACGAGCCGGCCGTCCTTACTGACGATCATCGTCGATCCCTTAGCGCGCGCTTTCGCGCGATCGCCAGCGCCGAGCACCGTCGTCTCGATGCGTGGATGGTGGAGCGAGCAGGACGAGCGGACGGCGTCTTTCGGTGGTCACCGGCGACCGCGCGCCGAGTGCTGGGCAACGCCGCGCTCCGTCGAAACGCACTCGAGCCACACCTCTCGCGCTTTGACGCCGTCACCGTCGAACTGACCGATCAACTCCTGCGCTACAGCGCGGGCTACGCGCGGCCCGGGTCTCTGGCTTGGTATCTCGCGTCGTGTCGCGGTGCCGAGTTGGGCCTGGTGAGCTCCGAAGCGGCAAACTGGTCAACCCAACTGGCGGAAGTCGCCGAGGGCCTCCGTGATCCGTGGCACGTGGCGACCAGCGACGCGTACTACGACGTGGCGCGAGCTCGCACCACCCTTCGCGGTCGTCGCGACCTCATCGTGCCCCACGGCTCCCACCGAGTTTTGGTGCGCGTGCGCATGGGAGCGCCCGGCAAGAGCGCCGGCCCGGGTCTGCGAGCGGACCTCACCATCGACGCCTTGGCCGAGCCCAGTGGTCTCGCGGCCGCGCGGGTGATCGGACTCTGGCCCGAGGCGGGCGTCGTTCTCAGCGTGGATGGCACGATGGAGGACCTCCGTGCGGGGGCGCGCGACCTCGTGCGAACCGCCGTGGCCCGCCAGCGCCATGCGTTGCATCTCGCCGCGTAGATTGGCCCCACGGCCTCACCTAGTAGCGTGGTATGGCTATGGCAACCCGATCCTCTCTCAGAAATATCGCCATCATCGCCCACGTGGACCACGGAAAGACCACGTTGGTCGACAAGATGTTGCGCCAGACGGGCTCGTTCACGGCCCACGAGGAGATCACCGACCGGGTCATGGACTCAGGCGACTTGGAGCGAGAAAAGGGCATCACCATTCTCGCGAAGAACACCGCCGTCAAGTGGAACGGCCTGACTATCAATATCATCGACACCCCTGGTCACGCCGACTTTGGTGGCGAAGTCGAGCGCGGCCTCGCCATGGTCGACGCCGTCATTCTCCTGGTAGACGCCGCCGAAGGCCCCCTGCCCCAGACTCGTTTCGTCCTGCGCAAGACCCTCGAAAAGCGACTGCCGGTCGTCCTCGTCATCAATAAGGTCGACCGACCCGACGCCCGGGTGGCCGAAGTGGTGGAAGAGGTAGAGAACCTCTTCCTCGACCTCGATGCCGACGAGCACCAGATCTCCTTTCCCATTCTCTACGCGAGCGCTCGACAGGGTTGGGCCTCACTCGATCCGACCGACACCTCGGGCGACCTCACTCCTCTCTTTCAAACGATCGCTGACTTCGTGCCGGCCCCGGAGTACGAAGAGGGACATGGACTTCAGGCCCTCGTCTGCAACCTGGACGCCTCTCCCTATCTCGGTCGACTCGCCCTCTGTCGCGTGGTGAACGGCAACCTAGAGCGCGGCCAGCGCGTCGCGTGGTGCCGCATCGACGGCACCATCGAGCACGCCAAGATCACCGAGCTTTTCATCACCGAGGCGCTGGAGCGCATTCCGGCCCAGAGCGCCGGTCCCGGTGACATCGTGGCCGTCGCAGGTTTCGAGGACATCACGATTGGCGAGACCCTGGCCGACGCGGAGAACCCCCTCGCGCTTGAACCGCTGCACGTTGACGAGCCGAGCCTCTCCATGACCATTGGCATCAACACCTCTCCCCTCGCCGGCACCGAAGGCAAGCTCCTCACCGCGCGCATGGTGAAAGACCGCCTCGACAAGGAACTGGTCGGCAACGTGGCCCTTCGCGTACTGCCCACCGACCGCCCCGACGCCTGGGAGGTCCAGGGCCGAGGCGAGCTCCAGCTGGCCGTCTTGATCGAGACCATGCGTCGCGAGGGATTTGAGCTCACCGTCGGCAAGCCCCAAGTCGTAACCCGCCTCATCAACGGCAAGGTGCACGAGCCGATGGAGCACGTCACCATTGACGCGCCCGACGATTTCGTCGGGCCGATCAACACGCTCCTCGCTACTCGCAAGGGCACGATGGTCGACCTCGTCAACCACGGAACCGGTTGGGTGCGCATGGAGTGGCGCATCCCGGCCCGCGGCTTGGTCGGTATTCGCACTGAGTTCATGACCGAGACCCGGGGTGCCGGCATGATGCACACCATGTCCGATGGCTACGAGCCGTGGTTCGGCGACATTCGACTGCGCCAAAAGGGCACGCTGGTCGCCGATCGTCGCGGCGACACCACCGCGAACGCTCTCTTGGACCTCGAGCAGCGCGGCGTGTTGTTCGTCGGCCCGGGCGTGGAGGTCTACGAGGGCATGATCGTCGGAGAGAACGCGCGATCCGATGAGATGAACGTGAATCCCACCAAAGAGAAGAAGCTCACCAACATGCGCGCCTCGGGCAGCGACAACACCGAGAAGATCGCGCCGCCGACCATCTTCTCCCTCGAGCAGGCGCTCGAGTTCATCGCTGATGACGAGGCCGTCGAGGTGACACCGAAGTCGGTGCGCCTGCGCAAGGTCGTCCTGGACGTCGCCGCTCGTCATCGCCTCAACAAAAAAGCCACCGCGCCCTCCCACTAGTGTGGTCCCCGGAGGGATGACAGAGCGGCCGAATGTACCGGTCTTGAAAACCGGCGTGGGCTTGCCCACCGTGGGTTCAAATCCCACTCCCTCCGCCAAATTGGCGTTAGCCCCGCGGCTGGGCCAGACCCCTTCGGCCAAAAAACCTGAGGCGCTGTCGATTTACGATGTCCTCAGTCGTCGGTAGTGGTGGAAGGCTCAGCTGGTGAGCCCTGAAGGGAGCAACAATGGCGCAGTACCTGGCATTGATTTATGAGAACGAGGCCTCGTGGGCGACGGTGGACGAGGAGACCTACAACCGCATTCACGGCGCTCACATGAAGTTCGCCGAGAACAACGGGGCCTCGCTGGTGGGTGGCAACGCCCTGGAACCCTCGAGCACCGCGACATTCCTTCGCACCAACGCCTCGGGCGAGGTCGTGGTCACCGACGGTCCCTTCGCCGAGACGAAGGAAGTGCTCGGTGGTTACTACCTCATCGAAGCCCCGGACCTCGACGCGGCGCTCGCGATCGCGAAGCAGATTCCCGCCGAGTTCGGCGGCGTAGAGGTGCGCCCGATCCGCACGATGAGTTGACTCATTAGCCACGCGGATACTACGCAGGTCGCCGCGGCGGTGGCGGAAGCCCACCGACGAGAGTGGGCTTTCGTCCTCGCGGCGACGCTGCGCGTCGCCCGCGACATCGACGTCGCCGAAGAGTGCGTGCAGGACGCCTACACGAGAGCTCTCGCCACGTGGAGGACCGACGGCATTCCGGCCAACCCCGGTGCGTGGCTCACCACGGTGTCGCGTCGTCGCGCGATCGACCTGGCGCGACGACGCGATCTCGGCACTCGCGTGCAACATCTCTTGGTCACCGACGGTGCCTCAGACACGTCCCGCGCTGGCGAAGTCTCGGACGATCGGCTCCGACTGATCTTCACCTGTTGTCACCCCAGCCTGGACCTCGACGCCCAAGTGGCCCTCGCCCTTCGCCTGCTCTGTGGGCTCCGCACCGCCGAAGTGGCGAAGGCGTTTTTGGTGAAAGAGGCGACGATGGCTGCGCGCCTCACGCGCGCTAAGAAGAAGATCGCGGTGGCGCGGATTCCCTATCGCGTCCCCGAGCCGGAAGAGATGCGCTCTCGTATCGACGCCGTACTCACCGTGATACATCTGCTGTTCACGACGGGGCACACCGCGCCCGTGGGCGACAGTCTCACGCGCGACGATCTCATCGAGCGCTCTCTCGATCTCGCTCGGATGTTGCACACGTTGTTGCCCTTTGACGCTGAGGTCACGGGACTCCTCGCGCTGGTGGTGATCACCGACTCACGGCGCCAGGCGCGAGTGGGTGTCGACGGCGCGCTGGTCACGCTCGAGAACCAAGACCGAAGCCTCTGGACGCGCGAGTCCATTGACGAGGGACTCTCCCTGGTCGCTGAGGCCGTTCGTCGGGGCCGACCGGGCCGTTTCACGTTGATGGCCGCGCTCTCGGCGGTTCACGCCAGCTCCCCTCACTGGGACGAGACCGACTGGCGCGAGATCGTGGGGCTCTACGACCTCCTCATGGACTCCTGGCCCTCGCCCGTCGTGGCCCTCAATCGCGCCGTCGCCGTGGGGTACGCCGACGGTCCCGCGGCCGGGCTCGCCGCTCTCCACGAGCTCGAGACGGAACCTCAGTTGGTGAGCTACCCCTACTTCGCGGTGGCGCGCGCCGAGTGCTTCGTCCGCCTGGGAGACCTCCCGCGCGCGCACGATTCCTTTTCCCTCGCGCTACTTCTCACCGAGAACGCCGTCGAGCGCGAACACTTGAACGCACGCATCACTTTGTCGCTAAGCGACGCGAGCATCGATCCCGCCTAACTGTGAGACGTATGTGAATACGCGCAAAGACACGCAACATCGGCGCCGGCGCCCCACGTCCTGGGTGATCACTGCTTAACCTTGAAGTGCGGTCTCACTGACCGCGAGAAGACTCGTGTGGGTTCCGACCGGGAGTAAGGACCACCCTTCGGCGGAGGAACTGTGGTCCGGAAAATGAAGTACCCCTTCGTCCTACTTGTGACCGTCGTCCTCGTCGGCGCGGCGTTTGTAGTCGGGCGTACGAGTGCGCCCGCGAGTGCCGGTACCAGTGTCGGGTCGATCGTCTCGGGGAAGGTGACCACGTTCACCGCCTTCTATTTGGACGTGGGAGCGTCAGAGTCTCTCGGTTTTCAACCGACCGGCATCCCCGGTCATAACGGTCAGCGCACGAATACGGGCTACGCCAACGATCTCCTCCTTCGTGAAGCGCTCAAAGGGGTGGTCCTCAATCTCGAACAGATCGGCTGTCCGGGCGACACCGTTCAGTCCCTCCTCGACACGTCCAACTCCGACCACTGCTATCAGGCGCCCGAAACCCAACTCACCAAAGCGGTCTCGTATCTCCACGGGCAGACCGGCCCGGGACTCGTGACCATCGATCTCGGTTTTAATGACGTACGCACCTGCCTCGAGGACAACCCCCTCAACGAGGCCTGCTTCTCCGCGGGAATCGCGGCCATCCAGCTCGATCTACCCAAGATCGTCAGCCAGCTCCAGGCGGCGGCCGGACCCCATGTTCATTTTGTGGGCGTCGAGAACCCCGACCCTTACCTCGGCTTCTATCTACGAGGCGCGGGTGGGCCGGCCCAGGCGACCGCGACCCTGGAGGCCATGGATCAGTTTGACGCCCTCCTCGGACAGATCTATAGGGCGGCGGGCGTTGAGGTGGCGGACGTTCCCTCGTTGTTCCAGATGGACAACAACTCAACCTCGTCGCTCGACAACGTGGGATCCATTCCCGTCAACGTGCAACAAGCTTGCACTCTCACGTGGTTCTGTTATCCCACCCCCTTTGGGCCCGACGATCACCCCAATGAGGCCGGCTACTCGGTCATCGCTCAAGCCATTGAGTCGGTCTTGCCCGCGTCGTGGTGACCCGCCCGCTCACGTCGCTCCCGGTCCGGCGCGATCAGCGAAAACCGAGCCAGTATCGACCGAAAGATATCCTTGATCGGAATTGCTAATTGTTAGATTGCGCCATCGCGAATGGCCGCAGAGTAAAACTCGTCCAGCCTCCTCCGGTAGCGGGGGCTGCCGCGCGACGGAGGAGCAGCAGTGCACAGATCAAAGTTTCTGACGACGGTCGTGGCGACCGTCGTGGTCACGCTGGCCGTCGCCGCTGGCGTCTTCGCCCTCGTACGCACCAATGGCACCCCCAGCGCGGGGGCCGCATCGGCCGCCGCGGTGCCGGTCAAGCTCACCGCCTTTTATCTCGACATCGGTGGCTCGGAGTCGCTCGGATTTCAACCGACGGGCATCTCGGGTCATAACGGCGAACGCACGAACACCGGCTACGCCAACGACCTCCTCCTGCGCGAGAGCCTAAAGGGCGTCGCGCTCCAACTCCAACAGGTCGGATGCCCCGGGGACACCGTCCAATCCGTGTTGAACACCTCTCGAGCCGACGCTTGCTACCAACCCCCAAAGACCCAGCTCACCACCTCGGTCGCGTTCCTCCAGGCTCACCCGACGGGCCAAGGATTGGTGACGATCGACATCGGCTCGAACAACATACGACCATGCCTGGAGGCCGATCCCATCGATCAGTCGTGCGTCGCGGCCGCGCTGGCGGCGGTTCAGGTGGACCTACCCAAGATATTGAAACAGTTAAAGGCAGCCGCCAGTCCCAGTACTCACTTCATTGGCCTGCAGTACTCCGACCCCTTCTTGGGCTACTACATAAAGGGCGCTGGTGGACCGACCAGGGCCGCAGCAACCCTGGTCGCCGTCGATCAGTTCGACAGCCTTCTTGGAAAGATCTACACCCAAGAGGGCGTCGTCACTGCGGCCGTGCCCACGTTCTACGACATGAACGTCTCTACCCCCACCACGGTCGACAACGTGGGAACGCTGCCGCGGAACGTCTATGAGGCGTGTCAACTGAGCTGGTTCTGCTACGGCACGCCCTTTGGGCCCGATGATCACCCCTCCAACGCGGGGTACTCCATGATCGCGGCCGCCATTGAGGCGGTCTTACCCAAGTCCTGGTAACTGGGCGTCACCACGTCTGCGACCGATGGATCGCGCCATACTTTCTAGGTGCGAGGTGTGACGACTCTCGATTTTCTGCTCGGCACGTGGAGCGTCGAGCGACGGATTGATGACGAAGAGAGCGGCGACGTCGGTACGTTTCAGGGAACAGCCACGTTCGTTACAGATAGCGATGACGCACGCGTACTTTTTGACGAGGTCGGAGTGGTTCGCTTTGGCAACTACTCAGGGCACGCCAGTCGACGGCTCATCTTCTCCGAGAAACCCGGATCACTCATCGACGTCAGCTTTGTCGATGGTCATCACTTCATCGAGCTCGACCTACGCGAGGGAGCCTCGAAGGACCATCACCAGTGCGCGAACGATGGATACGACGTCACCACGACGGTGATCGACAACGATCACATCGAAGAACAGTGGCGCGTTCGGGGACCGCAGAAGAACTACGTCGCGCTGACCTTGATGAAGAGAGTTCCCTAAGCCCACGAGCGGCGGAGATCTCCGTCAACTACGTCGCGGCGGGCCTCACGCGCGCGCGAATGGTGTCAATCCACTGCGCCGCGGCGACCCGAGCCGCGGCCACCTCTTCTCGCCGGTCACTCGCGCCCTCGCCGGTGACCGGGTAAGAACCGAGAAACTTTACGCGCGCCAGGTGAGCCTGAAGGTCGGCCAGGCAGTCGGCCACGAGGTCGTCGGCGACGTGACCCTCAAACTCAATGACAAAGCAGTAGTCCCCGAGTCCGCGTTTGGTCGGTCGGCTCTCCAGCTTGGTCAGGTTGATGTCACGCGCGGCGAAGCGGCCGAGAATCGAGTACAAGGTGCCCGGGCGGTCCGCGTCTTGGAAGCAGACGATGGTAGTGCGGTCGTGACCGGTAGGAGCAGCCACCGTGTCGCGACCCACCAAGACGAATCTGGTGGCGTTGTCGGGATGATCTTCGATGTCGGAGGCAATAACGTCAAGCCCAAAGAGCTGACCCGCGAGGGCCGAACCGACGGCGGCCCAGGGTTCTGGCGAGAGGGCCACGTCTGACGCCGCCTGCGACGTCGAAGTGGTCTGCACCGTCTCGAAGTCGTGAGCGTGGACAAACTCCCGCACCTGGGCGAGGGCGTGCACGTAGCTGAGGACCGTGGTCACCGCCGGCAACGACACGCCGGGTCGCGCCAGGAGGTGCAGGTGGATGGGCAGGACGATCTCTTGAAGGATGACCAGATCGTGGGCGAAGACCAGACTGTCGATGGTGGCCGAGACCGTACCCTCCAAAGCGTTCTCGAGGGGCACCAGTCCCTGATCGAGAGTGGCGTCGGCGACGGCGGCCAGCACATCTTCCAACGTGGGATAGGCAACGGGCTCCACCTGGATGAGGGTGTTCACCGCCTCGTGCGAGAAGGAGCCCTCGGGCCCCAAGAACCCCACGCGGTCGTTGGCCATGACGGGATGTTAGTGGGTGGCCCATCAGGGCTTGGACGCGTAGCCGTGCGAACTTGTTTGAGACCGTACGATAGCGAGGGACTAATTTCGAAAAGGAGTGCAATGGGGCACCAGATGTTTGAGTACGACGCGCAGCTCGCCGAGGCCGTTTTTGAGTACTGTCGCGAGCGACTGTCGATGGATCCGGTGCCCCTGGACTACGGCAGCCAGATGGAGATCCCGAGCGAGAAGCTCGCCGGACTCATGCGCCCCCAAGGCAACAGCCCTCAAGAGATTCTCGACTTCTTTAAGACCACGCTGGCACCGGCCGTGGTCTCGATTGACTCACCAGGCTTTCTCGCGTTCATCCCCAACGCGCCGACGAAGAACTCCCTGCTCTTTGACATGGTGGTGGCGTGCTCCGGGCTCAATGGCACGAGTTGGCTGGAATCAAGTGGGGTGGTCGTGGCGGAGAATCAGGCGCTCTCGTTCCTGGCCGAGACGGCCGGACTGCCCGAGAGCTCGGGCGGAGCGTTCGTCTCGGGTGGATCGATCGGGAACCTGTCGAGCCTGACCGTAGGGCGCGACGTGGGACGCGCGAAGCGACCCAACGTCAACCCCCGCGAGGTGCGCTTTGCCATCTCGAGCGACGCGCACTCCAGCATTGGTAAGGCGCTGCACGTCCTTGATGTCGACACCTTGGTGGTAGACACCGACGATCATCGCTTCACTCTCGACGCGCTCATCGCGGCGCTGGCCCGGGACCCCCATCCCGAGAACGTGATCGGCGTCGTCGCCACCGCGGGCACCACCAACGCCGGCATCGTGGACGACTTAGAGGGGCTCGGCCGTTACGCGCGCGAGCACGACCTCTGGTTCCACGTCGACGGCGCCTACGGCGGCGCAGGAATATTCTCCTCCACCCACCGCCATCTCTTCAGCGGACTTCGACACGCCGACAGCTTCATCGTGGACCCGCACAAGTGGCTCTTCGCGCCTCTGGACTGCTGCGCGCTCATCTACCGAAACCCCACGGTGGCGCGCAAGGTGCTGGCCCAACAGGCCAGCTACCTCGACGTGCTGCACGACAGCTCCGACGAAAACTATGAGTGGAATCCGTCGGACTTTGGCATCCACCTCTCTCGACGGGCTCGCGGCTTGCCGTTTTGGTTCTCGCTGGTGACCAACGGACCCGCCGCTTACGAGTCCGCCGTCCAGGTCGCCATCGACCTCGCCCACAGGACTCAAGAACTCATCGGCGAGAGCGAGCATCTGGAGATGGTGCGACCCTCCAGCCTTTCCATCGTGCTCTTTCGTCGCCTGGGTTGGGAGGCCGAGCACTACAACGAGTGGAGTCAGGAACTCCTTCGTAAGCAGATCGCTTTCGTCACGCCCACCAAGTGGGAGGGCGAGACGATCGGGCGGATCGCGTTCTTACATCCCAACACCACCGAGGAGAAGGTCGTTGAGATTCTGAACTCTATGCGCGACTAGAGCGACGCGCAGGTGGATTCGTCCCTCGCGATGCAGGTAGTTCAGGGCGCCGACAGTGCCGAGGCCACCTCATCGAGATGATTCATAAAGATGGACATGTGACCCTCTTTCGGGTGGTGAGCGACGATCGCCGTCGCCACGTGTTCCGCCAGCCACATCCCATGTCGTGCGGGCACCATGAGATCCTCGTCGCCGTAGAACAGATGAACGGGAACGACGATGCCCCCCACGTCAAAGCCCCACGGCGCCATCAACGCCACATTGTCATCGAAGTAGCCGCGCCATCCTTTGACGAATCCATAGCGCACGCCCTCGACGAACAACTCGCGGGCCTCGTCGTCAGCGAGGGCCGCACGATCGGGCTCGCTCAACAGTCCGGCGAACATCTCGACGATGTTGTGCGTCGTGGCGGCGCCCATGAGTTCACCGGTGGCGGCCATCAACGCCTCGTACTCAGGACCGCCCTGTTGAGCCAGGGCAAACTCTTCCACGTTCTCGGGGCCCATGCCCTCGGTCCAGTCGAAGTCGACATCGGCCGGCGCCACGCTGGCCAGCGTCACCGCGGAGCGACAACGCGGATCAAGCGCGGCGCTCGCGAGAGCGTGGGGTCCTCCCCCGGACCAACCGAGGGCCACGTACTCCTCGCGCCCGAAGTGATCAAGCGCGGCGTTGAGGTCTGCGACCACCGACGCAATGGTGCGGCCTTCGTGTCGCGACGACTGTCCGTACCCCGGTCGCGAGGTGGTGACCAGAAAGAAGTCGCCGAGGTCCAAGAGCCCTTGGAGTGACTTCACCGTTCGGGTGGTGCCCGGCGTCCCGTGGTGAAAGAAGACGGTCTTCCCCGAAGGGTTGCCCAGGCTGGCCACTTCGAGCGCCCGCCCGTCAGAGAGTTCTAACACTTCTTCGCGATAGCTCATGCATCTCCGATCCCGGTACGTCGTAACGATACGTCTCGGCGAGGGTCGGAACCTACCGGGTGATACTGAGCGGCACTCCGTCATTGAGCAGTTCCACCCAGGTCTGGCCCGGGGTGAGACGTATCGTCGCTCCGCTTGCGGTCTTGAACTGGATGATGTCGGCCTTGGAGGGACCGCGCGACCACGTGCCCACCACCTCACGGCCTCCGCTGAAAACCATGGCCGTGCCGCTGCCCTGGAGGTCGCCGTAGGAGTTCTCGGTCCCGATGCCGTTGACGTAGTTGATGTACATGACGATCACGTTCTGGGGCGATTCGCGTTGCCCGGTGCCGGTGACGTCGGCCTTGCCAAAGAGCGTGCGGTCCCACGAGCTGGTGGTCGTGTCCCAGGTCCAGGTGACCGGATAGATGCTCGGAAAGGGGACAACGAATCTCTTCACCGGAGCGCCCACCGCCTTGGTGCCTGGTGCGCGGTAGGTATAGAGCGCGGGCGGCGGGGTCGGCGCGCCCTTGAAGGCAAATAGCGCAGAACCCACGCCGAAGAGGTTGTGGGGTGCTTCCAGGTTCGGATCACGAAACATCGCGGTCCCGGCCGAACTCTCATCAACCAGCTTGACCGGTGCTGTCTCGATGCTGTCGACCGCGTAGGGCGCGCCGCCCGAGTAGGCGAAGATGCCCCCGAGTGGCCACACCACCTGCGTGTCGGTGGGCCGCACAGAACGCACGGGGCCGATCTTGGTCGGCGCCTGAGAGTTGAAGATCACGGCCAGACGCGTAATACCGCCGTTTACAATCTCCTCGTACACATCGTCGGCTTGACTGATCCCCCATTGGGGCAAGGCCTCGGGGGTGTTCTCGACCTTGACCGTCAGCGCCGGGCGCGTGAGCGCCGCGCCCCCCGGGTCGGGCAGTCCGGTTAGAGGAGCGAGGGGGGCGGGAATCGTGGTGGTGGTGGTGGGCGTCGTCGTCGTGACCGTGGACGAAGGGTTCTTCGACTTGTGGACGTGAAAGTAGATAACCGCCGCGCCGACCACAATCACGATCACGATCACCGTTAGTAAGGATTTTCGCATTTCTACAAACTTAGTAAGTCAGGCGTTCGCTCCAAGGCTCCCCATGGTTTGATTATGGAGAAGTTTTACGATGACGTGATGGGGCAGTTGAGTCTCCGCGCTGATGTGCTCCGAGCCCGGAACCAACTCCCATCCTGTTTTGAGGTAGAAACCGAGCGCCGTGTCGCGCGCGTTCGCCCAGAGTTGTTCGGCCCCGGCGCCGGCGAGAGTGGACTCGGCTGCCTCCAAGACCCGGGCGCCGTAGCCGTGACCTTGCACGTCAAAGTCAACGGCCATGAAACGAAGTTGATAGCTGAGCAGATCGCTGCGAAGAGGGGCCGTGGTGCGATAGAACGACGCGCTCACCACGAGCCGCCCGTCCAAGAGCCCGGCAAAGTGCACCGAGGTGCGCTCCGCGTCGCGCGGTTCGTCGACTGATTTCGTGGCGTCGTTCCCGCGAAGCACCCGGCGTCGCAGTTCGTGAAGCTCTCGGGCCGGCACCTGCTCCACCCGAAACTCGTCTGCGACCGGTTTGGTCATGGTGTACATCGTGATCTGAGGGTCTCTTTGCATCGCGAAGTTCTCCCCGGTCAAGGTGAAACCGTTCTTCAGATAAAAGGCGCGGGCGCGCGGGACGCCGGAGGCGACCTGAAGGTAGATCTCGTGTGCTCCCTGCTCGCGGGCCCACTCCACCACCGCTACCACCAGGAGCCGCGCCGCCTCACCACCGCGCGCCGCGGGCGTGACGTACATGCCATAGAGCCAGTGGGTGCCGGGACGGCTGTCGTTGTAACCGCCCGAGACCATCCCGATGACCGCTCCATCTTGTTCTGCCAGAAAGTACGGGGTCGCCGCCAACCGGTGGCGCCATTGGCGCGCGCTGAGAGCCAGCGCGCTCTGCACTGTGGAGCCGAACGCCTCGGGCGCGTCGGTGAGCGCCTCGAGTCGGATCTCTCGAAGCGCCGACCAGTCGGCGTTCGCGGCTCGTCGAATCGTGACCATCGCCTCAGCCACGGGACCGGTGCGTCGCTGGACCGTTCATTCAGCCATTCTTTCATTTCGCCTCGAAGATGACGCGCCGCTAGGTCTCCTTCACGGGCTCGCGCTGAGGAAGGCGGGCCGAGTAGATCGAGTACCCGTCCACCTGACGCACGAGAAACGTCGCAATCACGGTGGCACAGATCATCGGGATGGAGACGTTGAATCCGCCGTGGGTAAGTTCGAGCACTAGGACCAGTCCGGCCAGCGGAGCTTGCATGGCCGCTCCCGTCATCGCGGCCGCGCCCACCAAGGCGAAGGCCCCGATCGGAGTCCCGGGCCACAAGTGCACCCAGGCCGCGCCCAGGAAGGCCCCCAGCATCGCGCCGGTCGCGAGAAACGGGGTGAACAGACCTCCCGCCGCTCCGCCTCCCAGGGTGAGCGACGTGAGAATCGGCTTCAGGGCAAAGAGAGCAAAGAAGAGACCGATTCCACCCACCCCGAGGAAGGCTTGGTGGGCCATGTCCTTGCCGTTGCCAAAGACCTGGGGGTACCACACCCCAACCACCCCCACCAACAAAAACGCCGCCGGCATCGTCCAGAAAATATGCGCCCCTTTGGCGCGATGGAACGAGACCCAGCCGATGAGGCGGACGTAGGCCACCGCTAGAACGCCGATGACCACGCCGGCCAGGAGCGACCACGCCATGAGCGAGCCGCTAAAGCGATAGTTGGGAACATCGACGTAGGTGGCGCGGCTCGGTAGGTATATCCACGCGACGACCGTCGCGATCAACGAGGTGGCCAGCGCCGGAAACACGACCGGCAACGCAAAACTGCCGTAGAGGACTTCGGCGGTGAAGAGCGCCCCCCCGAGAGGAACGTTGTAGACAGCGGCGAGTCCGGCCCCTCCGCCACAAGCCACCAGGAGTCGTCGCTGCGCGGCGGTCAAATTGAACCATCGCGCGATCAACGAGCCCGACGCTCCGCCCATCAGCTTTGGGGCGGCCTCGCGTCCGATGGAAGCGCCGGCCCCCACTACCACTTCTGAGACCACCGAGGTGAGCAGACTGCGTCGAAGAGAGAGATCACCGTCGCCGTTCCACACCGCCTCGTCAATCTCCGCGCGTTCGTTTTTCAAGTACCGCCGAATCAGGTACCACGAGATGGCCCCGACGACGCCCGCCACCACGAGGGAGAGAATCCGACGCTCGCCCGAGGCCGCCGCGACTGACGCCTGATAGCTTCCTGCGTGATAGTCAAACGCGACCCGCTCGGCCAGCGAGAGTATCCACATCAACAAGTCGCCAAACAGTCCGGCGGCCACTCCCGTCAAGAGGACGGCCAACCAAAACCGTGGTGTGAGACGCGCCTCGCCGTCGTGGGTCACGTTGGGTTGCTCCATGGCCCCGCGACCCGACGCGATACGACGTTTGATCAGAGGCGGCGGTACTCGCTGGCGCTCACTCTCGCCTTTGGACTTGCTCACTCTTCTCATTCCGACTTGACCGTAGTGGCGAGCATCGCACGTTTGGGCCTTCGCCAATCGCGAGAATCTCAATAGAAGAAGTACTTATTGATCGGTGAGATTCAGCGGACCCTCGCCAAAGTCAGGCTCGGCCGTGGCCGCGACGGGATGGGGCCACAGCGTCCGCCACGGCACCTGGGCTCGCCCCACCACGGGACGAGCCAAGGGCGTTCGCGCGCACAGGGCGCTGAAGACCCATCCGAGGGCGTAGCTGAGAACGAGCGCGCTCAACATCAACACCAACCAGGGAACGTGATGGTACAGATTGAAGTGCTGGGCCCAGCGCACCTCGATAATGATCCAGATCATCTGGGAGACGTAGATCCCGTACGCCGCCTCAGAGCCCGAGGCGGTGATGGCTCGAGTGCGAGCGCTGCGCTTTGGACTGACCAGATAGACGCCGAGAAGATAGACACCGAGGATCGCCGCCACGTCGTAGGGGATGACGAGCGCGGCGAAGGGGTTCGCGCCGGGAACCAGAGCCCCCGATAACTTCGTGCCGTGAGTGGCCACGTAGTCCACGATGAGCGGTAGGGCCGCGACCAGGACCGTGATCACCACGATCGCTCTGCGGTGTCGCACCACCCAGTCGTGAAAGCTCTCGAGGTAAAAGGCGCAGATCACCCCGCCGAGCAGATAGAGCGGGTACGCGAACACCAGACGAGTCTCGATCTTGGGCGACATGATGACGCCGATCCAGTCGCGTCGAATAAGGAGGGGAAAGAAGATCTGCCACACCACGGAGCCGACGAGAACCGCCAGTCGCGACCGGGGATAACGCTTCAGAAATACGAACACGTAGGGGAAGAGGACATAAAACTCCAGCAACACGACCAAGAAGTAGAGGTGGTAGTACCCGGTGGCCAGGTTGAAGAGGAAGTTGTGAAGACCGGCGAAGCTGAATATCGCCGAACCGGGAATCTTCAGATACGGAAACGTCGGACTGTTCTTCGCCGCAGCGATGGGAAAGTAGATCACCGTCCACACCAGATAGACCAGTCCGACCGCCATGAAGCGCCGCTTCCAGTACGAGCCGAGCGCCACCTTGTCACTGTCTCGGTAGCTATAGGCCAACATGCAGGCTGACACGAAGAGAAAGGCGTCGCGCGAGAAGTGGGTGAGGGTGAGCATGCTGGCCGCCGCAAAACTGGTTGACAGCGGGGAGAAATAGATGAGCGCGTGGGTCGAGATGACGGCCGTCTGCTTGATCGGACGCATGGCGTCCACGTGATCCAGGCGTTGGCGCGTCCCACGTGGCGTCTCGGTAGTGGAGCTCATGACCTTCCTGTTTTCACTTGAATGAGAACGACGTTAGAGACGCTCGTGGTAGATAACGGCGACCTCACCCTGGCGAAGACTCGACGTATGGACCTTGCCGGTGGCGAGGAGAGGGAACTCGGCGGCCACCTGAACCAGAACGGGCCGATGGGCCGAGGGAAGTCGCTCGCTGGCGGCGATCCGCACCCGCTGCACCAGGGCCGCCAACTCCTCGAGCGAACTGAGAACCACGTCCTCCGTGGGCTGGACGAAGGCGATCGGGACTTGACCGAAGACATCGTCGGCCGATCCGATCACGGCCGCGCGACCGACTCCTTTGACGTCGGCCAGTATCTGTTCAATCTCGAGTGGATAGATCTTCTCGCCGCCGCGGTTGATGACGTCGTCACTACGACCCACGATGAAGAGATAGCCGTCCTCGTCAAAGTGACCGAGGTCCCCCGTTCGCAGCCACCCCTCCGCGTCGAAGCGCTCTTCGTAGCCCGGGCTCTCGTAGCGACGAATGACCGTGGGGCCTTTTATCTCGATCGGACCGACCTCTGAACCCTCGGCGCGAACACGAACCTCCACGCCCGCGGCCACACCGACCGAGCCGGCCTTTCGAGCTCCGTCAATGGGGGTCACGCAGATTTGACTGGTCGCTTCCGTCATCCCGTAGGACTGGATAATCGGCAGGCCCACCTCGGCTTCGAAGCGCTCGAAGAGCGCCGGGGCGAGGGGCGCCGAGGCGGAGCGCACAAAGCGGATTTGAGGCGAAGGCGACTCGCCCTCTTGAAGGTCGCACAGACGCGAGATGATGGCCGGCACCGCGTTAATCCAGGTGACCTTGTAGCTGTTGACCAGCTGCCAAAAGCCGGTGCGGTGAAATCGTTCATCCAGGACCAGGGAAGAGCCCGCCACCAGCGTGGCGAGGAGCCCCACGACTTCGGCGTTGACGTGCCAGAGCGGGAGTGGATTGAAACCGCGGTCGACGTCGATGAGTTGGTGGTGCTGAGCGATCACTCCGGCGGCGGCCACGAGCTGTTCGACCCCGAGCGCCATCACTTTGGGCGTGCCCGTCGTTCCCGACGACGACAGAATGATGCCGCCCTGGAGACTTTCGCCGGCACCGAGATCTTCCGTCGCATTGGTGGCGCCGGCCGAGATCGAGATCCACTTGATCGCCCCCTCAGGGGGCGCCTGGTCGCTCACCACAAAGAGCGAACCGAGGACGCGGGCGCGGGCGCTCGAGGTGGCGAGGCCCCCCGCCGTGGGGTCCAGGGGGGCAACCCAGGCGCCCATCGCGATGCCCGCGAGAAGCCAGGAGGCGAAGGCCAGCGGATCGGCGACGACCAGCGCGAATCGCCCGCCAGGGACTGCTCCCCAGGACTGAAGTTGGCGACGACGCTCGTCCACCTCGGCCCACAGCTGGTCGTAGCGAAGCACCCGAGTGCTGCGCGCGTCGAGGAGGTAGGGCTTGGTCCCGTACTCGCGGGCCCGATGATCAATTAACGCGAGAAGCGGATTATGCGTCGTTGTTGAGAGTGACTCCATCGACTCGCCACTTAGTACATCATGCGATGGTCGCTGTAGTGCTTGAACTCCAGAAGATTGTCCGACGGGTCACACGCGACGAACGTCTGATGGACCTCGACGCGACCTTCGAAGCGCCGGCTGACCTCGGCGAAAAGAGAAACGCCGCGCTGCTGGCAGAGTTGGTACAGCTCATCAAAGTCTCTCTGCTCACGAAAGGTAACCCCGAAGTGACGCGGGTACATCGGCAACTCGCTCATCGGAACTCGCCCGGCGGGTGCCTCGCTCAAGTGACAGACCAGTTGGTCACCGAAGAAGTCGAAGGTCACACGGTCGTCGTAGCGCCGCGCAAGCTTGCAGCCCAACTTGGTGACGTAGAAATCGACAGTTTCATCGAGGTCGTAGGCCGGGATGGCCAGGTGAAAAACGTCGCGACTTTCTCTCATGCTTAGAGATCGTCGTGGTAGCCGGGCTCGAAGTCCAACAAAGTCTCACTACGCAGACCGAGTCGAATCGTCTCCAGCGGAATGACGTCGCTGGCCGCAATATTCCCGAGGTTGACGTCGGGACCGACACGGCGCACAAAATACGTTTGCAGCTCGGTCGAGGGAGCCTCAAAAAGGAGATCGGCGTGGTTGATTTTGGCCGACAGGATCTCTTCGATCAACCCGTAGCGCAGTTCCCCATTTGACCGGCAAATTCCGCCTTTTCCGCCTTCTCGAGTCTCGAGGGTGACGAGAACCGCGCCCGCGTCCAGGTCGGCTTGGATGTAGCTCACCCACTTGTGGGGGGCCATGGTGTCGGAGGTCGCCTGGTCTTTCGAGCCCACTTCGGACACCACGAAAAAGTCGTCCGAGAGGCGCTTGACGTACTCGGCCTTGTCGTGGTTCGTGATATCGATCGTTCCGTTCGACACTTCCACGAACGAGCAGCCGTAGCCTTCGCACAGCGAGCGGAACTCGTCGAAGCGATTCTGTTGTACGTACTTCTCAAACAACGTGCCGCCGAGATAGAAGTCCACGTTCGCCGCGCGCAAGACGTCAAGCTTCGCCTGGAAGTTTTTCGTCACGACCGACGTGCCCCAGCCAAACTTCACGAAGTCAACGTGCTCGCCATGGCTCTCGATGAGATCCTCGAACTCCCGTGATGAAAGCCCCTTGTCGATCATCATCGTAAGACCGGTGGAACGGGGCTTGGCGCTTCTCTGGGGCAGGGTCAAGGACACACACGCAATCGTAACTGGGCCACTTTTTATTTCCTTTACGCCGTCCTCAGAAACTCTCGATGTTCGCTTTGAAATTCCTGTGAATACATGAGGACGAACCACGTCGCTCGCTCCGCGACGGGCAGTTCGGGTCACCAATAAGGCGCCCTGAGCGTCTCACTAACCTGGTCGGCGTGAACACACCCGCTCGCGAATCGTCGATCACCCTGGTGCGTCACGGCGAAAGCACGTGGAACGAACTGGGGCTCATTCAGGGACAAAACGATCTCGCACAGCTCAACCACGTGGGACGCGAGCAGGCGCGAGCGGTGGCCGGAACCTTGAAATCACTGCGTTTTGATCGGCTCATCTCGAGCGACCTCGCTCGCGCGCGTGAGACCGCCGAGATCATCGGTTCCGAACTGGACCTCGCACTCACCACCGACTCTTTGTTGCGCGAACGTTGTTTTGGCGCGCTCGAGGGCCAGCCCCAAGAGATGCTCGACTCTAGAAGTAGCGGAATCGTCGATGGCGTGCTCGTCGATCCCGACGCTCGACCCGAAGGTGGTGAGTCCTTTCGCGACGTGGTGAGACGGGTGGGCGACTTCGTCGAAGCGACCCGAGACGTCATGGTCGGTAATCGGGTCCTCGTCGTCACTCACGGAGGAACCATTCGGGCCCTGCGCGCGTACGTCGAAGCGGTACCCCTGGTGGGACTTGACGCGTTTGCGGTCGCGAACTGCAGCGTGTGGGACCTCCATCCCCACTCCATTGAGTAACACTTCGTCAGATCAGCGCGATGGCGCAGGCAAGAGACACGATCGCGATCACCGAGCCGACCAGAGAGAAGGTGACGATCGACGGCCGAGCGTCGCTGTGACGGGCAATGCGAAGCCACAGCAGCGATGAGAGAGCGCCGGTCACGAAAATGTTCGGACCGAGGTCGAGTCCGAGCAAGAGCGCGAAAGGGTGTGTGACCCCTCGCGCCGCGAAGAGCGACGCCGCGGGGAGATTGTTGATGACAAGAGATACTCCCGCCGCGAGCGCCGCGGTGACCAGCACGCTCGAATGCTGCAAGAGGTGAGCGCTCAGCGTGGTGGCGCGAGCGACCGAACCGATGACGACGGCGACCACAAAGAGGGCGGTGAGCGTCACGGGGCTGATCGCTCGAAGCGCGCTCGCCAGATCCACCCGACGACGGGCCAGCGCCACCAGCTCGGCCGCCACGCCCGCGCCAAAGACCCATAGGGCTGGCTCCCTCAGCGCCAGCATCGCCACGACCGCGAGAACTCCTGCGATGAGCCCCGGCCCGAACTCAAAAGAGTCGTCGGTGGCTGTCGGGCGGACGGACGTGCCGAGTGGGCGCCAGCGCCAGGCTCCTACCACGAGGGCCGTGACCGCGATGGCGACAATCCACGGCCCCACCGTGTGGCGAGCGAACGCGGCACCCGACGCGTGGCGATGGGACCAGACGAGCAGGTTGGTGAGATTGGACCCAGGGAGCAGGAGGGACGCGGAGTTCGACATAAATATGGTGCCAAAGAGAAAGGCTGTCTCGTCGGAACCTTCAGCGCGGGCCGCCTGCAAAGCGACGGGCGTCATAAAGACGACCGACGTATCGAGGTTGAGAACCGCGGTTACCAGGGCCACGGCCCCCATCGTCACGAGGAAGGTGCCCCGTCCGCCGCCGGGAGCCCGTCCACACCATGAACCAAGAAGTCGAAAGACGCCTTCACCCGAGGCGACGTGTCCGATGAGGAGCAGACCGGACACCAAAACGAACGGGGGCCACGTGGATTGGAGAGCCGAAACTACGTGGTGCATCACGACACGTTAGATGTCTCTAAAGGACGAGCGCGTTCGCTGTCACAGATACCGTCTCCGGCAGGGCCCGAGCGAAGGCCGTATTGTCACAGACGTGAGTTGGCCGCACGCGGAGACGCGCGTTGATGAGGAGTTGGTGCGCTATCTCCTTCGAACTCAATTCCCGGCCATCGCGGAACAGGAGTGCTGGCATATCGGCGAGGGGTTCGACAACTTCCTCTGGCGCGTCGGTGATCATCTCGTCGTTCGCCTCCCGCGGCGTGAAGCCGCGGTGACCCCGATGATCAATGAGATCAACTGGCTCAACGTCTTGGCCCAGCGTCTGAGCCTGCGTACACCAGCGCCGCTCTTTGCCGGGGTGCCCAGTGATCGCTTCGCCTGGCCCTGGCTGATCGGCCGATGGATCGACGGTGAGCCGGGCGACGAGATCGATTTCGAGGCCGACGCGACGGCCGCTCAGGTCATGGGGAACTTCCTGCGCGAACTTCACGAGGACGCACCTCCCGATGCGCCGACGAATGTGTGGCGCGGCGTACCGCTGGCGCAACGCACGGACGATTTCGAGCGTCGCGCCCGTGATCTCGAGGGTGAGATCGATCTCAACTCGGTTCTCGACCTCTGGCGGCGAGCCTGCAACGCGCCGACGTGGAGCCGGGCGCCTCGATGGTTGCACGGTGACTTTCATCCGGGCAACTTGGTCTATCAAGACGGTGCCCTCGCGGGCGTCGTCGACTTCGGTGACCTGTGTGCGGGGGACCCGGCGACCGATCTGGCCGGGGGCCTGATGTCGCTCCCCCGTGAGCACCTGGACGTCTTCTTCTCGACCTACGGCGATCTCGACGACGCGACGATTCAGCGCAGCGTGGGGTGGGCTCTGCTATTTGGCGTCATGATGGTGTCACTCGGTCTCCACGAGCGCCACAGTTACCTCGACGTTGGTCGCCGCGCGCTGGCGAACGTGTCGGCGTTGTCGGTGACCCTGAGATAACAACAAGTCATCTCGCCTTTCGAGGCCCTCGATCGAGCGGCTAACTTTCTTCGAGGAGGTTTGGTGGCGACGTCGCGAGTGTATCTAGAGGAGGCCAAGAACTCGGTGTTCGCCGTCTCGCTCGACTGGCCCGGCTGGTGTCGCCGTGCGAAGACGCCCGAACTGGCCATAGAGGCGCTCGACAACTATCGCGAGCGCTACGCGAAGGTCGTCTCGCTCCCCTTCGATCCGGGCACGCTACGAGTCGTCGGCGTACTTCCAGGCAACGCGACCACAGTTTTTGGAGCACCGGACGCCCGAGGTCCCTGGGACGAGGTCCCGCTCTCCGCCAAAGAACTCGACCGACAGATCTTGTTACTTCAAGACTGCTGGAACTATCTCGACGACGTGGTCGACCACGCTCCCGCGACCTTACGGCGTGGCCCGCGCGGTGGGGGTCGAGATCGCGATGCAGTCGTTGATCACGTCCGTGAAGCGGAACGCGCCTACTGCTCGCGCGCGGGCTTTCGAGTCGCCCCGCGAACGCCGTGGGATGAACAGCGCGATGTCATGGTGACCACTCTGCGCGCCAAGTCCCACACGCCGAAGTGGCCCCCCGGCTACGCCATTCGACGCTGCGCCTGGCACATCGTCGACCACGCTTGGGAAATCGAAGACAAGAGCGACACGCCCTAGAAGCGCAACTCCAGGGCGCGCTCCGCGGGGTCAAAGCCCAGGCGGCGATAGAACGTGAAGGACCGCTCCGAAGGATGCACGCCGAGGTAGTCGAGCTTCATGGCGCGCGCCTCGCTCACCACGAAGCGAACAAGTTCGGCGCCCACGCCCGCGTTCCTCTGAGATGGACGCACGTAGACACTTTGCAACGCGCCGGCGCGACGAACGAACGTGCCGGGTCCTGGGATACGGTCGATGACGCAGAGCCACGCGCACCCGACGGCCACCTCCTCGTGAATCGCGAGATAGCCCAGATGCGTGTCGCGGTGGCGATGCATCCACGCACGCAGCTGCGACTCGAACTCCGTTGCTCTCAGCCCGCGTTCGCCTCGCTCCTCAACTCGCCAGGTGTAACGCAGGCTCGCCAATTCTCCGACGTCGTCGTCGCTCGCGCGCCGACACTGGACGAGGCTCACTCGACCCGTAGGAGTTGAAGGTGCGTCGCACGCTCGCCCTTCAGTTCACGCCCGCGTCGGTAGCCGGCTGGCCAGTCGTCGAGAGTTTTGAACAGCCGCTCGCCCGCTCCCAGGTGCACGGGCACGACGGCCAGCCATACCTCGTCGAGCAGCTGGGCGTCGAGAAACATGCGAATGGTGTCCACGCCACCGCCCACGTGGATATCGCGGTCGTCGGCAACCTCGCGGGCTAGCCGTGCGGCCTCGTCGAGGCCGGCCACGAAGTGGAATGTTGTCTCACCCACCACGAGATCAGGTCGCTCGTAGTGCGTGAGGACAAAGACGGGACTATGGAAGGGCGGCTCCTCACCCCACCAACCGCGCCAACTGCTATCGCCCCACGCTCCGCGCACCGGGCCAAACATGTTGCGCCCCATGATGACGGGACCCTCTCGTTCCAAGCAGCGTTGAAAGACGTCGTCATCGACACCCCTTTCGCCGCCACTCTCTCCGATCATCTTCCGACCGGCCTTCGTGGCGAAGATCCACTCGTGCAGTTGACGACCGCCCTCGCCGAGGGGATTGGCCTCGCTCTGGTTAAGACCGGCGCCAAAGCCATCGAGGGAAACGCTAAATGAGTCGACAAGAAACTTCGTCACCAGTACCCGCTCTCTAGGTTTTCGACCCACCATATCGAGACTCCGAGCGGCGCGTCACCCCAGCGCGAGACGAGGAGAGCCCAACTCACCCACCACCAGCGACGCGGTCTCCTCGGCCGTGAGACCGCGGGGATCGACCACGTGTCGCTCACGGGAGGCGAGGTTCGAGTACGAGCGATACATCTCGCGAACGACCACTTCGTCGCTGAGCGCCCCCGCGTGGCGCGGGTCGCTCTGACGGTCCCGGCACCGAGCGAGGCAGTCCTCCAGCGTCGGTCGCAACACCACGTATACGACCGGAGCATTGACGTAGGCCCGTTCGCTGGTTACGAGATCCATGAACCACGGTCCGATGTGACCTGAGAGCACGGTCGCGTAGCCCGACCTCGTCAGACGTACGGCCGCACCAAGCGACGCTCGAACGAGCGCGCGATTTTGATCATCGGCCTCCTTCTTCCACGGCTCGACGAATCCCCGCACGACGCGCGCCCATAGGTCGTCGGCTTCGAGCACGACCGAGGGCGTGAAGTGCTCGGCGACCAGCGTCGCCAAGGTTGTTTTTCCCGCGCCCGGGGGCCCGGTCAGAATTAACAAGAACGGCGCATTCACCAGGAAAACCTACATCGGACACTCCGACTCATTTACACTCCATCGAATGACAACGCGTATCACGACTCCTTTCGATCGCAGCTCGACGGCACAAGAAGTTCTCGCGGACGTCGACCTCTCGGGCAAGCGCGCGATCGTGACCGGCGGCTCCTCGGGGATAGGGGTGGAGACGGTTCGGGCTCTAGCCCACGCCGGCGCCGAGGTCACCATTGGTGTTCGCGACGTGGAAGCGGGCGGAGTGGCCGCGCGCAACATCTTGATGTCGTCGGGCAACGACGTCGTTCAAGTCGCTCGACTGGATCTGACCGATGTCGTGTCAATCCGGGCCTTCGCGGCCACCTGGCTGGGGCCGCTCGACATTCTCGTGAACAACGCAGGCGTGATGGCGATTCCCGAGTTGGAGCTCTCCTTTGAGGGACACGAGATGCAGTTCGCCACCAACCACCTAGGGCACTTCGCCCTCACCGTCGCGATGCACCAAGCCCTGGCCGCTGCTCACGGCGCGCGGGTGGTCTGCGTGAGCTCCAATGCTCACTTCCTCTCTCCCGTTGTCTTCAGCGACGTGGATTTTGAGAACCGAGACTACGACCCCTGGCTCGCCTACGGCCAGTCAAAGACGGCCAACGTCTTGCACGCCATCGAGATAAGCCGGCGCTGGGCCGATGAGGGGATTGTCGCGAACGCGCTAAACCCCGGAGCTATCCCCACTCGACTTCAGCGATACACCGGTGGACTCCAGACACCCGAGCACCTCCAAAAGACCGTCGAACAAGGTGCGGCTACGTCGGTGCTGCTGGCGGGATCGCCCCTGGTAGAGGGCGTTGCGGGCCGCTACTTCGAGGACTGCAACGAGGCCGAGGTCACCACCGAGCCCGAGCCCTTCGCGGGCGGGGTGAATCCCTGGGCGCTCGATCCCTCAAGCGCCCACGAACTCTGGGACCTCTCGCTCGCGATGCTGGACAACAGCTAAATCCCGGACGTCAGCGCGTTCGCCAAGTCGTCGATCAGATCATCGAGATCTTCAATACCCACGCTCAGTCTCACCAGGTTGGCCGGAGGCTCCAGCGTCGACCCGGCGGTGGAGAGATGGGTCATGACCGAGGGCAACTCGATCAGACTCTCCACTCCCCCGAGGGACTCGGCCAGGGTGAAAACGAGCGTCGACTCACAGACCTTGCGCGCCGCGTCGACGCCACCTTTCACGGTGAAACTCACCATGCCGCCAAAGTCGCTCATCTGCGTACGGGCCACCTCGTGACCCGGGTGGCCCGCCAGACCGGGGTAGAAGACGTCCTCCACGGCGTCGTGATTCACCAAGAACGAAGCAACAGCGCGAGCATTGTCGCAGTGGCGCTCCATCCGCACGCCGAGAGTCTTGAGACCTCGAAGCAGCAGGTAGCAGTCGAGCGGCCCCGGGACCGCGCCAATGGCGTACTGGTGGAACTTCAACTGGCTGGCGAGTTCATCATTGTTGGTGGCAACAAAGCCGCCGATCACGTCGGAGTGGCCGCCGACGTACTTGGTCGTCGAGTGCACCACGACGTCTGCTCCCAGAGTGAGAGGACGCTGGAGGTAGGGCGTGGCGAAGGTGTTGTCCACCACGAGAAGCGCCCCGTGGGCGTGCGCGTGAGCGGCGAGCGCCTCGATGGACACCACCGTCAAGAGAGGGTTACTCGGCGTCTCGACCCAGATCATCTTGGTCGAGGACGTGATCGCCGACTCCAACGCGTCGGGGTCACCGAGATCGACGGTAGAGACACTCACCCCCCACGCGCCAAAGACCCGGGTGAGGAGACGATACGTGCCGCCATACGCGTCGGCTCCCATGATGACGTGGTCACCGGGTGCGAGCGTACGCAGCAGCGCGTCCTCTCCGGCCAGTCCCGACGCGAAGGCGACCCCGTGGCGAGCATCCTCCAGATCGGCGAGACACGCTTCGAGGGCGGCACGAGTGGGATTATCGCCGCGCGCGTAGTCGGAGAATCGAACAACGCCGACGGCGTCTTGCGCGTAGGTCGAGGTCAAATAGACCGGCGGATTGACGGCCCCCGTGACCGGGTCGGGCTCGGACCCGACGTGGATCGCACGGGTGTTGAATCCGGTCATGTACTACTCCTCATTTCAAGAGAACTCAGATCGGCGACGCGCCACCATAGAAGGTATCGGCGCCCGCGGACACGAGAAAAGCCTAGCCAGCGCTCTCTCGGGCCCGTCTTGCGCCGCTCCCTTCGAGACGGTCGCGAGTTGACTCCCCATGAGCTCGCGCGACTCGTCGTCCTTCGCTGATGGCGAACGCCTAACGGGCGATGCGCTTCGCGGTCCACGCAGAAATGCCATCGAGACGTCATAGAGGCGATCGGCCCTGACGGCTCACTTCCCGCGACGCTGCTCGAGAAAGCTCAGGAGATCGCTGCGGGTCAACACGCCCACCGGATGACCGCCGTCGAGAACCAACACCCCGGCCGCACTACTGAGTCGGCGGGTCAGTTCGCTCACGCTCAATCCCACGCCGACCATGGGCATAGAAGGATCGGCGATGTCCTTCACACGTAAGTCCAGCACCGACTCGTCGCGGGTGGTGGCCTCGAGAAGCCCCAGCTCACTGAGTGAGCCAGACACTTCTTTGGCGGCGAGCGGCAACTCGGCGGTCACCGTCACCAACAACTGCGAGACATCCTTCTCACGCATCAAAGAGATCGCGTCGCGCACCAGAGTGTCCTCGGTGACGAGGACCAGGTCAGCCAGCGTGCTCTCTTGACGCTCGATCTTGGCGGCCAGAACGTCTCCGACGTCCAATACATCGCGTGGTCGCAGGAACCCGTAGTCAGTCATCCACGCGTCGTTGAAGATCTTGGAGAGATAGCCGCGCCCCGAGTCGGGGATCAAGACCACGACCACCGCCTCTTCGGGCAGGGTTCGCGCCACGCGCAGCGCGGCCGCGACCGCCGTTCCTCCCGATCCTCCAATCAGCAGCCCTTCGCGCTGAGTCATCTCACGAGCCATGGCGAACGCGTCGGCGTCACTGA
This sequence comes from uncultured Acidimicrobiaceae bacterium, assembly GCA_963756325.1. Lineage (GTDB taxonomy): Bacteria > Actinomycetota > Acidimicrobiia > Acidimicrobiales > RAAP-2 > RAAP-2. The sequence goes on from CAVWNE010000013.1 coordinate 173,528, forward strand.
CCGCAACCACCTCATCGACCAGCGACGGGTCGTAGTTCTCGGGCCAAAAGTCCTCGCCCACCCCTTCTGTCAAGTAGGGACGACCAGCGCCGCCTGAGTAGACCGATCCTTCGGGATCGGCCGCGATGACTCGTATCGCGGGGTTCTGTTCCTTCAGGAACTTTCCCACCCCCGAGATCGTGCCGCCCGTACCGGCGCCCGCGACGAAGTGGGTGACGTGACCTCTGGTTTGCTCCCAGATCTCGGGTCCGGTCGTCTGGTAGTGCGCCAGCGGGTTATTCGGGTTGGAGTACTGGTCGGGGCGAAAGGAGTTGGGCGTCTCCTTGGTGAGTCGTTCGGCGGTTGAGTAATAGGAGTCGGGATGGTCGGGGGCGACGGCCGTCGGACAGACCACGACCTGCGCTCCGTAGGCGCGCAGTACGTCGATCTTCTCGGGCGCCATCTTGTCGCTCATCACGAAGATGCACTTGTAGCCTCGCTGAGCCGCGACGATGGCGAGGCCGACCCCGGTGTTGCCACTGGTGGGCTCAATGATCGTCGAACCGGGCCCGAGCAGTCCGTCGCGCTCAGCCGCCAGCACCATGGTGAGGGCCGGACGGTCCTTGGAGCTCCCACCAGGGTTGGTGGTCTCGAGCTTTGCGAGAACGTCACAGCCGATACCGTTCGCGATATTTACCAGACGAACCATGGGGGTGTTTCCGATGAGCTCCAAGGGGCTCGCGGCGACGTCCATATCGAGGAAGCGCATCACGTGTCGTTTCTACTAGGGCCGAACGAGTCTGTCGCGAGACCCGCTCGATACGCACTCACTCTACGGGATGTGGCTAATCTTCAAGGCCCGATGCGGGTACCGCGTGGCTCACGAGCCCGGATTATGAAAGAACCAAATCGCCAGTCCGATGCCGAAGGCCGCCGCCGTCACGCGCAGAAGGTCGCCGGGAATCGTTCGCGCGACCGACGGCCCAAAAACGCTTCCCGCCGCACATCCGAGGCCCAACCACAGTGCCGCCCACAGATGGACCGGACCAAATATCACGAAGCCAATCGCCGCGACGAGGGTCGCCACGCCGAGAATCATGTTTTTTAGAGCATTGGCTCGAGCGAAGTCGGGGTCCACAGTAAGAAGGATCAGCGCGAGCGCCATAATTCCTGAACCCGCCCCGAAGTAGCCGCTGTACAGCGACACGCTGAACAGACCCCACCCCAAAATCGCGCGTTGGCGATGCAGGTGGGCCTCGTGCCAGCGCGACAGTCGTGGTTGAAAGAACAACGCGAGCGAGGCGAGAAGCAGCAGGTACGGGACCAGACGATTGAAGACCCGATCGGGTGTCAGCAGTAACAGTGCGACCCCGAGTACGCTACCGACCGCTGCCACCAGAGCCCACCGACGTAGCCAGGGGTACTGTCCGCGCAACTCTGGTCGCGACCCCAGCGCGGCGCCCGGGAACGATCCCACCAGGGCCACGACGTTCGTGACGTTGGCCGGTAGGGGTGGAATTCCAATGGCCAGGAGGGCCGGGTAGGAGACCAGTGAAGTTATCCCTCCGGCCGAACCTATAACGCCGGCGACGACACCCGACACGACCAGCACGATGACGTGCGCGATGGAGATCACGACACCAAAACGCTACCGCACAGTCCCGGGGGGCGATGAACTATGACCCTGCGGACGGGCGCGTTCTCGGCCAGACTGGCACGGTGACCACTCCTACGGTTTCACTTCGCCAGGTTGACGAGGCGGTCGCGCGCACCATCATCGAAGGCGGTCGGGCGAGCAGCGGCTGGGCCGACGACTTTCCCGCGCGCGGGGATATCGCCGCCATGCACATGTCCAAGTTCTCGCCCGATCCCAGCGGGCCGTGGTTCGGCTCCTACCTCATCCTGGTTGACGGCGTCGCCTCAGGGACGATTGGTTTTAAAGGCGGGCCAGTCGCCAATGAAGTGGAGATCGGCTACGGGGTGGTGCCGAGTCGACAGGGTCGAGGGGTCGCGACGTTGGCGATCTCACAGCTTCTTGCGCGCATCGCCGGCCTCTCCCTAGAAGTGCGGGCAGAAACAGACTCGTCGAACGTGGCGAGCCAATCCGTCCTCAGCCACGCGGGGTTCCAACAAATGAGCCGGCGACACGATCCCGAGGGAGGCGAACTCATCGTCTGGGGTCGTCACGTCGATTGAGCTAGCGACGGGCGAGAACCTCGCCATTCACCGCCAGAAAGACGCCATCGGGATCTTTGCTCCAGCGCTCGAACGCCTCGGCGATGAGGGCGAGCTCCTTCTGGTCGCTCAGTCCGTACTCCAGGGTCTGGCTCGCGAACTCACTTTCGCGAACTCGGTCGGCCCACAGCCCACCCCACCACACGCGCTCGTCGTCGCTTTGAAAAGTCCAGTTGGACGAGGTCTCAACGACGGAGTTGAACCCCGCCGCACGAGTCCACGCCTTAAGGTTTCTTCCGGCGTCCGCTTGCGCGCCGTTTCGCGCAGTGAGCTCGTGATACAGCGCCATCCAACGATCGAGGATCGGATCGGCCGGAAACCAGACGAAAGCCCCAAAGTCGGCGTCGCGAGCGGCCAGTTGACCCCCTGGCTTCAGCACGCGCCGCATCTCTTGTAACGCCTCGATCGGGCGAGCGAGGTGTTGGAGCACCTGGTGGGCAAAGACCACGTCAAAGTGTCCGTCGGGGAAATCGAGGTGATAGACGTCGCCCACCGCGAACGAGAGGTTGGGGGCTTTGTGGCCCTGCTCGGCAACGGCTAGCTCTATGACCGCGTCGGATATATCGATACCGATGATCGACCCGTGGTCCACCTTTCGCGCGAGACCCGAGGTGATGTTGCCGGGTCCGCACCCGATATCCAGTACCGCCATGGTGCGCCGAAGGTGGGGCAGCAGGAACGAGGCCGAGTTTTCGGCCGTCCGCCATCGATGGCTGCGAAGGACCGACTCGTGGTGGCCGTGTGAGTACCGCTCAGTGCTCATCCGTAAACCCTAGCCAGCCCTTCTCGCTTTTTAAGGAAACGATGACTCACCTCACCCCGGATGGCCGCGGGTGGGATGGTTGATCAGCAGTCGTAAGGAAAAGCGAGCGCCCGGGGTTGATGACAGTCACGTCGAGAGACTATGGCTGGGGGACCACGCCTTCGCCAAACACTTCGATCCGGTTCTTGCCGTCTTTCTTTGCTGCGTACATCGCCGCGTCAGCGTCGGCGATGATCTTGGCGGCGCGTTCCGCACTCGTGCCACTCGATCCCGGCGAGAGATACGCCACACCGATGCTGGCCGATAGGTCGTACTCGATCCCGTCCACCCGAAACGGCTTTGCCAGCGCGCGCAGAATGCGCTGGGCCACCTCGACGCTCAGGACTGGCCCCTTCGCAAGGTTGGTCCGGGTCGAGCGGTTCCATGGCTCGACCACGATCACAAACTCGTCCCCGCCGAGGCGCGCCACCGTGTCTCCTTCACGAACCGTCCCAAGAAGTCGCTCGGAGACTTCGATCAAGACGGCGTCTCCCGCGGCGTGGCCCGCCGAGTCATTCACTTCTTTGAACCCATCGAGGTCGCAGTAGAGAACTCCGACGTCTCGACGCTCCCGAGTTGATCGTCCTAGGGCCGCCTCCAGACGATCGATCAAGAGTGATCGATTCGGCAGTCCCGTGAGCGCGTCGTGAAGAGCGCTGTGCACGAGCTGCTCTTCAGCGGCTACGACCTCAGTGATGTCCCTCAAGACACCCAGGACCTCAATCACCGCTCCCGTCTCGTCTCGTCGAAAGGGGACAACGATTCGACTCATCCAGTGCCAATCGCCGTTGGCGTGGCGAAGTCGAAAGCGCATTCGCAGTACCTCGCCATCCTTCAGGCCGGTTGATTTCTTGTTGAGTGCTCGCAGTAGCTCGTGGTCGTCGGGGTGAACCAATCTCTCAACGGCGTCCGGTCCGGCCGGTTCGCTCTCGTCGCGACCCAACAGGTCGTGATAACGCGAGCCAAACACTCGCTCGCCCGTTCGAAGATCGTTGATGAACGTGAAGTCTGGCGACGCGGTCAAGACGGCGTTCAAAAATCGGTTCGCGTCGTTCAACTGATGCTCGGCCTCGACCCGATCGGTCACGTCAGCCACCGCGCCGGTCAGGCGGACGGGGTGACCATTCTCGAATACCCCTTGGGCGCGCGACTCGAACCAGCGAATCTCCCCATCACTTGCCCGATGCACGCGATATCGGAACTGCTGCACCGCGTCGTCGTGGCGACACGCCATCATGGCCGCGTCCACCACGCGCCGATCGTCTTCGTGCACGCGCGACGCCGCTTGGGCATATCCACCTTCAAAGGAGACGGGATCGAGACCGTGAATGGCGAAAAGCCCTTCCGACCAGGTGATCACGCCAGTTTCGATGTCCCAGTCCCATGACCCCGAGTGTCCCACGAGTTCCGCATCTCGCAAACGACGTCGCTCTTCAAGAAGGGACGACTGGCCGCTCGGCACCGGCACCGCCAACGGCAAGATCTCAATTTCTGCTTCGCTCACCGTTTTCTCACCATCCGTCGATTCTCTCAGTTGAAGCACCGCGTATCGAGCACGTCAACAGTCGTGACTCGACGGGCTCACCCGGAGCATCTCCACCAGGAGGTCGTCTTCGCTGACGTTGGCCGCCAGACTTTCGGCGGTCGCGGGACTTCGCCACGCCCGAGGCTCGACACTCCTGGAGCCGAGCGATCCGCTGAGTTCGTCTTCCAGTGCCTTGGTGTAGGCGGAAGACACGACTCCGTGGTAGCAACCGATGGACGAGCGAGCACCCTTCACGTTCTCAAGGACGTAGTGATAGACACCCTGCGGGTAGCCCGGCACCGGCGAGAAGATGCCATTGCAGGCGTCCAGTTTTGAAACCCCGACGAGAGAGCCGTTCATCGCCACGTTGTCGTAGATGCCAAAACCGTCAAAAGCGAAGCCCAGAATGACGGGTCTCTTCGACGCGACGGTGTCTTCGTTCACCGCGGCCGTAGTGCCACCACTGGTTGAAGCAACCGAGGAGACCTGCTCGGTGGAACCCGTGGCGTACGCCACGAGACAGGTGGGCAATCCGTGGTAGTGGTACTGGCCACCCGGTCCGGGATGTCCGTCGCAGTCGTCAAGGAACGATGCGGAAACGCCGTTTACGCGGGCCACGAAGTTGTCGGACGTGGCGACGGTCGAGTGGTTGGCCTCGTAGGGGTTGTAGAGAGCGGCGCCGTCGAGGAGAACGCCAATCGGGCCCTGATTCGTTGTCGTGGTGGTCGTCGTGTACTTCGGTGTGCTGGGCAGCGTGTAGTCGTAGTTCTGATCGTGAAGTATCGATGCGGAGGAGTGGATGCTGGCTCCCGCGGCGATCACGGCAAAGGGATTGGACGGTACGGCGTAGTTCGCCGCCACGAAGTTCGAAGAAGGGAGCCCATTGGACTTAAACGTCCAGGACCCGTCGCCGTATGACACGGAGACGTTTGAGGTCCAGTGGACACGTTTGACGGCGGCTACTTCGCTTTGGGGTGTCGAGTCGCGATACGTGGTGGTGGCTCCCGCGGGAAGCGTGAGAACCGAGAAGACCAAGAGTGGCCCAAGACCTCCGACCAGCCAGGTTCGTCGTCGCTTCACACTGCCCCTATCTTCTACTACGTGGCCCGAAGGTACTACGCGGGTGACGTGAACTCGTTCGCATTCGCTAAGAATTCGCCAGTGATCGTGTGGCTCCCACGCCAGTAAGGTCGCGGAAGAAGGCATCACTCAAGCGAAAGTCTGAAGGAATGAACGAAGAGCAATGGTCCTCGGTCGACAACTATCTGGTCTCCCTGCTGGCGCCCTCGGACGGGGCGCTCACCAGTACCTTGGCCGACAGTGAGGCCGCGGGACTCCCACCCATCGCCGTGGCGCCCAACCAGGGAAAGATGCTCGAGCTGCTCGCGAGAGCGACCGGCGCGCGGCGAATCTTAGAGATCGGCACACTGGGCGGCTACAGCACCATTTGGCTCGCTCGCGCGGTGCCCGTCGGTGGCGCGCTCATTACCCTCGAGCTCGAGGAGAAGCACGCACGGGTGGCGCGGGCCAATATCGAACGCGCGGGGCTCAGCCAGGTCGTCACGGTAGAGGTCGGCCCGGCCGCCGATACCTTGCGCTCGCTCGTTGCCCACGACGAAGAGACCTTTGACTTCATCTTCATCGACGCCGACAAGGAGGGTTACCCCGAGTACCTGGAGTTGTCGCTCGCTTTGGCCCACGCGGGTACGTTGATCGTCGCCGACAACGTGATACGTAACGGCGAGGTGGCCAACCCGCACAGCGACGACCAGCGCGTGCGCGGCGTGCAACTCTTCTTGGAGCTGGCGGCGGCCGACCCTCGCGTCAGCGCCACCGCGATCCAGACCGTCGGCTCGAAAGGATACGACGGTTTCGCGCTACTTCTGGTGATTTGATGTTGTCGGTAGCGCTGCGAAGAAAGTCCGATGAAGTTCTCCACCTCTGGCTCTCGGGCATGTTTGACGACTATCGAAAGGACCTAATCGGGGCGGGCAACTCGCCTGAAGAGGCCGAAAAGAACATCGAGCGAACTCGAGCACAGCTATTTGTGGGCGATGAGCTGGCCGAAGGTCAGTTCATCTTCGACGTAGTGCGGGGCGAAGAAAAGGTGGGGACGCTCTGGATCGGCGTCCGGTCCGGAACTGATTGGTGGATCTATGACATTGTCGTGGACGAGGAGTTTCGCGGGACCGGGCTCGGGCGCCCGACCTTACGCGCGGCCGAAGAGTATGTCCAGGCTCACGGCGGCACGCGGCTCGGTCTCAATGTCTTTGGTCCGAACGCGGTGGCCCGCCACCTGTACGACGCGGTCGGCTACGAGGTCGTGTCGACCCAGATGATGAAGGACCTCACCTAACTCGCCAAGCGGGACGAGTGTTCACTCTCGTTGCCACCCGGACGCGAGTGAGACTCGGCGAGTACGTCGCGCTGGCGCAGCGCCAGCGTCCAGTAAAAGGCGAAGGCAATCCACAGCGCCCCGACCACCGCTTCAATGGTGGCGACTTTGCCGCCATAGCCGTAGAAGATCGGCGACTGCGGCGCGCGAACCAGAGCTTCGAGAACGAAGGCCAGGCCGAGCCCGACCACCGGAACTATCGAGAGATGCTGTTTCCACCACGCGCCACACCAACCGAGGAGCGGGCCGCTCACCAGGCCGAGTTCGAAGTAGATCTTTCCGCTCCCAAAGGCGAGGTGAAAATCCTGCGCCCAGGTGCCGTAGACGAAGATAAAACTGTTCACCAGATAAAAGCCCGTCAGAGCGCACACCGTCGCGCCCAGGCCACTGAGGGCGCCCAGAATGTATCGTCGATCACTGGTGGCGGCGCCGGCGAGAAACGCCAAGAGGAACCATGGTGCGGCGGTCTGGCTCAGTGCTCCGAGCAGTCCGGTACCTTGACCCTTGATGAGCGCGTCGAGAGCGCCCACGGCAAAAGCGCCAAAACCCACCACCAGCACACGTCGAACTTGCTGCGGGCGAGTCATTCTCTCAGATTAATTAAAGTCTCGCCCCTCGTGTCGCCCAGTGCGAGAACTCTTAGGATTCAGTCCCCACCGCCGGTTCTCGTTCCGAGGGGAAACATCCAGGTCAGCCTCCGAAGTAGTAGCTCAAGCGCACGGCCGGGTCGGATCCCGATTCTCCAGGAACAATGGGATGCGCCGCGAATCCGCCGCACCACCAGAATCCATTGGACTTCAGAGGTTGAACTTCTAGTGGGGTCGAGGAGCCCGGTAGCCACACCAACATCATGTGCGAGACGATGCACCTACTCGCGCCAGGACCCCCGTGTTGCTCATCAGTGCCGTACAACCAGAAAGACGCGACGCCGTGCTCCTGGAGGGTCACTGTGGGAACTGGCAATCCCCTCTTGAGGCCACCAATGTCATTGCCGTTACGGCCATACGAGCGCTTCTCGCGCACAACGAGCAGGTGAGACTTCGCGTGGGTCCCGATCGTGCCGTACGCGCCCACGTACTCAACGCGGACATAGCCACGCAAGGTGCATTCAGTTGAGTTCACGTTCCTGATCCAAAAGAGATCATTCACGTTTCCCGCCCCGACAAGGGTGTTGTGATCGGTGACTCGCACGGAACTCGCCGTGCACGCGGGTACGGCCGACGCAGCCGCACTGGTCGCACCCATGACCTCAGGAAGGCCGACCAAAAGCACACTGCCGACCGTCAGAATCGTCATCGCGCGTCGCACGGAGTCAGTATGACACCGGATCATCGAGCACTTCGTGTCAGCGCTCAGGCGCTAGAACTGCTCCAGCTCTCAACTCGGGAGGGACTCAAGAAATTCCAGCGCGTACGCGTCGCCCACCGCGAAGTTGCGAACTGCAAAATAGCAGGACCATCCAAGTGCACGAACCAATGTTGCTTTAGAAACTGAACCATACGCCAACAGAAATTCTTGGTGAGCCTCGTAGCCCACTGAGAAAATCCCTCCACCCAGATCACCTGCTCTGTCGCCGTAACCGAGATCGCCGAAGTCAATTAATGCAGTTGGGCGGCCGCCGTCAACCATGAGATTGCTGCGATGCACGTCACCGTGAAGAAAGACCTTGGCACTCTCCATTTCAGAATGAGCCGCTTGATTGAAGAAGTCCTGGGAAATCCTCTCGGCCCATTTAGGTAATTGATCAAGCCCCTGTTCAAAGAACGATCGGCGTGTTTCAATCGCTACGCCCCGAGCAGAGACATTGCTCAAGTGCTCTGTCGAGAGCGCGTGGATGGATGCGAGAGTAACGCCGAGGTCATTTGCGCCTTTGACGCACTCCGCCAGAGACGCCTCATTCCCGCTAATACCGGGCAAATACTGTGTGACGAACCACGGACCGGGCAGCAATTCGCTGGCAACCCCGACAGATTCGATACGAGGAATGGCAAGTGGAAGATTCTGAGGAATTGACGGAAGATGCCTGATTTCTCGTTCCACGAATGTGAACGCGGAGCGACGCCGCGGAAGGCGGACCACGAGGTCATTGCTAATTTGCCAAACCTCAACGTCGTAACCGACGCCAATGCGTTCTGGATCGAGCTCGCGCAATGACGGGCACTGTTGATCCATGAGCCTGCGCACCTGTTCAGAACTGAATCGAAAATCAGGCTCGGGGATCTGACCCATCAGTGGCACGTTTCCGGAAATTGGGATGCGCTCGGGACGTAATCAGTGAAGTGACTTCGTACGGTCTGCATTCCCTCACGTTAGTAAGACCCTTGATACGCATTCTTGTAAAGACGCGAGATGTTCAGAGTGAAAGTCTGTACACATTCGTTTACCAATTGCCGTCTAGAACTCGGCGGATAGGTCATGACTTGCCATTAGTGAGCACTACCGGTGGCGCCCGGAACAAAGGGCGTCGCATCGAAGTAGCCACAGACAAGCATCCGCTCCTTGAGGGCAATCGGTCTCAGGCCACCAGGCATGTTTACCCACAACGAGGTGAGCACCGTACACCCCGGCTGTTGTGCCGTGCCTCCATCCGCCCATTGGACCATGGACGACGCTCCGCCGTTTCGAGCTCGCAAGACAACGAGTGGCAAAGGTCTCGACTTTCCGTTCTTGTACCCCATCCAACCGCCCAAGTATCCATCACGGATGTGCCCCGCCGCCCGGCTCTTCGCGGTTCCGAAATTACTTCCCACGACGTCGGAGTACCCCGTTAATGAACACGCGGTGGCGCTCACGTTTCGGTAACGAATGACCAGACCCGCGTGCAGAGAGCCCCCCGGAGCCTCGACGCCTGTGACCGCGAGTTGCGAATCGACACAGTTCGGCATTGCGATGGCACCCGCAGCGAAGTTGGACAAGCGTAACGACAGAGCGGCCAACAATACGGTGATCAACAGTACGGAGAGAATGACTCCTGTAGTGGCCCTGAACCGGAGTGCGTGCGTATTGACCATTGTCACTCTTCAACCATTGAAACTCACAGTTCACTTTATGTGCAACACCTCATTGAATCACGACCGGTCTTATGAGACGCCGCATTATTCGTACGATCAAATGGCCCTCAGTCCTCGACGGACTCTCAGCTTCGGTGCTCGAGCGAGTCGACGCGACTTAGGACGCTCAGGCCAAGCACCGGACGACCTATGAAGCGACTTGAACCAGGGCCACTTGCGCTTCGGGAGGCGGGACCGGCTCGGGTGCTCACGCAACGACTCGATGTGCATTTCGATCGCCTCAGCGATGTTGGACTTGACCTCTTCAAGGGTCTGCCCGGTAGAAACGCAGCCGTCGAGGTCGGGAACCCAGGCACCATAGTTGTTCGAGGAGCGTTCAATAACCACCGCGTATTCAATCATCGCTTCCTCCGTTCCAATCCAGCCTGCCTCACAATTGCTACCTATCAGCTCGATATGCAGATCCTCGCCCAGCGCGCCGGGAACCGTCACGGTGCCGGGTTGATCGCGTGGCGAAATGGGCGATGACTTCGTCGTTGGCGAACTTGGATCCACCCATCAGCATGAAGCTCTCGGATAATCGCACGAACCTTCACAACTCCCAAAGGTCGTGGGTTCGATGATTTTGCTACCAGACAGATCTACTCGTCCGGTTCTCGGGCTCTCTAAGAAAAAACGATAGATATTCGTCTATCGGCCGATGAGTGACTACGCGCTTATTTACGAAGCCACCCGGACCGTTGAGACACGCGTGCTTGGTGGTGGAACCTCTTCGCCGTGCAAGCGCATTCCCTCGATATGAAACTCAACCGCTTCGCGCATGAGCTCTTCGAGTTCTTCGATGGTGTCAGCGGCGCCGATGCATCCAGGTAGGTCAGGAACCATCGCGGCATAGTTATTTCCGGCTTTTTCAATGATTATCACGTATTCAGCCATTAACGTCTCCAGATACGGTCACTGTACCGGGTTTGACGGGATGATGAAACTGTCGATGACTACCTCTGGTCCGAACATGTACCCACCGTCGTCTTCAATTATTCGGATGATGTCTCGCACTCTCACGACCGCCCAATGGTCGGAGGTGTCTCGGTCCAGAATCATTCACTCAAGGACGATCCTTCGATGACAGTTATGAACGAATCTTCGACCACTTCGCACGATCAGTTCTTGCCTTGGGCTCCCTCACGCCATCGGTCGATGGCAGTCATTCCGAACGGGTCGGGATAGGTGTGATACCGCTCTCCGGCGAGAACACCGGCAGCATAAATACTCAACTCGTCGGCGTCGTCGGCCTCCCAACCATGAGCCTTGGCCCAGAGAGCAACAGCAGTCGGTTCATAGGAGTAGCCGTGGTGCTTCAGGTGTTTGAAGGTGTGGACTGCTCCGGCGCGAGCGCCAGGGTCCGCCAAGCTCATGCTGCGCTTTTCCAAACGAAGACCGGAGAACCTGCGGGGACGGAAAACGAAGGAAGTGAGATTCTCCAATGCCTTCACTACAACCGGGTCAAGTATCGGAACCTCTGGCGCTGCGCCTACTCCCACAACCCAATGTCTACAGGAATCCGCGTCACGAATCGGGATCGCGTCCGGCGAACCCAGAATGGCTGTTGCGTCAGTTCTCTATGAAAAAACGATAGACATTTGTCTCTCGGTACCCCAGATGGGCGCCGGTGAGGACAAATTGCTCTTTCAAAACGTTCACCAATTCTGCGAGCGACGTAATTATGGCTCCGTCCCACGAGCTCACCGCATCGAAACGATCCGTATCGAGCAAGTTTGGATCCACAAGCATCGTGGCTGCCATCCCCAGTTCCTGAGCTCCACATAACTCATTGCTCCCGCCAGCGCCAATGAACACGCACTCCTCCGGCCGCACGTTGAGACTTCGCGTGGCCGCCAAGTAGATCTCTGGGCCGGCTTTCGCACGCCAATCTCACACGAGAACGTGACAACGTCAATCACGTCGCTCAGCCACGATGAGTTCCACGACAATGGCGTCTCCGCTGAACAGTCCGTAACAATTCCCAATCGGCATCCCCGCGCCTTCAATTGGGACAAATACGCTGCCGAGTACTTGTCGCTCAATAATGGTCTGGAAAACTCCAGACGCTGATCGTCCCTCGTGCTCGCTCGTCGAACGTATCACGCACGACGTCCGCGAACTTTTTACGATCAACCTCTAAGACATCGGCCATCTGAAACGCAATGGTGTCTCGCTGCAGCCGCGAACCATCCGGCAGCAACGTTCGGTAGAGATCGAAGATGATTGATCGTGAACGTCGCACAACGGTCATCCCGTCAAGGCACATTCACGATGCAATCTGAATCACTCCAGCCCGAGAATGAGGGACGGGGACCTCTTCGCCCATTTCACGAAGAATCTCTAGGTGCTCGGCAATGGCTTCTCGAAGGGTAGACGTCACTTCGGCAACACTCGCGCCCGTGGCGATGCAGCCAGGAACGTCAGGGGCGTAGGCCGCGTAGTTAGTGCCGGCATCTTCAATCACGATGGTGAATTCGGTCATCGTGGTCTCCTTTCGAGTCCGGCCCGTCTGACAATGTTACCCAGGGTTCCTTTAGGGACATCATCACCCAAATTCCCCGCTACACAAACCGAGCCGGGGAGCGTGGCGTGTTTGAAGTGGCGATGACTTTCTGCTTGACGAATCTGAACCCAACCGGCTTGTTCCAGTTCGCTGATTATTTCTCGCACTTTCACGATCCACAACGGTCGTGACGCTCAACGAGGTGCGCGAGTTGCTTTACTCGAGTTCATCCTCTTTTATCAACCGCCGATAGACATTCGTGTCGCGACGGTCAAAGCCCAGTTTGACGTACATGGCGTTTGCCGCCTCGCGCGAGGGTCGACTGGTCAAATCGAGGGATCGCACCCCGCGCAGGCGCGCCTCGTCGATCGCGGCGTTGGTCAGCTGCTCGCCCACGCCGACCCCGCGCGCACTCTGGTCGACGACCACGTCCTCGATCCAACCGCGTCGACCCGTGGGTATCGAGAAGATGATGAGAGTCAAGGTGCCGAGCACCACGCCGTTCTCCGTGGCCACGAACAACGTGGCCGCTTCTGAGTGGACCATGCGCTCAACGTCGTCAATCGTGAGCGTGGGCGGGTGCGAGGAAAGTTGGGGCAGCAACCTATTGATTCCCTCCACGACGTCGGGGGTCGCGAACTGAACCTTCTCGATCTCTACCGTCACGAGTCGCCCCGCCAGACGGGACGTCGCAGGTCGTCGTAGTACACGTCGCGACGTTCGCCGTCGATCGCGGCAAAGACCGGTTCGGCCCAGCGATCGGCCCCGATGGTGGGACTCGGCAAGTTGTCGCGGTCGAACCAGCCGGCGTCGGTGACCTCGAGGGGGTGTAACTTCAACTCTCCTCCCACCGCGCGACAGAAGAAGAGGAGGGAGTAAAGGGGGATGCGCGACTCACCAAGTCGCATGCCGTCAAGGACGCCGATCAGCCGCACGGGTTCCGCCTCGATCCCCGTCTCCTCGAGAACTTCCTTCACCACGACCTCGGGCGCGGAGTAGCCCACGTCGCACCAGCCCGTCGGATAGAGCCAGACGCCCGAGTCGGCGCGCCGAATGAGGAGCAGTTGCCCGCGGTCATTGGTGACTGCGGCGCCCACGGCGACCTTGGGAGTCTGATATCCCGGCACGCCGCGACCGACTTCGCTCATCCACTGCGTGACGTGCCCATCCGCGTCCGTGACCCCTTCGAGGCCATCGTCCGCCGCCGCCTTCATGTCAGCCGCGATCTTGAGCACCTCTTCAAAGCGTTCACGCTCGTACTGACTCTCGGTAAAGCCAAGTCCCGTCTTGGCCACACCGGCCAGCGACTCAGCCCAACGACGCAACGTCTTTTCCGGTATCGGGGCGCTCACGACGGTCAACTCACTCAGGCCAATGTCGCGTCGAGAACCTCATCGACGCTGCCCACGAGGCCGGTGTAGAAAGGTCCAAAGTCGGCGTAGAGAGCGGACGCCTCATCGAAGCGCATGGTGTAGACGCAGTCTTTCAAGTCATCGACGTGCACGCCAAAGAGCGTCACGCCCCACTCCCAGTCATCGAGGCCCGAGGAGCCCGTGATGAGCTGCAGGATCCGACCCTTGAAGGTACGGCCGATCGCACCGTGACCGCGCATCAATCCCTCGCGCGCGTCGTAGTCGAGTTGGTACCAGTTGTTCACCTCGCCGCGTCGCTTCGACATGGGGTAAAAGCAGAAGGCGTTCATACCCGCGGGCGGTAGGGCGGGATAGAGGCGGTCGTTCAACATGGCCTCGGGCATGCCCGCGGCGTACTCACTGACCTCGGTGACCGAGAAGTAACTCTCGGCCACGTGAAAGCCGGCGGCCTGGATCTTTGACTGGAATCGACGGAGATCCCAAAGGTTCTCCCCCAGGACGAGAAAGCAGGTATCGGCTTTGGCGCCGACAATCGCGGCGGTGACAATCTGCAAACCTGACTGGCTGGCGTCATCCACGGCCTTGCGCACGGCTCCGGCGTCCACGTCACGCTCGGGGTGGCAAAACAGGTGCAGGACGTTGAGTCCGCGCGCCGGTCCGAGGGGCGATGGGCTGGTCATAGAGCCCATGCTACGGGGAATCGATGGAAACAGAAAAAGTCGTCAGAACGAACACACCGCGGGGCAACTGCCCCGCGGTGTGTTCACTTCCGGTACAAGGGGACGGTTTAGTAGTCGTCCATTCCGCCGCCGGGCATTGCCGCCGACTTCTCTTCGGGCTTATCGACGATCACGCACTCGGTGGTGAGGAAGAGCGCCGCGATGGAGGCCGCGTTCTGCAGTGCCGAGCGAGTCACCTTGGCTGCGTCGATGACGCCAGCCTTGATGAGGTCCTCGTACTCCCCGGTCGCCGCGTTCAGTCCTTCGGTGGGCTTCTTCAGGTTGCGAACCTTGTCGACGATAACGCCACCCTCGAGGCCAGCGTTCACCGCGATCTGGTTAAGTGGCGCTTCGACGGCCTTGGCCACCATGCGGGCACCCGTCTGCTCGTCGCCGCTCAACTTCTCTGCGGCCTCGATGATGCGCGTCTGACTGCGCAGCAACGCCACGCCACCGCCGGGCACGACACCCTCTTCGATTGCGGCCTTGGTCGTGGAGACCGCGTCTTCGATGCGGTGCTTCTTTTCCTTCAGCTCGACCTCGGTCGCCGCGCCCACTTTGATGACGGCCACGCCGCCCGACAGCTTGGCCAGACGCTCTTGGAGCTTCTCGCGGTCGTAGTCAGAGTCGGTGTTCTCGATCTCGGCCTTGATCTGAGCGATACGGCCCTTGATGTCCTCTTCGGAACCCGCACCCTCCACGATGGTGGTCTCGTCTTTCGTGACGATCACTTTGTGAGCCGAGCCGAGCAACTCGAGCGTCGCCGCGTCGAGCTTGAGCCCAATCTCCTCGGAGATAACCGTCGCGCCAGTCAAGATCGCGATGTCTTGGAGCATGGCCTTGCGACGCTCGCCAAACCCGGGCGCCTTAACGGCGACGGACTTGAAGGTACCGCGGATCTTGTTCACGACCAAGGTCGCGAGCGCCTCGCCCTCGACGTCTTCAGCGATGATGAGCAACGGGCGACCCGACTGCATCACCTTCTCCAAGACAGGGAGAACGTCGCGGACCGAGGAGATCTTGCTCGAGACGAGGAGAACGTAGGCGTTCTCCAGAACGGCCTCTTGACGCTCCAGATCGGTCGCAAAGTACGGGGCGATGTAGCCCTTGTCAAAGCGCATACCTTCGACGAGGTCCATGTCCATTCCAAAGGACTGGCTCTCTTCGACGGTAATGACGCCGTCCTTCCCCACCTTGTCGATGGCGTCGGCGATCATCTGGCCAATCTCGTTGTCAGCCGCCGAGATCGACGCCACTTGGGCGATCTGCTCTTTGGTGTCGGCGGGCTTGGCCAGGTCGTGCAGTGACGCGACCGCCGCCTCTACGGCCGCCTCGATACCCTTTTTCAGCGACATCGGGTTGGCACCGGCCGCAACGTTCTTCAGTCCTTCGCGCACCATGGCCCAGGCCAACACGGTCGCGGTCGTTGTGCCGTCACCGGCCACGTCGTCGGTCTTCTTGGCTACTTCTTTCACGAGCTCGGCGCCGATCTTCTCAAAGGGGTCTTCGAGGTCGATCTCTTTGGCGATCGAGACACCGTCGTTCGTAATGGTGGGGGCGCCCCACTTCTTGTCCAGCACGACGTTGCGGCCCTTGGGTCCAAGGGTGACGCGAACGGCGTCGGCCAGTTTGTTCATTCCGCGCTCGAGGCTGCGTCGGGCCTCTTCGTCAAAAGCGATCAGTTTCGCCACGGGTGATTCCTCCTAGTGCGTTACACCTTTTTGGTGCAAAGCAATATTAGCAGTCTCTAACCGAGAGTGCTAACGCCCGTTGTCGGGGTGAATGCCCCTGGTGACGCGCGTTCGGGCTCTTTAATAACCCGGAAGAGGCGGCCAGGGCCCTTGAAGCAGCGCTCCCCGGCGTCGTCGTGCGCGACGATATCGGGCGCTTCGGGGACTTTTGCCGGGCGACGAGGGCCCGCAAGCTCTACGTCTTCGATAGCGCCACCTGGCTCCTAGCTCGAGCCAGCTCTAAAGCGGCAACGCGAGGAGTTAGCGGGTTAACCTCCGGCGACGGCCGGGACGAGGGAAATGGTCTGGCCGGGCGCCACCACCGTGTCCAGTCCGTCCAAAAACCGGACGTCCTCATCGGCCACGAAGACGTTAACGAAACGTCGCAACGATCCCTCCTCGTCCAACACCCGCGCGGCCAGTCCCGGGTGATCCTCGTCGACGGCCCAAATCGCCTCGCGCACCGTCGTCGCCTCAACGGGGACGAGTCCCTCTCCCCCGACGAGGTTTCGCAACTGGCTGGGCAGGCGTACGACGACGCTCACGACGCACCCGCAAAGAGGTGTTGAGCCAGGGCCGCTTGCGCCGACGCGAGTGAGGGACTGATGGTCGCCGTTACCGTCGCGCTGTCAACTATGGCATCCAACGTCTTCAGCCCGTGCCCCGAGATGATGGCCACGATCGACTTGTCGGGGTCGATGGATCCACGCTCAATGAGCTGGCGCAACGAGGCGATGGTCACCCCGCCGGCGGTCTCGGCGAAGACGCCCTCGGTTCGCGCGAGCAGCTCGATGCACTCAAGGATCTCTTCATCGGCAACGGAACCGCAGTCGCCTCCGCCTCGACGCAGTTCGTCGAGGACGTAGGGGGCGTCAGCTGGATTTCCGATCGCCAGCGAGCGGGCGATGGTGTTGGGTCGCTGGGGAGTAATGAACTCTGCCCCGTCGCTAAAGGCGGTAGCGATCGGCGAACATCCCGTCGCCTGAGCACCAAAGAGAGTCGGCTGGGCACCGTCGATGAGGTCGAGGTCGATGAACTGTTTGAAGCCCTTCGCAACCTTCGTAAACTGGCTGCCCGAAGCCAGTGGAACGATGACTTGATCGGGCGTGCGCCAGCCCAGTTGCTCAGCGATCTCAAAGGCCAACGTCTTAGAGCCTTCGGCGTAGTACGAGCGGAGGTTGATGTTGGCAAAGGCCCAGTCGGGGTGCTCGTCGAGCAACTCAACGCACAGACGATTCACGTCGTCGTAGTTTCCCTCCACCCCGAGCACCGTCCCGCCGAAGATGGCGGCCATGGCGATCTTGGACTTTTCCAGGTCGGCCGGGATGATCGTCACGCTCGGCCAACCGATGAAAGCCGCGTGCGCCGCGACTGAGGTGGCGAGGTTCCCGGTCGACGCGCAGGCGGCGGTGGTGAAACCTAAGCGACGAGCGCTCGAGAGGGCCACCGAGACCACCCGGTCCTTGAACGAGCCGGTCGGATTTCGAGTGTCGTCCTTCAGCCACAGTTCCTTGACGCCGAGCACCTCGGCCAGACGAGTCGCTCGGCGAAGCGGCGTCCAACCGGCGCCGAGGTCGACGGGCGCCCCACCCGGATCGGGCAAGAGATCGGCGTAGCGCCAGATGGACGCGGGCCCCTCCTGGATGGACTTGCGCGTCACAGCCCCGCGGGCGGCCTCGAGGTCGTAGGAGACCTCGAGCGGTCCGAAGCAGTTGTCACACGCATAGAGAGCTTCCGCGGCGTACGTGGTACCGCACTCTCGACAGATAAGACCGGTGGCGAAACTCATGACTTCCCTTTCATCGTTCGGCCTTTGGCACCTGGTGTGAAGGAAAAATCCCTGGGCTCACACTGGTTGTCGCGACTTCAACGGGGCCGTCCCTCAGTCGCTCTTGATGACTCCACAATTCTGCCGCAGGCGATCGGGCCATGTCAAATGGGATCGCCCGCGCCCTAACCTCACCCTCATGACGAATGCCAACGTGCCTTGGACGCTCGCCCGCGAGAGCTACACCCTCGAACGCGTCAGCGCACTGAAAGGCGGCGCGACGGTGGCGGTCATCGTCCCGGCACGGGACGAGGCGACCACCATCGGCTCTGTCCTCGACATGGTTCAAATTCACGATCACTTGGTCGATGAGCTCATCGTCGTCAACGACCACTCCAGTGACGACACCGCGACCGTCGCCGATCATCACGGCGCACGTGTCGTTCATGTTCGGGGACGCGGCGGCAAGGGTTCCGCGATGACCGCCGGATACCAGTCCAGCTCTTCCGACATCGTCGTATTCCTTGACGCCGACGTGCTCAACCCTACGGCCGACTATGTCGCGCGGCTCATTCAACCTCTCCTCGAAAGACCAGCCACCCAACTTGTGAAGGGCTTTTACGAACGACCGCTCCACCACATGCCCACGGGCGGTGGGAGGGTCAACGAACTGGCCGCTCGGCCCGTACTTTCCTTGCTTTTTCCGGGCCTCGGGGAGATTCGCCAGCCTCTGGCCGGAGAGACGGCGATGCGCCGCGGCGCTCTAGACGCGATCACTCTCGAGCCTGACTATCGGGTGGAGATTGCGTTGCTCATCGACTGCGCAGAACTCTTCGGCGTGCGTTCCCTCGCGCAGGTCGACCTCGGCATCCGTCGTCATCGAAATCGACCTCTCGAAGAGTTGCGCCCGATGGCCGTCGATGTGTTGCGCGCCGCACTCGAAAGATACAAAGTCGACTTACCACCGACAGAGTGAACTACTTCGGCGCAGAGTTATTGCCAAGAATGACGATGACGTCGTCGCCCGACGCACCGGCCACGGGAGTGAGATTCTTGAGCGGATGAATCGCTGACTCGCTCACGTGAATCGTGGCGGCGACCTCTTGCGCAGCTTTGAGTGACGCCGGGTTGTAATAGATGATGGTCGTCGCTTCGTGAGGACCATTGACGGGAGGAAGTGTGTCCCAGTCCTGGGTCATCAGTCGCTGAGTGAAAGTCGAGGCCAGGTGCGAGACGTTTGTTCCGTTTGCCACCTGAACGCGCGTACGAGACTTGATCACGCGCGCTCCGGCGGGCGACGTCGTACTCGTAGTCTGCGATGTCGTGGTAGTGGTCGGCGTTCCCGTGGAGGGCGAGATGGCCCGAACCATAAAGAATGTCCCGCCGACAAATAGCACCACGATGACCAGCACCACCGCTAGCGACGGTTGATAGTGGGACCCCGAGGCGTGGCCGTCTCGCGGTGAGGGTGTTGGGTCGCTCATTGACTCCAACTCTATGACGATCAGACGCTGTTCACTAACCTGGTTGAGTTAAGGCCGGTGTGGCGCAGTCTGGCAGCGCAGGCGATTTGTAATCGTCAGGTCGGGGGTTCAAATCCCTCCACCGGCTCCAACGGGAATGTCCAGCGGGAATGCTCCAACCGGAATGTTCCCCAACGGGAATTCTTATCGCGACGTTTATGTCACGAACACTTCTACACGGGAGTTCGATGCATTCTTGCTTCCGTCAACTGAACCCTGGCCGGATGTCGTGATGCCCACATTGTTGACTTTCATCGATCTGAGTTCGCTGCGAAGGTAGTTCGCGACATTGCGCGCCCGCGCGGTGCTCAGCGAGTGATCAAGCGAGGCGACTCCCGTGGAGGCGCTAAAGCCAAAGAGCAAGACCTTCGTATATTTCCTGGTCTTAACCCTTGTCGCGAGTGATCGGACTTGCCTCTCTAGCGCTGGCGTAAGGCGAGTCGTTCGGCCAGCAAATACCCCAACGGCCCCATACAAGGTCGACGTGGGAACGCTCTTCCACTGAGCGTAAAGGATCAACGTCGACGTGAGGGTGAGACTTTGGCCCAGCGAGTAGGACGTTCCTGAGCCATTCGCCGCCGAGTTCCACGACGTCAATGAGAATCCTGGTCGCACAATGCTGGAAGCGCCGGGCAGCGTCACACTCGTTCCATTCACGCCCGATAGTTCGCCGAGTGAACCACTGCCGCCATTCGCGCCAAAGGAGATCGTGATGGGTAGCGCCGATGCACTCCACTGCCCGTACAACGTCAGCGGTTCAGTGAGTAACAGACTTTGACCAAGTGCGTACGAAACGCCGGTACCATTAGCCGCGGTATTCCATGACGTCAGGGTGTATCCGGCTTCTGTCAATCCCGTACTACCTGGCAGTGTGATCGTCGTTCCCTCGCTACCGCTCAATGGAACGTCAGAGCCAGTTCCTCCGTTGTCGACAAACTGGACCATCAAGGGAGACGTCTCGGTCCATTGGGCGTAGAAGGTACCCGTTGAAACCAAGGACACCGATGCTCCCGGCGAAGATTCGGTGCCGCTCCCGTTTGCCGCGGTGTTCCAACCACTGAGCGTGAAGTCCGGGCGAGTGAGGCTTCCCGCGGAGGGAAGTGTGATCGTCGTCCCGGAAGGATCGACAATGGCTGCAATGTCACCAGTCCCCCCGTTGTCATCAAACGACGCCGTCACTGTTGGTTCGGCTGTCCACTGTGCGTACAGATCAACGTCTGACGCAAACGAATAACTCGCCCCGTCGGCATACGAAGTGCCAGCACCGTTAGATGCGGTGTTCCATCCATCGAACACGTATCCCGGATTAGAGAAATTGGGGCTCAAGTTTGCAAACGGAGTAAGAGTGGAAGATGCATCGTCCGTTTGCCATGCGTACACGGAATCCGATGGACTCGCGTTCTCTTCAAAAGTGACAGTGGCGTACGGCGATGTCCAAATCGCATAGAGGCTTAGTGGCGCATCAAAACTGTAAATCTCGCCGTCAGAATAGGCCACCCCACTGCCATCAGACTCAGTATTCCAGTCAACGAAACTCTTACCAGGGTTCGTAAGACTTGGACTGAGATTCGCGAAAAGAGTCAAGCTCGTGGGAGTGTCCTCCGTTTGGTACGCGTACACCGGATCGGAGGGACTGTCATTCTCGTCAAAAGTGACGGCGTGAAATCCCGTAGCGGATGCAGGAACCGCAGAAAAAAGAGCCCCGCCGGCGGTCAGAAAAAGAACCATACCTATTGTGACTAGCCGCATCAAGTGTCGATTCATGATTGCGACGAGGTACTTGAATCAAGACAGCATTCACGCGGCGAGTTGCACATGTCATTCCAATTCGGTGTCACCGCGCGAGTGTGTATCAGACGCGCGTCCAATCGCTTCCAATTCCGTGTTGCGAGTCGAAATCCAAAGCGACAAATCTCACGATTTGTCTCACTTTTCTATCGGGTCACTACTGCCCTTGAGTGAGAGTTGTAGTCATGTCATGAAAAAATTGATGTTCCACAAAAAGTTGAGTTCTACAACGACGCGCGGCGCTGACGCGCAACCTCAAAGGCGGCGACCGAAACCGCGACGCCGGCGTTCAATGAGTTAATTCGACCTACTTGCGGTATTGACACAACAGTCGCGCATCGCTTGCGCGTGAGAGCAGAAAGTCCTTTTTCTTCTCCACCGACGACAATGGCGACGGGTCCGCTACCGAGATCAAGTTCGTAGAGGGAATCCTTGGATTCACCGGCGAGACCTACTGTCAACACGCCCGCCCGGTTCAACTGGTCGATCGCTGTGGGGATGCCGCCCACGTCACAGAACGTGAGGTACTCAATGGCACCGGCGGCGGTCTTGGTCACCGATGGAGAGATGCGAGCGGAACGGTGCCGAGGAAGAATGACGCCAGTCACACCCGCGCCGTCGGCGCTGCGTAACATCGCGCCCAGGTTGCGCGGATCCGTCACGCCATCACAGACCAGGAGAAATGGCTTGGCGACCTTTAAGAGATCGTCGAGGGAGACGGTGTCAAGATCTTGAGCGATCGCCATGACGCCTTGGTGACCCTCGGTCTTTGCCTCCCGGTCGAGGCGAGTCATGGAAATCAGGCTCACGGGAATTCGCTGACGTTGCGCTTCGAACTCAATGGCATCGAGCACGTCAGAGGCGTCTTGCGCCTCGGCAATAAATATCTTCCGCACCGTGCGCCGCTTCGCGCGCAGAAGTTCCAGAACGGCGTGACGCCCTTCGACCTGATCCCCGCCGACTCCTTCGCGCTCACGCGCGGGCGCGCGACGCGCGCCACTGGGCCCTCCCCGTCGCGGTCCGGGTCGTGCCGAGCGCTGAGGACCGCGCGACGCCGGCGGGCGCGGGCTCACGACT
The DNA here is from genome assembly GCA_963756325.1 of uncultured Acidimicrobiaceae bacterium. Classification (GTDB taxonomy): domain Bacteria; phylum Actinomycetota; class Acidimicrobiia; order Acidimicrobiales; family RAAP-2; genus RAAP-2. The sequence continues at coordinate 195,998 of CAVWNE010000013.1, forward strand.
CGACGCTCAGGAGAACCACGGCGCTCGCGGCGATTCCTTCTCCCCGCCCGAGCGCACCCAGCCCCTCAAAGGTTGTTGCCTTCACTGAGACGGTCGCCCCGGCAATGCTGGAGAGTTCATGCGACATGGCGGGCATGTACGCCGCGAGTTTTGGACGCTCCGCCAGGATGGTGACGTCCGCGGACTCGACTTTGAAATCTTCGGCGCGGATAAGGGCGACAGTCGCTTCCAAGAGCCAGCGCGAGGACACGCCGTGATAGACGGTCTCCGTGTCGGGAAAGTGCCGGCCGAGATCGCCGAGGTTCGCTGCCCCTAGGAGTGCGTCACACAGCGCGTGCGTGGCGGCGTCGGCGTCTGAGTGCCCGACGAGCCCCGGTCCCTCGACCACGTGTACCAATCCCAGCCACAGCTCGCGCTCGGGATCGTCACTGAAGGCGTGGACGTCAATTCCTTGGCCAATTCTCAACTCTGGCCCCTTGCGCCCAGGACCTCAAGGTCGCCGAGGTGGGTGATTTTTACGTTGGTCGCCTCACCTGGAATCACCACGACGAGGGCGCCAAGGGCTTCGACCAGCCCCGCGTCGTCGGTGGCGTCGCCGCCGTCGGCGTGGGCTCGCTCGAGCACCTCTCGACGAAAGGCCTGAGGCGTCTGCACCGCGACGAGTTCCTCGCGCGCGAGGGTCTCCACCACCAGGGTCACGTCGTCCTTGGAGGTGACTCGCTTGACGGTGTCAGTGAGAGTGAGTCCGGGAATGGCCGCGTCGGCGCCTCTTTCAATGGCCGTGACGACAGCGTGAAAGAGATCTGCGCTAGCCAGTGGTCGAGCGGCGTCATGCACGATGACAATCGTGGCGTCGCCGCAGTGAGCGAGCCCGTTTCGCACGGAGGCCGCTCGCGACGGCCCCCCCGTCACGACGACGTCGGAACCTTCGCCGCTCCCCTCGTATCCTTCGGGGACGACGAGCACGACCAGATCAGCGACAAGGCGTGCCTGGGCGACACTGCGGGCGGCGACGGTCTCGCCGTCCAGGAGAGCGAACTGCTTCGCCCCGCCGAAACGAGTGCCTCGGCCCGCGGCCACCACGACGGCCGCGACAGACATGCCTAGGGCAGGACCGAGGCGAGCTTTTCTTCAGCCGCTTCCGTGTCCACGTTGAGAGCGAAGGTCAACTCCGAGACGAGAATCTGACGGGCGCGGGTCAGCATGCGCTTCTCTCCCGCGGAGAGTCCCTTGTCCTTGTCACGGATGGAGAGGTTGCGTACGACTTCGGCCACTTGGTAGATGTCACCGGAGCGAAGCTTCTCGGAGTGGTTCTTAAAGCGACGAGACCAGTTGGTGGGCATGCGCGCTTCCTTCTTGCGCAGCACGGCAAAGACCTCTTCAACCTCTTCGTCGTTGATGACGTCACGCAGGCCAACCGACTCGGCGTTCGCCACGGGTACCATGAGCACCAGGTCGGTGTAGGCGACTTTGAGCTTCAAATAGTCCTGTTTAACGTCAAAAGCCGTCATTTTCTCGATTTTCTCGACGGTACAGGCACCGTGGTGGGGGTAGACGAGACGATCGCCCTTTTTGTACTTGCGTGCAGTCATTACCTGGGAACTCCTCAGAGGGGTAACGCCCACAGGGTAAGGGGCGTTTGGGGGATCAACTATTTTACCAGGTTTTTGTTTTCTCCGTGCCGGTCGGGCCCGGGCGAGAATCGATCAGGATCACGCACCCCTGTAACCCGATTACCCGTGACCTTTGGACGTCCTCGATACTCTGGCCCTGACGATCGAGGGAAGGCGGACCGTGGCGGGCGGTGCACACTGCAGCGCCCGCTGCGCACCTTGCGGCGCCTCCTGCGGCGCGTTTGGAGGGGCCTTTACGGGCTTGAATGACGCCGGTGGCTTGAGTGCTTCCGGAGTCGGGTACGGCAACTACGGGTACCTTCAGTTTCACCCCTGGTTCGGCTCGCACCGCAAGAAGGACGAGGACGGCAGCGCGACGACGGTAAACACTCAGGCGCTCGCCGATCCCGGCCACCCGGGCCATCGCGAGGCCGTCCAGATGATCTCCCATATCGCGCCACAGCAGCACTCAAAGTTGATGGGTGGCTCAAAAGTGAGATGGATTCGGCCACCCGAGCGGGCGGCTACGGCCCCCACGAGGGTTGACGCCACTCGCGTTAGTGTCGCCACGTTGGGCTGAGTAAAGCGAGGGATCCATGAAGGCTGCGGTCTATTACGAGACGGGCGCGCCGAGCGTCTTGCGCTACGAGGACGTGCCCGATCCCGTGGCGTCCGCCAACGAACTGCTCGTACGCGTCGCGGCGATCAGCATCGAAGGCGGCGACACCTTAAATCGACTTCGCGGCGACATGAGTGCGACCCCGCACATCGTGGGATATCAGGCGTCAGGCACGGTCGTTGAGGTGGGGTCCGACGTGAGTGGATTCGCCGTCGGAGATCGGGTAGTGACTTTGGGCATGAACGGATCGCACGCCGAACTGCGATCGGTGTTCCCCAACTTCTGTTGGAAGATACCCGACGGTCTCTCGATGGAGACGGCCGCGGCCGTACCGACGGCCTACGGCACAGCGCACGACTGCCTCTTCGAGTTTGGCCGACTGACCTCTGGAGAGACGGCCCTCGTACACGCCGGCGCCAGTGGGGTGGGGATCGCGGCCATTCAGATGGCAAAAGACGCGGGAGCGCGCGTGCTCGCTACCGCGTCGAGCGCCGAGCGCCTTGAGCGACTGCGTGAGTACGGGGTGGATGAGGGCATCAACTACCACGAAGAAGACTTCACGCTCCGCGTTCGCGAGCTCACCTCCGGACAGGGCGCGAACGTGATCGTCGACTCGGTCGGCGGCACCAATCTGCAGAAAAGTCTCCAGGCGTTGGCCTACCGCGGGCGGTGCGTCAGCTTCGGCGACGCCGGACGTGAGGAGTCGGGGTCCCTCGATATCTCCTCAATGCGCGGTCAAAACCAGGCCTTTACGAGTTACTTTCTTGGCGCCGAGCTCTTTCTTGGAACCCGAGCACACGCTCTCATCGCCACCATTCTGGAAGACGTCGCGGCGGGCCGCTGGCGGGTGGTGATTGATCGCACCTATCCCTTGGCCGACGCCGAAGAGGCGCACGCCTACATCGAGAGCCGTCAGGCGTTTGGTCGCGTACTCCTCACTCCTTAGACGATTTTGGATATGAGCCAACCTTGTCTGAGGGTAGGTCGAGACGCGCGGCCGCGATAGCCTCGGCGAGGGTGTGGCAACGTCGTATCTCGAGGCCGCCAGCGTCGATCACGTCGCTCGCGGCCGGGAGAATGATCACCCGTGCGCCGAGTCGCCGTGCCTCTTGAACTCGACGCGATATACCCGAGACCGCGCGGAGTTCTCCGGCCAGTCCCACCTCCCCGATCGCGACGACACGGGGCGAGACGGCGAAACCGAGCGTCGCCGAGGCGATCGCCAGCGCGAGCGCCACATCCACGCCCGGCTCACTAGCCGATAGCCCGCCCGCGGTCGCTCCAAACACGTCGAGCGCGCTGGTGTCCACCCCACAGCGCGCCTCGAGCACCGCGAGCAGCAGCGAGAGCCGCGGGGATGAAAGCTGATAGGCCACGCGCTTGGTGGACCCGGCGGCGTGAGCGACCAGTGCTTGAATTTCCACCACGAAGGACCGCGAGCCGTCATTGGTCACGGTCAGAACGACGCCGGGCACGTCCAGTTCGGGGCCGCGCAGGGACGCCGAAGGATCGAGTATCTCGCGCAGTCCCTCCCCCACCATCTCGAAGAGTCCCAGCTCCCCGGTCGGACCGAAGCGATGCTTTTGCGCGCGCACCGTGCGCAGCGAACCGTGACGGTCACCTTCAATACGAATGACCGTGTCGACGAGGTGCTCCAGCGCGCGCGGCCCGGCGAGTTCGCCGTCCTTGGTGACGTGTCCGATCAGCAGCAACGCGGTCCCGTTCTCTTTGGCGAGAGAGCACAGTCGCTCGGCCGCCGCACGTATTTGGGGCACCGAGCCCACGACACTCGAGAGCCCGTCGTCGCTCATGGCCGAGATCGAGTCGATCACGCACAGAGTCCGGGGCCGCTCGCTCATTAGACCGGACGCGCTCTCCACGCTCGTGGTGTTCGCGACCTCCAGCCGTTCTGGGATGTCGCCGATTCGCCGAGCCCGCTGAGCGACCTGGGCCACGGACTCTTCGGCAGCGATAAGGAGGACCTCGCTCTCGCGGGCCAGGGCGCACAGAGACATGAGCGCCAGCGTCGACTTGCCCACACCGGGCTCTCCATACAAAAGAGTGGTCGAGCCCGCCACGAATCCCCCGCCCAGCACGCGATCAAGTTCGCCAAGGCCCGAGGAGACGGTGGCGTTGGCGTCTCTCGGAACGTCGCGCAGTGCGCTCGCGCGCAGAGTCGTCCGTGACGAAGATTCGAGACCGCTCACCTCGTCAATGGAGTTCCACTCGGAGCACGCGCTACAGCGTCCTTGCCAACGCGGAGCACTCGAGCCGCACAGGCGACAGGCGTAGCGGACGTGACTCTTCACGCTCGTTACGTTAGAGAACGACTGTGACGCCTAGGCGTTGGTCTGGTCTTCGAAGTCCACCGAAGGCGGCAAGCCCTCGACGCCTTCGAAGGTGAGGAACGTTCCGTCGTCGCCGTCCGCGGCGTCGACCACAATGGTCTGGCCCGCGTGAAACTCCTTGAACAAAATCTTCTCGCTTAGGACGTCCTCGACGTACTGCTGAATCGCTCGACGCAGCGGTCGGGCGCCCAACTCGGGGTCGTAGCCCTTTTCGGCCAAGTACGCCTGAGCTTTCGCCGACAGCTCGAGGCCAAGGCCCTGGGTGCTCAACTGCTCGCGCAGACGTGTGATGAAGAGGTCCGCGACCGAGATGACTTCTTCTCTCGTCAGCTCGTGGAAGACAATGGTGTCGTCAATGCGGTTCAAGAACTCCGGGCGAAAGTGCGCCTTCAAGGCCTGGTTGACCTTTTCCTTCATCCGCTCGTGGGTGACGGAGTCCGAGCCCTTACCAAAGCCGATAGCGGCCTTACGCAGGTCCGAGGTACCCAGGTTCGAGGTCATGATGAGGATGGTGTTCTTAAAGTCCACGGCGCGGCCTTGGGAGTCGGTCAAGCGACCATCTTCCAGGATCTGCAAGAGGGTGTTGAAGACATCGGGGTGTGCCTTTTCCACCTCGTCAAAGAGGACAACCGAGAAGGGCTTGCGGCGCACGGCCTCGGTGAGCTGGCCGCCCTCGTCGTATCCCACGTAGCCCGGGGGCGAGCCCACCAGGCGCGAGACCGAGTGCTTCTCCATGTACTCCGACATGTCCAGCTGAATGAGCGCGTCGGCGTCGTCAAAGAGGAACTCGGCGAGGGTCTTGGCCAACTCGGTCTTGCCCACACCGGTTGGTCCGAGGAAGATGAACGACCCGCCGGGACGCTTGGGGTCTTTTAGGCCCGCACGCGTACGGCGAATGGCCCGACTCAGTGAGGCGACCGCTTCGTCTTGGCCGATGACGCGCTTGTGCAGTTCGTCCTCCATGCGGAGCAACTTCACGGTCTCTTCTTCGGTCAAGCGGTAGACGGGGATCCCGGTCCACACGGCGAGCACTTCGGCGATCGTCTCCTCGTCCACCAGGTCAAAGGACTCGCCACCGGAGGTCAGCACCGTCGCGTCAATCTCGTCGCGCTTGGCGATCAAGTCTTGCTCTTGCTGGTCGAGGGCCTTCGCTTGGTCCAAGGCGCCGGAGTCCATGGCGGACTCCTTGTCGCGACGGAGTCGAAGAATGTCCTCGTCCAACCTCTTCGCGGCGGGCGGGGTGTCCATGCGGCGAATGCGCAGGCGACTTCCGGCCTCGTCAATGAGGTCAATGGCCTTGTCGGGCAAGAAGCGGTCCGAGATGTAGCGGTCTGACATATTGGCGGCGGCGATGAGCGCCTGGTCGGTGATCTTGACCGCGTGGAACTCCTCGTAGACCTCGCGCAGACCCTTCAGGATCTCGATGGTCATGGCGACCGAAGGTTGCTCGACCTTCACCGGCTGGAAGCGACGCTCTAAGGCCGCGTCCTTCTCGATGTGCTTGCGGTACTCGTCGATAGTCGTCGCGCCGACGGTCTGGAGTTCTCCGCGGGCCAGCATGGGCTTCAGGATCGACGCGGCGTCGATCGCCCCTTCGGCGGCGCCGGCACCCACCAGGGTGTGGATCTCGTCGATGAACAAGATGATGTCGCCGCGCGTGCGGATCTCCTTCAAGACCTTCTTCAAGCGCTCTTCGAAGTCACCGCGGTAGCGGCTCCCCGCGACGAGCGCGCCGAGGTCCAGGGTGTAGAGCTGCTTGTCGGCCAAGGTAACTGGCACCTGGTTGGCCACAATGCGCTGAGCCAGTCCTTCGACGATGGCCGTCTTACCCACGCCCGGCTCTCCGATGAGGACCGGGTTGTTCTTGGTACGACGCGAGAGCACCTGCATCACGCGCTCGACTTCTTTTTCGCGCCCGACCAACGGGTCGAGCTTGCCCTCACGGGCAAGTTGCGTGAGGTTGCGACCGAACTGGTCAAGGACCGCAGAACCGCCCGCGGACTCGGGGTCACCCTTGGTCGCACCGGCGGCACTCGCCACGCCCGCCTCTTTGCCGCCCTGGCCGGACATCATCTGAATAACCTGCGTGCGAACTCGCGCCATATCGGCCCCGAGGTCGTTCAGGACCTGGGCGGCGACGCCCTCACCCTCGCGCACCAGGCCGAGGAGCATGTGTTCGGTGCCGATGTAGGAGTGACCCAACTGGAGGGCCTCACGAAGTGAGAGCTCCAGAACCTTCTTGGCTCGGGGAGTAAAGGGGGGTGAACCAGGGGACGGGTTGGTGTTGGCGCCAATGGCCTCTTCCACCTTCTCGCGTACGACGTCGAACGTGACCCCCAAGGCGTCCAGCGCCTTGGCCGCGACCCCTTCACCCTCTCGGATGAGACCCAACAAGATGTGCTCGGTTCCGATGAAGGCGTGGTTCAGGTCGCGTGCCTCTTCCTGAGCGAGTACGAGGACTCGCCGGGCACGGTCTGTAAAACGTTCAAACAATGGTCGTCCTTTGTTCTTTTATTGAAGTGTACCGGTCATACCCGTCAGTTATGTCGAGCCCCCCGGACCACCAATAACGCTTCCTCTAAGGTGGAAACGTGAATCCCCTCGAACAGTTAGGGCTTACGTCAGTAGACGAGGACTTGATTCGACTTGAGGCGCTACTCACCGAGGCGGTCATCTTTGGAGACCCCTACCTCGACGCGGTGACCACCCACCTTATTGACGCCGGCGGCAAACGACTTCGAGCGTCCCTCGCGGTCGCCTCAGCCACCAGCGGCGAGCGACCGGCCACCCGCGATGACCTGATGGGGGCGGTCTCGCTCGAGCTGATGCACGTGGCCTCGCTCTACCACGACGACGTCATGGACGAGGCTCAGATACGGCGCAACGTCGACAGCGTGAACGCCCGCTACGGAAATCTCATCGCCATCGTGGCCGGGGACTACCTGATGGCGCGGTCGGCGGGCATCGCGGCCGACCTGGGCGCGGAGTCCGCGAGCTTGATGGCGCGCACTCTGGCCTGGCTCACGCGAGGACAGGTCAGCGAAGTTCGCACCGCTTTTTCACTCGAGCGATCAGAGCACGACTACTTTGAAGCGATCGAGGGCAAGACCGCGGCGTTGATGTCCTCCAGCTGTCGCATGGGCGCGATGACCGCGGGCAAGTCACGCGAAGAGACCGAAGCGCTGACCGAGTTCGGTCGCTGCTTTGGCATCGTCTATCAGCTGCGCGACGACATCTTGGACTTGACGGCGACCGACAACCAGCTCGGCAAACCTCCCGGCCAAGACCTGGCCGAAGGCGTCTACAGCCTCCCGACCCTCTACGCTCTGCGCGACTCGCGCCAGGCCGACGAGCTCTCGTCACTACTCGGGCGAGCACTTGACGACGATGAGCGCGAGCGCGCCCGCAAGCTGGTGGTGGCGACCGATGGCATCGACCGCACCGTGCTGGCCGCGAACCGCTTCATCGCCGACGCTCACCGTGCGATCGCCGTGCTGCCGAGCGCGAAACTGCGCGTGGGATTCACCGCGCTCATCTCGGCGCTCTTGGAGGACCTGCCGCGCTAGTTGCGCTCGGGCTTCAGCGTCGGGAAGGCAATCACCTCTTTGATATTGGACTCATCGGCGAGGATCACCGCGAGGCGGTCCATGCCGACACCGAGGCCGGCGGTCGGAGGAAGTCCCCACTCCAGGGCCATGATGTAGTCCTCGTCGATGGGCATGGTCTCGTCTTCACCCTCGGCCGCGAGGCGGGCCTGGTCCTCGAAGCGCGCGCGCTGCTCAATCGGGTCGTTCAGCTCCGAGAACCCGTTGGAGAGTTCTCGACACGCCGCGTAGGACTCGAATCTCTCGGTGAGCTCTGAGTCTCTGCGGTGACGACGAGAGAGCGGTGAGACCTCGACCGGGTACTCGGTCATGAAGGTCGCGTCCCACAGAGTCTCATCGGCCAGCTGTTCGGCCAACTCAGCCAAACAGCGTCCCGCGCCCCACGACGACGGCACTTCGACGCCGCGCTCGCGCAGGTAGCCAGCGAGCTCCTCGCGCGGCGTGTGTACCGACACCTCGCGACCGACCGACTCGCTCGCGAGCTCGGCCATCGTTCGACGGGCCCACGGGGTCGTGAAGGAGATGGGCTTGCCCTGATACTCGAACTCGGTGGTTCCGAGGACGTCCATCGCGACGCCGGCCACGAGCTCTTCGGTGAAGGACATCATGTCCTCAAAGTCCCAGTAGGCGGCGTAGAGCTCGAGCATGGTGAACTCGGGGTTATGACGAGGGCTCACGCCCTCGTTGCGAAAGACGCGCCCCAGCTCGAAGACGCGCTCGAAGCCCCCTACAACCAGTCGCTTCAGCCACAGTTCGGGCGCGACGCGCAGGTAGAAGTCGCTGTCGAAGGCGTTGTGTTTGGTGACGAAGGGACGAGCGGAGGACCCCGAGGGGATGGGGTTCAGGATCGGGGTCTCTACTTCCATGAAACCGGCCGCCCAGCAGCGTTCGCGCACCGCGCGAATCATGTCGCTTCGGCGCTGCAAGGATCGACGGGTCGTCTCATTGGCCCAGAGGTCGGCCTCGCGATGGCGATAGCGCAGGTCGAAATCGGCGATGCCGGCCCACTTGTCCCCAAAGTTGCGCACGGCCTCGGCCAGACGCTCCCAGGTTGCGACTTTCACCGAGAGCTCGCCGCGCTTGGTCCGCACGACTTCGCCCACCACTCCCACCCAGTCCCCCAGGTGGAGTTTCGAGAACTCCTCGAAGTTCTCCGCCACGCTCTCCAGGACAAAGAGCTGGATCTCCCCGGTGGAGTCACGCATGGTGGCAAAGGCCAGCTTGCCTTGGCGGCGAAGCAGCACCACTCGCCCGGCTACGTGGACGACCTGACCCGACTCTTCGCCATCGGCAAGAAACGAAAACGCGCTCTGCAGCGAGGCGGCGTAGGCGTCGTGGGCGAACTGATAGGGCGTGGTCACGTGATCTCTTTCGAATGATTCCTTTCATGAACGATACGCAATCCGTGCAAGGTCAACCACGGTTCGATGATGCGCACGTATTTCGTGTGAGGAGCGATGAGACTGGCCAGTCCTCCGGTACCGATGATGGTGGCCTCCCCGAGCTCATCGATGATCCGCTCGATGATGCCGTCGACCTGAGCCGCGAAGCCGTAGAGCACCCCGCTTTGGATCGACTCGACCGTCGAGCGACCGATCACCGAACGAGGCTTCACGAGCTCCACCGAGCGCAGCGCGGCGGCGTGGGTGTAGAGCGCTTCGAGCGAGATGGCGACCCCGGGCGCGATCGCGCCGCCCAGGTACTCGCCGTTCGCGCTGATGACGTCAAAGACCGTGGCCGTTCCCATATCCACCACGATGGAGGGCCCGGGATAGAGGTCGTACGCGGCGACGGCGTCGGCCACCCGGTCGGCGCCCACTTCGCGCGGGTTCTCATAGAGAATCGGCATGCCCGACTTGGTGCCCGGACCCAGTACCGTCAACTCCAGGTCTGAGAACCAACGTTTGGCCATGCGACGTAGCTGCGTGGTGACCGCGGGCGCCGAGGAGCAGATGGCGATCTCGGTCACCGTGGACTTCAGATCCAGTCCCTCCAGGTCGAGCAACTGCGTGAGGGTAACCGCGTGTTCATCGGGCGTACGCTCGACCACGGTCGACGTGCGCCAGTGATAGGCGAGACCGTGCTCGCCACTCGCGCGCGCGAATCCCATGGCTTCGGGAGCGTCGGGGTCCGCCTCCCCAAAGAGTCCGATCAACGTTTCGGTGTTCCCGACGTCCATCGCGAGCAGCATCAGCTCTCTCCCACTGCGGTGACGGGACCGTTGTCAATCAGACGCACCCCGTCGACGAAGCCGGCCACCAGTGCACGCTTCACCCCTGACTCATCGTCTCTCGTGCGTTGCAGCGTGCGCGGGTCGACGACCTCGGCGTAGGCGACATCCACGCCCGCGTCGTCGAGAATCGTGCGCATAGTCGCGCGCAAGGTGCTCGCGCGATCGCTGATGGTCGACACGTAGGCGAGCGCCCGCGAGAGCCCCAACGCCCGACGACGGGCGTCACTGGTGAGACGAACGTTGCGGCTGGACAGCGCGAGTCCGTCAGCGTCGCGCACGATGGGACAGCCCACGATATCGACCTCAAAGGCGAGATCGTCCGCCATCTGGCGCACCACGGCCAACTGCTGAAAGTCCTTCTCCCCAAAGAAGCTGCGGCACGGTCCGGTGACCGCGAAAAGCTTGGCCACCACGGTCGCGACGCCGTCAAAGTGTCCGGGTCGACCGGCCCCCTCAAAGACGTCACCGATTCCGCGCACCGACACCTGGGTGGGCGTGCACTCGGGGTAGTCGGGCCACATCTCTTCTAACGTGGGCGTCACCAGACAGTCCACGCCGCACTCGAGCGCCAACGCTCGATCACGCTCCAGCGTGCGGGGGTAGTGCGCAAGATCGTCCGGGTCGCCGAACTGAAGGGGGTTCACGAAGATGGTCGCGATGACGACGTCACTCTGGGCCCTGGCCGCGCGAAAGAGCGAGACGTGCCCCTCGTGCAGGGCGCCCATGGTCGGTACGAGCCCGACCCGCTTTCCGGCGGCGCGTTGGTCGTGGGCGAAGTGACGCCAGGCCGCGATGTCGACGAGCTCGTTCACGGAGCGGACGCGACTCGACGAGCCTCGGCGAGTTCGAAGGCGGCGTTGGCGAGCGCCACGTAGGTCGAGCGCTCCGACTCGGGGATGGCCGCGAGGTGAGCGTCAATCGTCTTCATGTCGGCTCGCGACGCGGGACCGGTGAGGGCGCGCTGAGCGCCCATCGCCACGGCGTCGCCCAGAGCCTGCTCGATGAGCGGCACGAAGTCGCGAAGGGAAAGCCCGGCCGACTCCGCGAGAACCTGAACGTGTCCCACGAGGGCCACCAGATGATTGGCCGCCACGCTCGCCGTCGCGTGGTAGTTCACCCGCTGGTCGTCGCTCAAGCGCAGTGCTCGGCCCCCTAAGGACTCGACGAGGTCAGCCGTGACCTCGTCTCCGCCCACGCTGAACGTTGCACCGTGAAGTCGTAGAGCGCCCCGCTCGCTGGTCGAGAGCATGGCCAGGGGATGCATGAAGCCCGCTCGTGGATGAGTCGCTACCTCGTTCAGTCCCCTCGAACCCGCGACGTGGACAACGACCCGAGAGTCACTCGGCGTCAGAGCCCCCGAGACGTCGGCAATCGCGTCATCGGGGACGCACAGCATGACGACGTCACTCTCCCCCACGCGCTCCAACTCCTCGTGATGGAGGAGGTGAACCTCGTGGCCCGCCTCGCTGAGTGCCGTGGCGAACGACGTGCCGGCGCGCCCCGCGCCCACGACTGAGATCTTCATACCGGCTCCATTCCCGTTCCGGCCCCGGAGGTGCCGTTCGGTGACTAGCGCAACGACGAAAGTGTACCGAGTTTCACCACGTGTCCGACCGCGCCGAAGAATTGCTCGGCGCTCACGAGATCAGGCGCCAACTCGCGTAAGGGTCTCAGGACGAAGGCCCGTTCGTGCATCCTCGGATGGGGCAAGGTCAACTCGGGGTCGTCACGCACTTCATCCCCCACGAGCAGAAGATCCACGTCGAGCGTGCGCGGGCCCCAACGAACCTCGCGGGTGCGGTGTGCTTCTTGTTCGGCGCGCCGTGCTCGAGCCAGCAGCTCATCGGCACTGGCCTCGGTGGTGATCTCCATCACCATGTTCCAGAAGTCGTCCTGGACCACGCCCCCGATGGGCTCGGTTTCGTAGACGTTCGAGAGCCGGTACGCGTCACCGTCAGCCAAAGTTGACACGGCGCCTTCGAGGTGGGCGCCGCGATCTCCGACGTTGGTTCCGAGCGACAGGTACGCGACGCGCACTAGGGACGGGTGACGGTGCAGCGCACGCCGACCGTGGCGACGTCTTCGGGGACCGGCGGGTGCAGTTTGCGTACCGCGACCGTCACCGAGGAGATCCACTCGTCATAGGCGAGGACCTCGCGGGCCAGGCGATAGGCCAGCGTCTCTAACAGCAAGAAGGCACCTTCGGTCGCGACGTTCGTGGCGATCCGCAGAACGTCGGCGTAGTTGGTCGTCTCGGCCAAGTCGTCATTGATCGAGGCCTCTTCGAATGGTCGCGCGATGTCGATGTCGATCGCCAAGGGCTGGGCGCGGTCGCGCTCCTCACGCAGAACACCCACCACGGCTTGGACGCGTAGTTCCCTTAGTTCAATGAGGTCACTCACGAACGTCCTCGGGCAGGTCGAAGAGGACAGAGCGTCCGTCGGGCCCGATCGAACGCTTGAAGAGTCGCTCCACCAGAGCGATCGACGCGGGTACCGTTCCCACCTTTTGACTCCACACGAGATACCCCGCCACCACGCCGAGCAGTCGATCGGATACCTCGTCGCCGTGCAGGAGGACCGTGGTGTTGGACGCCATGCAATTGGCGACGTCGTGGTAGCAGGCTTCGAGAACCTCGCGCTGCTGGGGCCCGCCGCGCAAGGCGTAGTGACTCGCCGTCAGACCGTGCTCGAAGTACGCGCTCATGTTCTGCATGCTCGGCAGAATCGAGATCACCCGTCCAAATCCCTGATGTTTCAGCCATATCAGCTCTTCGTCTCGGCGCACCTGGCGATGCACGGTCGTCGATCCGCCGGGACGTTCGGAGACCGCGAGTATTCCCTTGTAGACCCAGGTGAAGCCGCGCGGTTCAATCCCGGCCGCCCACTTGCCCTTCACGGCGTCACGCTCTCAGGGGTCAGGGTGAGCAAATCTCTCAATTGGACCGTCTCTCGAACATCGTGTACTCGCACCATACTGACACCTTGGACCATGGCCCAGGCTTCCGTCGCCAACGACGCCTCCAGTCGATCGTCGACCGACGCGCCGCCTCGACCCAGGTGGCTCAGGAAACTCTTACGACTGGTGCCAATCACGACGCCCGCGTCGTAGCTCGCCGCGAGCTCGACGAAGTGATCACAGTGCGCGAGCAAGGTCACGTTGTGCTCCACCGTCTTGCCAAAGCCGATACCCGGATCCAGCCACAGCTGCCTCACCCCGGCGTGGCGCGCCTCGTCGGCCACGCGAGCTAAGAACTCACTGATCTCACCGACCACGTCGAGGTAGGTCGGACTGTCTTGCATGGTGCGCGCGTCACCTTGGCGATGCATGGCGACGTATCCAACTCCGAGCTCGCCCGCCAGGCTCGCGAGACTAGCCGAGACATCGTTCACTACGCTGGCTCCCGCGGCCACGGCGGCCCGGGCCACCGACTCCTTCTGCGTGTCGATCGACACTGGACCAAAGGCGGACAAGCCCCGCACCACCGCAATGACCCGACCGCGCTCTTCGCCCTCGTCGACCGGGTCGGCGTGGGGTCGAGTTGACTCTCCTCCCACGTCCACGATGTCCGCGCCGAGGGAAAAATGATCTCGTCCCCGCGCGATCGCCTCGTCGGCGGCCAGGGTGCGTGAAGCGGGGAAAAACGAGTCGGGCGTCACGTTGACGATGCCCATCACGGCGGGGCTCAGCGCCACGTAGACCTTCGCTGGTGGATGTACTGCAGGGCCTCGGCGCGAGTTCTCGCGTCCTCGCGAAACACTCCGCGCACCGCCGAGGTCACCGTCGTCATGCCCTCTTTCTTCACTCCCCGCATGGACATGCAGAAGTGCTCGGCCTCGATGACCACGATGGAGCCGCGCGGTTGCAGCTCTTTCTCCATGGCGTCGACGATCTGAGTGGTCATGCGCTCTTGCACTTGGAGGCGGCGCGCGAACCCTTCCACCATGCGGGCCAGTTTCGACAGGCCCGTGATGCGTCCATCGTCCGCGGGCAAGTAGGCGACGTGGGTGAAACCAACGAACGGGACGAGGTGATGTTCACAGAGCGAGGTGAAGGGAATGTCACGTACCATGACCATCTCGTCATGGCCGGCCTCAAAGCGAACGCGAAGGTGCTCACCGGGATCGCTCTCGATGCCGCTGAAGAGCTCGCCGTACATCTCGGCCACCCGCCGGGGCGTCTCGACAAGCCCGTCACGGGTGGGGTCCTCACCGATCGCTTCGAGCAGTTCGCGAATGAGTTCTTGTATCCGCGGCTGGTCGACCACGACTAGACCTCGCCGACGTAGGTATAGATGGCGTCGAGGTTGCGATAGCGCTCGTTGACGTCGAGGCCATATCCCACCACGAAGTCGGCCGGGATCGTGAAGCCCACGTATTTGAGAGACTGCTCGACGCGCTGCTCGCCCTCTTTCAAGAGCAGAGCGCAGACCTCGAGGCTCGCGGGGTTGCGCGCTCCGAGGTACTGGCGAAGGTAGTTAAGCGTGAGGCCCGAATCGACGACGTCCTCCACAATGACCACGTCGCGGTTCGCCAGGTCAACGTCGAGGTCCTTCACGATGCGCACCACCCCGCTCGTCTTCGTGGCCGCTCCGTAGGAAGAGACGGCCATGAAGTCGACCTCGACCGGCAACTCAATAGCTCGCATCAGGTCGGCCATGAAGTTGATCGCGCCTTTCAACACACAGACCAGCAGCGGAGGATTCTCGGCGTAATCGAGGGTGATCTGTCGTCCCAATTCGCCCACGCGATCGTGTACCTCCTTGGCCGAGACCACCACGTCTCCTAGAACGCCCTGAGCCCAGGTAGCGGTGAAGTCGTGGGGTGAGTGCCTATCCATGACTGGTCAGCGTAGTGGAGCCGCCTTCGAGGGTTAGGCGCTGCGCGCGACGAGAGAGCCGACGGCCCCCTTCCAGTTCAGCCGCCACCACGTCGCCGTCAACCACCTGAAGGGCCCGCTCGATCTCGGCGCTGCTCGGCGGATGGAGATCACCGAGTTCGTCCTTCGCGCTCAGCTGGACACGCAGCCATCGACGTAGTCGAGCCCGAGGCCACTCGCGCAGCTGGCGACAGTCCGCCTCGTCAAGGGTGAGGGCCCCATCTACCTCAACCAGGCTGTTCAACCACGCACGATCATCGAAGATCACCTCGGCCTGACGCGCCAGGAGTGGGACGACGTCGCGATCCGCCACCTCCGACAGGAGTGGCATCAACTGATGACGGACGCGGTTGCGGCGAAAGGAGAGATCGTCGTTCGACTCGTCGTGGCGCGGCTTGAGGCCGCTCTCGACGACCAGCGCTGCCACCTCGCTCCGTCGTAGTCGAATGAGTGGCTTGGTGGGATCGTTGATTAGAGGCGAGAGCCCATCGAGCCCGGCGCCTCGAATCATGTTCAAGAGAACTGTCTCAGCCAGGTCGTCCATCGTGTGGCCGGTCAGCGTTCCCACGGGCAAGACGCGGCGCCGTTCGCTACGGGCGCGCGCCTCAAAGTTGGCTCCGTGAGATACGACAACGTCATGCACTACGACGGGAACGTCAAGCTCCTTCGCCACGGCCGAGACAAACTCAGCGTCCGCGGTGCTGGCGGCACGGGCGTGGTGATCGACGTGGTGCACGCGTACGTTAAGTCCGGCCGCTCGAGCGAGCAGTAAGAGCCCGAGTGAGTCCGCCCCTCCCGAGACGGCCAGGTCGACCTTCGTCCCCGACAGACGCGGAAACGACACGTGGCCAGCAACTCGTGCGCACTCATCAGGCCAGGTTAGGCACCGAGCACGACGGGCTCTTGGGCCACGGTGCTCGCGCGACTGGTGCGCGTTCCCTGGACTCGACGCCACGCCTGGAAGAGACGGCCAACGACAAACCACGCGGCGCTGAACGAACCCACATAGAAACCGACCGGCCAGTTGGTGGTATAGGAACAGGCCAGGGATCCCCAGATGGTGAGGAGCGCGATGACCACCGAGAGACTCATGGACATGAGAGCGCGGTCGCTGAAACAGCGCGCCGCGGCGGGGGGCCCGATCATCAACGTGAAGATCAAGAGTGCGCCAACAACGGGGACCGTCATCGTCGTGGCACAGGCCAAGACGATGAGGAAGATGACCTCGAGTCGCGCCGGGCGAAGCCCCCGCGCCGCCGCGATCTCTGGCGCGATCGAGGTCAAGAGAAGCGGGCGGTACAGCACCCCCACCGCCACCACGCAGATCGCGCCCAGTGCGATCACGGGCCACAGCTGGCCGGTACTCACGCCGAGGATCTCGCCGAACAACAGAGAAAAGATGGCTGGCTCATACTCGGTGCTCTGACTGAGGAACGCTGCTCCCAGGGCCAGCATCATGACCAAGGCCAGCGCCGTCACCGCGTCCGCCCGACCGCGCCGAGACAGTTTGGCGATGCCGAGGGCCGCCGCTAAGGAAAAGACCCCAAGACCCACCAGTGGGTTGACGCCCAGAAGATTGGCTCCCGCCGCGCCGGCGAAGGCTCCGTTGGGGATGGCGTGGGCGGCAAAGGCCGAACCGCGCATGACGACAAAGAAGCCGACCACCCCGGCAACAACGGCGACAATCGATCCAATCAGCCACGCATTGACCATGAAACTCGAGAACATCAGGCCGCCGCTCCCTCGCGCGCGCTCGTGGGGCCCGTCGCCACGGGGCTGGCGGTTCGGCGACGCAGAGCGGGAAGACCCGAGAGGAGGTAGCCCACGAAGGTCAGCGCCACAATAAAGAAGCTGACTGGCAGACCTTGGCTCGAAGGAAACCAATAAAAACTGTCGTAGGCGAGTACGACGCCCAGCCAGGTCACGACCACGCCGAACGCGCACGCGACGACCATCGCGGCTCGCAGGTTTCTCGTGACGCGCAAGGCCGTCGTCGCAGGTCCGATCAGCAGGGCCGTCGAAAGAACCGAACCAATGGCGATCGAAGAGAGGCCCACCGCGACCGCGAGCGTCAGCATGAACAGCACTCCGACCACGCGAACTCGAATGCCGCGCGCGGCCGCGAGATCCGGACTGATCGAGCTGAGCAGAAGTGGGCGATAGATGAGGAAGAGGGCACCGAGCGTGATCACGCTCATCACCACCACAAGAGGAATCGTCGTGGACTCGAGAGTGAATATCGATCCGAAAAGGACCTGCTGACTGACGCCGGTCGTCGCGTTCCTGGTGGCGTCAAGGTACAGAAACAGCGCTGATAGCCCCGTCGCGAAACCGAGCACAATTCCCGTGGCGATGTCTCGACCGCGCAGCCGTTCCACACCAATGAGATCCATCGCCCCGGCCCCCACCGCGCCCGCTCCGAGGAAGCCAACCAGCGGGCTGAAGTTGAAGAAGAACGCGCCCGAGCCTCCCGTGGTCGCTACGTCGGTGAGGGCGTGCCCGGCGAACGACTGGCCACGCATCACCGTGAAGACGCCCACGACGGCCGACACCAATGCGCTTATTGCGCCCACGACCAGCGCGATGTGAACGGGACTGCTGGAGAAAAAACCGGGCTCAAATACGAAGTGCACGCGCCTCAGTTCACCGTCAAGGTGGGATGCTCGGGAATCTCGGCGTCGTCTTGACCGGGCTCCGCGACCACCAGCACTCGTCCGTGCAACTTCAGCACGTCGACGTGATGCCCGTAGAGCGCACTTAACACGTCAGAACGCACGACCTCGTCGGTGGTGCCACTCGCCGCGCGTCCGTTCGTGATGTAGACAATGCGGTCCATCACGGGCAACAGTGCGTTCATCTCGTGCGCGGAGAGCAGCACGGCGACGTGACGTTCGCTGGCTACCTGATGGAGCAGGGCAACGACCTCTTGGACGCTTTTGGGATCAAGGTTCGCGAGCGGCTCATCGAGCAAGAGCAGAGCGGGCTCGCTGACGAGGGCGTGGGCGATCAGCACGCGCTGTTGTTCACCCCCCGAGAGGCTGCCCACCCGACTGTCGGCGAAGCGCTCGGCGTCCAAGTCACGCAATATCTCTTGAACTCGGTCACGTTGTGCGGACGTCCGCCTCGAGAATCCGTAGCGATTCGCATCCAGACCGAGCGCCACGAAATCGCGGGCGCGCATCGGGACATCGGGGTCCAGGAGGACCTTCTGGGGAACGTAGCCCAGGGGGGGGCTGTGGCGAGAGAGAGGCTCCCCCTCCACGCGAATCTCCCCGCCGTCCAGTCGTTGGAGACCAAGGATCGAGCGCAGCAGCGTGGTCTTTCCGGCCCCGTTGGAGCCAATCAAGCCGGTGAACTCTCCACGATGTACGGCAAAGCTCACCTGGTCGAGGATCGTCCGTCTGCCGAAGGAGACACTGACGCCATCGACGTCTAGAACCGGGGCGACCGCGGCCACGTCGCTCACAGTTTCTGGGTTGATCGATGAGACGTTACGGCGGACTCAATGGCCCTCGTTTCGGCCAACATCCACGACTGATAGTCAAAGCCTGGTGTCGGCATGGTCTCGTACACGCCGACTACCGGAACGTGGGCCTTCGTCGCAATCTGACGAATAGACGTCGTCAGAGCGTCGACGACTTGTTGGTTGTAGCAAAAGAACTTCGCTTCGTGCTTGGTGAAGTAGTTCTCCTCGAGCGTGATGTCCTCCGGGGCCGGATCGACACCGTTCATGATGTCGGCTTGGAAGACGAAGGGAGTGAGGATGCGAGCGCCCATCGCTTGGAGAAGATAGTCCGCGACGGGCTCGGTGACAGCCACCGGCGTGTGGGGATACTTGGACTTGAAGGCCGCGATCGCCGCAAACCACGGATCCAGTGACGCGTCGAAGGACTTGAGGTTCGCGCCAAAGTATGCCGAGTGGCTTGGTGCGAGTTTGTCCAGGTCCTTCACCATGGCCTTTGCGACCGCGGGCATCGTGGTGGGCTTGTACCAAAGATGGGGATTGGGAGTGTCCGTCGGAAGGTCGAGTACGTGTTGGACAACGATCAACTGCCGCTTCGAGTTGGGCGACGCCGCTTCAATATTGTTCATGAAACTGTCGTAGCCCACACCGTTTTGCACGATGAGTTGGGCTTTGGAAACCTCTTCAGCCACGCTGGGGCTCGCCTCAAAGGTGTGCGGGTCAGTGTTCGGGTTCTTCAAAATGGCCGAGACCGAGACGTACTTGCCCCCGATCTGGCTCAGCACGTTCGCGTACTCGTTCTCCGCACCGATGGCGATAATGAGACTTGGCTTCGACCCCGCGGAGGCGGAACCGGTCGTGAAAACCGCCGCCGTGAGGCCGCTCAGAACGAGAGCGACGATGAGCGAGAGTCGCGCGGGGATGAGCGATTTGTTGGGCACGGGAAAAGTGTAGATTGAGACTGAGTCTCATTACAATTGAGACTATGAAGAACGGAGCGGAGGGGCCACGGTGATCGACTCGGCGCCTCGCGAAACCCCCCACGCGCACACCGACTCGTCTCACGATGAGCTTCATGAACTCGTTGAGGTCCACTTGCGTCGCATCGAGCAGCGCTACACCGCGGGGCGTCAGGCGGTAGTCGAGCTTCTCGCCACGTCCGGTCGGCCCCTTACCATCTCCGATATCGCTCACGCCATCCCCGATGTCCCGCGCAGCTCCGCCTACCGCCATCTTTCCGATCTTCAAGTGGCGGGCGTCGTCCGCCGCATCGCGGCCAACGACGAGTTTGCGCGCTTTGAGTTAGCCGAAGACCTCACTCACCACCACCATCACTTGCTTTGTTCATCGTGTGGACGTGTTATCGACGTCACTCCGACGCTGGAGTTCGAGCGCACAGTGAGCGCCATGGTTGACGAGCTCACGCGCCAACAGGGATTTCATGCGTCATCGCACGCTCTCGATGTCATCGGACACTGCGCGGCATGCCAAGAGACGTAACCCTGGTCGCACAGCAGCGTGAGACGTTGACGGTGTATCCCGCGCGCTCGTTGGCCGACCTCGGCGTCGACGTCTTTGTGACTGACCGGTTCAACGGCGTCAGTACGGGACCCTACGAGTCACTGAACCTGGGCGACCACGTAGGTGACGACGAAAGCCGAGTGCGCGAAAATCGAGCCCTCGTCGCGCGTGCGGCCGGCGTTGATTCTGATCACCTGATCACGGTCCGCCAAGTCCATGGCGCAGCCGTGCTGGACGGGGCCATGTCTACGCAGACAAGCGAGGCGGACGCCCTCTTCACTGATGGGCCGAATCTCGCTCTCGCCATACTGGTGGCCGACTGCGTACCAGTGGCTCTCGTTGACCCTTCGTCCGGTCGGGTCGCCGTGGTGCACGCGGGCTGGCGCGGCCTACAGGTCGGGGTCATCGCGCGAGCCGTGGAGGGTCTCGACGCTCGCGCGACTCACGCGTTTGTGGGACCGTCCATTTCTAAAGAGAGATATCAGGTGGGCCCCGAGGTAGCGCAACACTTCAGAGACGTGGAGGGCGCGGTCATCGCGGACGGGGGTGATCGCTCTCGACTCGACCTTCGGCTCGTCGCCACTCGTCAGCTTCTCGACGCGGGGCTGGACGACGATCGAATTGAGCTCAGCTGCGACGTCACCGACGGAGGTGAGGTCTTCTTTAGCGACCGGGCGCAACGGCCGTGTGGCCGCTTCGCCCTCGTCGCGAGACGAGCCGTAGCATGAGAAACGCCATGAGTGAAGCGACAACCCCGCGCGCGGACCTCTTTCGCTACGTCGGCCTCGAGATCGATGGCCTGACGCTGCGCGCCACCTATGAACTGGACGGGCGCAGTTTCGTCGAGATGGTCACCTTTGATGGTGTCGACACACTCGAGGGGCCCGGCGTTCGCGCCGTGGCCGAGCTTTGGTTTCTCGTGGCCGGTCTCTCGTACTACAAGGCGGGGGCGGCTCGACGGGTGGATGTCGGTCGCACGCCCCTGGGCGCCGCGGGCACGAAACTCCTCGTGGCCGCGTTGCACGAAGGACTGGGCGAGTTCGCCTTTCGCAACCAACTGCCCCTCGATGACGTCGAGATTTTCGGCGGCACCGAAGTGGTGGCGTCGAAACTCACCCTCGACCCCGAACGCGTACTGGTCCCCTTTGGCGGAGGCATCGACTCGGTCGTGACGACGGCCATGCTGGCCGATCACCTTGATCAGACCCTCTTCGTGGTGAGCCCTTCGAGCGGGCGCTTTACGCCGCTCGAAGCGACAGCCGCCGTCACGGGACTCAAGATCGTTCGAGCCACCCGCAGCTTGGACGCGCAGCTTCTTGGCGACGAGCCGTTCTTTCACGGTCACGTACCGGTGACGGCCATGGTCACCTTGCTGGCGGCAGTGGCGGCCGTCGCCTCGGAGCGCGGGGGCGTCGTCATGAGCAATGAGCACTCCGCCTCGGCGCCAAACCTGCGCTGGAACGACCTCGAGATCAATCACCAATGGAGCAAGTCGCTCGGCGCCGAGGTACTTATTGCCGAGGCGCTGAGCGAGCGAATCGGCGATCAACTGACGGTCGCCAGTTTCCTTCGAGACCGCAGCGAGATCTGGGTCGCGCAGGTTTTCAGTGATCTCCCTCAGTTTCACCACGTCTTTCGAAGCTGCAACCGGGCTTTCGCCCAGGCGCGCGATCGACGCCTTGACACCTGGTGCGGCGAGTGCGACAAGTGTCTCTTTATCAACCTGATGCTCGCGCCGTTTCTCTCCCGAGAGGCGCTGGTCGACATCTTCCACCACGAGCCCCTCAGCGATGACCGACGGAGTGACCAGTTGCGCGTCCTTGTCGGGGTAGGCACCGTGTACAAGCCTTTTGAGTGCGTCGGCGATCCCGACGAGAGCGCGGCCGCGCTCGAGCGCGTGAGTGAACTCGACGAGTGGCGCGACGAGTCGCGACTGGCTGCACTGTCCCGCGAAGCGAAGCCCTCACGCCCCTTTGAGTCCTTGCTCGAACAGGAAGGCCCGAGCCGTGTTCCGGCCCACTGGCTTCGCTGACCTCGCGGGCAAGCGCGTAGGAATATTCGGTTACGGCGTGGAGGGCCGCGCCGCCGCGTCTCGCCTGCGCGACGTGGCCGAGCTGGTCATCGTTGATGACGTAGAGGGGGTCGACGAGACGGCTCTCGTCACCGATCGCGGAGGACTCGACGCCCTCGCTGCGTGTGAAGTCGTCCTGAAGAGCCCCGGCATACCGCGACGACGTGAGGACGTTCTCGAACTGGAGAAGAAGGGCGTCACGGTCACGTCGGCACTCAATCTCTGGCTGCACGACACGGATCTCGACCGAGTGGTCGCCGTCACCGGCACCAAGGGCAAGTCGACCACCACCTCGCTCGTCACTTTTTTCCTCGAGTGCCTCGGGCAACGTGCTCAACGTCTCGGCAACATTGGTCAGCCTCCCTATGACCCGCGAGTCGATACCAGCGAGGGTTGGATTGTGCTCGAGGTGTCGAGCTTTCAAGTAGTCGATCTTGACGTGGCGCCGCGCGTGGTAGTGGTGACCTCTCTCGGCGAGGACCACGTGGATTGGCACGGCTCGCTCGAGCAGTATCGCCACGACAAACTCTCGCTCACTCGCGCGGCTGGTGAGCACGTCACCCTGGTCGCCGACAACGCCACCCTCCACGAACACGAGGCCCAAATCGGCGGAACGCTGCACTACGTGGCGAGTGACGCGACCTCGCTCGCCACGTCGCTCGGACTGATTGGCGAGCACAACAACTCCAACGTCGCCCTGGCCCTCGCCGCCGTGTCCGCTCTCACCGGTGACGCCATCGAGTCGACTCGTGGCGCCGTCGAACGTCGGGCCTCGGACTTCACTCCCCTGCGCGGTCGACTGACGCTCGTTGCCCGCGAGGGATCCGGCGCGAACACGATTCGCTACATCGACGACGGTCTCGCGACGTCGGTGCTGCCCGCCCTCGCCGCGCTCGAGGTCTTTGTGGACGTCCCTCTCGTCCTCATCGCCGGTGGATTCGACCGCGGCGTGGACTACGCCGAGTTGGCCCAGGCCCTCGTTGACCGTTCTTCACCGACCACGCTCGTCACCATGGGCAACGCCGGAGCTCGCCTCTCCGATGAGGTGCGCCAACGCCGCCCCGACCTCGTCCAGCACGTCGCCTCCGCCATGCGCGAGGCCGTGGAAGTCGCGCGGGCGTCCCTTGGCAAAGAAGGCGTGATCCTGCTCTCCCCGGCCGCCCCGAGTTTCGATCGCTACCACAACTGGGAGGAGCGTTCGGCTGACTTCACGGCGATCGTCCACTCCCTCGTCCCCTGATTTCTAAAGTTCGCCGTAAGTTTTCCTTATTCGCGACAGTTACCAAGTACGACGATGAGTGCTCAGCGCGGCCCTCATCGTTTCCACGTCGCGATCGACGCCCGTGGACAAAGGAGACCCCGTGACCGACCACCTTGACACCCCCGATGAGAACCCCTCGGGGCACCGCGACGCACGAGCGGGGCGCTACTCGGCCCGGATGATCTTCCTGCCCGTTTTCGCTCTGGTGATCGCGGCCATCGCCTTCACCGGCGTGGTTCTGGGGCGCAACAACAAGGGCGCGGCGCCGGCCACCATCACCGTGACCGGCTCGGGCACCGTGACCGGGACGCCCAACACCGTGAGCTTTCAGATCGGCGTCTCGACCACCGCCGCGAGCGCCGACGCGGCCCTGGCGGAAAACAACCAGAAGACGGCAGCCCTTGAGGCAACCTTGCTGAAGGACGGCATCACCAAGAAAAACCTCCAGACCTCGGGACTCAACATCTACGACAACACCAACGCCCTGGGCACCATCATCAGCTTCACGGCCCAGGACAACCTCAACGTCACGTCTCACGACATTGCCACGGTCGGAACCGCCATCGACGGCGCGGCCAAGTCCGTGGGCAACGGCATCCAGTTGAGCGGAATCACGTTCTCCATCTCCAACCAGTCGAAGTACCTGGCGGCTGCTCGGGCGCGCGCCATTCGCAACGCCCACACCGAGGCCAGTCAGATCGCCAAGGGCGGCGGCACCACGGTGAACTCCATTGTGAAGGTGGTCGACCAAGAGAACACCGGATCGAGCGGGATCGTGCTGCCCTTCGGTGAGTTCGCCAGCGCCGCGGCCACGAACAAGGTGCCCGTGCAAGCGGGGTCACAGTCGATCAGCGTGCAGGTTGAGGTCGTGTACGCGCTCGCGAGTTAGGTGCCACGCGATTCGCACCGTACGTCGAGCCCCGATCAGAGATCAGGTTCCTTTTTTCGCCAGTACCAGACTCGCCAGAGCCAGTGCAATCCCCGCCGCGAATATCACGGTGCCGAAGACGAATACCTGAGGTGGAATGCCTACGCGAGTGGAGGCGTATACCAACACGGGGAAAGGCGTGCTCGTGCCGCTCACGAAGTTCGACGTGATGAAGTCGTCAATCGAGAGCGCGAAAGCCATCAGTGCACCCGCCATCACCCCGGGCATAATCATCGGTAGCGTCACACGACGAAAGGTCGTAAGGGGTCCGGCGCCCAGGTCGTACGAGGCCTCTTCCAGGGATCGATCGAAGCCCGCCAGACGGGCGCGCACGGTGACCGTGACGTACGCGATGCAGAACATCACGTGGGCCAACACCAGGGTCAGGAATCCACGCCCGATATTGAAGGTCACGAAGAGACCGAGCAACGACGCCCCCATCACAATCTCGGGTGCGGCAATGTTCACGAACAGAACCTGCTCGATCAGTCCCTTACCTCGAAACTGCTTGGGGCGGTAGCGTACCAGCGCCATGGCGAGCAAAGTTCCCAAAACGCTCGACACCGCGGTGGTGATCAGCGCCAGTCGAATCGACAGCCAGAACGACGCGCTGAGACCCGGAGCGCTGTTCCACTCGCGATACCACGACGTGGTAAATCCATTCCAGGTGAAACTCACCTGGGGCACGCCGCCGACTGACTTATTGAAGCTGTAGACGAACATCACCGCGATCGGAAACACCAGGTACGCAATGATCAGCCAGGAGTACGCGGGCAGGATGAAACGGCCCCAGTGGCGTGGTCGGGGGGTGGGCGCGCCGAGCGGTGCGTCGTTCGCGAGGGCGACTTCGCTCATCGCGCTCACAGATAACCCTCAATCGATCTCGAGCCCAAGACCCTCGCGTACAGCCAAATGCCCACCAAGGAAATCACCAACAGCACTATCGAGAGCGACGACCCGGCCGCGTAGTCGCCGGTGACCAGAAAGGTATTTTGAATGACCGTCCCGATCATGGTGCTGGAGGCGCCACCGAGAATCTGCTGGTTCACGTAGTCCCCAAAGGCCGGGATAAACGTCAGGAGGAAAGCCGCGAAGATGCCTTGGATCGACAACGGAAACACAACCTTCAAAAAGGCATCGCGGCGACTGGCGTAGAGGTCATGGGCCGCCTCGACTACCCGATGATCGATCCGCTCCAGGGCGACGTACAGAGGCAGCGCCGTAAAGGGCAGATAGTTGTACGCCAATCCTGCGATCACCGCGTATCCGGTTCCCAGCACGTGAAAGTTCGACGAAATGAGGTGAAGGTGACGAAGCGACGTCATGAAGAACCCGTTGTCCGAGAGGATGAACTCCCACACCAGAGTGCGAATCACAAACGACACGAAGAAAGGCACCAGCAACATCATCAAGAAGAAGTTCTTCTTGCGCTTGCCATAAAAGGCAATCCAATAGGCGATGGGAAAGGACAACACGAGATCAATGGCTGTCGCGGCGGCCGCGTACTCGAGGCTGGTGACGAACTGCGAGTGATACACGTTCACTTCGTGGGGCAACTCGCCCCAACTCCACGTCATGTAGCACACCCCCGACGCGGGGCTGCACGTTTTGAGCGACAGCGACAGCATGATCGCCAAGGGCACAATGAACAATAAGAGGAGCCACACCACCGCGGGCAGGCTCAGCAGATACGGCGCAACGCGCTTACCCCATAGGCCCGAGCGACGACGGTGGAGCTCTACGCCCCCTGGATGATCGGCAGGAACAAGTTGGTCCACGCGTCGATTTCCTCTTGGTTCTTGAACTGGTAGTAGGTCTTCGTCAAGGAAGACTCGCGGCCCGAGGGAAAGACCAATGGAGAGTCGGCGGACGCCGACGTCGGCAGACCAATCTCAGGTTTCAGCGAAGCCAACGCAGCCTTGTTCCAACTGGTGGGGTGCAGGAGCTGCTGTTTTGCCGAGGGTACGGGACAGATGTAGTCGTTGTAGTACTCAACCACCGACTGGGTTACGGGACTGTAGTAGTAGTCCATCAAGGTCATGGCATCCTTGGGGTTCTGGGCGTACAGCGGGATGCACATGTTGTCAGTCCACATCATGAGCCCCTCCTTGGGGGTCATCAGCACCAGGTCTTTGTACTTGGCGTCCAAGTTGGCCTGGTAGATGTCACCGGAGTACGCCTGGGCGATCCAGACGTCGCCATTCTTGAGGTGCTGAATATAACTCTGGTCGTAGTAGGCCGCCACGATCCCGTCACTCTTTTGCTTCTGCAACAAGGTGGCCGCCTTTGCCCAGTCCTTCTCCGTGGACGTGGCGGGCTCGATACCCAAGGCCAGAAGTCCCACGCTACCTAGTTCGTAGGGGTCGTTAAACATTCCAACTCGTCCGGCGTACTTCTTGTCGAACAAAATCTGTACGCTGTCGCCGGGACTTTTCACCTTCTCGGAGTTGTAGGCGATCGAGGTCCACCCCGACTGCCAGGCCATGGTGTACTTGTTGCCACGGTCCCACGGCGGGTTCTTCACCAACGGACCGGCGTACTTGTCAAAGTTCGTCATCATCGCGTGATCGAGAGGGATCAACCAGCCGAGTTCTATCAGGTAGCCCAACGGCGGGTTGTTGTTGGTCATGACGACTACGTCGTACCCAGTGGACTGACCTGCAGCCAAGGAAGGCCGAATCTTCGCGTAGAACGATGTATTGTCGTCGATCACTTGGAAGTAGTTCACCTTGATGTCCGTGGTCTTGGTGAAGTGTTCGAGAGACGGATACTTGCCGTTCAGGGTGTCGATGTACAAGGGCCAGTTCGCAAAATTCACCGTGTGGTGCAACTTCTCCTTCTTCCACCAGGACTTCGTACCCACACCGGCGTTGGGCAGCGATGCGCCCGACGCACCGGAGGCCAGAATCAGGGAGCCCGCAAGTCCCCCACCCATCGCCAGCGCCTGACGCCTCGTCAGTCGCGGCTGGGTGAGCCCGCGCCACAGCGCCGGATCGATCCCTTCGGGCTTTGCGTTGCCGTTGGCATCACTCATCGAGATTCTCCCCTGTTGTATCTTCCATGACATTCCCGGTCATCGGACGTACGCCAAACGTGTGCTCAATGGGCCACGTGAGTACGACCTCGTCACCGCTGCGCGGCGCCGATGCCTGACCAATGTTCTGGGCATAGACCGTCAGGTCCACGCCCCAGGGCATCTCAACGAGGTACTGATTTCCCACACCGGTAAAGGTCGAGACTCTCACGCGACCGCGCAGGACGTTGCTATCAGACCCCACCATCTCGTCGCTGAGCCCAATGCTGATTTTTTCGGGACGCACGCCCACCTTGACGGGTGCACCCACTCGCGACTCGGGCAGCCGGTCCACCGGTAGTCGCAACGTGCCGCCCCCGCTGAGGGCGACCGTCGCGGTCACCCCTTCGATCCCCGACACTTCACCCGCCAATAAGTTCGACGCTCCCAAAAAGGTTGCGACAAACTCTGTCGTGGGATGGTCGTATACGTCACGCGGAGTACCGATACCCTCAATGCAGCCCGCACGCATCACCACGAGTCGGTCTGACATGGTCATGGCCTCCTCTTGGTCGTGCGTAACGTACAAGAAGGTAATTCCAACTTGTGTCTGGATTCGCTTGAGCTCGATCTGCATCTGATGTCGAAGCTTCGCGTCGAGGGCCGACATAGGCTCATCGAGCAGCAGCAACGTCGGTTCGTTCACCAACGCGCGCGCTAAAGCCACGCGCTGTTGCTGTCCTCCCGACAGTTGGGCCGTGCGTCGCCCCTCCAAGGTTGGCAGATCCACGATCTCCAACATCTCTGAGACTCGACGACGGATCTCGGACTTGTCCAAGTGTTTGCGTTTGAGGCCGAAGGCCACGTTTTCGAAGACGCTGAGGTGCGGAAAGAGCGCGTACGACTGAAACACGGTGTTCACGTCGCGCCGGTAGGGGGCCAGGTGCGTTACCTCTTTACCGCCGAGGAAGATACGTCCCACGGTTGGCTCTTCGAAACCACCGAGCATCCGTAGTGTCGTCGTTTTGCCGCAGCCCGAGGGTCCCAGGAGACTGAAAAACTCTCCCTCGTAAATCTCGAGATTGAGGTCGTCAACCGCCAGACCTTCCCCGAAAGTCTTGGTGACGTGTTGAATACTGACGATGGCCTTACGCCCAAGGCTCGCGTCTGCACTAGGGCGCAACGCCGTCGCTTGGACGGGACCGTTCGACATGTTCCGAATATAACCTAAGGGAACGAGGCGATCTCTTCGCCTCGCGACGCCGACCAGGGCGCCGGCCGCAGCCGAAAAACCAACTGCCTCACTCGTCACCCCAGTGACGACTGGAGTGGTCTCAACGAGAGTCGGAGCCTGGGAGGAGATTCGAACTCCTGACCTACGCATTACGAATGCGTTGCTCTACCGACTGAGCTACCCAGGCGCAGAGAGCAACATTACACGATCGATTTCCTGGGCTCTTGGCGCCTAGAAATCCATGAGTGAAAACATCAGGTCGTGCAAGAGGAGTGACTCGTCCAGGTTGGTGTCGAGGCGTCGGTTGGCTTCGCTGAGCGCGTCGATGGCCCGCAGGGAGGCGCCCACTCGATACTGGCTTTGCGCGTCACCCTGCGCCTCGACGTTGTCGATCATTCGATCGCGGTAGACCCCGGTTAGGGCACTGAGACCAAAGCGCAACTCGTCGCGACGAAATCGACGTTGCTCGCGCTTGAACTGGGCCTCGACGTCGCGTTTCGCGACTCGCCCGCCCAACTCTCGCGCGTCGCTCGCCCGCCGCTCCAGCTCCTCTTGTTGCATCTGCGCCAACGGCTCCATTGCCTCGTCGAGGGACGCGGCGAGCTCCTTCGCCACGCGCGAAGAGTCCGACGGCTTGCCGGTGAGGCGCTCGGGCACCGCTCGCCACTGCTCGACGCGCTGGGCGAGCTCGGGGTCGCGCACGAGTACCCGCGCCCGGCGCAAGTTCCCATTCGCGGCCGCCGCCGCGCTGGCGGCGACGGCCTCGCTCGCACCCTCCGCCACCAGAATCGCCCCGAGATCGGCCTCTTTCAACGCCCGCAGTTTCACATCGACACAACGAGAGACGATCGTGTCGAGCTCTTCGGGAACTTCTTCGGCGCTCAAGAGGAAGATCGTGCGAGGAGGAGGCTCTTCGAGAGACTTCAACAACGCGGCTGCGGTCGGGGACGCGCCGGTGGTGGTTAGTTCGACGTCTTCGATCACCACGATTTGATAGCCCGAGCCGAGCGGCCGACGTCGCGCGATCCGTTCCGCTTCACGAATCTCTTCCATTCGCCATGACACGCCGGATCGCTCGGCCACGTACACGTCGGCGTCTTGTTCGTCGCGTACGAGACGACAGACGTCGCACTCACCACAGCCGTGCCGGGGACACTGCAGGGCCGCGGCGAAGGCGAAGAGCGAGTCGCGCACGCTGGCTCCGGGTGGTCCACTGAAGAGGTAGGCGTGAACGGGGTTGAGCGCGTACTGGCGAAGGGCGGCGACCGCGCGATCTTGTCCCACTAGTCGGTCAAAGACGTCAGCCATCTCACCAGGGTAGGTGGGCTACCCGCTCGTCGATCACCTTCGCCACCTCATCAGGGCTGTGCGAGCCGTCCACCACGATCCAGCCGTCGCGCGCGGCCAGTTCCAGATATCCCTCGCGCACGCGCTCGTGAAACGCGGCGTCGGCCGACTCGAAACGATCCTTCTTGTCGTGGGCCCGCCGCTCATTGACAACCTCGAGAGGCACGTCCAGAAGGATCGTCACGTTCGCGCGCGTCGAGCCGATCGCCAGCTCGCTGGCCGACTGCAGTAACGCGAGATCGACGCCTCGCCCGTACCCCTGGTAGGCCAACGTCGAGGCGAAGAAGCGATCACTCACGACCGAGCGCCCCTCGCGCAACGCCGGCTCGATCACACTGGTGACGTGGTGCGATCGGTCCGAGAGCATCAACAGCGCTTCGGTCACCGGCGCCATGGGAGTTCCCGCGTCCAAGAGCCAGTGGCGCAGCTCGACTCCGAGGGGCGTGTCGCCGGGCTCAAAGGTGAACAGCGCGTCATGAAGGTCGGCGAGGCGCCGCGCTTGGGTGCTCTTGCCACTCACGTCGATGCCCTCAAAGACGAGGAAGGTACCGCGCTCGGTCACGAGTCGTCGCCGCGAGACGCCAGCAGCGCGGCGTTGGCCGCGGCACCTTTGGTCACGGCGTCGCGTTTCGCCGACGCGCTGGCCTTGGTAGCCTTCTTCGCCCCGGTCGCCTTCTTCGTTATCTTCTTCGTTTTCTTGGGGGCCTTCTTCGAAGCCGTGGCCGGTGCCTTGGTCGTTTTCTTGGGGGCCTTTCGCACTCGCGTCGACGGCTCGGCGTTTCGGCGTTCGGCTAAGAGTTCTGAGGCGCGGTCCAAGGTGATCGTCTCGGGAGTGTCACCGATGCGCAAGGTGGCGTTCGTCTCACCGTCGGTGACGTAGAGGCCGAAGCGACCACTGCGCACCACCACGTGACGGTGGGTCACCGGGTCGTCGCCGAGGTCGGCCAGGGGTTTGGCCGCGGCGCGACGCCCCCGGGCCTTGGGCTGGGCGAAGAGGGCGAGCGCCCCTTCGAGATCAACGGTGAAGATCTGATCCTCGTCTTCCAGGGAACGAGTTTCCTTCTCCCAGGTCAGATACGGGCCGTAACGGCCGTTCTGGGAATGGATCTCCCCGCCCTCGGGATGTTGACCCACCACACGCGGCAAGGACAGAAGGCGTTTCGCGTCATCCAGGGTGATCGTCTCGGGTGACATGGTCGAGAGCAGAGAGGCGGTCTTGGGCTTGTCCTTCGGATCGGTCATCTCGCCGATCTGGACGTAGGGGCCGTAGCGTCCAGCTTTCAGATAAATAGTGTCGCCCGCGTCGTCGCGGCCCAGCTCGCGGTCGTTGCTCGGGGCGGCCAGCAGCTCCAAGGCGTGCTCCACGGTGAGCGAGTCGGGTTCTGTCGCCTCGGGAATCGACACGCGCTCCTCGCCGTGCACCAGGTAGGGGCCATAGCGTCCCGAACGAACCGAGACCATCCCCCCGTCGGGCGCCTCACCAAGGAGCAGGGAGTTGATCGCGGCGAAATCGAACTCGTGAGGCTCGTGGGTCATGTGTTCGAGGCCGAGTCGCGCGAACTCACTGGTCGCCTCGGCGTCACCGAAGTAGAACTTGCGTAGCCACGGCTCGAGGTCTTGACGTCCCTGGGCGATCTCGTCCAGTTGATCCTCCATGGCCGCGGTGAACTGATAGTCGACGAGGTCGGCGAAATAGTGCTCGAGTAGATTCACCACCGCGAACGCGCGAAAGGTCGGCACCAGGGACTTCCCCTTCTTCCAGACGTAGCCGCGTCGATCGATCGTCTTCATCACTGAGGCGTACGTCGAGGGCCGTCCAATGCCCAGGTCCTCCAGCTTCTTGATCAAAGTCGCCTCGGAGTAACGGTCGGGCGGCTGGGTGTCGTGGGCCTTCGCCTCGGCACTGGCGACCGGCACCGACGCGCCCTCGTGGAGCGCGGGCAACAAGCGCTCTTGGTCGGCCAGTTCGGCCTCGGGGTCGTCGGTTCCTTCCACGTAGGCGCGACGAAAACCCGCGAACTCGATGCGCAGACCGCTGGCGCTGAGTCCCACGGCCACGTCGCCGTCCATGCCCTCAATGTTCGACAACGTCCCCGAGAGTCGCACGCGGTCTTGAGTCAGACGGGCGTCCACCATCTGTGAGGCGATGGTGCGCTTCCAGATCAAGTCGTACAGCGCGCGCTCGTCGCCGCCTAGGTGACTCGACGCCTCATCCAGGCTGCGAAACGACTCGCCGGCCGGGCGAATGGCTTCGTGCGCCTCTTGGGCGTTCTTCACCTTGCGGTCGTAACGGCGCGGCTGGTCGGCCACGTAGTCGTCGCCGAACATCGACGCCGCGTGAGCGCGAGCCGCCCGGATGGCCTCGTCCGACAGGGTCGTGGAGTCGGTTCGCATGTAGGTGATCCAACCCTGCTCGTAGAGTCGCTGCGCGGCGCGCATCGTGCGCTCGGGGTCGAAGCGCAACTTGCGGCTGGCCTCGATCTGTAACGACGACGTCATGAAGGGAGCCTGGGGTCGTTGGGTGCGCGGAGTAGAGGTGATGGCCTCAACTCGCAACGCGGATCCCGTCAGTTCTCGCGCGATCGAGAGGGCGGTCGGTTGGCGAAGGACCTCCAAGGCGCCCTTCGCCTCGAGGCGACCCCGCGCGTCAAAGTTCTTGCCGGTGGCGAGCGCGGCGCCGTTCACGCTGTCGAGGGTGGCCTCAAAGGAGGTGGCCGCACTCATGGTCGCCGTCACATCGAACCAGGTAGCGGAGCGAAAAGCCATGCGCTCGCGCTCGCGCTCACAGACCAAGCGAATGGCCACGGACTGCACGCGACCAGCCGATCGGGCCTTGTCGACGGCGCGCCAGAGAACGGGGGAGACTTCGTAGCCGACCAATCGATCAAGAAAGCGACGGCCCTCCTGGGCATCGACGAGGCGCAGGTCCAAGTCGCGCGTCTCGCTGACCGCCTTGGTGATAGCGGCCGGGGTGATCTCGTGAAAGACCATTCGCTTCACCGGGATCTTCGGGTTCAGAACCTCTTGAAGGTGCCAGGCGATGGCCTCGCCTTCGCGGTCTTCGTCGGTGGCGAGGTAAAGCTCATCGACCTCCTTCAACGCGGCCTTCAACTCCGAGACGATTTTCTTACGATCGCTCGAGACGACGTAGACCGGCTTGAAGTGATCGTTGACGTTGATGCCGAGGCGCGCCCACTTCTCGCCCTTCACCGAGGCCGGTATGTCGGCCGCGCTTTGGGGGAGATCGCGGATGTGGCCGATGGACGGTTTCACGATGTAGTCAGAGCCGAGCATGCCCTGAATACGCGTTGCCTTGGCAACAGACTCGACGATTACGAGTGCTCTAGCCATGCTCACCACCTCTCAGGTCTCTCACGGCGTGACACACTATCGCCACCTCGGACTGTCTCTGCACAAGATAGACACGCAATGGTCTCTCCTCGTGTCATTAACCGCCAAAGCGCCCCTGGTCGCTCCGCTGGCCGTACGTGAACGGGCGGGTGCGTGAGGCGAAGAACTCTTAGCTATCGCCCTGGGGTGCGGCCACTATCTCATACTGCGGATTTAAGATCACCGCTTCTCGACGAAGAGACGTCACGGTGCCTTTCACTAAGAGACGCGTGCCTCGTTCGATGCCCGGCACGCTGGTGCGGCCCTGGAAGACGAGGGTGATCGAGCCCGAGTTGTCGGTGATCACGCAGCGAAGTTCGTGAGCGCCGCTCTCGTTGCCGATCGCCATCGAACGAACGCGCCCGGCAATCTCCACCGACTCGCGCTCGACCAGAGCGCCGATCGGAAGAGCGTCACCTGAACGCGACTGCAGTTTCACATCGGCCGCGAGATTGGACGCCGCGCGTACCCCCCCTCGGGTGACTTCGTCACTGACCGGCTCTTCGGTGAGTTGGCCCTGCGTGAGGCGGCGAAGCGCGCGGTACGGGATGATCGTGGCCGCGGTTCGCGGCACGTGCATAACGGCGTTGGATATCTCGTCGGCCGTGCGGTCGTGCAGGAGACGTTGCAGTCGCGAGACGAAGCCGCGCCGGGGCAGAATGACCATGCAGAACACGTCGGGGTCTCGCACGGCGTCGGCCACCAGTTCCAGCGCCGCTCGATCCACCCGTCGGTCCTCGCACTCGACGATCTCCAGACTCACGGTGGCCGAGGCGGTGTTGACCCGACCCCAGTTCGCCTCGAGGCGTTTGGTCACGAGGTTGTCCACGTCGAAGTGCACGGCCCGGATGGAATAGGCGTTGAGCGAGGCGCAGTACAACAAGGCGCGCTCGGTGGGCAGGTCGTAGTTATCGACAAAGACGATCACTCGGTTCATGCGGATCTTCATGCCCGCGCGGGCGCTGTTGGCCTCGAAGGCCTTCTCTTCTCGCACATACTGACGGTGAAAGCGCATCAGTCCCCAGTACATAATCGGGCCCACCACCACGATGATCCAGGCCCCCTCGGTGAACTTGGCGATGACAAAGATGACCACGACCAGTGAGGTGACGAAGGCGGACGTGGCGTTGATGGCCACGCCGCGACGCCAGTGAGGTTCTTTGACGCGCAGATGCCGCGCCACCATGCCCGCGCCCGCCATGGTGAATCCGGTGAAGACGCCGATGGCGTAGAGAGAAATGAGGGCGTCGACCGAGGCGTTGAAAGCGATGATCAAGGCCAACGACACCACGCCCAGCACCAAGATGCCGTTAGAAAAAGCCAGGCGGTGACCTCGCTTGGTGAGCTGACGCGGAAGATATTTGTCGCCCGCCACGTAGTTGGCGAGAAACGGGAACCCGTTGAAGGAGGTGTTTCCCCCGGTGTAGAGGATCATGACGGTGGCGATCTGTACCACAAAGAAGATGAGGTGACCGATTCCGTGCGCGCCAAAGACGTCCGAAACTTCCTGACCCACTACGGTGGGCGAGCCCGCCGCGTAGGGGAAGGCGTGGGTCCAGTGGGCCAACAGCGTGGTACCGAGGAGCAAGAACGCCAGCACCGAGGACATCACCACCAGAGTGACTCGAGCGTTGGGAGACTCCGGTCGGCGAAAACTCCCCACCCCGTTGCTGATGGCCTCCAGGCCCGTCAGCGACGAGCCGCCGTTCGCGTAGGCCCGCAGCAACGTCAAAAACGCGAGACCCATGAGAACACCGTGACCCGAGGTACCCAGATGCCCCTTGACCAGCAGATTGGTGGCCGGTTGGGGGATCAGGTGGAGCGTCCCGACGACTTTCTTGTAGTAGCCAATAAGTATTGTCGCCGACAGCATGACGACGTAGAAATACGTGGGGAACGCGAAGTAGCTCCCGGCCTCGCGAATGCCCCGAAGATTTCCAAAGATCAAGATCAAGACGACGATGACCGTCATCAACAACGTGCCGTTGCCCACCAACGGGAAGTGCTTGGTCAGGGCGGGAAACGCGGTCGTGAGTGCCGCCGTCCCGGCCGAGCACTGAACGGCCACCGTGACCGTGTAGTCAATCAACAGGGCGACGGCCGCGATCTGGGCCACCTTCGGGCCAAAATTGTCGCGCGCCACGACGTAGGAGCCGCCGGCCGTCGTGTAGTACTTGATGACGTCCCAGTACGAGGTGGTCACGAAAAAGAGCACCCCGATGATGACGAACATGATCGGCACGACGAGGGCGAACGCCGCCAAACCAATGGCGGGCGTCATCTGGGTCAATATCTCTTCGGTACCGTACGCCGAGGACGAGATGCAGTCCGGAGCAAGTACTCCCAAAGCAATGGGCCGACTGAGTCGCTCGCCACTCAGTTGCTCACTGACCAGGGGCTTGCCGAGAAAGACACGCTTGAGGCGATAGTTCCACGTTTCGGGGTAGAACTTGACGAGATTTGCGTGAGAAGTCAGCAGGGGCGCGCGCCGGGACGCTGGTTTCTCCTCATCTGACACGGTGTCGATACTAAGTCACTTAATTTCGCTGAAGGCTGCTCCCGCGACGTCCAATGGCAAGAACTTTCGCGAAAGTTGCGGGAAAAACACACGATGTGGTCTGATGAGAGCGTGCATATCATCGTGGTCGGTTGTGGCCGAGTCGGCTCAGAACTGGCCATGGAACTCTCCGATGAGGGCCACTCGGTGATCGTGATCGACAAGAACCGGGACAATCTGCGCCGCCTGACTCACTTTCACGGGCGCACCATCGTGGGCTCGGGATTCGACCGCGACACCCTGCTGCAGGCCGAGGCCACGACCGCCGACGCGCTCGCCGCCGTCACCAGCGGCGACAACACCAACATCCTGTGCGCGCGCATCGCCCGCGATCACTACAGCATCAAGAACGTGGTGGCACGCATCTACGACCCCGCGCGAGCCGACATCTACATGAAGCTCGGCATCCCCACCGTGGCCACCTCGCTCTGGACCACCCAGCAGGTAAAGCGTTGGATGCTTCCCTCGGACGACTCCATCGAGTGGAGTGACACCGCCAACACCATGCACTTGGTCGAACGCATCGTGCCCGACGCGTTGGCGGGCAAGCCCGTGTCGGACTTCAACGTCGGTGACTCCGTTCGCCTGGTGGGCATCGTCCGCGCCGGCGTCGGTCGAGTTAGCATCGAGGGTCTCTTCGCTCAGGAGGACGACCTCTTGGAGTTCGTCGTCACCCACGACGGACTCCGAGCTCTGCACGACCTGCTGGCGGGGGTGCCCCTGTGAAAGTCGTCATCGCCGGTGGAGGGTCGGTCGGAACCTCGATCGCGCTCGATCTCATTGATCGCCACCACGACGTGACCCTGATGGAACAGGTCGGAGATCGAGCCGAACGTTTGAAGACCATGCTGCCGGGAGTCTCGGTTCTTCACGCCGACGCCTGTGAGTACTCGAGCCTGGCCTCGGCCGACGTGCGCGGCGCGGACGTCATGATCGCCGCAACCGGTGACGACGAAGACAACTTGGTGATCAGCTGGCTCTCCAAGCAGGAGTTCGGCGTTCCTCGTGTCATCAGCCGCGTCAACAACGCGCGCAATGAGTGGCTCTTCAACGAGAGCTGGGGCGTCGACGTATCAGTGTCCACCCCCGCGTTGATCACGTCCTTGGTCGATGAAGCAGTCGAGGTGGGCGCCATCATCGAACTCATGACGCTCGCGCACGGCAAAATGCGCCTCATCGAAGTGACACTCGACGCGAACTCCCCCGCGGTCGTGAACAATCTCACGCTGGATGAGTTACGCCTTCCCGACTCCCTGCGAGTGGTAGCCGTCGTACGCAACGAACAGCCCCTGGTCCCCTCCGCCTCGATGCACTTCCTCGAGAGCGATCACGTCGTGCTCATGGCGCGGACGGATTCGGCCGAGGACTGCACGATGGCCTTCATCGGCTAAGCCCAACCTAAAAAACGCTGGCGCGGACCTAGCATGGATCCGTGCGTGCGGCCTTTTTTGACCTGGATAAGACGGTCATCGTCAAATCGTCACTCGTGGCGCTCGGACCGGAACTTCACGCCCACGGACTCCTTCACCGACGGACCTTGATTCGCGCCGGTCTCACTCAACTATGGTTTCAGCGCTTTGGGGCGGACGAAGAGCGACTGCAAAAAATTCGCACGTCGGTCCTCAAGATCACCCAAGGCTGGGACCGAGACGAGGTACGACGACTGGTCAAAGAGACGATCAGCGAGGTCATTGAGCCGCTGCTCTACGCCGAGGCCCTCGAACTCGTGGACCACCACCTGGCCCAGGGCGAAGAGGTCTACCTCGTCTCCAGCGCCCCGGCGGAGATTGTCGAGCCCTTCGCCGAGTTGTTGGGCATTACGGGCGCCATCTCCTCGCGCGCCACGATCGACGAGCAGGGCAAGTTCACGGGCGAGATGGAGTTCTTCGCCCAAGGAGCCAACAAGGCCTTCGCGATCAGCGAGTTGGCGCGCGAACGAGGAATAGATCTCGCCGAGTCCTCGGCCTACTCAGACTCCGAGACCGACGTGGCGATGCTCGAGATCGTCGGACATCCCTACGCCGTCAATCCTGATCGAGTGCTGACCCGCATCGCGCACGAGCGCCAGTGGCCGATCTTGACGTTCAGCCACCCGGTGACGGCGCTGCGCCGCTCAAAGTCGCACACGCCATTCATTGTGAGTGCCGTTCTGGTGGGTGTTGCCGCCGCGCTGGGCGGCGTTCGCATTCAGCGGCGCTAGAGAGTTACAGGGTTAACAGGTCGCGCGCGCCGGTGTCGGAAGAGGGGTGACGCAGCTTGCTCATGGCTCGCGCCTCAATCTGGCGAATGCGCTCGCGAGTCAGGTTCATCTCCGCGCCCACGTCTTCCAGGGTACGAATCTCCCCGGCGCCGTCGAGTCCGAATCGCATGCGCAAGATCTTCTGTTCGCGCTCATCGAGTGGCTGCAGCAACTTCTCGATCGCGGCCGGCATCATCTTCACCGCGGCCACGTCAAAGGGCGACTCCGCCGAGCGGTCCTCGACCACGTCTCCGAGCTCCGCGTCGCCGTCTTCGCGCAAGGGCTCAGACAGCGAGATGGGCTCGGATCGAAAGCGCAACGCCTCGATCAACTTGTCCTCGGGCATCTCGCACTCTTCGCAGAGTTCCTTAATGGTGGGTGGGCGACCGAACTTCAACTCCAGTCGTGACTGGGCCTTCTGCACACGCGCCAGAGTGTCGCCCGCGTGCACCGGCAGTCGGATGGTGCGACCGGTGTTGGCGATGCCCCGGGTGATGGCTTGGCGGATCCACCAAGTCGCGTAGGTCGAGAACTTAAAGCCCTTGCGCCAGTCGAACTTCTCGACGGCGTGCATCAGACCGAGGTTGCCCTCTTGAATGAGGTCAAGGAGCGGGAGTCCCGACGCTTGGTACTTCTTGGCGATCGAGACCACGAGACGCAGGTTGGACTGCACGAAGTCGCGCTCCGCCTGGTCACCGCGGTGAACGGCGCGCTTGAGCGCTTGCTTGCGGCTCGGGGTGATCTTGATCTTCTTGTCGATCTCTGACGCCTCGAGCTCGGCCTTGGCTTCGCGGCCCTCCTCGATCGTCTGGGCGAGGTGAACCTCGTCGTCCTTCGTTAAAAGGGTGTACTGGCCAATGTCTGAGAGGTAGAGACGTACGAGGTCCTCATCGTCACGATCTATACGGTCTTTCGCCATGGGGTTCCTCTTCTGATGGGGGAGCTACGCGCCCGCTACTACTGGTTATACGGAGGTAGGCAACCTACCGGGAAAGGCCGAAGCTGTCTGCGTATCCCGCCTCTTCCAGGTGACGAGCTAGCCCTCGAGCCTGCTCTTGCCAGCGCGCGTCCTCAATCGTCCCTTGGGCTTTGGCCACCTCCCCGATGGCCAGAATCTCGGCCAACACTACCGCCGAGGCCTCGTTCACCACGGAGAGCACGTCGGGCTCGAACTCCTCGAACTCCCGCGCGTCACGAAGCGACACCATGAGGCGCGGCCCCACCACCATGGCCACGCAAAAGAGCAGCATCGCCCCGCTGAGGTCGTCGACCACCGACTCCATCAACACGTCGTGCAGGGCCTCCACCGGAGAAGGGGACACCTCGTCAAGGATCGCGCGAAGGGACAAGGCGACACCGCCCATGGCCCGCGCGGCTTCATACGTGCGAACCACGAAGGCGTCGTCGGTGAGATTGGGCGCACTGGCGCCGAGCACCTGATACGTCGTGTCGAAGCAGGAAAAGAGGCGTTCGAGCGTCTCGCGCGACATCAGTTCTCGGGTCGAAAAGCGTTGGTGATGGGCATACGCCGATCGCGCCCGAAGGCCTTCTTTGAGATGCGCACCCCCGGAGGCATTTGGCGACGCTTGTACTCGCTTCGATCGACCAGTCGGGTAATTCGAGTCACCAGGGCTCGGTCGTAACCAAGGGCGATGATCTCCTCGGCCGTGGCGTCGTCTTCCACGTAAAGCTCGAGTAACGGGTCGAGCACGTCATAGGGCGGCAGGGACTGATCATCGCGCTGGTCGGCTCGAAGTTCCGCCGACGGCGCCTTGTCGAGTACCGACTCCGGAATCGGCTCGGGGTCCCCGTCGCGACGCGCCAGTTCGTTGCGGTAGCGGCACAGTTCGTAGACGAGCGTTTTGGAGACATCCTTGATGACGGCGAAACCCCCCACCGAGTCGCCGTAGAGCGTGGAGTAACCCACCGCCATCTCGGACTTGTTTCCGGTGGTGAGCACGATGGCCCCGGTGGCGTTCGATATCGCCATCATGAGCACGCCTCGGATGCGCGACTGCAGGTTTTCGTCGGTGAGGCCCTGGGGTTCTTCGCCGAGCACGTTGCCAGACAACAGCCTGGCGAACGTGAGGTGAGCTTCTTCGATGGGAATCGTCGCGAGTTCGAAGTCCAGCCGTTTGCTCAGCTCTTCCGCGTCTTCCAGGGAACCCTCAGAGGAGAAGCGGCTCGGCATGGCGAACCCGCGTACCGCCCTCGCCCCGACCGCGTCCACGGCGATCGCCGCCACCAGCGAGGAGTCCACGCCACCCGAGACGGCCACGATCGCTTCGCGAAAGCCGTTTTTGCGCAGGTAGTCGCGAGTCCCCATGACCAAAGCGTCGTAGATCTCCTGACGTGGGTCGAGGGGTTCGTCCACTCGATTCACGCTGGCCGCACGGGCGCGCACGTCATCGCGCACGTAGTTAGACGTGACACGGATGCCCACGCCCGAGGTACGCGCCTCGAGCTCACAGACCAACATCTCTTCGCTGAAGGCGCTGGCGCGCGCGATGACCGTGCCGTCCGCGTTCACCGCGAAACTCTGGCCGTCAAAGACCAGCTCATCTTGCCCGCCGACCAAGTTGACGTAGGCGATGGGGCAGTTCGTCTCACGAGCTCGCGCGGCGAGCAGCGCCTCTCGCTCCTCTCGACGACCTCTCGCGTAGGGCGAGGCGTTCGCTACCACCAGCAGCGTCGCACCCTGCAGGGCCAGCTCGGCGGCCGGCCCCATGGCGGTCCAGACGTCCTCACAGACCAACAGCCCCACGGCTACTCCGTTCACGTTGATGATCGACTGAGGACCGACACCCGGGTGGAAGTAGCGGCGCTCGTCAAAGACGTCGTAGTTCGGCAGAAGTCGCTTCGTGGCGACCGCAACGACGCCCTCGTCGGTCACCGCCACCAAGGTGTTCGCGACGTGGGTTCGACTCGGCCCCTCGAAGGAGCTGAGCGCGTCGCGCCCATCGCTCGAGGGGGCCAACCTCACCCCGTAGGTTCCCTCGGGGATGACTGTTCCCACCAAAATAGGGGGAAGGTTGTCCGCCTTTGCCAGATCAGAGAGGGCCTGCAGGCCGGCCTCGATGAACCCCTCTTTCAAGAGCAGGTCTTCGGGTGGGTATCCCATCAGGGAAAGCTCCGGCGTCAGGACCAGATCGGCCCCCACCAAGGCAGCTTGGGCGCGGAATCGACCCAGGGTCTCGACATTCTGTGAGAAGCCGCCGACGACCGCGTTCATCTGGGCGAGAGCGATGCGCAACGTGGCCACGAGTGGAGCCTAATGGTGCCCCTTCGTCGCGCCTAGGGGAACTTTTTTTCGCGGCGTTACGTGCTCAAAAGGTTTCACACGCCATTAACAGAACTGGGGGGTGACCTCACCCGGGTGACACCAAAATGGAGGCAGTCGCGTGCACACACGGCTACTCATCTAAGGAGCATCGTTGTCGTATCAGGCTGAATACATCTGGATAGACGGTACCGAACCCACCCACAAGCTGCGTAGCAAGACCAAGATCGTCGCCGACGGCAAGAAGCCGCCGGTGTGGGGCTTTGACGGTTCGAGCACGAATCAAGCCACGGGTGAGCACTCGGACTGCGTCTTAGAGCCGGTGTTCTCCTGTCCCAACCCCTTGCGGGGACCGGGGGACGTTCTCGTGATGTGCGAGGTCTTGAACCCCGACATGACGCCCCACGTCACCAACAAGCGCGCGCGTACCGTTGAGGTCGCCAAGAAGTTCGCGGCCATGGAGCCGATGTTCGGCATCGAACAGGAGTACACGTTCTTCCAGGAAGGCCGACCCTACGGCTGGCCCGAGGACGGATACCCGGCCCCCCAGGGCCCCTACTACTGCGGCGTCGGCGGCGCCAAGATGCCCGGGCGCGACATCGTTGAAGCGCACACACTCGCCTGCATGCGCGCCGGTATCGCCATTGAGGGCACCAACGCCGAAGTCATGATGGGCCAGTGGGAGTTTCAGGTCGGCGTGCTGGACCCCGTCGCCGTCGGTGACCAGCTCTGGACCGCGCGGTGGTTGCTCGAGCGCATCGCCGAGGAGTTCGAAGTGGACGTCAGCTTCGACGCGAAGCCCATCAAGGGCGACTGGAACGGAGCGGGCGCTCACACGAACTTCTCGACCAAAGCCATGCGGGCTCCCGGTGGGATTGCGGCGATCATCGCCGGTGCCGAGGCTCTGGGCACCAAGGTGAAAGAGCACATCGCGGTCTACGGCGACGACATCGAGAGTCGCCTCACCGGTGCGCACGAGACGGCGCCCTACAGCAAGTTCTCCTACGGGGTCTCCAACCGTGGCGCGTCGGTCCGTATTCCCGCGGCCGTCGCCGCCGCCAAGCGCGGCTACCTAGAAGACCGGCGTCCAAACGCCAACATCGACCCCTATGAGGTCGCGGCGATCATCACCGAGACCATCTGCGGCGCAGCCCAGGCGAAGGCTCCTGTTCGCAAGGCCGCGGCGAAGAAGGTCACGAAGAAGCCCGTCGCCAAGCGCACCACCGCGAAGAAAGCCACCTCGAAGTAACCCCCAGCCGCTTCGAACGTAAAAGACCCGCCGCTTTGGTGGCGGGTCTTTTCGTTCCAAATTTGCGACCTAAGGAGAAGGTGCGAGAATGGGCAGCATGCAAAGCCAGGCCCAGTACGTCCTTCGTACTGTCGAAGAGCGCGGGGTGCGTTTCGTCCAGCTCTGGTTCACCGACGTGCTCGGCCGCCACAAGGCCTTTCACGTCACCCCCGCCGAGCTCGAAGACGCCCTGGCCGAGGGAATGACCTTTGACGGCAGCGCCATCGACGGCTTCTCGCGCACGACCGAGTCGGACCTGCTAGCCCGGCCCGACCTCACGACCTTCCAGCTCCTGCCCTGGTACGAACAGGGCGAGGGCATCGCGCGGGTCTTCTGCGACATCGTCAACATCGACGGCACGCCCTTTGAGGGCTGCCCGCGACAGCAGCTTCGTCGCGTGCTGGACGGGGCGGTCAGCCAGGGCTACACCTTCTTCGTGGCGCCCGAGGTCGAGTACTTCTACTTCCGCGACCTCGACCCGGCCAAGGTGCCCGTGCCGATCGATCAAGGCAGTTACTTCGATCTCACGACCGACGACACGGCCAGTCAACTGCGGCGCCACACTGTCCTTACGCTCGAAGAGATGGGCATCGGCGTGGAGCACGCCCAACACGAAGATGCCCCCGGTCAACACGAGATCGACCTGCGCTACACCGACGCGCTGACCATGGCCGACACCGTCATGTCGCTTCGCCACGTGGTGAAAGAGCTCGCCCGACAGTCGGGGGTGGCGGCCAGCTTCATGCCCAAGCCTCTGGTGGGGGTCCAAGGCTCGGGGATGCACACCCATCTGTCGCTCTGGCGCGATGACAAGAACGCCTTCATTGGCGAGCACACCTACGGCCTGAGCGACCTGGCGGCCAAGTTCATCGCCGGACTGCTCCGCCACGCCCCCGAGATCACGGCGGTCACCAACCAGTGGGTCAACTCCTACAAGCGCTTGGTGCCGGGCAGCGAAGCCCCGGTCGGCGTCGAGTGGGCTCGCTACGACGCGGGCGCTCTCGTGCGCGTGCCCTCGGTCAAGCCCGGGCGCATCGACTCCACCCGACTGGAGTACCGCGCGCCCGACTCGGCCGCCAACCCGTACCTGGCCTTCGCGGTCATCCTGGCAGCCGGCCTGCGCGGTGTCACGGGCAACTATGAGCTGCCCAAGGAAGGCAAGCGCGTGGCGCCCTTGCCCCAGTCGCTGGCCGAGGCGCTCAACTTGATGGAGAAGTCGGCTCTGCTCGAGGAGACACTCGGCAGTCACCTGGTCGAGTGGTTCCTCAGAAATAAGCGCGCGGAGTGGGACGGTTACCGCGCCCAGGTCACCGCCTTCGAACTCGAGCGCTATCTTCCGTTGCTGTGAGTATCGACGTCGTGCTCTGTGTGCCCTCGTGCGAGGGGCCCGTGCGCAAGGCCTTTGACGTGACCGGGGTGACCCCGGCCGTCGCCGCATCGGCGCGACTGAATGAGATCTCGGCTCTGGAGCCAACCGACGGTTTCTCGGGTGCCGTGATCAACGCCGCCGCGCTGCCCTTTAGCGAGGCCATGAGTCTCTGTCGTCAACTGCGCCAGCGCGAGCGCACGGTTGGCCCCATCATTCTGCTCCTCGACCACTACCAACTCGACGACCTGACGTTCCGAGAAGACCTCTTCGACGACTTTGTGGTCGGACCCTACGACGTCAGTGAGCTGG
Source organism: uncultured Acidimicrobiaceae bacterium (assembly GCA_963756325.1). Lineage (GTDB taxonomy): Bacteria > Actinomycetota > Acidimicrobiia > Acidimicrobiales > RAAP-2 > RAAP-2. Next base: position 240,564 of record CAVWNE010000013.1, read on the forward strand.
CGACTCGTCTTCGTCACCGCTTACGCCGAGCGGGCAACGAGAATGTGGCCCCGCGTATCGAACACGCCGAGCTCTCGATGAACTTAGAGACGTACCAGGCGTCCATCGCCGGACGCGTCATGGACCTCACCTACATGGAGTACGAGCTCTTGCGCTTTCTCGCGACCAACCCCAACCGGGTCTTCACCCGCGCCACCTTGCTCAGCCGCGTGTGGGGGTATGAGTACTACGGCGGGGCGAGAACGGTGGACGTTCACGTGCGACGACTTCGCGCAAAACTAGGCGAGGAGCACGCGCACCTCATTCAAACGGTGCGTTCGGTGGGCTACAAGTTCGGCGTGTCGAACGACGCGAACGACTAGTTCTCGGGCGAGTAGGCGAAGAACTCGATTTCGGCCTTCGCGCCGCGAGGGAGCTCGGCGACGGCCACGGTGCTGCGCGCGGGCAGTGGATCACCAAAGGTGGCCAGCCAGACTTCGTTAACCGCCGCGAAGTCATTCATGTCCAAGATAAATATTGTCGCCTTCACCACATCTGCCAGCGCGGCGCCCGCGTCACTCAAAACCTTCGATCCGTTGGTCAGAGCCTGGCGCAGTTCAGCCGCCGTGCCGCCCTCAACGAGTTCGCCAGTCTCGGGAGCGAGCCCTATTTGGCCCGAGACGATGACGAGGTCGCCCGCGCGACGCCACGGTGAGTAAAAAGGAACGTAAGCCACGGAGGCTTAACTAAAGGAGTTGCCGCACCCGCAGGTACGAGTGGCGTTCGGGTTCGTGATGTGAAAACCCGCACCTTGGAGACCATCACTGAAGTCGAGCGACGCGCCCGAGAGCAGTTCTGCGCTCGCGGGGTCCACCACAACCTTGACCTCACCGAACGTGTTGACCACGTCGTCCTCGGCCACTTCGGAGTCGAAGTACATGTCGTAGTTAAAGCCTGAGCAACCGCCCGACTTCACGGCCACTCGAAGGGCCAACGGCTCATCGGCGCCGGCGGCGCCGATGAGCTCGGCCACCTTCGACACGGCGGCGTCGGTCAGCGTGATCGCTTCAGTTGATTTCGAGGTCAAATTCACGTTGGTGATGCTCATGGCGACTCAGCTCCTTTAGGAATCCCTATGACCATGGTAGCGAAGGATTCTGTGATTGAACACCCCAGTGATCGGCCCATTTCAGGCCGGGGCGGTGTCAAAACCCTCATCGCCGGGGATGACGACAACGACGACCCCGTCGCGCTCGAGCAAGCGAGGTTCAATCGCCGTGATGGGGCCGAGGGCTCGCGCGTAGTCCAGCACCTCGTGAGGGGTCGAAAAGTGGGCGATCGCCTCAAGGTTCTTGATGGTCGGCGGCACCATGTCGAACTCCCCGCGTTGGTGCGCCGCGAGCGCGTCAACCGGACGCATCCAGCGCTCGGCCACCGTCTCATGGGCGTCGTGGGTCGCGGGCTGTCCCTCGGGCGCTAGCGCCACGAAAAAGTGGGTGTCGTAACGCCGCGGCGGACCAACGGGGGTGATCCAGTGCGCGAGATAGGCAATGCCGCGCAGATCGAGGCGCACGTCCTCTCTGCGCAAGACCTCAGCGAGCGTGATGTCACTGGCGTTCAGCGCTCGACGATACGAGGCGAGCCGGGCGAGCTCTTCGGGAGCGGTAAAGCGACGCTCTCGACCAACGTCGTCACAGACAATGAGGAGTCCGGCCTCTTCAAAGAGTTCACGCAGGCTCGCAACATAGAAGGCGAGCCCCCCACGTTCGAGCCCGAGGCGCGTTGAGGCCACGTCGTCGTTGAGCCCGAAGACCGCCGCGTCGGCGTCCTCTGCATCGACGGCGCCGCCGGGAAAAACGAAGATACCGCCCATGAACTCGCTTCTCACGTTGCGTCGGAGCATAAGAATCTCGTAACCCTTTGGAGCATCGCGGAGCGTCAAAACCGTGGCCGCCGGGCGGGGAATGAGATTTTCGGCCATGGGCGACAACTTATCGAGTCGCCTCTCGCTGTGAATCGTAACCATGGCGTCCACTAAGTTTGTGAGTCGAAGATCAAAGGAGCACCGTGGCCACGAAGAAGCCGTCTAACCAGCGCCCGAACACCGCGCGACCACCCGCGCGCAGAGCGCGGGGAGGACGTCCGGCCGGGCTCTTCACGTGGATCGCCGTTGGTCTCGTCGTCGTCGTAGTCGCCGCCCTGGTCATTATCAAGGTGGCGAGCGGTGGCGGAACTCCCTCGAGCGATGCGACAAATTGGCAAGCTGCGAGTCCCACCACGGTGGCCCAACTCACGTCCGTTCCCGCTTCTGTCTTTAACACGGTGGGGACCACCTCCCCCATTGCCCAGGTCACCCCTCCTCAGGTCCCGCTCAAGAAGTTGCCGCTCCTGACGGCGACCGACGCCAACGGCAAAAAGGTCCCCGAGATTCTCTACATGGGCGCTGAGTACTGCCCGTACTGCGCCGCCCAGCGATGGTCGACGATCATCGCCCTCAGCCGCTTTGGCACGTTTTCGGGACTGGGGAACATGTCGAGCTACTCCGGCGACGTCTACCCCAATACTCCGACTTTCACCTTCTTGAAGGCCAAGTATTCCTCGCCCTACGTGGTGTTCAAGACGGTGGAGCTCTACACCAACTACCTCAACTCGGCGAAGTCGTTCTACGCCACCCTGCAAAAGCCCACCACGCAAGAGGAGTCGGAGATAACCAAGTACGACACCGACAAATACATCACGGGACTCACCGCGAGCACGGCGGGTTCGATCCCCTTCATCTCCTTTGGCAATCGGTACCTCGTCTCGGGCTCGAGTTACAGCCCGACCACGCTCGCCGGCTCCACCCGAGCCGAGATCGCGGCCGCGCTGGACAACCCCACCAGTCCCGTCACTGAGGCAATCATCGCGTCGGCCAACTACCAGACGGCGGCGATCTGCTCATTGACCAAGGGCCAGCCGGGAAATGTCTGCACGAGCAGCGGCGTCACGGCCGCGGCTAGGGCGATGGGCATTAAGTGAGCACCGATCTCGGTGTCTGTGGCCCAGACACGGAGAATCCCTATCGCGTCGCGAGTTGGGCCGTCGTCACCACGTTTGTCCTCAGCCTGATTGGCCTCGGACTGGCCAGCTATCTCACCTATGAGCACTTTCAACCCGTCTTTCAGGGCTGCGCCTTCTCTAGCGGAGTCATCAACTGCCAAAAGGTAACGACCTCGGCCGAGTCGCACATCCTGGGCATCCCGGTCGCCATCTTGGGCCTGGCCAACTACGTGGTGATGGTCGCACTGAACTCACCCTGGGCCTGGCGAGCTCGGGCCCGGTGGATCCACGTGGCCCGGTTCGTCTTGGCCATCGCTTCCATGTGCTTCGTGCTCTGGCTGGTCTTCGCCGAGATCGAGATCATTGGCGCCATCTGTCTCTACTGCACGGGCGTGCACCTGGTGACCTTCGCCCTTCTCATTGTGCTGACGATCGTCTGTCCAGCCCAGTTGGGCTGGAACAAGTCACGCGCGAGTTAGCGCCCGGCGCTCAAACTCATTGAGCCCGCCCCAGATTCCATACGACTCGCGACGATCCAGGGCGGCGCGCAGACACTCGTCGCGCACAGCGCATCCTCCACAGATTCTCTTCGCCAACTGCTCGCGCTCGAGCCGGTCTTCCTTGCGTTCCGCGCTGTCGGCCGAGTAGAAAAGCGACCCCTCGCTCCCTCGACACGCCGCGCCAACTGACCATTCCACTGCCGTCGACATCCCGGACCCCCCCTAAACACCCAGACTCGCAGGATAAACCTCCAAGCCCTCGGAAACAAGAGGAGATGTGCGCAATCCGACGACCTCCAAAAGGCCACAAATCCCATCTCCGCTACGCTGATTTGGTGGCTACCGTCCTCCTCGCCAGCGACCTGGCCTCGCTGCGGCGCGAACTCGAGACGATGCTCGCCGGAGCCGACATCCTCATCGAAGAGACCTCCACCGGCCCCGAAACCATCGAACGCGTGAAGCGCGGGGACGTTGATCTGGTCATCGTCGATCTCCAGATCGGGGCGATGGGCGGCATGGCCATCACGATGGAACTGCGCAATCTCGAGTCCTACGGCGGCGCCGATTCGGTCGCCGTCCTCATGCTGCTTGATCGTCGACCGGACGTCTTTCTCGCCCGCCGCGCGGGGGCCGACGGCTTCGTGGTGAAACCACTCGATCCTCAGCGCATGCGAGCCGCCGTGCGCGCCCTGCTGCGTGGTGAGAGCTACGAAGATGAGTCGCTTCGCCCCGCGACCGTCCGCGTCGGTAGTACCGACGCTCGATGAACGACGCCAAACCTCCCCCGACCGGCCTGGCGCGGTTCCGCGCTCGTCTCACTGGCCACGAGGCTCAGACTCCTCTTTCGCCTGAAGCCGCGGCCATCCACGCCCGAGTCGACCAGCTCAGCGAGCTTGAACTACGTGACGTGATGACCCCGCGAGTGGACGTCGCGTTCTTGACGCTTCCGGTGACGCCCGAGGCCATCGCCGAAGCCGTTCGCGACACCGGTCACTCGTGCTTTCCCGTCGTGAGCGACGACCTGGACGACGTGCTCGGCGTCATCTACGTAAACGATCTCTTCCGTAGTTCGACCCTTAAACGAGCGATCGGCGTGTCCCTGCCGACGGCGGACGAGATCACTCGCAAGATCCGACGGCCGTTCATGTTGCCCGAGACGTTTGACCTCCTCGAAAGTCTGGGCGAGATGCGTAAGCAGCACCGGACGTTCGCGCTGGTACTGGACGAACACGGGGGCGTCGCGGGGGTGGTCTCTATCCGCGACATCCTCGAGCAACTCGTCGGCGATCTCAACGACGAGTTTGACGAGGACGATGAGCCCACCATCGTGCGCATCAGGGAGGGGCGTTGGCTGGTCGACGGTCAAACTCACGTCGACCGAGTTGAAGAGGAGATTGGCTTTGCGGCTCCCGAGGGTGAGTACGTCACGATCGCGGGGTTCGTCTTGGACCTGGCCGGTGAGATTCCCGATGCCGGCACGACGTACACGTACGGCGACTGGACGTTCCGAGTGCAGTCTGTCGAGAAGCGACGGATCAGTGAGCTGGTGATCGAACATCACCCTCCCGCTGAGACCGAGGTGCCGAGCGTCATTTAGATCCCGAGACGTCGGTTCGGCCCTCTGTTGGCGTCGCGACCCACCGAGTAGGATTATCGGGCTGCGGGGGAACTCGCCGCGGGCTGTAGCGCAGCTTGGTAGCGCGCTGCGTTCGGGACGCAGAGGTCCCGGGTTCAAATCCCGGCAGCCCGACCACCAGGAAGTACAGGTGACAGAAACATAGGCCCCCATCGTCTAGCGGCCTAGGACACCACCCTTTCAAGGTGGCGGCACGGGTTCGAATCCCGTTGGGGGTGCTACATCATTCCTGGTGAAGGTGACTTTCTGCAGAGACTGAAACGGCGCCGCGAAGCCGAAATTTGACGAAATTTGGTCGCTCCTAGCGCCCGTGGAACGCCCAACCGCGCCGGGAAATGCCATCGAAGACTTTCAAACCCAAGTGGAAAGCCGGTTTCTTTCACACTTTGACACCAGCGTTCTCGGGAGGCGTCCACTTGGACTACTCCAGATCGATTGGCTCTCCCCGCCGTTGTTCATCGGGCTAGCAAGAATCTCTTTATTGGATCTTTCGAGTTGGGTGATTCATCACGATTTTCCCAACTCGACGCCATGGATGGGGTTGCGTGAACGCAGACGCGATGCTCTGGTTTACATTGAAGTACTCGTACAGCCCTCCACTGTGGAAAAGCACCCAGAGGTTCTGAGTCGCCGCTTCGTAGCGATACGACTTGACGTTGTTTGAGATGACGTCAGTCATTCCGTTCATGACGTAGCCCTCCCTCTCTTGGGCCATACAACCTTCTTGCAACTCACGCAGACGTAGAGAACGACACCAGATCCACATTGCGGACAGTTGGCATTCGTGATTACGTCGGCGACAACGTGAGCCACAATCAGTAATACGGGCCCCGAGACGCCCGACAAACCTTTATCCCCGCTTTTCGTCGCCATTACCAACCTCCGGTTCGACGTCGATCCACACGGCGCCGAGTCGGGCGTGGCCACGCCTTCCCTATCGCAACGACAGCCAGTGACGCCCACACCCACCATGGCCATGCAGCTGCGCCATGTATTAACGCATGCCAAAAGACGGCACCCGGATCCTCTCCTTTGTTCATTGTCATCCTCTCCGCGGTGCCGAAGCTCCGCTACTATTGGGAGAGCCAACATCGTTGACTCTCCTCACAGAATAGTTTCTGAGGGAAGGCGGCGTCAAATCAATTCTTTTGGTAGGATATTTGGGTGCCTGCGGAAGAGATTTCTACCCCGCTTGGCGAGCGACTTCGTTCTCGACGGCGCAAACTGGGTCTGACCATCGCCCAGGTCGCGGAGCGGGCGGGTCTCTCTCTTCCCTACGTTTCCAACCTCGAGCGTGGCCGAGGCAATCCAACACTTGACGTCTTGACCAGTCTCGCCGGGGTGCTAGATCTTCCGATGTCGGAGATCGTTGGCGACGGACCTGACATTGCGTCGGGCGCCTTCTCGGAACAGTTTCTCGCGACCATTCCCCTTACACTCGATCGATTTTCCAATACCGAAGATTTTGTGCGTGAGGTCAATGCCTTGGCGCTCAGCAGAGGTGAGAAATACGACGATCTACGCCATCAGGTTCTGCTCGGTATGGCGACCGCGCCCCGACGCAGCACCGGTGAGCCGACGGTGGATGATTGGCGTCGGCTGCTCGATGTTTACACGTTGATTCTTCGCAACTGAGGATGAGCGGAGTCGCTGATGTCGCCGACCTCCGTCGCAAGCATTGCTGCGGCATTGGCAGAACTCGTATCCGACGACGCACATTATGACCTGCGATTTGAAGAGCCTCAAAAGGCAATCGAGCGGCACTTCGCGCCACTGAAAGCCTTAGCTCTCCCAAAATCAAACTTTGTGAGTGACACTTGTTCCACTGACGGCTGGTACGTCTTGGCAGGCATCGGCCATCCATGGATTTTCTACTCCGAAGGTCAAAGTGGACGGCGAGCTCGCTTCACGATTGCCCACGAGCTTGGTCATCATCTCCTCATGACGTCCGGATCCGCGCTCCTTGACGACTTAGATAATCTCGCGGAGTCCGTAGATGAGTTGGGCGCGCTTGAAGAATCGGTGTGTCACCAGTTTGCCGGATACCTATTGATTCCAGACTCTGATCTAGCTGAGGTAGTCGGAAGCGACCAGATTGTTCCGGCCCATGTCCTCGAACTATGGCGACATGGTGCAGCCTCCTTGGAAGCCATCGCAGTACGGCTCGCTGGTGTGATGAGCTACCCCGGGGCCGTTGTAATTATGCGCAATAACGCGACCGTCGGGTTCTGCGCGTCATCTCCAGGACTCGGTCGTTCATGGTGGCGTCGCGGGAGTTATGTGGACCCTACTGGACCGCTGTCCCGGACAATATCAAGCGAGCTCCATGCTGTGCCTGAGATCTACCGCACCGGTCTCGCTTATTCGAGTCAGCTGTACTGCGACACGTTGCCTGTTAATGAAAACTTTGGGATAGCAGTTCTGAGTGATCGGCCATCCACCATCACTCGCGCAGTGCTTGCGGAACTCGAGCCGAGATGGAAGGACGATATTCAGTTCTGCGAATGGTGCATTACCGAACCGCGTGACGTGAGTTGGTGTGACGGCTGCAAGGGACAGCGCTGTCGACAATGTGATCGATGCGGTTGCATCGCACCTTCAAACGACCCCGTTTGCCCATTATGTCGGCTACGCAGTCCTCGGAAACCGGGTGCGACGGTTTGCCGGGATTGCGAGTGATGTAAGCCATCGCTTCGAGCGGGCGTGGCGACCGCGATCGATTTGGAGGAGCCTTAGTGGTGACGAATCACAGCGAAAACAGTTGGCGTCCTTCCACAAATTGGCGACGGGCGACCAGCTACACGAGTGCCCAGTGTCGAATGCCATTCCGCCTCGCCCTTGGTCAGACCGGTGGAAAGCCGCCAGATGCCAGGGCCGCTTCAACTTCATTGCGATGCCTCGGATCGCACGCCGCCCAACGTGATTCGTTTTCGTCGAGGTCTGCGAGAAACGCGAATCTCCGACGCACTACGCGCTCCCAACCAACCAGATCGACCGGTTGGGTAAGTTTGCCTATTGACTCCGGCTCGAAGTCCCGTTCTCGTCGTTCTCTCAGAATGTCTTCGGGGTCGAGTGGCCCACTCCCCCGATTGTCGTCGATTACGTCGCCCCAGACCTTGAGCACCCATAGCCGCCGTACCAACGCTTCGTCGATTGGTCTTTGGGCAAATTTCGCCAAGTCATACACGTCTCGGCCAAGTGCAGTACGCCGATATCGAGCGGCCTTTTCAGCGCACGCTTCTGCCTCGGCAATCACTGGCAGGGCCGGAAGCCGCACCTCGTACGCCTTGTGAACGGGAATCTCCACGAACGAAAGTACTTCCGCTTCGAGTACAAGCGGTCGCCTTGCAAATTCGACTGACGATGGAATATTAGGTCGACCAAGGCTCGCATGCTCGACATTGAGGTTCCAGTGTCGTCCATCTCCGCGAGTTGGTTCCAGTGAAAACTGGAACCCGGAAACGGATGCACGATTGATCGCATCGCAAACCTCGAGAACAGTATCGTCCGAAGGGCAGGTGAAGTCCAGATCGGTTGAGAAGCGGCCAGCGCCACCAAGACGACACTTACGCAAACTCGTACCGCCCTTGAAGATCAAATCAGTATCCTCAAACAGTCCCAACTCGTTTAGTAGCCAAAGTAGGTGGTCCTGCGCAACATCGAGAAGTGCAGCGTCGTAGGTGTCAGAGCGTCCGGCTCCGTGACGACTGATCAGCGCCTTGGTCAGTTCGATCTTGGGCACTTCATGCCTTACCGAGATCACGTTGCAGCGGAGCGATAAGTCGATCCACTATTCGAAACTCTGGTACCCACAAGGACTCCTGCCTATCCCCGATAACCACGTCTGCCATGTTTCGATTTGGCTGAGCCCTGGCGAGGCGAAGGCCATCTTGATGGCGGCCACCGCGGCTAAGAATGTATCCAGCTCTTTGCCACGCCGATTGCGACTTCTTTGCAAGTAGAGAACTAAGTCGCTCGACATCAGCGTCGGCGGCGAGTTGCTCAATGTGTGGGATGAAATCAGCCCAGGAACGAAACGACTTCACGCGAGCTGAAAGTTGAACGAGAAGCGCCTCGGGACCGAAAGCAGGAAGAGTGCCAGCCCATTTGGTGAGGTCTAGATGACGTTTATGCAATAACTTCGAAGTAGGAACCAGCGTCTTAATCTCGTCAGCTCCCCATCCAAGTCTTACTTCGGAGACATGCTTTCGTAATCCGAACGGTATTCGGGTCTCGCTGGGGATCCAGACTGCTGGTGAGCCCAAGTATTCGCGATCCAGGTACCCGAGGTGCCATGCCGCGGCCTCCCCTGCCAGCGCGAAAACAGCGTTTGGGTCTTGCGCCCTCCACGCGCGCAAATCGATGTACCGGTCCGTTATCTCCGCTTCGCCAGGCGGCAAATATGCCCATACCCCCTTGATGTGAAGCTGCACGAGCCAGCCGAGCCGTTGCAGACTCTTCACTGTGACGTCGACGCCTCTTTTCGATCCAATCTCAGCCAGGTAGTTACTGATGTCATCTCGGGTAACTACGGGTGGCCGTTCCCGGGCAAGGAGGTCGTGAAGATTTGCGGTGACCGCTGAGATTGTTCGGCCCGAGTCTTTCGTAATTTCCTCTTCCAAATCTGCCTCCGTTAGGACTTAGCATTAAACCTGGATTAGGTCGTCCGCTGTTCTGTTCCAGGTTTAATTCTAAGTGACCACTTAAGATTAGACCTGGATAAGGAGTCGAAAGTGACAAATCCAGGCTCATTCTTAAGTGGCGGAAGTCCCGTCAAATTCCACCGGGCAAAATCAACGTAACGCCCGCGAAACGCCCGGATCCGATTGACTTCGATCTTGAACCTTTAAGAACTTCCCTACGACCAGCGGGAACACGTTCGACCGAATGTTGCGCCGCCCACCCTTTCAAGGTGGCGGCACGGGTTCGAATCCCGTTGGGGGTGCTACATATTTCCTGGTCAAGGTGTTTTTCCCCTCTCGGCCCAAACTTCGAATTTGGCATGATTCGGCGTCAAAAATTCTGCGCTCAGCGCCCATTGACGCCGGTGACGCGCAAGGGGCTAAGGAGTTACCCGCGGCGACCAGCGAATCCGGGAAATTTAGGCTCCCACCGCCGGTACCGGCACAATTCCCGCCAAAACCGCCACCAGCTCTCCGGAGAGGTGTTCACTATGTCGCGACACATGCCCTTGAATCCTGTAAGCGCAGAAGTTTGGATGGCCCAAATTTTGCCTCAGTTGTGACCATTTCGGGCGAACTCAACGGCACACTTCGGTGGACTGACCACTGACCAGAGGCCCGCCGATGTTCAGGAGGAGCCCTACGATGGAACGATGCCGTGGAAAGAAAACTCTGTACGTGAGCTAGCCGAGGAGGTTGCGGCTTGCCTCTCTAAGGGGGACTCCAGCGCCGCCACTCGATTGGCCTTTCGCTTCTTAGAGCGCTATGACAAGTCTGATTGGGAGACCCGAGTCCTGATAACGGCCGATCCGCCCCAAACCACGTGTAGCGATCGCTATGACGCCCTCGTGGCCGGAATGGTCGAGTTCGCGTGCGCGTCTCATGGCGTTGTCGCCCCGGCGTGGGTAAACAATGAATCCTTCTTTCTAAACGAATGGTGGTTTGTCTCGGGCGTCTCGTCTCTGCACGCCGATGCACTCGTCCACAGCCCAATTTCGCTCGCCCGTCGCGGTGTCTTCATAACGCAGGGCGCATTGGAATACGCATAGTGGCACTTCTCGGTCGTCGAGAGTTGCTTGAAGCACTCGGGGAACTTGACGAGGAACTGAAGATACTCAACGTTCGAGGAGAAGTATTCATCGTCGGCGGGGCTGCGATGGCAATTGCGTACGACACACGAAGGTCGACAGCCGACGTTGACGCCGTTTTCGTGCCCTCCAGCGAAGTGCGGATCGCGGCATCTCGAGTGGCCGAACGAATGAACCTGGAACCCGACTGGCTTAACGACGGCGCGAAAGCGTTCCTGCCGGGCGAGGATGAAAATCAAATCGGTGTTTACGAAGGGCAGCACCTCAGTGTCGCGGCCGCGTCGCCCCAGTATCTGCTGGCCATGAAACTCATGGCGTCGCGAGTCGAGCGCGATCAAGACGACATCCGCGAGTTGTACAAGCTATGCGGGCTCACAACGGCCGAGCAGGGACTCAATCTTTTGGTGTCTTACTATCCGTCACATCGGATATTGCCGAGAGTTCAATTCTTGCTTCAAGAAATGTTCCCAGAGGAGAACGAGAAGAGTCGCGACACTGGGATGTCGCGTTAGAAGACCGTCTCGAACGAAACAACCGCCCAAATTGAACGTGAGTCCTGAAATATCACGACCTTGACGCCCGTCGAACGCCCGCGACAGCCGTAAACGGAGACGCGACAATGAAAAATGTCCTGTGATCAGTACTTGCGGCGCACTTCCCCGCGAGTAATGTCCACCCTTTCAAGGAGGCGGCACGGGTTCGAATCCCGTTGGGGGTGCCACGTAAATCCTGGTGGAGGCGTGTTTCTGATCGACAGGTGTACACGTGGAAAGTGTTAGTTTTTCACGGAAATTGCGCCGTTAATGCCCATTCCGTGTCCAAATCTCCCTCGAATTCGATGTCGGGGACCACTTTTCACCTTGAGGGAACACGATATTGGCCACAAACACGCCACCACCAATCTAGGGAGGTGTCCACTATGTCTCGACAGATATGATGCTGTCTTCGCTTCGCTGGAGCCCGACGAGGAGGAACTAACCACCGCCGATTAATCGGAGACATCGAGCAGACCGTTCTGCCACGAGACTTACGAGGAGCTCTGGCATCGGGCGATCCAGAGCGACGACGTCTGGGGCCCTAGCGGCGTCGGCGAAGCTCCCGGGGAGCAGCGTCCCCAGCGTCCGGACTCGGTCTAGAAGTGCATCTGGATCGAGGCCCAACTCGCTCGCGGCGTCGGGCCAGGAGTTGCGCTCAGGAAAGAGGCGGTAGTCGCCCCCGATTTTCATGGCAAGCTGGAGTTTCTTCTCGTGTATGCCGTAAGGCAACGCTGAGGCGATGTCGTAAAGAGGGGCGAAGCGGACTTGATCACCGGCGAGGAGAAGGGAGTAATTCTTCGCGTGGCCGTCCGTCCCAGCAATGAACCAGTTCCAGATCAGGGCGTCAGCGAAACGCCAGACTGCTTCATCGGCCACTCGAGGAGCCATCGCGCGCCTCAGGAGATTGACGATTGTCGCCGGACTCGGGCCCCCGTCGTTCTGATACTTCTCGGTTGGAGGAATCCCGAGCGCTTGGCAGAAATCCTCTTGATGCACTCGGATAATCGCCTCTCCTTGGACGCCACGGTCATAGCGATCGACTACGACCGCCGATTCATCGCCGAATCGAGACACCGCTGTGCGAACTGCAACGAGCCCCGCCCGACGAGCTGCCTGGAGACAAAGGTGCTCATTGAGATCGTGGTCGTCAAAGCCTGCGACAGCCGGCTTCAAAATATGCGTAGTTGGCGTGGACCCAGAAGGTTCCCCCCAACGTCCTTCCATATACAGAAGGGCGGTCTTAGCTTGCGCTCCAGCCAAACTGAATTGGCCAGTGAATTCGCGGCCAAGCCAGTTAGTTGAATCTTCGCGCAACTCCCGTAAACGGAGAGCAACGTCGTCATCGGTGAGCCAATCGATGCTTCCCGATCGGCGAAGAACGCGGTCCAACTGATCTGGTTGTGCGAACCGGACAGCACCGGCGCAGTCTTCGCCAATCTGCGTCGATAGGAGCGCGAACGGTGAGCGCGACACGTGGAATCGGCGAGTCCAGCGAGCCAAAACCTGTTCATTATCTGGAAGGAGTCCCCAGAGCCACGGCGTGATTACGTTGTCAGAGTGGACCTGCACCTGTATGGGCATGGAAAGCGAGAGTGGAGTCGCGCCGTCACGAGCCCTGTACAACTCGTCGTAGGTAAACCGAAGCCTTCCCCCCGGCAACTTATGAATCGTTCCAGCTAGGACGTCTTCCAAGATGACGTTAAGCGTGTCTGTCATTAGTCGCGATATCCGTCGAGAAGAGAGTCAAGGTCTACGGGCCCTCTAAATACTTCGCTTGGATTGCGAGGAATTGTGGCGTCCTCTACCCCTTTGAAGACATCGCTGAGGTTTCGGGATGAAGAGATATCCATCGTTAGGTCCAGAGAGTCCAAGAGTCGAAGTACCAAGCCAAAATTCACGGAGCGCTTGCCGGCCTCGACTGTCGCAATCCAAACGCGAGAAACCCCGGCACGCCTCGCCAGATCGGCTTGGCTCAGTCCGAGGTCGTGTCGGCGACCCCGGACCGTCGCTGCGAGGTCGAGGGCAGAATTGATTTTCATAGGTACCTCATTTGTAAACGTACGGAGACAGACGTATCTTGTCTGCGTACATTGACAAGCATAGCATGTATATGAACGTTGGCAAGCACAATTTGTAAGCAATCATTTACAAGAAGAACCGACGTTGAGTACCTAGTTCCGCAGTTGACATTTTTTGAGTTCGAAAGAATTGTCACGATAGGAGCGTCCTTCGAGTTAATGCCCACAGCGTGCCCAAAACATTTTTGACGACAGTCTCTGAGGTTAAAACAAGCCCTTGATCAGTGCTTTCGCTACCGCCTTCGTTCAACGCCTACCTCCCTTTCAAGGTGGCGGCACGGGTTCGAATCCCGTTAGTGCTCATCCAGCCTGGTAAAAGCCAGTTTCTGCAAATAGGTCTCGTCCCAGAATTTCCGATTTTTGAGGTCAAAGATGCCCGTTATGTGCCCACAAAGTGACCAAAAAACCCCGAACGGGCCGTCCGCCACGTTCGAACCTCAGTGAAAATATGGTTTTGATCAAACTCATGACACCAGCGATCTCGGGTGGTGTTCACGATGTAGAGACAGAGGCGTTCATTGCCCCCAAAAACAAGTGACCGTCAAAAAGGCGTTAGTCGAGATTCATCGCTCAAGGCCTTTTCCACGTTCTCGCGTCCTGACGAGACCAAGAGCGAGTTCGCGCCATCGTTCTATTTCCTTCAAAAGACCCCGATATTCCGATTCTTTCAGGTTGAACTCCGATGGGTCCAACACCGCCGCACGTTTCGCCATGTCGGCGAACACTGCGAGGTCAAATCCACGATCCTTCTCCGCAGCAAACGCAAAGAGATCCTCGAGATTGAAGAACTGTTCAAGGGCGTAAAGATCCACGAAATCCCGGGCCTCCGCTCGACCAAAGACCGCCAGTACCTTGTCAACTGCTAACTCCTTGCTGGCCAACACTGGAGAGAATTCTCCTTGTTCGAGTGGGAAGAGGCGACTGTCTAATCCAAAATCAACCTCGGTTTCGGAATCCAATCCCCGGACGACGATGCGGGCAAACTGGCGCGTCGATCGTCGAACTTCGACCTCAAATCCTTCTCGTTGTAGGGACGAAACAACGTCGGGAACTCGCTCTGCCAGTGTCTGCTCAGAAGAACCAAAGAAATCCAAATCGTTGGTCCGACGCTCAACCAAGCCTTGTGAGATGAGTGCCGCACCGCCAGCGAGCGCAAAGTCTGAACCGGCCAGCGAGTCCGCGATCAAAACGGCAATCCTCTCCTGCAGTGGAGTGAGCATGGCTAGTCGATGCTACGCAGTTGCGGATACTCGCGCTGCCACGCCTCACGAACGTGCCGGGGAAGAAAGAGCTGACGCCACAGGGTTCGTAGATCATCGAAACGAACGTAGAAGCGAACGTCGTCTTCATCGCCCTCGGAAAGGACAAGCTCGTACATCCGTATTCGATCTCTAGGGCTTCTTAAATCAAACGTTCGCTTCGGTTCAGACCACCAAATGTGAATTGGGAGTTGGACTTCGCCATGAGCCTTCGCGTCGTTCGACGTGTCAAAACCCGGCGGAATCGCGACGGGTCGTGAAGCTGGACCCAGAGTGGATGAGCGGGAGGTAACCACGCCCATAGCCTACGAACCTCCAGTGACTTTGTTCGAACATTCCAATTTTACGATCACCAACTTGGTAAGGTCGCTGACGCGGAGAACCGGGTCAGGTGCAGCGGGTCCTGAACGACCGGAGTCGTACCGCCGCCCCATCGGGAGGATGAAACCGTGTATACGATCCACGCCACGAAGAAACTGCTTGATCGAATGCAAGAGCCAATCATCAATCAATTCCATCCCGGACGCAACGACGAGACTCGGAAACTGGTTTGCCAAGCCACTGTTCTGGCGTCCTCAATTTGCACTCTTCGTCAATGAAGAGACCCTTCTTCCGGTCTTCTCTTCATTGGCGCCCGCATCCTCGCTCGCCAATCGTTTCCCCGACGATCTGGTAATGACACTTCGCATAGGTGGCGTCCCAGAGTCTTTTATTGGGGAAGAACTTTTGGCGATGTTCTTTGACGCGCTCCGCGGAGTAAACGATCGTGGCTGGTTCGTCGTCTATCTGTAGGGGACCGTAGACCGCGATCCGGAGGGAGCGTTGCAGCCAATGGACTTCGACAGCTTCTACTCGGCAAGTTACGACCACGTGCGTCGAGCGATGATACTCACGTTCCGCGACCCGGCGCGCGCGGAGGAGGGCAGATCGGCTCAGACGAAACGGTGAGCGACAGTTATGACTCCAGCTGCTCCGCCACCGAAGCGGATGAGCCCCCAAACTGGGCGGACATGTTCGTAATTTTCTTTGGTTAGGTCTCGGTTTCTCCTATTAGCTATCTACGTCGCGCGCACGTTCCTGCAGCCTCGCGAGGCTGTTCTTCAACATCGGGATATCTTCGTCGATTGTGCGTTGGAGAATTGCGTGTGAGGTGTCGAAGTAGTGGTGCGTGAGACGATCGCGCATGCCCGCTACTGATTGCCAAGGTACGGACGTCTCGGTCGCCAGCAAGTCTGGAGAAATTTGCTTCACCGCCTCGCCGATCTCAATCAGGCGAACTCGAACTGCATCAAAGACGAGGCCGTCAGAGATGTCGCCGCGTCGTAAGTGACTTTCGATTGCGGCAATGGCCACGGCAATATCATCCAAACGTTCTTCGTCGCGACGAGTCATAGGGGAATCGCCTCGGCATCGACCTCGACACGCACGCGCGGCCGAAGTGCATTGGACGGCACTAGATCGACTTTTGCCTTGAGTATGTCTGACAGCTCACGCTCGAACGCGCCCAGTTCAAATAGTCCAATTCCCCCAGGAATGTCGGCAACCATGTCGACGTCGCTCGCGGCGGTGTCCTCAGCTCGTGCCACGCTGCCAAAGACCCGGAGATCGTTCGCACCGTGACGTGCTGCCACTGCGAGCAACGCGGCGCGATTACGACGAAGGCGCCGACCAATTGGTGTATCGGGAAGACCGCGAATGGCCCTCTTCTTGCTTTCGAGATCCAACTTGATGCTGTGGCCAGTTGCTTCCACTAACCGAGTGAGAGTTGCCAGCGACGGCGCACGATGTCCCGACTCGTAGGCACTGATTACGCTCTGGGCAACCCCCGCTCGGCGGGCCAATTCGGTCTGGGAAAGGTGCCCACGAAGACGGGCATCGCGCAACACCCCTGCTGCGATTGATTGCGCCGTCTTCATAGAATGACTCTATAGCGTATTGTCTATGTGAAGAGGAATCCGAGACGCCCATGGAACGCCCAAGTGATATCCTTGTGATCCGGTCTGGCGCCAATAAGCAGGCTTGATCAGCATCTTTAAGTCCGCCTCGGAAGATCCAGCCCCGCCCTTTCAAGGTGGCGGCACGGATTCGAATCCGTTGGGGGTGCAAAGGAAATTCGCCGAATCCTAGTAATTCCAGGGGGGGGTCGAGTGGATCATCGTTACCACGAGCGACCACGATCTACCCGTGTTACATGCCCGACTAATGCCCAACCAATGCCCAGATTGAAGAGCGGCGGCTTGATTTTTGGCCAGAGGTTGAAAATATAGAAGATTCCAGGTATATTTTAGGAATATACCTGGAAGGACAATTCGTGAAACTAGTTGAAACTTCCATCGAACAAGTAGGGCCGGGGCGTTTTCGCCTGACAGCAATTCTCGAAGAAGGGATTGCAGCTTCATCGATTGAAGCCACGAGATCTGAGAGCAAGGTGGGCTTGGGAGGCGGCCCAGCAATGGTTCCTGCCGTACCCGATCGGATTGTTCACGCACTAATACAGGCACCTGACTATTCGCTTACAGTCGCCGAGATCCAAGAGATTGTCGGAGGGAATAAGGGGACTGTGAATCGCCAAGCCTGGACCTTGGCCAACAACGCACCTGATCTTCAAATCAGGCTTCGGGGGTGGGTGTTCTCACCGGAACGCGGAAGATACTCGTTAACTGCTGAGGCGATCCGGTTCCTCACAGGAGGGGTACCGGAACGCTGGCCAGCGAATAACTGTCGAATTGAATTTACAGACCCTGCTGCTACTTGCGCGCAGCAGAGGAACTAAATAGTCGTGTTGATTTGAACTAGTTCAAGAGCCGTGATAAACAGTTAACAATGAAGATGTCTGACAGCCTGACAACCAGTTCACCTGACGTCTCGGAGGCCCCCGCACCGTCATTTGAACGGATATCTCGGCGCAGCGCTGTCGACGCGGTGAGGGACCAATTGAGCGCGATGATTGAGTCTGGCGAACTAATGGTTGACGACCAACTACCCTCGGAAGCAGAACTGGGGCTGAGCTTTGGCGTGAGTCGCCCAGTGATTCGCGAGGCGCTGGGCAGCCTTCAAACACTTGGTCTTACTGAATCGCAACCAGGTCGTGGCACGTTCGTGACGTCGCGGGTTGTAAAAGTAGGACTGTCCTTTGGTCAGTATTCGGCGAAGGACCTGAATGAGATTCGCCGCTACGTCGAAGTGCCAACAGCCAGTCGTGCCGCGCAGGTGCGCACGATCGAAGATCTCCACGGGTTACACAAGATGCTTGACGATCACGAACACGCAATGAGCGCAGTCGAATCTGTCCGCATTGACGGTCAGTTTCATATTGCAATTGCCCGGGCTACAGGGAACTTACTGGTTGTTCGATTAATTGAGGACTTGCGAGAGACGATGCAAGAGCAGTCACTCGCGTTACGGGAAGTGCCGAATCGCCACGAGAGCGCGGCACAAGAACATCGCGCGATTCTTGACGCAATAGAGCGTCAAGACGACTATGGGGCCGCCGCCGCCATGGCGGAACATTTGGGCGGTGTTGAAATCGCGCTTGGACAACTAGCTAAACAGCGAACTTACCGGGCGTGACACCATGACTGGCCACCCATTTTTTGTCTCGCGAATTTGCGACTGCTTCGAAACTACTTGAAATAAGGCTTCAGTTAAAGAAGAGGGAACTATGAGTCTCGAAGGTAAAAGGGTAGCGGTATTAGCCGAAGAGGGCTATCAGGAATTGGAGTTGTGGTATCCAATCTTACGTTTGCGCGAAGAGGGAGCCGACGTCGTCGTCGTGGCACCTCAAATCGTGAAAGCCTACGAAAGTCGTCTTGGCTATCCATTGCTGGCCGAATTGACGTTCGAAGATGTCGACCTCACCACCCTCGACGGAGTTGTAATTCCCGGAAATGAAGCCGGTCAACGCCTCGAAAAGCTTGATGCTGCTGTGGCATTGATAAGAAATGCGTTCGACAGCGGACTCGTGACCGCGGCAATTGGGACGGGTAGCCGAGTACTGGGTGCGGCCGGCGCACTCGAAGGCAAGCGATTTACGGCCGATGAGTCATTTGATGATGATTCCTCTCTGAGCGGTGGCAGCTTTATCAATGAAGAAGTTGTCGTCGACGGATCCGTAATCACTTCACGCGGTGCCGACGATCTGCCCGCATTCTTTAGTTCAATCAAACAAGCGATGTTGTCGAAAGGTAAGTGAGGTAACGAGCATGAGCAAATTACGAACGGTCCTCGGAGATGTCTCGCCTGATGAAGCGGGTATCACACTGACCCACGAGCACATTCTGTATGCAAACCCGGGCGCGGAGTTCGATCGTAAGTCCGCGTTTGATTTCGATACGGTGGCCGATGAAGTTACCGCCACCATGAAGAAGGGCATGAAGGAGCATGGAATCCGAACCATGGTCGACATGACTCCGTGCGAAGTCGGTCGCCATCCGGAATTGATTGCAGAAGTGGCACGACGAAGTGGAATGAACATCATTGCCATCACCGGCTTCTTCCCCGAGAGGCTCGGGATTCCCTATCACTGGAAAGTCCAGGGAATTGACTACGTACGCGATTTCTTCATCTCGGACATTACTCAGGGGATGGATTTTGGTTTCAGGAGCACTGAAATCAAGGCCATTGAAATCAAAATCGCCACGGGTTCCGGCGACGGTCACGGTGGACCAGCCCGGAAGGACCGAACGGCACACACATGATTCGTAATGAGGAGCATCTCGTGAGGGCGGCCGGTCGGGCGCAAGCCCAGCTGGGTTGTTGTGTAAATACCCACACTGATCCTCCGGACTACTCGGTACGGAATCCAGGCATCGAGCAGCTCGACGTTCTCGAGTCCGAGGGTGCAGACGAGCCAAGGTAATTATTGGACATGCTCTCGTTAACTGGACATGAAACAACTCTTTTCTCTCGTAATCGTTTTCCTTGACAGATCTGGCATCAATGAAGAGGGCCGTCAAGGAAGAAGAAACAAAAAAAGAAAGAGAAACAAGTTCGAAGTTCAAGCCCGATTTCGATACAAGGTTGCACTCGAAGTTAAAGGGCGACAAGTCCGTGGCCGACTGGCTAAGATGAGCACTGAGCTCCTGGAGTGCCGTGCAGGAAGAAGAAACAAAGTTCAGCGTATTTTCAAGGCCGGTTGCTGTGACCGTAGATGGGTTAAAGGGTGATAAGTCCGTGGCAACGAATGTGCCTACCTGATCCGACGAGTCAATCCCAGAGGGAGATCCAGCGGATGTAAGATTGCGTCGATGACGCCGAGCGTTTTCGAGCAAGCACGGACCAAGGCACGCATGTTGCTGGTCGAACGTCGACGAGCGCCGAGCGTTTTCGAGGGCATCTTTATCGGAAGATCGGAAAGCTTGAGATAGGAGCGCGGCCACCAAGGCCGATGTCGTGACGTCGACGCTTTATCGGAGATCGGAAAGCTTGAGATGGAGCGCGAAATTTTTTAGCGTCGCGGCCCGGGGTGAGTGGTCGTCAGCGCAGCGGCGCCTGATGATCGACCCTCCTGGAACTTATTGATTTTCCATCTCGGTTGTCAGCGCAGCGGCGGATGATTACTACGACCCTACCTACACCCGTCTCCACCCAGTGCCAACTGCTCGGACTCGCTCGTTCCACTTACTACTACGAGTCCACGGCGAGCGAGTCCGACTTCAACCTTCGGCTCAAACTCGTCTGTAAATGTGCTCGATTCGAATGCTGAGAAGTTGGCCTTAGATGGAGGAGATCGAACCGGCTCTACTGGCTCAACCCGGAGAACGGCTCGCGACGCGAACTACCGACTCGAAAAAACTAGGTTTGCAGACAATAAGCCGCTGATTCTCGGCAACTGGTTTGCTAAGGTATTCTGGTGCCTAAGTTAAACATGATGACCAAGGTGCTGCGATCGAGGTGGCCAACGAGGTGAACCGCAAGCGAGTCCAACGACTCTGCAGTTGGCCCTCATTGCACTCTTCATCAACAAAGAGACATTTATTCGGTTTTTCGCTTCGCTAGCGCCTTCATCTTCTCTCGCCACATAGATCTTTCACGCCCAACAAGGACCCGTCTATCCCTACCTGTTGCGGGGTCTGCGCGTCATCACCCCAATCATGTGGTGTTCGGACTTGGCCTACATCCAAGATTGTGGCCATCATGGGTGCACTCGCGTCAATGGTTGCGTTACATGAAGGGTTCCTTTAACACCTGAGGCAGCGATCGATGTGACTGGCACGGTCGCGCGAGGTGCTCTCGACCTGGCGTGTCCTACACCGATCCCGTCTGCGTGGCCGGCTTAGCGAAGCTCTCGCCTCTACGGCCGCCCAGATCTTCAACACCGATCAAGGCGCCCAGTTCACGTCCGAGGCCTTCACCAGTGTCTTGCAAGACGCCGGCGCTCAGGATCTCTGGACGGGTCGGGCGCGCCATCGACAACGTGCTCAACGATGCGTGGCAACTGAGGCGCACTTCGCGTCAAATACGATCACGTGTACTTGAACCCATGGCGTCGAGAGTCGGCAACGCCTGTCGGCCCACCAAAGACCCCCGCCAACAGGCGCCCCGGTTATCCTCCTGTTGCGGGGTCTGCGCGTCGATCCCCCAATCACGTGTGGTGTTCGATGTCCTCATCCGTTCAGAGTTTGACGGCATCACCGAGTTCTCACTTATTACAACGAGGACGGCCGCACAGGCGCTGAACGACGCCCTTTACCTCGTGGCCATCATGGACTGGCCTCGCGCAGGTTCACCTGGCGGGTGTCCCACCTGACCCGTCTGCGTGGCGCGGCGCTTGCGAAGCCCCAGGCCCATCAACGAAGAGACCTCCTTCCGGTTTCTCGCTAGCGCCCATCCTCTCGCAACGCGACGCCCGACGAGGTCTACTATCAATCACGCATCAAACCAACGGGCTGCCTGAGCTCGGTGACAACAAAACCAACTGCTCAACTCTTAAGAAGACGGTCAGTGTCCAAGGTCGCCCTCTACGGCACGCCCGAGATTTTCAATCAGGCGCCAGTTCACGTCCGAGGCCTTCACCGTGTCTTGAGACGCCGGCGTCAGCTTCTCCTCGATGGGGTACGGGGTCGGGCGCGCCATCGAAACGTGTTCATCGCAAGCACTGTGGCGCACCTCGGCGTTTAGATGAAATGGTGCTTCGACTGCAGATTGCGGTGATGGCTGGTCCACTTCAAAAGGAGATCACTGAGTGGCCGAGTGCAGGACGTTCCGTCGCAGAGGAAGGAAACATTGGAGCCGAGGCGCACGACATGACGCTCTGGGCTAATGCGCGAAGCTCCGCGAGCGCGGCGTAGTGCTGCCTGGGCCCGATCAGTGTTGGCCAGTCAAGGCTATCAGGTTGGCTGGCGTGCGCAGTCTCGTTGACTGCTGGATGGCCCAAGGACTTTTCCGAGCGATCTGGCAAGGAGGCCCCCGCCCGGGGAAGGGACATGGAGAGTACCCCGGAGCTCAGGCGGATTGGTGGGCCGGCGGAGACGCGCGGACGATATCGGGCGCCCATGGCGTCCGAGCCATTTATTGAAGGAAGAGCTCTTGGCGTCTGACCATCACGTTTCCTCACGACCAGGAAGCGGGAAAGTTTACATACTTTGCCTACACTTCTTGGCGTCGGCCTCACGATTTTCGGAACCGTATAACCCCGGAACGCGAAGGTGAGCGTTATGACCACAAGGCCCAAGAATCCGCGAGAGGCTGCGGTTGGAGATGGTAAAGCGAGATCTCTGGGTAACGAGCTCCAGGCGGTTATGGTCTGCAAGGATCGAGCGAGTGAAGTAAGCCCGATTTATCACCTCGACGAGTTTCTGCTTTTGCAAATCTGGCCTTCGCGCCGCCCAATTGATTGGCCTCCGCCCGTACTCATTACACACTCGTCCATCGAGTCCTTGGGCCTCGGACATCAAAGTAACGGCTACTGGAGAAATAAGGCTCCAGCACCTCCTCCTCTCCGAAGGAACAAACCAGGACCGCATGGCTAGCAAGAGTCGCGCAGTACCTGTTCGCAGCGAAGGGCTATCTAGGGAAAGATCCCGCCCTGCGTCCTAATCCCCTCTGGGAGTACTGACGAATCATCACTCCATTGCTATTGCTGCGGAATTGCACGCCGATCAATGAACTGACCCAAGCTCTGAAGCCACTGGAACCACTCGCCAAGGTGAGTTTGAACTACAACCCTGTGGGGTGCTACACCTCGGACCGTCCAGATGTGCGCGTGACGCGAACGTTTATCTGCCGTTGACCTTCGCTGTCAAGAGGTGCGAAGCTGTGTGAGAGCGCACGACTCCATTCACTGTGATCGGGCGAGAAAACTCATCCAGCGCTGAGGAGAGCGCCGCCTGGTCCGCCTCAGAAAGTTTCGCGAGGGTCGCTGCCACCGAGGTCGCGCGAAGCGTCAGCAAGAGTTGACTAGGACCTCCATCGAAGACAATCGGCAACTCGTATTTGCGCACCTCCACATTCGCGAACCCGCTGTCGTTGGCGAGTCGCATCAACGATGCCGAATCGGCCAACCCCCAAGGACCCCCTTTGTAAGCATTTGCAACTTCAGTGCCTAGAACTTGATTCAACGCATCCGCTAGGGCGAGGAACGGGGGACAGTCCTCGATGGAGCTCCACACGGCGATGCCAAGTTTTCCGCCAGGGCGCAAGACCCGGCGCATTTCAGACAGTGCCGCGATTCGGTCAGGGAAGAACTGCAAGCCCTGCTGGCAAGTCACGAGATCAAAGGCCTCATCGGGGACGCCAAGCGCATCAGCCGGACATTCCAAATACTCAATCGGCGCGCTGCCGTCAATAGAGCTCTTCGCGCGCGCGAGCTCGAGCATCGCCGGGCTCAGATCGCAACCCGTGACGCTTCCCTTGGGACCGACGCGCTGAGCGGCAAGTCGAGTCACCGTTCCCGGGCCGCAGGCAACGTCCAAGACAGACTGCCCACTCTCGGGATCCAACTTGTCGAGCAACAGTCGGGCCCATGGTTCAAACCATCGTGGAACCATAATCTCGTCGTAGAAGCTCATGGCGGAGGTGGATGCTTTTGCAAAGGAAGCTCCCCACTCTGATTGGCTGGTCATGCGCCTCCCCCTGATCCAACGTGACCATCACACCTTATTGAGGGAGTCTCGCCATGCGGGGCCGGTTTCTCTGACCTGTTTTTGGTCTTTCACTTCGCGAAGTGAGTCAACATCGAGTTCCATCCTCATGGTTTTCGAGCCGTATGGGGTCCCTGCTCGGTCAAGTGGTGTAAGGCGGCTGGAGTCCCGGGATCATCGGAAAGTGGCCCACGTTCGTCGTGAGAAAGTCAGCACCGGTGACAGTTTCCGTAGCGGCGATCAGGTAGTCGATGGCATCGATTCCGCTGTTCGCCCTTCGGTACTCCGCGGCCATCGAACCGCCAGTCGGACCATCTCTTCGTTCCCCGGTACCCAAGAGAGCGCAGTAAAACGGTGCCGCCAGGTGGCGCAACGCTTC
The DNA here is from genome assembly GCA_963756325.1 of uncultured Acidimicrobiaceae bacterium. GTDB lineage: Bacteria > Actinomycetota > Acidimicrobiia > Acidimicrobiales > RAAP-2 > RAAP-2. The sequence continues at coordinate 264,820 of CAVWNE010000013.1, forward strand.
CTTGAACGGTGTCGTGCTAGCCGTTGGGGATGCGAGGCAGCCTTCACGCCGTTTGTGTTGCCCTCTTTGCCCCACGAGCCGAGCCGTAGTTAAGCAGTTGACTCTGTTGACCACGGCTCGGCCCTCTGATCAAATACCAAGGGCAACTTTCTCTGAGTCATGTCGAACTTCGATGCGGCGCGGCTTGGCCGCCTCGGCGACCGGGATCGTCAGTGTCAAGACTCCCTCGTGGTAACTCGCGTCGATGTGACTTACGTCTAACTCGTCGCCCAGCAGGACGTGTCGCGTAAAGGTTCCATGTGCTCGCTCCGCGACAAGGGCTTCGACACCCTCCGAAAGCGATGGTGCCTGACGCTCAGCCTTCACGGTGAGCGTGTTGTTGTCAACCGTCAACTCGATCGAATCTGGGTCGACGCCCGGAAGATCGAACTGCAGTAGAAATTGGTCTTCCTTGCGATACGCGTCCATCGGCATACCCATCGCGGTAACTCGTCGAGCCGGATCAGCCAGCAATTGCTGGAGAAAGCGGTCCAAGTCGCGATACGGTTCAGAACGAACAAGAAGTGGCATTTCTTCCTCCTTTTTAAGTTCTCAATTCGCTAGCACTCAATGAGTGCGAGTGCCAAGATACCAGGTCCGAACGGTTTAATCCAAGCCCCGTTGCCTAAGAATTTCTTAAAAGCGCGGACGTGGGCCCGAGCCACTCGAAAGCAAGTGTTTGAACGAGAGCCACGTGGTTCCGGTAGAACGGATGACTTCTACAAGGGCACTACGCAGGAGAAGTCAGCTTTCTCTTACGGGAATGCCGGGCGGACCGAGGATGTCGATACCGTACTCCGACGCCAGTGCACCCATTCGTTCAACGTCGGGGGGTGCGGTAGGTGGTGGCGGCAGCGTACGTGCTTTAGCGGACTCCGCACCGAGGCGCAGGAAGCTCTCGAAACCAGCCGGTTCGGTAACGAGCAAAAAGCGAGCTCCCTCGGGTGAGGTGACCGCGAACGTGTGCGGCAGATCCCTGGGGGCGAAGGCAAATGCTCCTGCCGACGCGACGAACGACTCACCATCGACCCAAATCGTCAGTTCGCCCTCGAGCACGTAGAACCACTCATCCTCTTTGTGGTGAACGTGAAGCGGCGAACCCGAGTGTTGCGGTCCCGTGTGCTCGATGACGGCGACCACGCCGTCGGTCCCCTCCCTCGACGCTTTGACCGTGGCGAGCATGCCCATAAACCAGAGCGCTTCGCCCTCACCGGGCTGCAACGCAATCGGTCGAAGAGCCCCGCCGTGATCGGCGCTCATCACTCACTCTCCTTGCTGGTCGAGTCTCTCGTCACAGCCTCGGCTTCAACCGCGATCCTGAGCCGATCCAGCGTGTGGCGCATGCCCTCCAGTAGTTCACGGTGACGATTAGTCGGTACGTCGAGGATGCGAGCCCACGCAGGGATCCTCTTCACCTCATAGGACTCGGTGACTCGGGTCCCGGTGTCCGCTGGTTCGAACCGGTATCGCCACACAGTGGACTCGTGCCCACCCTCTTCAGTGACGAAGGCGAACTGGTGTCCGGGGTCAGCGACGAGGACGCGACCGCGTCGAGACCAGCGCATGAGATTAAGCGGACCGCCTCGATTGTGACCCACGAAGCGGGCACCTTCAACGGCAGCGGACACACCCGCCTCCCACTCAACGCGCTGACACTCAGGGCTCCACTGACCCATACGCGGCAGATCTGCCACCAGTTCGTAGATGTTTTCGGGGGCGGCATTCATGACGAGCTCTGCCCTGTCCTGGGTTAGCCACCACCTCTGATTCTTTGGCATCGATACCTCCCTTCTTAGGATATGGCGTTAAGCTACATGTATTAGCCTTAGCTGTCAAGAACACTTTAAGCTATGATCTAATACATGAGTAACGATGAGGAAGTGCAGACTCTGGCGTCCCCCCGGGTCGACCGGCGAACGCTGCGCCACCAAGAGACGGTCGGGGAAATCCTCGAGATAGCCACAACGATCATGGCCGAAGAAGGAGTCAACGGCCTCAGCGTGGCCGAGGTAGCCCGGCGTCTCGGCGTGCGATCACCGTCGATCTACAAGTACTTTCCTTCGCTGATGGCCATATACGACGCTCTGTTTCGGCGAGGTCAAATCGAACACCTTGAAGTCATGCGCGAAGCCATGGCCGAGGCCGAACCGGGTCTCGCCGGGTTGACTGCGGGGTTAGAGGCCAGCGGGCGTTGGTTATTGGCCAACCGACCGATCGCGGAGTTGATGTTCTGGCGCCCCGTTCCGAGCTATGAGCCTTCCGCCGAGGCATTCGCTCCCAGCCTCGAGATGGTTGCACTCCAGCGCGCGAAGTTGGCCGAAGCGGTCGCCGCCGGTGAGCTCGGTCCCGAGGCCGACTCAGACGAAGCGGTCCATCTCGTCTCCACCTTGATCATCGGCGTACTCAGCCAGGCGATGGCCAACGAACCCGAGCTGGAATGGGGAGAAGGACGATTCACTTCCACTTTTCCAAAAGTGATGTCGCTATTCGCCGGCGCTTACTCGGTGCCATCGCCGGAACTGAAAGAGCCCAACGGCGCTCGCTGACAGAGACAAACAGTGGCGAACTGTGTCGCACCGACGAAGGTGGCCGCGAGTGAGGTGACCGTTCGTAGCAGGATTTCGTTCTAGGACCGAGAGCATCACCGCACGGGCGCTCGCTTCGAGTACTCCGACAGTTTGCCCCCGCCACGGCAGCCCCTCCCGATGGGAGGCGTGAACCGCAAACCCGTGGAGCGTGACGTTACACCGGGTAGTCAGGTGTCGTGGGGGTAACTGAAGTAACGTCTCGTGCTCCGCGCCTACCAGGCGACCACGTTGCCCTGGTAGTCAAGATACTGAAGACCAGGCCGACCGCGTTGAGCGTTAACGGTCATCACTAGGCGAGGGACGCTTTGGTCAACGCTGAGCGGTGCGTCGGGACCGCCGAGGTCTGTCCTGACCCAGCCAGGAGCCATAAGCAGCAGGGTCCGCTGGTCGTCCCGGTGGCGGGCTGCATAGCTGCGCATCAGTTGATTGAGCGCCGATTTACTGGCGCGGTAGATCTCGGCGCCGCCGCTCCGGTTGTTGGCGACGCTGCCTTGACCGGAGGACATGATCGCGATCGTGCCGTTCGAAACAACCAGGTTTCCGAGCGCCTCTAATACCCGCAATGGACTTAGAGCATTTGTCACCATCAGACGGACAAACTCGTCGGTGGATACATCTGCGACCGACTCGTCAAAGCCGTTTGCGATCCCAGCGTTGACGAACAGCAGGTCGAATCTGCGTGATCCGAGACGCGTCTTGAGCGACTGAATCTGCTCCGGTACGGTGATGTCCACGCGCTCAATTTCGAGCGAGTCACCCGACGTCGCGCTGATTTCTTCGAGCCCGGTCGAACCTGAACCTCGGGTGGTGGCCACCACGTGCGATCCGCCCTTGACGTACTCATCCGCAATGGCGAGACCCAGGCCGCGAGACGCGCCGATCAACAGCACGCTCTGGTTCGGCACGATCGAACTCATGCTTGGTTCCAAGAAGTATTCCCCTTGGCGACGCGAGGGTTACTCCCCGTTCGCGCCGCTTGCAGTGCGCGACACGCGTCGCACCGCGAGGCGAGCTCCTGTGCCGCGGCTGTCGGGTCGACATCGCTCACGGCGCCCATCGGATCAAAATCTTCGGGTAACGGAGACGCGTGACGATAGCCTCGCCTCGTCATCTCGGCAACCAAGTCACGGTGTCGACGAGTGAGTTGGCGCGAGTCCAACAGCCCCGTCTCCAAAAACCCCTGCAGACTCCGTCCTTTCAGCAACGAGCCACGAAACATGTGGCACTCAACGTGCTCGCCCAAGAGGTGTTGTCGACACATCTCCGATGGATCGACCATCCACATTCGCACGTCACGCCTCCCGCGGTCGCAAGTCGAAGGATCGACGCGGGCTACGTGGTCCGCAATCCATAGGGTTCCTCGCGTTGACCAAACTCTCGAGGAGCGAATCGCGCACGCGAGAGAGCATCACGGACAGGGGGTTGGCTAACGCCGAGGGAGTGACGGCTGTGTCGTGGGGCACGTAGACCTGTTCTTGTTGGCACCGGGGCTTTGGACAACATTTGAACACGTTTGGCTCGCCGCGGCAGCACGTAGCCACGACGCTGGACATGACCGCTAGTAGCTGATCGTCACCGTGCGGTCGTCCGCTCGCTGTGCCCCGATTCGCAAGACGCCCTTGCCCTGTTCTCGAAGCGTAAGGGAGCGGTATCCCATGCGAAGAAACTGTGCTTTGAGATAGTTCCCGACCGTCGCCGCGCGGTCTCGACTAAGCGTGGTGTTATAGGCGGCCGTCCCCACATCGTCGGTATAACCCCACAAGGTGAGCGAGCGGACGCGCAGGGACTTAACCTGCCGGGCAAGCGCGCGAAGAGCACTGCGCGCTCGAGGAGTCAACGCGTAGGAGGCGAAAGCGAAGTGCGTCCGGAGCGCGATGTGCTCAACGGCGACAAACATTATCGGCTTGGACGTGCTCGGCTTCGATGAGCCTGACGTTGTCAGGGCGACCACTTTGAACGTGTAGGTCACGCCAACGGCGAGCCCGCTCAGCGTGCAAGTCGTCGTCCCCGTGGTCGTACAGTACGCCTTAGAACCCGTGACCGTGACGTCGTAGCCAATGATCTTCTCACCCACGATGTTCGGGGCGACCCACCGGACGACGGCGTCCCCGTTTTGGTCCGTCACCGTCACGTCGGTCGGGCCGTCAAGCGCGGTCGACCCGTCAAGCGCGGTCGACCCGTAGGTCGTCTGCCCGACGGGTGTGTTACCCACGCGACTCAGCGCGACGACGTTGATGACGTACGTCATGCCGGGCGTAAGGCCCGACAGGTCACAACTCGTGTCACCAGAGGTCGAACAGGTGATGTCCCCGGGCTCTGCGGTCACGAGGTAGCCCGTAATCGGTGTCCCGCCGTCCGAGGTGGGAGCGGCCCACGAGACGATGACACCCTGCGCGCTAGGGGCTGCTGACACGTTCACCGGAGCCAAGGGAACGCCACCGTGGGCGACAGCAAAGACCGTCACACTTTGTTGGACTTGAGGCGCAGCGAGGACGTTCCCCGCGCCGGCCTGGTTGGCGTCGAGCACGCACGTACCCGTCGCGAGAAATGTCACAAGCGAGCCGCTCATGGAGCACACCGGGGAACTGGAGCTGTCTACACTGATCGCTACCGTCAAGCCGGCGCTCGACGTGGCGAGTGGTGCGTATGTCGACCCGGTCGTCGCGTGCGTGGGCGCGTTCGAGGTGAACGCCACACTTTGATTCTGCGAGAAAGTCACCGTCGTGGCCGTCGAACTCGTTGTCAGGTAGTTCGGATCGCTGGCCTTGGTGGCGGTGACCAGACATGTTCCGGCGCCGGCCACGTGCACCACCCCGGGAGTGGGCTGCGTGCAGGTCGCCGTGCCGTTCGCGACCAACCAGCTCACCGCTCCCGCACCGCCGCCCCCTGACGTCGCCAGGGTGAGGTCGTGGCCGATGGTTCCCACTACCGAGGTAACGGTCAGGGTCGGTTGAGCCGCGGGGCTAACGACGAAGGTGTGGGTCGAACTCGTTGACCCGAGAAAATTGTCATCGCCCGAATACAGCGCTCGGAGCGGGTCACTCCCGCCCGGCAACGCGGTGGTCACGCACTGGGCGCTCTGCGACACGACGACGACGGCCCCGCACGTACCGATAGTCGTGCCGCCGGACTCAAAGTTCACACTGCCCGTCGCCCCTGCGCTGACCGTTGCCGTGAGGGTGACTGACGCTCCGTAGTTGGAGGACGTGGGGTTCGCGGAGAGGGTGGTCGATGAGGTCGCCTCATTCACCACAAAGGTGGTCGCCGACGAGGTAACCGGGTTGTAGTTACCGCCGCCGGCCATCGTGGCGGTGAGCGAACACGATCCCGCCGCGCTGTAGGTGAGCGTGGAGCCACTCAGCGAGCAGTTGGCGCTGTTGGCAGAGGGGCTCACCGCGTAGGTCACGGCGCCGCCCGACGATCCCCCCGACGTCGCGAGGATGACCTGGTTGGACGGGCTCCCTGCGAAGGTGGTCGAGACCGTGGTAATCGACAACGTGCTCTGGTTGGTCGCGGCGACCACGAACGTGTCGGTGCTGCTCACTGAGGAGGCGTACGTCGAGTTACCCGAGTAGTACGCCTGCAGCGAGTGCGAGCCCGCGGACAGGGCGGTTGTGGTGCACTGGGCGGTGTTCGATGTGACGGTCACGGCGCCGCAAGTGCCGATGGTGGCGCCGTCACTTTCGAAGTTCACTGTTCCCGTGGCGCCCGACGTAACGTTCGCAGTGAGTGTCACCGACCCACCAAAAGCTGAGGAGGTGGGGCTCGCCCCGAGGGAGATGGATGACGCGCTCCCCGAGACCACGGGAATGAGCGGTGAGGAGCGCAGGCTGTACTCCGAGTACACGTTGACCGACTGAATGGAGATGTAGTACGTGGTGCCGTTGGTGAGGCCCGTAAGTTCGCAGCTGAGCGTCGCCGTCGTGCACGTCGCCTTCTGACTGCCGCCCACCGGAGCGGTAAAGGCGGTCACCGTGTAGGTCGAGATCGCGGCGCCGTTGTCGTTGGGTGCGAGCCAGCTCACGGTCACGTTTCCGCTGCCCGCGACGTAGGAGGTAGTGGCGTTCGCGGTGGCGTTGGGCGCGGCGTAGGGCTCGCCGACCTCGCTGTTCGACGCGGCACCGGGCCCCGAGGCGCTGGTCGCGCGAAGCTCGACGATGTAGCTCGTCCCGTTGGTGAGACCCGAGATGGTGATAGGCGAGGTGCTCGAGAGGACGTCCTGCCAGGTACCGCCGCCATCGGCCGAGTACTGGTAGCCGGTAATGGGGTCATTCGTATCGAAGGTGCCCGCGCTGTAGGTCACCGACACGTACGAGTTACCCTCGCTGAGTGCCGAGATGGTCGGCGCGCCGGGAAGCGCCACCGGCTCCGCGGAGACCCGCGGACTGGACGTCGGGCCGGTTCCGGCTACGTTGGCCGCCGATACGTCGAAGTAGTAGGTCGCGTCATTGGAGAGGCCCGAGATCGTGCAACCGAGCGTCGCACTAGAGCACGTGGAGACCGCGCTGCCCCCCGTCGCGCCGGTGTAAGCCGAAGCGGTGTAGCTCAGGATCGGGGCGCCGCCGGTGCTGGTGGGTACGTTCCACGACACTTGTGCCGAGGTGGCTCCCCCGGTGGCGATGACCTGCGTCGGCGCACCCGGGAGGGTGCGCGGGGTGCTGGAAGAAGAGCCGGAGGTGGCGCTGTCGCCCACGCCATTGTCTGCGCGCAGCATCACGTTGTAGAGGGTGCCGTTGGTGAGCGAGGAGATTGTGAAGGGGTCGGCCAGCGTGCCCGCATTGATCCAGGTCGTCCCCCCATCCAGGGAGTAGTCGACCTCTGAGAGTGCTGAACCGCCGTCACTCGTTGAGGAGTACGGCGAGTAGGAGACCTGAATCGTGGAGTCCCCGGGCGACAGCGCCGTGATCGAGGGAGCGTCGGGGACCGTCAAGGTAACCCCCACCACGTAAACCGACGGAGGCCCCGAGCCATCGCTGTTCACCGCCTGAAGCTCGACGCTGTAGGTAGTGCCATTGGAGAGGCCAGTGATCGTGAGGGGCGAGGTAGTGCCCGTGGCCGTCGTCCACGACCCAAAGTTGTTCGTGCCCGCACCCACGCTCGTCGCGAACTGGTAACTGATGATGGGCGAGCCGCCGGTGTAACCGGGGACAAAGGCGACCTCGAGCGATGTGCCATCGCCTCCAGGAGTAATGGACGTAATCGTCGGAGCTCCGGGCAGCGCGCTCGGGGTCCCGCTTTCTGGCGCGGAGTCCAGGCCGTTCCCGGCTGCGCTGATGGCGCGAAGGAGAACCGAGTACGTCGTCCCATTGGTCAGGCCGCTGATCGTGAGCGGCGAGGACGTGACGCCGCCGGACACCCACGTGGTCCCGCCATCCAACGAGTACTGATAGTCGAGAATCGGCAACGATGAGTTCGCGGCCCCAAAGACGACCGAGAGCGACCCGTCCGACGGGGTGATGGTAGTGATGCTCGGCGCACTGGGCGGACCCGTGGGCGTCAACGCAGGAGACGGAGACGAGAACGACCCTTGCCCGACGGAGTTCACCGCGGCCACTTCGAACTCATAGGGCGTGCCATTGGTGAGCGAATCCACTGTGCAGGTCGTGGCGGCCCCGGTACACGAGGACGCCGTCGTCCACGATGAGTAGGGGGCCGTCGCGTACTGGACCACGTAGCCGCTGACGCTGGCCGCTCCCACCGATGAGGGGGCGCTCCAGTAGAGGGAGACACTCGCGTTGGCCGGCGAGCCATTCACGCTCGTGGGCGCGCTCGGTGACCCCGAAGAGTAAGAGATCACCACCGAGCCGTTGGCGTTGTCGTTGGCGTAGTAGCTGTACTGCGAGCTGAGACCGCTAAAACCTGCGGTCGAGTTCTCACCGGGATAGCCACCGAGGCCAAACCACTCGTCCGACGTACCCGAACCGAACTCAACGAATCCCGCCGAACCTCCCTGAGCGCCACCGCCACCACCGGCCCCGCCGCCTCCATCGCACTGCTCACCCGAGACCTGATGACAAGCCGTGTAGACCGACTCGCCGTCTTCGCCCTTGGTGGAGGTCGTGTCGGGTCGGGCGCTATACGTCGGAAGCGAGATCTGTCCGAGCGTGGGCGAGAACTGACCACTGCCGCCCGAGCCCCCTGATCCGCCGGCCACGATGGTGCCGAGGCTCGTCGGTGCGCCCGAGGTCCCAATCTCGATCACCGAGGCCGCGCCCCCCGAACCGCCATAGCCCGAGCAGCCCGAGGGACCAGGCGCCCCGCCCGCGCCCCCGCCATATCCCCCGAGCGGGTTGGTCCCGCCCACGGCATCGTTGGGGTCGCCCGTTGGTTGATTCGCTCCCGCCGTGCATACGTTCCAGTCGGGTGAGTCCGCGCCACCTTTCCCGACGCCGATGGTGAGTACCTCGCCCGGGGTGACGCTGATGGTTCCGGTGACCACCCCTTGATACCCTCCCGGTGGCGCGGTTCCCGACGAGTCGCGTCCACCTTGGCCCCCTTCAGACCCCGTGGCCGTGAGGTTCAGTTGGTACACGTTCGCGGGCACCGTCAAGGTCTCCGCGCTCCCGGTATAGCTATACGTATCGGTGACGGTGGTGCCCGTCGTCACCGTGGAGACGGCACCCGCGCTGGCCGGAAGAACGACGAGGGCCGTCGCGAGCAGAAAACTCGCCAGGAGTCCGCGTAAAATAAGGGGATTGGGGGTCGTCGAGGGTCTCGCCCGTGACCATCGCCTCATAGAACAGGTCAGATCGTTGCCCTTGCCGACTCTCATGACCTAACGAGAATAGATGAATCGACTGTATTTCCTAGGGATACTCCTCGGCAGCGGTCATCGCCTTAAAGTTTGGCCAAGCCATTGCTATACGAAGCGGCCCGTCGTGCATGAGACCGCCCGGGCGCGGTCGAACAAAGGTGCGGCGACGAGCGCGACCACGAGCGTCGCGAAGCAACAACGCTACGAGCCTCCTTCGCGTCCTGGGTCGTCTGGGCACCCTCCCTGACGGACTTGGTTCACCCGCCAGACGAACGTTCGACGCGCACTACGTCACCCGCCGTGCCGGACGCCAGCGGCGCGAGTAACACCAGCGCCACCGTCACACTCCCTCGATCTCCAAACGTGCCCTGGGCGAAGTGGTCCACAACTTCACTTGTGTGAATCCTTCTCACTGATCAGAAAGAGCATGCCTTTGACAAAGGAACTCATTCCATCATCGCCGAGGCACTCGTTCAACGAACTGGTGAGTTGACCTATTGCCCCCGAGACGATGTGTGCGGCTTCATGGCCCGCTTCAGAAAGGATCGGGGAGTCTTCAGGTCCCATGAGATAGCCGGACTCACGGAGCTGCTCGATAGTTCTGTACTTCTCAATTGACTTCTGCCGTTGGTTCACCAACTGTGTGAAGGAAAGCTCGCCACTATGGAGCCCGCTGATGATGAGTGGTCCGTTCGTGGGTAACTCCGGCAAACCAGCAGAGGCGATGGCGGCCCGTATCGCGGCCGCGTAGGAGCCACGGGCCTCTCGCAACAGCAGCGGTATGGCGGGCAAATCTTCCGGAAGCTCGCCAAAAGTCATCCCTTATCCACCTCCACGCGCAGGAAAATCTGTGGTTTACAGGTAAGAATACCCGGACATCCAAAGGAACGAGTTCGGGGCCACCCTCAACGCATTCGAATCAAATACGCAATGAAGCTCGGACGATTGACGGCGTCACCCAGTTCAGGAAAGCGTGCTACCGCCTCGGGTGTCGCGCGTGACTCTCGAATACGTTCGACGACAAATCCCGCGTTGGCAATCTGGTCGATGGCTGCGGCGAGGGGGCGACGCCAGTAGCGGGTGACGACAGTGACATCGTTCTTCGTCCAGGTATCTTCGAGCACTCCGGTGTCAAAGTAATTCATTCGACCGCTGCCAAGAACCCAGGATGGATGCCCGTCCGAGAGGACAATCCATCCATTCGGACGAAGGATCGGTCGAAGCCCCGCGAGCGCACGGGTCCAGTCTTCGAAATAGTCGAATACCAGGGCCGCTGTTACTCCGTCAACGGATGCGGGGGCGAGATCGATACCGTCGGTCGCGTCCGCGACGAAGAACTGGCCCCGACCCGCGCATCGGCGTCGCGCCGCCTCCACCATGCTTGGACTGAGATCGACGCCAATCACCTCAGCCCCCTCGGAGAGCAACCACTCGCACTGTGCGCCCGATCCACAGCCAAGGTCAAGAACAGTTCGATCGGTCAGCGGTCGTGGCACCATTGATCGCATCATCGGTCGTTCCAGATAGGCGTTATAGGGCCCGTCGTCCGTTGCGGAACTCCACACCGGTGCCAGCTTTTCGTAGTTACTGAGGGCGGCGTCGGTGACCCCTCGCTGCACCGAACTCGCCTCGCCGTCGGGGCTATTCATTGACACTGTCGCTCACCCTTGGTCTATGAGGTCGCACAGGATCAATCTAGACAACCCGCTCAAGTAAGTCACAGGGGGCGACTCAGGCGGTAGCAGGAATTAGCGACTCTTTGTTGAGAAGCGCGTCACACTCAAGTGCGTCCACGGCGTGTGAGAAAAGATAGCCCTGGCCAAACTCAAAACCAATGTCGACGAGCGCGCTCAATTGATCGTGCCGCTCGATCCCCTCGGCGATTCCCATCATCTTCATGGAGTCAGTCATGTGCCAGATCTCTTCAACCAACAACCGTGACCGAACTGAACTAGTGATCTCTGCTGTGAAGGAGATGTCTAGCTTCAAGTGATCGAAGGGGAAACGTCGTATGTACGACACTGACGAAAACGCCGTTCCAAAATCGTCGAGCGCCAGTCTCACGCCAATGTCGTTGAGTTTGGCGAGAAAATTCATGGTCGCTTCCGTGTCGTCCAGCAGCACGGACTCAGTGATCTCAATGACGAGGGTACCTGGATCAACCTCAGCGGAAACAAGAATATCGTCGATGGACTGAAACAAGGCTGGATCCAGAATGTCGGACGCGGAAATATTCACACTCATCCAGAGGGGCGAGTCTCGCGGAAACTCTTGTTGCCAGGTCGCTAGTTGCTGAACCGCGCGTTCGCGCACCCAGCGGTCAATCACTTCGATGTATCCAGTCTCCTCCGCGTACGAGAGAAACGAATCCGGAAAGAGCAAGCCGCGCTCGGGATGCTGCCACCTCACGAGTGCTTCAAAGCCAACGACCCGCCCATCGCTCAACGAGACGATGGGCTGGTAGTGGACCACGAGTTGGTCTTCGGGCGGCAGAGCGGCCATCTCTTCGTTGGCGAAGGGGGTCCCGGCGGCCACGTGGCGAATCGCGTCACGAAGCTCGTGAATGGCTCGGGTCTTTCGTACCCACGCGGAACTTCCCGCCCGAACGGAGGCGTACAGCGCTCCTGACCTCTCCGAGCCCGAGATTGTCACGACTCGGGTGCTCGATTGGGATTCTCGCAACTGACGTATTGCTTCGGGCGCGTCCATGTCGGGCAGGTGGTAATCGATGACTAAGACGTCCGGATTGAGTCGTTTGGTCACTTCAATACCATCGGCCGCGTTCAACGCAGTGCCGACGACATCGAGGCCGGGATCGGCCGCGAGCAGCCTGACCATACTCTGAAGAATCATTTCGTGGTCGTCAACAATGACGACCGTGACAACGGGGGGTGTCTTCATCTCCACTTACGACCTTTCGGCGGACTCTTCGGCGATCGGACCCCGTTTGTCGAGAGCGAGGCGGACGTTGGTCAGCAGCATCTTCTGATCAAAGGGCTTTTCAACTAACTGAAACTCCGTACCCAGTACCGCTTCAGCCTCGAGGACCGGCTGGGCGTGGCCCGACATAAACAGCACTTTGATGTCTGGAAGAAGCTTCCTCACTTCGGTGGCCACCGTCGGACCTTGCATCTTGGGCATGATCACATCAGTCAAGAGGAGATCGATTCGGCCCGAGTAGGTCGACACGACCTGAATCGCTTCGTCCCCGCTCGACGCGGTGAGGACGGTGTAGCCCGAGCGGTGGAGAATGCGGCGGGTGACTTCTCGCAGACCCTCTTCGTCGTCGACGACGAGTACCGTCTCCACACCACTTTGGGTCATGGTCCCGTTCGAGCTTCCCTCGGGATCGAGACCGTCCGACCCGGAGTCCACGGCCGGCAGCAAGATGGTGATGCTCGTGCCTACCCCTTCGTCCGAGTAAATCTTGGTGAATCCGCCAGATTGAAGAACGATGCCATAGACCGTCGCGAGACCAAGTCCGGAACCTTCGCCACGGGGCTTGGTGGTGAAGAAAGGTTCGAAGGCCCGGTCTCTGACTTCAGACGACATCCCCACCCCGTTGTCGCTGAAACGTACACACACGTACGTTCCCGCCGGTACTCCAAAACCCAGCCATTCCGCTTCCGTGACGTCCCGCGACGATATCTCGATGGCGAGTGTTCCGCCCAACGGCATCGCGTCACGGGCATTGATTGCCAGGTTGAGGATGATCTGCTCGATGTGTCCAGGATCCGCCATCACCTTTGAAAGGTTGGCCCCGAGCTGGATGGTGAGTTCAATCTGTTCACCGATCGTGCGTCGCAACATGCCTTCGATATTCGTCATGGCGTCGTTGAAGCTCAACGCTCGCGCCTGAATCACCTCTTTGCGAGCAAAGGCCAACAGTTGGTGGGTCAAGACGCTGGCACGCTCGGCGGCGACCTGAATCTGCTTCACGTCGTTGAGAGGACCCTCCCAGCGACTCTGTTCTTCGGAACCAACGGTGCTCGCTAGTTCCTCGCTGACGAATGACGCGTAGTTGAGAATGACGGCCAAGAGGTTGTTGAAGTCGTGTGCCACACCGCCCGCGAGTTGACCGAGGCTCTCCATGCGCTGCGACTGATGGAGGAGGCTCTTGAGGCGTTCCAGTTCGACATCAGCTTCCAGGCGAACTCGCTCGGCTTCGATCTTCTCGTTTTCTGCCTTGATCCGCAAAACCTCTGCCTTGAGGCGCAAATGCTCCGCGACATCCTTTTCGCTCTCCGCCTTTACCCGCTGCGCTTCGGCGTCGAGGCGAACAACCTCGGCCTCCGACTTTTCGCCCTCCGCTTTGACGAGTTGCGCTTCTGCCTCGAGTCGAACGCCTTCCGCCACAGATTTCAAGCGGACCCGCTCCGCTTCGACCTCGCTCCGTGCAGAGACGTCGCGAACGATCACCATCATGCTGGCGCCCTCGGCCGTCGTTACCATCGACAACGAAACCTCGGCAAGGAATGTCTCACCGTTCCTACGCCGCGCCGAGAGGAGAATCCCTGTGGACTCCTCTTGACCTTCGCGATACTCGAGGGAGATGAGTGAGTCAACGGGCTTTCCGATCATCTCACCACGCGCATAGCCGAACAGTCGCTCGGCCTTGCGATTGACGACGATCAACTCATTGTGGGCATCTATGGCGAGTATCGCCTCAGGAGCTGCCTCAAGAAAACTTGACCACGACGAGCGGCTCACCCTCGACACGAACGCGCACTGTGGTCAACACAACCTTTGTGCACGGTGAAAGGAATCCTGTGAGGAGGAGCCGACACTCGAGTCATATCCATACCTGCTCTACGGTCGGGCCGATGAAATCAGTGACAGGTTGGTCTCAAGGACTGTGGCTACCTCAAGGATATCCGGGCGAGAACCTGTACTTGAGTTACATATCGACAACTCGTCAGCGATTTTCAACGGCCCGACTAGGGACTACTTGGCAGCGACCTCGTATTTAATCAGTTTCTCCAACACCGAAAGCTTCGGTGAACCCTGCATCTCCACGTAGTAGCCGACAGAACGTCGGTTCGTGTTCAGCCCCACGTAGGGAGCGCCCGCGATTTTCGCCGACCAAGAGTACGAAGTGGGACCGATGGATGGTACGGCAGCGAACGTGATCTTGAGTCCCGGCGGGAAGTTTGCCTGGGCCGCCTTCTCGGCGTCCGACAGAGTCGACGTCGACGATGTCGAAAGTCCGGTCTCGGTCTCAATCGAGATCGTGCCCACGGACGCGCTGAAAATGCAGGCGGTGATCTTTCCCTTGACGGACGTCTCCAACAAAGTGACCTTCCCACCCACAATCGATCCCACTCTGGCCAATGACAATTGCGAGCAGAATGCGGGAACCGTGGCGGCCCGGGCGAGAGGCGCACCACTGGCCCGGCTCAACTGCGGACTGGTCGAGGCACCAGCCACCGATGCCCACCCGTAGAGCGAAAGTGCCAAGGCTGAGATCACGAGCGTTCTCACGTGACTGCGCAGGCGCCGCGGCGCCGTGCAAGAGGTCGTACGGATGCAATGGCCGGGACGACTCATGACGACTCCTCTTCGAGTTTTCACCAGGAACACTATCGGTCACGTTCATTGCCACTCGACTTCAAAGCGAGATCTGACTCAGACGGTGGCCGCTAGCGCGAAACAGTGACTGCAATAGAAGTTCTCAGCGCGAGTCGATCCGATGACGGTCCTCAGTGCAACTCCGCACGGCGCAGTGGTATAGCGGTGGCGATCGACAAGCGGACATCCTTCTCGGCGACGGACTCGTGGCGCTACACCTCGCGGTGGACTAGACACCGATAATGGGAAGTGAGCTCGTCGGCAACCGCCAAGGGTGGCGACGCGAATGTGACCGATGAGTTTCCGGGAGTTCGAGAGTCTAAGTAACGTACGGAAAGGTGGTTGAAGTGAGCACACCGGTGACGTCGTTGGATGAGCGCTACAGCAGTTCTGAGGCGACTGCGTTCTCGTGGCGCGAGACCCAGCGCGAGCTCGAGAAGGCCGAGATCTTTTGGTTGACGACGGTTCGCGCAGATGGGCGGCCACACGTCACCCCGCTCGTTGCGGTGTGGAGGAATGGGGCTCTTCACTTTACGACTGGAGACAAGGAGCAGAAGTACGCGAATCTCCGATCCAACGCTCACGTCGTCTTGACCACCGGCTGCAACGATTGGCGCGAAGGAGTCGATATCGTGGTGGAAGGCGACGCCCGCCAAGGGGCGGATCAAGGCGAACTCGAGGACCTGAGCACGGTGTTCCGCGCAAAATGGGACGGCGACACGTGGGGCTACGAAGCGCGCGACGGGAAGTTCTTTCATCCCGGGGGCTTCGAAGTCCAACTCTTTTCTGTTCGGCCCCGCACCGTCTACGCCTTCGCCAAGGGAACGTTCGGTCACACGGTTCACCGGTTTGACCACGACTAGTTCGTCACCGCAGAAACTGGTGACCGGCACGGAGTAGGGGCCTTCACGGGGAGATGAAGGCGCCTACTCCGTGCCAGGGGATATCGAACTATGCGACGACGCTGCGTCGGCTCAGAACCGCCGCGCTGCGCGAGCGTCCCATGACGTAGGCACCAATGGCCACCAGCAAGATGCCGGGGCCACTGGCGTATGCGAGCCAGTGGGCCAGCGTCAGCGAGGGTGCCGCGGCGTGGAAGTACGGCGCCGTGATGACGGGCCATACGACAGGGAACACGGCGAGCCACGCACCACAGAGGAACACGACGAAACCGGCGCCGGCGAGGGCTCCCGTGGGTTGCGCACCCACGGTCCGACGAGCTCCCGCAAGTATCGTCAGGGCGAAGATGACACCGACCGCTCCGGGCACCAACGCGCCATACGTGTGGGCATCGTTCCAGGTCCACGACGACGTGCCGTCGGCCGAAAAGCCGAAGGTCGGCCCGACATAAGGAACAATTCCCGCCCACGCAGACAGCAGCACAGCGAGGAGGCCGGCGAACACGACTCCAAAAGACCCTCCAGAGGCGACCCACTCTGTCTCAACCGGAACCGAGACTGAACTCCTCGCTCCCGTGTAGACGGTCTCGCGCGAGCCCATGATGTCAGCCACCGGTGCTTGATCGGGCGCAACGTCGGTTGATTGATGACGTATAGACATAACAACCTCCTTTGTCACCAACCATTTTATTTTTCCCTGTCCCTAAATTCTCTGTGAATGGCTGAGTACGGCGTACTCTCTGTTGCTCAAGCCTGATCAGCGCCGAGGAAACGGAGCCGGACTTTTTTCATCGACTCTCGCGGTGCCAGATTTATAGAAGTCCGGAGCGTCAACCGTGATACTTGCAGAGTTCACCCGTATCGCCGCCGATCCTCCGGGAGGCGGGCGACGAGTAGTTGCGGCGCTTGGGAGAGCGCACGTCGACCTGCGCTCTTAGGCACCCGGCGTCGGGCCGAGGAGATCCCAGCGGTTCCCGGCGATATCACGAAAGATGGCAACGCTTCCGTAGGGCTCTTCGCGGGGTTCCGTTAAGAACTCGACGCCGCCCCCGCGCATTCGCTCGAACGCGGCGGCGAAGTCGTCGACGCGTAAGAAGAAGGCCACGCGACCGCCCGTCTGGTTACCCAGTGCGCGGCGCTGCTCCTCACCGTCGGCCTCGGCGAGCAGTAGTCCCGCGCCCCCGCTCGGTGGTCGAACGACGACCCAGCGTTTTGCTCGGCCGCTCTCGGCCACAGAGGGCGAGTCTTCGATCAAGCTGAATCCGAGAAGTCTCACGAAGAAGTCGATTGCTTCGTCGTAGTCAGTCACGACGAATGTCACCAGTTCAATAGTCATTCGTCCACGTTAGAAGGGCGAAGAGATGACACGAAATGGCGTCGCGCGTTCCCGCGGGCGCTCGGGCGCGATGAACGGGGAACCCCAGAGCTGATGCAGCGACTGGTGTGAATAATCAGCCCGGCAAAACCCGCGCCAGTGAGCATCTCGGCGAAGAAGAGAACATGCAGGACCCCCACGATGGTGACCAGGCAGAGAACGCTGCCGGCCATCTGCATCGCCAAAAAAATCCCGTCCCACACGACACGTCGGAATAGGCGAAACATCCACAGGGAGGAAGAGACCTCGAAGAGGATGAGAACCGTGCCCAGCCCGAAGTGAAGATCGCGCAACGTGAAATTGAGGGAATAGACATACGTGCTGAACAACATGACGACGACGATGACGCTGTAGGAATAGAGCACTCGGCGCAGTCGACGCGTGGTGCGATCATTCTCGCGATACGAAGAGGCGGCACGGCGACTTAGCTCCGCGAGTCCGAGTAGGGCCAGCGTGTAAGGCAACGCGGTCTCGATGTGCGAGCCGTAGTCACTCATCCCACCCTCGTTCCACTTCAAGACGAAACCGGGATGAAGAGCTACGCAGACCGCGATGAATAGTCCGAAGCAGATTTGGCCGCGCTCCACGAGCCGAGCTCCTTCACTGCCGTCTCGTTCAGCTCTGATCATTCTGCGCCCTCGCATCGGTGAGAGTGACAAATTTTTTTCACATACTAGAGGTACCTAGAGAAGTCGCGACGCCGCGTAGGTCGTCTCACCAAGGACAATCCGGCTTTGAACGTCGCGCGTCCAGAGTTTTTGCAAAGTGTCGAGTACTGATTGGAGTTCGTCGGTATTGCGACTCACGATGCGCAGCTGATAATCGAGTTCGCCAGTGGTATGAATAGCCGAGAGGACCTGCGGGATATCGCTCAGATCGCGCTCGAACTCGTGACGGTCGACCGACTCCTTCAGATTGACGTCGGTCAAAGAGTGGAGCGTATGACCGAGGGCCGCGAGATCGAACTCCGCGTGAAACCCGGCCAATACTCCGCTGTGGCGCAGTCGTCGTACCCGGTCGGCGGTGCTGTTGGCACTCAAGTGAACCAGTGCCGCCAGTTGTTGATAGCTGAGTCGGCCATCGTCGCCGAGCGCGATGAGGAGCGCTCGATCAATGTCGTCCATACCGCCCCTTTCATTGTTTTACTAGGCCATTTTTGAATTTCACATAGTTATACGAGGTTTATCACTACTTATGTGTCCCACTACCGAGTCATTTTAGCCTTCATTACAATTATTATTGAGGCATGCTGTTTTTCCTGATCCGAGTCCTTCTAGCTCCCCTGGCGGTCATCGCCGGGACTCTCGCCCAACGCCGCTTTGGCTACGCCGTCAGCGGTCTCATCCTGGGTCTACCTCTCACCAGCCTGCCCCTGCTCTGGCTGGTGGCACTCCAGCACGGGACCGCGTTCGCCAGCTCGATGACCGGTGCTCTTCTCGCGGGATCGATCGCCGAAGCCGTCGTTCTCTGGCTCTACGCGCGCCTCACGGTCCACCTGTCACCTACCCTCTCGCTTGTGGGAGCACTCGGCGCCTTCGCGCTTGCCGCCGAAGCCGTGAATCTCCTGCGCCTGTCCGCTCTGCTGGCGGGTCTCCTGACCGCCATCGGATTCGCCGCCGCTCTTCGCTGGTGGCCGATCACCGACCACGCCAACTCCCTGGAGGAAGGACGATCGCGACTCTGGCTCCGCGTGACACTGTCGGCCGTCTTCACGATCGTCCTCGTGGCGCTGGCCGGTCGGCTTGGTCCTCTTCTCGCGGGCCTCATCGACGCGCTGCCCGCCATGAGTCTCATGATGGCCTTCACGACTCATCAAGATCACGGGTCGGGGGCGTCGTCGCGGTTCCTTCACGGCGTGACCCGGGGCTCGTTCTCCTACCTCGCGGCCATGATCGTCCTGGCCGAACTACTTCGCACAGGCAATCTTCTCTTCGCCTTCGCGGCGTCCCTGGCCGCCGCACTCGTCGTCCAAGGTTCCCTTCAAATTCACGACACGCTGGCCAAGCGCGCCCGTACATTCGTGCTCTCCGATGAGATGTGTTCCCAGACCCTCCAAGGGGAAGCGAGCTACGAGACTCCCTAGGCGATCTTCGAGATCGCGTCAGCCAGGAGCTTTTTGAAGGTGCGTGTGTTGAGCGTGGTCAGTGAGAGTTCGGCGAAAGCTAGTACGATCGAGCCCTTCTTCGCGTAGGCGACCGCTCCCGTCACGTGTGACCCGCCCAACACAAAGGCGATGGTAAAGCCTTTGACCGGAACGCTGTAGCGACCGAAGTTGACCGACCGTCGCTGGGGGAACGTCACCTGTCCGTCCACCGTCGACCCGGTGTTGGGGCACTTGGTCATCTTGGCGAGCAGCGCGTTGTAGGTGATCTGCGCGTTGCTGGACGTGGCAATCCTCTCGAGGAGAAGGGTCTCAGTCGAACGATTGGCGAATACTTCTCGTGCGGCAAAGCGAGTGGTGGGCTTGGCGAAGGTCGACTCGGGACAACTCGCGGTCTCGTTCGCGGCGATGTAGTACCTCGACCAACCGGGCACCTCATGGGAAGAGAGAAGCTGATGGCCCAACGACGGAGCTGCCCCCGCGCCGGCGCTCGACAGAATCACCACCACGAGGGCCGCCACGAGCGGCGATTCGTTTCACGAAACAACGCTACCGAGGCCATCATCACGCACCAGCTATGAACCCACGCGAATCACACAAAACAAAAACCCCCGCGATCCACGAGAACCGTGACTTCGTGGATCGCGGGGGCACCTAGTGCGCCTAGTAGTAGTGGCGATGGCCCCTAACTGCGTGCCCGAGCACGCCACGCAACCACAAGACGAGTCCCAGTATCAACACCATCACGCCCAGCGACCAGAGCACCGGCACTGCACGCTCAAGACCAGGCCAATAATCATCGACACGATGCCGAAGAGAATCACGATGTTTCCCTCTCTCGACGCTCGCTAGTTTCGCTGCTCGTGGAGCAACGTTTTGTTCCCGGAGGAGTCCACGGTTTCACGGTCCAATGTTTGCGTTGTTGAGATGCCGCGTCGAGACGAGGCGAACACGAGGGCAGAAATGATGAAGCCGACCACGCCGGCGATCATCAAGATGACGCCAATCGTGGAGAGCCGTATCCCATTGTTCTGGACGGCGGCTGAGCTCTGGGCGGTCACGCCCCAGTACATGATCGCTCCAGCCACGGTCGACATTGCGCTGATTACCATTCCGAACAATCCCATGATTATTCTCGCTTTCAGTTTGGCGATAGTGAACTACCGCCGACGAAAGGCTCACGGTGAGCTTCGTCAACTACCAATTTTAAAACTGCTGCTTCGTGAAGGAAAGAAAAGCGCGGCTCGCTCTACTCCAGTGAGTGACCCGCACACGAACTCCACGAGTTGCACCAATCACGTGTCCCGGTAACGGGTTCGCGCGCACGAGACGGTGAAGAATTGAGGTCATTCAAATGGCGTGAAAACAACTCTGCATGGTTTCTAAGGAATCCCCAACGCGCAGGGTCGAAGTGCGGGGGCGCGTGTGGCCCTCCTCAAAGAACGAAAAACTTGGGCCGTGGAGAAAGGTCTGTGCTTTCCGTGCCCGGCGCGCTGCGCCTAGCGACTTACTCGGGAATCTGGGAGCTCAGACAAAACGGATGGCCCGCGGGATCCAAGAACACCAGGTACGTCTCGGGTGAGGGCTGCGTCGTCGCTTTGGTCGCACCCAAAGCCAGAACCTCGCGCTCGCCCGCGGCGAGATCAGACACGGCGAGATCAAGATGAATCTGCTTGGGAGTCTCGTCACCGGGCCACGTCGGTGGCTGATAGTTGTCCACCTTGACCGCGGTCAACCACAGTGAGCCTGCTTTCACCGCGTCGAAGGTGTCACTGCGAAAAGCCACCTCTCCATCGATTACCGCAGCCCAAAACTCCGACAACGCGTGCGGGTCATCACAGTCAAAGGAAACGGCGCCGAATCGAATGTGCTCTGTCATGAAGCCGAGTGTACCGAGCGCGTGACGCGTTAGAAAAGATCGAGGCCCAGATCCAGCGCCCGCACCGAGTGCGTGAGGGCGCCGACGGCGACGTAGTCGACTCCGGTTGCCGCCACCTCCGCCGCCCCGGCCAACGTGAGCCCGCCGCTCGCTTCCAGGCGCACGTCGAGAAAGGGCCGCGCCCTCTCCACGGCCTCGGCGATCTGTCGGACGCTCATATTGTCGAGCAGTATCAACGAGCAACCCGTCGACAGTGCTTCTTCCACCTGCTCGAGCGTGTCGCACTCCACTTCCAGTGCGACGTGGGGATAGTGGCGCCGCACGTCGTCGATGGCCGCGCTGATGCTGCCGGTCGCCGCCACGTGGTTGTCCTTGATCAAGGCGGCGTCGCCAAGCCCCATTCGGTGATTCACCCCGCCGCCGCAGCGCACCGCGTACTTTTCCAACTGGCGTAGACCCGGCGTCGTCTTCCTGGTGTCGCGCACCCGACAGTTGGTGCCCTCGATCGCCCGACTCCACAAGTAGGTGGCGCTCGCCACCCCCGAGAGGTGAGTCATGAAATTGAGCATCGTCCGCTCGGCCACGAGCAGCGCGCGAAGCGACCCTTCCAGACTCATCACGACGTCGCCCGCCTCCACCCGCCCTCCGTCCACCACGTCGAGCTCGACTCCCGACAGCGAGAACCCGACGGCTTCTAGAACCGCGAAAGCGACCACAGTGCCACAGACAACGCCCGACTCGCGCGACACCACCCGAGCCCGGGCGACTTGGTCTGCGCGGATCGTTGACTCGGTGGTGACGTCTGGTCCGAAACGAAGGTCTTCATCGAGCGCGACCTCCACTAGTCGGCGCACGTCACTCGGATCGAGTCCGGCCCGTTCCAGTTCGTGATCTACCTCGTCGCTCACGCGCCGGCCAGCGCTC
Source organism: uncultured Acidimicrobiaceae bacterium (assembly GCA_963756325.1). Classification (GTDB taxonomy): domain Bacteria; phylum Actinomycetota; class Acidimicrobiia; order Acidimicrobiales; family RAAP-2; genus RAAP-2. Next base: position 286,947 of record CAVWNE010000013.1, read on the forward strand.
CCGCTTCGGCGACGATGTCGCCGTCGACGACGCGAAGCGAGATCTCATGACTCCAGTCCTCACTCGTCTCGCTGAAATCGCTGCGCCGATGGCAGCCTCGACTCTCCTCGCGCATCAGCGCTGCGCTGGCGATGAGTAGCGACGCGGTGTGGAGATTCGTGGCTTCAAGAGTGGCGAGGTCAAGCGTTCTCGCCCGACTGGGCGGTGTCGTCTGCAGTGTGTCGAGGAGCGACTCAAGACCCTCGCGATGACGAAGAACGCCCGCGTGCCGCGAGGTGTCGGACGCGCGCGCCTCTCGAGTCGACGCGTCCACGCCCCGCCCCGCTTCGGGGCGCGCGCCCCTCACGCGGACGCGATCTCTCTCTGAGGAAAAACCACCAGCCAGACGCTGGCCCAGTCGACGTCCGGCGATCACGGCCTCGGTGAGTGAGTTAGAGGCCAATCGATTGGCGCCGTGAACACCGGTGGCCGCCACCTCTCCGACGGCGTACAGGCCGACCAGCGAGGTGTTGCCGTCTAAGTCGGCGGTGACGCCCCCGCACGCGTAGTGCGCTCCGGGCGCGATGGGAATGGGCTCCCTCGCCGGATCGATACCCGCCTGACGACAGATCTCAAGGGTCGTGGGGAACTCTCGAATGAGTCGCTTGGCCCCGACGCTCCGGGCGTCCAGCCAGAGGTTGGCGAGCGGCTCGGTGGCTTCATTCATTCGTTGCAGCATGGTGAACGAGACCACGTCGCGCGGCGCGAGGTCGCCGAGGGGGTGCACTCCTCTCATCACCGAACGGCCGTCGGCGTCGATGACGGTTCCCCCGGCGCCACGCAGTGCCTCGGTGATAAGGGGCGACTGTCCCCGCGGGGCAGCCGAGTAGAAAACGGTGGGATGAAATTGGACGAACTCCACGTTGCTCACGCTGGCCCCCGCGCGAAGGGCGAGACCGAGTCCATCGCCGGTCACCTCGGGCGGATTCGTCGATGAAGAAAAAGCTTGCCCGTAGCCGCCGGTCGCGAGGACGACCGCTCGCGCGGTAATCACGCCGACCTCAAGAGTCAGGTCGGCCTTCACGCGTCCGGCCACCACGCCAATCACGGCGCCGTTGTCGTCGAGGAGAGCGTCGAGGGCCGCGGTGTGTTCCCTGATCTCTACGTCGGAGGTCAGCACCGCGTCTCGCAGGACGCGGTGTAACTCGGCGCCGATGGCGTCACCGCCGGCGTGCACGATGCGTCGATGTGAGTGGCCGCCCTCGAGCCCGAGAGATCCCAGGTCAAAGCGGGCGCCGAGCCGCTTCAAGAGTCTCACCGCTCCGGGCGCGCTGGTGACCAGCGATCGCACGCGATCCGCGTCGGCCAGCCCGGCCGCCGCCACCAACGTGTCACGGGCGTGCGCGTCAAAGGAGTCCTGGGCGTCGCTGACGACCGCCAACCCTCCTTGAGCAAACGGCGTCGAGCCACTACACAGAGGGCCTTTGCTCACGAGCAGTACGCGTAGATGGGACTCGCTCGCGGCGAGAGCCGTGCTCAACCCCGCTGCGCCACTCCCCACCACCACGACGTCCACGTCACGACTCCAACTCGGGTCGACCGAGGGTAGAAACCGCGGCGAAGGAATGGTCACTCGCCCGCCAGTGACGGCGTGCCGACCGCGATCATGGCGTCGACCGCCCGTTTGGCGCGCCGGGCGACCTCCGGCTCGACCAGGACCTCGCTGGTTCCTTCGCGAAGACAACGCAACAGAACGTCGCGGGTGGTCATCTTCATGTAGACGCACTCGGCCAGTTCATTTACCGGCTCCCAGCTCACCGCGGGGTTCGCGCGTCGTAGCTGGTGCAACATGCCCGTCTCGGTGGCGACGAGCACCGACGTGGCGATCGTGACGCGCGCGCGATCGAGCATGCCGCCCGTAGAGAGGACGTGGGTCCGCTCGGCGGGCAGATCTCCGGTCCCGCTCAGCCAGAGGGCCGGCGTCGCGCACCCGCACTCGGGATGGATAAACAACTCCGACTCGGGATTGGCCGTCGCCTTTTCACGCAGCTCCACCGCGCTGATGCCGGCGTGCACGTGGCACTCGCCCATCCAGATATGCATGTTCTCTCGCCCGGTCATTCGCTGCACGTGAGCTCCGAGGAACTGATCGGGGAGGAACAGCACCTCGCGGTCGCGCTCCACCGTGTTTACGATGTCGACCGCGTTGGCCGACGTGCAACACAGGTCCGTCTCCGCCTTTACCTCGGCCGAGGTATTGACGTAGGCCACCACCACCGCGTCAGGGTGTTCCACCTTCCACGCCCGCAACTGGTCGGCCGTGATGCTGTCGGCGAGTGAGCAGCCCGCTCTGGGCTCGGGAATCAACACCGTGCGATCGGGCGCGAGGATCTTCGCCGTCTCGGCCATGAAATACACCCCGGCAAAGACAATGGTCGAGGCGTCACTGGCCGCCGCGATGCGCGACAGAGCGAGCGAGTCGCCGACGTGATCGGCCACGTCTTGAATCTCCGGGCGCTGATAGTTATGGGCCAGAATGACGGCGTCGCGTTCTCGTGCGAGGCGGCGCACTTCGCTCGACCACGCGTCCGTCTCGGGGATCATCTCGGTGACGCTCACGACCCTCTTCCCACTCGACCGACCGGGGCGACGTCACGCGGGCATCACACTTCGGTGGGGTTTTCGCCTAGTAGTCGAAAACCCTTCGATTAAGTTACCATGCACGGTGAGCGCGAGTCAACCCCCCCACACGTCGACCCACGACACGACGGGGCGATTCCGCCACGAGGTGTTGGCCGCCGTCTTTCAGGTACGTGGAAAACGGCTGTATTGCTTGTTGTGGCGCCGAGGTAGAGCCCCGTTTGAGGGCGAGTGGGCCCTGCCGGGCGGCCCGCTGGGGCCAGACGAGCTTCTTGGTTCGTCACTCAGCCGACACCTCGCCACCAAGGTCGACCTGACCGATATCGCGTACCTGGAGCAACTGGAGACCCGAAGCGATGTCGATCGCGATCCTCGTGAGCGCACGATCGCGACCGCCTACGTGGCCCTGGTGTCGTCGGCGCTGAGTCCTTCGATCCCGAGCGACACGGCCTGGTTCGAGGTCGATGAACTGCCGTCGACCGCCTTCGACCACGCGTCCATCATCCAGAGCGCGCGCGAGCGCCTGCGAGCAAAACTCACGTACACCAACGTCGGATACGCCCTCGCCCCGGAGAGCTTTAGCATCGCGGAGCTTCGATCCATTTACGCCGCCTGCCTCGGCCACGACGTCTCGGCCACGAACCTCCAGCGCGTCTTGCAGCGTCGACACATCATTGAAGCCACCAGTGGCGTCGCGACGCCCTCGGCCTCGGGAGGACGACCGGCGGCGCTCTATCGATTCACCGAGCGCACGCTGCTGGTCACTGACCCCTTCGCGGTCTTTCGCCCGCCGCACGCCAGCTGAGCCGATTCTTGCGGCAACGTCTGCCTACAATGAGGCGGACGCCACGGATCGAGTGTTCCATGAATCGACGACGACTGATCTGCCTGAGCGTGGTGGCCACACTGTCGATGCTGGGCGCGTCGTTGCCGGCGTCGGGCGCGCCGGGGGTGGCCCAGGATCTGATCGTTACCCCGACCGTGCGGGCGAGTTTGCTCGACGCGGGCGCCAGCTATCACCAGCTACCGGTGAAGGACTATCTCGGACTCGACAAGGCAATGACGTACTACGCGCTCGATGTCACCACGAAGACCTACTACGCGGCCGCCGGTCTTGACCCGAGCCCGAAGTCACTGCCGGCTCAAGTGGGAGCCCAGGACGACGGCGGGTACAACCTGTTTGTCCGTGCACAAGGCGAGAAGAAGTGGAAGATCTACAACGACGGTCTGGGCGCGTCTGAGGACGCCAAGTGCCCGATCACCATTCCCTCAGCGATCCTCAAAGTCTGGGCCTGGAGGCTACGTTGCTTCCCACCCCAGCCCTAAGTCCCTAACCCCTAGTGGGTGGTCGCCACAGGGGCGAGGGCCAGGGGCTCGACGCGCGCAACACCGTCTCGATTTGATGGGCCGCGTCCAGCACGCTCCACTCGGCGTGGGCGCGGCCCACGATGCCCAGGCCCACCGGCAGACCCTCGACGACGCCCATGGGAAGACTCAGGATGGGCCACCCGGCAATGGCCGGCGGTCCGGTAATGGGACTGGCCGGTCCCGGATGTCCACCCACCACGAGGTCGCTCTTCCACGAAGGCCCATAGGCGGGAGCGATGATGACGTCTGCTCCCTCGATGCCCGGCTCGAGACAGGTGGCGAGCGCCCAAGCCAGGTTTCGCTGACGAGCCTCTTCGTACGCGGGGCCCGTTCGCCCGCCCGTCTCCACCGCCTCAAGAAAAAATTCGTGTCCGAAGTAGCGCTGTTCGATCTCGGCGTGCTCGTCCTCATAGAGAATCACGTCGGCCAAGGAGTGCACGCCGTCGCCCGCCCGATCGGCCAAGTACTCACTCAGATCATCCACGAGCTCGGCGAGCAGCACCGTTAACTCGTCACGGCCTTCGGCCTCGCCCGGCACCGCGAGGTCGCGTTCCACGATCGAGAGACCCGACCGGCGCAGTTCGCTAACGACGTCATCGAACAACTGGTCAGTGGTCGGGTGACCCGTCCGCCAGTTCTTCGCCACGACGAAGGACGTCGCGTTCGCCGGAAGCGGATTCTGCTTGGCCATGACACCAAACATCACCGCCACGTCGGCCACGTGACGCCCCATGGGACCCGGACTGTCCTGGCTGGCGCTGATGGGCACCACGTACGTTCGGGGAACGACACCGACAGTGGGCTTCAGCCCTACGACGCCGTTCATCGAGGCAGGCGACACAATCGAGCCGTCAGTCTCCGTACCCACGGCGAGCGGAGCGAGACCAGCGGCAAGCGCCGCGCCCGAGCCCGAGGATGAACCGCCGGCGGAGCGGTCAAGGGCCCAGGGGTTAGCGACCAATCCCCCCGTGGCTGAGTAGCCGCTGGTCGAACGCGGAGAGCGGATGTTGGCCCACTGGCTGAGGTTTGTACTGCCGAGAATGACGGCGCCCGCGTCGCGCAGGCGCGAGACCAGCGTGGCGTCACGGCTGGGACGTCCAATCAGCGACGTCGATCCCGCGAGACCCGGCAGCCCTTGAGCCTCGATGTTGTCCTTGATCAGCACGGGAACACCGTGCAGGGGGCCGAGCGGACCGCCGGCGCGGCGTTCTTCGTCGCGAGCATTGGCGTGAGCCCGCGCTTCGTCGTGAAGTGCCGCGATTGAGTTGAGCGCGGTGTGACTGTCCGAGGCGTCCACCTGATCGACCCGATCGATCAAGGTGTCAACGAGGTCGAGCGAGGTTAGACCCCCCGCGGCAAGGCGCAACAACACATCGTGAACACTGAGGTAGCCCAGCGTCGCGGAGGAGGGATGAGGATCGGCCACGGCCCCAGGTTATGACGAGCCGCGATCAACCTTTGGACGGAAGTGTCAAACTCTCGCCATGGCCGATCAGTCGCTCGCCCACAAGCTCGGTGTCGTTCCCGGCTCGACATTCTCTCTCGTGCACGCCGGAACCGCCTTCTCACTCGACCTCCCACCCGCGGTCCTTCTTCGACGCAGCGCTCGAGGCAGCGCGCACGTGGTGCTCGCTTTCTTCACCCGCGCTGGCCGTCTCGAGAGCGAGCTCGATCGACTGGCCCGGATGATCTTTCCTGCGGGGTCTCTGTGGGTTGCCTGGCCCAAGAAGGCGTCAGGTCACCCGACCACCCTGAGCGACCACTTCGTGCGCGCCGCGGCGCTGGCTCGCGGCCTGGTGGACAACAAGGTGTGTGCGATAGACGACACCTGGAGCGCTCTTCGTCTGGTGTGGCGAGTCGAGCGGAGGAGCTCGTGAGACCTAACTCTCGTCCCGGAATCTCTCAAACAGCTCGGTCAGAGTCTGGAGAGCTTCAGGATCCAGTTCGTTGATGCTCACGACTCCGCTCGCCGCGATGGTGACGCGCAACTGCTCGAGATAGGCGGTACAGGCATCACACTGAGCGAGGTGCGCCTCAAGACGGCGTCGATCGCGTCGAGAGAGTGAACCGTCCAGATAGTCGCTCATCAGTTCGACCGCCTGTTGACAGACGAGGGGACTTGGTAGCAATCTCATCTCTGACCTGCACGCATCTTTGTTTCGACCTCGGATCGTATTCGTGAGCGGCTGCGGTGCAAGATGACACGCACGTTCGCCTCAGAGAGGTCGAGCAACTCGGCTACCTCTGCAGTTGATAGTCCCTCAACGTCACGCAGCGTTACAACCGCACGCGCTACCTCGGGCAGTCGCGCGATGGCCTCGTGCACCATGTCGACCAGAGGGCCATTAACAAGGGCGTCATCGATGCTGTCGGTGAAAGGAACCGGAGGATCAGACCACATCCCGCCTTGATTGAAGCGACCCGCGAGGATCGTTCGGTCCGACGAGAGGTCCACCGGGATCACGCGCTTCTCTCTGACGCCTTTGGTACGAGCCCGATTCACCGCGATGCGAAAGAGCCAGGTCTTGAAGGAGGATCGGCCTTCGAAGCGTTCAAGACCTTTCAACACGGCTATCCAGGTCTCTTGAGCGACGTCCTCCGCGCTCGCCTGGCTCCCCACGTAGTAGCGCGCGAGGCGGACAAGTGGGTCGTGATACTTGGTGACTAGCTCTCGAAAGGCGTCCCCGTCGCCCGCGAGCACTCGTTGCAGTAGCGCCGCGTCATCCACCTCGCAACGTTATCGGCCTCGCGACGCCGCCAGGTGTGGACAAGTCTGTAGGGCACGTCTCGGGGTTCCCGAGCCGCCCGGTGGTAGGTTTCGGTCTTGACGGCGAGGGCCTAGGGAGGCTTGCGTGCGAAAGTACTGGATAGTGGGCAGCATGGTCGCGGCGTCTCTCGGCCTTGCCGCCTGTGGCACCTCACCGGCCACGCTCAACTCGGCCGTCTCTTCTCTCAGTTCCTCACCTGACGCCGAGATACACGTGACGGCCACGGCGTCGGGACCCGGTACCACGCAGGCGCAGACGTATTTGAACGCCATCTCGGTGGACGCCACCTTCGTGAACCCCACCGGCTCCAATCTGTCGGGGGCCACGTCGCTCAACGCCGAGGTCACGGTGAACATCGCGAGTACGGCGCTCCTCGATCTGCGAACGGTCGGGGGGAATCTGTACGTACTCCTCAACCCGTCCGCGCTGCAAGGACTCCCTTCTTTGCCGATCCCGGCGACCGATCTAAGCGCGGTGAACGCACTGTTCGGCGGGAGATGGTTTGAGCTTCCCAAGAGCCTGCTCCACTCGTATCTCAACTCCGAGCGCGCGAAGCTAAAGGCCGAGGGAGCGGCACCGCCCGCTACCGCGAAAGATGTGCAAGAGGAACAAGCAATCATCGCGGCCCTGACGAAGTTCATCGAGAACACCCCGTCAACCCCGCTCTCGGGCGGAGGGTTCAGCGAGACGGCCTCGCTGCAAGCCTTGGTCAACGCTCTTTGGCCCACGGTGGAAGGCTTGGATCCCTCGACCGCCACCCAACCCACGGACGTGAAAGGCTCCTACACGTTGACCCTTTCGACGGCCGGCTCTGCCGTGACCGGCGGGTCGATCTCGATCACTGCTCCGAGCAACGGGAGCAGCGACACTGTGGGCCTACAGGCCACGATCACGCACAACGGCGCGACGGTCGTCGCCCCGGCGAACGCGACCGTACTGAGCAAGTCGGTGCTCAAGGGACTGCTCAACGAGGCCACCTAGTTCTTCGCCATTCCGCGGGCGCTCTGCGATGTGGCTGAGCACACTCGCCGCAGCACTCTACGCCTGGTTCGCGACTGGCTTGGCCCCTTTCAGCGACGCGGCCTACGCCGTGCTCGGCGTGCCCGCCCTTACCGCCCTCGTTCTCTATGGCGCGCTCGATGGATTCTCGAGGAACCCCGACGTCGGTGCGTACTACCGCTCTCGCGGCACCTCACGACGAATTCTCCCTTGGGTCGTGGTCGCGGCCGCGGCTCTTGGTCTGGAAGTCGCCGGCCTCGCCCGGGGCGGGCGTTCTGAGAATGTGCCCACCCTCAGCACCACGCTCGACCGTCTCCTGGTAACCCATACTGGCCGCTTCCTCCTCTACCTCTGGTGGCTCTGGGTGGGGTATCGGGCCATCGAGCCGCTCGCGCGACGGCGAACGCGAAGGTCGTCCTCGTGATCGTCACCGTCGCCTGGTGGGTGCTCATGGGCACAAGCGTGCTCCTCGAACTCGCGGCCCGCATCCGCCCCCCGGTGGTCGCACCACTCTCTCGGGTGGGCGCCCAACTCGGGCGTGTCCTCGCCCTGCGCGTTCTGCTGTGGGCCGGCTGGGTCTTTGTGGGGCTCCATCTCTTTACGCGTTACACGCCGCCTCGACACTGAGAGCACATCACCGCACCGTCTATGAGAGACTTCCCCCCATGGGACAAGCCGGCGACAAGCCAAGAAAGCCGCGTCGACGTCTGGCCAAAGTGCCGCGCGGATTCGAGCCGAACGATCTGCACCTGGCCGGGCTCAATAATCCGTCGAGCGGGAACTACGGCAACCGCGACGATCACGACGCAGCCAGCTATCGCAGTACGAACCTCGGCCGCATCGGACGTGCCTTTTTGTGGCTGCTCGGTCGACGTACGCGCGTGCCGGTGGACCCCAACACCGGAAGCGAGTCCGACGCCGACACGCAGTAGTGCGGCGGGCCCTGGCCCAGATAGAGTCAGCCCATGGCCGTCGAGCGTGACACGAAAGACTGGACCTGGGTCCTCGAGCGACCCTGCGAGGAGTGCGGCTTTGACGCGGGGGCCATCGGTACCGACGTCCTCGCCGAGAAGCTTCGCGACGGCGCGACGCGGTGGTCGGCCGTGCTCTCGCGTGAGGACGTGCGCAGTCGGCCCGGCGAGAGTCAGTGGTCCCCTCTGGAGTACGCCTGTCATGTCCGAGATGTATTTGTCGTCTTTGACGGACGTCTCGCACTCATGCTCGAGACCGACAATCCCACGTTTGAGAGCTGGGACCAGGATCAGACGGCTCTCGAGGGCCGCTACTGCGATCAAGACCCGGCCCTCGTGCGCGACGAGATGTGCGCCAACGCCAAACGATACGCGGATCGACTGGACGCGGTCGAGCCCCCCGAGTGGGAGCGACCCGGGCTGCGTTCAAACGGAAGTGAGTTCACCGTCGCGTCGCTTGGGCGATACTCGCTACACGACGTCGTCCACCACCTGTGGGACGTCGGCGCTCCGATCTAAGCGACTCCTACTCGCCGTTCCACGCACGCAGCTCGACCTCGAGGGGGTCCAAACCCATTGGTCCGAGCCCCAGGGCGTAGGCGTGAAAGCGCTTCAATGAGAAGGCGTCACCGAGCCGCTCACGCGCCTCCTCGCGTGCGCGCAGCCACACCCGCTCGCCCACCTTGTAGGAGATCGCCTGCGCCGGCAGGCCGAGGTAGCGCTCCACCTCTGACACGGACATCTCATGAGGCTGAATCGCCCACTCATCCAGCACGGCGACGGCCATCTCGGGCGTCCAGACCAGGCCCGAGCAGTCCCCGAGATCTCCCAACTCTCCGAGATCGCTCGGCGCGGCCAGCTGCAGATGCATCCCGATATCGACCATGACCCGTGCCGCGCGCAGCGCTTGGCCGGCGAGGTATCCAAGCTCATCACCGAGGTCCTCAAAGAACCCGAGCTCTTCGGAGAGGCGCTCGGCGTAGAGCGCCCACCCTTCGCCGTAGCCACTGGTCCAGGCTTCGAGACGATGGAAGCGACTCTGGCGATCGGCCTCGATGATGGACGTCGCACACTGCAAGTGGTGACCGGGCACGCCTTCGTGATACCAGGTGGAGGCGTGAGACCACCACGAGAACGTCGTCTGACCCAAGGTGGGGAACCAGGTGGTCCCGGGGCGAGAGAGATCCTCACTCGGCGGAATGTAATAGGGAGCTGCGGCTGACCCTTCGGGCGCGAGCCGGGCGTCACAGAAACGAATGCGTGGATCGATATCAAAGTGGACACCCTCGAGTTTCGCGGTGGCCTCTTCGGTAAAGGAGATCAGACGACGCAAGAGCTCGTCGGTGCCCTCGATCAACCGAGCCGGATCTCGATCAAGATGCTGGGTGACCTCAACGAGGCTGGCCGCTCCGGGCACGAGTTCATTCGCGATCTCCCACATGCGCGCGTTGATGCGGCGCAGGTCGGCGTACCCCCACTCGTAGAGCTCCTCAAAGTCGAGTTCAGCGCCGGTGAAGTTTTGAGCCCAGACGCGGTAGCGATCGAGACCGCAGAAGTCTGGCGCGTTGGCGCGAGGGGCCAGCTCATCGCGCAGGTAGCGCGACAGGTCTCCGCAGGCCTCGTCGGCGTCCTTGGCCGCGCGCGCGAGGCGGTCGTCCTGCGAGAGTCCCGGGGCGATACTCGCGACGAAACGCGCGTACGCCCCCGTGGCGTACGTCGCGGCTTGGTCGGCCACACCAAGGACGTGGCGTCGTGACTGCAACCGGTCGGTGCTCGCCAGCTCCTCCAAGGTCGGTCGCCAGCTTTCGAGCGCCGGGCGAACCTTCTCCAAGCGCGCCGCGATGATGTCCCTCTCCTCGTCGCTCTCGTGTCCCATCAGTTCGAAGACTTGACGGATCTCGGACATCGGCGAGGTGAGCACGCCAAAGAGGCGCTCTGACTCACCCGACTCCAGCAGAGCGAGCCGGGTCTCCAGTCGTTCCCGCATCACCGAGAGCGCGATCCGATCAATCTCGTCGCGGGGTTCGAGCGTGGCTAGTCGATCTCGCTGCTCTCTCACGGTGGCGAGACGTTCCGCCGTGGCGGCGGGTGAGAAGTCCGGCAACAGGTCGTCGTAGTCGGCAATGCCGGAGGCCGTGGCGAAGAGCGGATCAAGTTGGGCGTCGCGTTCAACCACGTCGTTCGCGTAGGCAAAGATTTCGGATCGATGGTCAGTCATATATCGCCGAGGATACTCATCTGGCTACTCGTCGATTTCGTCGCTCCGTCCGGTCCACGACCAGTGGGGCATCGCGAGATCTGGCTCCGCCGTCTTGCCCACGGGCGACAGGTCGTCGACTTCGTTGGTGGCATAGATCATGTACTCGTGCAGCACCCGACGAAGGTCAGCGTCATCGGGAAACCCGGCGTCCTCGACGGCTTGATCAAAGCACGCGACGAAGCGCGATCCGAAGTCGGCGTCGGCGCCGGTACCGGCGTGCATGGCCAACATTGTCGAGTGCCCACCCAGTTGCGTGTACACCGGTGGGCCACCGAAGACCTCGCCAAGGTACGCGCCGAGCCGTTCGTTGTGCTCAGGATCGGTCCCGTGCGAGAAAGGATGATTCAGGACGGGATCGGCGAGGCATCGCTCGGTCAGCGCCGCCGCCAAGGTCACGAACGCCTCCGCACCCCCGACGTACTCGTACACAGATTCGCGCTCGACCACATGACCTCCTTGACTCATTATGACAAGTGCTCCCCCAGGCCGTCGACGGGACCCGCTTCAGTAGTCTTCAATCAACCACGGAAAAGAGAATCATGGTCCCACGGTCGTTTATGGAGTTCATGATCACCTGCGCCGGGGCCGCGGGGGCCATGATCGGCCTCCTTTTCGTCGCGATCTCCCTTCGCTCGGACCTCGTCTTTGGCGCGAAGGCCCCCGACAAGGTGAAAACGCTGGCCGGCAGCAGCTTCACCAGCCTGGTGAACGCGTTCTCACTCAGCATTCTTGCCATCATTCCGAACACCAACATCGGCCGAGGAATGATCTTCCTTTCGGTGTTCTGCCTCATCAACACCTGGCGACTTCACGCGAGGTCTCGCCATTTCAAGAACCAACAGTTGGCCTTCGTCGTCAGTACACTCAACTACCTGTTCGAGTTGGCCGGTGGCATCACCCTTCTCGTGAGTCCCCGCGAACAGTGGATTGTGGACGCTCTGTGTTACGTGATCTTCGCTTCGTTCGTCATCGCCCTCAATCGAACCTGGACCCTCATTCAAAGCGAGACGGTCACGACGACGAACTCGTAACGGAGCGAACCAGGGTCAACGCTTTCGCCCCGACGTTGATGCTGATGACCGGGTGTGCACTCGGATTCAACCAACGCATGATCTGATCGAGGCGGTCTTCGGGAATGGCCACGCAGCCCTCGGTCGCCGCGCCGAAACTCACGTGGAGGAAGAACCCGCTGCCGGCCCCTTTGACGACCGGGTTCACGTTGTAGTTGATGACGACAGCGTGGGCGTAGGCGACGCCCGCGTCGTAGAGATTCTCTGAGGCGCCGCCGGGTGAGACGAGACTCACCACGAGTCGGTTGTAGCGAGGCGAGGCCGGGTTCTCGTCCCACCAGTCGTCGGGACCCACGTGAACGTAGGGCAGACGGGTTCCGTTGTTCGCCTGGTTGCCAAAGGCCTCGGTCATCGTAAATGTCCCGACCGGGGTGCGCCCGAGCCCTTCGCGCGTGGGCCGCACGCCGTTGACGCCGACCCACGCGACCACGGGCGGGAAGACCTGCACGTAGTGACCATCGCGGGCGAGACGCCAGGTGCGTAACACGGCCCGCTTGGACAACGGTGACGACGCCTCAACGGTAATGACCTGTCCCGGCAGGGTCGCGCCGCACGAGATCAACGGGATCAACGAGGAAACAAGACCAACGGTCGCGATAAGCAGGCCGGCCAGCCAGCAGTGACGCCGTGTGGGGAGGGACACGCTCCATGTTGTCACGCCCGTTCGCCCGTAAAGCTGTCGAGGGCGTCTAGTACGTCGCCGAGTTCTCCGCGCTGGTAAGGACCGTGACGCCTTTCGCGTTCACCACGCGCAGTCCGGTGATGTCTTTCATCGCCACGGCACAGGCCATGGTGGCGCTCACTGTCCGCCCGGAGATCGATCGATACGTGCCGGCCGTCCACCAGGTTCCGGCCGCCGTCTCCATCGATACCGTGTACACCCCTCCGCCCGGAAGACCTTGCTCGGAGAAGTCAACCGACGTTCCCCAACTCTCATCAACCAGCACGGCTTTGGCGGCGACGTCCTTGATCTTCAGAGACTCTGACGCCGTGAGGCCGAGGGCCAGCGTCCTGTGACTCGTCGACGGCGAGGTTCCCGAGAGGAGTGCGAAGAGGGTCAGCGCGGCGGCAAGGGCGCCGACGAGCGACACGGCGCTCGTCGTGACCCGCCGGTGGCCGCGACGGCGCGCGCCCGCTCGATGCAGGTCGCCCAGCACCCGTTCGGTGAGTTCGGGCGCGACCTGTGCGGTGGGCTCCACGGAGGTGGGGTCCACGTAGGCCAGCATTGCCACGGTCAATGACATCTCTTCAGCAAGAGAGCGACACTCTGCGCAGCCGTCCAGATGCGCCTCCAGGGCCGTTGCTTCATCGCTCGAGAGCCCACCGAGCGAGCGCAGCGCGATGAGGCCGAGCCACTGCTCACAGGTCAAGTCGTTCACTGGTCCCATCCCCCTTCTTCCAGTAGGAGTCGTAGCATGCGCAACGCGTAGAACGAACGGCTCCGCACCGTGCCCTCGGGTAGTCCGAACATCTCCGCTACCTCGCGACCGCTGCGACCATTGAAGTAGATCTCGGTGATGATCATCCGATGCTCTTCGTCGAGACGCTGCAGCGCCGACTCCATCTGCCATCCGAGCATCGCGCGTTCGACGCGATCTTCACTCGCCGGCTCTCGCGCCTGGTCGAGTGGGACGGTCGCGTACTTCGCCTGTCGGAGGCTGAAGTCGAGGATCACACGACGCTCGATGGTAAAGAGCCACGTCCGAAGCGAACCGAGAGTCGGATCAAACCGAGCCCGTGAACGCCAAGCTCGCGAGAACGTTTCTTGCACGGCGTCCTCCGCATTGGGCGTCGAGTTGAGCGACCGCCGCGCGAAGCCGAAGAGCTCGCCGCCGTGACTGAGGAACGCTTCGCGCAGTCCCGCCTCATCGGCGACTTCCACTCGGTCCGAGACACTTCGCGCGGAGCTCAGGCGCTCACCGATCGATGTAGTCGAGATCGGAGTCTGAGGTGTGGTTGTGACAACCACCATCAGCTCGCGCGTCGCGAGAGCATCGCGAGGTGCCCTCGGGTCTCAATCGACATGTGAACTCCTTGACCGGCCTGACGTCCCGATATCTACAGGTGACTACCGCGGGCATCGACGTAATGTTCATCCCCGTCGAATGACCGGGCATCGCTCCTGATCAATTGGGTTCGTCGACCGGCTCCTCAACCTCGTCCTCGGCCATGAAGTGTGGGTTGTAGATGAAACCCACAATGGAGCCGTCTGGAGTTCGCACGGATGCGGTGATGATTCCCTCGCCCACGTCAGTCGGCTCCGCGTCGAGGGTGGCCCCCGCCTCCAAGGCGGAGTCGACGGCGCCGTTCACGTCCTCGACCCCCCAGTAGGTGAGGGCGCCCTCGGCCGGATCGGCGTCCGGCAAAAGACCCAGCTCGTAGCCGCCCGGATCAAACCCCACGTAGAACGGCTCGTCGAAATAGGGTTGGAATCCCAAAAACTCGGTCCACCACACTTTCGCCGCCTCGAGGTCCGGTGCGGGGTAGATCACTGTTCGCAGTCCAAGGAGTTCTGTCGCCATGGACTCTGTCTATCAGTCCCTAGACGTTGATGAGTGAGTCGCGCTACGACGCCGATTGGACCAGGCGAATCAAGGCTCGTTCTGCGGCGCTACGCACGCGCGCGACGCCGTCGTCTAACAGCGAGGTCATGGCGTCGTGGGCGTCGTCTAGACGCCGTCGCGCGACTACCTTGGCCGACATCTCGCGCACGCGCCAGTGCGGATACTCACTGCCCGCGATGACCACGTCCGTCGCACGAGGATCCCAGGCGTAGAGAAAGGCTCGCAGGGCCCACACTCGCGGCCAGTATCCCTCCCGGCCGCCCTCGCCGCCACGGATCACGTTCAATGCGTGGGGGCCGGCGAGCGCCATCAAGAGCTCTTCGTCGACAGGTTGGTCCTTCAAGATCGCGATGCACTCGGCGACGACCTGAGCCTCGCCACGTCGCTGGCACTCGAACTCAATGCTCTGACGCGGAGTGAGGCCCCACTCGCTACCGGCCATCTGGGCGTCACTACTCGCCGGTCGGTCCGCCCGCGAGCTCGGCCACGATGTCCAAGTGGCCGAGGTGACGGGCGTACTCCTGAAAGATGTGAAACAAGATTCTCTCAAGGGTGGGTACGTCGCCGCCCTCTTTGAATCGAGGACCTGGCTGAGCGACCGTGTCGAGGTCATTGGCCCGAATGATCTTTCGCGTGCGAAAGCCCTGGGCGCGCAGCTGTCCGATGACGTCCTCTCGCGTCTCGTCGTCGCCCACGAACCAACGCCCCTCACGGTTGTCGCCCCAGGGCTCCTCGATTGTTTGACCCTCGAATCCCCACTCGAGCCAGCGCATCTCGACGAAGGTCAGATGGCGCAGCAACTCAAGCGGCGTCCATCCTGAGGCCAGTCGACTCGATCGACTCTCGGCTTCGGACAGTCCTTCCACCCGCGCGATCACACCTGAGCGAAAGTAGTCAAGGTAGGTGACAAACACTTCGCCGCGAGAGGGGATCGGCAGGGTGGGGCTGGGAAACTCAGCCACTAGATCGTCTCGACCCAGATCAGCTGGGCCGCACCAAGTGAGAGGGTCAGTTCCTCACCCGCTACCGAGAGCGCCACGTCATTCGGCCCCACGTTGGACTCCACCACCCGGACCTCACTGCCCTCGTGGATGCCGTGTTGGGCCAGCATCGCCAACAAAGCGGGCGCTTCGTGCTCGGCCACCTCAGAGATCCGTCGCACGGTCGCGGGAACGTCGGGCTCGAGGTCGGCCAGCGCCACGAGCACTCCGTAGTGGGCGTCGCGTCCCGGGATGACGTTGCCGTGAGGGCACGTGGCGGGCGAGCCCATAGTGGTGTCGATCTGGTCGACCACGGCGTCAGAGATCGCCGAGGAGATTCGATCCGCCTCGATGTCGGCGGACGCCCAGTCAAAACCCAGCACGTCGGTCAGCCAGCGTTCGAGAATCCGGTGACGCCGCACCAGGCTGGTCGCGGTCGCGGTGCCGCTCTCGGTGAGAGTGACGCTGCGATCCGAGCCAATCTCGATCCATCCGTCGCGCTTGAGGCGAACCAGTGCGTTACTCACGGTCGGCGCGCTCACCGACAGCCAGTAGGCGAGTCGGCTCGGTCGCACGACATCGCCTTCGCCGGCAATGTAGTAAATCGCCTCAAGGTACTTATCGACTGTTTCGGTGTGACCAGTCGCCATCGATCCTCCGTCGCGTAGTCGAGACTAACGACTGTACTGGGACGGTCTCCCTAGGGCTTTAGCGTGCTTCGAAGGACGATGCCCTTGCCGTAGCAATCGTCCACGGTGACATAACCCCCCGGCTTCTTCTTGGATCTCGCTGACGTTGACGCCGCCGCACGAAATCGATCGACGTCGTCCGCCACGTTGTCCGTAGTGAAGAGGAGCCCTTTCAGTGAACCGGGGACCAGGGAAGGCAGACACGATGGCGAGATCGGTGACGGCCACGCCGCGGGTTCGACACAGCGGAGAGTCTTGGCGCCTCGCGTCACTTGACCTGCCGGGGGAAGTCACGTTCCTCATCACTGCGTATATACTTGCTTGTAAGCAAGCAAGTAACTCTCAGCGAATGGTCCACCTATGCCCCCCTTGAATGAACTAAATCACGATCGATACAAGTGGATTGCTCTGACCAACACCACCCTCGGGATGTTCATGGCAACCATCAACTCCTCGATCATTTTGATCTCGCTGCCGGCGATCTTCCGCGGCATCAACATCAATCCCCTCTTGCCCGGGAACGTGGGGTACTTGCTGTGGGTGTTGATGGGCTATCTCCTCGTGACGGCCGTTCTCGTCATCAGTCTCGGGCGACTCGGCGACATCGTGGGGCGCGTGCGAGTGTTCAACCTCGGCTTCCTCGTCTTCTCGGTGGCCTCGGTGTTCCTCGCCGTCGATCCTCTGCACGGGTCTAAGGGCGCGCTGTGGCTCGTGATCTTCCGTCTCGTGCAGGGCATCGGGGGCGCCATGTTGTTCGCCAACTCCGCCGCCATCTTGGTGGACGCCTTCCCGGTAGAGCAACGCGGTCTGGCCATGGGGGTGAACCAGATCGCCGCGGTGGGCGGTTCCTTCATCGGACTCATCGCCGGTGGGCTGCTCTCGATCGTCGATTGGCGCCTCGTCTTTTGGGTCTCGGTACCCTTTGGCGTCATCGGCACCGTCTGGAGCTACAAGAGTCTTCGCGACAACGGGGTACGCACGCCCGCCAGGATCGACTGGTGGGGCAACCTCACCTTCGGTGTCGGGCTCACGGCCCTCCTCGTCGGCATCGTGTACGGCATCGAGCCCTACGGAACGAGTTCGATGGGCTGGACCTCACCGTTGGTGCTCGGATCCTTCGTGGTCGCTGTCATCTGTCTCGCCGCGTTCCTCTACATCGAGAACCGCGTGGAGGCCCCCATGTTCAACCTGCGCCTCTTTAGGATTCGCGCCTTCTTCATGGGCAGCGGCGCGGGATTTCTCGCCGCCATCTCTCGCGGCGGGTTGCAGTTCATGCTCATCATCTGGCTCCAAGGTATCTGGCTGCCGCTTCACGGCTACAGCTACTCCGACACCCCGCTGTGGGCCGGCATCTCGTTGCTTCCCCTCACGATCGGCTTCTTGCTGGCGGGACCTATCTCGGGCTACTTCTCCGACCGCCACGGGGCGCGCACTCTCTCCACCACGGGACTCAGCGTTTTCGCGCTGAGCTTTGTCGGACTGCTCTTTCTCCCCACGAACTTCTCCTACTGGGACTTCGCGATCCTCGTCTTCGCGAACGGCGTGGGGGGTGGGATGTTCTCCGCGCCCAACTCCGCCGCCGTCATGAACTCGGTCCCGGCCGACCAACGAGGCGGCGCGGCGGGAATCCAGGCGGCCTTTATGAACACCGGCATGGTGCTCTCCATCGGCGTCTTCTTCTCGCTGATGATCGTGGGACTCACCAGCACGTTGCCCAAGGCCATGTATCGAGGACTGAGCGCCCACGGGGTCGCCGCGAGCCAAGCTCACCACGTCGCGAACTTGCCGGTCGTAGGTAGTCTCTTCTCCTCCTTCCTCGGCTTCAACCCTTTGAAGAACCTCCTGGTCTCCAGGGCGAATACGCACGTGTCGAGTGCCACGTGGTCGACGTTGACCGGTAAGAAGTTCTTCCCCGACCTCATCGAGGCCCCCTTCCACCACGGACTCATCATCGTCTTCTCGGTGGCGATACTTCTGTCGGTGGTGGGCGCGATCTTCTCGGCTCTGCGCGGTGAGAAGTTCGTTCACAAGCCAGCGACGCTATTGCAGCACGAGGGCGAGCTAGCCGAGAGTTCGGGAGCGGTTGCCGGAGAGATCGCCCTTGACTCCGAGGTCGTGCGATGAGCGTGACGACCAACTCAGAGGTGGCGAGCGCGGCGCGACTGCGCCTCGCCTTGACCCGAGTCATTCGAGCGTTGCGTCGTCATGGGGACTCCAGTTTGACGCCGTCCCAGGTGTCAGCCCTCTCCACCTTGGAAGAGTTCGGGGCCATGCGCATTAGCGCGATCGCCGCGTATGAGTCTCTAGGCGCTCCGGCCGCCACCCGAGTCGTGGCCAGCCTGGAAGAACTCGGACTGGTCGATCGCACGATCGATCCTGACGACAAGCGCGCGTCACTCATCAATCTCACCGGACTCGGCCGCCGTACCTTGAGTGAACTCTGGCGCGAGCGGACCCTCGAGATCACCACCATGCTCGAACGACTAAGCCCGAAAGAACGAGCCACCATCGAGGCGGCCCTTCCGGCTCTGGAAAAGATCGCGCGCGACTAAGGCAGTACTTCTTCGCGCGGAGATCTAGGCGAGTGCCGCGTCCAAAGTGATGGTGGTCCCCGTCAGGGCCTTACTCACCGGGCAACCGGCTTTGGCCCCCTCGGCCGCCGCCACGAATCCGGCCTCGTCGAGCCCCTCGACCTCGCCACGCACGTGTAGAGCGATGTCGGCGATGCGAAACCCTCCCGCGGGGTCGGGTCCCAGACGAACGTCGGCGGTCACGGTGAGCGTCTTGGGGACGCCACCGGCCGCCGCGATCCCCGCCGAGAGAGCCATGGAGAAGCACGAGGAGTGCGCAGCGGCGATCAGCTCTTCGGGGCTGGTCCAGCCCTCCGCCTCGTCCGCGGCGCGGTGCGGGAAGGAGACGTCAAACGTCGCCAGTCCGCTGCTGAGAAGTTCTACTTTCCCCTCGCCATCTTGGAGACCGCCGGTCCATGTCGTGCGCGCTTGACGTACTGGCATCTTGATTCCCTTCGCTCGAGTTGCTCCCCCGCATCCTATGTTTTCGAACCTCGACCACACCAGTGACGAGACCGTGACGGTTTGGTGGCCACTAGCGTCCGAGGCGATCCTCTGCCAAGATGAGCCCATGACGACACTCACCAGCTTTGATGAAGGCATGCCGTGCTGGGTGGACATCGTGGTCCCCAACGAGGAACAGCATCACGACAAACGAGCGTTCCTCACCGCCTTGTTCGACTGGACCTGGGATCTGGGTACGCCCGAGATGGGCCACTACTCGACGGCCCTCTCGAACGGCCACGCCGTGATGGGACTCAGTGTGGGCGAGGGAATGAACGGGGCGACGACCACCTACTTCTCCACCGATGACATCGAGGCGGCCACCGCTCGCGCCCTGGAGCTGGGGGCAAGCTCGGTGATGCCCGTCACCCCCATCATGGACATTGGCACCATGGCGCTCCTGGTTGATCCCTTTGGCGTGACCTATGGCCTGTGGCAGCCGGGCGTCTTTGCCGGCTTCGGGGTCATGTACGAAGAGAACGCTCCGGGATGGTTCGATCACGCCTCGCTCAACCCCGAAGGAGCCGGAGAGTTCTACGCCTCGTTGAGCGGACACGACGTCACCTCCCCTGGCCCCGAGATGCGAGTCCTGCAGAACGGCGAGCAGTGGTACGCGAGTTTGACGCAGTTGCCCTCGGGCGAGTCACCCCAGTGGAAGCCCCTCTACGTCGTGGACTCGCTAGAGCGCATTCACGAAACCGTCCCGCGCCACGGCGGCACCATTCTTGTAGAAGAGATGCCCGTTCCCGGCAGTGCCCTCTGCATCTTCACCGAGCCCGTGAATGGCACCGTCATGACGGTCATGCGTGGCGGCCAGCACCCGGACGACCAGGAGAACTAACTAGTGGCCCCCCTTGAGATCTCGCTCACCGCGCTCGACTGTCCTGACCCCCTCGCGCTCGCGCACTTCTACGCGTCCCTCTTGGAGCTTGAGGTCGAGCCGCTGAACGGCTTCCCCCCAGAAGACGTCACCTGGCTCGAAGTTCAAAAAGATGGCGTCACGGTGCTCGGCTTTCAAAAGGTCGACGGCTACGTCGCTCCCACCTGGCCCGAAGGTCCCGTACCTCAGCAACTGCACCTGGACCTCCACAGTGATGACTTGGACCAGGATGAGGCGCACGCGCTCGCGGTGGGCGCGAAGAAGGCCGACTTTCAACCGGGCGACACGTTTCGGGTCTTCCTCGATCCGGTCGGTCACCCCTTCTGCCTGGTATTGCGACACGAGCTTCGCGAGGGATGATTAGGGGCCACGTCGGGGCACTTCTCGCTTTGGGAAGATCCATCCTCTACCGATAGACTGGCCCTTCGCGTCTCGGGGTTTACCCCGGGAACACCGAGGACCTGTGGTGCAGCTCGGAGTGCACGCCGCCCTGTCAAGGCGGAGGTCGCGGGTTCAAATCCCGTCAGGTCCGCTCGACACCCCCCTGGGGTGACGAGGAGGTCGAGTAGCTCAGTTGGTAGAGCGCGCGCCTGAAAAGCGTGAGGTCACCGGATCGACGCCGGTCTCGACCACTTCACTCTCATACATCGGTTCGCCGGTTATGAGGCCATCTCCACGCGCGCTTTGGCGTGGTGGCGGCTGGTCGTTTCCGACCAGGGGCTGACCACCCGCAGCGCCGTCTCTTGATGGTGGCTGGGATGCGCGCTCGCCCCTTTGGTCGTCGGAACTTTCTTCGCCGCGACCACGTCGATGCGGGCCACCACGTTCGAGCCTTCGAGTCGCGACACCAAGTACACAGTGCCTGGACCTTGTCTCGACGCCGCCACCGCTCGGTACAGATAGCGGGCGCTGACTTCTTCGAGTGGCGAGTCCATGCTCAGAACCTAGAGCATCGCTGTCACAACGAAAGCTGTGTCACAATGAGCACAGCCATGAGCGAACTTCCCCTCGTTACGCCCTCTTTTGCGCCCCAACCCGAGGGCGTGGTCTGGCCCACCGCGGCGTGGCCCCGAGGCACCCACCCGCGCCAAGTGGAGCTGGAGACGGTGGTGGACGAGATGTTCACGCACGATGAGTTCAAGGTCACGAACGCCGTGGTGGTGATCCAAGGGGGGCGAGTTCTCGTCGAGCGCTACGCCGGAGTACGAGAGTTCTTCGATCGCCCACCCGAGCCCATCACCGAGACGAGCCTCCTGTTGTCGTGGTCGATGGCTAAATCGATGCTGCACTTTCTCGTGGGCACCCTCGTCGACGAGGGTCGACTCGACCCCGGGCAACTCGCCCCGGTGCCCGAGTGGGCCGATCCAAGCGACCCCCGACACGCCATTCGCATCGCCGATCTCCTCGCCATGCGTGACGGCCTCGGTTTTGTCGAGGTGTACCAGCTGGGACAGAAGAGCGACGTGGTGGAGATGCTCTTTGGTGAAGGGAAAGAAGATATGGCCGGCTACACGGCCCAGATTCCCCTGGCCCACCAACCAGGCGCCGTCTTCAACTACTCCTCGGGTACCACCAACGTGCTGAGTCGCATCGTGGCGGACGTCGTGGGATACGGAGAGCCCTATCGCGACTTCATCCAGCGTCGACTCTTTGATCCTCTCGGGATGGCCAGCGCCGAAGCCACCTTTGATCCGACCGGCGTGTTCGTAGCGTCGAGTTACGTGCACGCGAACGCCCTCGACTTCGCGAAGTTCGGACTGTTGTACCTACGAGGTGGCCAGTGGGACGGCGCTCAGATGATCTCACGCGCCTGGGCCGAGACCGCTCAGGTGCCGCTCAGCCTGGACGAAGAGAGCGGGACTTTTTACTCGTGGCAGTGGTGGCTCAGCGGAGATGAGTACGGCACGTACTGGGCGAGTGGGTACGAGGGTCAACAGATCAGCGTGGTGCCGGCCCTCGACGCCCTGGTGCTGCGCTTCGGTCACACTGCCGAAGACCGCTACCCCGCGATACGCGACTGGCGCACCCGAGTGTTGAACGTCCTCGACCCTACGACTTAGGCGCCCTCGTAGTCGAAGCCGAGGTCCGGCGCGCTAAAGAGAGCCCGAAAGGTCAGACCTTCGGCGGCGGTCATCGCGGCCGCCGTGCCGCCGCGATCCACCACGGCCAAGATCATCGCGACCTCAGCCCCCGCCTCTTGGACCACGTGGCACGCTTCCAGCAAACTGGTGCCGCGCGTCACGGTGTCTTCGGTAATGACCACTCGATCGCCGGGCTCCAAGGCGCCGGCGATACGCCCGCCGCCACCGTGATCCTTCACTTCCTTACGCACGCTGAAGGCGCGAAGAGGGCGCCCGCGAGTGGAGGCGACGCCCGCGGTAATGAAGCTCACCCCGTCGGCGCCCATGGTGAGCCCGCCAATCGCCGTGGCCTCACTCGGCATCGCCGCCAGCACCAACGTGGCGAGGTCTTCCATCACCTCGCCCGCGCAGATGGTCTGCTTGGCGTCGATGAACCACGACGACTTTCGCCCCGACTTCAGCGTGAAATCGCCCCGTCGCACGGAGTGCTCCAGCAAGTGTTGGAGCACGCGCTCCCTCTCATCGCTCACGTCAATACCACCTGTCTCGATCCGCCACGTACTGTTCCGACCAGTGACGCGTCGACCCCCCTCGTTCGCGCCAGGGTGAGCGCGGCCTCGGCCGCACTGGGGTCGAGCGCGACCACCATGCCGAGTCCACAGTTGAAGACCCGCACCATCTCCTCTGACGAGACGGGTCCGCGGCGCTGAATCTCGAAGAAGATCTCGGGGGTAGGAAAACTCTCCATGTCGATGACCGCGTCCAGGTCGTCGGGCAAGAGTCGCCCCACGTTTCCGACGATCCCTCCGCCGGTGACGTGCGCTACGGCGTGCACTCCCGCACCTAACTCACGACACAGCCGGGTCACCGTTGGCGCGTAGATCACCGAGGGCAGCAACAGCTCCTCGCCGAGCGACCTGGTTGATCCCTCGTAGGCGGGCTCGTTGAGTGACTCGGCGTCGCGCACCAAGATCTCGCGCGCCAAGGAGTATCCGTTGGATCGAAGACCGGGAGAGTGCAAGCCCACCAGGACGTCGCCCGTTCGCACCCGCTGGGCGGAGAGGACGTCGCGGCTCTCGACGACGCCGAGCGCGAAGCCGGCTACATCGAGGTCGTCGGGCTTCATCACCCCGCCGTGCTCAGCCGTCTCGCCCCCGAGGAGAGCCGCACCCGCCTGTCGACAGCCCTCGGCGATCCCCGAGATAAGGACCTCGAGCTGTTCGGGCTGGACGAGACCGACGGCCACGTAGTCGAGCACGAAGAGGGGTTCGGCGCCCACGCAGGCCAGGTCGTCCACCAGCATGGCCACCAGATCGATGCCGACCGTGTCGTAGCGCTGAGCGAGGCGCGCGACTTCCAGCTTCGTTCCCACGCCATCGGCGGACGCGACGAGAACCGGTTGGTCGTACTTCAGCGCGTCCAGCGCGAAGAGGCCGCCAAATCCGCCGATACCACCCAACACACCAGGGCGAAAGGTACTCTCGACGCTCGACTTGATGCGCGAGACGACATCGTCACCGGCTGTAATCGATACTCCCGCGCCCGCGTAGGTTCTCGCGCCGACGACCTCGAGCAGCCGACTCACCAGCGACTACCCACCGCGCCGATGGTGACGGGGATGGGCGCCGGGTACGAACCGGTCAAACAGGCGTCACAGCACTCGCCGTCCAGCTGGATGGCCGTGCGCAAGTTGGGGAGCGTGATGTACTCGAGTGAGTCCGAGCCAATGAAGTCGTTCATCTCCTCGATGGAGTTGTTGGCCGCCAGCAGTTCGTCGCGGTTCGGCGTGTCGATGCCGTAGTAGCAGGGCGAGATAAAAGGTGGTGACGAGATGCGAAAGTGCACCTCTTTGGCGCCGGCGTCGCGCAACAAGGTGACGAGAGCTTTGGTGGTCGTGCCGCGCACGATGGAGTCATCCACCACGACTAGTCGTTGACCCTCGATGTTCTCACGAAGCGGATTGAACTTGCGCCGCACGCTGGCCGTGCGCGTGTCTTGGTCGGGCGCGATGAACGTGCGTCCGATGTAGCGATTCTTCACGAGTCCATAACCAAAAGGGATCCCCGAGGCCTTGGCGTAGCCTTCAGCGGCCGGGATCCCAGAGTCCGGCACCCCCATCACCAGGTCCGCCGGCACGTCGGACTGAGAAGCGAGGAGCTCACCCATACGACGGCGGGTGGTGTGGACTTGGTGTCCCATGAGGTAGGCGTCGGGCCGAGCGAAATACACGAACTCAAAGATGCAGAGCTTCTGCTTGCCGACCGCGGGCTCCAACAGTTGCTGCGACGTGACGCCGTCCTGGGTGATCGTCACCATCTCGCCCGGGGCGATCTCTCGCACGAAGGTGGCGCCCACCACATCGAGTGCGGGCGACTCCGAAGCCACGATCCATCCCTCCGGGGCGTCGGCCGTCCCCAGGCGTCCCAAACAGAGTGGGCGAAAGCCGTAGGGATCACGGACCGCGTGCACTTGGTTGGCTTCGAGAATGACCATCGAGAAGGCGCCTTCCACCTTCGCGAGCACCACGCCGAGGGCCTCGTCTAACGCGGCTCCGACATTGACCTCGCGAGCGAGGAGCTCAGCGACCAGGTCAGAGTCAGAGAGCATGGTCGTGTACTCGATGCCCACGCCTTCGGCCAGGGCCGTCGTGTTGGTGAGGTTGCCGTTGTGGGCGAGAGCGAACCCCGAGGCACCGGCCGAGCGAAAGACCGGCTGAGCGGCCGTCCAGTTCGCCGAGCCCGACGTCGAGTAGCGAGTGTGACCGATAACGAGCGATCCGGCGAGCGCGCGCAGCGTGGTCTCGGCAAAGACGTGACTCACGAGCCCGTTGTCCTTGACGACGGTGATCTGTTCGTTCTGAAAGGTGGCCATGCCGGCCGACTCTTGACCGCGGTGCTGCAGGGCGTAGAGGGCGTCGTAACAGAGATGGGCTACGGAGCGGCCCGGGGCGACAATGCCAACGACGCCGCAGGCTTCTTTCATGACCTAGGTAGATTACGGGTCACGAGGAGCAAATGCACCGGCCCAGTCTCGCATACCACCCAGGTCCCCCGAGACACTTGACTAACCTGTCGCGATGATCGACCTCCACACCCACTCGACGTTCTCCGACGGCTCGGACACGCCCCGTGAGCTGGCCGCCAAGGCCCACAAACTCGGGCTTCACGCGATCTCGCTGACCGACCACGACTCCACCCGCAGCTTCACCGAGATGGACGTGGCGACCACTGAGTACGGCATTGAACTGGTCCCGGGGGTCGAGGTGTCCCTGCGCGACAATGAGTTCCCCATGAGGCGCGGGGACCGCGAGGTCCCCCGCAACGTCCACGTGCTCGCCTACTTCCTCCCCATGACACCGGCCCACCCGCTGCAACAGCAACTGGCCAGTCTTCGCCACGATCGCGACGTGCGCAACGTAGAACTGGTGTCGCTACTTCAAGAGAAGGGGTTCGAGCACCTAACCCTTGAGTATCTGACCGAGATCTCGGGCAACGTGCACTCGATCGGTCGGCCGCACTTCGCGCGCGCGATGTTTGAGCTTCATCCCGAGATCGTCGGGGAGCGCACCGACGAGCGATGGAACCAGCTCTTCATCGACTGGCTCGGATCCTCGGGCTTTGCCTACATACCCAAAACCTCCATGCCCATCGAGCAGTTCGTGGACGCGGCCAAGGGCTCCTCGACCGTGTTTTCGATCGCCCACCCCCTGGTCAACTACGTGGGCGATATGTCGAGCGCGGCGATCGAAAAGACCATGCCCCGGGTGCTGGCCTCGCTGCGCGAGCGCGGATTTAAGGGCGTCGAGGCCTACTACGGCGGCACCAATGAGGCGACGCGCAAGTTGATGGTGAAACTGACCCGCGACGCCGGCATGATTCCCACGGGTGGCTCGGACTACCACGGCCACTACAAAGAAGATGTGCCCCTCGGCGTCGGTCGCTCGGGAGACCTACGGGTGCCCGACGAGATTCTCGACGAACTGAAAGCCGCCCGCTAGTTCGACTCGAGGGCCCCAACCAGGGCTCCGGCGCGCTGGGTCGCGATCTCTTCTACCGAGAGGTCGATGGTGGTGCCGATCGTGAGCCGGGCACCGCCGACCGTCCCCAGAACCGCGACGGGCACGCCGGTCGCGGCGGCTCGCAGATGGAAGTCGGCCGGATCCTTGGTGGCCACGATGAAGCGACCGGGAAACTCGGCGAAGAGCTCGCCGTGGCCTTCGAGCTCACTCACCGAGGCGCCCAGCCCCGTGACCGCCACCATCTCCGCCAATGCGGTGGCGAGGCCGCCACCGCCCACGTCGTGCACGGCCGTGATGTCACTGGCCTTACCGGCGCAGAGGGACGCCACTTCGCGGGTCACCAGCGACAGGGTCGTAATGAGCGTCTCGGGCTCGATCCCGTAGAGGCGTCCACCACGGCGACCGCGGCGCGTGGCCCAGCGCGAGCCCCCGAGGGGGAAAGGCACGTCGCCGTGGGCGTGGCGGGCGCCCACCAGCAACACGGTGTCGCCCTCTCGCCAGTTCCATCCGGGCGGCTGCGCCACCAGGTTGTCGAGCACCCCGAGAACCCCAATGACCGGTGTCGGGTCGATATCGTGGCCGCCGCTCTCGTTGTAGAGCGAGACGTTGCCGCCGATGACGGGAAGGCCCAGACGGTTACACCCCTCGGCCATGCCGTCAATTGACTCCGAGAGCTGCCACATCACCGAGGGGTGTTCGGGGTTGCCAAAGTTGAGACAGTTCACGACCGCCTTGGCGGTGGCGCCGACGCAGGCGAGATTAGCGACGCCTTCGGCCACCGTCATCGCGGTGCCGAGCCGCGGATCGAGGGCGCACCAACGGGGGTTGGAGTCGGTCGAGAGGGCGATGCCTTTCGCGGACGCCGGGAGCCCGGGCCCGGCGAGGCGTAGTAGCGCGGCGTCGCGCCCCGGTCCGACGACCGTGTTTAAGAACAGCTGCGAGTCGTACTGGCGATAGACCCACGACGGGTCGAGCAAAAGACCCAAAAGATCGTCGTTGGGCGATCCGACGGGCTCGTCGTTGGTCGGGTCGTCGGCGATCACCGCGTCGAGAGTCGAAGGACGCTCGCGCGGTCGATCGTAGAGCGGGGCGTCGTCCGCCAGCGCGGACGCGGGCGCTTCGGCGAGGATCTCTCCGTCAAAGCCATCGCGAATGCGCAAGAGAGCACGCGGCACACCGTCGTCACCGACCGTCGGTTCCACCACGTGGCCCACCACGGTCGCGCGAACTTCCCACTTATCACAGAGGGCTTGGACTGCCGAGAGGTTCTCGGGAGTGATGATGGCGAGCATGCGCTCTTGTGACTCCGAAGTCATGATCTCGTAGGGCGCCATGCCCACTTCGCGCAGCGGCACGGCGTTCACGTCCACGTCCATGCCCACCCGGCCCCGCGCGGCGGTCTCGCTGGTGGCACAGACCAGTCCGGCGCCACCGAGATCCTGGATCCCCACCACCAGATGCGCATCGAGCAGCGCCAAACAGGCCTCGATGAGTCGCTTCTCCTCGTAGGGGTCACCCACCTGCACGCTCGGGCGCTTCGCCTCGTCAATGGAGGCCGCTCCGTCCTCGCCCGAGAACCCGGCGGAGGCGAGAACTGACACGCCACCGATCCCGTCGCGACCCGTCCGAGATCCGAGCAGTACCGCGAGGTTGCCCACGCCTGAGGCCACACCGAGAACCAACCGCTCCTTCGGCAGAGCACCGACGCAGAGCACGTTCACCAGGGGGTTGGCGCCGTAGCAGTCGTCAAAGGTGAGCTCTCCCCCAATGGTGGGAACGCCAACCGAGTTTCCATACCCCGAGATTCCAGAGACCACGCCTTCCACCAACCAGCGTTGACGCGCGTCGGTCAGTTCACCGAAGAAAAGGGGATCCATCACCGCGAGAGGACGCGCACCCATGGTAAAAACGTCGCGCAAGATGCCGCCCACTCCCGTGGCGGCACCTTGGTAGGGCTCAATCGCCGAGGGGTGATTGTGACTCTCAATACGAATGGCCACGGCGATCCCGTCGCCGGCGTCGATCACCCCGGCGTTCTCGCCCGGTCCGACCAACACGTGGTCACCCTTGGTGGGGAGTCGGCGCAGGTGTAAGCGCGAGGACTTATAGGAGCAGTGCTCGGACCACATCACGCCAAAGAGCGCTAATTCCAGATGATTGGGCTCGCGTCCGAGGACAGTTTTGATCTGATCGAACTCGTCGTCACTCAGCCCGAGGGCTCCGTGGAGGCTCGCGGGGCTACTCACGCAAACAAACTACCTGGCGTGCTCGGGGGCGCCGTCGCTCAATGCGCGAGCGAAGCGACGGGGGCTGCGACGAAGCTCTCAAGAAGTACTCGACCGTCCGCGCTTCCGAGCAAGGTCGACATGGCGCGCTCGGGGTGAGGCATGAGACCCACCACGTTGCCGCGTTCGTTGGTGATGCCCGCGATGTCGCCGCGCGAGCCGTTCGGGTTGTCCTTATAGGTGAGGACGATGCGGTCCTTCGCCACCAACTCGGCGTAGGTAGCGTCGTCGCAGGTGTAGGAGCCCGAGAAGTGATTGATGGGGATCACCAGTTCCGCGTTGAGCGTCGCCTGGGACGTAAGGACAGACGCCCGCGACGTCACAACCAGCGTGGTGGGCTGGCACAAGAACGTGAGGCCCCGATTCTTCTGCAGTGCCCCCGGCAACAGGCCGGCTTCCGTCAGAACCTGAAAGCCGTTGCAGATTCCGAGCACCGAACCGCCATCTCCCGCGAAGCGACTGACGGCCTCCATGACTGGCGAGAATCGAGCGAGAGCTCCCGGACGCAGGTAGTCCCCGTGGGCAAAGCCCCCCGGCAGGATGATCGCGTCGAATCCCTGAAGGTCCGTCGTCGAGTGCCATACCAGTTCCGCCTCGGCCCCGAGGCTGGTGACCGCGCTGAGCGCGTCGTACTCACAGTTCGATCCCGGAAAGACGACGACACCGACGCGCGTCACGAGACCTGCACCTCAGCCAGGCGCGCCTGGGCGTCTTCAATGACCGGGTTCGAGAGCAGTCGCTCGGCCAAAGCCGTGGCCCTCTCCAAGGCGTCAGATGCACTCGACGCGTTGATGTTCATGCGAAAGGACTTCCCGGCTTTGACGTCACTCACGCCGGTAAAACCCAGGGCTGGCAGCGCTCGCTCAATGGTGGCGCCCTCCGGATCGGCGATACCCGCGCGCAGGGTGACGTCGACGACAACGGAGTAGTTCACTGAGAAAAACCGTACCATTCGAGCATTGAGCGTCCGGTCACGCGCTCGTAGGCGGCGACGTATCGCGTGGACGTCTCTCGCACAATCTCCTCGGGCACCGGTGGGGGTGGTGGCATCCGATTCCACTCGAGGGTCTTTAGCCAATCGCGAAGCGGCTGCTTGTCGAAGGACGGCGGAGTCTCACCCGAACGCACCTCGTTGGCCGGCCAGATGCGCGACGAGTCGGGGGTGAGCACCTCGTCGCACAACGAAAGTCGACCGTCGACGATACCGAGCTCGAACTTCGTGTCAGCGAGGATAAGGCCGAGGCGATGGAGCTTCTCCGCGGCCCGACGAAAGAGGTCGAGACTGAGCTCCTTCGCCTCCTCGAGTCGCTCCGGCCCGATGATCTCCGCGGCTGCCGCCATATCAATGTTGAGGTCGTGACCGGACTCGGCCTTGGTCGAGGGCGTAAAGATCGGTTCGGGAAAAGGGTCGGTGAGGCGCATGCCCGACGGCGCCGGCATGTGGTGGACCGTCCCTTCGGCGATGTACTCGTCGTACGCCTGACCGGCGAGTCGTCCGCGCACCACGCACTCGAGGTTCACCATCTCGGCGCGTCTCACCAACATGGTTCGTCCATGCAGGTCGGGGCGATCAAAGAAGCCGACCACCGTCTTGTCAATCTCGTGGGGATCACAGGTGATGAGCGCGCTCGGCACGTCGCGGGCGAACTCTTTCACCCAGTAGTCCGTCAAGCCCGTGAGTACGCGACCCTTGTCCGGTATGGGCTCTTCCATCACCACGTCAAAGGCGCTGAGGCGATCCGAGGCAACCATCAGCATCAACTCGTGATCCACCTCGTAGAGGTCGCGCACCTTTCCGGAATACAGGTGCCGCAGGCCCAGCTCGTCTACGTGCGCCACGTCAATGACTCCAGGATACGCCGGCGATGGGTCAGAAGCCGATCAAGGTCGAAGGCGCGCGCGATCACCGCGTCGCTCAAAGCGACTTCGTCGTCGCTCTCGATGACCTCGCGAAAGTTGCGCCGCTGCTCGATCGCGGCCCGCGACGCCTTTTGCACGATGCGATACGCGTCGTCGCGATTCATGCCCGACTCGATGAGCGCGAGAAGGACCGACTGGGAGAAGACCAACCCGAGCGAGCTCTCGGTCAGGTTGGCGAGGGCCCGCTCGGCGTGCACCACGGCCCCGTCGGCCAACCACGTGGCCTTGCGCAACATGTACACCGTGAGTTGCAGCGCATCGGGCATCACGATGCGCTCCACGCTGGAGTGTGAGATGTCGCGTTCGTGCCAGAGCGCCACGTCCTCGAGTCCGGCCTGGAGATACCCGCGTAGGACACGCGCGAGGCCGACTAGACGCTCGGCAATGACCGGATTGCGCTTGTGGGGCATGGCGGAGGAGCCCTTCTGCCCCGGGGCGAACGGTTCGGTGAGCTCACCCACTTCGGTCCTCGCGAGGTGTCGCACCTCGAGACCGAACTGCTCAATGGAGGTGCCGATCGCGGCACACGCGTAGAGAACCTCGGCGTGACGGTCGCGGGCGATCACCTGCGTGGCGGGCACTGCCTCCAACCCGAGATGAGAGCAGACATATCTCTCCACGGCCGGGTCGATATTGGAGAAGGTGCCGACGGCTCCGCTGAGTTTGCCTACGGCGATCGCCTGGCGCGCTTTCGTGGCGCGTTCGAGGTCGCGATCGACCTGGAGGGCGAATAGCGCGAACTTTTGGCCATAGGTCGTCGGCTCGGCGTGCATGCCGTGCGTCCGTCCGACCACGGGCGTGTCGATGGTCTCGACCGCGCGACGAGTAAGAGCGTCGCGCAAGTTGGTGACCTCGGTGATCACGATGTCCATTGCCTGAGTCAGGCAGTAGCAGAGCGCGGTATCCACCACGTCTGAGGAGGTCAACCCATAGTGGATCCAGGCTCCTTCGGGCATCCCGATGCGCTCTTGGACGACATCGACGAAGGCGGCGGTGTCGTGGTTGGTCACTTCTTCTCGCTCATTGACGGCGCTCACAAAGGCGGCGTCGACGACCGGTCGACGATCGCGCAGTGCCTTGACATCGGCGAGAGGAATCACCTCGAGTTCGGCGAGCGCCTCGGCGGCGAGAAGCTCGACCTCAAGCATCGTGTCAAAACGGCGCTCGTCACTGAAGAGGTCCGCGACGTCCTTCGGGGCGTATCTCGGTATCACGTCTCTCCTTGAGTAGCGACCAGCGCAATGTCGCTGCGCCGCACGCTTCCCTTAAAGGTTATGAGACCTGCGCCCTCGTAGGCGCGGGCCCGAGCCTCTTCCAAAGTGTCTCCGAGCCCCGTCACCGCGAGTACGCGACCGCCGTTGGTCACGAAGCGTCCCTTGTCGTCACGTCGCGTGCCCGCGTGAAAAACAATGACGTGCTCGTCAGGCGTAGCGAGCTGTCCGTCGGGGCCAAGCCCGTTAATGACGTCGCCCGTTCGGGGACTCTGGGGATATCCCTCGCTTGCCAGGACAACCGTCACGGCAGCGCCGCTCGACGTGGCGACCGCGCCCGCGAGGCGGCCCTGCGCCGTGCGGAGCAGAAGATCGTACAGACCATCGCCGTAAATCGGCGCCAGTACCTCTGTCTCGGGGTCACCAAAGCGTACGTTGTACTCGAGCAGTTTCGGGCCCGCGGACGTGAGCATGACGCCGGCGTAGAGAACCCCGCGGTACTCAATACCGCGGACCTGCAACTCGCGGACGGTGGGACCGACAATGTCGCGCATGATCTCGCCCACGTGGGCATCAGTCATCATCCTCATCGGGGCGTAAGCGCCCATACCACCGGTGTTGGGGCCGCTGTCGTGATCACCGACGCGCTTGAAATCCTGGGCTGGCACCAGAGCAAGAGCGTCTGTTCCATCAAAGAGCACGTGTAGAGAGCACTCTTCGCCTAGGAGTGCCTCCTCAATGACCACCGTTTTGCCTGCCACGCCGAACGATGCCCCGCTCAACTTTTCAGAGATGTCCCGCAACGCCTCCTCGAGGTCATCGGTGACCAGAACGCCCTTGCCCGCGGCCAGTCCATCAGTCTTAATCACGTAGGGAGGTTGAAGACTCTCGACAAACCGTTCGGCAGTCGCTGAGTCTCCGAATACGCCATAGGCGGCAGTTGGTACGCCCGACGCAGTGAGGAACTCCTTCATGTACACCTTCGAGCCCTCCAGTTGCGAACCAACAAAGTTGGGACCAACGACAGACTTTCCTTGCGAGCGAAGGTGATCGGCGAGCCCGTCAACTAGAGGAACCTCGGGGCCGATGACGAACAAGTCGGCTTCAATCTCGGTCGCCGGAGTGGGCACACACGTGATGCCGTGCGCCGCAATGCCCTCATTGCCCGGAGTGACGACGACGTCCGCGCTCTTCGACAAGACGTAGGCGAGCGCGTGTTCTCGCGCGCCAGAACCGACGACGACGCAGCGTGTCACGCCGTTCGCACGAACTGCTCGCGCTCGGGACCCACGCCCACCACCGAGATCGTCACGCCGATCTTCTCCTCGAGGAAGCGCACGTAGTCCATCGCGAGGACCGGCATCTGATCGACGTGATTGACCGAGGTGAGCTCGCACTCCCAACCTCGGACTGTCTCGTAGACGGGCGTGACCTCGTGCAGGACCGACTGGTGAAAGGGCATGTGGTCGTAGCGAACGCCCTGGTGCTCGTAGGCCACACAGACCTTGATCTCCTCGAACTTGTCCAACACGTCGAGTTTGGTGAGGGCGATCTCGCTGAGCGAGTTGAGACGTACCGCCTGGCGCGCCATGACCACGTCGAACCAACCGACGCGGCGACGACGTCCCGTGTTGGTGCCAAACTCGTGACCGCGCGTGACGAGGTACTCCGCCGTGTCGCCTTCTAACTCGGTCGGAAAGGGCCCCGCACCGACCCGCGTGACGTAGGCCTTGGCGATACCGACGATGGAGGTGATGTCGCGCGGCCCGAGACCCGAGCCCACGCACGCGCCACCAGCCACCGGGTTGGACGACGTGACGAAGGGGTAGGTGCCGTGGTCGAGATCGAGGAAGGTGGCCTGTGCACCCTCAAGCAAAATGCGCTTACCATCGGCCAAGGCGTCGTGCACCAGGCCGACCGTGTCGCCGATCATGGGAGCGACGCGCGGAGCTAGCTCGTCTAAGTAGCGCTCGGCAATGTCCTTCGCGCTAATGGCTGGTCGATTGTAGATCTTGGTCAGAATCAGGTTCTTCTCGTGCAAGACGACGTCGAGCTTCTCGCGGAAGATCTTCGGATCCAACAGATCCTGGACGCGCAGCCCCACCCGCGACGACTTGTCGGCGTAGGCCGGACCGATCCCCCGCTTGGTCGTGCCGAGCGCGTTTCGCCCTAAGAATCGCTCGGTGAGTCGGTCCAACTCTTGGTGATAGGGCATGATCAGGTGGGCGTTGCCCGAGACGACCAGGCGCGAGACGTCGACGTCGCGCTCAATCAAGGTGTCGAGTTCGGCCAAGAGAACTGCGGGATCAACGACCACGCCGTTGCCGATCACCGGCGTCACGCCCGAGTAGAGAATGCCCGACGGCACGAGTTGGAGGGCGAACTCTCGTCCATCCACGACAATGCGGTGACCGGCGTTGTGGCCGCCCTGATAGCGCACCACAAAATCCATGTCACGAGCCAGAAGGTCGGTTAGTTTTCCCTTGCCTTCGTCACCCCACTGGGTTCCGACTACCACGGTTGCGGGCACTGGACTCCCTCGAGACGGCCTCGTTGCAAGTAAAGCCTACTGGAAGAAAAAGTGCCCTTCGGTTAGTGAAAGGTGAGGGCGCCGTCCACCGCGTCGACCGTGATGGTGTCGCCCTCTTTGTAGACGCCCTGCAAGACGGCGAGGGCGAGGGGGTCTTCGAGCCGACGCTGGATGACGCGCTTGAGGGGTCGCGCGCCGTAGGCCGGATCGAACCCTTCGGCCGCCAAGGCGTGCGCGGCGGCCGGTGTGAGGTCGAGGATGAGGCGCCGCTGGGCCAGGCGCTGGCGCAACCTCCCCAGTTGGATGCCGACGATGATGGCCAGGTCGTCCTCGTTGAGGGGTCGAAAGCGAATGATGTCGTCGATGCGGTTGATGAACTCGGGACGAAAGAACTCCAGCGGATCGCCGGGCAGGTTGCTCGTCATGATGAAGACCACGTTGGTGAAGTCGACCGTGCGACCTTGACCATCGGTGAGGCGCCCATCGTCAAAGACCTGCAACAACAGGTTGTAGACGTCGGGGTGGGCTTTTTCAATCTCGTCGAGCAACACCACGGCGTAGGGTCGGCGGCGAATCGCTTCGGTGAGCTGTCCCCCTTCTTCGTAACCCACGTACCCCGGGGGCGCACCGATGAGTCGTGAGATGGCGAACTTCTCCATGTACTCGCTCATATCGATGCGGATCATGGCGTGTTCGTCGTCGAAAAGAAACTCCGCCAGCGCCCGAGCCAGCTCCGTTTTGCCGACCCCAGTGGGGCCGAGAAAGAGGAACGACCCGATCGGCCGGTTCGGGTCCGAGAGACCCGAGCGCGAACGTCGTATGGCGTTCGCCACGGCGCTCACCGCCTCGTCTTGGCCCACCACGCGAGAGTGCAGGAGATCTTCCATCCGCACCAACTTGTCGACCTCGCCCTCCATGAGCTTGGAGACGGGGATGCCCGTCCAACGACTCACCACGTCGGCGATGTCCTCCGCGTCCACTTCCTCCTTCAAGAACGCGCCGCTCGCCTGGAGCTCGTCCAACTCGCGCGTGGCGACGTCAATGGTGCGTTCCAGTTCGGGCAAGGTGCCATAGCGCAAAGCGGCGGCTCCGGCGAGGTCGCCTTGGCGCTCCAGGCGCTCCGCCTCGGCGCGACGGTCCTCGTACTCCTGCTTGGCGTTTTGGATCTTGGTGATCGCCTGCTTCTCCGCCTGCCACCGCGCGGCCAGCTCGTCCGACTCTTCTTTGAGCTCGGCGTACTCCTCTTCCAAGGCCGACAGGCGCTCTTTCGAGGCGGCGTCGGTCTCGTTCTCCAAGGCCATGCGTTCGATGTCCAGCTGGCGCAGGCGTCGGATCACCACATCGAGCTCGGTGGGCATCGAGTCGATCTCAATGCGCAGCTTGGAGGCGGCCTCGTCCATGAGGTCGATGGCCTTGTCGGGCAGGAAGCGGTTCGGCACGTAGCGCGACGACAAGGTCGCGGCCGCGACCAGCGCGGCGTCTTGGATGCGTACACCATGGTGGATCTCGTAGCGCTCCTTCAGGCCCCGCAAGATCGCCACGGTGTCGGGTACCGACGGTTCGCCCACGAAGACCTGTTGGAACCGGCGCTCGAGGGCGGCGTCCTTTTCGATGTACTGGCGATACTCATCGAGCGTCGTCGCGCCGATCAGTCGCAGCTCACCGCGAGCCAGCAGCGGCTTGATCATGTTCCCCGCGTCCATGGCGCCCTCGCTGGCGCCCGCCCCGACGATGGTGTGCAGCTCGTCGATGAAACTGATGACTTCGCCCTGAGCGTCTTCGATCTCTTTTAAGACCGCCTTCAGTCGCTCTTCGAACTCGCCGCGATACTTGGCGCCCGCCACCATGGACGCGAGATCGAGGGCGATGAGGCGCCGATCACGCAGTGACTCGGGCACGTCACCCTCAACGATGCGCTGGGCCAGTCCCTCCACGATGGCCGTCTTGCCGACTCCCGGCTCGCCGATCAAGACGGGATTGTTCTTGGTGCGCCGTGAGAGCACTTGGATGACCCGTCGAATCTCGTCGTCGCGGCCGATGACCGGGTCGAGCTTTCCCGCTCGGGCGAGGGCCGTCAGGTCGCGGCCGTATTTCTCCAGCGAGGCAAAGGTCTCTTCGGGATTCTCCGAGGTGATCCGTGCTGATCCGCGAATCGATCGCAGGGCCGAGAGTAACGCCTCACGAGTGGTGCCGAGTTCACGGGCAAAGGCGATCAGTACGTGATCGACCGAGAGATACTCATCGCCCATGTCCGCGCGCAGCTCATCGGCCGCTTCCAGCCCTTGACGGGTCTCGGGGGAGAGCCCGGGCTGGGATCCCCCCACGGCGCGGGGTTCGCGCGCCACGCCCTCGTTCAGCTGCGCCGCGATATCGATCGGATCCAGGTTGGCCGCGATCAGCAGCGGCCGGGCGATTCCCTCGGGCTGATTGAGGAGAGCCAGTAAGAGGTGCGCGGGAGTGACGTAGGGGTTGCCGGCCGCGCCGGCCTGAGTCGTCGCGGCCTGGAAGGCCTCGCGGGTTTTTACCGTCCAACGTTGGGGGTCAAGAGCCATTAGCGAGCCTTCCTCTTCTTGGTCGGGGTCACCACCATCGCGTTCGACACCGGTACCAGGTCGCGGCGGTAGAGACGATGGGTCTGCTCCAGCGTGCGGCGGGCTTCATCGGAGAGAGTCGCCATCTCGGCCAACAGATCATCCAGCTGGGCCTCGAGCGCCATGATGCGCTTCACGCCTTCTAGGTTCACGCCCTCGTTGGTGAGCTCTTGGATGCGACGAAGCGCGGCCAGATCCTCTTCGCTGAAGCGCCTCGAGCCCCCGCTCGTTCGTTGGGGATGAAGGAGTCCGCTGCGTTCGTAGTTGCGCAGCGTCTGGGGATGAACGCCCGCGAGCTCGGCGAACACGGAGATCACGTAGACGGCGTGCACCTGACGTTCAGTCACTGGCCACCTCCGCGGCCTCGCCTTCGTTCAGCGCGGTAGCCAGCTGCTCGACCAGGCTGCGTTGCTGTTTGGTCAGCTTCTTTGGCACGGCGACCGAGATCGTCACCAACAGGTCACCGGCGCCACTCTTTCCGTGCGCCGGCACGCCGCGACCTTTGACGCGCATGGTCGTGCCGGGTTGGGTTCCCGCGGGGATCTTCAAGGTCACCGGCTCATCGAGCGTGGGGACCTCGACCGTCGTGCCCAGCATGACCTGGGTGAAGGGAACCTTCACCGTCGTGGTGACGTTTCGGCCCCGTCGATCGAAACGATCGTCGCTCATGACGTGCACGTCCACAAAGAGGTCGCCGGGCGGTCCGCCGTTCGCGCCGGGGCTGCCTTTGCCCTTGAGGCGAATGCGCTGACCGTCCACGACTCCCGGGGGAATGCGCACGTTCACGCGCCGCGACGAGGGCTCGCGGCCCGTCCCGTGACAAGTGGGACAGGCTTGGGCGAAGTGACCACCGCGACCTTGGCAGACGGGGCAGACGCTGGACATGGCGAAGGGGCCTTGATCGTCGTTCACGACCCCTCGACCCTGACAGCGTTCGCACGTGACGAACTGACTGCCCGGCGCCCCGCCGGTGCCCTTGCAGGTGTGACAGGCCTCGTTGGTTGGGAGGTTGACGGTGGTGGTGACACCCTTCACGGCGTCACGAAAACTCAAATGCAACGCGGTCTCTAAATCGGCACCGCGCTGGGCTTGAGCTCGCTGGCGGCGCGACGAGCCGAACAGCCCGCCAAAGAGGTCGCCCAAGTCGGAGAAGTCGCCGGTCTGAAAGTTGAAGCCGCCGGTCCCCGCCCCGCCCAGTCCGCTGGCCGCGGGTCCGAGGCGTCGCACCTCGTCGTACTCTTTGCGCTTGACGTCGTCGCCGAGCACGTCGTACGCGACCGAGATCTCTTTGAACTTCTCCTCCGAGCCGGGGTTGGAGTCGGGGTGAAACTGCTTCGCCAGCTTGCGATACGCCCGGGTGATCTCTTTGTCGGTCGCGCTGGAGGTTAAGCCCAGCACCTTGTAGTAGTCCTTGTCGAACCACTCGCGTTCGGCCATGACTACCTACTATCCCAGGACTTTCACCATGGCCGGACGAAGAACGACGCCCTTCCAGCGATAACCCGCGCGAAGAACCTCCTCCACCACCGGTCCCTGGACGTTGTCCGTCTCGTCGTGCGCGACGGCGTCGTGCACTTGGGGATCGAAAGGAACATCGGACGCGTCAATGCGCTCGAGGCCCTCTTTGGCGAGGGCGGCGAGCAGGAGTCCCCGCGTCTGAGCCAGAGCCTTCGCCTCCTCACTCTCCGCGTCGGCGAAGTGCGCCTGGGCGTAGTCGAAGGCGTCGAGGGCGGGCAACAGCTTCACCACGATGTCGCCGGCCGCGCGGATGGCCGCGTCGTCAGTCGCGCGGGTCATGCGCTTGCGATAGTTCTCGAACTCGGCCTGGAGTCGCTGCAGCGCGTCGAGGTACTCGTCGCGCTGGCGCTCGGCCTCGCTGCGGTCGTCAAACGCCTCGGTGGCGTCGTCACTCGACGACGCCACCGACTCGTTATCCACTACGTCGTCGCTCATTCGTCCACGATCTCCGCGTCGACGATGTCGTCATCGTCACCGGCCGGAGCCGCGGGCTCGTTGATGTTCGACTTTGCCGCCTCCTCGTAGAGACGCTGGCTAAAGCTCTGACTGGCCGTGAGCAACTTCTCGGTCGCCGCTTTGATGGCCTCGAGGTCAGTGCCCGCGAGGGACTCCTTAAGTGTCGCGAGAGCTCCTTCGACGTCCTCGCGCTCGCTACCTTGGAACGACTCGGCCTGATCCTTCAGCAACTTCTCGGTTGAGTAGGCCAGACCGTCGGCGTTGTTGCGCACTTCGGCCTCATCACGACGCTTGCGGTCGTCTTCGGCGTGCGCTTCCGCGTCACGAACCATGCGGTCGATCTCTTCCTTCGAGAGCGACGATCCTCCGGTGATGGTCATCGACTGGGTCGCGCCGGTCGCCTGGTCCTTCGCCGAGACGTGGACGATGCCGTTCGCGTCGATGTCAAAGGTGACTTCGATCTGGGGCACGCCACGCGGCGCCGGGGGGATCCCCACCAGTTGGAACTTGCCGAGCGTCTGGTTGTAGGAGGCCATCTCGCGCTCACCTTGGAGGACGTGGACCTCCACCGAGGGCTGATTGTCATCGGCCGTGGTGAACGACTGTGACTTCTTGGTCGGGATCGTGGTGTTGCGCTCAATGATCTTGGTCATGACGCCACCCTTGGTCTCGATACCGAGGGACAACGGGGTCACGTCGAGCAACAAGATGTCCTTCACGTCGCCCTTCAACACTCCGGCCTGGACGGCGGCGCCGATCGCCACGACCTCGTCGGGGTTCACGCTCTTGTTGGGCTCCTTGCCGGTCACCTTGATGACCAGATCCTGGACGGCCGGGATACGGGTCGATCCGCCGACCATGATGACATGGTCGATCTTGTCGAGGGTGAGGCCCGCGTCCTTGATCGCTTGGTCAAAGGGTCCCCGGCACTTGTCGACGAGGTCGGCGGTCAGTTCGTTGAACTTGGCGCGCGTCAACTTGATGTCGAGGTGCTTCGGGCCATCGGCCGTCGCGGTGATGAAGGGCAGGTTGACCGTCGTCTCTTGCACGGCCGACAGCTCGATCTTCGCCTTCTCCGCCGCTTCCTTCAAACGCTGCACGGCCATCTTGTCTTGGGAGAGGTCGACGCCTTCGGTGTCCTTGAACGTCTTCACCAGCCAGTTCATGACGGCGTCGTCCCAGTCGTCACCACCGAGGTGGGTGTTACCGGCGGTCGACTTCACTTCGAAGACTCCGTCCGCGATCTCGAGCACCGAGACGTCGAACGTCCCGCCACCGAGGTCAAAGACCAAGACGGTCTGCTCGGCCGGACCCTTGTCGAGTCCGTAGGCCAGAGCGGCCGCCGTGGGCTCGTTGACGATGCGCAAGACCTCCAGACCGGCGATCTGGCCGGCCTCTTTGGTGGCGGTGCGCTGAGCGTCATTGAAGTAGGCGGGCACGGTGATGACGGCCTGGTTCACGGTGTCGCCGAGGTAGGCCTCCGCGTCACGCTTCAGCTTCTGGAGGATGCGCGCCGAGATCTCCTGGGCCGTGTACTTGGTGCCGTCGATATCGACGCTCCAGTTTTCGCCCATGTGGCGCTTGACCGACCGGATGGTCCGGTCGGGGTTGGTGATCGCCTGACGCTTCGCCACCTCTCCGACCAGCACCTCGCCGGTCTTGGAGAAGCCCACCACCGAGGGGGTGGTGCGGCTGCCTTCGGCGTTGGGGATCACGACGGGTTCGCCCGCCTCCAGCACACTCACCACTGAGTTGGTCGTACCGAGGTCGATACCGACTGCCTTTGCCATGAAAAACTCCTTATTTCGGTCTCTGGACCGCCGGAATGTCCGGCCCGCCAGATTTCATACCATCCACACTACAGAGTTGAGCCCCTACTTGTCAAGAATAATTATAAGATGACTAGCAAGTAAGAATAAGAGTGTATTTTCTCCGCACCCTGGCCCCGCCCAGTATGAAATTCCTTGACAGGACTACCATTTGGTCGTGCCCGACCTCATTCTCCTGCGCCACGGACGCTCCGAGTGGAACGATCTCAACCTCTTTACCGGGTGGCAGGACGTGGATCTCTCCCCTGCGGGCGTGGCCGAGGCCAGAGTGGCCGGCGAGCTACTGGCGGCGCAACCCGATCTGGACCTGCGGATCGTGCACACGTCGCTCCTTACCCGGGCGATTCGCACCGCCAATATCGCCCTGGCGAGCGCCGGACGCTCCTGGCTTCCGGTCCGGCGCAGCTGGCGGCTCAACGAGCGCCACTACGGCGACCTCACCGGCAAAGACAAGAAACAGACCGCCGAGGAGTTCGGGCTCGAACAGGTGAAGATATGGCGCCGATCCTTTGACGTGGCGCCACCGCTGTTGCCCCTGGACGACCCGCGCAACAATCGCTTTGACCCTCGTTATCGCGACGTGTTGGCGGACCTCATTCCGCGCAGCGAGTGCCTCAAGGATGTGGTCACGCGCGCCACACCATATCTGCGCGACGTGATCAGCGAGGACCTACGCAGTGAAGGGGTAAAAGGTGGCGCGGTGCTGGTCGTCGCCCACGGGAACTCCCTCCGCGCGCTGCGCATGGTGCTCGAAAACATCGGGGAGAACGAGATCACCGACATCGAGATTCCCACGGGCATCCCCTATCGGTTAACGCTCGATCACGAACTCAACGTCCTGGCGGCGACGTACCTCGGTGACCCCGAGACCGCCACGAGGGCAGCCGAAGCCGTCGCTCGCCAGGCCGGTTAGCTAAAGGGCGTCGGGCCCTCGTTCATTGGTGCGAATACGCACGACGTGCTCGACGTCGGTCACCCACGCCATCCCGTCACCGACGGTGTCGGTGCGAGCCG
This sequence comes from uncultured Acidimicrobiaceae bacterium, assembly GCA_963756325.1. Classification (GTDB taxonomy): domain Bacteria; phylum Actinomycetota; class Acidimicrobiia; order Acidimicrobiales; family RAAP-2; genus RAAP-2. The sequence goes on from CAVWNE010000013.1 coordinate 328,642, forward strand.
CGGCGACAATCGCCTCGATGAGCTGGTCCACGATCTCGTCGGTGCAGATCACTTCGATCTGGATCTTGTCGACGAAGTCGAAGACGTACTCCTTGCCCCGAAAGACCTCCACGTGTCCTCCGGTGTGGCCGAAGCCCTTCACCTGACTGACCGTGAGTCCCGTCACGCCTACTTCTTTGACAGCGACCTTAACTTCGTCAAGCTTGAAGGGCTTGACGACTGCGGTAACTAACTTCATTCTCTCTCCTTAGACGTTCTCGGCGTGCGTGTGGCTGGGCGATTCCAGGGGCTCACCAAAGGTGGGCTCGGGGAAGGCTTCTTCTTCGTGGATCGCGATGTCGCCTTCTCGAAGCACGTCATCGGACTCACGTAGTCCGCCACATATCCACTTAACCACCGTGAAGACGACGAACGTACCAAAGGCCGTCCAACAGATAATCCAGATGGCGGCGAGGAACTGCTCCCACAGCTGGTGGAACGAGTGACCATAGAACCAGCCGGCCACGTGGAAGTTGCCCGGACCCTTGTAGTGGGCACCCTTGATGCCGTACTCCACCATGTTGGGGTCGGCCAAGATGCCGACCAACAGACCACCGGTGAGACCGGCGAAGCCGTGCGTGTAGACCACGCCGAGCGCGTCATCGACCTTGGAGAAGGGACGAAGCTTCGAGATGTAGGTCCAGGCGATCCAGACAATGGACGCCGCCACCACCCCGACGATGATGGCTCCGGTACCGTTTACCCAACCTGCGCTGGGAGTAATGGCGACCAGGCCACAGATCATCCCGTTGATGGCCCCGAGGAACGTCGGTTTCTTCTGCTTGGAGAGGAACATGTCCCAGAACATCCAGGTGAGCAGACCGGCCGCGGTTGCCACGTTGGTGTTGAGCACGGCGGCCGCCGCGTCGGCACCCGCGTAGAACGGGTCACCTCCGTTGAAGCCGTTCCAGCCGAGCCAGAGGATTCCCGCTCCGACCGCCACCATCATCAGATTGCTCGGGAAGGCGTTCTCTCGGTCCTGCCAGCGACGAGGTCCGACCATCCACGCACCCACGAAGGCGGCCACCCCGGCCGAGAGGTGGATGACGTAGCCGCCGGAGTAGTCCACTGCCCCCTTCTGGGAGAAGAAGCCGCCACCCCACAGAAGCGCGGCGTTGATGCAGTACACCATGGTGATCCAGAGCGGCACGATGAGCAGCCAGGCCTTGAACTTGAGACGTCCAACCAGCGCCCCCAGGAAGAGGATCGGGGTGATCGCCGCGAACACGAACTGGAAGTACGCCAGGGTGGCCGTCGGGAAGTGGAAGGGCACCAACGTGTTGGCTCCCGACACCGCTTGACCCTGCTCCGATCCGGCCGTCGCCAAGGGCTCGAAGTGGCCGACGAACCCGCTCCAGAACGATCCCGTGGAGCCGAAGTGCGACAACGGACCAAAGGCCATGTTGTAGCCCCACAGCATCCACACGATGAGCGTGAGCGAGAAGGCGGAGAACGTCATCAACATGGTGTTGACGATCCACTTCTTTCGAACCAGTCCGCCGTAAAGAACGGCGAGACCGGGAAGGCTCATGAGGCCGACGAGCGTGGCGGCGACCAGCTGCCACGTATTGTCGGCCGGATTCAGCCATCCGGGGTACGGGATGTTGGTAACTGCTGAAAGCACATCCACTCCTTTGTACGTAGGAGAGGGCGGCGTTGACCTCAAGTTGTTGGGATTAGTGTCCCAACCGTGGATTTCACAACAGTTAGCGGTGTGTTTCGGCCGCATTAACTAGCGCCGAGATGAGGAACCTCTCAGGTAGTGAGAGAGCGCTCCATGACCTGGGAAATGTCCATCACCGCCACATCCTCTCGGCCACTGGCCTTAACGGCGTCATCCAGCATGATCATGCAGAAAGGGCACGCGGTCGAGATGGTGTCGGCCCCGGTGCCGAGGGCTTCTTCGGTCCGGTCCATGTTGACCCGCTTACCAATGGTCTCTTCCATCCACATGCGCGCGCCTCCGGCGCCACAGCAGAACCCGCGCTCGCGGTGTCGACCCATCTCCACTTTGGTCACCCCGGGGATCGAGTCCAGCACATCGCGCGGCTGGTTGAAGATCCGGTTGTGGCGACCGAGATAACACGGGTCGTGATAGGTGACGGTTCCGGTGTAGGCGACCCCGGGGACCAGTCGACCCTCCGCGACGAGGTGGCTCAAGAGCTCCGAGTGATGAATGACCTCGTAGTTTCCCCCGAGGGCCGGGTACTCGTTCTTCATGGTGTTGAAGCAGTGGGGACAGCTGGCGACAATCTTCTTGGCGCCGGCGCCGTCCAGCGTGGCGATGTTGGCTTTGGCCATCTCTTGGAAGAGGTACTCGTTCCCCATCCGCCTCGCCGGGTCGCCGGTGCAGGACTCGCGCGGACCGAGGATGCCGAAGTTGACGCCCGCGCGGTGCAGCATGCGCGCGGTCGAGACGACCTGCTTGCGCCCGCGCTCGTCGAGCGAGCCCGCACAGCCCACCCAGTAGAGATACTCCACGTCGTTGGGTATGACGTCCTCAAAGACGGGCACCTCGAAATCGAGGGCGGCCAGCCACTCGGTACGCTTGCTCGCGCCCAGTCCCCAGGGATCGCCCTGGTTCTCCATGTTGCGCAGCAACAGCCCCGCCTCGCTCGGAAAGCGCGACTCCATCAGCACCTCGAAGCGACGCATGTCGATAATGGCGTCAATGTGCTCGATGTCAACGGGACACTGCTCGACGCACGCGCCACACGTCGTGCACGACCACAACACATCGGGGTCGATGGTGGTGGGGACCAACGTCGCGACGTCGCCCGACGAGTCACCCGAGAGCAGTCGATCGGCCGAGGCGAACATGTTGTCGCGTAGCCCCATGATGAGAAGCTTCGGGCTGAGGGGCTTGCCGGTGTTCCAGGCGGGACACTCGTTCTGACAGCGACCGCACTCCGTGCAGGTCGCGAGATCGAGCATCTGCTTCCAGGTGAAGTCCTCGATCTTGCCCGCGCCGAAGACGGTGTCTTCGCTCACCTGCTCCATGTCCATGTTGGGGGTCTTGTCCAGACCGCCCAGCGCGCGGGGACGGCGCGACGTGCCGACGTTGATGGGCGCCAGAAAGATGTGCAGGTGCTTGGAGTACGACACGAAAACCATGAAACTGGCGATGACCCCGACGTTGAGGAGAAGAAAGACCGCTTCGAGAACGCTGTTGACGCCATAGCCGAGCGGCGCCAGCCAACTGGCGACAATCTTCGAGGCGAAGGCCCACGGGGAGGCGTGACTCGCGAAGAACGCCACCCGCCCGTTCGGACCGGACAAGGCGTACCACCCGGTTTTGACGTGAGTAAAGGGGAAGTGTCCCGTGTTGATCTGAGCCCCGCGGTAGAGGAGGAGCGTCACGATGACGGCCGCGATCATAGCCAGGACCGCCCACGCCGCGCCGGTGTGGCTGCCGTAGAACCGACTGGCCCGTTCCTTCTTGGCGGGCGCGTTCTTTACTCGGATGACGGTGAAGACGCAGAGCGCCACCAAAACCATGGTCGCGAAGAAGTCCTCAGTGAAGGCCAGCCAGCTGTCGGTGCCGATCCAGGGGATGTGGAAGTTACGGTCGAACAGTGAGCCGTAGGCCTCGATGATCGTGGTGAGCAGCACGGTGAAGCCCCACATGGTGAAGAAGTGCGCCAGACCGGGCAGCGTCCACTTCAGGAGTTTGCGCTGGCCGGCCACCTCGACGACTTCGGCGTCGGTGACTTTTCGAAAGCCATTCCAGCGGCGCGGGGCGGGCTGGCCCGAACGAACGAGTCGCGACACCCAATAGAAGCGTCGCGCCGCGATGGCGAAGAGGATGAGCGACGCACCCACGCCGATGATGATGCGCGCTAGCACGAGAGTCCGCGTCCGATCACGAGGGCTTCTTGAAGTTCTCCGAGTAGCGACTCGGGGTGGGCCCGCGCTGCCCTCGGTACTTAGAACCCAGTCCGGACGAACCGTAGGGCCGATCGGCGGGCGTCGTCATCTCGAAGAAGCTGATCTGGCCAATCTTCATGCCCGGATACAACGTGATGGGGAGATTGGCAACGTTCGACAGCTCCAGAGTGATATGGCCATCCCAGCCGGCGTCGATGAAACCGGCTGTTGAGTGAATCACCAAACCCAGTCGACCGAGTGAGCTCTTGCCATCGAGCCGGCCCACCAGATCGTCGGGCAGAGCCACCCGCTCGGTGGTGGAGCCCAACATGAACTCACCGGGGTGAAGAATCATGGGCGTGTCCCTGCCCACGTCGATGAGCTCGGTCAGGTCTTCTTGCGCTTCACGAACGTCGATGACGCGCTGGGAGTGATTGCGAAACACGCGAAAGTACTGATCGACATGCACGTCGACCGACGAGGGCTGAATACAGTCGTCACCGGTGGGCTCAATGATGAGTCGGCCCTGCTCCAGCGCCTCTTTGATGGACCGATCCGAGAGCACCATTAGGAGGCCACGATACTCGTTGGGGCCCCAGCGCCTGGGCGGGCGCCGCACCTAGGACTGGACGCGACGCCGAAAGTTTCGCAGTCCGAGCCACAGAAAGATCGTGCAAAAACCGATCATCACGGGGTAGATCACGTAGAGGTGCATGTGCGGTGCGTTGGTGAAGGCCGCCCTCATTCCTTCATTCACGTAGACCAGCGGATTGATGAGAACGACCGTTTGCAACCAGTGAAAGCCGCCAATCTTGACCGGGGCCAGGTGAGTCCAGGGATAGTACGTTCCCCCCAAGAAGGTGATGGGCAAGATGATGAAGCCGAACATCAAACCGATGTTGCGCGGCTCAAAGGACGTGCCGAGGATCAGTCCCAGGCCCGCCATGGTCACACAGGCGATGGGCACCAGCGTGAGAATGATGAGCCAGTGCAGCGAGACGTCCGCCTTCACGCCCGCGGCGTGCACCACCGAGGCGATGGGAAAGACGATGGCCGCGGCGATCAGGCCCTGGACTGCGCCGGAGAGAACCTTCGAGACGGCCACCAGCCAAATCGGGCACGGCGCTTGCACGCGGTCTTCGATTTCTCGGGTGAAGCCGAACTCCTGAGCCATGGTGAGCGCGATCGACTGCACGCCCTGGAACATGATCGAGATCCCCACTACCCCCGGTACCAAGATCGTGGCGAAGGCGATCGACGCGCCGGGGCCCCCACCACCGACCGCTTGGCCGATCTTGGGAAACACGAAGAGGAAGACGAAGCACAACAAAAAGGGTTGGATCAAAGTGCGCAAGACGAACTCTCGGAAGGTCTTACGCAGCACCACGAGATCGCGCAACAACAGTCCGCCCAGGGCGCTGCGACTGGCTTCCATCACCGAACGGGTCGGCGCGGTCTCCACGCTGATGGTCGTCATTCGCGCAACTCCTTACCGGTCAGGTTGATAAAGACGGTCTCGAGGGTTGGCTCGGCCACCGTCAGGTCAATGATCTCGACTTGGGAGGCTTCGGCGACATTCACCACGCGCGGGACCAGCCGATCGCTCCCCTCCACCTGCGCGGTCACCGTATTGTCCACCACCCTCGTGCTCACGATGCCAACGATCTCTCGCTCGAGGGCCCCCGCCAACTTCTCACCGTCACTCGAGACCTTGACCGTCACGATGGTGTCCGCGCCGGTGCTCTGCTTGAGGATCGCGGGCGTGTCGAGGGCGAGAATCTTGCCGTGATCCATGATCGCCACCCGATTGCATAACGCGTCCGCCTCTTCCATGTAGTGAGTGGTGAGCACGACGGTTTGACCGGTTTGGTTAAGTTCTCCGAGCATCTCCCAGAGCGCCAGACGACTCTGAGGATCGAGACCGGCCGTCGGCTCGTCCAGGAAGAGCACCGCTGGTCGATGAAAGATCGCTCGAGCCACCATGAGGCGCTGGGCCATGCCTCCCGACAGCGCGTAAACCGAGGCCCTAGCCCAGTTCGACAGCGAGAATCGACCGAGCAGCTCGTCGGCACGTTGGCGCGACTCCTTCGCGTTGATGCCAAAGAGACGTCCGTGAAAGTAGAGGTTCTCAAAGACCGTCAGTTGACGGTCGAGGGTGTTCTGTTGCGACACGATCCCCGATACCTGCTTCACCAGCGCCGGATGCTTGCGTACGTCAATTCCGGCCACGTAGGCGGCGCCGGAGGTCGGGACGACGCGAGTCGTCAAAATACCCGCCGTCGTGGTCTTTCCGGCTCCGTTGGGCCCGAGGAGACCAAAGATCTCACCCTGATGGACCGTGAGGTTCAACGCATCGACGGCCGGAACGTCCATGCCGGGATATGACTTGGTCAGATTTTCTGTGCGGATGACTTCGCGGTCGTCGTAGGTCGTCATGATCTTTCTGTGCTCGCTTTGACCACACTAGAGCGCTCCCACGAAGAGATCGCCTGGGCGAGACGAGGCAATTTCAGTGTTATCCAGGTGAAGGCCGAAGAAAGCGACGACCCCTCTATACAGTTGACATCAATGACTTCAGGCATTCATGGCGCGGCCAAACATACCCTTAAGACCGAGTGGTTCATGGGAGCGACGGCCGCGGTCGTCGCTCTCGCCTCAATGGGACTCGGCCTGGCCTACGGGAAAGTTGAGCGGTCGTCCCTGCATCAGAAACTCTACGGCTGGGCGGCCGCGGTCGTTCTCGTGTTCGCCGGAGCCTACGCCATCATTCATCTCTCGCGGGCGATCGGTCGCCTGATCACCCGTCAGTCGAACCCGGGGGCCGGAGCGACCATTCGCCTGGTCACTAACGGTCTCGGATACGTGCTCTTGATCATCGCTCTGTTGGCTGTGCTCGGCGTCTCGCTCGATCACCTCTTAATAGGGGCGGGAGTCGCGGGCATCATCCTCGGCGTGGCCGCTCAACAGAGTTTGGGCAACATCTTCGCGGCTGTAGTGATGCTCTTTGCCCGGCCCTTCGTGGTCGGAGACACCATTCGCATCCGCTCCGGGGTCACGGGCGTGTTGGATGTCAAGGTCCTTGGCATTGGCCTCACCTACGTCACGGTCATGACCGACGACGGCGTTCTGCGAATTCCCAACTCGATCATGCTCGGTGCCGGAATCGGACACCTGCGGCAGGGGGCAACCCCGGTGCCGTCCCCCGCGCCCTGGACCCCGCCGGTCGTTGAGACGACACCGACGGAGAGTCCTGCAACACCGGGCTCGGATGCGCCGCGCGCGCCGAGTGACTCGCAGGATCCGAGCGCTTCGCCAACTGCTTCAGGCCAAGACGCCTCCACCGCGGGCTTGCCACCGGGAGCCCCTACCCTTTAATCAGTCCCCCGTGCGAGAACTACTACACGATCCCACCACCTTCGGTGGTCAAGGTAGTGCTGGCGACGATGGCGCAGCCAATACTCGATGGGTGAGGCAGAGTTAAGATTGAATCTTCCGCGGGCGTAGTTCAGCGGCAGAACATCAGCTTCCCAAGCTGAGAACGCGAGTTCGATTCTCGTCGCCCGCTCCATTAATTTCGTTGTAAAGGCCAGTAATCATGGGATTTTCGGACTATCCGCTCTTGTCCATTGAGAGCCAATGTTGTCCACTGTAAAGCGCCCATTGACGCCCATTTGACGCCCGGACTCGACGAGGCAAATGATGATCGTCGGGGATTTCGATCTTCCGGAGCACCATGAACTTCAGCGATTTATCTATTGGATGGGGCGCGAGAGCGTCGCTTGGCCGTCAGACGTTGAGCATTGGAGTTGGCCATTCCGCGAGTAGAGCAAAACTATTCTGGACGCTGTTCGACTTAGGTGCTGACGGTCAGAGATTCTCGTTAACCGGGTCGGTCCCGCTCCGGCCTGGTACCACTGGATGCACGACAATGCTTCCGCACCACAAATAACTCACAGCGTTTTGTGCGAGACGGTATACGGTCACAGCGCTCTTCGCGCCAGGAAGTTCGACCAGCATCCTTCTCCACTCTTCGCATCCCTTTAGGGAGCTCGTGTGAGGCTCATCGCGCCCATAGATCGAGAAGGATGCCACGCCGTGGCCTGCTTCCACGACAAAGGTTGGAATCGCTGTGCCCGGGCGCAGGCCGCCAAGATCATTGCCATCACTGTCAGCGCTGTTGACGTATGGCACTTGTAATTCCACATTCTTGGCACCCCTAAAGGATGGCTGAGGAAAACCTCGAAGCGAACAGTTTTTTGAACTCACGTTCCTTACGAGAAAGAACATATTAAAGTTGCCGGTTCCAGCTCGAATGCCACTGAACGTCACTTGAAGTTCCGGCTGAGAACACGGAGGAACCGAGGTGGATGCTCCCGCAGTTTGCCAATTGATCAAAGCCAAAGAACAAAGGCAGAATGCAGCCACCAGCGTCTTGAGCGGCCAACATCGCATGGCCACAGTCCACCACAGAAGGCAGCGCCTCGCAGCCCGGGGCTCCATGAGAGGAAGATTTCGACCACGAACACATCGGTGATTGACCGTCTCTCATCGATGCTGACCGCGGTAACTGACTCTGTTTTGAGTGGGCGTCTGGCAAAGCATCTTTTCAGCACCCGAGACGCAAGATTCTGGTCCAATACTCCGTCGATCGGACTCGGCGGAGACCGTGCATTTGGAATCTGATTATTTGATGCATTTAGAACGTCTCGATTACGTGTAACGCTTTCTTTGGTGCGGACAGTACTGCATGTGAAAGTCAGCGAGGACGAAGCGGCCGCCTGGGCGAATGTCCTGCGCAACGATGGCGATGCCTTTGCCGCCATCTTCGATCAACACCGAGACCGGACATATCGTCACGCACTTCGACTGACGTTAAACATCCATGACGCCGAAGACGTTGTCGCTGGGGCGTTCCTTGAACTGTGGAGGAAGCGACAGTCGGTGCGCTTGGTTGACGGGTCAGTATTGCCCTGGGTACTGGTCACTGCAACCAATCTGTCCCGCAACACGACGCGCAGTCTCCGGAGATACCGCTCGCTAATCGCTTCGCTTCCGCGAGGCTATGTTTCCGAAAGTGCGGAAGACGGTGTGGTACGCCAGATCGAAGAACTGCGTCTTACAAAGAAGATTCGAGACGCACTGGGGGGCCTGTCGCCTTCGGACGTGGCCCTGATCACGCTTACGACATACGAGGGCTACTCCACCGCCCAAATCGCCGCTGCACAGGGGATCTCTGATGGCGCCGCGCGAACGCGACTTCATCGCGCGAGATCTCGCATGGCGGGGTCGCTCGGGGCTTTGGGGGCCGAGATGGGCATCAATACGAAGGAGTCGAGTCAATGAGCATGTTGGAGATGGATCCGGTCTTCGCGGCGGCGCTGAGGGAGACGTTGGCGACGGTGGCCAAGAACACACCCCACGCACGGCGCTGGTGGCGGTGGCGAGTGGGAACAGGAGTGTTCGCAGGCCTAACTCTCGTTGCCGGAGGAGTGGCACTCGCCACGGGGCTGTTTTCGCCACCTGGCGCACCGGTGGACTCTCCTCTTGCCAATATCGTCACGGCCACCCGCACAGGAACGGCGACGATTGACCTCGGCGCTCCTCCCGCAACCTCAACCGATCTTTCTTTGTCCTTGACGTGCCTCACCGTCGGCACGTTTTACTTTCCCAATGGTTCTAGTGAGAGCTGTGACAGAACGGATATGAGTCAGGCGCCTCTCTACCGCACGGCCAGCGAAGTGGTACCCCTTACCCCGGGTGTCGACTCCGTGACGATCACCACTGGTGCCGACCACTCGTGGACGTTGCAGGCGACGTACGTGAATCAGGTCATCACACCTTGGGGCATCAACTCCAACGGCCAGACCTATGGCGTGACCAACCAGAACGGGACGCCCGACCTCGTCGCGGTCGTCATTGACGGCGGGACCGTCCACGGGTACGTCAAGTCCAGCGACCTCACTTGCGCGGCAAGCGGAGACGTCAAGTCGCCCGCCGAAGCTCTCACGTGGGACAAAGAGAGTCAGAACCGGAATATCTCGATCCCCGTTTACGAGAGCGATGGCACAACCGTCATCGGGGCCTTCGTCATTGGCGACGCCAAGGGGCCCAATGCTGTGACGGTCCCACTCTCGTCGCTCTCGCTCAGGTGCTGAGTGCGGGTTTTGGTCGGAGAGCCGAAGTCAACATTCTCCGACTGGAGGCTGGGGCCCTGGTCCGCCTAATTCTTTCGATACCGTGTTGCTTGTGGAGCGACTATCTACCCGGGGAATGACCTATGGATGAGCGATACAAAGAGTTAGTTGACGAATACAACTCAAATATTCGAGAGTATGAAAGACAGCGAGATGAACTTGAGGTTCGGAACCAGGCCGTAGGAGACACGCGAAGGTCACTAGCGGAGCGATGGAAGGGTTCGGCGCCCCATTCGGACGACCTGGAGGCGGCATTTAAGGCAGCGTTGGAGCCGGTGAGAATCGCTATGACTGAATATCTCGAGATCAACGTCGAGCGTAAGGATCGGCTCGCAGCGGCCTCTAAAATATTGAAGAAGCCAAAATTCGGAGGCGTCGAGAAGAAGCTTCCGGAAATGGGAAGAGATCGTTCGGTGGAGTCGATGGGACCTACGTGAGGGTCTGCCCAAGCAAATCTCGATACTTGACAAATACGAAGAGGCCGTCGAATCGTTGGAAGCATTTTTCGACAGAGAATTCCCCCAGGCATAGTGGGCGCGTCGCGAACGGGTGCGCTTCCTGTATAACAGCACCCGCAAACTGCATTGGAGAATAGAAGTAGGTCAGGTTACTCGCGTCGCTTTCGCTTGATTGACATGAACTAATAGGCGATCACCGAGACCGCGAAGATTCCACCGACGACCAAAATGGCGACTTCAGCAGCGCTTGAGGGTGGTGATCCTCCGGCGTGAAGCGCGGCAAACTGTCCTCCCCAGTCAATTCCAGGTCTCACGAGACACCGAACGGCACGAAACCGATCTTCATGGCGGCAACATCGGTGGGCCGTCGGCGTGACTTGATGTTCTGCTCGAAGTCCGACATTCTCTTGCTCGCTCGCCTGATAATGGGGAGAATTGCGGGATTGTCCACATAGGGAGCCGGTGAGTCGAGCATCGGAAAAGCCTTCTTGAAGGCAGCGTGGTCGCGGTAGGCAGTTCGGACTGACGCATTCCATACTCGGCCACTTCTTCCACGGTCGGATCGTGTTTCAGAATCTCACGAGTGATGCCCCAACACCAGGCCCAGGTGATGGCAGTAGCACCTTTCATCATTCCCGCGTTACTGACCGCGACTTCGATCCATGTGGGCTGTCGTGGACTTGCCTGAACGCTCATGAACCCTCCGCTACCCCGTTGAGGAAAGTATGCCACATTTTGGCAGTACTTGATAGACTGTCATTCTATGGCAGTGACTTTCTACATCGATCCGAGGCCGGAGGGACCTCGCGAACTCGCTTCCGGAGTGGACGCGCTCTATCTGTCTGGACGTGCCGCACTGTCCACGCGAATTACTCGAAAAGTTGAACGCTTTGCGGCTTCTCGCCGACCAGCAGGAGGGTCCTGTCGAGATCACCCTCGGCGGACTTACGATGCAACTTCAGCCGCGCAAGTGGGGCCTCTATCGCTACTGTCTCGACCACCCCTACGCCCGCTTCGGCTTCACGCCGAAGGACAAGATTCCCGCAATTCGGGTTCAGCCTCGCGCAGAGTTTCTCCACGGTGCGGGAGTCGATTACGTCGTCGAGTGGGCGCGATCATTTCTCGAATCGGTGTGTGGTCCGGTTCTACTCGAGGTAAGTCGTCTCGACCTTTTCGCGGACTTTCAAGGTTTGAGCGTCTCGGGCGATCAGCGCCGCGAGTTCTTATGCCGGGCTGACGCGCGCCACCTCTTCGAAACTGCCGAGGAGTTCAACGGGCTCCAAATTGGTTCGCGGTCTTCGGGCACGATCTTTGCCCGCATCTACGACAAGACCATCGAGTCGGCCAAGATCCGGCACCGCGTACTGGAAGGACGTCTGGGGCGACCTGTACGACCCGGACACTCCACGTCACGCGCGTCGAGTTCGAGCTGCACCGCGAAGTCCTGCGCCAGTTCGGCATCTCTACACCCGACGAAGTGCTTGGCGCGACGGGTTCCTTGTGGCACTACCTCACGCAGGACTGGCTCACTCATCGCATCCCGACCGACGACGACACCAGGTCCCGTTGGCCGGTGTCGGACCAATGGCGTTGTGTCCAGCGTGCGCGAATTGGCGATGGCGCTGTGGGGATTGAGCGTGCTTATGGGGCAAAGCAGTCGGGCGTCCTGGCGAATCTCATGCCCTCGCTCGTTGGACAACTGGCGAACTTCGGCGCACTGACCAACTGCGACTCCACCATCGATCTCATCCCGTCTCTGGAACGACACCTGCAGCACTACGCGCGAGCCTCGGGCCGTTCGATGATCTCGCGCATTAGCGAGAAGCGCCAGAAGTATGGCCTGCCATGATGCCGCCCGACTACGACGCGGTCGTCTCGACGCTCGTCACGGTGGCGCTGCGTATTGTGAACAAGAACCGAGGACCCAAAGGAGGTCTGCGTGCTAACCCTGGCGTACTGCCGAGTCTCGACGGAGGAACAAGCGGAGGAGGGCTGGTCGATCGAGGGCCAGACGGACAAACTCCGGGCCTATGCGAATTTGCACGACCTCGGCGAGATCACCGTCATCACCGATCCGGGCATCTCTGGCAAGAACTTGCTGCGGCCTGGCTTGCAACAATTGCTGGCGGCGGTCGAGGCGGGCCACGCCACGCACGTCGTCGTCTGGAAACTTGACCGGCTCTCGCGAAACCTGCGCAACTTGATGGAGTTGCGCGACACCTTCGACAAGTACGGCGTCACGCTGCACTCGGTCTGTGAGAATCTCGACCTCTCGTCTCCCGCCGGGCGGTGGTTCTTCTCGATGATGGGTGGCCAAGCGGAGTACTACCGCGAAGCGCTCTCGGAGAACGTCAAGCATGGGCCTCGACCGGGCGGTGAAGGAGGGCCGCTGGGTAAATCGACCAAAGACTGGTTACGACCTGATCGACGGGCTGCTCGTCCCCAACGTCGACGCCACGCTCGTGATCGAGTGCTTTCGACTCCGGGGCGAACGACACTCCTACCGCACGATCGAAGAGCGGACCGGAATCAAGTACTCGACCGTGAAGTCGATCCTGGACTCGCGCATCTATCGCGGCGAGGTCATGCAGCAAAGGCAAGTGGTACCCCGGCATCCATGAACCACTCGTGAGCGAAGAGGAGTGGCAGAGCGGCGCATCGAGGCACCGCCAAGGGGGTTCGACAGTCGCGCGACCCTCTCTCGGGAAGGGTGGTCTGCGGGATGTGCAACCGGCGAATGGTGGTCGCCCAGAACGGCAAGGGCCATCTCACCTACAAGTGCCATCACCGGGGTAAGGGCTGTGGGCAACCGTCCCGGAGCAACCTCGGACTGGCGCGAGCGGCGGTCATGGGACTTCGCCTCATCGGCCACGATGAAACCTGCGAAGGGCCATTCGTCGGCGGCTGGCCGGTGGGGGCCCGGACGCGGCGGGGACGCCGCGCCGGAGCCGACGGGCGGCACCGGCGAAGACGTTGAAGGTTCTCACGGACGAACGGCGCAAACTCCTTGGCCTCTACTACGCCGAGAAGATCAGCGCAGACGGTTTCCAGCAGGAAGAGGCTCGGATCGCCACTGCCATTGAGGCTGTCCGTCAGCAGATGGCCCTAGAGGGCCACGAAGAGCGACTCAAGAGCGACCTAGAGGTTCAATTTGAGGAGGTCGCGCGCATCCTCGTCTGACCTCGACATGGACGCGGTGTGGGCGGAGGCCGACGAACGCGAACGGCGCGTCTTTGTCGAGAACCTCGTGGAGTGGATCAAGGTGTTTCCCGATCACCTGGAGGTCAAAGTGGTGGGCAGCCGCCGATCAATGTCCTGCTGTCCGAGGTTGGTCTCAAGGTACCGGAGAATGTT